>NZ_JBQGAW010000029.1:0-590 GCF_056543025.1 Ruegeria sp. A4 | reverse complement strand
CGCGCCCCGCGCCGTCCGCGAGTATCTCGACACGCTGGACGAGGCTGCGTTCGGCGCTGCCAGCGAGGTTCAGCCCAAGTTCACATCGCATTCCGATCCGGCGAGCCAATGGACCGCAGCCCGCAAAGGCCCTGCATTCTTTAGCTATTCCGACAACTACCTGATCGATACAGATCACGGAGTTATCATCGACGTCGAAGCCACCAGATCAATCCGTCAGGCTGAGGTCGGATCGACCAAGACCATGTTGAACCGAGTAAAGGAACGGTTCGATCTGCATCCGGAGAGACTAATCGCGGACACCGCCTATGGCACCGGCCCACTTCTGGGCTGGCTGGTTGATCGCAAGATTGCGCCGCATATCCCGGTGTTCGACAAGTCCGGTCGCAATGACGGCACCTGGACCCGCGCCGACTTCGAATGGGATGCTGAGAATGACCAATACATCTGTCCCGAAGGTCACGCCCTCAAGCAGTTCCGCCGCAACTACTCAGACCCCAACCGCGGTCCGACGGGCAAGGGCACCGCTCGCTATCGCGCTCTGAAAGAGGTCTGTCAGGTCTGCCCATCGAAAACCAAGTGCTGCCCCA
>NZ_JBQGAW010000028.1:0-818 GCF_056543025.1 Ruegeria sp. A4 | reverse complement strand
GGTTCTGTCGCAAATTTCTTTGAGAGTTGTATAGACGAAACTGGTGAGCCGTTTATCCCGCAAGCTGGATAAACTGCTGAAACGGACGGATTCCGGGTGTGAATTGACCTTTGCGGATCATGTTGACCAGTTCGATACCAGCCAGGGCAGATGCGGCTGAAGCGAAAGATTTGAACCCCAGCATGAGTCTGATCCTTCGTTTGATGAAGCGGTGATCCTGTTCGATGTTGTTATTGAGGTATTTCTGCCTGACCATTTCAATCGGGATGGGACAACCAAAGCTCTTGAGCATCTTGTTGATCGCCTTGATGCCGGCCGTGTTGGCACCACTTTTGTCGATGACGATCTTGCGCGGCAAACCGTTCACTTCGAGAGCGCGGGCGAAGAACTTCGTCGCAGCGGGTTTGTTCCGGCGCTCGGACAACATGAAATCCAGGGTCTTCCCGTGTTTGTCTATCGCTCGGTAAAGATAAACCCATTTGCCTTTAACTTTCACATAGGTTTCATCCATGCGCCACGAACGGTGTGCGGGACGCTTTCTATACCGCGCTGTTTCAGCAATGAGGCCGGCATATCGACTGACCCACCGGTTCAGCGTTGCATGATCCAGATCAACGCCACGTTCCGCCATGATTTCTTCCAGATCCCGGTGCGACACACCGTAGCGCAGGTAGAAGAAAACCGCGTGCAAGATCACGTCTTTCGGAAAATGCGTGCCCTTAAATGAGATCGTCACGGTCTGCTCCTGTCAATTAGAGCACGCGCTACCAGAAATGCAGTCGAACTGACAGGTAGAGGCGAAGTTTGCGACAGAACCA
>NZ_JBQGAW010000027.1:0-832 GCF_056543025.1 Ruegeria sp. A4 | reverse complement strand
CTAGGCTCAGGATGCATTGATTTTAGCTGCGCTGCGTGACTCACGGCTCCCAGAACGGAGCGGAGACATGAGCGATCTTTATTGACGAACCGACGCACAGATGGCGAAGCTTGTCCCATTTTTCCCGAAGTCGCACAGCAAGCCCCGGGTTGATGACAAAAGGGTTTTGAGCGGGATTATCTTCATCAATCGCAATTGTTTGCGCTGGTGAGATGCCCCGGAAGCTTACGGACCGCACAAAACGCTTAACAGCCGATGGACGCGTTGGAGCGAGAAAGGCATCTTCGCACGGATCATGTCTGGTCTGGCCGCCCAGCATGGCGAA
Source organism: Ruegeria sp. A4 (assembly GCF_056543025.1). Classification (NCBI taxonomy): domain Bacteria; kingdom Pseudomonadati; phylum Pseudomonadota; class Alphaproteobacteria; order Rhodobacterales; family Roseobacteraceae; genus Ruegeria; species Ruegeria sp. A4. The sequence continues at coordinate 507 of NZ_JBQGAW010000027.1, read as the reverse complement.
GAGACGACAGTCATGATTGACGCGACCTATCTAAGAGCACACTGCATTGCCACCAGTATGGCCGCAAAAAGGGGGCGTGGCCGACTGATCGGTAGAACCAAGGGCGGCATGAATACCAAGCTGCATGCTATCTGTGATAGCGAGGGTCGCCCGTTCAACCTGTTCGTTACGGCCGGGCAAATCAGTGAATAAATCGGTGCTCGGGCTCTGCTCAGCAGCATACCAAACGTGAATTGGCTTCTCGGGGATCGTGGTTATGACGCCGACTGGTTTCGAGAAGCGTTGAAAGACAAAGGGATACGCGTCTGCACCCCCGGGCGAAAGCAGCGAAAGACGCCTGTCGAGTACGACAAGCGCAGATACAAGCGGCGAAACCGCATTGAGATTATGTTTGGCAGGCTTAGGGATTGGAGGCGCGTGGCGACACGCTATGACCGTTGTCCCAAGGTCTTCCTATCAGCCATCGCACTCGCGGCAACCGTAATTTACTGGTTATGGGTCCTGACC
>NZ_JBQGAW010000026.1:0-1021 GCF_056543025.1 Ruegeria sp. A4 | reverse complement strand
TCGAGCCCGAAGTTTCACTAGTCGGTGCGCAGTTTTGAGAGCATGGGGCAAGAGACATTCCCGCTGTCGCAGTTGGCTGTGAGTTCGCTCAGCGCCGCTTCCAATCGCTTCAGCTCGTTTATCTTTTCACGCACATTGAAGATATGAAGCTCAGCCAGCTCTTTTATGGGCCGGCAATTCTCTCCGTCGCCTTCGGACAGGCTGAGAAGCGTCTTTGTATCGGCTAGCGGAAAGCCCAAATCACGGCATTTTTTCAGGAAACGAAGTCTTCCAACATCGTGCGCAGAGTACATCCGGCGATTATTCGGTGCCCGTTCTGGTTTGGGCACGATCCCTTCGCGCTCATGGTAGCGGATCGTTTCAATGCCGACACCGCTTTGCCGGGATGCTTCCCCAATCGCAAACATGTGAGTTTTTCCGTCTTGATCCTGTAGCGACTACAGAAGTTATACCAATGGCTGTCGTTTCAACACCTCAAATTGATCAAGGGAATGAAATGCAGAAGTACCTTAGCGTTAGTTATCTCGGATCACTGTCAGCACTTGGCGTTGCGACTTGCTGTGTATTGCCCATGACAATGATGTTGCTGGGACTAGGAGGCAGTTGGTTGGCTGTTTTCGGAAAGATCGCGGCGGCAAGCTACTACGTATTGACGATTTCGACGGTGCTTGTCGCGATATCGTGGCTTGTATCTTATCAGCGAGGTTCCCTATCAAAGTTGAAATGGTGGCTTTCGGGGACGACCGCAATCACCGCGTTAGCTTGGGTCGTCGTCTTTAACGAGGCCCGGATCAACGATTACCTGATAATGCAGATGTGAAACAATGACAGAGCAAACTTTAGTGCTTGAAAGCACCCTGACGTGCCCGAAATGCGGTCACAGCGAAACCGAAATAATGCCGACGGATGCTTGCCAGTGGTTCTATGAATGCAAGTCTTGCGCAGCAGTCTTGAAACCATTGGAAGGGGATTGTTGTGTCTACTGCTCCTATGCAACGGTGCCTTGCCCGCCGATCCAGAA
>NZ_JBQGAW010000025.1:0-1070 GCF_056543025.1 Ruegeria sp. A4 | reverse complement strand
ATGGCAAAGGAAAAGTTTGAGCGTACAAAACCGCACGTCAACATCGGCACGATTGGCCACGTTGACCACGGCAAGACCACGCTGACCGCAGCAATCACCAAGTATTTCGGTGACTTCAAAGCGTATGACCAGATCGACGGTGCGCCGGAAGAAAAAGCGCGCGGCATCACCATCTCGACCGCCCACGTGGAATACGAGACCGACAACCGCCACTATGCGCATGTTGACTGCCCCGGCCACGCTGACTACGTCAAGAACATGATCACCGGTGCGGCGCAGATGGACGGCGCGATCCTGGTTGTGAACGCCGCTGACGGCCCGATGCCGCAGACGCGCGAGCACATCCTGCTGGGCCGCCAGGTTGGCATCCCGAAGATGGTCGTGTTCCTGAACAAAGTTGACCAGGTTGACGACGAAGAGCTGCTGGAACTGGTTGAGATGGAAGTTCGCGAACTGCTGTCCAGCTACGACTACCCCGGCGACGATATCCCGATCATCGCAGGTTCGGCTCTGGCGGCGATGGAAGGCAACAACCCGGAAATCGGCGAGAACAAGATCCGCGAGTTGATGGCGGCTGTTGATGAGTATATCGACACCCCCGAGCGTGCCGTTGACCAGCCGTTCCTGATGCCGATCGAAGACGTGTTCTCGATCTCGGGCCGTGGTACCGTTGTGACCGGTCGTGTCGAGCGTGGCGTGATCAACGTTGGTGACGAGATTGAAATCGTTGGCATCCGCGACACTACCAAGACCACCTGCACCGGCGTTGAAATGTTCCGCAAGCTGCTGGACCGCGGTGAAGCGGGCGACAACATCGGCGCGCTGCTGCGTGGTGTTGACCGTGACGGCGTTGAGCGCGGCCAGGTTCTGTGTAAGCCGGGTTCGGTTACACCGCATACCAAGTTCGAAGCCGAAGCCTATATCCTGACCAAGGAAGAAGGCGGTCGTCACACCCCGTTCTTCGCGAACTACCGTCCGCAGTTCTACTTCCGTACGACGGACGTGACCGGCACCGTGACCCTGGCCGAAGGCACCGAGATGGTCATGCCCGGCGACAACGTGTCGTTCGG
>NZ_JBQGAW010000024.1:0-1209 GCF_056543025.1 Ruegeria sp. A4 | reverse complement strand
CGGATTTTTCACCCAGTCCCTTTCTGATCGTGATCCCGAGCTTTTTGGCTCGATCACGTCGGAACTGGGTCGTCAGCGCGACGAGATCGAGCTGATCGCGTCCGAGAACATCGTCTCTGCCGCCGTGATGGAGGCGCAGGGCTCGGTGATGACCAACAAATATGCCGAAGGCTATCCCGGCCGCCGCTACTATGGCGGTTGCCAGTTCGTCGACATCGCCGAAAACCTGGCCATCGACCGCGCCAAACAGCTGTTCGGCTGTGAATTCGCCAACGTGCAGCCCAATTCCGGCTCTCAAGCCAACCAGGGCGTGTTTCAGGCGCTGATCCAGCCGGGCGACACCATTCTGGGCATGAGCCTGGATGCTGGCGGTCACCTGACCCATGGCGCCAAGCCCAACCAGTCGGGCAAGTGGTTCAATGCGGTTCAGTACGGCGTGCGCAAGCAGGACAACATGCTGGACTACGATCAGGTCGAGGCGCTGGCGAAGGAACACCAGCCCAAGCTGATCATCGCCGGCGGTTCCGCCATCCCGCGCCAGATCGACTTTGCCCGCATGCGTCAGATCGCCGACATGGTCGGTGCCTATCTGCACGTGGACATGGCGCATTTCGCCGGTCTGGTCGCGGCGGGCGAGCATCCCAGCCCCTTCCCGCATGCGCATGTGGCCACCACCACCACGCACAAGACCCTGCGCGGCCCGCGCGGCGGCATGATCCTGACCAATGATGAAGATATCGCCAAGAAGGTGAACTCGGCCATCTTCCCCGGCATTCAGGGCGGCCCGCTGATGCATGTGATCGCGGCCAAGGCCGTGGCCTTCGGCGAGGCGCTGCGGCCCGAGTTCAAGGACTATGTCAAGCAGGTGATCACCAACGCCCAGGCGCTGTCGGATCAGCTGATCAAGGGCGGTCTGGACACGGTGACCCACGGCACCGACACCCATGTGGTGCTGGTCGACCTGCGCCCCAAAGGCGTCAAGGGCAACGCCACCGAGAAAGCCTTGGGTCGCGCGCATATCACCTGCAACAAGAACGGCGTGCCGTTTGATCCCGAAAAGCCGACCATCACGTCGGGCATCCGTCTGGGGTCGCCCGCCGGCACCACCCGCGGCTTCGGCGAGGTCGAATTCCGCCAGATCGCCGACTGGATCATCGAAGTGGTCGACGGCCTGGCCGCCAATGGCGAAGACGGCAACGGCGCCGTCGA
>NZ_JBQGAW010000023.1:0-1508 GCF_056543025.1 Ruegeria sp. A4 | reverse complement strand
GACCCATTCTCGCGCTATCGAACAGGTCGATTTGCTGGATCAGGTTGCACACCATAAGTCCGTCTTCTTCAAAGCGGCTTGGGCTAACTACGAGAATGCCAGGCCTGGATCTCTAAGATTGCTACCAAACCATGTCCAGCCCCAATTCTATGGGCCAGTTTTGAGCAAGGTTTCTGGAACGGGCGGTCGCATGTTTAGAGCCTGATGGGGTCTGACACGATTGTACTGTCTAAGCCAGGTATTGATGACGATCTGAGCCTGTTTGGTGGTGTGGAACCATTCTGCGTTGAGGACTTCCCGGCGCAGAGTGCCATTGAAGCGCTCGTTGTATCCATTCTCCCAAGGTGATCCCGGGTAGATTTGGATCGGCTTAATGCCCACCTTTCTTAACCAGGTCTGCAGGGCCGTTGCGATGAACTCCGCGCCGTTGTCGGAACGGATGTGTTCGGGCTTCCCGTGCCGCAATAAGAGTGGGTAGAGCGCATCCAGCACGTCTGCGCTGTTCATCTTCGGCTTGACCGCTACGCAGAGCGCCTCACGGGTATACTCATCCAGCACCGTCAGCATCTTGTAGCTCTGTCCGTTGCTCAGCTTGTCGTGGACAAAGTCAATGCTCCAGATGTGATTGGGATGTTGCGGTCGGAGCCGGATGATCGAGCTGTCCTTGTGGTACAGCCGTTTGCGTTTCTTGTGCCGTTGTGGGAGCTGCAAGCCTTCTTCGCGCCATAGTCGTTCGATCTTTTTATGATTGACTGCCCAGCCTTCGACACGCAGCAGCTCGGCGACCTTGCGGTAGCCGTAGCGCCCATACCGTTTGGCCAATCGGATCATCGCCAGACGTAACGCCTCATCATCCTTTGGCGCTGCGCGGTATTGCAGCGTGCTCCGCGCCAATCCAATCACGCGACAGGTGCGCCGTTCAGAGGTTGCCAGCTTTTGTCGGGTGTGGACCACGGCCTGACGAAGCTGGTCTGCCGTCAGGCCTTTGGCTTTAGATAATCAAGGCTCTCCTTGAGAATGAGTTTGTCCAGTTCAAGCTCAGCCACGATTTTCTTGAGCCGATCATTCTCTTTCTGCAGCGCCTTCAGATTGGCCATCTCAGATCGTCCCATCCCACCAAACCGCTTGCGCCATGTGTAATAGGTCGCATCACTGACACCAGCCGTTCTGCACGCCGTCGCGACATCCGAACCAGATGCCAGGCCCAGCTCAATCTCGCGCAAAAGCCGCAGAATATCTTCGTCCGAATACCGTTTCCGCGCCATCAATCCCGTCTCCAAAACTAAGCCAACTGTGGCACAGTTTTAGGGGGCCAAGACAGGTGAACTGAAGCGTTTCCGCCCCGTCCGAATGTAGGGGGTATGTACCGCCGCCGCGCTTGTTTTGTGGCGGAGAGTAGTAGGTTACCAAAGGCGGGTCGGAGCGCTTCTCAAATGCGGAACCAGTGTCTCCACAGCGAGGAGACGGGCCGGGCGGCCATTGTCCGCCGCCCGCGACTGGGTCCAGAC
>NZ_JBQGAW010000022.1:0-1658 GCF_056543025.1 Ruegeria sp. A4 | reverse complement strand
ATCATGTTCTGGGACTGCGCGCATGAAGGCAGCGCGGGGATGATGGCGGATGGCTACACCCGCGCCACCGGCAAGATGTCGATGATGATCGCGCAGAACGGCCCCGGCATCACCAACTTCGTGACCGCCGTAAAAACCGCCTATTGGAACCACACGCCGCTGCTGCTGGTCACCCCGCAGGCGGCGAACAAGACCATCGGTCAGGGCGGTTTCCAGGAAGTCGAGCAGATGAAGCTGTTCGAGGACATGGTCGCCTATCAGGAAGAGGTCCGCGACCCGACCCGCGTCACCGAGGTTCTGAACCGCGTGATCATGAAAGCCAAGCGCGCCAGCGCCCCGGCCCAGATCAACATCCCGCGTGACATGTGGACCCAGGTGGTTGATGTTGATCTGCCCGCCATCGTCGATTTCGAACGCCCTGCGGGCGGCGAAACCGCCGTGGCGCAGGCGGCCGAGCTGCTGTCGACCGCCAAGAACCCGGTGATCCTGAACGGTGCGGGCGTGGTTCTGTCCAAGGGCGGGATCGAGGCCTCGAAGGCGCTGGCCGAGCGTCTGGATGCGCCGGTCTGCGTGGGCTATCAGCACAACGACGCCTTCCCCGGCAGCCACCCTCTGTTTGCCGGTCCTCTGGGCTACAACGGCTCGAAAGCCGGGATGGAGCTGATCAGCGAAGCCGATGTTGTTCTGTGCCTCGGCACCCGTCTGAACCCGTTCTCGACCCTGCCGGGCTATGGCATGGAATACTGGCCGGCCGAGGCCAAGATCATCCAGGTCGACATCAACCCCGACCGGATCGGCCTGACCAAGAAGGTCACCGTGGGCATCGTGGGTGACGCGGCCAAGGTGGCGACCGGCATCCTGAACCAGCTGAGCGATACCGCGGGCGACGAGGGCCGCGACGCGCGCAAGGCGAAGATCGCCGAGAAGAAGTCCCGCTGGGCCCAGCAGCTGAGCAGCATGGACCACGAGGATGATGATCCGGGCACCACCTGGAACCAGCGCGCCCGCGCGGCCAAGCCCGACTGGATGAGCCCCCGCATGGCGTGGCGCGCGATTCAGGCGGCGCTGCCGAAAGAGGCGATCATCAGCTCGGATATCGGCAACAACTGCGCCATCGGCAACGCCTATCCGTCCTTCGAGGCGGGCCGCAAATACCTGGCGCCGGGCCTGTTCGGGCCCTGTGGCTATGGCCTGCCGGCCATCGTCGGCGCCAAGATCGGCTGCCCGGACGTGCCGGTCGTGGGCTTTGCCGGTGACGGCGCCTTCGGCATCGCGGTGAACGAACTGACTGCGATCGGCCGCGAGGAATGGCCCGCCGTGACCCAGATCGTCTTCCGCAACTACCAGTGGGGCGCGGAAAAGCGCAACTCGACCCTGTGGTTCGATGACAACTTCGTCGGCACCGAACTGGACACCAAAGTGTCTTACGCCGGTATCGCGCAGGCCTGTGGCCTGAAAGGCGTCGTGGCCCGCACCCAGGACGAGCTGACCGCAGCGCTGAACCAGGCGATCGAGGACCAGAAGAACGGCATCACCACGCTGATCGAGGCCCTGATCAACCAGGAGCTCGGCGAACCCTTCCGCCGCGACGCAATGAAAAAACCCGTCGCCGTCGCAGGAATCTCGGCCGAAGACATGAAAGTTCAGGAAGCGTGATC
>NZ_JBQGAW010000021.1:0-2421 GCF_056543025.1 Ruegeria sp. A4 | reverse complement strand
GCGAGGTCGAATTCCGCCAGATCGCCGACTGGATCATCGAAGTGGTCGACGGCCTGGCCGCCAATGGCGAAGACGGCAACGGCGCCGTCGAGGCCAAGGTCAAGGCCGAAGTCGCAGACCTCTGCGCACGCTTCCCGATCTATCCGAACCTGTGAGACGAAGGACCAGAATCCATGAGCTTTCATTCCATCGACCAAGCCCCAGCCCGACTGAACCGAAGTGAATTGGCCGTGCCCGGCAGCCAACCCGGAATGTTCGAAAAGGCAGCCCAATCCGATGTAGACGTCATTTTTCTTGATCTGGAAGACGCGGTTGCACCGGATGAAAAGGAACAGGCCCGCAGGAACATCATTCAGGCGCTGAACGACATCGATTGGGGCAACAAGACCATGTCGGTTCGGATCAACGGTCTGGACACGCATTACATGTACCGCGACGTCGTCGATGTGGTCGAACAGGCGGGTGAGCGGCTGGACCTGATCATGATTCCCAAGGTCGGAACGGCTGCGGATGTCTATGCCGTCGATATGCTGGTGACCCAGATCGAAGATGCCAAGGGTTACAAAAAACGGATCGGGTTCGAGCACATCATCGAAACCGCGCTTGGCATGCAGAATGTCAGCGAGATCGCAGCGGCTTCGAAGCGCAATGAAAGCCTGCACTTCGGCGTGGCCGACTATGCGGCCTCGACCCGTGCGCGCACCACGATCATCGGTGGTGTGAACCCCGATTATTCCGTTTTGACCGATGCGGACCCCGAGGGCGGTCGCCAGACCCATTGGGGTGACATGTGGCATTATGCTCTGGCCCGCATGGTGGTTGCGGCGCGCGCCAACGGGCTGCGTCCGATTGATGGGCCTTTTGGCGATTTTCAGGACCCGGACGGTTACAAGGCCGCCGCAAAACGTGCCGCCGTTCTGGGTTGCGAGGGCAAATGGGCCATTCATCCAAGCCAGATCGCGCTGGCGAACGAGGTGATGTCGCCGTCCGACGCCGAGGTCAACAAGGCGCAGCGCATTCTTGTTGCCATGGCCGAGGCCGAGGCAGACGGAAAAGGCGCCGTTTCGCTGGACGGCCGGCTGATAGACTACGCCTCCATCCGTCAGGCCGAAGTGCTGGTGGAAAAGGCCAGCCAGATTGCTGCGGCGTGAACCAAACCAAAGTTGCGTGGGCAAACTGCCCACGCGATGTCATCGCCCGTTGCGGACGCCGAAGAAGTGCTAGGATCCTTCCGGCGCCATCGACCCCATGAACCGACGGTCCCGCACATCATCCGGGCTGGTTTTGTAGCAGCGTTGAAACGCACGTTTCAAAGCGACGGGCGATGAAAAACCGGTGGCTGCCGAGATTTCGATCTGCGACATGTTCGTGAACTGCAACAGGTTCTGCGCCCGTTCCAGACGAAGCTCCTTGTACGTGGAAAGAAGCTTTGCTCCGGTTTTGCTCAGGAACCGCCGTTGCAGTTGACGCGTCGAGGTTTTGAGCAAACGGGAAAGGTCCGAGATCGTCAGAGGATCTTCGATGTTCTCCTGCATCGCATCCAAAGTACGCACCACCAGAAGATCGCCTTTTGCCCTGTGCACCAGCCGGGCAGCCAACCTGCTTTCGTGTTTTTGCGTAGGTTCGGTCAGACCGATATAGCTGCGCAATGCGTCCGCTATATGCTCTCCGTGATCCATGGACACGAATTCGGACAACAACCGCAACGCGCTCAGTCTGCTGGTCGCGCTGTGGGGGTGCCCGTCGGCGGCCAGATGGGTTGCCGCACCGCAGCTTTCCAATCCGCTTTCCAGCGCGGCCGCGGCAAAGTTCGGGTGAACCGCAACGATGTTTCGGCCTGCTCTGCCCATTTGCACCAGCAACAGGACAGCTCCACCGACCAGAACGGTCCTTGAAGACAGGTTGAGAACTTGCGAAATCCAGCTTCTGCGCGGACCGGAGACGTCCCAGTTGTTCTGCAGATCGCCCCAGAATATCGCCGTCCGACCTGCCCAATAAAGAGGCCCGCCGACCGAGTCATTTCCGGACACCCGGAGATTGACGACGTAAGAGCAGTTTTCGACCAGGCTGTTCAGAGCGTGATAGAACTCCACGACGATCTCAGCCGATGCCAGCGCCCGCGTGTCGCTGAGGATAACATCGATGTGTTTTATTCTTTCGGGCACCTCCGGCCCGGTCTTTGCCAGGTCGGCGCGATCATTTGCGAGGACATAGTGTTTCATTGTTCCTCCATCAAATTGACGAGAGGCAGCGCCTCGCAGGACGCTGCCCTCATTTTCGGATTTCAATCCGCCAGAGCAAACCGCGGATTGCTACGCCCGGTTCCCTATTCCGCGGCGTCTGCGTATGCGTCCATTGGGGGGCATGTGCAGACGAGGTTTCTGTCACCGTATGCGTTGTCGACGCGGTTGACGGGGGACC
>NZ_JBQGAW010000020.1:0-3465 GCF_056543025.1 Ruegeria sp. A4 | reverse complement strand
GCTTAGATCCTTCCTTGCCAGCAGCCGTGTCAATGATCTGACTGATGATGATAAAACGCTCATTGTTGCGGCTCGAAGCGTTCGATAATGAAATCTCGCCTTTCCACCCCTTCCGGTCATTCCATCACCCTCGGCGCTGAGCTCGGTAGGGGCGGGGAGGGTACTGTTTACGAGGTGGTGGGTTCGCCGGACCTGGTGGTCAAGCTTTACACCGATGGGCGGGCGGACGACCGGCGGACCAAGATCGAGGCGATGGTTGCTACAGGGCTGCACCACCAGGCCCCGCACATCTCCTTCCCGATCGAAATTCTGCTGGATGAGTCCCGCAGATTCGTGGGGTTCACAATGCGCCGCGTTCGGGGCGCCCGGCCGATCCACCAACTCTGGAACAGTCGGGACCGTCAGGAGAAATTTCCCGACGCCACGGTATCCTTCATGGTACGCGTGGCTGCGAACGCTGCTCGGACGGTCGCAGAGCTTCACCACACCGGCTGTTTGATCGGCGATATCAACGAGTCCGGTTTCCTCGTCACCGACCACGCAACCGTGATCCTGATCGACAGCGACTCGATCCAATACTCGGTCAACGGCCAGGTCTTTCCCTGCGTCGTCGGCACGCCCGAGTATTTGCCACCTGAGCATCAAGGGATCAACCAGCGCAATCTCGGCACGCGCGGTTCGAACCATGACAACTTTGGCCTCGCGGTGATGATCTTTCGGCTCCTCATGAGCGGCGTGCATCCGTTCCGGTGTGTTTGGAATGGGAGAGGAGATCCTCCTGCCCCGCCCAAATGGATCGAGGAGTTCCGCTATGCGTACGGGTCAGACAGCAGTCGGCTGAAGGTTGCGCCGCAACCCACCGCACCACCGGTGGACTGACTCCCCGACGATGTGCGGGACGCATTCGAGCGCGCCTTCGGGAGATCAACTGCGCGACAGCGGCCCACCGCCCAAGAGTGGATCGACATGCTCGACCGGTTCGAGAAGGGCCTCACGCAATGCCGAAAATCTCGCTTCCACCATCATCGCAAGAGTACCCGCAGCTGCCCGTGGTGCGAAACCGAAAAGAAGCGAGGTCGAGAGCTCTTTGGCAAGACGAAAACCAGTTACCAGCAGACTCCATTTCGCGGAGCTGGTTCGCATGGTCCAACAGGTCCGAGTGTCGGACCAGCACCGGCCAGTTCCCCGCCAACACCTCCGCTTCGACAGGTTGCCAACAACGGCCTCCGAAACGCCATCCTCGCAATCATCGGTATCGCAATCGCCTCACTATTTGTGTTCGGACGTGATCAGAGCCAGGACACCGCTCCACCACAAACAACATCGAAGCAAGCGAACTTCCGGATCACGGCCAACAGCCTCGAAAGCATATCTGCCGGCCTTATGCTGACCAGATCTCCGATGGGGCGCTTCAGTTTTGCTGAGGCATTTCAGAGATGCGCAAACCTTAATTTTCTAGGTCATAATGACTGGCGAATTCCTAGTCTCGACGAGATGCGTGCGTTTGGGAATGCGCCACGAGAGCTTAATACTCGACTTGCAGACATATTTGGTGGAGCAGAAATTTGCGGCTCACATAGAATGGCCACTTATCTATTTCTGTCAAACTACGAGATGCGCGGGCAGTATCGCTACAGCTATGTAATGCATTGTTCATATGGTCAGATCGATACAACGATACACGACGCCGCCGCTGTTTGTATCAGGAGTACATCATCTGCGGTTTCTCCCAGGCCTCAACCGACCCCACCACCGTCTTCTGCAACAGATAGGATTTCGACGACCACGGGCACCTCGGGCATCCAAAGAATAATCTGCCCAAAGAATAGCCAGACACTATCGAGATTGGTTTGCGGAAATCCCGGGGTGCGACAATTATACAACTCCTTGAATGCGAGCATTTCAAAGCGAATTGATCTGGAAGCTGCATCGTCGCGGCCAACCGTTGTTTCTGAGTGTAATCGTTGGCACACGCAACTCTTTAGCGCCTGTGCGTCCAACTCTATCACGACGGCATGCCGCCAAACGTTGCTCAGCACGTTGGGAGCTAGGCTCAACAGGGATCTCGCGAGAGCCGCTTTCCTCGAAAGACAGAGATCACAAGAACCTACGTTGGATGAAGTCTCACCGACACCCAACGTCGAGACAGTCAGGAGAATTCAACAGCGCTTGGCAGACCTGGGGTGCGCGCCCGGAGCGGTCGATGGCATCGTCGGAAGGAAGACGATTTCAGCTATCGAACGCTTTGCGCGTGCCAATGGCCGTACGTGGGACCAGCCCGAAAGCCGATTGAACGAGGTCCTTACTTTCGTTGATCGCCCATCAACGACGCGTTGCCGTCAACACACTTCTTCTTCAGCGCCCTAGCTGGGAAGTTGGAACGGACAAGGTACTTGTCGCCAACTCTTGAACCACAATCGGTCGACTAGGCTGGACGGCATTGCCAACTTGTTTGCGTGTGATTGAGAAATGTAAGGCCAGTTCCTATCAGACGTTCATTTCGGTAACATAACTGTTCCAGAGGCCGAAAGCATCGGTTCTGGCGTGACGGTATGAGACGGTGGAGAGTTGATAGCGGCGGGGTCGAAAAACGGTGTTGATCTGGTCGTGAGCGGCAAGGAACCTTTGCGCTTGCTTTGGCGACTTGAAGCGTCCCATGAGCTTTTCACGCTTTCGAGTGGGTCTGTGTGATCCTTCGTTCCGATTGTTTAACCCTTTGTGGGATGTGTCGCAAACTTTGAACTGAGATTGACGAGCACTCAGTTTTCGCAGTCTGTTCCCGTCGAATAGGTTTCGAACAGGTTTTTAGTTTGATCTCTCTGAAAGGCTGCCACTTTCCCAAGGATGCAGATCTTTACGCTGTATATTTCTATTTGCGGTACACAGTGTCGTATCGTGATTTGGAAGAGATCATGGCCGAACGCGGCGTGCAGGTGGACCACGCTACTCTCAACAGGTGGGTTGTTAAGTATTCGTCGATGATCGCCGCGAGCGCGCAATCGAAGAAGCGACCAACGCTGAGTTCTTGGCGCATGGACGAAACCCACATTCGTGTGCGCGGGAAGTGGATGTATCTTTATCGAGCAGTTGACAAAGCGGGAAATACCCTTGATTTCATGCTATCTGAGCGACGTAATCGTCCAGCAGCCATCAGGTTCTTTGCCAAAGCACTGTCGTCAAACGGGATCCCAAACAAAATCGTCATAGACAAGAGTGGCGCAAATGCAGCTGGCATTCGAGAAGTGAACAGGATCCTGAAGCGGTTCGGGTGCTCTGCGAAAGTACAGACGATTAGGTCCGAATACCTAAACAACATGATCGAGCAGGATCACAGATTCATCAAACGACGCGTGCGGCACATGTTTGGGTTTAAGTCGTTCAGATCCGCCTCAGCTACTCTGGAGGGCATTGAGGTCGCCAACATGATCCGCAGCAGCAATTCCCCAGCATTACCACGTCGGGCTT
>NZ_JBQGAW010000019.1:0-4443 GCF_056543025.1 Ruegeria sp. A4 | reverse complement strand
TCCGCGGCGTCTGCGTATGCGTCCATTGGGGGGCATGTGCAGACGAGGTTTCTGTCACCGTATGCGTTGTCGACGCGGTTGACGGGGGACCAGTATTTGTCGACGCCCATGGAACCCGGGGGGAAGCAGGCTTGTTCGCGGGTGTAGGGGCGGTCCCAGTCGCCGACCAGATCGCGCACCGTGTGGGGGGCGTTTTTCAGCGGGTTGTTTTCCGCGTCGATCTTGCCGTCGATGATGTCCTGCGCTTCCGAGCGGATCGACAGCATGGCATCGCAGAAGCGGTCCAGCTCGGCCATGGGTTCCGATTCCGTGGGTTCCACCATCAGGGTGCCGGCCACCGGCCAGCTCATCGTCGGCGCGTGGAAGCCTGAATCGATCAGGCGCTTGGCCACGTCATCGACGGTGACATGCGCCTCGGCGTCCAGCGGCCGGGTGTCGAGGATGCATTCATGCGCCACACGCCCCGTTTCAGAGGTGTAGAGGATCGGATAGGCATCCTTGAGCCGCGCCGCGATGTAGTTGGCGTTCAGGATCGCCACCTTGGTCGCCTGCGTCAGACCCGCGCCGCCCATCAGCAGCACATAGGCCCAGGACACGGGCAGGATCGAGGGCGAGCCGAAGGGCGCTGCCGAGACCGGACCCACGGCGGTGCCGTATTCCGGGTGACCGGGCAGGTGTTCCTCAAGATGCGCTTTGACGCCGATCGGACCCATGCCGGGGCCGCCGCCGCCATGCGGGATGCAGAAGGTCTTGTGCAGGTTCAGGTGGCTGACGTCGCCGCCGATATCGCCGGGGCGCGACAGGCCCACCATGGCGTTCATGTTGGCGCCGTCGATATAGACCTGACCGCCGTGATCATGGGTGATCTGGCAGACCTCCTGCACGGTGGTCTCGAACACGCCATGGGTGGACGGGTAGGTGATCATGCAGGCAGCCAGATGATCCGAGTGCTTTTCCGCCTTGGCGCGGAAGTCGGCGACATCGATATTGCCCTTGTCATCCGCCTGCACCGGCACGACCTGCCAGCCCACCATTTGCGCCGAGGCCGGGTTGGTGCCATGGGCCGAGGTCGGGATCAGGCAGACATTGCGGTGCCCTTCGCCGCGCGCAAAGTGATAGTTGCGGATCGTCAGCAGGCCCGCATATTCGCCCTGCGCGCCCGAGTTGGGCTGCTGGCTGATCGCGTCATAGCCGGTGATCTGGCACAGCTTGTCGTTCAGATCGGCGATCATCTCGTGATAGCCCTCCGCCTGATCCTGCGGAACAAACGGGTGCAGGTTGCTGAACTCGGGCCAGGTGACCGGGATCATCTCGATCGTGGCGTTCAGCTTCATGGTGCAGGACCCCAGCGGGATCATCGCCCGGTCCAGCGCCAGGTCACGGTCGGCCAGACGACGCATATAGCGGGTGATCTCGGCCTCGGCCCGGTTCTGATGGAAGATCGGGTGGGTCAGATAGGCGCTTTCACGCAGCGCATAATCCGGCAGGCGGTATTGCTTGTTCGAGCTGTCATCCTTGCGGTCGATGCCGAAGGCGCCCCAGACCGCCTCGATCGTCTCGGGGCGGGTCTGTTCGTCCAGGCTGATGCCGACGCGGGTGTCGCCGACCTTGCGCAGATTGACGCCGCGCGCCACGGCGGCCTCCATCACCGTCTTCTGCAGGTGGCCGACCTCGACCGTGATGGTGTCGAAGAACACCTCGGGTTCGACCGAGAAGCCCGCCTCTTCCAAGCCGGCGGCCAGGCGCGAGGTCTTGCGGTGCACCGATTGCGCGATGGCCTTGATGCCGTCGGGGCCGTGATAGACCGCATACATCGAGGCAATCACCGCCAGCAGCGCCTGCGCGGTGCAGACGTTCGAGTTCGCCTTCTCGCGGCGGATGTGCTGCTCGCGGGTCTGCAACGACAGGCGGTAGGCCTTGTTGCCGCGGCTGTCGATGGACACACCGATGATCCGGCCCGGCATGGATCGCTTCAGCTTGTCGGTGGTCGCCATGTAGGCGGCGTGCGGGCCGCCATAGCCCATCGGCACACCAAAGCGCTGGGTCGAGCCGATGGCGATATCGGCGCCCATCTCGCCCGGTGACTTCAGCAGCGCCAGCGACAGGATGTCGGCGGCGACGATGGCGATGGCCTTGTGTTCATGCAGCGCCGCGATCTCGGCGGTGAAGTCGCGCACATGGCCATAGGTGCCCGGATACTGGAAGATCGCGCCAAAGACCGCGCCCGCGTCCAGCTGATCCGGGTCGGCGACCTGCACGTCGATGCCCAGAGGCTCGGCCCGGGTCTTGATCACCGCGATGGTCTGCGGGTGGCAGTTCTTGTCGACGAAGAAGGCCGCGTTGTTGGCCTTGGACCGGCCGCCACGCTTGGCCATCGCCATGGCTTCGGCGGCTGCGGTGGCTTCGTCCAGCAGCGAGGCATTGGCCACATCCAGCCCGGTCAGGTCGCTGACCATGGTCTGGAAGTTCAACAGCGCCTCGAGACGGCCCTGGCTGATCTCGGGCTGATAGGGCGTATAGGCGGTGTACCAGGCCGGGTTTTCCAGGATGTTGCGCAGGATCGGCGCAGGCGTGGTGGTGCCGTAATAGCCCTGACCGATCAGCGAGGTCAGAACCTTGTTCTTCCCCGCCACCTGTTTCATGTGGAAAAGCGCATCGCGTTCCGTCATCGCCGGGCCCCAGTCCAGCGGCTGTTTCTGCCGGATCGCCGGTGGGACGGTGGCGTCGATCAGCTCGTCCAGCGTCTTGAAGCCGATCACCTTGAGCATGTCGCGCATCTCGGTCGGGCTGGGACCGATATGGCGGCGGTTGGCAAAATCATAGGCTTCGTAGTCGGTCAGTTTGAAGGCCATTGCAGCGCTCCCATGGAAAGGTCAGGGCCGGCGGAGGCTTCGGGAGCCTCCGGCGGGAGTATTTGGAAAAAGATGAAGCGGTGGAGCCCCAAAGGCGGGGCTTCGGGTTTGGGTTAGCCGATGAAGGCTTTGTATCCGGCCTCGTCCATCAGGTCCTCAAGCTGCGATGCGTCCGCAATCTTGACCTTGTAGATCCAGGCCTCGCCTTCGGGGTCTTCGTTCAGCGCGCCGGGGTTGTCGGCCAGCGCCTCGTTCACTTCGACGATCTCGCCATCGACCGGAGCATAAAGCTCGGACGCGGCCTTGACGGATTCGATCACGCCGATCTCGCCGTCCTTCTCGAACTCGTCGCCCACTTCCTGCTGCTCGACGAAGACCACCTCACCCAGCTGTTCAGCCGCGTGCTTGGTGATGCCCAGCGTGGCGGTATCGCCCTCGACGGTCAGCCATTCATGCTCTTCGGAATAATAGGTTGCCATGTCTCTCTCTCCTGACTTCAACGCTTGTAATTCTGTTTGACGAAGGGCAGCGCCACGATTTGCGCCGGTTGCGCCTTGCCCCGGATGATCAGGTTCACCTTCTCGCCCGGCGCGCCATGGCCCGCGGACACATAGCCCATCGCGATCGGGCCACCGACCGTCGGGCCAAAGCTGCCCGAGGTGATCTGACCGATGGTGTTGCCTTCGGTGCACTGGATTTCCACGCCCTGACGCGCCGGCGCGCGGCCGTCGGGCTTGATGCCCACCAGCTTGCGCGATGCGCCCTCGGCCAGTTCGCGCTGGATACGTTCCGCGCCCGGAAAACCGCCTTCTTCCTTGCGGCGCTTCTGGATCGCCCAGGCCAACGAGGCCTCAATCGGCGAGGTGCTCTGGTCGATGTCATTGCCATACAGGCACAGCCCCGCCTCAAGCCGCAGGCTGTCGCGCGCGCCCAGACCCGCCGGTTCGCAATCCTCATGCGCCAGGAAGGCCCGTGTGATCTCGATCGCCTTGTCCTCGGGGATCGAGATCTCGTACCCGTCCTCGCCGGTATAGCCCAGCCGCGAGATGCGGCATTCGACGCCCATGATATCGGCCAGAGTGGTTTCCATGAACTTCAGGTCACGGGCCGCGGGGCAGAGCGCGCCCACCACGTTTTCCGCCGCAGGACCTTGGACTGCAACCAGCGCACGGTCGAAGATCTCGGTCACGTCGACGCCGTCAAGGTTCGCTTTCATATGCGGAATGTCCTGATGGCGCAGCGCCGCGTTCACCACCACAAAGTAATGATCCCCGGCATTCGACACGATCAGATCATCCATGATCCCGCCTTCGGCATTGGTGAAGAACCCGTAACGCGCCTTGCCTTCCTTCAGCGTCGCATAGGCCTGCGGGCACAAAGCTTCCAGCTTCTCACCCACATTCTCACCGCGCAGGATCACCTGACCCATGTGAGACACATCAAACAACGCCGCCTTCTCACGGCACTGCTTATGCTCTCCCATGATCCCCAAAGGATACTGAACAGGCATCTCCCAACCAGCAAAATCAACCATCTTGCCGCCAAGCTCGACGTGCAAAGAGTGGAGAGGCGTGCGCTTCGGTGTGGTCAT
>NZ_JBQGAW010000018.1:2500-6082 GCF_056543025.1 Ruegeria sp. A4 | reverse complement strand
ATCGTGTTAGAGAGATGTGGGCTTTTACTAGGTTTGGCGGTGACCTACTCTCCCGGGGCTTAAGCCCAAGTACCATTGGCGCGGCAGTGCTTAACTTCCGGGTTCGGGATGGGACCGGGTGTTTCACTTGCGCTATGACCACCAAACCGAGGAAAAGCCCACGTCGCTCTTTTTGCTTTGCAAAAAGGCGACGCGCGGGAGGCAGCGTATTCGCTTGCGAATGCGCGTTCCCGCACGGTTGTTAATCAGATCAACGTTGTCCAACTCAAGGTCGGTGTATGCTTTGGTCTTGTCTTTCCATTACTGGATCAAATCAAGCCTATCGGGCGATTAGTACCGGTCAACTGAACGCATTACTGCGCTTACATCTCCGGCCTATTGACGTGGTGGTCTTCCACGGCCCTCAGGGAGACCTTGTTTTGAGGGGGGCTTCCCGCTTAGATGCCTTCAGCGGTTATCCTGTCCGATCATAGCTACCCAGCACTGCCGTTGGCACGACAACTGGTCCACCAGTGGATCGTTCACCCCGGTCCTCTCGTACTAGGGGCAACTCCTCTCAAGTCTCCTACACCCACGGCAGATAGGGACCGAACTGTCTCACGACGTTCTAAACCCAGCTCACGTACCTCTTTAAACGGCGAACAGCCGTACCCTTGGGACCTGCTCCAGCCCCAGGATGAGATGAGCCGACATCGAGGTGCCAAACACTGCCGTCGATATGGACTCTTGGGCAGTATCAGCCTGTTATCCCCGGCGTACCTTTTATCCGTTGAGCGATGGCCCTTCCACTCGGGACCACCGGATCACTATGGCCGTCTTTCGACTCTGCTCGACTTGTCAGTCTCGCAGTCAGGCTGGCTTCTGCCATTGCACTCAACGAGCGATTTCCGACCGCTCTGAGCCAACCTTCGCGCGCCTCCGTTACGCTTTAGGAGGCGACCGCCCCAGTCAAACTACCCGCCACGCAGGGTCCCGGATCCGGATAACGGACCGCGGTTAGACATCAAGAGTGCGAAGGGTGGTATCTCAAGGGAGGCTCCACCGCGACTGGCGTCACGGTTTCAAAGCCTACCACCTATCCTGCACATCACAATCCTGATGCCAGTGCGAAGCTGTAGTAAAGGTGCACGGGGTCTTTCCGTCTAACCGCGGGAAGCCTGCATCTTGACAGGCAATTCAATTTCGCTGAGTCGATGTTGGAGACAGCGGGGAAGTCGTTACGCCATTCGTGCAGGTCGGAACTTACCCGACAAGGAATTTCGCTACCTTAGGACCGTTATAGTTACGGCCGCCGTTTACCTGGGCTTCAATTCAAGGCTCTCACCTCTCCTTTTAACCTTCAGGCACCGGGCAGGCGTCAGACCCTATACGTCGTCTTGCGACTTCGCAGAGCCCTGTGTTTTTAATAAACAGTCGCCACCCCCTGGTTTGTGCCCCCAGCCCCTAGTTGCCTAGGAACCGGGCCTCCTTCTCGCGAACTTACGGAGGTATTTTGCCGAGTTCCTTCAACATCGTTCTCTCAAGCGCCTTGGTATGCTCTACCAGTCCACCTGTGTCGGTTTAGGGTACGGTCTGATGGAGGGCTATTTCCAGGAACCACTCAGCAGCCCAATCAATCCGATAAGATTGAACTACACCTGTGATCCGTCACATCCTCCTGGCCCAGGAATATTAACCTGGTTCCCATCGCCTACGCCTTTCGGCCTCGGCTTAGGGGCCGGCTTACCCTGCTCAGATTAGCTTTAAGCAGGAACCCTTGGACTTTCGGCGAGAGTGTCTCTCACACTCTTTGTCGCTACTCATGTCATCATTCTCACTAGTGATCTCTCCACCGGATCCCTCACAGGCCGGCTTCATCGAAAGAACTCTATCCTGCGCTACCGCCTATTCGGCTACTTGAGCGCGATTACGCGCGCCACATAACCGGCGGCAATACAGGATGAGTTCTATGTCACACTACGCTCTGCTACCATGCCTTACGGCATCCTAAGCTTCGGCTCATGGCTTGAGCCCCGTTACATCTTCGCCGCAGGACAACTTGTTTAGACCAGTGAGCTGTTACGCTATCTTTAAAGGATGGCTGCTTCTAAGCCAACCTCCTGGTTGTTTTGGTCGTCCCACCTGCTTTCCCACTTAGCCATGAATTGGGGGCCTTAGCTGTAGGTCAGGGTTGTTTCCCTCTCCACTACGGACGTTAGCATCCGCAGTGTGTCTGCCATCTAGTACTCCCGGGTATTCGGAGTTTGGTTAGGATCAGTAAGCCTGTGGGGCCCCATTACCCATCCAGTGCTCTACCCCCCGGGGTATTCGGATGACGCTCTACCTAAATAGATTTCGCAGAGAACCAGCTATCTCCGAGTTTGATTGGCCTTTCACCCCTAGGCACAGCTCATCCCGATCCTTTTCAACGGATGTGGGTTCGGTCCTCCAGTAAGTGTTACCTTACCTTCAACCTGGCCATGCCTAGATCACTCGGTTTCGGGTCTGATCCCACGAACTCATACGCCCTATTAAGACTCGCTTTCGCTACGCCTACACCTAACGGCTTAAGCTTGCTCGTGAGACCAAGTCGATGACCCATTATACAAAAGGTACGCCGTCAGCTCGCAAGGAGCCTCCGACTGATTGTAGGCGTTCGGTTTCAGGTACTGTTTCACTCCCCTCGTCGGGGTGCTTTTCACCTTTCCCTCACGGTACTGGTTCGCTATCGGTCAGCAAGGAGTACTTAGCCTTCGAAGGTGGTCCTCCGATCTTCAGACAGAATTTCACGTGTTCCGCCCTACTTAATACGTCCGTCAAAGCTTCCTATACGGGGCTGTCACCCGCTATGGCCACGCTTCCCAACGTGTTCTAGTCACTTATCCGGCTCGGCTGGTCCCCGTTCGCTCGCCGCTACTAGGGGAGTATCAATTGATTTCCTTTCCTCCGGGTACTTAGATGTTTCAGTTCCCCGGGTTTGCTCTTAAAACCCTATGTATTCAGGTCTTAAGTACCTGTTCATGCTCATTATTGATCAGCTGTGCTAACAATAACAAACATTCAGGTGGGTTGCCCCATTCAGAGATCCATGGATCAAAGCTTATTCTCAGCTCCCCATGGCTTATCGCAGAGTATCACGTCTTTCATCGCCTCTTGCTGCCAAGGCATTCACCAAACGCCCTTCTCGCGCTTGATTTGATCCAGAAAGAGAAAGACATAACATTTTGCGCTACCGCCTATTCGGCTACTTGAGCGCGTGAACCCTTCCGGCCTGCGGCCTTCACGGTTCGACTATGTCCAACGCGATCATCCAGCTGGTAACTAAAGATGATCTTTCTTCTGAACCAAAAGCATACTTTCCCGCCTTCCATCCTGGAACCCATGCTGCCGATGTCGGTCGGCCCCGCACGGAGAATGAAAGACATGCACGATCTGATGATCGTGCGGGTTAGTGTACTTGACTTGGACAACTCTGTTCGTTTCAGCCGGGATATTCAAAGAGGGACGAGGAAACATCCCAAATCGAACCTCCTCCGAAGAGGACCAACTGAGATCAACGCCACACTCGGCGCGATCAAACAGTGTTGATTGATTTCTCTCTAT
>NZ_JBQGAW010000017.1:0-15242 GCF_056543025.1 Ruegeria sp. A4 | reverse complement strand
TGTAACCGCCGCTTCCGCCGCGTCCCAGCGCCTCAGCAGCGCCGGTGAAGGGGGTTCTAAGTATAACAAACAAATCCCGCAAGCGGAAAATGACGTCGCAGAGCATTTTTTTGAAAATTTCAATTTAATCAAATAAAACCAATATATTACAAGACTGGAAAGCTTACCCTTCCTGTGTCTGTCGGGGCCCTCTCCATCGGATGGCCACGACACAACCGAGAAGACGCAAGATGGCACTACTATATATAGGGAATCGAGCAACACTGAACACAAGGCCGCGCGACTCAAGTCCGTGAATCGACTCGGGACTCTGCCAGAATCTGCATTGAAAACCTCAAAGGCCAGATTTCGAACCGCATCATGCCGGGGCGACCCACATGAGTCCAACCCCACCTTGAGCGCGCCAACATTCTGAACACCTATCTTGAACATCCCACCGGGATGGGTTCTGGTCTCGGACATTCGTTTTCGGCTTCTTCAGCGAGACAGGCATGACGCGTCACCTTACGTTCCCACTGGTCAGAACCGTCGGATTTGACGGTGCGCTTGTCACATTTGCGGACACGATGTCTGAGACAGCGAACCGAGCGGCGCTGGCCTTTCGATCTGAACTGGATCGGCTTCAATGGGAAGAGGTCACGGAGTCTTCTGCCACGCTGGCCTCGGCATATGTCCGGTTCGATACGCAAAGCACCACCCACCAACAGATGCTGCACAAGCTTCAGGACCTCGTCGACCAAAAGGACTGGTACAACACAGCACTTCCAACAGGCCGCAGGCTGTGGCGAATTCCGACGGTCTATGGCACCGACCTTGCGCCCCAGCTGGACGATGCCGCTGCTGCTGCCGGTCTCGCGCCGGAAGAAGCGATACGGCGGCTTGGCCAGTCCCGTGTGCGGGTTTTGACGATAGGGTTCGCCCCCGGGCAACCCTACCTTGGGCCATTGCCCCCCGAGTTCAACATTCCGAGGCTGCAAAACCTGACCCCCATGGTGCCCGAAGGCGCTCTGGTTCTTGCAATTTCTCAGTTTGTCCTGTTTTCCGGACCAACGCCAACCGGCTGGCGGCATGTCGGGCAGACGGCTTTTCGGTGTTTCCGGCCCGAGACGACCGAGGCATTCGCCCTCAAGCCTGGGGATGAACTGATATTCGAACCCGTTTCCCGCGAAGACCTGGAACATATCAGAGCCAAAAACGAAGATGGCACCGGCGGAGCAACCTGCGAGGAGATTGCACCATGAGCCTGATCGTCCACCAGATCGGCCCGGCTTGTACCATCCAGGATCAGGGGCGCACAGGTTATCTGGACCAGGGCCTTTCCCGGTCCGGGGCCGTCGATACACTGGCCCTTCATGAAGGCGCAGCATTGCTCGGCCAAAGCCCGGAACTTGCTGCGCTGGAAATGGCCGGAATGGGTGGCACGTTCGAGGCCACACAGAGCATGCGCATCGCATTGACCGGTGCGCGGATGCAGGCCAGCATTGATGACAGCCCCGTGGCCTGGAATGCCTCGCATCACCTGGAGCCCGGACAACGGCTGGTCATCGGTGCGCTTCTGCAAGGCAATTACGGCTATCTTCATTTGGGAGGCGGTATCGATTCAGAGGTTTTTCTTGGATCTCGATCCGCGCACCTGACGGCACGGATCGGGCGAGCGGTGAAGCCGGGCGACCGGCTGACCTGTGGCCCTGATGCAGGCGACGCTGGTTTGAAACTTCCCCCTTCCGAACGCTTCTCGGGCGGCGTTCTGCGTGTCGTCGCCAGCTTCCAGACGTCCTTGTTTGATGGCGCAACGCTTGATCGATTTGCGCGCACCTCATTCCATCGTGGCGCACGCGCCAACCGGATGGGGATGCAAGTCAACAGTGACGGCGACGGGTTTGCGGCCACTGGCCAACTGAACATCTTGTCCGAGGTTATTACCCCGGGCGACATCCAGATGACCGGAACCGGAGATCCGTTCATCCTGCTGCCTGAATGCCAGACCACAGGAGGGTATCCCCGCATCGCGACCGTTTTGCCCTGCGATATGCCCCGCGCAGCGCAGACACCGGCGGGCGGAGCAATCACGTTCGAATTTGTCAGCATGGAGCAAGCCACTGAATTGCACGCGGCATTCATGGCGGGTCTTGCCCACCTGCCCTCAAAAGTCGAAGCGTTGGTGCGTAACCCGCATGACATCCCGGACTTGCTGTCCTACCAATTGATCAGCGGAGTGATCTCTGCCACCGACTAAGGAGATGTGCCGATGCCAAGCGTCGATCTGAATGCCGATATGGGGGAAAGCTTTGGCCCATGGAAAATGGGCGACGACGAAAGCCTTCTGAAGATCATCACCTCGGCCAATATTGCCTGTGGCTTTCATGCGGGTGATCCGGATGTAATGGCATCGACAATGAAGCTGGCGGCCGAGAATGGTGTCGGTATCGGGGCGCATCCCGGGTTTCCCGACCTGCAAGGATTTGGTCGCAGGAACATGAAGCTGTCCCAGGAAAATCTGCGCAATCTGGTGCGGTATCAGTTGGGCGCAGCTATGGGCATGGCCAAGGCGGTTGGCACCAGAGTTCGGCACCTGAAATTGCACGGCGCACTGGCCAATATGTGTTCGGTCGATGTCGATATGGCGCGGGCCTGCTATCAGGGCGCGCTGGATGTCGATCCCGACATCATCGTGGTGGTTCTTGCCGTGACGAAACAGGAAGACGCCGTGCGCGAGCTGGGCTGCAAATGGGTGGGCGAGATTTTTGCCGACCGCGCCTACAATGACGACGGAACATTGGTTGACCGCAGCCTGCCCGGCGCGGTGATCCACGACGCGGATGTCGCAGGGCCACGTATCCTGAACATGGTCCGCGAAGGCGCGATCATCACCGAAAGCGGCAAGCGGCTGGAAACTTCGATCGACACAATTTGCCTGCATGGTGACGGACCAACTGCGGTGCAGATCGCCCGTTCTGTTCGCGAAAGCCTGATCGGGGGCGGTGTCGAGGTGACGAAATTCACCCGCTGAACATCATGGGTTAACGTTGGCAACCCAAATTCACGACTGTTGCCCGTACAGGCCTCAGCGCCTAGCATGGCAGGCAAACGCATATTCTGAATACTACAATTTCAAACAATGCCTTGACCCATGGCGGGCAAGAGCAAGGAGGTCGTGGAATGTCATTTGATCTGATGTCTTATCAGCCCCGGGGCGACAAGAAGAACTCGGATTTCTTCAATGAATACCTTCCGAAGATTTACGAACGCCGGACAAGCTCGGGCATTGCGGATCAGGTCGGCGCGATGCGGGCCATCATCATTCAGGTCGAACCCCACGCAGTGTTCGACACGATGGTCGAGCTTTACGTGATGACACCCTATCGGCACACCGCCAGCTATCTGGGACGAACCCACAGATTCTCGGTTCTGCATTCACATCCTAACTATCCTGCGCTGATCCTGATGGCGCCGCTCAGCCCCGGGTTCGAAGACTTCATCCCCCGCATAAATCGCATGTATCCACTGGCGCGCAACACACCGCAGACGCGCTATGTAGGCGAGGTATACGCAGCTTGCGATCTTGACGCGCTGACCCATGCACTTGAGGATCAGAACATACGGTTCGAATATCCCGGGGATACCGAGAACCCGTTCTACACATCGGACGGGTTCCGATTCACTACCCT
Organism: Ruegeria sp. A4; assembly: GCF_056543025.1. Classification (NCBI taxonomy): domain Bacteria; kingdom Pseudomonadati; phylum Pseudomonadota; class Alphaproteobacteria; order Rhodobacterales; family Roseobacteraceae; genus Ruegeria; species Ruegeria sp. A4. Next base: position 11,574 of record NZ_JBQGAW010000017.1, on the reverse strand, counting down.
GTCCGATTTCACCTGCAACCGCGTCGGGTATTCGACCCACGACTTCAACGACACCGACAGTCTGGGCCTTGGGGATCGCGTGTTGCTGAGCGAAACGGAACAGGCCCGTCTGGAACAGGCCGCCGCTTTCGGAACCGAAAGCAAAATCGCCCCGCTGATGCTGGGAATCGACCATCTTGCGACGCGGGTCCTGGCGGGCGAGCGCGAGGATGCGATCCTCGAGTTCCTGACCATGGTGCCCTATTATTTCTGGGGCGCTTACAACATATTCGACATGAACTCATCGACCAACGTGAACCGCAACGGAAATGTGGACGATGACAAGAAATCTCCGGCCAAGGTGTTTACCGCAAACAACACGCCATCCTTCGTGAACTCCTTCGCCAAACTGCCGATGCCGACCGAGGATTTCGTGCGCAATTTTGGCCGTCGTCTGCACCACATGGCCGTCGAGATTCAGGATGGCGATCACGGCGCCGGGGAAAAGAACGTCGATTTCGTCGTGAACACCCTGAAGGACAAGGGTGTGCCGTTCCTGGCCCATGTGGTGGGTGAGTGCAAAGACGATCCGAACCTGAAACAGATCTTCTCGAAACACTCCAAGCATACCCTGCTGATTACCGAGTATATCGAGCGGTGCCACAAATATGATGGGTTCTTCACCAAGGACAATGTCGCCGCCCTGACAGCCGCCGCCGGACAGGACGAACAATACCAGCACGGTCACGTTTTCGATTGAAAAAAGGGCTGCGGAATACCGCAGCCCAGACCCATTCAGGAGAGAATATGCCGAACCTTATGATGGCCCGATCATGAAACAGGTGACGTTGCGGGCCTGCAAACGGCGACAGGCCAGATCCGCCTGTTCGCGGGTCATGCCCTGAAAGGTTGCGTCAAACCCACGCGCGCTTTGGTTCACTTTGCGCAGCGTGCCTTCCAGTGTGGTCATTTCCGACAAAGCGGTTTTCAGCAGAACCTTCTCGGCCTCATACCGAGTGGTATAGCGCCCCACATTGACCCCCCACAGATGCCCACCTGACGAAGACAGCCGAGTGACAACCTCCTGCTCAGGCTCTGGCTGCTTGGTGGAATCCGTCGAAGCCAGAACCAGATTTTCGGGGCGCAGTGCCGGACGCGTGTCGGATGTTTCCACCGGTGGTGCAGTTGGCGCGATATCAGCTTCTGCAATGGCCGCCGCGATAGCGCTGGTGATGCGGTCGCGATTCTCATCAGCTGTCACAGCAACCGCGCTTGCGACTTGCGTTGACGCGGAGGGGCGCCGAACCGGGCGCAAACTGGATTTTGGTGCCCCGCTCACGCTGGCGACCTGCGTCCCGGTACCCAGTCCGGTATTTCCTGCATAAGCCGGTCGCGCAGGTTTGCGAATGGGCGCACGCGACGGTGCACGGCGGAAACCCAAATCCAGAAGCTCGGCAACCTTGGCATTCCGAGAGGCGCCAGATTTTCCGCCAAAGACGGTGGCGATGATGCGTTCATTCTTGCGTTTAGCCGATGCCACAAGATTGAACCCAGCCGCTCGGGTGTACCCTGTTTTGATGCCATCGGCGCCTTTGTAGGCTGCCAGCAGGCGACGGTTGGTGTTGGGAACAGTCTTGATCCCTGCATAGGTCGATTGGCGCGAGAACAGGTTGTAGTATTGCGGATAGTCATACAGCAGATGACGACCCAGCGTGGTCATGTCACGTGCGGTCGAAAGATGCCCCGCCTCGGTCAAACCATGGGCGTTTTTGAAGGTCGTGCGGCTCATCCCCATCGCCTTGGCGGTTCGCGTCATACGACGCGCAAAAGCTGCCTCGGATCCGCTGATGGCAATACCGATGGCCGTGGCGGCATCATTCGCCGATTTCACAGCAGCCGCGCGGATCAGATAGCGAAAAGCAATTGTCTGACCAGCGCGCAGCCCCAGCTTCGACGGTGGCTCGGCTGCCGCCTTTTTGGTGATCCGAACCGGGGTATCCAGCGTGATCTCACCATTCCGCACCGCTTCGAACGCGATATAAAGCGTCATCATCTTGGTCAGCGATGCCGGGTGAAGCCTTGTGTCAGCATTGCGCGAATGCAGAACCTCTCCGGTTCGGGCATCAATCACCATCGCTGCGTAAGGTGCCGCCATGGACCTGAGCGGCGCAAACGCCAGCACACATAGCAACATTATGAGAAAAAAGCCCATTCGGGCCGGAACTGTCCGCCGAATCTGCACGATTTTTTGCCTCTGTCTGCCTCGCGCCGCCGGGTTTTCCCGGTCAGCAAAAATTATTTTATTATCGTAAACACTATCACAGAGACTTGGTGAAATAAACCGAAAGCTGAGCATTTCGCGGTTTCGTTAGGTTGCTCGAACTGGGCTATATCTAGACAAATACTGCCCTGAGCCCACCAGATGCGCGATTGAGGCAGAACTTGGTCAACACCCGGCAGGGTTTTCGTGGAACTGCGGCCAAAAGGCAACATCACTTCAGGCTGTGCACCAATTCGGCCAGACCGCCCAAATCCCTCAACTCCCGGAATCGGGGACTGTCGACCGGGGCTTCAGCATGCTCCACCTCCCAGATAAGGCCGTGCGGGACATGAACCCCCCAGCTTCCTGCCTGGATCGGAGCCACAACGTCAGATCGCATGGAATTGCCAACCATCATCGCGCGCGCCGGGCCATCACCATGCCGCTCAAATATCGACCGGTAAGTTTCAGGGGTCTTTTCAGACACGATTTCCACTGCGTCGAACAGATCGCCCAGACCCGACTGAGCCAGTTTGCGTTCCTGGTCGATCAGGTCCCCTTTGGTAATCAAGACAACCCGGCACAAGCCTGTCATGCCTTCCACCGCGTCGCGGGCATGGGGCAACAGCTCGATCGGATAGGCCAGCATCTCTTGCCCGGCTTCGATCAATTGACGAATGACCGAGGCCGGCACACGGTCATCCGTGACCTCGAGAGCGGTTTCGATCATCGACAGAACAAAGCCCTTGATGCCGTAGCCATAGTGTCGAATGTTGCGCTTTTCGGCTGCCAGAAGCCGCTCCATCAGATGATCCTGGTCGGCATGATCGGCCAGCAACTGGGCAAAATGCGCCTGCGTCAGCTGAAAAAAGCGCTCATTGTGCCACAGGGTATCATCCGCATCGAAACCGATTGTCGTCAGCTTGTCAGTCATCTCGTTTACGTCCGCTTGCTCTTTTCACCGGCCATCCCCACGTTATATAAGCGCGAAGATAAAGCCCAAAACTGAATCGGACAGTTGCCTACGATGCTGGAAAAGACCTGGATGATGTCTGACGAACCGGACGACGACAGCGACGCGTCCGTTCTGGTGCAGACGCGCCCAAAAACCAAGCGTCCGCCTTTGTACAAGGTGCTGTTGCTGAACGACGATTACACGCCGATGGAATTCGTGGTTCATGTTCTGGAACGTTTCTTCGGCATGACCCATGCAGAAGCATTCGAGATCATGCTGACCGTGCATAAAAAAGGTGTGGCCGTCGTCGGGGTCTTCAGCCATGAAATTGCCGAGACCAAAGTTGGCCAGGTTATGGATTTCGCCCGCCGGCACCAGCACCCGCTGCAATGCACCATGGAACGCGAAGAATAAGGCTTTTCGCCTGACCCTCACCCATATTTGCCGGAATTGCCCATGTCCCCTCGCCTGGAACTTGCATTGCAGAACGGCCTGTCGCTGTCATCTCCCCTCAGCGTGATCTGCCCTGTTCCAGCCCATGATCTGTCGGCGCTTCCCCATGCGGCGCAGGTGGTGCAGCCGTTCAAACCTTTTTACGACCATTTTGCCGCGCAAGGCTTTGACACGGTGCCCGAGGCGGAAGACCCTTGCCAGGATGCAATTGTCTTTTTGCCGCGGGCCAAGGCGCTTGCGCGGGCGATGATCCATCTGGCCAGTTCACGAGCCCGCGGCGTTGTCGTGATAGATGGCGCAAAGACCGATGGCGTGGACAGCATTCTGAAAGATGTTCGCAAAAGGGTTTCGGTCGAAGGGCCTCTGTCCAAGGCACACGGGAAAATCTTCTGGTTTCGGGCTGACCCGCAGAGCTTTGCAGATTGGGCTGCGCCAAAGACGCAGATCGTCGATGGGTACCACACGGCACCGGGTGTGTTTTCAGCGGACGGGATCGATCCCGCTTCGGCCATGTTGCTGAACGCCTTGCCTGCCAAGCTGGGGCCGCGCGTGGCCGATCTGGGTGCCGGGTGGGGGTATCTGAGCGCAGAGCTTTTGAAGCGCGACAACCCAAAATCCGTGCATCTTGTCGAAGCAGACCACACGGCCCTTGCCTGCGCGCGCATCAACGCCTCTGACCCCAAGGCCCGGTTTTATTGGGCTGACGCCGTCACCTGGTCTGCGCCAGAGCCATTGGACATTGTTGTAATGAACCCCCCGTTCCACACCTCTCGCAGTGCCGACCCTACGCTGGGGCAGGGTTTCATCGCAGCAGCGGCACGCAATCTGACGCGCAACGGAGCCCTATGGATGGTCGCCAATCGCCACCTTCCCTATGAAACCACTCTGAACGAACACTTCGCTCGGGTCGATGAAGCCGCCGGCGACAACCGGTTCAAGGTGTTTGAGGCCTCTCGCCCTCGGCGATAAGGCCAGCTAACCTGCCCCCAATTCAGGAGGATTCGGATGTCCTTTTCCATCGCAGGCAAGACAGCAATCGTTACAGGCGGGGCCAATGGCATCGGGCTGGCCATAGGTCGGCATTTCGCGGACGCGGGCGCAAATGTCATGTTCGCCGATATAGATGAGAAACGTCTGATCGATGAGCTTGGGGAACAGGCAGAAGACGGCAATATTCGTTATTTCGCAGGCGACCTGCGCGAAAAGCTGACCATTGCCAATTTGCTGTCGGCAACACTGGATGCGTTTGATCAGGTGGATATTCTGATCAACGGCGCGCGCCAGGTGATCCAGTCTGATCCGCTTGATCCCGATGACGACTCGATGCGTACCTTGCTGAATCAGAACCTGATGCCTGCGCTGCGGCTCAGCCAGTTGGTCGCAAAACGCATGATCAAACAGGCCGGGGATGACGATGAAAACCCTGCCGGATCGATCATCAACCTGTCATCCATCGCGGCCCGCCGCACGCATCCCGACCTGATGGCCTATTCCGTGTCGACCGCCGCGCTGGATCAGATGACACGTTCACTGGCCGTGGCGTTGGCACCGAACCGCATCCGGGTCAATTCGATTGCGCTCGGCTCGGTCATGAGTGCATCACTGCAATCGACGCTGAGAGAGAACCGAGAATTCCGCGACGATATCGAAAAGCACACACCGCTTGCCCGTATCGCGTCGGCCACTGAATTGACGGAAACCGCGCAGTATCTGGCATCGGATGCAGCCGGATTCATCACCGGCCAGATCCTGACAATCGATGGCGGCCGCACATTGCTTGACCCTGTCGCCGCACCGGCGCATTGAGACCCATGTTCGAAACAGAAAAAAACACCGCCTCAGCCTGGTTCCGCCAATTGCGCGACGACACTGTTGCCGCCTTCGAAGCATTGGAGGACAGCCACGACACCGGCCCGTTTTCCGACGCAAAGCCCGGCCGCTTTGAAGTCAAGGAAACCAAACGCCAGTCCGAGGACGGCTCTGACGCAGGGGGCGGTCTAATGTCCGTGATGCGCGGCGGGCGAGTGTTTGAAAAGGTCGGGGTCAATGTCTCGACAGTTTACGGGACCCTGGGCGAGCGTGCACAACAGGCGATGGCAGCACGCAAAGGCATCCCCGGGATGACCGAAGACCCGCGTTTCTGGGCCTCGGGGATCAGCCTCGTGGCGCATATGCAGAACCCGCATGTCCCGGCGGTGCATATGAACACTCGGATGTTCTGGACCCCGCACGCCTGGTGGTTTGGCGGCGGATCGGATCTGAACCCCTGCATCGAATATGATGACGATACGGCGCATTTCCATGATACCCAAAAGGCTCATCTGGACCCGCATGGACCCGGACATTATCCGCGCCTGAAAGAGTGGGCGGACGAATATTTCTATATTCCCCACCGCAAACGCGCACGCGGCGTAGGCGGTATTTTCATGGATGATTATTGCACCGGAGACTGGCAGGCCGATTTCGCCCTGACGCAGGATATCGGTCGGGCTTTCCTGCCCGCTTTCGTGCCATTGGTTGAAAAACGGCGCGTACAGGGTTTCTCGGACGCCGACAAAGACACCCAGCTGGTGCATCGCGGTCTGTATGCGGAATACAATCTGGTCTATGACCGCGGCACCAAGTTCGGACTGGAAACCGGACATGATCCGGACGCGGTTCTGATGAGCCTGCCACCGATGGCGAAATGGATCTGACCCTCAGAACGTGTCCATGATGAAGTTGTCATAGCAGTAGTTCTGCGCCGACGACGCCGACATGTTGGCCCCGACTTTCCTCACGGTGATGGAATATCCCGGCTTGGTATCCGCCCCCGGCGGCGGGGCCAGCGAGAATTGTACGGTCCGGACGCCGGGTTCATAGGCGCGCCAGATATAGATCCGTTGGTTGTTTGGCACGCCCAGACTGCGGATCGCGTAATCCCCAATTCCACACCAATAATTAACGGGCGCTGAGGATCCGATGGCCTTGACCTCGTAGACACCGTCCGGCATTGGCGTGATTTCCGTACGAAATTGCGGCCGAACGGACAGGCCGAACCCGACAGCCTCGGCCATCGCAGGTATCGACAAAAGCACGGCAGCAGCCAAAGTCTTGAATGAACGCATAATCCAGATATCCCGAAACAAGGGTCCGATACCAATAGCATAGTCGGGACGACCTGCGAGTAAAGCAGGACAGGCCAACCAGCCGGCAACACTGACCACATCAAAGAATTTATTCTACCCATATTGCAGGAAAGCAGTACACTCGCTGTAGACTTTTGGTTCCCGTTACACTGTTGGGCATCTCTTTGAGCAAGACGTTTCCAAAAGACTGGTTCGATTTCTCGCCGGAAAAATACGCGGATCTGGGCGCTATGTTCTTTCTGGCGGGTTTGACGAAAACACATCAGAAACGCAGTCTGGCACAGGTTTTGTACGCGTTCGAAACTCCGTTTCGCCTGGGCCAGTACCATATCTTCCGACAGCACGGATTCCCCCGTGGTTTTGTCACCTTCGCCGGGCTCAGCCCCGAAGCCGAATTCCGTTATGCGGTGAAAGAAAAGCCCCTTTCCGACACGGATTTCACCAGCGGATCATCCTTCTGGATCATTGATCTTGTGGCTCCGTTTGGACAGACCAGCCAAATTGTTGATATCCTCAAGCAGGAAATCCCGCACCCGCGTGTGCGCACCAACCGGATGGACAGTGACATGACACGCAATCGCATTGTCGAATGGACGCGGGATGAAGCGGGCGAGGTTCACATGCGCCTGTATCGCAAGAAGGAATTTGAACGCGTGTTGCAGCAAGGCGAGGGTTAATTGGTTTCAGTTCCGATCACAGGCGAACTGACCGGGGATGTGACTGGTTTTCCACCCAACGTTGAGACGGGGCAACCCACTCTGGACAATGGAAACTTCAATCCGGTCACGCAAACCTGGACGATTGCGGCACAGCCCGCCAACGGCACCGCCTCGATCGACCCGAACACGGGAGAGTGGACCTATACCGTCGACCCGACATTTTTCGATGGTCTCGACAAAGGAGAAGTCGTCTTCGATTCTTTCTTCATCAGCGTCTCGGGTACAACCCAAGCCGGCCCATTCACCCTTCCATTCACCGGCACACCGGACCCGGTGGAAGTGGTCATCCGGATCGAGGGCGTCTGTTTTGCGGCCGGAACCCTGATCGAAACTGAAAGCGGCCCGCTTGCGATCGAAACGCTGGACGCGGGTCATATGGTGGCCACTGCCGATCACGGTCTGCAACCTATCCGCTGGATCGAAAGCAGCAGGATTCCACCCGAACGATTATGCGATGAACCTGCTTTGCGCCCCGTTCGTATCTCGGCGGGCAGTCTGGGGCCGAACGAACCCTCACGGGACCTTCTGGTATCGCAGCAGCACAGGATCCTGGTCAAAGGCCCGAAAGTCGAGCTGCTTTTCGGCGCATCCGAAGCCCTGGTTGCCGCCAAACACCTGTGCGGATGGCCCGGCATCGGCATCGATACATCGGTTCAAACGGTCGAGTATCTTCACGTCCTGCTGGACCGGCATGAGATCCTGAACGCCGAGGGCGCGCAGGCCGAAAGCCTGTTTCTGGGGGAAGAGGCCCTTTATTCGCTGTCCTCTGAGGCATTGCGCGAACTGGCTTCGATATTCCCCGACAGACCGACCTCGGGTCACACCGGGTTCGGGCGCGCGGCTCGCCTGATACTGCGCGAACACGAAGCCCGCGCCCTTGCCTGCGACTAGCTGCCGGCCACAATGCGCCCGCCGACATCCTGCGGGGCCAATGCAACCGTCTTGATCACGGCATAACATGTGCTGCCTGGTTTCAGGTTCAGGGCCGTAACAGATCGACGCGTAACCCGCGCAAGCACATTGCCCGCCGGGGTCTTTACCGACACGATGGCACCCGGCCCCTCGCCCGACCGGATCGTGTCCACGGTCCCGGCCAGCACGTTCAGTGCCGAAAGCCCTTCGGGTTTGTTGTTCGACAGGATCACTTCCTGAGCGGGTATCCGAATCCGCAAGTTTGCCCCGACCTCATGCGCGATACGAGGCAGAAAGAGCCGCGCGCCATTGGCGTTCAACTCCGTCAGCCCGTCGGAATGATGCTTTGCAACCTGAACTTGCAACACGGCCCCGACGGCGCGAATTCCCGCAGGGGCCACTGACGGGTCGGCAAGCATTTCGGATGCGGGCCCGTGGCGAACGGCCTTGCCATCCTGCAATGCAACAACGGATGTTGCCAACCGGGCCACTTCGGCGGCAGAGTGGGTCACATAGAGGATCGGAACCGAGACCTCGTCCCTGAGACGCTCGAAATAGGGCAGGATTTCCGCTTTTCGCCCATCATCCAGTGCTGCCAGCGGTTCATCTGCAAGGATCAATCGCGGGCTTGCCAACAAGGCCCGCCCGATGGCGACGCGCTGTTTCTCACCGCCTGACAACCCGGCAGGTCTGCGGTCCAGCAGATGACCGATGCCCAGCATGTCGATGACCCTGTCGGGGTCTTCGCGGCGTGTGTTTTTCGGCGCAAACCAACGCCCATAGGCAAGGTTCTGGCGCACGGTCAGATGGGGGAACAACCGCCCTTCCTGAAAAATATATCCCAATCGGCGCCGATGCGGTGGCAGCCACAGGCCCTGTTCCGTGTCGAACAGAACCCAGTCATCTACCGCCAACCGGCCCGCCTGGGGCCGAAACAACCCTGCCACGGCATTGACGATGGTGGTCTTGCCCGATCCCGAGCGCCCGAACAGCACCGTCACGCCCGGCGGCGCATCAAAACTGACGTCCAGATCAATCCCTGACAGATTGTGGTGCAACCGAACAGACAGGCTCATGATCCGGCCACCCGCGCCGCGGCACGCCGCCCCACATACTCCGACAGCAACAACGCGCTCATTGCGACGACGATCGAGATCAGAACCAGCCGCGTCGCGGCCGCCTCGCCGCCCGGGACCTGCAAAAAGGCGTAGACAGCCGAAGGCAACGTCTGCGTCTGACCTGGGATGTTGGAAACGAAGGTAATCGTCGCACCAAATTCACCCATGGCCTTGGCGAAGGCCAGAATAGCCCCGGCTATGACACCCGGTAAAATCATCGGCAAGGTCACCGTACAAAACACCATCGGACGCGACGCGCCCAGAGTTGCCCCTGCCTGTTCCAGCTTCGGGTCCACCGCTTCGATCGACAAACGTATCGCCCGGACCATCAAAGGGAAGGCCATGATCCCGGCGGCAAGGGCCGCGCCTGTCCAGCGAAAGGCCACTACGATCCCGAACTCGGCCAAAAGCCGGCCCAGCGGCCCTTGAATGCCGAAGGTCAGCAACAGCAGGTATCCGGTGACAACCGGCGGCAGGATCAAAGGCAAATGCACCAGACCGTTCAAAACCTGTCGTCCAGGAAACCGCCAACGCGCCAGAGCATAAGCGACAAAAATACCAAACGGCAAAGTCGCCAGCGTCGCCCAGAAGGACACGCGCAATGAAAGCTTCAATGCTTCTACTTCGGCAGGCCCCAACCAATCCAATGCAATCACCTGCCCGGCAGGGTAAATCCCTGCTCCAGAAATACAGCCGTGGCAGCATCCGTTTTCAGGTGTTCAAGAAAGGCGTGTGCTCCTTCTTTTGCATCGACGGTCAGTGCCGCAGGGTAAATAATCGGTGGATGCAGATCGGCAGGGAACGTCCCAACGACCCGGACCCTTTCTTCCACCCTGGCGTCTGATTGGTACACGATCCCAAGCGGCGCGGCCCCGGCCGCCACCAGGGCCAGCGCAGCGCGCACATTGTCGGCCTGCGCCACCTGATTCCGCACAGCCTCCCACTGGTTCAAGCTTTGCAATGCAGCTTTGCCATAGATACCGGCAGGCACCGCGTCGACCAGTGCCATGGCCAGATAGCCGTCTTTCAAGTCCGCCTTGAGGTCATATCCGGGCTGGATTTCACCCACTTGCGCATGATCTTCAGCCCCGACCAGAACCAGGCCGTTGCCCAGCAGATCAACCCGAGTGTCTGCCCGGATCAAACCGTCCTGCTCCAACACATCCATCCAATCCGTATTGGCCGAGACAAACACACCCGCAGGCGCGCCTTGCTGAATTTGCCGGGCCAAGACCGACGACGCCGCATAGGAAACGGAAACGCTCTGACCGGTCTGGTTTTCGTACCCGCCAACGATTTCGTCCAATGCGGTCTTGAGGCTGGCCGCTGCAAAGACCAGAATGCCTTCTGCACCGGCCCGGATCGGGGCCAACGCCGTCATGCCAAGGACCAATGCCACCATCCATAATCGGCGGGCGAAGGATAGGGTCATGTACACTCCCGACCGGTTTGTTTCAGTCTCTCCGGGGATATCGGACGCCACCGGTGGCGCGCAAGCGCCTTTGGCCATTTACACATGATGGGTCGCAGGTTGAGCAAGGCGTTTTCCATCGATCTGTCTGAAAATTTGGCTGCGCACCTTCCGGCCCGAAAGGCGCCCAGAGCGCCCGCATGTTCTGCCTACTGCTTGCACGATGCCCCGTTGGTCGGCCGCCGAAGACGGAACGCAAGAAAATCTTCCAGACCCTCTTGCACCTGCCCGCAGGCTTGGCTAAATGCAGCATCACGGGTGATTAGCTCAGTTGGTAGAGCGCTTCGTTTACACCGAAGATGTCGGGAGTTCGAGTCTCTCATCACCCACCATCCTTTCCCCGCAGCGTATCAAGGTCTTACGCGACTAGCACCTCTTGCTATGCTGCGCATGAAACTGTGTCCGCTGCGCCTCCGCTGCACTTGAACGGAAAAGATATCTCCAACACAGGAGATTTGGGCAATGGCAACAATCGTAAAACGACCTGGGGTCAGGACCCATAACCAGTAAATTACGGTTGCCGCGAGTGCGATGGCTGATAGGAAGACCTTGGGACAACGGTCATAGCGTGTCGCCACG
>NZ_JBQGAW010000016.1:0-25402 GCF_056543025.1 Ruegeria sp. A4 | reverse complement strand
GATCTACAAACAGTCCACTGGACTGTTTGCTAAACGATCAAACCTCGTTAGGCTCATAACCTGAAGGTCAGAGGTTCAAATCCTACTCCCGCAACCAATAATTCCATCAATATATCAAACACTTAGCGCCCAAAGGGGCGATGTCTGCGTTTAGGACGTTTGGCCTCGGTGCTACTGCGGTGCTACGCGACAGAGCAAAGAATAGCTATCAAAGCGTTCTCATTCTGACGCTTCCTGAAGCCGAATCTTACCCCATCATGAAAATCAACCCGCAGTTTCCGTCTGCACTGTCAGCACCGGCAGCCAAAACCGCGAATGTCGGCTCAGAACAAAACCTCTTCAACATTCACCGTCAGTGCTGTCAGCACCGTCAGCTAAATACCCCGATCGTGCGTTGAAAAGTTTGTTTAGACTGACATTTCGATCCGGACGAAAGTTGGCTTCCTCAGTCGAGGCCAAAAAGTGTCATTGTCGAATGGAATTTTGCTAAGGGTTTGTGGCAGCAAACTTTCCAGTGCTTCCAATTACCACCAAGCTCCTGCCAGAAACGACCGCTTCGGTGCGCAATTCTTTGGTTAGCCTATTTCACTTCTTGTCGCTGTAACCCGTCAAATTACCGTTCGTATCGTAGTGAGCAATCTTCCCGCTCATTGAGCTAGGCGGTCCATAGTCATGATCAACACTGCCGCTTTTCGGTAGAAATTTGTCTACAAACTTCTCTGTCATGCCAGCCAGTGGCTTATATGCAATACAACAACCTATGAAAAAGATGACGCCTGCGTTGTCATAGCCATTCATCCAAAGGGCGATACCCCCCACGATCCCCAGCAAGATGGGCCATATTAAATACAGAGTGAGCAAGGCTAAAAACCCAACAATTGCCGCCCAATAAAGAATGAAACCGACAATAACCACAACGATTATGAATCCGATAACTTCCACAGCTTCCCCCGAAGACACACCCAGTGTCTAGACATTGTATCTTGTCTGGCCTTAGCAGCATAGGGTCCTGTTCGGTTGTGTTTAACCTGCCCCTCGGTCTCCTTGTGGCTAATCGCTCCCCAGATAAAATTCCCTCGATATCCGAGCGTCGCAAATCCACGATAACGGCTAGTATTTTTGCCAACCTTATTTCCCCGGCAGGATCACAAAGGAGCCGGAACGGCTTGTTGCTCGAAGCTGGCACGAAATCGCGCCTCTGTCGCGCTATTGAAAGCTGAAATTGGAGCTTAAGCGGTGAACGCTCACTTCAGTCTGCACAGCAGACAAAAGCTAGATACCGCAAAGGAAAAACCAAGAGTAAAAAGGCGCCCGACCCTTGGGGTCGAGCGCACTACCAGAAACAATTCTGTGAACTCTCACCGATTGGTCAATTCAATTACCCGCATTCCTGCTTTGCCTTCCCGACTGAACGTGATGTTTACGCCCTGCCGCCGCAACACGGGCTGAACCCTGCGCAGCGCAGCCCCAAACCGGGCCTCGTTGCGGGGAAAGCTCTGGCTGTCTTCTGTCAGTGCGGGGAAACGATCTCGCAGAACCTGCTTCAGTTCGGTTGCCGTGCCGCTCCAATGTTGCCGCCCTTCCATCAGCGACAGGATTGCCAGCGCGACCGGATTAGCCTCAACAGCCGCTTGGTCACTGCGCGCGCGATTGGCCGCGTAGGAGTCCAGAAACGCACCCTGAGCCCATCCAAGGGAATCTTCGGCAGCAACCACCCATTTTGCGAAGTCCGCCATTCTGGGGGCCTCGCGGAGGCTCACAGAGTCAATCCGACCCAGCGCGCAGGATACCGCGTCTAACAGCGCACCCAGAATGTAAGGTTTGGCCTTGGCAAAATCGCGATTGAACGCGCCCAAGGTTTTGCGCCTGCCGGGTGGGATCACTGGCAGATGAACGCCAATGGCGCGATCCGCCAAATCAGGTCGTGCGGCCAGATCGGGAATCCCGTTCAACAGGCAAGGCCGGGTGGCGTTGAACAGAACCTCGTCGCTGTCGGTGTGCAACTTGCGGGTGCCAAACCCACCGCCGGTGGCGATCCGACAGAAGGCGTCCGCCATCATCGGGCGGATGGTTGAGAGATTATCAAAGCTCAAAACGTGGTTGTGCATCGCGGCAATGACCAAATCCTGTTCGGAGTTGGGCGTGCCGCGGGTGCTGGGCTGGGCCGGGTCGATCAGATCACGCAGGGTTTGCGCGGTGGTGCTTTTGGCGCTGCCCTGTTCGCCCGAAAGGATCAGGATCGGGTAGGGGCCTTTGGGGTGGAAACACCCCAGAACCCATGCCACCAACATGCGAAAATCATCTTCGCTGTCGACATTCAGAAAATCGCGCAACAAGTCGATGCCATTCTCATGCCGTTCCGGCACTGGCAGCGACTGCATGGCTGGTGAGCGCCGAAACCGCGTGGGCGGGTGGCTGACCACCTGCCAGCCCTCGGCGGTGATCGCCACAGCCTGCCAGTCCTTGTTACCAAGGTCGAGATAGACCGTGCGCCCGATGGAGGCTATGCGGCTGGACACGGGGTATGTTTCACCTTCGAACCGCGCCACCCCCTCCAGCATCCGGCGTTTGTCATCCAGCGCGGCATTGGAGGGCGCTTTGCCTTCGGACTTGTAATGGGCATAGGCCAGATAGTTGCGGAACGTCGATGATCCGACAGGCCAGTGCTCAAAGTGACCCTTGGCCCGTAACGTTACATAGGGCTCACCCTGCGGCGTGTTCCAAAGCTCAAGCCCATCCACCAGCGCCGCATTGTCATCGTTACGTATAGGTGCAGGTTCATCCCTATGTATAGGTAACGTATACGGGTCGGGGTTTTCCTTATGATACATAGGGGGATGCGGGTCATTGGCGGCAGGCCGAACTTTACTTGTAAGGTAGGCGGCAGTTACATCCGGCAAATCACACGCAACGCTGTTTATTAGGGCGTCAATCTCGCCTATCCCCCAACCTGCGGCAATGGCATCGGCCACGTCCCAGCCCCTATGTATTGGTTTAGGGATCAGACTCGATGAATCATGCGCTTGAATTAGTGCGTCACTGATCGGCAGGATCAGAGGTGTCGCCCTATGTAATGTAACGAGCTCTTCGGCCAGTTTGGCGGCATAGCTCTGTCCCGGCTCATCATGGTCAGGCCAGATAATGACAGTACGGCCTGCCAGCGGTGACAGGTCAGTTTTTGCCAGCGCCTTGCTGCCTCCAAAGCTGGTAGAGGCCAGATACCCCAAGCCTGTCAGAACATCGGCACACTTCTCCCCTTCAACCCAGATCACCGGCTGATCCGGGTTCGCCTGGGCGATCCGGTCCAGATGATAGACCGGGCGCAACTGGGGTGCTTTCCATGCGTCCTTGGTCACGTCGTAGGGCAGAAAGAACTTGCCCTTGCCGTTGCCCTCATAGCGATTGGCTACAAGCACAGGCGCACCCGTTCTGCTGCGATAAACATGCTGGGTATCAGCGACACCGGCTGTCGGGTGGCGAAGGTCGGGTAGCGCGCTCATGCCTGCACCCCTAGACGCTGGGCCAGCGCACGTGCGGCCTGACCTTGCTGCACCCCGTTCAGATAGGCAAAGAGGCTGATGGCATCCCCGCCTTTGTCATCCGTCGCGAAGTCTGCCCACAGTCCGCTGTCGAGATTGATCCGAAACGAACCCCGCGACCGATCTGCGCGGGTGGGGTTCAGCGCCACCCATTCGCGCCCAATGATCCGGCCATCTGGCAACCATTCGGCCAGTAGAGTTTGCAGATTGATCCGGGCCAGTTCAGCAATGGCCGCGAATTCGATAGGCTTCCAATTACCAGTCATTTGCAACCACCTCCTGAAGACGCGCGATCTCGAACGCTTCTACATCTCCCATGCGATAGCGGACCAAACGTCCAACTTTGACATAGGCCAGCGGGTAGCGCTTGGTGCAGCGCCATGTGGCAAGGGTGGTTGTGGACACGCCGAGGCGTTCCGCGACTTGCTCGGGTTTGAGCAGGGTGTCGGCCTGTTTTGCGATCATGATTATCTCCATCAATTTAGATCGATTAAGAGAAACCTAGAGAGCGATTGGGCAGGCCGAAACGCGTGAAGCAGGTAAGAAAAACTACTTCCTACGTAGGAAAACGTGCCGGTTAAATGCCACATAATGTGGCGAAAATTTGTCTATATCACCCGCATTACCGTGACCACACGCGCGCGCGTCAGGTCCGGATCAAGTTTTTGGCCGATCAAATGAACCACATCTACAGCGGTTGCTTTGTTTTGCTTTGTGGTCGGATCGTAGCGGCCCGCATTAAAGGGGCGCATGGCGTTGCGCTCCCAATAGGGGCGAAAGGTGCGGGCTAACGCCGCAATCGGCTGGCTTTCGGTTTTCTTCGGCCTGCGAGACCAACGATCCAGATCGGCCTCATGATAGCTGCTTGGGGTGTCATGCTCGCCCAGAGCAACCGTTTCTGCGGTCGCCTTATGCAACAGTTCCAGAAACGCCGCGATATGGCCGACAGGATCGCCGGGACCAAATGCACCTTCGATCAGGTTTGCAATTCCGGCAGCACTTGGATCAGCCGATTGGGCCCATGTTTCCAGCGCGTCGGCCAGTTTCCCGGAACAGTTTGGTGAAGCCTGAACCCGGGCGAGTTCAACAGAGACCGCGTCCAGCTTATCTGACAACGCGGACAGGCGGCGATATTCCTTTGCCCCCGGTTTGCGTCGGCGCATGTTGCGGCGCTCGCGGACATACGCCCGTGCTGCTGTCTCAACGCCTTTGCGCAGGTCCTCAACATCGGCCTTGGGGCCAATCAGCATCTCGAGCTCGAGCATGAACCGGGCATCATAGAGGCGGTTTAGCTCGGACAGAAAGCCGTGGCCTGTCATCAGGCGCTGCCATGGTGCGGTCGGTGCCGTTGCGGTGTTGGGAAGGGTGTCGTCTGCCTGTTCCATGACGCCGCTTGTTCAGGAAAAGCCAGCAAAACGCCAGAGGCTGACAGGGCTGACAGTGCAGACGGTTAACATGGTTTGATCCATCCGATCAGGCTTGTGGTCATAGAGGGGCGAACTAGTGATCAGCCCTGCCTTGGTTGGTTCCAATCCACCCAAGTTGAATACAGCTTCACAGCCTCAACGCGGTATCACTTGGACAGCTTGAAAGCGGCATGATCTTGAATGATACGAATATCTGCACAATGATCGTGACCGACGACATTTCTAATCTTGTTTCGACAAGCAGCCATGCGTGCATCCCGCGTAACCACGTTATTGCACCCGCTGACCAATGCCAGAGCGAAAATGTGCGGATCATCGCACTCACTAGGACAGGCATCAAAGCACTCATCTATCCGCGAAACTAGAGCGTTTTGAGCTGCATCGACCCTGGCATCTGGCACAGAGCGGACACGTCCGCTGGTTATCAGTTGGCCAATTAGATCTAGCAAGGCTGGCTTGGATTTAACTTCGGCTCGATAGTCTGACCCACCAACCACAAGTGCAACTCGGCCCGATTTCCGCATCGCTTCGAAAAAGAACTCTGGATAGTTGTCTTGGTTGGGTTTCAAGTCGACGTTCACGTCGAGTATGAACTCAGGCATCAAAAATTCTCAAATTTTTCAACGGATTCGTTAATGAAGAAGCTGCGGTACGATTCCGGCACATCGCTGAGCGTGCCGTCTTCGTTGATGTCTATTTCAAATGCACGGTTTGTCCCGTCTTCAGCTTTCTCAAAGTAGATTATTTGCGAACTAGGGTTGGTGTCCGATTGTTTGTGTCGCAACCGGTACCTGTCGATTATGAAGTCACTGTGGGTTTCGATCACAAATGTTCCACCATTCTCAGCCGAACGTAGAAAAACGTCGCCTAGGGCAGCTTGCGCGCGTGGATGAAGGTGGAGTTCTGGTTGTTGAATGAGGAAAGCGTGGTAGTCAGCGGTGAACGCAATATCCGCAATGATCGGAAGGACCTGACCAACTCCGTATCCTAACTCGTCAACATAGAAATACGAGCCAGACTTCTCGACCTGCAGAGCAAAGGGCTTATCTTTGACCGCAGTCTTAACTGATGTAGTTGAAATCTTATCGAATAGGCCGCTCGCCTTTCCGAAATCTTCTATAGCTTCTGCAAGTGGAGAATCTTCGGTGAGCTCATCCCTCAACATGAATGGTACGTGCTCGCCTGTAGAGCTGAATTCTGGGTTGCTACCATGATACAAACGACGCGTCTTCGCCCGTATGGGACCGTGATGCAGGCAACGCAACGGGGCGTAGGAGTTAAGGATCTTTTTGTCTTTTGAAGCACGTTCACTGAACACAGCGTGGGTCATTGCTTCGTGCCATGCTGCTACTTCCGGCGTCTCAGACCAATTGACTTCATTGTACTGCCTGAACCGTTCGGAAGTATTGAAATGGTAGCCTTGGAGTCGTTCACCGTTTTCGGCATGAGACACTTCTGGGTCGTACTCAAATCTGTCGTATCGGTAGGAAATTCGGTCTTTTCGACGCTTCAAACGGAGAACATGCTCGCCCGAGACGATGGTAAGCCTTTGCAACTGCATGTCTTCGTTCACACGCTTGTAAGTCGCTAACCTACCAAAGTTACCGCGATACGTTTTTCGGTTTTCGACTTCACGCTCTTTTATCAGAAAGCCGACAGTTGTCTCTCTACAATCCGAAAGACGAGAGCAGACATCAAAAGCTGTATCGACTCCTTCTACTACGCCGCAAATATCTAAGAAGACCATATGCTCGCGTGAGTCGATGAGTTGAATCAACTGTAGAAAGCTGGACTTCCCAGTGCTGTTTTCCCCGACTAGAAAGTTGCACGCTCTCAAATTGTGCCAGCCATCTGGAAGCCCTTTAAAACCTTGCGAAAACAGGGCGTATTTCTCCAGTCTTCTATTAACCATAATTCCTCAATAAAATGCTGTATGTAGTGTGTTTGGATGCACTCTACACAGCTTATAGGAGAACTTGCAATTCAAATCAGGCGCAAAACGTTATGCGCCACGGAAAGGATTAACTATCTTAACGTAGGCTTGTCGGGGTTGGTCATGCTAACCCCTAAGGGTAGGCTGAGCTGCTGTATCGAGGGACAGCGAACAGCGTTCGAGTTAAGTCCCTCACCTGCCTTTTCGTAACTGGTGATGAATGTCTGGAATGTGCTGTTTGCGCCTCGCTGCACACGCAAATGACCGAAGCTTGGTCTACGGCGGCTTTGGGCTCTTTCCGCCCTAGGTCGATTTTGAAAACATCAACTCGGTCGCCTTGTCCACACTCTCTCGAACGGGGTCTAGGTTCAGCCTTGCGTAGATGGCAGTGGACTGTTGCGACCGATGCCCCAGTGATTTCCCGATAATGTATCCATTGGCACCGGTTGCTGCCTGATAGCTGCCTAAGGTGCGGCGCAGGTCGTGAATGCGCAGGTTTTCAATCCTTGCTTCTTTTAAGATGCGACTCCAAGCCTTTTTGGGGTCGGCAAGGTGGCCGCTCTTGCCCGAGCCTTCGAACACGAAAGGGCTGTCTGATTTCAATTTGCGTTCAACCAGCAATTCGATTGCCTGTTGCGGCAGATGAACAGTCAGTGGGTCAGCGTTCTTAGTTTCTTCGATCCGCCAAGTTGCGGATTGAAAATTAATATCCTTCCACATCATCGCAAGAGTGTTTGACTTTCGCGCGCCAGTTAGGAGCGAGATCATGAAAAAATCCCGGGCGGCCTCATTGGGTTCATTCGCCAGAGCCTCAAAAAACCGGGGCAACTCGTCAGGCTGCAAGAATCTGTCGCGGCTTTGTTCCCGAAACTTTTTGATGCCGACAGCGGGGTTCACACCCTTCCACCCCCATTCAATGGCCTTGTTGAATATGGAGCGAATGCGTTCAAGCAAACGATTGGCCTGATACAAGCCGTTGTCCTTGCCGATCTTTGCATGAAGCCTTTCTACCTCGGCCCGATCAATGCTGGATATCTTTTTGCGGAACCAATGCGACAGATATTTGTTTACTTCCCGCTCGTCGTATCTCCACGACTTCTTATGCACCTTGGAGTACTTGTCCATATATTCAGCAAAAAGCGCCCCAAAAGTCATTTCATCCCGTATGGCCTTTTTCTCTTTCTGAGGGTTCGCCCCAGACGCGATGCCGCCCTTGGCCTTTGCTGCCGCCTTGCGGGCCTGTTCCACGGTCATGTCAGGAAATTTGCCAAGCAACAGGCGTTCGGGTCGCCCTTCGATCCGTTTGTATAGATAAAAGCTCTTTGATCCTGCTGCCGTCACCGCCAGTATCAACCCCGCTTCCCGTTCGTCGTAGTAATAGTCCCGCGATCCTTTCTTGGCGGCAGGGGCTTTCGAAAGGGCGGCTTTGGTGAAGTTCAAACGGAGACTGGCCACGGTATGTCCTTTAGGTGTTTTAGTGCTACCGAAAGTTGATGGTGCTACACTGGTGCTACACCGGAGAGCAATTTTGGACAATGTGGAGAATGCTTGCAACAAGCCGAAGAATCGGTAACATATTGATAAATAATACAATGAATAACATTAGCAAATAACAGCAAACACACGACAATGAGGCTCATAACCTGAAGGTCAGAGGTTCAAATCCTACTCCCGTAACTAATTCTTAAAGCCACCGTTGGATCCACAAACGTCCTCTGGGCTGTTTGATCCAAAACTAATCCTCAATTGGCTAATAGATTCGAATTGGTTGAACGGTTGGTAGGCATCGATGAGTCAATTCCTGTTTGGACCTGCCCACCGAGCGGAAACAAGGCTCTAAGCGACGGATTTAACTTCATTCGACTTTCGGTGTTAAAGAACTTTGCTTCCAACTCACATGAACTAACAGTAGAAATCACTGCTCAACTCGGTCTCGGCGAAGCGGCTTGCCGGGTTCGAAAATTGCAAAATTTTTCGAAAAACCTTAAACTCAGCAGATTAAGGTCAAAAGCCATTTCCGGTTTTTGACAGCAAAGTCATACGAATACAGAAAATTCTCGGCTGAAACTTATTTCGTGGAGCCAAAAATATGACTGAAAAAAACACCTTTATTGACATGCACACCCACCTGTTCACGGCGCGATATCTGCCGTTGCACAGTATCTTCTACTCGTTCACTTCACTGTATTTGTTTTCGCTTGGCTTGGCCGTGCTGGCGGTTCGTTTGACCCGCATGAGTGACTTCAGCAGACCCGCGACGGAAGAACCTGATCAGGACGATTTGATCAACGCGTTGCTCGATCACGATGTGGACCGGCTTATGCGAGCCATTGCATATCCAGTTCGCGAGAAGATCAGAGAGTATCAATCGACACCCAACCCCAGCCACCAGGATTGGAAGGATATAGAGGAGCTGATCCGAGTCCTGAACGATATTGACCATGATATCAACTATTCAGGGGCCGGCGACCTCCCAATAGGTGTCCAGCTTGTGGGCGCCGACAGAATTTCTGAAAGGTCCGTCTTTGCCGACAGTGGCACGGAAGCTGATTTGCTGGATCGGTTTCTGGCCGAGGCCTTCCGGGTCGCTGGTCAAAAAGCGGCAGAAAGCGGTTTCTTTCATGAAGCTGACCACATGCCGCCGGGTGGGTTGTACAAACCTGGATCTGATGCAGGTTTTCGTGCCGTCCGCATTCCAATCGGTCAAATCGGCATTATCTTTCAGTTTCTTGAATTCTTTGTCATCATGACCTTGTCCGAGCGAAACCGGTTCAAAGCGCTCAAGAGGGATTTCAAGAAGAAGGGTCAGCCGAGCGACCCGGAAGCCAGCCTTTTCGTGGGCGTCCTGCTGGATATGCGCCGCGCCTTCGACAAGCTCAAGGAATTTTGGATGCCCGGATTCCTACCGCCGTATTTCAACTTCACCGAACAAATGGAGCGGATGCAGTTGCTCGCTGCTGAGAACCCGAATGAATTGATCAATTTTGGTGCGGTTGACCCGTTTCGAGGCGGGAACTGGAAACAGATTGTCGATTCAGGTGTTGCACTCGGGATAACGGGCTACAAACTCTATCCACCCTTGGGGATCCGCCCGATCGATATGCGCGGCTACCAGACCCCGGTTGCCTCTGGGCGAAGTCTGGACAAGTACAGAGAAAAAGCGCAGAACCCGGCGCCCTACCCGATGGTACAGGCCAAGATGGGTGACATCATTCGCCATTTCTCCAGCCACAACCTGCGTTTGTTTGCCCATTGCAACCCGATGGGGTTTGAGGTGGAGAAAGGTTACGGCGTCTATTCCGATCCAGAGTTATGGAAGCACGCGATGGAGACCCACAATGCCCGGAACCTTTGGTTGTTCCTGGCTCATGGTGGCGGCGCAAAAGAAGTAGATTGGATGGGTTGGGCAGCAGATAACACCCATTTCAAGCAAACATTTGCCTATCGTGCTATTCGCTTGGTTGAGGAATTCGACAATGTTTATCTTGGCTTGGGTCATATTTTGGGAATTCTGGACACAAAGCTCAAACCAAAGATATTTCAGCGATTAAAATCAGTACTAGTGGGCAAGAGAACCCAAGGCGCACCGCACCATTTTCGGGACAAAGTGTGTTTTGGAACGGATTGGGCGATGCCACTGATGGTCGGCAGAACCCGTGAATACCTGATCGAATTTGACACGTTCTTCCGCGATCCACAGATCAATCCTTGTGCACCCAACTTTTTTGAAGGAAATGCACGAAAATTCCTGGGCATTTGATGGATTTCCAGGCTGAGAGTGCCTGACCGGCGCCCATGACAACCTGAATTTCCGATGCCCCTGTTTCGCACGGACTCCCGATGCAGGGGGCGATTCAGGAATAATATATTGTGCATTGTAAATACATGTTATGTTGGTTGGGGGGTATTTTTATGAGTCGTATTTTGGAAGAGTCCTATAGGGCTTACGAACCTCGTCCTTTTACTGCGGATCAGCGCAAGGATGTCACCCTGTTGTTTGGTGGGGTCACATGGCGGGCCGAAAAACTGCTGGAAGGCCTGTTCAAAAGTGCGGGTTACAATGCGCAGCGCCTGCCTGATGTGACAGTTGAAGACTTGTACCTGGGACGTGAACTGGCGGATGTCGGACAGTGCTGCCCCACCGCCTTCACAACCGGCAACTTGTCGAGTTTTCTCAAAAACGAAGCCGAGGCTATCGGCGCTAACGAAGTGGCCGAAAAATATGTTTATGTGACCGCCGGGGCCTGCGGGGCCTGCCGTTTCGGTCAATATCACCAAAGTTATGAGCTTGCGCTGAAGAACCTGGGGCTCGAGGCGTTCAGGATGTTTCTGGTTCAACAGCATGAAATCGATCAGTCGAAAGGCAAAGACGCCGGTTTGCAGACTGACATTCACCTGCTGCTGAGCACGGCCTTGGGCATGATGGCAGCGGATGCCATTCAGGATCTGGAATACCAGCTGCGGCCCTATGAGCTGGAGCAAGGCGCGACCAACCGGGCGGCTCAGAAGGCGGTTTCCGAGATTTACGACGCCATGCTGAGCAGGCCGAAACAAATGCCGAAATGGGGATCGGTCCTGTGGCACGCGACGACCCGACGCTTTCTGAAGGCCATGAGGCGTGCACGCGGCCATTTTGAAGACATCCAGCTTGATCGATTGAGGGTCAAGCCGATGGTCAAGATCACCGGCGAGTTCTATCTGGCCACCGCCGAAGGGGTGCAGAACTACAATATGCACAAATGGCTTGAAGGCGAAGGCGCCGAAGTGCAGCCGGCGCCGATGGTCGTATGGTTCGATTACCTGATGCGGTATGGCGGACAAAAGCTCAAGCTGGGCTTCGGGATTAAAGACAAAGCGCGTCAGAACTATGCTCTGTTGAAACTTGGGCAGCGCTTTTTCAGGTTCAAATACGATCAGATGCGCCGGATGCTTGGGGGTGTTCCCCGTCCGATGCCCGATCAGGACAAGCTGCGGCAACTGGCGGCTCCTTTTTTTGACAACATGATCAACGGGGGTGAAGGTGATTTGCTGATCGCCAAGGCGATCTGGGCGCATACCCAGCGAAAGGCACATATGATTTGCGAGCTGTCGCCCTATGGTTGCCTTCCCAACACAATGAGCATCGGCGCAATGGCGGCCGTACAGGGCCGGTATCCCGACATGCTCTATGCCCCAATCGAAGTAAAAGGGGACAGCGACGTACACGCTTTGTCGCGGTGCCAGATGGTGCTGGCAGACGCCAAGATCCGCGCGCAGGAGGAATTTGAATCCGCTCTAGCCGCCGCCGGGTTGACTGCGGACGAGGCCAGAAAGCGTGCCAAAGAGCATCCCAAGGTCAACACGCCATTTTGGAAAGTTCCCCATCGTGGCGCCGTGGGTACGGCATCCAATGTCGTTCTTGTGCTGGGAAATGCCACGTTGTGAAATTCGCTGGGGTAGATATTGGATCGACAACTGTAAAAGGCGTCGTGGTAGAAGATGGCGAAGTCATCTGGAAAGCCTATGGTCGTCACAAAACACGCCAGGCCGAGAAAACCCTTGAACTGCTGTCGCAGATGGAGCTGGAGGTCGGCCTGACCGCCGGTCGCGATGTTGTCACGTTTACAGGATCCGGGGCAGGGACACTGGCAGATCATGTGAACGCGCGGCAAATCCAGGAAGTTGTCGCCGTCGCGGCCGCCGTCGAAGCGTTGCATCCGGATGTGCATTTCGTGTCTGAAATTGGCGGTGAAGACATGAAGACGTTGTTCTTCACGCCAACCTCCGCAGGCAAGGCCAAGCAGGTCTATATGCAATCAGCCTGCAGTGGCGGTACGGGCACATTTATCGAAAAATCCGCACGAAAACTGAACATTTCCCCGGACGAGCTGACCACTCTGCCATTCGATGGTCAAACCCTTCATCGGATCAGCGCCAAATGCGGGATCTTTGCAGAGACTGACGCAAACAGTCTGGTCAAGGCTGGAGTTCCCAAGACCGAAATCATCGCAAGCTTGTTTAACGCGGTCGTGCGGCAGAACCTGGCGACTTTGACAAAAGGCAACACCCCCACACCATCAGTGCTTTTGCTGGGCGGACCGAACATGTTCTTTCAAGGTCTTCAGCAGGCATGGGCAAGCCATTTGGCCGCGCTCTGGGACGAGCGCAATGTCGTATTGAAAGCAGGACAAAGCGTCACCGATGCAATCCTGGTTCCCGGCGATGCCTTGTACTATGCAAGCCTCGGCTGCGTCGAGATCTCTCGTCGGGAACAAAATGTATCCCGGGCCTATTCCGGCACGGATGGCCTGAAATGGTGGGTGGAAACAGGCCAGCACGGTGAAAAGGCCAAGACAGGGCAGGAGGCCTTGGCCCGGAACGGTGAACTCGTCCGGTTCCTGGAGGATTTTTCCCAACCCGTGATCCAGATACCCCAGCCCGTTGCGGCCGAGACATATTATGTCGGGTGCGATTTCGGTAGCACCACGGTCAAGGCGGTGGCGTTGGACCGCGACGCGGAAATCAAGGCTTCGGTCTATCAGCACAGTCAGGGAAACCCGATCGAAGATGCCAAGTCCGTTTTCCGCAAGTTGCGTGATGCAGGGATCGAGGATATCGGCGCTCTTGGCCTGACGGGGTACGGGAAAGATCTGCTGAAGGATATTTTGGGGGCGGACGTGCCAGTGGTTGAGACGGTCGCACATGCGGCTGCTGCCATGCACATACATCCCGATGCAGACGCGATATGCGACGTCGGTGGGACCGATGTCAAAATCATGCTGTTGCGGCAGAAAGCGGTCGTCGATTTTCGGCTCAATTCCCAATGTTCTTCCGGCAATGG
Source organism: Ruegeria sp. A4 (assembly GCF_056543025.1). Lineage (NCBI taxonomy): Bacteria > Pseudomonadati > Pseudomonadota > Alphaproteobacteria > Rhodobacterales > Roseobacteraceae > Ruegeria > Ruegeria sp. A4. Next base: position 11,683 of record NZ_JBQGAW010000016.1, on the reverse strand, counting down.
GGCGTTTCTTCAAGGCGTTGCCGAACGCTATGATGTCCGGCTTGAGGACTATGCCGAAAAAGCCTTCAGCGCCAAGCGGATGCCGAAACTGATGATGGGGTGCGGCGTGTTCCTTCAGTCCGACATCGTGAACCAGCAACGCAAAGGGTGGGCGGCAGAAGAAATCATGGCAAGCCTTGCTGCGGTCCTGCCCCTGAATGTTTGGGTCTATGCCGGGCAGTTTCAGAACCTCAAGGCCATCGGCAGGAAGTTTGTCCTGCAAGGTGGAACACATCGAAACCTGGCGGTCGTCAAAGCCCAGATCGATTTCATCAGGGGTAAAATTCCTGACGCGGAAATTACCGTGCACCCTCATGCTGGCGAGGCTGGCGCTTTGGGCGCCGCCCTTCTTGCGCTCGAACATGTGAACACCGGGCAAACGTCCCGCTTCGTCGGGCACGACCGCGTCGAAGAGTTGGAATATGTCAGTACAACCAACAGCAAAACCACCTGCAAGTGGTGTGCGATGAACTGTAGCCGGGCCTTTGTGGATGTTCAGATCCCCGGCGGTCGTGGCCGGGCAAACAGCAAGGTTCCTCTGGCGGAAGGGTGGGAGCGGGTGATTACCGGCAATTCTTGCTCGAAAGGGTTGATTGAAGACGCAGCCGAGATGAAAGCGCGAAAAAAGCAAATCGACGAGGAAGCGAATGCCAATCCAAATATTGCAGAAAGCGTTCGCGAAGGCGCCTTTCGCTAAGTCCAAACCACCCAAGCGGGATTTTCGGATCGGCATCCCTCGGGTCCTGAACCAGTGGTCGACACACAGGTTTTGGACGACATTGTTCGTTGAACTGGGAATCAATCGCCGCAATATCGTCTATTCGTCGGACACATCGGAAGCACAGCAGCTGAAATTCGGAAAAGGGCGTGGTGCTGTTGATTGCTGTTACCCCGTCAAGTGCATGTCCGGCCATTATGGTGAATTGCTGGACGGGCAAAAGCGCCCCATTGATATCCTGTTCGTTCCCATAATCCTGACTGTCCCATCCTTTTTGCGGGGTCATGTCCGGGAAAATATGGCCTGCCCGCGCGTCATTGCCGGCCCAGAAAGTACTCGAGCCGGGTTTCGGCGGGAAAAGGACGTGTTCAAGGAACTGGGTGTACATTATCTTTCGCCGGCCGTGTCCTTGGCAGACCCACAAATTGCGACCCGGCAGCTGTTTGATGCCCTGAAGGGCGTAATCACCGACTTGCGCTTGGCTGAACTGCGCGCTGCGGTTGCCAAAGCTTATGACGCCCTTCAAGAGTTTGATCAGAGTCTGCGGCGGCAAAGTCTGGCAGTACTGTCCGAATGCGCCACACAACATCGACCTTGCATCCTGGCCCTGGGTCGCCCGTACCACATGGACACCGGAATTGGCCACGCCATCGAAAGTGAGTTGCAGGCCTTTGGTTATCCGATCCTCTGGGGTCAATACCTGCCATTGGACGCCGAGATACTGGATTGGTTGTACGGCGATCTGATCAAAGCTGGCCGAATTCAAAGCCCTTTTGACATTTCGGATATTTGGAAAACATCCCACAGTGCAAACACCAACGAACTTCTGTGGGCTGCACGCTATGGATCCATTATGCCTTGGATAACCTGTTCAATCCGGTTTTCCAGTTATGAATGCGGAATGGATCAGCCGACTTATTCGCCAGTTCAGGAAATTACCGAAGCGCTTGGAACGCTTTTCTTCGTGTTTCAGGATCTCGATGAGACGAAACCCGCCGGTTCTGTTCGAATTCGTGTGGAAACCATTGCTTACTATCTGGAACAGAAATCACCGAAAATCATTCAGAGCAAATTGGAGGCCCTGAAAACTGCACCACCTGAATTGCTGTTGCCAACTTGATCCAATGGCCTGTTTTCGGGGCAGCACGGCACCCGCTTGCGGGCGCGAGGCCAAAAGCGGTTCAGGCTGTGTTGGCGTCGCGACGCGAAAGTAGCTTCTGAACAAACAACCTGGGGCTTATCGACTAAGATGGGGATTTGGGGGATATTTCGCATAGAGTTGGCGCGGGGGCGATGCTTTGCTGAAACACATTGTGGACTCTGAAAATCCGATCGACGAAGGAAAAATAAGACGAAAGATGCAGGTTGTTAACGTTGCTGCCTTTATTGCGTCGCTTGGGTTCGGTTTCACAGCTTTCTACCAGTTCCAACTTGGGCCAGACTGGAGATATCTCGCATGGGTAAACTTTGGTCTTGGCTTCGCGGCACTTTTGACGATGACGCTGGATCGCTTCGGCCTTGAGGTCAAAGTCGCTTATTTTACAGTGTGGTTGTTCCTGTTTCTGGCCCATGACATCAGCGTCGGCAAAAACGGTGAAGATCATCTGGTCTTGCTTGTCGGCCCGCCCTTGCTCTTTTATTTTCTAGGCGCCGCATATTGGCGCTGGATCACTTTGATAACGATCCTCAGCGCAGCTTTGTTTATTTATATATCGCTTGTCGTTCCTTTGCACATACCGCCCGGCGAAACGATTTGGGATATTATTGCGCAGTCATATCGGGACGGATTTGTAAGGCAACCTCAAGATGTTATTTTCATTGTGCTGATTTTGGGAATCGTCTCGGCGCTTTTTTTCACCTCATATTCTGCAAACGCCGCAATAGATCGTTACGAAGATGCTTTGGAAAAGGAATTTGCTGTTTCCGAGCGGTTGATAAATGTTCTTTTGCCTTCGCGTATTGCCAAGCGCATCAAAGCGCACCCGAACAGGCTAATTGCTGAAAGAATTGATGACGCCACAATTCTGTTTTCTGATTTGTCTGGATTTTCTGAATTCGCGGCTGCCAATGGGGCAAGGGCGACGGTCAAATTGCTGGGCTCCGTGTTCTCGGCATTCGATGAACTGGTTTTGAGTTACAAGCTGGAGAAAATCAAAACCATCGGTGACAGTTACATGGTTGCAGGTGGTCTGGACCCCTCGGTCAAAGAGGCGCAACCGGATTCGGTTCGCATGGCGGCGTTGGCGATTGATATGATTGCGACGGTCGAGCGGGTGACAGACAATCTGCATCCAAAGGTGTCCCTGCGGGTCGGAATTCACAAAGGCCCGGTAATCGCAGGTGTAATCGGCGGCGACAAACCGTTTTTTGACGTTTGGGGTGATACAGTCAACATCGCCTCAAGAATGGAAAGCACCGGAGAGCCCGGGCGCGTTCAAATCTCACCCGAGGTAAGAGATGAGATAGCCGAATATGTGGATTGCGAGAGACGAGAGGTTATCAATATCAAGGGAAATGGCGAAATCCAACCGTATTGGCTGCTGAAAGTCCACGACAAACCTGCGACTTCACACTCGTCCGAGCGGCTCATCAAAGGCTGAAAACCTTATCTTCTCGGTGAAACGTTCCAATGTCAGTGCGGGTTCAATCAGTGACTGGAATGGGACGAACCTGAGTCAGTTGAAACAACGGACCTCATGGAGGCAGGCGCAGGTCGCAGCCGGATGGCCTGTTGAGACGGTGAGAGCATGCCCTTGAAGCCAGACCTTTTTTCAAAAACGAGCCGCCGGTTGGTGATCCCGGCGGCCCGGACTTGAAGCATTACAGTGAAACTGGGACAGCCGTAGTCAGCGGTTTCATGCAGCGACTTCCTGCTCAGGTGCGCTGAGCGAGATGACAAGCACCACAGCTGCTCCGTTCAACCAGTAAAACACCGCATCCAGTCCTGAGAACCCCAGAACGCTGGGTGCAAACAGGAAGGTGATGCCGACAATCAAGTCTACGGCCAGATGGAACTTGTAGGGAAGGACCCGCCAAATCCCAAGGTGGTGGTCCGTCAGTACCGTCAGAACAAACGCGGCAACACCGGTGACAACCGACAGCCACAAGGCCAGCGGGGTGGATTGGCCCAATCCCAACAGGAACGGCAACGTCATGAGGGCAATGGCGACAGGGTAGTCGAGGTAAGCATGGACAGAACGGGTAACGAAACGCAGGGACATGAGATCTTCCTTTTCTCAATCAATGATAAAGGGAAGGTAGGACGCCCAAGCCGAACGCTGAATTCCTGATCGTCTCTGATACCGTGCAGATCGTTCAGAAAACCTGGGGGATCAATGCATCGCCCGATACGCAGCCGGTGATAGCCCAACCTGTTTCTTGAACACGCGTGAGAAAGCCGCCTCGGAGGCATACCCAACCTCGGCCGCTGCATCTGCCACGTTCCATCGTGCCTCGGTCAGGCCGTGGCATGCGATCTGCATCCGCCAATCCGTGAGGTACTGCATCGGCGTAGTGTCCATCTTTTCAGCAAAAAGCTGAGCAAAGGCAGTGCGCGACATACCCGCAATACGTGCCAAAGACGCGACGCTCCAGTCCTTGGCCGGGGCTTGGTGGAACGCGGTCAAGGCCCGCGAGATGCGTTGATCAGCAAATCCTGCCAATGCGGAATCCTGCGGGCTCTGACGCTCCAGATAGGCCCGGATCGCCTGAGCGAACAGGGCCTCGGACAGTTTCAGCGCGATCAGGTCGCCACCGATTCTTGCGCCTGAGACCTCAGACCCGATCATGCGCAGGGTGGCTTCCATCCACGATCCGGCCTCTTCGCCATAATTCTCGATCAGGATATAGGGCGGCAGGCGATCGATCAGCATATGCCCGGTGCCGTTTCGACCAGCCGGGCCGGAAAAAGAGAAATGACCACAGATCAGCTGTGTATCCCGTTCCTCGTCATCACCGCCATAGACCAGCACGCCTTCGCCCGTGTAGCCCGCGCGCTCCAGCACCTGCTCCAGGGGCAATGCGTCCAACGGCTTGACCTCGGCACAGAGCAATGCGTGCGGCGCCCCGTGGGGGATCAGGATCAGATCCCCCTGCCTCAACCGCAGGGTTTCCCCCGTGGTCGAGACATGAACCTTGAGCTCACCACGCTGCACAAAATGAAACCGCGCCACGTTTTCGAATCCCGGCACCTGAATTCCGAAGGGCGGTGTGAATGACGTGCGGAAGTAAAACGTGCCGCGCAGGGAAAGGCGGGTGAGAATGTCGCTGAGAAGGTCCAACATGTGCCGAAGATACGCAATCTGTGCAATCCGTCCAGATGGCCGAACGGTTTGCACAAAAAATTGCACGTTTGGCAACAGCTTACGAGCGGACCAGTTTCTCGTAGTCTTCGGCGATTTGGCGGGTCAGGTCGCCGACCTCGAATGTATATTCGCCGATCTGTCCGACAGGCGTAACCTCGGCCGCGGTGCCGGTCAGCCAGCACTGTTCGAAGTCAGCCATTTCTTCGGGCTTGATGCGGCGCTCATGCACGGTGATGCCCTTGTCTTTCAGCATCTGGATCACTGTCTGGCGGGTGATGCCGTTCAGGAAGCAGTCTGCCAGCGGGGTATGCACCTCGCCATCCTTGACGAAGAACACGTTTGCGCCGGTGGCCTCGGCGACATATCCGCGCCAGTCCAGGAACAATGCGTCCGAGCATCCTTTGGCCTCGGCCTTGTGCTTGGAAATGGTGCAAATCATGTAAAGACCCGCCGCCTTAGCGTGAACCGGGATGGTTTCCGGGCTGGGGCGTTTCCATTCGGCGATGTCCAGCTTGGCACCCTGCATCTTGGCATCGCCGTAATAGGCGCCCCAAGGCCAGACTGCGATGGCCATGCGCACCGGATTGTGGGCCGAGGCCACGCCCATATCCTCGCCCGAGCCGCGCCAGACCAGCGCCCGCACATACGCGTCCTGCAAACCGCTGGCTTTCAGCGCTTCTTCCTTGGCGGCTTCGATTTCATCAACCGAATAAGGCATCGGCATGTCCAGCGCTTCGGCCGAGGCAATCAGACGCTGGGAATGTTCGCGGCTTTTGAAGATCTTGCCGTTGTATGCGCGCTCGCCTTCGAATACCGATGACGCATAGTGCATTGCGTGGGTCAGAATGTGCACATTGGCCTCACGCCAGGGCACCAGCTTGCCATCCATCCAAATGGTGCCATCACGATCATCATACCCCGCCATGCGAAACCTCCTGAACCGGGTTGAGTTTTCGATTGTTGCGCGATTTAGGTCCGGTGCGGACATAATATTGCGCAAAAACTGCAATTCGATACCGCTCTACTCTTGGAATGTCAATAACGCTGACATAAACTCGGCCGGGTAGTAACGAATGAGGCATGATATGTCCGACATCCGCCCGGCCCCACGTTATGGGGGCGAGAGCCTTTTGTTTTTGACCGATGAGCAATTGAGGCAGGGGATCGAGGCCATGTTCTTCGCCTATCGTGGCTTTACGGCTGATCCCGACCGCATCCTCGCAGAGATGGCCTATGGCCGCGCCCACCATCGGGCAATCCACTTCATCAACCGCGCGCCGGGCACGACGGTCAACAATTTGTTGGCCATCCTTGGCGTAACAAAACAGTCTCTGAACAGGGTTTTGCGAACCTTGATCGAGGATGGTTTGGTGGAAAGCCGCGTGGGTACAGTGGACAAACGAGAACGCCACCTATTTCTGACGGAAAAGGGGCAGTCGCTGGAAACCACGTTGTCGGATGCTCAGCGGGCCAGAATGCGCGCCGCCTACAAGGATGCCGGTCCCGAAGCCGTGGCTGGATTTCGCAAAGTGCTTGAAGCAATGATGGATGCTGATATGCGTCATGCCTATACGAAACTTCGGGATACGACCACATGAGCGATATGGATGCCCATCTGCTGATTGTTGACGACGACGAGCGCATTCGTGATCTGCTCAAGAAGTTTTTGATGCGAAACGGGTTTCTGGTTACTGCGGCACGGGATGCGGCCCACGCGCGGCGCGTATTGTCTGGGTTGGATTTCGACATGATCGTCATGGACGTGATGATGCCGGGCGAGGATGGTGTCAGTCTGACCCGCGCTTTGCGGGAAACGCATACGACACCGATCCTGCTGCTGACGGCAAAGGGCGAGACGGAACACCGGATCGCGGGCCTCGAGGCTGGGGCGGATGATTACCTGGCAAAACCGTTCGAGCCGAAAGAGCTGCTGTTGCGGATCAATGCGATCCTGCGCCGGATGCCGGAAACACCGGCAGAAGAAACCACGGCGAAGATCCTGAACCTCGGGCCCATCCGCTATGACATTGAACGCGGCGAGATGTGGCAGGGCGAAGATCCGGTCCGTCTGACCGCAACCGAAAGCCAGTTGATGAAGATATTTTCGGCCCAGCCCGGAGAGCCGATCAGCCGCGCCAAGCTGGTCGAGGATCTGGGGCGCGACAAAGGTCAGGCGCAGGAGCGCGCAGTGGATGTGCAGATCACGCGCCTTCGACGCAAAATCGAACAGGACCCCAAGCAGCCACGCTATTTGCAGACTGTGCGGGGCGCAGGGTATATGCTTGCGCCGGATTGAGATGCCGCTGCGCGGCGTTTTTTGACCTTCGGCGAGGATATTTGTAGTCAGATGAAGATGGGATCCCAATGACAACCGCCCTTTTGACCCACGCCGATTGTCTGGGCCATGTGACACCTGACGGGCACCCGGAGCGGGTGGCGCGGCTGGAGCATATTCTGCATGCATTGGAAGCGCTGGAGCTGAAGCGGGTGACGGCTCCGCTGGCTGCGGATGACGATCTTCTACGCATTCACCCCGAGAGCTATATCCGCGACATTCGGGGCGCGCGCCCTGCGGACGGGTTCGCACAGATCGACGGGGATACGTTCCTGTCTCCGAGATCGGTGGACGCAGCCTACCGCGCGGCGGGTGCGGCGGTGCGGGCCGTTGATCTGGTTTTGGGTGGTGAAGCCTCGAACGCATTCTGTGCCATTCGCCCGCCGGGGCACCATGCGGAAACCGAAACGGCCATGGGCTTTTGTCTGTTTGGAAATGCAGCATTGGCGGCGAAACACGCGCTGGACCATCACGGCTTGAATCGTGTGGCCGTGGTCGACTTTGACGTGCATCACGGCAATGGAACTCAGGACCTGTTGTGGGATGAAGCGCGGGCATTGGTGATAACCAGCCAGCAGATGCCTTTGTGGCCCGGATCGGGCCGGCCCGAGGAAACGGGTGTTTACGATACGGTTCTCAACATCCCTCTGGCGCCCGACAGTGGTGGCGCCGAGATGCGTGCCGCCTATGAAACGAAGGCCTTTCCGCGCTTGCGGGCCTTCAGGCCGGAACTGATTATCATTTCCGCCGGGTTCGACGCCCACCAGGACGACCCGCTGGCCAATCTGAACTGGGCCACTGATGACTTCGCCTGGATCACCGCAGAGCTGTGCAGGATTGCCGACGAGGTTTGCGACGGTCGTATCGTCTCGACTCTGGAAGGCGGGTATGATCTGAACGCACTGGCCCAGGCCACACGCGCCCATGTGGAAGAATTGATAAAGGCAGCCCGATGACCCAGACTCCCGTAGACCAGATGACATTCGAACAGGCGATGAAAGAGCTTGAAGCCGTAGTTGGCCAGCTGGAACGTGGCGATGTCGCGCTGGATCAATCAATTGCGCTGTACGAACGCGGCGCGGCGCTGAAAAAGCGGTGCGAGGAGGAGTTGAAACGCGCGGAAGAAAAAGTCGCAGCGATCACTCTGGACGCCAGTGGTCAGCCGACCGGTTCGACGCCTGTCGAAGGTATGTGAATGTTCCCCGAAAGACTTGCGCAGGATGCTGCCAGCATTCAAAGCCATTTTGATCTGGTTTTGGGCGCGTTTGCAGACGTGGATGTCACCCGGGCCATGGCATATGCCACCCGAGGCGGAAAGCGGTTGCGCGGGTTTCTGGCATTGGAAAGTGCCCGCCTGCATGGTGTTGAGGAAGACCGGGCGATCTGGCCGGCTACGGCCATAGAGGCGCTGCACGCTTATTCCCTGGTGCATGACGACCTGCCCTGCATGGATGACGATGACCTGCGCCGCGGGCGGCCCACCGTTCACGTAGAGTGGGATGAAGGCACGGCTGTTCTGGCCGGGGATGCCCTTCAGACGCTTGCTTTTGAACTTTGCACCTGTTCGCAGGTTGGGTCCGCAGACATTCGCGCAGACCTTGCCCTGACCCTGGCCAAAGCCAGCGGCGCACAAGGTATGGTGCTGGGACAGGCGCTGGACATTGCCGCGGAAACGGCCGCCGAACCGCTGTCGCTGGGCGAAATCACGCGTCTTCAGGCCGGAAAAACAGGCGCCCTGATCGAGTGGTCTGCCTGCGTTGGCGCCGTTATGGCCCGATCCGATCCTGACCCGTTGCGCCGATATGCCCGGGCAATGGGTCTTGCTTTTCAGATCGCAGATGACATCCTTGATATTGAAGGCGATGCCCAAAAGGCGGGCAAGCGATTGCAAAAAGATACTGAGGCAGGGAAAGCCACTTTTGTTTCGCTTTTGGGTCTGCCCGCTGCCAAAGCCCGCGCAAGTGAGCTGGTAGATCAGGCCTGCGCCGCATTGGACGGGTTTGGTCCGAAGGCGGAAACCTTGAAGGAAGCCGCCCGCTTCGTTATTGCCCGGGACAGCTAAGCCAGGAACGCGCCACATGTCTGACCGCCCCAATACGCCCCTGCTGGATCTTGTGAACCGCCCTGCGGATCTCAAGCAGTTCTCGGACGCGCAACTGCACCAGGTCGCACAGGAGTTGCGGGCCGAAACAATTTCGGCGGTTGCCGTAACCGGCGGGCATCTGGGGGCCGGCTTGGGGGTTGTTGAACTGACCACCGCGTTGCACGCCGTGTTTGATACGCCCCGAGACAAGATCATCTGGGATGTGGGTCATCAGTGTTATCCGCACAAAATCCTGACCGAACGACGTGATCGCATCCGCACATTGCGCATGAAAGGTGGGCTCAGTGGTTTCACCAAGCGCAGCGAAAGCCCCTATGACCCATTTGGCGCTGCGCATTCCAGCACGTCGATCAGCGCTGCTTTGGGTTTTGCAGTCGCACGGGATCTGGGTGGTGTAACGCCCGAAGGGTTGGGCGACGCAATTGCGGTGATCGGCGATGGTTCGATGTCTGCGGGTATGGCCTTTGAGGCGATGAACAATGCAGGCCACCTGAAAAAGCGTCTGATTGTCATTCTGAACGACAACGAGATGAGCATCGCGCCGCCAGTTGGTGCGTTGTCCAGCTATTTGTCGCGCATCTATTCCGAAGAACCGTTTCACGATCTGAAAGCTGCTGCAAAAGGCGCTGTCTCATTGCTGCCCGAGCCATTCCGGGAGGGCGCCAAGCGCGCCAAAGAGATGCTGAAAGGCATGGCGGTGGGTGGCACGCTGTTCGAAGAGCTTGGGTTTTCCTATCTCGGCCCGATAGATGGCCATGACATGGACCAGCTTCTGCCTGTTCTGCGTACGGTCAAATCACGGGCAACCGGGCCGATTCTGATCCATGTATTGACGAAAAAAGGCAAGGGGTATGCCCCCGCCGAACAGGCCCGCGACAAAGGCCATGCCACGGCCAAGTTCGATGTGGTTACAGGGGAGCAAAAGAAGGCGCCTTCAAACGCGCCCTCTTATACGTCTGTATTTGGCAAGGCGCTGGTGGATGAGGCCGCGCGTGACGACAAGATCGTCGCCGTGACCGCTGCCATGCCCGACGGAACTGGCCTAAACCTGTTCGCCGAGCGCTATCCGTCACGTTGCTTTGATGTGGCGATTGCCGAACAGCACGGCGTGACGTTTTCGGCGGCGCTTGCCGCAGGAGGAATGAAGCCGTTCTGCGCAATGTATTCGACCTTTCTCCAGCGTGGTTACGACCAGGTGGTCCATGACGTGGCGATTCAGCGCCTGCCCGTACGTTTTGCAATCGACCGGGCAGGTTTGGTCGGGGCTGACGGCGCCACCCATGCGGGGTCGTTCGACATTGCCTATTTGGCCAACCTGCCCGGTATGGTCGTCATGGCTGCCGCAGACGAGGCCGAGCTGATGCACATGGTGGCGACCGCCGCTGCGCATGACGAAGGCCCCATTGCGTTCCGCTATCCGCGCGGCGAAGGTGTCGGGGTGGACTTGCCCGAACGCGGCGAGGTTCTGGAAATCGGCAAGGGCCGCGTTATCCGGGAAGGTGCGCGGGTGGCTTTGCTTTCATTCGGTACACGTCTGGCAGAGGTTCAGAAGGCGGCGGAATCCCTTTCAGCCAAAGGCATAACGCCCACGATTGCCGATGCTCGTTTTGCCAAACCTCTTGACCGTGACCTGATCCTGGATCTGGTATCCCGCCACGAGGCGTTGATCACCATAGAAGAAGGGGCCGTTGGCGGTTTTGGCAGCCATGTCGCTCAACTTTTGGCGGATGAAGGTGTATTTGATCGGGGGCTGAAATATCGCTCGATGGTTTTGCCTGATATCTTCATCGATCAAGCCAGCCCCGCGGACATGTATGCGGTGGCCGGCATGAATGCCGAGCATATCGAAGCAAAAGTTCTGGACGTTCTGGGTGTCGCCTCGATCGGAGAGAAACGCGCTTAGCGCGCCTGTCGGCAGGGCAGCGGACGTTGCGAGGGCCGAAATCCGTTTGACTTGGATTTATCTGGTGCCGCTGAGGGAAATCCAAAACCAAAATCTTGGAGCACCACGGAACACTCATGTTTTCTGACCATATCTAAAATACGTTTCTATGCTTCACGCTATTCCGTTCTGCACCACTATACCCCATAGCTAGGCTCAGGATGCATTGATTTTAGCTGCGCTGCGTGACTCACGGCTCCCAGAACGGAGCGGAGACATGAGCGATCTTTATTGACGAACC
>NZ_JBQGAW010000015.1:0-36314 GCF_056543025.1 Ruegeria sp. A4 | reverse complement strand
TCGGCGAACCCTTCCGCCGCGACGCAATGAAAAAACCCGTCGCCGTCGCAGGAATCTCGGCCGAAGACATGAAAGTTCAGGAAGCGTGATCTGATCATGCTTCACCCGGGCCGAATATGGTTCGGGTGGGGGCAGGCTTTGCCCCAAAGGCAGCTCAAATATTGCAAAGGAAGTAAGATGCAGGTGTTGAGTGCATCCAACTCGCCGTGGCTTCGGGCACGGTCTTTCGTTCGTTTGAACGGTCACGGTTTCCTTGTTTCCGTGGTTGTTGCCGTCGCAGCGAAGTTTTTGTCCGAACATTATGGTGCCCCGGCGATGCTGATGGCCCTGTTGCTGGGCATCGCGTTCCATTTCCTGGCCGAAGACGATGCCGGCGACTGCAAGGCCGGTATCGAATTTACTGCACGAACGGTTCTGCGTTTTGGCGTTGCGCTGCTTGGGGCGCGTATTTCCGTTGAATTGATGATGAGCCTTGGCGCTGATCTGATTGCCGTTGTGATTGCCAGTGTGATCCTCACGATCCTGTTCGGGCTTCTTGGCGCGCGTCTTCTGGGCCGTGGTTGGCGCTTTGGGGTGCTGACAGGGGGATCGGTTGCGATCTGCGGTGCATCGGCCGCGATGGCCTTGTCGGCCATTCTGCCCAAAAACGAGCATTCGGAGCGGAACCTGGTTTTCACGGTACTGTCGGTTACTGTTCTGTCGACAATCGCGATGATCGCCTACCCGATCCTCACCGAGGCTTTCGAGTTCAACGACGAGGTTTCAGGGGTCTTCCTGGGCGGAACGATCCATGATGTCGCGCAGGTTGTCGGGGCCGGGTTCTCGGTTTCGGACCAAACCGGTGAGGTCGCGACTTTGGTCAAGCTGATCCGTGTCGCAATGCTGGCCCCGGTGGTTCTGGTCATCTCGTTTCTTGTCCGGCGCCACGCGGAGTTCAGCGAGGAAGACGGCAAGCGCCCGCCTATTTTGCCGATGTTTGTCGTTGGCTTTCTGATCTTTGCCGTCCTGAATTCAATGGGCCTGATCCCGGATGTGGTCTCGTCGGCCATGGCCGATCTCAGCCGGTGGGCGCTGCTGTTGTCGATTGCGGCAGTGGGCATGAAAACGTCGCTCAAGCGGATTCTGGATGTGGGTGGGCAGGCCATCGTCCTGATCGTGGCCGAGACGATCTTCATCGCTGCTCTGGTTTTGGCGGGTGTCTACCTGTTTCATTAGAGGATGGCGGAAATCCAAGTTCAGCACGTGACCGACCATCGGCCGATCACGTCATCTCGCACTACATGACCAGCAGGAGGGTATGACCTCATGACGACACAGGTACTCAATCTATTCGATGAGCCGGCAACGCGCAGCGAAAGGCGTTTGGCCGATCTTCCCGATCGCGTTGTCGCCGGTGATCCGCATCACAAGATTGGAATGCATTTCACCAGCCCGGATGGGCAACTGTCTGCCGGGACCTGGACGTCTACGCCGGGCAAATGGCACGCGTTCACGGACAAGGACGAATATTGCTATATCGTCAAAGGTCATTGCGCCCTGATCCACGAAGACGGGACCCGTCAGGATTTTCGCACCGGGGCCAGCTTTTTGATCCCCAACGGCTTTCGCGGCTATTGGGAAGTCGTGGAAGAAACGACCAAGCACTTCGTGATCCGAGATTGCGCGCCGGACGCATGATCCGATCCGTGATTGAACCTGAGGCGGCGTGAACCGGCATGCCTCAGGCGCGTCATTGGCTTTTCAGCGACGGGTTTGGTCAAAGCTGATCGTCAGTTTTTCCGCCGTGGGTATTGACTGGCAGGTCAGGATTTCTCCGGCTTTGATGTCTTTGTCTTCCAGTGCCATGCGCGCCCGCATATGAACTGTGCCGTCGGTCAGTTTGGCCCGGCACGCGCCGCAAACTCCGGATTGGCAGGAATAGGGTGGCTTGAGCCCCGCTGACTGCGCTGCGTGAAGAATGGTCTGTCCCCTCGAGACCGAAATGAGGTGTCGGGTGCCTTCCAGCGTCAGTTCAACGGTTGCGTCCACCCCGTCAATACCCGTGTCAAGATCCGGCGCAGCACCATAGCTTTCCATGTGGATGCGGTTCTGGGGAACATCAATGGACATCAAGGCCGATTTGACGGCCTGGTTCATATCGCGCGGACCACAGACATAGTACCGCGCGTCCTGGGCGTAAGGTGGATACTCGGCGATCAACGCTTCGATGGCGGCCTTGTCGATTGTACCTTGCCGCCAGTACTCGGCGCTGGACCACCAGCCGGGTTTCGAAAAGACATGGTTGATTGTAAAACGTTCGGGATGCGCTTGCTGAAGCACGCTCAGTTCGTGCTGCAACAGGATGCTCTTGGCGTTTGTGTTGCCATACACCAGATGTGCGACTGAATGGGGCTCGGCTGTCAAAACCGAGTTCAGCATTGCAAAGAGCGGAGTGATGCCAGAGCCCGCGCCAAAAAAGTAATGGGTGCGCCGCGCCGTTTCGTCGGGGTCCAGGCAGAAACTGCCAAATGGCGGCATGACGTCAATGGTTTGCCCTTCCTGAACGGTGTCGTTGATGAAGTTGCTGACACGGCCACCCTTGACCCGTTTGACGGTGATGCGAAGCGGATCCCCGGAGTAAGGCGAACTGGAGATCGAATAGCTTCGACGGTGCTCTTCGCCATCAATATTGAAACGAACGGACACGTGTTGGCCCGGCCTCCAGGCGAATATGTCCATCAGGCGGTCAGGGACCTCGAACATGACGGTCTTTGCCACGCCATCCAGTTCGACTCTGGTCCCGCAAACGCGCAATGGGAAAAAATCACGCGGGTTCATTTCTCTTCCCCCAACCATTGCAGAACAACTTTCTGGTGCTCGATGACGGGGCTTTCACCTTTTGCCGCCGGACCTGCTTCAAAATACGGAGAATGCAGGGACTTCTGCTGCTGCTCGCACGCGTAGATGTCTTCGCCGGTAAAGTCGCCGGCAACCATCGGGTCATCTTCGCCCATCGCGTCATTGGCTTCGTATTTCCCGGCAATTCCAAACGCGGCCCAGAAAGAGGACGACTTCATCGACTGTTTGGTGAATTCCCATTCCGAGCTGTTTGACACCCGCCCACGGTTGTGAACTCGTGTCAGTTCCGGGCCAAGGGGTTCGACAATGAAGATATTCCAGCCGTCTTCCGAAGCGGCCAGACCAATCCCCGGGAACAGCATCGGCACCCAGGCGCCGTTCATGTCTTTGGGGATGACGCGCGGGGCGGTCAGTTTGCTGTCCTGATCTTCCAGAAACTCCGCCACGGGCGGCTCCCAAAACATGTAATGAGGTCCTTCCCAGTGGAATTCGGCGGATTTGTGGTCATACATCCGCAGCGTATTCGAATGCAGATGGCTCAGGTGGTAAACGTCGATGTAATTTTCGACGACAACCTTCCAGTTGGCCTTTATCTCATAGCTGGTGTTCAGGTCTTCGTACTCGATCAGCTCCTCCGGGACGTGCGGGCCGATATGGGGTTCGACGGGGCCGAACCATTCGGCGATGGAAGGCGCGTCGGGGTCTGGATGGACGAAAATCATCGACTTCCAGATATCGACCTTGGCGGGTTTCAGGCCAAGGCAGGACTTGTCGACTTTGCCATATTCCTCGTGCTCATCCGGCACCGAAATCAGATTGCCTTCAAAATCGTAGGTCCAATCGTGATAAGGACAGGTCAATGCTTTTTGCGTTTTGCCAACCGCGCGGATCAATTGGGTACCGCGATGGCGGCAGATGTTATGGAAGGCGCGTAGGCGACGGTCGCGCCCCATAATCACGAATATGTTGTTGAGTCCGGCCTGCACGGCGATGAACTGGCCGGGTTCACTGACATCCTCCATAAAACCGGCGTAGCGCCAGGTTTTGGAGAAGATCTCGCGCATTTCCCGGTCGAACCAATCCTGGCTCGTGTAAGCTTCGACCGGCAAAAGGTGCAGCATGGGTTTCATTTGAGCCTCTTGTGAAGGAATTTTCAAAACGTTTGGGGGAGAAAGTCGATGGCGATCATCGACAGGCCTAATGCGACCCAGGCGAGTTGGATCAGCCAAAACAGGATGGGGTCCTCATCCCGGGTTACGTCGGTCAAAAGCAAAGCGTGACCGGAATAGAAATTCGGGATTGTCCAGAACATGAAAAGAAGCCCCCACAACGTCTGATAGCCAAGTACCGTCGTCACCATCAGCGCCGCGAAGGTGATGTAGTTCAGCTGTCGCTTGCGTGTCATGGTTCTTGCTCCAGGCCATTGAACAGCGCACGCGCGGCCTGTTCGGCCTGAGTTTTCCAGACATTCGGCATATCCAGAGGGGCCAAAGACGTCGCGTTGAAATAAAGCGCCACAATGCCATGAGCGGCGGTATTGACCTTTGCGGCATCCACATTCGGGAAATCCGCGCGCAGTATCGCAGCAATCGTAGTTTCAAAGGCAAGCAGAGCCTCTCGACAAGCCAGGCGAAGCGAAGCATCCTCGACCGCCCGCGCGGTGAGTGCTGCGAAGGCAAGAACCATATCCGGTGACGTCTGGTTCATGTCCGAGAACAGAAGATCGATCAGATGTCTTGATTTTCTCGACGCCGGCAAGCCTGCAACGAGTGCGTCAGACTGTTCCGAAAAACTTTTCAGAACATAGTCTTGCAGGGTCGTAATCAATTCATCCCGATTGCCCAGGTGATGCCGGATCAGAGGACGTGTCAGGCCCGCCTCCTTGGCTATTTGCGAAAGCGATGCGCCATCAAGGCCATATCTCGCAACACATCTGACCAGGGCCTGCATAATCTGTTCATAACGTTCATCACGATTTGAAGGGCGCCCGATCATGTTATTTCCAGTATTTCAGCTTCAGGTCTGCGGTTGCACCGGTGCCGACGGCGACAGCGGCATCCGCGAATTCCGGCGGTAGACCGCTCCGATCCATGCCGCCAAAGGCGTACCCTTCGGTTGGGACATCCTTCTCGGTATCCAGGTTGCTGTTGCTGTTCTCGTCGTGAATCGCGGCAATCGTATAGGTGCCAAGCGGGAGATTGTGAAAGGTGACCGAGGCCTGGCCTTTGACAGCAGGAATGGAAGCCAAGGCCGCCGCGTTCGCCACGTCCATGGCCTTAAAAGATTTTGAGTCATCGAACACGGCAATGATCAAATCACCATCTGCATTGCGCACGTCCTGCACCGTCGCAGTGAGAGTTTGTGCGGATGCCCCGAGGGTTGAAGCTAGTGTCATCACAGATGCGACGACCAGTTTGCTAATCGGCATGATATATCCTTTACTGTCAACATTGACAGTAAATAGGAAGAGTGCAATTAACTGTCAATAGTGACAATTATTCACCCGATTTCCCTGAGCGTGTTTTTTTTGCATTGAACCAAGCACGACGTATCGGCCCAACGCCGACACGGATCGGAGAAAAGGGAAAAAAATATCCTAAGGCGGCTTTCCAAAGCTACTCGGGCAATACTTGCCTCATGTAGAGATGACGCATGACCATTGGCGTCAGGTACATCGGAATTTGATACGCCCCGATGAAGGCCATGATGGGTGCGGTGACCTCGGGCGGCAAAGCAACGAAGAATATCGCGATGTTTCTGTTTCCCGCGATCAAAGAGACAGCGGTTGCTCTGGCTGCCGGCAGACGTCCTCGGGTAATCCGGAACGAAATGAATTGTGCTCCGAAATTGGCCAGACAGGCGAGCGCGATCCAGAAGGCCGCGACGGCCGGGCTTTTCAGCGCTGTGGTGCTGACAGAAGGCATCAGGCCGATGACAAAAACGGCCAAGGTGATTGTGCCCAACCCTTCCAGATTCACCAATGTGGAGCGTGATGGTGAACGCAACCAGACGCACCGGACAACAATGGCGGCGCCGGTTGTGCAGAGTATCGTCAACAGCAGTTGCAACCCGGCCAGCAGAACAGAGTGAATGTCGCCCAGCTCAGGCATGAGCAGGAACACCGGAAACGCTGTCAATGGCAGCAGGGCGGTCCCAACCACCATCATTCGCATCGCGTGTTCAGGTGGGTAGCCCATCATCAAACACATGTTGGGACTGCCGGAAATCGAGGGCGCAGCCGCCATGATGAGCAGGGACAGAAGCACCGGCGTTCCGGTCCATCCCCCGACAAATCCAATGGCCAGAATGATCAGCGGCATCACGAATTGAAACCCGATGACGGTGAACGCGACCTTGTGCAGATCGCTCAACGATCCAAGAATGGTTTCGGGGTCCATTCTCAGGACGGTGACGAACAGCAACAACACGACCAGGGGCGGCAGCAGGCCTCGCATGGGCTCGGCCAAACCCGGCAATAGAAGACCCGCCGCCAATCCGGCGACCAGAACACGGGGCCCGTGACGGGCCGCCAGATGGAGCAGGTTCAAGGCCGTTTTACCCGCCCGGGCTCTGACGCAAATTCTCGGGCAGCCAGGTGGCGAGCTCGGGGAACCAGATGAGGATGAAGACCATCAGCACCATGATCAGGAACATCGGGATCGCAGCGCGTGCGATATAGCTCATCTCATGGTTGGTCATGCCCTGCATCACGAACAGGTTGAACCCGATCGGGGGTGTGATCTGCGCCATTTCAACAACGACCACGATGAAGATCCCGAACCAGATCAGGTCAATGCCAGCGTCGCGGATCATTGGTTCCACCACGGCCATGGTCAGCACGACGGAAGAAATCCCGTCAAGAAAACAGCCCAGAATGATGTAGAACACCAGCAGGACCATAAGCAGTTCGAAACGGGTCAGTTCCCAACCTGCAATCAGATCGGCCAGCCCGCGCGGCAGGCCGGTGAAGCCCATGGACAGCGACAGAAACGCCGCGCCAGCAAGGATCAGGGCGATCATCGCGCTGGTTCGCGTGGCGCCCATCAGGCTTTCGGTGAATGTCTTCCAGTTCAAAGACCCCTGACCTGCCGCCAACAACAGGCCGCCGATCACCCCGAAAGCCGCAGCTTCGGTCGCAGTGGCATAGCCCAGATACATTGAGCCGATGACGACCGTGATCAGAAGGATCACAGGCAACAAAAAGCGAGAGTTTCTGACTTTCTCGGAAAAGCTCAGCTTGCCCTCGACATCCGGGGTCCAATCTTTGCCCAACTTGGAATAGATCGCGACATAACCCATGAACATCGCTGCCAGCACCAAACCGGGAAGGATGCCGGCAAAGAACAGCTTGGTGATCGATTCATTGATCGTCACCCCGTAGACGATCAAGGTCAAAGACGGCGGGATCATCAGCCCCAGAGTGGCCGCGCCGGTCAACGTGCCGATGATCATCCGTTCGGGGTAATTGCGCTTGCGCAGTTCGGGGATCGACATCTTGCCGACGGTGGTCAGCGTTGCCGCCGACGAACCTGAGACCGCCGCGAAGACGGTACAGCCCACGATATTGGTATGCACCAAACCGCCGGGCAGGGGGGCCATCCAGGGGGACAGCCCTTTGAACATGTCTTCGGACAATCGCGTGCGGTACAGGATTTCGCCCATCCAGATGAACATGGGCAAGGCGGTCAGGGTCCACGATGACGACGCGGACCAGATCGTCGTGATCATCACGTCGCCCACGGGGCGTGTCGTGAACAGCTCCATCCCGACCCAGGCGACCCCCATCAGGGCCAGGCCGACCCAGACGCCGGTCCCGAGCAACGTGAACAGAACAAAAAGGAAAAGGATGATGACAGACAGGTTTTCCATGCGTCTATTCTCCGTGGCTCTGGTCGGCCAGATCGCGGACAATGCGATGGTCACCTTTGAACAGGACGTGGATCAGGTGATCCGTCAGCGCGATGGCCAGGATCACGGCTCCGATCAGCATCGCGGATTGCGGAATCCACAGCGCGGTTCTGTCCTGACCCTGGCTGATGTCGTTGAACTTCCAGCTCCAATAGACGAAGCGATAGGCATACCAGCAGAAATACCACATGACGGCCGTGCCGATGGTGAAACACCAGATTTCAAGGACACGCCGCACGCTGTCCGGTACCGCGTTCAGAAGGATCGAAACCCGAATGTGGCTGCCCCGGTTCAACGCATTGGCAAAGGCCAGAAAAGATGCCGCCGCCATTGCATAGCCGGCATAGTCGGGCGCTCCGGGAAATACTTCACCGGTCCAGCGGGCCAGCATCTGCACGACGATCAGCAAAAGAATGGCAATCAGGCTGACCGCCGCCAGTACCCCCGCTGCAAGATAGATGAAATCCAGAACGGACCGAAGCCCCCGCAATACCGCCATGTCGTCCCCGCTTTGTTATGATTGGATGGAAAACAGGCGACGCAATGCAGCGCCGCCTGCCTCGAACGGTTACTGAGAGGCGTTGAACGCGTCGACGATGGCTTTGCCTTCGTCGCCGGCGGCTTCCAGCCATTCATTGGTCATGGTCACACCAATCTCTTTCAGTTCATTCGTCATCTGCTCGGATGCCGGACCGACGGTCATGCCACCATCACGCAGACCTTGCAGAGTAAAGCCGGTATATTCCTTGGCGCGCCAGTTGCCCGCGTATTCCGCCAGCCCTGCGCAGGCCTTGATGACGTTCTTGTTGGCGTCGGACACGCCCGACCAGACATCCGAATTCACCATCACGTAGTTGCGCGGCAACCAGGCATCGACTTCGTAGAAATAGTTCAGGCTTTCCCAGACCTTGCGGTCATACCCGGTCGATCCCGAAGACACCATCGACTCGGCGACACCCGTCGCAAAAGCCTGACTGATTTCCGCCGCTTCGATCGTCACCGGCAACATGCCCGTCAGCTCGGCCAGTCGCGAAGTCGCGTTGTTGTACGAACGGAACTTGATGCCCTTCATGTCGGCGACCGAGTTCACCTCATTCTTGAAATACAGCCCCTGCGGTGGCCACGGTACAGCATAAAGCAGCGTCAGGTTCTGCTCTGCCAATACTTTTTCGATAGATGGCTTGGCGGCCTCCCAAAGCTTGGCGCTGTCGTCGAACGAGGTCGCAAGGAACGGGATCGAATCGAAACCGAACAACGCGTTCTCATTCTGGTGGCCGGACAGAAGGCGTTCGCCGATCGGGGCTTGCCCGGTCTGGATTGCGCGTTTGATATCGGCACCTTTGAACAGCGAGCCGGATGGATGCGTAACGATTTCGATCTCACCGCCGGTTCCGGTCGTTACACATTTGGCGAATTCCGCACCGGTGGCCGAATGGAAGTTCGACGCCGAATAGGCCATCGGCATGTCCCATTTTTCGGCCAAGGCCGGTGCTGCCGCGGCAGCAGTCAAAGCGGTTGCTGCCAGAAGGTTTGTCAGTGTTTTCATCGTTTTCTCCCTATCGAGTTTTGAAATACCGATGTTCTTCATCGGTCTGTTCTTATGTTGCAAAGCGCGACGGCGCATAAACGCTTACGTCGGTGTTCGGGGTTCTGCCCGCAATCATCTGCGCCAAAAGCCGCCCGGTCTTTGGCCCACCTGTCAGGCCGATGTGATGATGCCCAAAGCCCATATAGGCCCCTTTGATTCCGGGCACGTCGCCTATGATCGGGATCGAGTCAGCCGGGGCCGGCCTGTGCCCCATCCATTCCACTTCCTCCTTCCATGTTATGCCCGGAAAAGCGGCCCGGGCATTCTTTCGCATCAATTCAAACGGCGCGCGCGAGGGCGGTGCGTCCAGCCCACCGAACTCCACGATACCCGCCAAGCGTATGCGCCCATCCATGGGCGTGGCAACAAACTTGCCCGAAGCCACCATGACCGGGCTGCGGGGCATGGCAGAAGGTGCCACCAATTCAAGATGATAACCGCGCTCGCTTTCAAGAGGAACAGAAACCCCCAGTCGCTTCGCCAGCGGCCCCGACCAGACGCCAGCCGTGACAATGGCGGTGTCGCAAGCGATGGCCTCACCATCCGCGCGCACACCGGTAACACGGCCGTTCTCGCGGGTGACGTCCTCGACATTGGCGCGGATGATCCGGCCGCCGCCGGCCTCGACATGGGCGGCCAGGTCTTTCACGTACCGCCCCGGATCGGTGATATGACCGTGGTTTGACAGCTTGGCAGCGAAACCGATATCCGGGCTGAACACGGGGTCATAGTCGTGAAACGCCTTGCCCTCCAGTTCTTGCCAGTCAAAGCCGTTCTTCCGCCTTATTCCCCAGCCCAACGCATCTTGTTCGAAATGGGCCCGGTTCTCGTAGAGAAACAGATAGTCGCTGGGCACGATCCACTTTTCAGCACGCGTGCCTGCCGCCAATGCCTTGTGATCATTCAGGCTGTCGCCGACGATCGGCGTCAGCGCCGCCGCGATCCGTTCAACGTCTTCTATGTTCGCGTGGCTCAGATATTGCCGGAGCCATGGGAGCAGCTTGGGCAGATACCCCCATTTCAAAAACAGCGGCTGCGACGAACTCAGCAACATTTTGGGCGCTTTGCCAAGCAATCCGGGAACCGTCACAGGTATGATGGAACAGGATGCCAGCACACCGCCATTGCCATGAGACGTGCCTTCGCCCGGTCCGGCCTTGTCGAACAGGATCACGTCGTGCCCATCCCGTTGCAGCCAGACCGCGGCCGACACGCCGACGATACCGGCGCCGATGATGGCTATGGTTTTCTTGTCACTCATTCTGAAACCGCCCTGGCCACTGCGTAATGGTTCAGCTTGGCCATCTCGGGCCTGCCGCCAAGCCCGCGGGTTTCGGGCACGCAGACCTGTCCGTTCTGGATCCGGAAGGGGTCTTCCAGAATGTCTTCTTTCAGGAAATAGGACGCCTGATAGAATTCGCAGCCCAATGTGATCTCGGGCGTTGCGGCAATCATATGGGTGCCGGCAAGATGGGCCAGGCCGGCCTCGAACATGTCACCGCCATACGCCGTCAGACCATGCGCGGCCGCGATGCGGGCGACCGTTTGCCCGCGGGTCAGGCCGCCAGACTTCATTATTTTCACCGACACACCATCGCAAATGCTTTCACGCGCGGCGCGTTCCATATCTTCGGGACCAAAGACGCTTTCATCGGCGAGAAGGGGAACATCGGTCATATGCCGTAGCTTCGCCATCATGCCGAAGTGATGGGCGCGAACCGGCTGTTCGATGAAATCAGGATTGAACCGGGCCACGTCCCGCACCCGCGTCGGAGCCTCCTCGATGCTCAGCCCCTGATTATAGTCCACGCGGACCGAGAACTCAGGGCAGTTTTGCGCAAGGTACTCCAACCGCATGATGTCAAAGGCGTGATCCTTGAACCCGGTCTTGAGTTTGACAATCCGCACGCCGTCCTCTCGCAACCGCGCCAGCAGGTCTATGTCCTGGGAAAAGTCCGGGTTGGCGATGGAACAGCTGAGCGGAATGGTGTTGCGGCAGCGACCGCCCAGCAAAGACCAGACAGGGATGTCGCTGATACGGCCGGCCAGATCCAGCAGCGCGGTTTCCAGCGCGGCCTTGGCCTCGGTGCAATGCGCCACTGCACAGGCCGCGCGCGCCATGATGGCTGACCGGTCGCCCACGCTGGCGCCAAGAACAAGAGGGCGTATATATCGATCCAGTGCCGCGAATGTCGCTTCCGGGGTGCCGGTGAACACCGACCAGGGTGACGCTTCGCCAAATCCCTGTGCGCCATCCTCGGATGTCAGTCGCAGTATGACGACTTCGCAGGCGCCTTCGACGGATCCTATACCGTGATCCCGGCGGGACGTGACCGGAAGCTTCAGGTGCCAAAGGTCGAAACCGATGATGTTTTGTGACAGATCGTTCATTCCGCCCCCTGTGGTTGAGCGAAAGCCTGCCTTGACGAGCATATCATTTCAAATACTATTTCTTCTACAGTTCATCAGAATAAATGATGCGGTAATCCATGTCCCTACGCTTTCGCCAGCTTCAAGCGTTTCACGCCATAATGGAAACCGGAACCGTAACCGGTGCGGCGTCGGTACTTGGGATATCCCAGCCTGGTATCAGCAATCTGTTGGCTCAGTTGGAACGCGAAGCGCGACTGCCTCTGTTCGAGCGCAACAAGGGCCGTTTGCTGCCCACCCCGGAAGCCGAGCTGCTGTTCCGCGAAGTCGACACGGTTGTGCGCGGGCTGGATCACGTGGCGCAGGCCGTGACAGATTTGCAAAACAAACATCCCGGTCAATTGCAGGTTGCGGCACCGCATCTTCTGTCATTTGGTTTCATGCCGCGCGAGATCGCTCGTTTTGCCAAAAGCCGCCCCAACCTGTCCGTCAGTTTCCAGTCGCAGTATTCATCCAAGATTCAGGAATGGGTGATTTCAGGCCTGTTTGAAATCGGCATCGTCGAGATGCCGATCCTGCACGACACTCTGAATTATCAGGTGTTTCAATTCGAAACGCTTGCGACTTTTCCAGAAAACAGCCCCTTGGCGGAATATGACGTTCTGACACCGGAAATATTGGAAAACGAGCCCTTCATCGTGATGGGTCCGGAACATCAAACCCACCGTCGAACCCGTGACATCTTTCAGGCATCCGGGCGCACGTGGCGGACACAGATTCACACGCACCTGTCCGAGAACCTGCTGAGTTTTGTGAAACAAGGCATGGGGGTTGCGATGATCGATCCCTTTACCGTGACGTTCGATGGTGAGAGCGGGTACCAGACCCGCCCGTTCAGGCCATCCGTCATGCTGGATCTTGCAATCATCACCGCAAAGGGGCGCCCCCTGTCCACGATTGCGCAAGAATTCCTGGCCCAGCTGACCCCGTCGATTGCCTCTTACGCGACCCATTCCGACACAGGTGCAGCGGCCTCGTGAAGCTGCTGCGAATGGATGTCGACCAATGTGGGGCCATCATGTTCGACGGCCTGTTTCAGCACTTTCGGCAAGTCCTCGGGGTCTTTGACCGTCCATGATTTCACTCCGAAGGCGGCTGCGACGGCGGCGTGGTCGGTCCGGTTGAAATCAACGTTGTAATAGCGTTGATCAAACCCAGCATCCTGACCCGCCTTGATCCATCCGAAGACCGAGTTCGAGAAAACGATCGAGGTGATCGGCATTTTGTGTCGGACCATCGTTTCAAATTCGCCGCAGGTGAACCCAAACGAACCATCGCCCATGACAGCCAGGGTCTTGACTGAGGGCCGACCGACATGTGCACCCATGGCCGCCCCCAGAGAATAGCCCAGTGCGCCATGTGCGCGATTTGTGATGAAATGCCGCCCGGGTTGCCGCCAACGGTAATGCGCGCTGAAATAGGGGCAGGGGGTGCCGGGATCAGCGACCACAATCGCATCGTCGTCCAGAATGTCCATCAGGGACGCCATGACGGCCTCGGGCCGTATTGGCGTTTCCCGACTTGCAGCCAAGGGGGCAAACGCCGCCGCCTTGGCCTGCCACGCGGCGCGGGCCTTGGTTGCTCCGTCTTGTCCGTTCAGGTCTTGCCGGTCCTCCAGCGCTCGGGCCAATGCCTCCAGCGCGAGGCGGGCGTCAGCGCAGATCGCCACTTCGGTCTGATAGTTTGCGCCGATCACCATGGGGTCGCTGTCGATGTGAATGATCGTGGCGTTGCGCCCGGGGCTTCTCCACCGTTCGGTCGTGACCGAACCGGCGCGGCACCCGATGAACAGGACGACATCAGCCTGATCCACCACGGCGCGTGTCGCGGGGATGCCGCCGTTCGATCCGACGACACCCAGGGCCAGAGGATCAGTTTCGGCGATGGACCCTTGGCCTGAAACGGTTGTGGCGACGGGCATGTCCAACAGACCAGCGACGCGGCGCAACGCATCGGTCGCGCCGGACAGAACCGGGCCGCCGCCACAGACCGCGACGGCGGATGTGGCCCGGGCAAGAATGGCTGCGGCCGCTTCGATGGCATCCGGATCTGGGGCGGCCCGTTCGGCGGGAAAGTTGCGATGCCGGTCGTCGGCCCAGATTTCCGCTTCGTCCACCTGTGCCTTCTGCGTATCAAACGGCAGTGCCAGATGGGTCGCGCCGGGTGTTCCCGTTGTCATCGCCCTGAACGCCGCACGAACCATGGCCGGAAGCCGGGCGGCATCATCCAGAGACGCGTTCCACTTCGTCAGCGGGCGGAACAACGCTGGCTGATCCAGTTCTGTCAAAGGGTATTTCCCGCGGCTGGTCGTCGCCACATCAGAGGTGATCGCCAGGATTGGAACGGAACTTTCATTGGCCTCGACCACACCCGGCAGAATGTAGGTCGCGCCACCGCCGGAAGGGCCTTCGCAAACGCCGGGCCTGCCTGTCACGCGTGCATAGCCATCCGCCATGTAGGCGGCGTGCCGTTCGTCGCGGGTCAGAATGTGCTGAATGCCGTGATCCATTCGGGCGAGTGCGTCATAGAACGGCAAGGTGGTATCGCCGCACAGGCCGAACATATGCGTCACGCCATGCGCCTCGAGCATACGCACCATCGCCTCGGCTCCGGTCAGGTAGTTCGTCCCTGTCATGGTTCGCGATTCCTTTGCGTTGAAATTGTACACATAGCTGTATACAAGTTTGCATATTGATTTCAAGAATTGAGTGTGGCACCTGTGGATCAACGGAAGAAGGGCATTGTTTATGGCGGGTCCACGCGTCGATGATATTTATGATCAGGTCAAAGCGATGGCGGTCTCCTTCCGCCTGCGCCCCGGTGACCGCCTGAACGAGGTCGCGCTGTCCAGGGATCTAGGCGTCAGCCGCACGCCGTTGCGAGAAGCGTTGAACCGTCTGGTTGCCGAACGGCTGTTCGATTTCCGCCCGGGGCAAGGGTTTTTTTGCCGTCCTTTGGATGCGCAAAGCGTGTTCGACCTTTTCGAGCTGCGCCAGATCATCGAATCCGCGGCGGCCCGATCCGCCTGCGCCAGGGCGGCCGATGAAGACCTGCAAAAGCTGCGTGATGAACTTTACGAAACGGGCATCGACATCACCGGTCTGACGATCGAAGAGGCTGTGGCCCGGGACGAATCGTTCCATCTGGGGATCGCAAAGCTGTCAGGGAACATGGAGTTGTTGCAAACTCTGACGCGGATCAACGAGCGTATCCGCTATATCCGCTGGATTTCCATGAGCATGGACCGGGTGCAGAAGTCCAAGGACGAACATAAACACGTCATGCAGGCCCTGCTGGATCGGGACGCGGACGAGGCGGCCCGGGTTCTGGCGGCTCATATCACAAAACGAATGGATCAGGTTCAGGACGCTGTGCGTCACGGGATTACCAGCATCTACATGGAAGGGGCCGAAGACATCTCGACCCGCATTATCGAAGAGGCACAGGGATGATCGCGCAGGGCGGCAAATCCATTTATGGTGCATCGGTGGGAATCCTTATGCTGGACGCGCAATTCCCAAGAATTCCCGGTGACATGGGCAATGCACGGACATGGCCGTTTCCGGTGCTGTACCGCATCGTTCGGGATGCCTCGCCTGATCGGGTGGTCCGGCATCGGGCCGAAGGTATGCTCGAGGTCTTCATCGACGCTGCGCAAGAGCTGGTCAAAGACGGCGCGGACGGAATAACAACCAATTGCGGGTTCCTGTCCCTGTTCCAGAAGGAGCTGGCCGAGGCCGTTCCGGTTCCCGTCGTCACCTCGTCCTTGATGCAGGTCGAAATGGTGAATCGCATCCTTCCCAAGGGAAAGCGCGCGGGCATTCTGACCATTTCGGCCTCCACTTTGACCAATGACCATCTTCTGGCTGCCAATGTCCCCTTGGACACGCCAATCGGCACAACCGAGGGTGGGCGGGAATTCACCCGCGCAATTCTTGGCAATGAACCGCATCTGAATGTTCAGAAGGCCCGGGAAGACAATGTCGAGGCCGCAATCGCATTGGCCTCGGACCACCCCGATCTTGGGGCAATCGTTCTGGAGTGCACGAATATGTGCCCCTATGCGCCGGATATTCAACAGGCGACCGGGCTGCCGGTGTTCTCGATCGTGTCCTTCGTGACCTGGTTCCAGGCCGGTCTTGTTCCGCCGGTGTACCGGAACTGATCTCTGGCCTTTCATCAAGACGGATTGTGTTGGCCGCAAGCAAAACTCATGCCAGTGTCAGATCACCGGGTATCGAATTTCGGATCACACGCTGTGCATTCGGCAGATCGTTCGACTGCGCACGGTCCTTGGCGGCAATGGCGTCCAGACCATGGCCGATCCATCTGTTGGTCAGGCGGGTTTGGAGTGTTTTCAAATCGGTGTCCAGAAAGACCTTGAATGCCCACAGTTGGTGAAGGTCCGACCAACCCGGTTCATTCAAGAGAAGGTAATTGCCCTCAACCAGAACAACGCGCTGATCCGCCGTGATCATGGACCGCGCGGCAATGGCCAGATCGAGATTTCGGTCAAACTCGGGTATTGCGACTTCTTCTTCCGCACGCAATCGACCAAGCAGCGCATGAAAGCCGGCACGGTCAAAGGTTTCGGGGGATCCCTTGCGGTTCAGCAGGCCGCGATCCTTCAAGATCACGTTGTCATAGTGGAAGCCGTCCATGAAAACCAGGCCGGTCGCGATGCCGCGCAGATTGAGCTCTTTGGTTGCAAGGCCCGCTGCGGTCGTTTTTCCCGATCCCGGCGGCCCGGCAATCGCGACAAGATGCCGGTCTTGCAGCGGCGGCAAGGCCTGGACGGCATCCGCGATTTTGGTTGCAAGCGCCTCGGGGGTGGCAAGTTTACCCGTCACGCGGCCTGGTCCTCGGCGGGCGGTTCCTTGGCGCCGGTCATGAACGCCACCGCGTCGGACATCGTGTAATCCTTGGGATCAACGACGCAGAGGCGTTTGCCCAGTCGATGCACGTGAATTCGATCGGCGACCTCGAAAACATGTGGCATATTGTGGCTGATCAGGATGATCGGAATGCCGCGAGATTTCACGTCCAGGATCAGTTCAAGAACGCGCCGGCTTTCCTTCACGCCCAATGCGGCGGTTGGTTCGTCCAGGATGATGACTTTTGATCCGAATGCCGCGGCACGTGCCACCGCTACACCCTGACGCTGACCCCCGGACAGTGTTTCGACGGCTTGATTGATGTTCTGGATCGTCATCAGGCCCAGTTCGCTCAGCTTGTCGCGGGCGAATTTCTCCATCGCCGGACGATCGAGCATTCGAAACCAAGATCCCAATGGCCCTTTGCGCCGAATCTCGCGCCCCATGAACATGTTGTCCGCAATCGACAGGGCAGGGGACATTGCAAGTGTCTGGTAAACCGTTTCAATACCGGCTTCACGCGCGTCTATCGGCGAGTGGAAATTCACTTTCCGGCCTTCCAGCCAAACATCACCTTCATCCGGCACCACTGCGCCTGAAATCGCCTTGATCAGTGTTGACTTGCCCGCACCGTTGTCGCCGATCACGGCCAGAATCTCGCCCGGCATCAAATCGAAATCGCACTGGTCCAGCGCCGTCACCTTGCCGTAGCGCTTCACAAGGTTCCTTCCTTTGAGAATAGGTTCCATCAGGCTGCCACCTTTCTGATCCACTGGTCGACCGCGACCGCTGCGATGATAAGGATGCCGATCAACAGGAACGTCCATTGCGCATCAGCGCCCAGCAACCGAAGCCCAAGCGTGAAGACCCCGACGATCAACGCTCCGAACAATGATCCGAGAATGGACCCGCGGCCACCGAACAGGGATATGCCCCCGATCACGACCGCTGTTATGCTTTCAATATTGGCCAACTGGCCAGACGTCGGAGACACGGACCCGATCCGACCAATCAGAGCCCATCCCGCGAAGGCGCAGATCAGCCCGGACAGCATGTAAACCGACATCAGCGTGCGATGCACATTGACACCGGACAACTCGGCGGCTTCCGGATCATCACCGACCGCGTAAACATGCCTTCCCCATGCGGTGTGACGAAGGGCGTAGGAAAGCCCGAGGATCAGCACCAGCATGAAGATCACGCCGACGGTGAATACCGCCCCGCCCACGTTGAACTTGGCCCCGAAAAGTTGCAGAATCGCGGCGTTTTCTTCGATCTCCTGC
The DNA here is from genome assembly GCF_056543025.1 of Ruegeria sp. A4. Lineage (NCBI taxonomy): Bacteria > Pseudomonadati > Pseudomonadota > Alphaproteobacteria > Rhodobacterales > Roseobacteraceae > Ruegeria > Ruegeria sp. A4. The sequence continues at coordinate 18,393 of NZ_JBQGAW010000015.1, read as the reverse complement.
GACCGGATTGTTTCGTTCTGAGAATACAGGAAGTTCGCCGCAAGAACGATTTGCCACATGCCAAGCGTCACGATGAACGGCGGCAGTTTGATGCGGCTGACCAGATACCCGTTCACCGCACCGATTGCGGTGCCAACGAAAAGGCCGCAAACAATCGCGACCGTTGGCGGCAGCCCATGTCGGAAGGTGAACTGTCCCATGACAACCGACGACATCACCATGATTGCTCCGACGCTCAGATCGATACCGGCGGTCAGGATGACGAGGCTTTGCGCCGCCGCCACGATCCCGACGATCTGAACCTGTTGCAGGATCAGGGTCAGCGCGAATGGCGAGAAGAACTTGGAGCCCAGCAAAGCCCCGAAAATGACGATGGCAGCCACAAGAACGATCAGCGGCACCAAAGAGGGGTTCACATGCAGAAAATGCTGAACCGTTCCGACAAACCCGCGGTGGTGATCGTCAAATTCGGCAATCTGTTCCGGGCTGCCTTTTGCAGCGGCTTCGAAGTCGTCTGATCGTCGTGAAGTATCGGACATAAAGGTTCCCCCAAAGCGTCAGGTTACTGACGACTTTAGCAAGTTTTCGGGCGAATGGGTGGTTTGAAATGCGGAAGGCCGCCCTCTGCGGCCCTCCGGGTGGTCAGGTTAACCCCAGCAGAGGTCCATGCCTTCTTTGACCGAGATCGACTCGACGCCTTCGGCAGGCTTGTCCGTTACAAGCGCTACGCCGGTGTCAAAGAAATCCTTGCCAGGCGTGTTTTCAGGCTTCACGCCTTCGTCCGCCCATTTCTTGACGGCTTCAACACCCAGCGATGCCATCAACAGCGGGTATTGCTGCGACGTCGCGCCGATAACACCATCGGCAACGTTTTGGACACCCGGGCAGCCTCCGTCCACGGAAACGATGAGCACGTCATTTTCGCGCCCGATGGCTTTCAGCGCCTCGTAGGCGCCTGCCGCGGCAGGCTCGTTGATGGTGTGAACAACGTTGATCGTCGGATCCTTGGCCAGAAGGTTTTCCATCGCGCGGCGACCACCTTCTTCGTTGCCGGCAGTGACATCACTTCCGACAAGACGGGGGTCATCTTCATCACCGATTACGTTCGGGTCCGCCAGATCGACACCAAAGCCTTGCAGGAAGCCCTGATTGCGCAGCACGTCCACTGTCGGCTGGCTGACGGCAAGGTCCAATGTCGCAATTTTCGCGTCGTTGGCTGCGTCGCCCAGCGTGGCTTTGGCCCATTGTCCAATCAGCAGCCCGGCAAGGAAATTGTCCGTGGCAAACGTTGCGTCAGCCGAGTCAATGGGTTCCAGCGGCGTATCCAGAGCGATAACCAGAACCCCTGCATCCCGCGCCTGCTTCACGGCCGGAACGATGGATGATGTGTCCGAGGCCGTCAGCAGAATGCCTTTGGCGCCGTCCAGAATGCAGGTCTCAATGGCTTGCACCTGCGTTTCATGGTCACCGTCAACTTTGCCCGCAAAGGCTTTGAGCGTCATTCCCAGCTCTTCCGCTTTCGCTGTCGCACCTTCCTTCATTTTGACAAAGAACGGGTTGGTGTCCGTCTTGGTAATCAGACAAACGGTTTCGCCTTCCGCCATTGCACTGCCAGCCATGGCAGTAACCCCGAGCGCAGCAGCACCCGCAAGTCTTGCAAGTTTCATCGATTATCCTCCCAGGTTTTCCTGTGCCGAACGGGCACGAGGGCGATCAGGCAAAATCCCTGATCCCATAAGAAACAATCACAAGATTCGAAATTTGAGTCAATAAATAAATCACTCTTATTTATTATTGACAGTGCGGGCGGGCTTTCTCATTCTTCAGCAGGAAAGGGGTGGTCGTGCCTGAAAATTCATCTCGGAAAAATTCGATTGGCCTGCACGGGTCAGAGGTGCGCGGAACCAACCAAAGCGGGATGCGGGCCCGGAACGAACGGCTGGTGTTGTCGCTTGTCCGGCGTCATCAGGCCCTTGCGAAGTCCGAGATCGCGCGCATGACCGGACTGTCGGCACAAACCGTTTCCGTCATCATGCGGCTGTTGGAGAAGGATGGTTTGCTGTTGCGCGGCGAGCCGGTCCGCGGGAAAGTCGGGCAACCTTCCGTTCCCATGCGCCTCAACCCGGATGGTGCGTTTTTCTTTGGGCTCAAGGTCGGGCGCCGCAGTACCGAGCTGGTTTTGACTGACTTTGTCGGAAATGTGCGGCAGCGCGAGCGGCGAACCTATGACTATCCAACGCCGAAGGCCACTTTGGAGTTTTCCACTGAGAGTCTGGGCAAAATGATGTCATCCATGTCGCCCGAGGCCAAAGGCAGGATTGCGGGTCTTGGAATTGCCATGCCGTTCTATCTGTGGGACTGGGCCCAGACCCTTCAGGTTCCTCAGGAAGAAATGGACCCGTGGCGCGTATCAGACCTGAAGGCTGACCTGGCGCGTCGCCTCGATATTCCGGTATTCCTGCAAAATGACGCCACTGCGGCTTGTGGGGCGGAATTGGTATTCGGTCCGGCTGATGGGCCAAGGGATTTCCTGTACTTCTATATCGGGTTTTTCATTGGCGGCGGTGTGGTCCTCAATGGCGCGATCTTTTCGGGGCGTGGAAACGCGGGGGCAATCGGCCCCTTGCCTGTGCCCGATGGCGCGGGCGGTGTCAGACCGCTCATCGATGTGGCCAGCCTTTACGTGCTCGAGCGTGCAATCACCACGGCAGGTGTCACGTCGCATTCCATCTGGGAAACGACCCAGCGTTGGGATGTGCCAAACGTTCAACTGGAAAACTGGTTGAAACGGACGGCAAGCGGGATTGCCCATGCGATTGTCTCATCCTGTAGCCTGATAGATTTCGAATGCGTGAAGATTGACGGCTGGATGCCGCAGGACATCAAGGCGCGTTTGGTTGAAATGGTGGAAGACAAACTGTCCGAGCTGAACATGACTGGGCTCGAGCGCCCCGTTGTGCTGGCAGGAACCGTAGGCCCGGAAGCACGCTCTTTGGGCGCGGCAAGCCTGCCCTTGTCGGAGAGGTATCTTTCAGAAGCTTAGACAGGAACGAACCCTGCCGCCTTGGACGTTTCACAAACTGGTTCACTCTCGCAAACTGCCGAGCTCAATATTTTCGATGGCCGTAACACATTTTCGTTGACGGAAGGCTGAGTTGTCTGGCAAGCCGCTCGGCATGTCCGGTTCCGGGGCTTGCTCTGGAATCAATAGGGAATGCGGTGCGGGCTCTGGCCCAAATCCGCAACTGCACCCGCAACTGTAAGCGACGAGCAGGGCTGAAACGCCACTGGGGTTTGCCCGGGAAGGCCGGTCCAACGCTTTGACCCGCAAGTCAGGATACCTGCCGGACATGTGCCCTCTAACGGGCACTCCTAATCGACGACGGGATGTGCGTCGGACCAGGATGCCTGAAAGGGTAATTTGGCGTTGAATGTCCCGTGGTCAAAACGAATTTCGCGCCGGGATTGGCGCGACGGGACAAGGACGACTGTTCATGAAAACGCTGCTCAGCGCAGCCGCTGCCGCGATGGCTCTTCCTGCCATAGCAAATGCGCATTTCCTTTTGGAATACACCACCGACACCATGATCGAGAAACCGGGCGATGTACCGGTCAAACTGATTTTCTGGCATCCGTTCGAGAATGGCCATGTCATGGATCTTGAAAAGCCGCAGGAATTCTATGTGATCCACAACGGTGAAAAGACCGATTTACTGGACACGCTGGAACCTATCCGGTTCACCGGCGGGCAGAACGAGGGCGCGGCGTTCAAAGGCAGTGTCCCGGTCAAACGGTCGGGCGACTATGTGCTGGTGACGGTTCCTCAGCCTTATTACGAGGAATCCGAAGACATCTATATCCAACAGCTCACCAAAGCCTTCCTGAACCGCAACGAATTGCCGACCGATTGGATGAATCCCGTGGGTCTGCCGACCGAGATTATCCCGCTGAACAAGCCGACCAACATCATCGCGGGTTCGACTTTCACGGGCCGTGTGCTGGCTGATGGTCAGCCGGTTGCGGGGGCCGAGATCGAGATCGAATACATGGCAGCCGAACCCGACATGGAAAGTTCGGCCGCTTCTGCACCGAAGGCGTCACCAATGCCGGGTGGTGCGGTGGTCGCAATATCTGACGACAACGGGTATTTTTCGTTCGGCGTTCCAAAAGCCGGTTACTGGGGTTTCGCCGCCCTTGGTTCCGGTCCGGCAACCGAACATGAGGGCAAAGAACTCAGCCAGGATGCGGTCATCTGGATCCGCGCCTGGGATCTGGAGTAACCCCAAATGCACATCGTCGACGGAGCCCTTTCCAACCCGGTTGTAATTGGCGGCGCCATAGCCGCCGCGGGCGGGATCGCCATGGGTCTCAGGTCTCTGGATCTTGATCGCATCCCCACTGCGGGCGTGCTGTCAGCCAGTTTCTTCGTGGCATCGTTGATCCACGTGCCCATTGGTCCGTCGTCGGTCCATCTGATCCTCAACGGCATGGCCGGGCTGCTGCTTGGTTGGGCCGCATTCCCGGCTTTGTTCGTCGGGCTTTTGCTACAGGCGGTCTTTTTCGGCTTTGGCGGGTTGACGGTGTTGGGGATCAACACCGTCAATATCGCCTTTCCCGCGGTGGTGGCCGGAATGTTGTTCGGTCGTCTGATCGCGCGTGGAACGCCTTTGCAAGGTGCGATTTGGGGGGGCATCGGCGGCGCGTTTGCGATTGCGGCGACAACCGGCATGGTCGCGTTTTCGCTGGCGCTGTCGGGGGATGAATTTCTGCCTGCCGCCAAGCTTGTTTTCTTCGCCCATATTCCTGTCATGGCCATCGAGGCGATTTTGACCGGGTTCGCCGTGTTGTTGGCACGCAAGGTCAAGCCCGAGCTGTTTTTCAGAGGAGCAGCCACATGAAGCATCTGGTTGTCATACTGGCCATGTGCTGTGCACCTGTGCCTGCCCTGGCGCACAAGGTCATAGCCGGCGTTTTCGAGTCGGGAGACGTCATCGAGGGCGAAATCGGCTTTTCCAACGGCGACCTGGCAAGCGGCACCGAGGTCATTGTCACCGGCCCGGATGGGGCCGAGCTGGGTCGATCGGTCACGGATACGGACGGTTTCTTTGTCTACACGCCGACCTCGGCCGTGGCGCACACCTTCTTTGCCGACCTTGGCGCCGGGCATGTGGCCGAAGTCACGATGTCTGCCGAAGATGTCGCGCGGATCATGGGCGTTGCCGCGGCAGAGAACGGTGATTCATCTTCGGCTGCTGTGACGCAGGCCAGCGGTTCGGCGGCGTCTCTCAGCGCCGAAGAACAGCAGGTTATCGCCAAAGCCGTACGTGACGAATTGCGCCCGCTCAGGCGCGAGATTGCGGCCTATCGCGAACAGAATGACCTGCAAACCATCCTCGGCGGGATTGGGTACATCGTTGGTCTGTTCGGTCTGGGCTTTTACATGGCGGCCCGTCGCAAGCTGGCGTCCTGATGGCACACGTTCTGGGGCACAAGGAAAAAACGCTGTCCGAAGCCGGTGACGGGCCAGAAGGTCTGATCAGCCTGCTGGATCCCCGGATGCGGATCGTCATGGCAGTTGTTTTTGCAGTCGTGACCGTGGCGCTGTCATCCCTCGGCGCGCTTTGCGCGGCGCTGACAGTGTCGCTTTCGCTTCTGATGGTTTCACGTCTGCCGCGGCGAAAGACGTTGAAGCGAATGGCCATGATGGATGGGTTCATCCTGTTCATGCTGATCCTGTTGCCCTTTTCCATGCCCGGGGATCCGATGTTCACGCTTTGGGGATTCCCCGCAAGCTGGCAGGGATTTTGGAAAGCGGTCGAGATTGCCTTGACCGCCAATGCCGTGATCCTGTCCCTGATGGTTATGGTCGGGACGATGGAGCCGGTTACACTGGGCCACGCCCTGCATCGTCTGCGGTGCCCGGAAAAGCTGGTTTACCTGCTGATGTTCACGATCCGTTATATCGAGGTCTTGCGCGAAGAATACCTGCGGCTGCGCGCCGCGATGAAGGTGCGTGGTTTTCGGCCAGCAACAAACTGGCACACATATCGAAGCTTTGGCTACCTTGTGGGTATGATGCTTGTGCGCGCGATCGAAAGATCGGAACGCATCCTGGCCGCGATGAAGTGCCGGGGGTTTTCCGGACGTATGCCGTTGCTTCAGGAATTTTCCCTGACCCGCGCGGACATTGTGTTTGCGGCTGGCTTCAGCGGCCTCTGCCTGGGTCTGATCATTCTGGAATTCGCATGACACTGATCGCGCTTGAAGACATCTGTTTTTCCTACCCCGGCCAGCCACCCGTTCTGGACGGGGCCAGCCTGAGCCTGAGCGCGGGGCAGCGCCTGTCCCTGACAGGTCCGAACGGAGCGGGGAAATCGACGCTCCTGCGGATTTTGCTTGGGCTGCAGCGCCCGTGTTCGGGCACCGTCACCGTTTTTGGTCAGCAACGCGTGGAAGAGGCTGATTTCCATGAGGTCCGCCGCCGGGTGGGGCTTGTATTTCAGGATGCGGACGATCAGCTGTTCTGCCCGACCGTCGCCGAAGACGTTGCTTTTGGTCCGCTCAATCTGGGCAAGACCCGTGACGAAGCACTTGCCGTCGTCGACAAAGTTCTGGGCGATCTGGACCTGATGCACTTGAAGAACCGCATTACCCATAAATTGTCGGGCGGAGAAAAACGGCTGGTGACCCTGGCGACGGTTCTGGCGATGGAGCCCGAAGTGCTGTTGCTGGACGAACCGACGAATGCGTTGGATACGAAAAACGAAGCGCGCCTGCTGGAAATCCTGCGCGCGTTGCCGCAGGCGATTTTGCTTGTCAGTCATTCGCCGGCGTTCCGCTTGGAACTGGCGCCTGATGAACTGGATCTTCGCGACGGGAAGCTGGTGCCGGTCTGACCTGTTCTCGTGGCAACTGGACATGGTGGTTTCAGAAAGGCAATCACACCTCCTGAGCCACGCCATGAAACGGAAAGCGAACCTTTTATGGCGTCAGGCCTTGGCTATGTGCGTCTGCGGCTCATAAGCCCATATTTGACCGCCCATGCCCGAAAAGATCCACGTCTGCGCCTGTCCTGTTTCACAGGTTGCCTGGATTGCGCACCGCCTTTGCGGTTGAATTCGAACACGTCGATTATCCGCTCGGCACAGCCACAGGCTTCGCCCATGCCAACTTTGGCGAAATAGAATTTCTCGAAACGCTCGGGGTTTTGCATGGCTGACCTCCTGAATGCATTGAACCTCATGAAGGGAGCATTGCCAAATCACTTTCCTGCGTTTCAGGCAGCCGTGCTATGGCGCGGCGAACTCGCTTCCTGTCCAGACATTGTCCAGTTGATTGAAGACCGGCGAGGTAATGAGCATTTCAGCGGAATAAAGCAGTTGCAGCTCATCCGCAAACCGCGTGACGCCCGGCACAAGCCCGGTGATGTTGCGCCATTCCGCCCAGGTTCCCGGATTTGACAGACTGGTCGGATTGCCGGGATCGGCGGGCTGGTGCCACCCGGCGGCGTTCAGCAGTGGTGTGAGCGCAAAGCGCGCATCATTGCTGTCGACCTCGGTACAGCCAGAGGTATCGCATTCCCAACTTGTCCAGTTCGCCGCCGCGATGGTTCCGGCGATCGGAGCGGCGGCGTCGATGACCCGAGCCACAACCTCGAACCCGCCACCAGCCGTCGGACGGCTGAGCGACAAAGGGTCGGTTGCCACGGCGTGCAAAGCCGCTGTTGGCGCCAGGCTGAGTGTACGACCGAGCAAAGCCAGCTGCGCAGAGCCGTCTGTTGCGGGTGCGGACCCCGCAGCAGGCAGGATCCTGACAGGTGTCAAAATCGGAACCGCGCCACCGCGGATCGTGATTTCCTGCACCGCATTGTCAAGGGCCGGAACAAAATCGCTGCGGATCGTATAGGTCAACGGGAAGCTGGGTTGTTGTGGCCCCGCAGGTCGGGCACCGTCACGTGTGACAAAGGACAACGGTGGAACGGCACCGGGCTGTGGCAGCGAAATCTGCGGCCCTGCTATGCCCAGAGCAGCCGCGATCATGCGCGCGCGCTGTTCGGCCTCTCCATACTCGCTGAGCAGATTTATATAGCCGCCGATCTCGGTGATATTGCGCGGGGCAGGGATGCGGGAAGGGGCAATGTCGCCTGCGATGGCCAGCCTGTGGGCTATAACCTCTCGGGCGCGCTGTATCGCCGGAGAATTGGTGGTTTCAAGAATATTGATGATGGCCTCGGCAAGGCTTTCATCGATGCCCGGTTCGGGGGTTGCATTTGTGCTGGTGTCACTCATCGTCGTCCTCCGCAGGTGCGCTCAGGCCATTGAGGAAATCCAGAACGGATTGGCTGCCGGCTTTGGTTGCGCTGCCGTCATCCGCATCCGTATTGGCTTTGGTGAAGGCCCCGAAAAGCTTGGCCAGAAGCAACGTGTTGGAAGGATTGGCCAGAGCCGCAGCGCCACCGGGAAAATCCTTGAACAGGTTTTGAACGAAACCGGCCCGGTTGCCATCCGGTTGCCCGCCAATCAGCGCAGAAACTCCCGAAGCGTTCTTGGCGATATCCTCAAACCCCTTGAGCTTTGCGGCATTGTCGGCATCTGTCTTTTTCTTCTCGGCGGCCTGCTTTTTGGCTTCTTCCTCTTTGCGGGCCGCGGCGATCTCTTGCCCCTTGCCCGCCAGCTCAGTGGCCTTGCCGACAAGCTCTTTGGTCAGATCCGTCGCCGTGTCTATGGCCTTGTCCCGACCGGCGGCGACCGATTGCGTTTCAAGGGCCAGTTGTGCCTGCAACTCTTTCAGGCCCGTCAGATCGGTTCCCGCCCGTGCAAGGTCTGGCGCGGCTTTGAGGATCTCGGCCAGTTGCGAACTGGGCACGGCCTGGCCCGTGCCAATGTCGCCACCTGCGATGGTGAGCGTGTTCGAAGGTTGATTGGCCGGCAGGTCTGATGGCGCACGGGTGCCAAAGATTGCATCGCTGTCCTCGGGCAAGACCGGCGTGTCGCCAACCGGGGGTGGCGTCGGGCTGTCCTGCCAGTTCCAGAAGCGACGATGGTCGATCATCTCGCAGGAATTGCAGCGGCCCAGAACAGCCTCGCCCAACAGGCCCCTGGTCGGCAGCGAGATCGTGCGGCGCGGTGGCCGGAAGTCTTCGCGATGGAAGGCCAGCAGGCTGTCCTGAATGTCGCCGGTCCGCATCTCCATTCTGTCGGCCAGATCGGGCGGGATCGAGAAGGGCATGATCATCGCATTGCCGTAGAAGCCCAACACCTTGTTCTGGACCGTGCTGAGCAGCGATATCTCACTTGAGGCGTCATCCAACCCGCCATCGGGCACGCCGATGGTGAAGCGTTCCAGCAGGATGGCCCGTTCCTCATCCGTCATACTGGCCCAGATCACGCGGGAATAACGAACGGTGTCGGCAACGATATGCTGATACATTTCTTCGATCCGCCGCAGATCACGACGCGACAGCACATCCGGCACTTCCTGTACGGAATAGGGCAGGGTCGCAGGCAAAGCCTGGAATGTATTGTCGTCAACGATGGTCTGCGCGTCTTCATTCATGCGCGCTTCGAACTCGCTGATCATCGGCGCGCCGACCAGATCGTCGAAATCCGAGCCTGAAATCGTGGTGTGAAGGCTCCGGTTGATGTTGCGCGTGGCGCGATCCAGATCATCCGCATCTTCCAGGTTCGAGATATGTTCCCAAATGTTGAAGATGTTGATCGGGTCCGGGCCGGTATAGAATGAATAGGCAAAAGAGCCCGTCCGCCTGCGCAACTCGACGCGGGCGATGTCGGAACGTTCGACCGAGCGGGGCAAAGCCACGGATCCGGTATAAGTCCGCCGGTTGGTTGGATCACGGCGCGCGTCAGCCAGCCGAACCAGCAGGTTTTCGCGTGTCTCGGCAGGCAAGTCATGCAGGTTGTCGATGTCGATCGGCGATCCGGTCAGGGGCACTGGCCCAACGCGATCGCCATCCTGCGTGAAGATCACCGCGGATATGTCATCATTGGGCATGAAAGTGCCCTGAGCTTCGAAGCTGACGATGTCCTGCGCGACACCCGGAGCATTCTGCGGCGTCGCGTCCTTGTCCGCGTAAAACTCTTCCAACAGTTTGAGGGCGGTGCGGAACCTTCGGCGGTTTCGGAATACGCGGCGGAACACGTCTGCGTGGCGCAGGATCACCTTGTACCGGCTCAGCAATCCGGACCGGCTGACATTGCCCGGCAATTGATCGCCTTGCCCCAAACGGCGAAAGCGGATGAGCTGCATGGGAACGAAGACCACCAATTGCACGCCTTCGATCCGCGTTTCCAGGGAAAAGTCGCGCAGAACTTCGAACCATTGCATCGTCATTGCATGACAGTGGTTGCGGTTGGCCACGAATTTTGTTGTCGCCGTCCGCCGATCACTTGCGGTGGCTGTGCGAACGCTGGTTCGGGCTGAACTTCGCTTGACCGAAGCGGCCCGTTCCAGCGCGGCCGAAAATGTCTCGTGCGTGTCTGACAGAAAATCGCGGGACGTGTTCTGCGTGTTGGACGAACTGCCTGACGAGTTGGAGCTGGAACGCGCGCCGCTGAAACCGACCCCGCCCACTATGGCCCCGATGCCGCCGAACAGACCGCCACCAATGCCACCGGCGCCCCCGAAGCTTTTTGTGAACGCCTTGGTCGAGAAAGAGGATGTTCCACGGATCACTTCGTCCAATGCGGTTTCGAATGTGCTGTCGAAAGAGGTATCGCGCGCCTCTTCGAATTCCTGTTGTTCCTCGAAGGTCAGGCTTTCGCGTTCGCGCACGGTCAGGGTTTCGCGCTGTTCCGACACGACGATCCGTTGTTCCTCGCCCGGGGCAAGCGGCAGGGAATAGACCAGACGCCCCAATGACATTCCGGCGTGGACGGCGGTTGAACGCATCTTGGCGATATAGCCAAGCGCCAGGCTGGAAGCTTTTGGCACATCCTGCGGGCGCTGTTCCAAGTCTTCGAAAAAATCTTCGATATCAATGGGCTCGTCAATCGGTATCCGATCGCGGAAATCCCAGTCTCCGCCGTCATTGTTGAATGCGCTCAACAGTGTTTCGGCAGAAAGATTGGCCTGCGCAAAGGTGCTGCCCGGAATTGTCGTGACAAAGCGATTGCCGCCAACGGGGCGGGTGCGAACGATGTTTTTCGGTCCGACAAGCGGGTCGATCAGCCGATAAAGAACCGAATAACGCCGCCGCGAAACCGTGCCTCCTTCGGTTCGGTATTCCGAAGCGCAATCACCTTCGCCCAGCACGATGGGCGCCTGCGTGCCGGTGAAATCGGATATGTTTTCTTCCGCATCCTCGGGATCCACCGGCAGAATATCGGCAAGCTCACCCAGGATCGAGCGCTGCAAAGGGAGGACGGTGCGATCCAGCACCACGAGACCCAATTCGCCATCCAATGCATCAATGCGCGGCACTGCCTCGGTCAGAGTGGTGTTCTGCCCCCGGATCCGCAATCTGAGGCCATTTTGCGGCAGGCGCAGATTGGGCAGATCCAGCGAAAACAGGCCCCGCGCATCCGTTACGGCGGCTTTTACAGCCCATGAAAAATCCCCGTTGTCGATGCCTTCACTGGCGGTGAAGGTTGGGCGCAGCGCTTCAACGATTACCCGCTCGGCAGGGGTGCCGTCGGGATTGATCAGTTCACCGCGCAGTTTCGGAGCAAGGGTTGGGACGACAGCGCCCAGAAACCCGTCGGCCAGATCCTTGCGTATGGTTTCAAGCTGACGAAAGACTGCACCAGTGGCCTGAACGCGCTGATCGACCAGATCGTTGATCACCTCGGCAGACAGGTCAATGCCAACACCACGGCGCAGCGCCTTGAGCTTCTCGGCTTCGACGCGCCTGAGATCGTCAATGCTGTCAGCCGTAAAACCGGCCGATCCCGAGAGTTCCGCCGAGATCGTGGGATTGGGCCGAGAGGTCGGAAGGGACAGCGTAATGCGCGGGGGCTCACTGCTGGAGTCGGACATGAAGTCACCTCGTAGGAAAGCGCTGCAAGAAACTGAGTGCCGGGAAAAATCAAATCTTGAAAGTTGACCCAACGTAACATGTTTCAGGGATTCGCAAAAGAAACGCCCGGGCCCGCCTTTTCCGCGACGCGTTTCGAACGCAGGATCCAAAATGCCTTTCAGCAATGGATCTGGCGATTACTTCGTGAGACCGGTTGCCTTCAGCTTCTGCGCCAGCAGGCTCATTTGCTTGTAAATTTCACCTGCATCGCGGTGCCACGCCGCTACATCCGCGCCCTGCTGGGCAACGACCTCTGAGTCCCCTCTTGCCGCCGGACCGGTCAGGGCAGATTGTGGGCCAAGTAGGTCGACGTTTTCGACTGTGCTGCTCAACAAACCAGCGTTGAGCTTGCGGGCAGTTTCGTCCGGCACGCCCGCCTCGGCCCACGCTTCGCGGGCGATGGCCTGCAAGACAACGGCGAAGTTGTTCGATATCACAGCGGCTGCATGATACAGGCTTTTGCTTTCAGACTGGATGGGAAAACAGGTGGCTCCCAATCCCTCCAGAAGTGGCTGAATGAACGCTATGGCGTCTTCGTCGCCTTCCAACCCGCACAATGCCTCTTTGAATTGCGCAGCAGCGGCCTGTGGATTGGCGAAAGACAGGACGGGATGAACGCTGGCCAGAGACCATGAGAGGCTTCGCAACGGCGCCAGTTGCTCGGCAGAAAAATAGCCGCTGCAATGGAACGCCACTGAAGGCTTTCCGGTTCTTTCTTGGTTCTCGAACGCCTCTTTCAATTCGTGGGCCACCGCAGAAATTTGCGTGTCGGGCACCGAGAGGATCCACAGATCAGCTGGCCGCAAATCGGCATAGCTTGCGGAAACGCGCCCGGTTTTGGACAACTGGGCGGCTTCATTTGCCGACTGAAAGGATGTGCTCAGAATATCCTGGATCCGGCAGCCAGCAGTGCCATCCAGAAGGCTGATCAGCGTCTTGCCAACCCGCCCGGCGCCGACAACGTTAATTTTGATTTCAGTCATCTGGGCTCTCTGTTTTTGTCGTCTAGTCCGCCCCACGGTGGGACGAATAGAAAAACGCAATCGCTTGAGTTCTGTTTTTGACGTTCAGCTTCTCATAGATATTCGACAGGTGAAACTTGACCGTGTTGGTGGATATCTGAAGCTCCTTGGACAGTTCCCGGTTCGACATCCCCTGTGCCAGGGCCTCCAAAATGGCGCGTTCCTTGCGCGACAGGCTTTGAATCGGATCCTGCTTCATCTTCCGGACGTCGATGAACGGAAACACCATCTTGCCTGCCGCCACTTCGGCGCAGGTCTCAAGAAGGCCTTCGACCTCGCCCGAGCGGGCAGCAAATCCAGCGGCGCCCGCCTGCATCGCCAATCGCGGGACATCCCCAGAGGCATCGCCATAGATGACAAAGCGCGGTGCATCGGCCTGATCGCGCAGCACCTCGATCAGTTTGGCGGCACCCAGGGCCGGAAGCGTCCAGTCCACGACGCCGACCTGTACGGGTATCCGCATCACCGTTCCCAGAAACCCTTCCGCCGTCGCCGACGTGGCGACCAGAGAGAATCGGGGATCACGTTCGAAAATTTCCGACATGGCCGAAAGCACCAGCGGGTTGCTGTCCGCAAGCATGATGTCGATGGGTTTGTCCGATGTCTCAACCATATGATTTTGCCCATATTTTACAAAAAACTACCCAAAAGGGTGGGGTAGATTTCGGTATACCGTCGTATTTTTGCCAAAACGGGTAGGTAATTACCCACACTATTAGCCATCCAAAAGCAGTAGTAAGTTACGTTGCGCCATCCGGCAAGCTCGCGTTTTCTGATCGGTATCTTGAACCATCAGGCCGTAATGCCCGGCCAACAGCCGAGGATGTCAGACCATGACCTTTCAGATTTTCCCTCCGCTCGAAATTCCCGAGACCCTTGCCGCAGGGCCGGGGCCGGGGAACACGGATGTGCGTGTCCTGAAAGCCTTCGCCGGCGCAGGTGTCGCCGATCACATGCAAGGCGATGTCCTCAGGGGCATGATCGAATGCAAGCACATGCTGCGGAAAATCTGGGGCACACGGAACGCTTACACTTTCGCTGTCGCGGGTACCGGATGGAGCGCTCTGGACACCATGTTCTCGGCCATCATGCCCGGTGACAAGGTTGTGGCCTTCACCAACGGCACATTTTCGGGGATCGACGCGTTGACGCTGCGGATCAAGGCGGCAACGCCCGCCGAGCACGCGGTCAGCCCGCTTGACCCACAGGCGGCGAGTGTCACGGTGGTCGACGTTCCTCATGGCCAGCCGGTGACGGCTGAACTGGTTGAAGCGACTCTGGCCGAGCACAAGCCGAAATGGGCCTTCATGGCGCATTGGGAAACCGGATCGGGCAGGGTGAACGATCTGCGCGGTTTCTCGGAGGCGTGTGAACGTCATGGCGCCATGGGGCTGATCGATGCGGTCTCGTCACTGGGTGTCGAAGACTTTGCGATCGATGACTATCCGGGTGTGGCAGGCTGGGCATCCTGTCCGCAGAAAGGCCTGTGCTGCCTGCCGCTGACCTATGCCCCTGTCAGCTTTGCCGATGCCTATATCGAGGCTCTGAAATCCACAGGTGCCTATACCTACGTGCACAATCCGATCTTCGAGGCACGCCACTGGGGCATCGTCGAGGGGCAGGACGTGGAAAAGGGCACCTATCACCGGACCCATTCCGGATATGCGGTTGCGGCATTCCACGAGTCATTGCGCCTGACCTTGCAGGAAGGTCTGGCCAAGCGGTCGATGTCTTACCGGACGCATGAAAAGGTTCTTCGGGACGCGGTGACCGAGATGGGGTGCGAGGTCACCTCGGACATGCCCAGCCTGATCGTGCTCAACCTGCCTTCCGCGCTTTCTGGCCGCGAGATGGAACTGGTGCAGAACTGCCGCGCCCGCGGGTTTGGCATCTGGCCCACCTTGAGCGAACCGGTGCAGGTTCGCATCGGCATCCTCAATCAATTGAATCGCGAGGCCGTCAGCCGGATCGTGCGCCTGTTCGCCGAAGCCATTCGTGAGCTGGGCGGAGAGGTCGATCAAGACGCGATCGAAGCTCTGCTGGAAAGCCGTTACGGCACTTCAATAGCTGCTTAATCAGGAGCGCATCAGATGGATATCCACGAATACCAGGCGAAAGAAGTTCTTTCGAAATTCGGCGTCGACGTGCCTGCGGGCGCGCTTGCCTATAGTCCTGAACAGGCGGCCTATCGGGCGCGCGAACTGGGGGGCGACAAATGGATTGTCAAGGCGCAGGTCCATGCAGGCGGGCGCGGCAAGGCCGGAGGGGTCAAGCTCTGCACCAGCGAAAACGAAATCTACAAGGCTTGCGACGATCTGTTCGGTCGCAAACTGGTGACGCATCAGACAGGTCCTGAAGGCAAAGGCATCTATCGTGTCTACGTCGAAGCCGCAGTGCCGATTGACCGGGAAATCTACCTTGGTTTTGTGCTGGATCGCTCCAGCCAGCGGGTGATGATCGTCGCCTCGTCCGAAGGCGGGATGGAGATCGAAGATATCTCGGCCGACCGCCCCGACAGCATTGTCAGGTCCATCGTGGAACCGGCCGTCGGGCTTCAGGAGTTTCAGGCCCGTGAAATCGCCTTCAATCTTGGGGTTGAAGCCAAACTGATCCAGCAAATGGTGCGGACGTTGCAGGGCTGTTATGCTGCCTTCAGCAATCTTGACGCCACGATGGTTGAAATCAACCCGCTGGTCATCACCGGTGATGATCGGGTGCTGGCGCTGGATGCCAAGATGAGCTTTGACGACAACGCTCTGTTCCGCCACCCGCAGATTGCCGAACTGCGCGACAAGAGCCAGGAAGACCCGCGCGAAAGCCGCGCTGCGGATCGCGGACTGTCTTATGTCGGGCTCGACGGCAATATCGGCTGCATCGTCAACGGCGCCGGTCTGGCGATGGCCACCATGGACACGATCAAGCTGGCAGGCGGCGAGCCTGCAAATTTCCTCGACATCGGCGGTGGCGCGTCGCCTGAACGGGTGGCCAAGGCGTTCCGGCTGGTCCTGTCGGATGACAATGTTCAGGCCATTCTGGTCAACATCTTCGCCGGTATCAACCGCTGCGACTGGGTGGCTGAAGGAGTCGTTCAGGCGTTGAAGGAACTTGACCTCGATATTCCCGTCGTCGTGCGGCTGGCCGGAACGAATGTCGAAGAAGGCCAGAAGATCCTGGCCAAATCCGGATTGCCGATCATTCGCGCCACGACGCTGATGGAGGCGGCAGAACGCGCTGTGGGCGCGTGGAAAAACGACCTTACCCAAGGCACCAAAATGAGGGTTGTGTAATGAGCATTCTTCTCGATCGTGACACGCGTGTCATCGTGCAGGGCATCACCGGGCGCATGGCGCGGTTCCACACCAAGGACATGTTGAACTATGGCACGAACGTGGTGGGTGGCGTCGTGCCCGGCAAGGGGGGCGAAACCGTCGAAGGCGTTCCGGTTTTTGACACCGTCAAACAGGCCGTCGAAGCCACCGGCGCCGATGCCAGCCTTGTCTTCGTGCCGCCCCCGTTCGCGGCGGATTCCATCATGGAGGCCGCCGATGCGGGCATCCGCTATTGCGTCTGCATCACCGACGGGATTCCGGCACAGGACATGATCCGGGTGAAACGGTACATGTACCGCTATCCGAAAGAGAAACGCATGGTTCTGACCGGTCCGAACTGCGCCGGCACCATCTCGCCCGGAAAGGCGTTGTTGGGCATCATGCCGGGGCATATCTATCTTCCCGGACATGTAGGGATCATCGGCCGTTCGGGGACATTGGGATATGAGGCGGCGGCCCAGTTGAAAGAGCGCGGGATCGGCGTTTCGACCAGTGTCGGAATCGGGGGCGACCCGATCAACGGATCGTCCTTCAAGGACATCCTTCAACGGTTTGAAGACGACGAAGACACGCATGTCATCGCCATGATCGGCGAAATCGGAGGCCCGCAGGAAGCGGAAGCCGCCGAATACATCCGCGACCACATCTCCAAACCCGTGATCGCCTATGTCGCCGGCCTGACCGCTCCGAAAGGCCGTACCATGGGGCACGCGGGTGCGATCATCTCGGCCTTCGGCGAAAGCGCCAGCGAAAAGGTCGAGATCCTGTCCGCCGCAGGTGTCACCGTGGCCGAAAACCCTGCCGTGATCGGTGAGACGATCGCCCGCGTGATGGAGGCTGCGTGATGGTCAAACCTTCGGTGCTGGTTACCCGTCGCTGGCCTGCTGCCGTCGAGGCGCAGCTGGCCGAGAACTACAACACCGTATTGAACACCGGCGACAAACCCATGTCCCCGGCTGAAATCCGGCAAGCGTTGAAATCCTATGACGCCGTGCTGCCCACCGTAACGGACACGCTGAGCGCCGAGGCACTGGATGTGCCGGGTGTGCAGACGAAAATCCTTGCCAATTACGGCGTCGGCTACAGCCATATCTGCGAGCCGTCGGCGCGCGAGTTGGGTATGACCGTGACCAACACGCCCGACGTTTTGTCCGAATGCACCGCCGATATCGCCATGACGCTGCTTTTGATGGTGGCGCGTCGGGCGGGTGAGGGCGAACGCGAGCTGCGTGCAGGTCAGTGGACGGGATGGCGGCCCACGCATCTGGTCGGAACCAAGGTCAGCGGCAAGACACTGGGCATCATCGGATATGGCCGCATCGGACAGGAGATGGCTCGCCGTGCGCATCACGGGTTCGGCATGGACGTGCTGGTTTGCAACCGTAGCGCCGTATCGCCCGATGTTCTCGCCGAATGCAACGCAAGACAGGTGGACACCATCGATGACCTGCTGCCGCAATGTGACTTCGTTTCACTGCACTGTCCGGGCGGCGCAGCCAACCGCCATCTGATCAATTCGCGCAGACTTGGCCTGATGAAGCCTGACGCTTTCCTGATCAACACCGCACGGGGCGAAGTGATTGATGAATGGGCGCTGATTCAGGCGTTGATGTTCGACATGATCGGCGGCGCTGCGTTGGATGTATTCGATGGTGAACCGCGGGTCAGCCCGGATCTGTTGCAATGCGACAACCTCGTCATGCTGCCGCATCTAGGCAGCGCGACCCGCGAAGCGCGCGAGGCGATGGGGTTCCGGGTTCTCGACAACCTGAGCGATTTCTTCGAAGGCCGTGAACCTCGGGACCGTGTGATCTGAGGCCACCTTCAAACATTACGCAATGGCATCCAACGCAGCCGTGGCTGCGTTGCGTTCCTCAATTAGGAGATATGACCAGTGAATGCCCCGCACCGTTCAGACGGATTTTTCACCCAGTCCCTTTCTGATCGTGATCCCGAGCTTTTTGGCTCGATCACGTCGGAACTGGGTCGTCAGCGCGACGAGATCGAG
>NZ_JBQGAW010000014.1:0-38629 GCF_056543025.1 Ruegeria sp. A4 | reverse complement strand
CCGAAGCCGAAGCCGAAGCCGAAGCCGAAGCCGAAGCCGAAGCCGAAGCCGAAGCCGAAGCCGAAGCCGAAGCCGAAGCCGAAGCCGAAGCCGAAGCGTCGACTGAAGATACTGCCCCGGCCAAAGAAAAAGTGGTCGAGCGTGTCGTTGAAAAGCGTGGCGGATTTGTTCCCGCTTTGCTGGGCGGTGCCATCGCTGCCGCCGTCGGGTTTGCGCTGGGCAATGGCGGGCTGTTGTCAACTGGCTCGGACAGCTCGGATACCTTGGCGGCGTTGGAATCCAAACTGGCAGACCAGTCCGACCAGATTGCCAAGCTGTCTCAGGCGCTTGCAAACAGTCCGGATGTTGCTGGTTTGACGGATCAGGTCAAAGCGCTGTCCGACAAATTGACACCCGTGGAAAGTGACCTGAGTGCGATCAAATCCACTGTGGATACGCTGTCAGGCCAGATCGGACCATTGTCAGAGCGCATTGCGACGCTTGAGAAAACCCCGATCGAATCCAGCGTGTCGCCCGAATCCATGGCCGCCTTCGAAGCTGAGCTGAAGAAGCTTCAGGACTCGCTGGCCTCGCAACGGGCCGAGGTTGAAAAAATGGTTTCTGACGCTCAGGCGCTGGAGGCAAAAGCATCAGCCGATGCGCAGGCCGCGGCCAATGCCGCCGTACTGTCGCGCTTGCATGGGCAACTGGATGCGGGTCAGCCCTATTCCGATCTGGTTGCAGAACTGAAAGCAGGCGGTGTGGATGTGCCGGATGCCCTGTCCGGGCCGGCTGAGAAGGGTGTTGAAACACTCTCTTCTCTGCGCGACAGTTTCGAACCTGCGGCCCGAACCGCGCTGTCCCAAGCCCGTGAAGCCGACAAGGGCACCGGCCTGATCGCATTTCTGCAACGTCAAACGGGCGCGCGCTCGGTCACGCCCCAGGAAGGGGATGGACCAGATGCCATCCTGTCACGGGCACAGGCTGCGCTTGCGGACGGAGACCTGGCCAAAGCCTTGAGCGAACTGAAGTCACTTCCCGAAGCGGCACAGGCTGCAATGTCCGATTGGGAACAGGCGGCCCAAACACGGGTCGCCGCCGTCGATGTGGCGAATACACTGGCTTCCAGCCTGAACTCGAACTGAAGGACCTGCCATGCTGTGGTCACTGTTTAAGATCCTAGTTTTTGTTGCGATTATCGGCCTGCTGGCGTTGGGCGGTCACTTCCTGATGCAAACCAGTGGCGGGGTTCAAATCACCGTCGCGGGCACGGAATTCACGCTGGGGCCGCTTCAGTCGGTGATCGCGCTGGCTGTGTTGGTTTTTGCGGTCTGGCTGTTTTTCACGTTGCTCAGCCTGCTGATCGCAACGCTGAAATTCCTGAACGGTGACGAAACGGCGCTGTCTCGGTATTTTGACCGCAATCGCCAGCAAAAGGGATACCAGGCGCTGGCTGATGGTCTGTTGGCGCTGGCCTCGGGCGAAGGGCGCGTGGCCATGACCAAAGCCAGCAAGGCCGAGAAACTGCTGAACAAGCCCGAGCTTACCGATCTGCTGGTGGCACAGGCCGCCGAGATGACCGGGGATACGAAAAAGGCATCGGACACTTATAAAAAACTGGTGACCAACAGCGCCACCCGTTTCGTCGGCGTGCGCGGGATCATGAAGCAGAAGCTGGCCGAAGGTGATGATGAAACGGCCCGCAAACTGGCCGAGAAGGCCCTGGCGATCAAACCGCGTCATGAAGAAACGCAGGACGTGCTGCTGAACCTGCAAACCAAGGCGCAGGATTGGGCCGGTGCACGTTCGACCCTGACGGCCAAGTTGAAGGCCGGGTATTTACCGCGCGATGTTTTCAAACGGCGTGACGCGGTTCTGGCCTTGTCCGAAGCCAAGGGAATTCTGGACGAAGGTGCGACGGTCGAACAGCAGGAACGCGCGATTGAAGCCAATCGCCTGTCGCCTGATCTGGTGCCAGCCGCTGCCATGGCGGCCCGCGCGTATATCGCCAAAGGCAAACCCCGGGCGGCAACCAAGATTCTGAAAAAAGCATGGGAGGCGCAGCCGCATCCGGATCTGGCCCATGCCTTTGCCGACATCGTGCCGGATGAAACCCCCGACCAACGGATCAAGCGGTTCACCGCGCTGACCCGGATTCACCCCGAGAACATGGAGACGCGCCTGATACTGGCCGAACTGAACATCGTGGCCGAGGACTTCCCCGAAGCCCGCCGTGCGCTGGGCGATGTGGTCGAAACGCAGGGTGATGCGCGCGCCTATACTTTGATGGCCGCTATCGAACGCGGCGAGGGGGCCTCGGACGCCATTGTGCAAGGCTGGTTGGCCAAAGCGCTGAATGCGCCGCGTGGTCCGCAATGGGTGTGCACCAATTGCCATGATATCCAACCTGAATGGGGACCGGTCTGCCAGAACTGCGGCAGCTTCGACACGCTCAGCTGGCAGACACCACAAACACCCGAAATCGCAAGCGCGACCGGCGTACATATGTTGCCTTTGATCGTTGGTGCGCTCGAAGATCAATCCGAAGAGCCTGAAGTCATGGAGCCCGCGGACGAGGATGATGTGGTCGAAGTGACACCAGAGTCGGCAGAGGTGGCAGACGAAGCCGAGGTTCAAAAGCAGGCCTGAGCCCTGCAACGCCCGTTTTTGCCTGCTTACACTCATTGAGATTGATGCGACGCCGCGCTTTTTGGTGAAGCCAAACCGGACGCCAGTGGTCCGAAGGGTCGTGCTTTTTCGTCTCTCTCAGCGGCTTGTCGACGCGTTGGCGGCCTCTTGCATTTACAGGCTGTGTTGGCCGCTTCCTCCGCAAAGCAGCCGTTTAACAAAGGCGCAGTTAACGTCCGAGATGCGGTCAAAATGGCCGTTCGCGTTCTTCGTCGCGAAGTACACAGTCAATCCAAAGCGGACGTTTAACTGGTGTCTATTTTCCAGCAGTTTTGGGATGAAATCGGCATCTGAATTCTGCCTCAGTTTTTTGGTAAGTACCGATCCAACAGAGCATCGACCAACCCTTCCTGAAGTTGGTAACCAGTGGCTTTGTCCACTCGCAAAATGTCTTCCAGAATAATAAGTTGTTCCATGCCCGTCGTCATGGATAATCGTTTTGCCAGGTCGACAATTTCCTTCGGCTTCATCAATGGATGAACTGGTGCAAGTGCTTCCGAAAAAGCCGCCACTCTTCTGGCGCCACGCATTTTGACAGTTCCATCTTCAAGTGATGCCTTGAGTGATTCAGCAAGAAACTGCCGGAAGTGCGCCTCATGAACCCGAGAAAAATCCAGATAGTAGCGCGCAACGGCGTGTACGCGGCTCCTGACGTTATTCAGCCCCTCGAGAAGTTCTGAAGTTGGAGTAACTTCAAGATCGAGCGTCGCATCCAAAGCCAAGACACTTGGATCAGAAAAGTAACGATAGACCGTCGCACGACTGGTTTTGGCACGCTCAGCGACTTTTGCCAGCGTGACTTCTTTGCCTTCCGACATCAAGTCACGTGCAGCTGAAAGAAGTGCTTCTCGTGTTCGATTAATTTGATTTGTACGCGACGCCAATACCAAGCCTTTTGTGATACACTTGTCTCATTAGTAGATATATGTATCATAAGGGCAGTGTGTTTCAAGTAAAGGGAGTTGAAGTAATGGCTGAACCTCGTCCGCGAATTTATCATCTTCTAGGAAACCTTCTAACCTTTCACGCCTTTCCCAGTGAGACCGGAGATCGTTGCACAATCGTTGAGATAAAGACGGCGCCGGGTGCCGGTGCGCCACCCAATCATCATGCTGGCGAAGACGAAAGCTTCTATGTGCTTGATGGTGAATTCGAGTTCTTTGTGAATGGTGAGACAATCAGCGCAAAAAGTGGTGACTTCGTCAAAGTTCCGGACGGCGCAGTGCACGCCTTTACGTGTACTGGGGAACGGCCTGGCCGGCTACTTTGCATAAACGCCCCTGGCGCGATGCATGACACTTTCTTTACTGAAGCTGGTGAAGCAATGCCTGATGGTACGACAGAAATTCCGGCGCCAGATGGACCGCCAGACATTCCGGCAATCATGGCCGTAGCAGACCGAGCAGGAATGACGATCTTGGTGCCTGCAGAAGTTCCCAGCTAACAAACGCGCCTATACAATTCCAGGTTGAGAAACGGAAGTATTGGACTGAAAACTCTGCTATAGACCCTATCTGGTAACACTAGCTCAATCCCAAGCCGGCATTCACGATGAGACCTTGCGATTGTGGATAGCGGACATTCGCTGCGCTGTCCAAAAATGTCTTCTACGTGAACCAGAGCAATCGTTTACGCGTAGGCGTGATAGCGGCTTAGATTGTCTGCTATCTGCGCTTGGTCAAGTTCGTTTTGGCGTGAGAACGCTCAATTCAGCATTCTTTCCGAAACGTCCTCAAGAAGGGTATGAAGATCGAAATCTTCGCCTTTCTCAGCAAGCCCTTTGTCATGCAGAATGAAGGACAGCCCGTGCACGAAACTCCACAACAAAAAACCACGGCGGCGAACTTCGTCTGTGATTCCCGGTTCACCGAGACACTTTGCTACCTCAGTCAAGAGAATCCCGAAACTTTGCTGGCCACCTTCCTCCAACCGGGGATCCGCGATGCGATCTGTGAAGCCGCCAAATTTCAGTCTGAAGATCCCAGGCTCATTTAACGCGAAGGCAACATACTCCATCCCGATGGCAGTAATGCGCTCGGGAGATCCTTCGGGAACGCCTTCCAGTGCGGCAAGCATTTTGTCTCGGTGCCGATCCATTCCTTCAAGGACAGTGGCGACCAACATTTCTGTCTTGTCTTTGAAGTGCTTGTAAGGTGCCGCGGTTGATACGCCAGCCCTTCTACAGGCCTCGGAAACGGAAAAACTGTCCGGACCTTTTTCTTCAACCAACTGTCGGGTTGCTTCGATCAGTGCAGCGCGGAGATCGCCGTGATGATAGGCTTTCTTGCTCACCGTTTGACCGGTCGCTTGGCTGATTTTTGAGTGACTTTTTTCTATGCTGGTCATGATCCAACATGTGCCAGATCACGTATCCCTTGTCAAAGTGAGAATTTCTAACATATGTTAGAGATGCTAACTTGATGAGGTCCGCAAATGCCAAGTCCCGCGAAATACTTTACTGAAAAGACCAAGCCGAGCTTCTTTTTGCGTGTTTTACGCGGTACCGTGCGTGTCGGGGTGACCGTTAGCTTCATAGGTGTTGCGGCGGCCGCAGTTTACTTCGGTGCATCGGAGCTGACGCGCAGAGCAGATGCTGTACCGGCGCCAGATGCAGCTGCTGTAACCCCAGTCTCCGCCACACCAATCACGTCCGAAAGCGCCTACACAGTCGACCGTGTATTCATCGGTCAGGTCGAGCCTCAGCGTTCGGCAGATATCTCTTTCGAATTGAATGGGACGCTTGATCAAATTCTGGTGGATGAGGGTGACGAGGTTGCTAAGGGCCAACTTCTCGCAACGTTAGACGTAGCTCTGTTGGAGGTTGAACGCGACCGACTGACGGCATCTCGTGATGCCATTGCAGCCCAGCTTTCATTCGCCGAGAAAACGGTCGAGCGAAACGCGAAACTCATCGAACAAGGCTTTACCAGTCAAGCTCGCCTAGATGAGGCAGTTTCCAGACAAGATGAATTGTTGTCTAGAATTGGGGAACTGGATGCAGCGCTGCGGGACGTAACCGTTCGGATCGAAAAATCCAGCATTGAGGCTCCGTTTTCTGGTCAAATAACCGCGCGACACGTCGACGGCGGTGAAACTCTGCGCTCGGGTGAACTGGTTCTGGGTATGGTCGAGGTCGTTTCGCCGCAGATTCGAATTGGTATCCCACTCGACGTTGACCCGGCGCTTCTGACAGATGTTGAAATCGAGATCGCTGGTCAAAGCTATCGGGCTGACCTTGCAACCTTGCGGCCCGACATTGATCCGGTAACCCGCACCAGAACCGCACTTTTCGATCTGAGGAACGCGCCGGACGTTGCCTTCGGGCAGACCGCTCGTGTGCATATAATTGATCCCGTACAGAGTGCGGGAACCTGGGTGCCCACGACATCCTTGAAAGAAGGTACGCGTGGGCAATGGACACTGCTGGTTGCAGACGCGCAGAAGATTGTGCGCCTAGCAACGGTCGAAGTTCTGCATGCTGAAGATGACCGTGTTTTCGTACGCGGCGCGTTTCCAGAGGGCACTGTTCTGATCGACCAAGGGCCACAGCGCGTTACTGTTGGCCAGCGCGTCGCTTTCAACACGGGCGAGTAACGGAGCGATTTGATGGAAACCCTTACCTTTCGCCACCCCCGACTGGTTGCTCTTATCATTTTGGTGCTTGTGTCTGCAGGCCTGTCTTCGTTCTTATCGTTGGGCCGGCAGGAAGACCCAACGATTACCAACCTCTTCGCAACTGTGACGACGCAGTTCCCGGGTGCAGACCCGGAGCGGGTCGAAGCGTTGGTCACCGCAGAAATCGAAGAAGAACTGCGGAAAATCTCCGAAGTGGATGAAATCAGCTCTGTATCCCGGTCGGGCGTATCGGTCGTTTCGGTAGAGTTGCTGGAGACGCTGGATGAAGCAACCATTGAGCAGGTTTGGGCCGAAGCTCGGGATGCCGTTGAAGATGCTCGACAGAACTTTCCGAGTGGAGTGTTGCCGCCGGAATTCGATGCCGAGGGTATTTCTGCCTATTCTGCTGTCATTGCCGTTGCGGCCGAGGATCCGGACTTCCCGTTAACTTTGCTGTCGCGGCATGCCGAAGCTCTGGGTGACAGGCTGCGCGCGATACCCTCTACGCGAGCCGTGGACTATTTCGGTCAGCCGGAAGAAGAAGTGCTCGTAAATGTCGATATGGACAAGGCCGCTGCGCTTGGGCTCAGCGCTGCCGAGATCTCCCAGCGGATTGCAGAAGCAGATGGGAAGGTCCAATCTGGGCGGTTGCAGTCCGATGTCGACCTGACCATAGGCATAAGCGGAGAAATTGAGACTTTGGACCGCATTCGAAGCATCGTCCTGCGAGAAAATGCAGACGGTGCCGTGGTGCAGCTCGGAGATATTGCCAGCGTAGACCGGGGCGCGCGCAAACCGCAGCCCTCAATCGCGTTTGCGAACGGAAAGCCCTCGGTTTTGATAGGAGTTCTGGCGCAGGACGGGGTACAGATCGACCGTTGGACAGGCTTTCTTCGGGATGAGCTTGAGGCCGGCGCCGCATCGGTACCTTTGGGCATGCAGGAAATACTGCTGTTTGATCAAAGCCAGTACACGACGGATCGTTTGTCAGAGGTTGGGATCAACATGGCCATTGGCGTGGCTCTGGTCGTGGCAGTTTTGTTTGTTACGTTGGGGGTTCGGGCAGCTGCGATTGTGGCTTTGGTATTGCCGGTTGTTTCATTGGCAACTCTGGCGACTATGAACATGATTGGATTGCCAATTCATCAGATGTCCGTGACGGGCCTGATTGTTGCCCTCGGTCTGCTCGTTGACGCAGCCATCGTCATGACCGATGAAATTCGGCGTCGTCTGCAGGATGGGATGGATCGGCTTGCAGCCGTACGGGATGCTGTTCGCCGGTTGGCCGCACCTTTGCTGGCATCGACTGTCACAACGGCGCTTGCTTTCACACCGATGATCTTGCTGCCGGGACCCGCCGGCGACTTTGTGGGTGCCATCGCGATCGCTGTGGTGCTTATGCTTGTCTGGTCCCTGGTTGTGGCGTTGACGGTGACTCCGGCGATTGCTGGTTGTTTGCTGTCCGATCGCCCAGACGCAGGAATGCTGAGTCGCGGCATCAGCATCCCGCCGCTTGCCCGCTTGTTCGAGGCCTCAATCCGATTGTCCGTTGCCAATCCGGTGCGATCCATCGCCTTGGCACTGGTCTTGCCCGTGCTTGGCTTCGCGGCCTTTCCAACGCTGACCGCGCAATTCTTCCCGGGCGTCGACCGAAACCAGTTCTATATCGAGGTCGACATGCCGGGTGGAACATCAATTTCCACCACCGAAGTGACCGCGCGCCAGATTGACGAAATGCTACTGGCAGATGACGGTGTCAAGAGTGTCTACTGGACAGTTGGAGAGTCCGGCCCGGCATTCTACTACAACATCGTTGGCAACCGTTCGCGCGAGCCTGGTTTTGCACAGGCCATGATCACGACCGACACGGCCGAGGATGCGGCCCGCCTTGTCGGATCGTTGCAGAGCCGTCTGGACACCGACTTTCCTGACGCGCAGATCATCGTACGCAATCTTGTTCAGGGTCCTCCGGTCGCCGCACCGGTTGAAGTCAAAATTCAAGGGCAGGACATCTCGGTATTACGTAATCTGGGCGACGAGGTGCGTTCAGTAATGGCCAATCTCGATCTGGTGACGCAGGCGCGTGCCAGTGTGAACGGCGGCAACCCTCAAATCCGGTTCGAGATTGATGAGGTCAAAGCCCGTTTGCTGGGGCTGGACGTGGCGGATATAGCGGGTCAGCTGGACACGGCGCTTGTTGGCATAACCGGTGGATCACTGATCGAAGGGACCGAGCAGTTGCCGGTGCGCGTTCGTTTGGGTGACGAGGTGCGATCAGATCTAAGTGCGATTGTCAGTATGCCCATTCTACTGCCGAACGCTGCCGAAATATCCGCGACCGGAGTTTTCCCTGCTGTACCTTTGTCGGAACTAGCCAGACCCATAATCGAACCTGCGGAAAGCGTCATAACTCGAACGGATGGCGTGCGAGAAAACACCATACAGGCGTTTATCGTACCTGGTGTTTTACCCGAAGAGGCTTTGCAGGACATATTGGAAGCGCTTGATGCGTCCGGGTTTGTGTTGCCTCAAGGCTATTCGATGTCCTTAGGCGGCGACAGTGATGCCCGATCCAATACCGTGGGAAATTTGCTCGCCTCTGTCGGGTTGATCGTCACACTCTCCATCGCGACGATCGTTCTGACCTTCAACTCGTTCCGGCTGACCCTTGTGACCTTGGTCGTGTGCGTTTTGTCTGCAGGCCTTTCACTGCTGTCGCTGGCCGTCATGCAATTCCCGTTCGGAATAACGGCAATCATCGGGGTCATCGGCTCAATAGGGGTTTCGATCAACGCGGCGATCATTATTTTGACCGGGTTACAACAAGACCGAGAGGCCAGCCAGGGAGATCGCGCAGCCATGGCTCGCGTAGTTAGTGGTTCCAGCCGTCACATTATTTCGACAACGGTCACGACTTTTGGCGGCTTCCTACCCCTGATTTTGGGTGGAGGTGCATTTTGGCCACCATTCGCCGTAGCGATCGCAGGCGGCGTTCTGTTATCAACCGTTGTATCTTTCTACTTCACCCCTCCCGTGTTCGCTTTGGTGTATCGTAGAACATTCAACAAACAACGTCCGGCCAATAACCGCCATTCCGAACCACGCGAAGCCGTTGTCGCGCTTGTGGCGGAATGAGAATTGAGCCCAATTCTCCTTGTGAGTTGGTGTGGTTCAAAGCCGTCTTTGTTCGAAGTAAGAATCAAGTTCTGCTGTGGGCCGCACGCCGGATTTTGCAGTGTCTGGTTTCTGCGCGTTGACGTCGTTATCGCGGACTGCAGCACCTGGTTACTTTGTGGCCGGATCGGAAATTTGCTCTACTGAGATGCACTACTGCTTTGCGGTGCTTTTCCGTCAGTGACCCGCTTGCGCCGGTTGTGCGGAGGATACGACTCATAATCGATTTGGGCTATCCGTCTCGTTGTAGATTGCGTAGCCTTGGCTTTGATCATTAGGACCATTGAAACGGGCGGAACAACCATAACTAAACCTAACAACTCGGTTGCAGTCAGCGGACGATTCTGCCGAAGCTTGGAAGCTGCGCGATACCAACCAATACCTACAGATCTATCTGCGAAAAGTCGGGAGATAAATCAGGGGGGTATTTTGATGCCCGCAAAGAAAATTTTTGTGTTTCAACATCTTGCGGGGAGATATGGTGCCCAGGAGAGGACTCGAACCTCCACGTCCATACGGACACTAGCACCTGAAGCTAGCGCGTCTACCAATTCCGCCACCTGGGCAGGTGTCGTGGAGGGGCGTTTAAGCCTAGTCGCGGGGGGCGTCAACCAGATTCGGTGAGATTTTTTAAAGTTTTTTTATTTCGGTTCCCGGCCGGTGTTTTCCGCCCATGATTTTCAACTCCGTCGCGGCGAATTAGCGCCTTGTTTGACTGGCCTGCGGGCGCTAGTTCTAGGGCGCAATTTCTCAGCAGGAGCCCTCTCATGTCGAAACTGGTGACGATTTTTGGCGGATCGGGATTTGTCGGTCGCTACATCGCGCGGCGCATGGCGAAAGAGGGGTGGCGAGTCCGGGTAGCCGTACGTCGCCCGAACGAGGCCATGTTCGTCAAACCCTATGGTGCCGTGGGTCAGGTCGAACCGGTGTTGTGCAATATACGGGATGATGCCTCGGTGGCGCTGGCGATGCAGAGCGCCGATGCGGTGGTGAACTGCGTGGGTGTGCTGAACGAGCTTGGCAAGAACGGGTTTGATACGGTTCAGGCCGAAGGAGCTGAACGCATCGCGCGTTTGGCGGCCGAGCAGGGCATCAAGCGGATGGTTCACATCTCGGCCATCGGTGCGGATGCGAATTCAGCCAGCGCGTATTCCCGGACCAAAGCACATGGTGAAGCGGGCGTGTTGAAACATATGCCAGACGCCGTGATCCTGCGTCCTTCGGTGATCTTTGGCACCGAAGACCAGTTCTTCAACCGTTTCGCCGGAATGACCCGCATGGGACCATTCCTGCCTCTGGTCGGGGCCGAGACAAAATTCCAGCCCGTTTACGTAGACGATGTGGCGCAGGCTGCCGTCAAAGGCGTTCTGGGGCAGGCAGAGCCGGGTGTTTACGAGCTTGGCGGCCCCGAGGTTAAGACCTTTCGTGCTTTGATGCAGCAAATGCTTGAAGTGATTCACCGTCGCCGCGTCATCATCGGCCTGCCGTTCTTTGCCGCGCGGATTATGGCGGGTGTGCTGGATATCGTTAAATTTGTCAGCTTCCAGCTGTTCCCCAACAACATTCTGACTCGCGATCAGCTTAAGAACCTGCGTCACGACAATGTTGTCGCCGAGGGCGCAAAGTCTTTTGCAGACCTTGGTATCGTGCCGACCACGCTGGAATCGATACTGCCGGAATACCTGTGGAAATTCCGCCCCTCGGGTCAATATGACGACATTCAGAACTCGGCCAAAAACCTGCGTATCTGATCAGCTGTAGGCCATGATCAAAAGTATCACGCCTAGAATGACGCGGTAGATGACGTAGGGTGTGAAGCTGACGCTGCGCAGAAGCCGCATCATCAGGCTGAGCGCCAGCAGGGCCGAAAGAAAGGCAAACAGCGCCGCAATGGCCCCATCCCGGGCCAGTTGCATATCGGCCCCGCGCACGGCATCCAATGCCAGCAGTGTGCCCGACGCCAGGATTGTCGGGATCGACATCAACATCGCGATCCGCGCGCCGTCTTCACGGGTATATCCCAATTGCCGCGCGCCGGTTATGGTTATCCCGGAACGGGACGTGCCTGGGATCAGGGCAAGAACCTGCCACAGACCCATGATGAGCGCGTCGCGTATTCCCCAATTTTCGGCCTCTTTGGTTTCAGGAGCCCTCTGATCCACCCAGTACAACAGCAGACCGAATCCCAGCATTGTCCATCCGATGACCGTGATCGAACGCATGGCCTGACTCAACCCGGTGACATGCAGAATGAGGCCCGCGATCACGGTAGGAACAGTTGCAACGATCAGGCCCAGAGCAAGCCGGGCCTGCGGTGTATCCGCCCGTCCGGTCAATGCGCGCGGTAATCCGGCAAGGGCCTGTTTTACGTCTGACCGGAAATACAGCACCACGGCGCCCAGGGTTCCCACATGCACCGCGACATCAATGGCTTGACCCTGGTCCTGCAACCCCGACAGGTTGGGCAGCAGGATCAGGTGACCAGATGAGGATATGGGCAAAAACTCAGTGATTCCCTGAATGATTGCTACGAGAATCAGGTGAAACAAACTCATCTGCCCTGCCGTGCTGCTGCCACGTGTTCTTTGTGAGTTATGGGTATAAGGGCGATGGAAAAAAGGAAAGCGCGCATATAGGTCCGAATCGGATCTAAAATTTCCAATTATTTTCCACTTTTCTTAAAGGCGCGCTGCATTTTTTCAATTTAGGTCAGCATAATTGACTTTTCATCCAAAAGCGCATCCCGTAAAGAAACGGAACCTAGCCAATTCATGGAGTCTGACCCGTGGCCAAGCAACCGATGCTGAAATTTGTGCAGATCGACCGCGTCATGCCGGAAAAGCGTGCTGCCAATGACCGCAAGGACGACTTTGACGAGATCTATTCCGAGTTCGCCGCCGAAAAAGCAGCCGAGCAGGCGAGTCGGTGCAGCCAATGTGGTGTTCCTTACTGCCAGTCGCATTGCCCGTTGCACAACAATATTCCCGACTGGTTGCGCCTGACTGCGACCGGGCGCCTGGAAGAAGCCTATCAGGTAAGTCAGGCCACCAATACCTTCCCCGAGATCTGCGGGCGCATCTGTCCGCAGGACCGCCTGTGCGAGGGCAACTGCGTGATCGAACAGTCGGGCCATGGAACGGTCACGATTGGTTCGATCGAGAAATACATAACGGATACCGCATGGGAAAAAGGCTGGGTCCAGCCGGTTGCTCTATCGGCCGAACGCGCTGAAAGCGTAGGTATCATTGGTGCAGGCCCTGGTGGATTGGCCGCTGCGGATATGCTGCGCCAGGCTGGTATCCAGGTCACGGTATACGACCGCTATGACCGGGCCGGTGGCCTGCTGATGTATGGCATTCCGGGGTTCAAACTGGAAAAAGACGTCGTTCAGCGCCGCAATGACCTGTTGGCTGATGGTGGGGTCGAGTTTGTTCTGAATTGCAACGTGGATGCGGCCAGGTTTGAAGAAATTCGGGCCAGGCATGATGCCGTTATCATCGCGACCGGTGTCTACAAGTCGCGCGACCTGGCAATGCCGGGCAGCGGTCTGGCCGGGATCGAAAAGGCGATCGACTTCCTGACAGCCTCGAACCGGAAAAGCTTTGGCGACGAGGTCGAAGAATTCGACAACGGCCGCTTGAACGCCCACGGCAAGAAAGTCGTCGTGATTGGCGGCGGTGACACTGCGATGGACTGCGTGCGCACTTCGATCCGTCAGGGCGCGACTTCTGTGAAATGTCTGTATCGCCGGGACCGGGCCAACATGCCGGGGTCACAGCGTGAAACGCAGAATGCCGAAGAAGAAGGCGTGATCTTCGAATGGCTCAGCGCACCCAAAGGGTTCACGGGTGAAGACATGGTCAAAGGTGTCATCGTTCAGAAGATGCGCCTGGGACAGCCAGACGCATCCGGTCGTCAGGCCCCCGAAGTGATCGAAGGCGCGGACTATGTCGAAGACGCCGATCTTGTGATCAAGGCGCTTGGATTCGAACCTGAAGACCTGCCGACGCTGTTCGGACAACCTGATCTGCCGGTCACCCGCTGGGGTACGATCAAGGCGGCGTTCCAAACCGGCGAGACCGAAATGGACGGAGTCTATGCAATCGGTGACATCGTGCGCGGTGCCTCGCTGGTGGTCTGGGCGATCCGGGACGGTCGTGACTGCGCTGATGCGATCATCGAACGCTTCAATGCCAAATCTGCCGTTGCGGCCGAATAATCCCGGCGATCAGGAGGGTTCGAAATGCCTGAATTGCAAGGCCAATGCATGTGTGGCGCGGTCACGGTGACGGCAACTCCGGCGCGGGATGCGCTGGGGGCCTGCCATTGCGACCAGTGCCGGCGCTGGACCAGTTCCATGCTGGTGACGTTTCAGGCCGAAGAAGGCTATGCCGCGCTTGGCCCGGTCAAAACCTTCACTTCCTCTGACTGGGCCGAGCGCGCCTTTTGCGCCGATTGCGGCTCGGCGCTTTGGTATCGGATCACGCTTCCGGGCGAGATGCACGGCCAGACGCAAATGGCGGCAGGTCTGTTTGACAACGCCGCAGGCAACCCGCTGAAACTTGAACTTTATATCGACAATAAGCCCCAGGGCTACGCGTTCGCAGGCGAACGCCGGCAGATGACCAAAGCCGAGGTCGAAGCCATGTACGCCCCCTCTGACGAAGGAGACAGCCAATGACCAAATATGATGCCGATTGGGTGCGGGCCGAAGAAGCCAAGCGCAAATGGATGGCTGAAAATGGTCTCTATTCCGAGGAAGAAGAGCATTCTTCCTGCGGTGTGGGTCTCGTTGTGTCCGTGGATGGGAAAGCGTCGCGCAAGGTTGTGGACGCCGGTATCGACGCTCTCAAGGCGATCTGGCACCGCGGCGCGGTTGATGCTGACGGCAAGACCGGTGATGGCGCGGGCATTCACGTGCAGATTCCGGTCTCGTTTTTCTACGATCAGATCAGGCGCACAGGCCACGAGCCCAAATTGGACGAACTGATCGCCGTCGGTCAGGTTTTCCTGCCGCGCACCGACTTTGGCGCACAGGAACAGTGCCGGACCATCGTGGAAAGCGAAGTTCTGCGCATGGGCTATTACATCTATGGCTGGCGTCACGTGCCGGTCGATGTCACCTGTCTGGGTGAAAAAGCCAACGCCACCCGGCCCGAGATCGAGCAGATCCTGATCTCGAATTCCAAAGGTGTGGACGAAGAGACCTTCGAGCGCGAGCTCTATGTCATTCGTCGCCGTATTGAAAAGGCCGCCTCAGCTGCCGGTATTTCCGGGCTGTACCTGGCGTCGCTGTCCTGCCGTTCGATCATCTACAAGGGCATGATGCTGGCCGAGCAGGTTGCCGTCTTCTATCCCGATCTGATGGACGAACGGTTTGAATCCGCCTTCGCCATCTATCACCAGCGCTATTCCACCAACACTTTCCCGCAATGGTGGCTGGCGCAGCCCTTCCGCATGCTGGCGCATAATGGTGAGATCAACACGCTGAAAGGCAACATCAACTGGATGAAAAGCCACGAGATCCGCATGGCGTCCTCGACGTTTGGGGATTATGCCGAGGATATCAAACCGATCATCGCCGGAGGATCGTCGGATTCGGCCGCATTGGACTCGGTTTTTGAGGTTCTGGTGCGCGCAGGTCGCTCGGCCCCGATGGCGAAAACCATGCTGGTTCCGGAAAGCTGGTCCAAGCAAGCGGTGGAACTGCCGCAGGCGTGGCGCGACATGTATTCCTACTGCAACTCAGTGATGGAGCCGTGGGACGGCCCAGCCGCGCTGGCCATGACGGATGGCCGCTGGGTCTGTGCTGGACTGGACCGCAACGGCCTGCGTCCGATGCGTTACGTCGTGACTGGCGATGGTCTTGTCATTGCAGGATCCGAGGCCGGCATGGTGCCGATTGATGAGTCCACAGTGACCGAAAAAGGCGCGCTGGGTCCGGGCCAGATGCTGGCCGTCGACATGAAAAAGGGCAAGCTGTATCGCGACACCCAGATCAAGAACAAGCTGGCGAGCGCATTGCCGTTTGGCGAGTGGGTCGGCAAGATCAACGATCTGGACGAGGCGCTGGCAGGTGTGACCGAAAAGCCGATATTCTCGGGCGAAGATCTGCGCAAACGCCAGATCGCGGCAGGCTATTCGGTCGAAGAGCTGGAACAGATTCTTGCGCCCATGGCCGAAGATGGCAAAGAGGCGCTGGCGTCCATGGGTGACGATACGCCCTCGGCGGTTCTGTCCAAGCAATACCGCCCGCTCAGCCATTTCTTCCGGCAGAATTTCTCTCAGGTCACCAACCCGCCGATCGACAGTTTGCGCGAATACCGCGTCATGTCCTTGAAAACCCGGTTCGGGAACCTGAAGAACGTGCTGGATGAGGACAGCAGCCAGACCGAGATCATCGTTCTGGAAAGCCCGTTTGTCGGAAACGCGCAATGGGATGAACTGGTTGGGAACCTGAATGCTCCGCTGGCCGAGATCGATTGCAGCTTTGAGCCGGGTCAGGGTGCGCTGAGCGCGGCTTTGGCCCGAGTCAGAGCCGAAGCTGAAGAGGCTGTCCGGTCTGGCGCCGGGCATCTGGTGCTGACCGACATGAACTCGGGTGAAGATCGTGTGGCGATGCCGATGATCCTTGCCACCAGCGCAGTGCACTCACACCTGACCCGTCAGGGCCTGCGGACGTTCTGTTCCTTGAACGTACGCTCGGCTGAATGTGTCGATCCGCATTACTTTGCGGTTCTGATCGGCTGTGGCGCGACCGTTGTGAACGCCTATTTGGCCGAAGACTCGCTGGCCGATCGCATCGATCGTGGGCTGCTGGACGGCACCCTGACCGAAAATGTTGCGCGCTACCGCGAAGCCATCGACCAGGGCCTGTTGAAAATCATGGCCAAGATGGGTATTTCGGTGATCTCGTCTTATCGTGGAGGTCTGAATTTCGAGGCTGTAGGCCTGAGCCGCGCGATGGTCGCCGAGTACTTCCCGGGTATGACCAGCCGTATTTCCGGCATCGGCGTCACCGGTATTCAGGCAAAGGCCGAAGAAATCCACGCCAAGGGCTGGAACAGTGGTCTGGACGTGTTGCCGATCGGTGGTTTCTACAAGGCGCGGCAATCGGGTGAAACCCATGCGTGGGAAGCGACCTCGATGCATATGATGCAGATGGCGTGCAACAAGGCGTCCTATGAGCTGTGGAAACAGTATTCTGCCAAGATGCAATCGAACCCGCCGATCCATCTGCGCGACCTGATGGATTTCAAACCATTGGGCAAACCTGTGCCGATTGAAGAGGTGGAATCGATCACCTCAATCCGCAAGCGTTTCGTCACGCCGGGCATGTCACTGGGCGCGCTCAGCCCCGAGGCGCACAAGACGCTGAACGTGGCCATGAACCGGATCGGGGCGAAATCCGACTCGGGTGAAGGTGGTGAAGATCCTGCACACTTCGTGCCGGAGCCAAATGGCGACAACCCCTCGGCCAAGATCAAACAGGTGGCCTCGGGCCGGTTCGGTGTGACCGCCGAATACCTGAACCAGTGCGAAGAGCTGGAAATCAAGGTTGCCCAAGGTGCGAAACCGGGCGAGGGCGGTCAGCTGCCGGGCATGAAGGTCACCGACCTGATCGCGCGTTTGCGGCATTCCACCAAGGGCGTTACGCTGATTTCTCCCCCGCCGCATCATGACATCTACTCGATCGAGGATCTGGCGCAGCTGATCTATGACCTGAAACAGATCAACCCGCGCTGCAAGGTGACGGTGAAACTGGTGGCGTCCTCGGGCGTTGGCACGATTGCAGCCGGTGTGGCCAAGGCGAAAGCGGATATTATCCTGATTTCGGGTCACAATGGCGGTACGGGTGCCTCACCCGCGACCAGCATCAAATATGCTGGTCTGCCTTGGGAGATGGGCCTGACCGAGGCGCATCAGGTTCTGGCGATGAACAACCTGCGCGACCGGGTGACTCTGCGCACCGATGGCGGCCTGCGCACCGGGCGCGACATCGTCATGGCGGCGATGATGGGGGCCGAGGAATACGGCATCGGCACCGCCGCCCTGATCGCGATGGGCTGTATCATGGTGCGTCAATGCCAGTCGAACACCTGCCCCGTCGGCGTTTGCACGCAGGATGAATCGCTGCGTGCCAAGTTCACCGGCAACGCGGACAAGGTGGTGAATCTGATCACCTTCTACGCGCAGGAAGTGCGCGAGCTGCTGGCCAGCCTTGGCGCGCGTTCCGTGGATGAAATCATCGGTCGGGCCGATCTGCTGGCGCAGGTTAGCCGGGGTTCGGCACATTTGGACGATCTGGATCTCAACCCGCTGCTGATCACCGTCGATGGTGCGCATAACATCGTGTACAATCGCGACAAGGACCGCAACGCCGTGCCCGACACGCTGGATGCCGAGATCGTGCGCGATGCGGCACGGTTCCTGAAGGACGGCGAGAAGATGCAGTTGTCATATGCCATCCAGAACACGCACCGCACCGTCGGAACCCGTATTTCCAGCCACATTGTGCAGAATTTCGGCATGCGGAACACGTTCCAGGATGACCACCTGCACGTGAAACTCCAGGGTTCGGCGGGTCAGTCTCTGGGGGCTTTCGCTGCCCCGGGTCTGAAGCTGGAAGTTTCGGGGGATGCCAATGACTATGTTGGCAAGGGCCTGTCTGGCGGCACGATCGTTGTGCGCCCGCCGCAGGTCAGCCCGCTGAAGGCAGACGACAACACAATCATCGGCAACACGGTTCTCTACGGTGCAACTGACGGCCATCTGTTTGCGGCCGGCCGCGCGGGTGAACGGTTTGCCGTGCGCAACTCGGGCGCCAAAGTTGTGGTTGAAGGATGTGGCTCGAACGGGTGTGAGTACATGACCGGCGGTGTGGCCGTGATTCTTGGTGATATCGGGGCCAATTTCGGTGCCGGGATGACCGGTGGCATGGCATATCTGTATGATCCTGAAGGCAAGGCCGAAGCGTTGATGAACAAGGAAACGCTTGTGACCTGCCCGGTCACCGTGGACCATTGGGTGGATCAATTGAAAGCCCTGATCACGCGTCACGCCGAGGAGACTTACAGCCGCAAGGCTGCGGATATTCTCCAGCATTGGGATGTGGAAAAGGGCAACTTCTTACAGGTTTGTCCCAAAGAAATGCTCAACAAACTCAGCCACCCGCTGAGCGAAGAAGCCACGGCAGTTCCGGCGGAGTAAGCCGAAATTCCACCAAAAAACCGGCCCCGCGTGCCATTTGCAGCACGCGGGGCCACAGTTTTTGTGCGGTTTCGGTGGGATTCTTGCCTGTTCTTCCGAATTTCGCCATGCTTTTTTCACCTTGTAGTGATAGCCATTGCCTGTTTCGGTTTCTAATGGTGACAGAGTAGGGGCAACAGTATGCCAACGACATATCGCGATCAGTTCTTCACCTTTGATCCCGCAAGCCCGCCACCAGCGGGAACGGCCGTCGCGGTCAGCAATTTCACCCTGACTGATGCGAATGATGACAATCTTATTGACGCGCCCAGTGGTGACACGGTCAACGGTCAAGACGTTACAAATTCCTGGCCAGGCGATACTGTAACGATCAACGTGTCAGGCGTTGGGAACGTGACCTATACAGGAACCACGTTCTACCTGGCCGATGGGTCTCGGGCTTTCACCCCCACAGACGGCCAGGTTCTGCAGCCCGGAACGCTGGTGTCGACCACTTTTGTTAACACGTCAGGCCCGCTGAATGTCGGTAACCTTGGGCCGCCGTGCTTTACGACCGGGACCATGATCGCCACACCGGAAGGTGAACGCGCGGTTGAGGATTTGAAGGCTGGTGATCTGGTCATCACGGTGGATCACGGACCACAACCCTTGATTTGGGTCGGATGTACAACCGTCGCAGCCGAAGGCAAACTGGCCCCAATCCGTTTCGATGCCGGGGTGTTTGGTCTGGATCGCCCCTTGCTGGTTTCACCGCAGCACCGGATGCTGATCGAAGACTGGCAGGCGTCCTATTTGTTCGGCCATACCGAAGCGCTGGTTCCGGCGCATACTCTGGTCAACGATGACACTGTGAAACGGGTCGAGGGCGGTGAGGTTGAATATTTCCACCTGTTGTTCAAACAGCATGAGATTGTTTTCGCCAACGGAGCAAAAAGCGAAAGCTATTATCCCGGGCACGCTTTGTCGGCTTCGGATCGGGAAACGCAAAGCGAAGTGCTGCACTTGTTTCCCGAGTTGACCGGGCTTGATCCGATGTCGCTGAAAACCGCGCGCCCGATCGTTCATCCACGCGAGGCGCGCGCTTTCGCGATTTAGGCCGTTTCAAACCGGAACCTTGCGTCGTATAGCTGAGACATGGCGAAGAAAGCAGCCCGCAAATCCGGCGGAAAAAAACGCAAGGCATCCAGAAAGAAGGAACCAGTGGCGCGGCAGATCCGCCGCTGGGTAACGCGAGCGATCATGGCGGTTTTGGGCCTCGTGGTTGCTCTGGTCCTGATTTATTCGGTGGTGAACCCTCCTGTCACCCACACCATCTGGTCGGAATGGCGCCGGCTGGGAAAGGTTGAACGCGAATGGGTCCCGATCGAAGACATGGCACCGATCATGGCAAGATCAGTTG
This sequence comes from Ruegeria sp. A4, assembly GCF_056543025.1. NCBI lineage: Bacteria > Pseudomonadati > Pseudomonadota > Alphaproteobacteria > Rhodobacterales > Roseobacteraceae > Ruegeria > Ruegeria sp. A4. The sequence continues at coordinate 18,564 of NZ_JBQGAW010000014.1, read as the reverse complement.
TTGCAGCCGAGGACGCAAATTTCTGCCTGCATTGGGGCTTTGACGTCGAAGCCATCCGCGATGCGCTTGAGGATGGCGGCAATCGTGGTGCCTCGACCATCACGCAACAGGTGGTGAAGAACGTGTTCCTCTGGCAGGGCCGCAGCTGGGTGCGCAAGGCATTGGAAACCTCGATCACGCCGGTGGTTGAAATATTCTGGAGCAAACAGCGTATTCTTGAGGTGTATCTGAATGTCGCCGAAACGGGAAATGGCGTGTTCGGGGTGGAAGCCGCCGCGCAACGCTATTTCAACACCAGCGCGGCAAAGCTGACTTCGGTTCAAGCGGCGCGGATTGCCGCAATCCTGCCGTCCCCGCGCAACCGGTCGGTCACGGATCCGACTGCGCGCACCCGCAGACGGGCGGCTTCGATCCTCGATGGGGCGGCCACCATCCGCGCAGATGGTCGCGCGGATTGTTTCGAGGATTGAAACCCGCTATCTGCCAAGGCTAAATCTGTCGGGTATTCACTGGTTCGAATGGAAGTCCATGGCGCGTCTGTTTCACGTTCCCCTCTCTCCGTATTGTCGCAAGGTCCGTCTGTCGCTGGCGGAGAAGAAGATCGAGGTTGAGCTGGTAGAAGAGCGATACTGGGAACAGGATCCTGATTTTCTGCGGCGCAACCCGGCAGGAAAAGTACCCGTGTTGCGTCTGGACGGGCAGATCATGTCGGAAAGCGCGGCGATCTGCGAATACATCGAAGAAACCCGTCCTGAGCCAGCTTTGATGCCGAAAACCCCCGAAGCCAGGTTTGAAGTGCGACGGCTGGTCGGTTGGTTCGACGACAAGTTTCACCACGAGGTGACATCGAAGCTGTTGTATGAGCGAGTGAACAAAAAGGTCACGGGACAGGGGTATCCGGACAGCAAGAATGTCAAACAGGGTGCCAAGGCGATCAAATACCATCTGGATTACATGGCGTGGCTGCTGGATCACCGCCGTTGGTTGGCCGGGGATCAGATGACATTGGCGGATTTTGCGGCGGCGGCGCATCTGTCTTCGCTGGACTACATCTCGGACGTGGACTGGAACCGAAGCCAGGTGGTCAAGGACTGGTACGCCAAGATCAAGTCTCGACCGGCATTTCGGTCGATTCTGGCGGATCAGGTGCCAGGGTTCCGACCGCCGCCCCATTACGCTGATCTGGATTTCTGATAGGGTGCGCAAGGGGGGGCTGTCTGCCCCCCATCGCGCCATGGGCGCGATTCCCCCCGAGGATATTTTGGCCAGATGAAGAGCGGATCGGATCTTAAGGAAAAGCTGGTGCAACAAGCCCAGGCAGAGGGGTTTGTTGCCTGTCGCGTGTGCCGCCCCTGGGATGTTCCACAGGTGCCGAAACGATTGCGGGCATATCTGGACGCCGGGTACCACGGGCAAATGGGATGGATGGCCGAGCGCACGCATTGGCGTGGCGATCCTGCCGCTCTTTGGCCCGAGGCGCAATCGGTGGTCATGTTGGCCGAAAGCTATACACCGGAACATGACCCGACGGAGATCCTGAATCACCCGGATCGTGGTGCGATCTCGGTCTATGCGCAGAACAAGGACTATCATGATCTGGTCAAGAAGCGGCTGAAGCGGTTGGCGCGATGGCTGATTGCCGAAGCCGGAGGCGAGGTGAAAGTATTTGTCGATACCGCTCCGGTTCCCGAGAAGGCGCTGGGATATGCCGCCGGACTTGGGTGGCAGGGCAAGCACACCAATCTTGTGAGCCGAGAATGGGGAAACTGGGCCTTTATAGGCTCTGTTTTCACTACTCTGGACCTGCCGGCGGACAATTCAGAGATCGATCATTGCGGGTCGTGCCGCGCCTGTCTGGACAGTTGCCCGACCGATGCGTTTCCGGCCCCGTATCAACTGGACGCACGGCGGTGCATTTCATACCTGACCATCGAGCATAAAGGCCCGGTGGACCATGAGCTGCGCGGTAAGTTGGGCAATCGGATCTATGGCTGCGACGATTGTCTGGCGGCCTGTCCATGGAACAAGTTTGCCGTCGCAGCGAGCGATATGCGCTATGCCGCCCGGGACGATCTGAAATCGCCCGGTTTGGAAGAACTGGCGGCGCTGGACGATACCGCTTTTCGTGCAAAGTTTTCCGGCTCGCCGATCAAACGAATCGGCCGGGACCGGTTCGTGCGCAATGTTCTGTATGCCATTGGAAACTCGGGACAGCCGAAACTGAAACCAGTGGCTCAGCGTCTGTTGGAAGACCCGGATGAGACCGTGGCAGAGGCGGCGCGCTGGGCGGTGGAACAACTGTCATAATTGCCGCAAACAGGCTGGACGTGTCGTGCATAACCGCTAAACCCATCCGCAGCGAACAGACAGGAGGACCCGATGACGTTGTCTTTGGGGGTAGATACGGGCGGGACCTATACCGACGCGGTGCTGATCAGGGATGAGAAAGAGGTCATCGCCTCGGCCAAGTCGCTGACCACCCGGGCGGATCTGGCGATTGGTGTGGGCAAGGCGATCTCGTCTGTGCTGGCAGAGGCGCAGGTTACGCCGGATCAGATCTCGATGGCGTCATTGTCGACGACGCTGGCCACGAATGCTCTGGTCGAGGGGCAGGGTGGCCGTGTCGCGTTGATCTATATCGGGTTCAAGGACAGTGATCTTGAAAAACACGGGCTGAAAGAGGCGCTGAAGGGCGATCCGGCCCTGGTGATTGCAGGGGGGCATACCTATTCCGGTGGGCAGGCTGCCGCCTTGGATGCCGCAGCGCTTGAGGCCTTTTTGGATTCGCATAAGGGGATTTCCGGCTTTGCGGTTGCTGCTCAGTTCGCCACCCGCAACCCGGCGCATGAGTTGGAAGCGGCGCGCATAATCTCGGAAAGAACCGGGGCGCCGGTGACCTGTTCGCATCACTTGTCCGCCAAGCTCAATGGTCCGAAACGCGCGGTGACGGCTGTGCTGAATGCGCGGCTGATCGGGATGATCGACCGATTGATCGGGCGTGCACAGGATCAGCTGCATGCGCTGGGAATTTCGGCGCCGATGATGGTGGTGCGCGGCGATGGCGCCCTGATGAGCGCGGAACAGGCCCGGGAACGGCCGATCGAGACTATCCTGAGCGGACCTGCGGCTTCTATCGTCGGGGCGCGATGGCTTACCGGAGCGGACAATGCGCTGGTCTCGGACATCGGGGGAACGACCACTGATGTGGCACTTATCCGGGACGGAAAGCCCGCGATCGACCCGGCCGGGGCGCAGGTGGGTGGGTTTCGCACCATGGTCGAAGCCGTGGCGATGCGAACCCACGGTCTGGGCGGCGACAGTCAGGTGCATGTTGCGACCGAAGGGTTGCGGGGCGGTGTGTTCCTGGGCCCGCGTCGCGTGTTGCCCGTTTCGCTGATTGCATCAGAAGCGCCCGATGTTGTGCATTCCGTACTGGATGAACAATTGCGGGCCACGACCGTGGGCGAGCATGATACGCGTTTTGCCCGCCGCGTGCTCGGCATCCATGCCGAAGGAGTCGGCGCGCGGGAAGAAAGCCTGCTGGAGAGGCTGGGAGATCGCGTTCTGCCCCTGAGCGCCTTGCTGCGGTCGCGGATGGAGAACGGGGCGCTGATGCGCCTGGTCGATCGCGGAATCATCCAGGTGTCTGGGGTTACGCCATCTGATGCCAGCCACGTGTTGGGGAGGGTTCGTGCCTGGGATGTCGATGCGGCACGCAAGGCATTGGAACTGATGGCACGCAAACGGGTCGGGTCAGGGGATATGTTGGCAAACTCTCCCGAAGCGCTGGCCCAGATGATCGTGGATCAATTGACGGAACAGACCAGTTTGACCTTGTTAGAGGCTGCTTTTGAGGAAGAACAGGTTGGTTTTGGTTTGCCTTCGCAAGACTTGGCGCGTCATGTGCTGACACAGCGCGGGTTGGCACAACACCGTGGGTTGCTGTCGCTGAGTGCTGCTTTGAATGTGGATGTGGTAGGCCTTGGGGCGTCGGCCCCCAGTTACTACCCTGCCGTAGGTGAGCGGTTGCATTGCCGGATGATCCTGCCGGAACATGCGGGCGTGGCCAATGCGATTGGTGCTGTCGTGGGGCGGCTGACCTTGCGTCGCTCGGGCACGGTCACATCCCCGGCGGAAGGGCGATATCGTGTGCATCTGGAGGATGGCCCGAAGGATTTCGCCGCGTCAGAGGACGCTCTGGCCCTGTTGGAAAAGGTACTAATGTCCGAAGCAGAGGGCGCAGTACGAGAAGCCGGCGCAGAAGACATTCGCGTGATCGTGGATCGTGACATCAAAACCGCGCGAGTCGAGGCAAAGGATGTATTTGTCGAGGCCCTGATCACGGTCGAGGCAAGCGGACGTCCACGGGTGGCCGCAGGCTAGCCCCCCTGAAAGCTTCAGAGGGGCCGGGCAGGTGGTGCTTTATTCTGCTGCGCTTGAGCGTTTGGGCAGGACCCAATCCTGACGCGGGAAGTGGCAGGTATAGCCGTTCGGAATCCGCTCCAGATAATCCTGATGCTCTGGTTCAGCTTCCCAGAACTCTCCGACAGGTTCGACCTCGGTCACGACTTTTCCGGGCCACAAGCCGCTGGCATTCACGTCGGCGATGGTGTCCAGGGCCACCTGTTTCTGGGTGTCGTCCACGTAGTAGATCGCGGATCGATAGCTCATGCCGATATCGTTGCCCTGACGGTTGACCGTGGTCGGGTCATGGATCTGAAAGAAGAATTCCAGCAGGTCGCGATAGCTGATCCGAGACGGATCGAACCAGATCTCGATCCCTTCCGCGTGGGTGCCGTGATTGCGATAGGTCGCGTTGGGCACGTCACCGCCGGTATAGCCGACACGCGTACGCGACACGCCCGGCAGTTTGCGGATCAGGTCCTGCATCCCCCAGAAGCAGCCCCCGGCCAGTACAGCGCGTTGCTCGGTCATCAGATATCCTCCACATGAATCAGGTATTCGCCATACCCTTCGGCTTCCATCTCATCCCGATGAATGAACCGAAGAGAGGCAGAGTTGATGCAGTACCGCAAACCGCCATGTTCACGCGGACCGTCCGGGAAGACATGCCCCAGATGGCTGTCGCCGTGTTTCGAGCGAACCTCGGTCCGGATCATGCCATGCGTGGTATCGCGGAACTCTTCGACATGTTCGTGCACGATCGGCTTGGTGAAACTGGGCCAACCACATCCGGATTCGTATTTGTGGGTCGAGGCAAACAGCGGTTCACCTGATACGATATCCACATAAATGCCCGGTTCCTTGTTGTTCAGGTATTTCCCGGTGCCCGGACGTTCTGTACCACTGCGCTGGGTGACGTGAAACTCTTCGGGTGAAAGCGCAGCAATGGCCGTGGGGTCTTTGGTATAGCGAGTCATGGATCCTCCGGCTGAAAAAGTGTTTGCGCCATTATCTGGGGGCTGCGGGGTGGAAAGCAAAGCGATATTTCAAACCGCTCTCGCAGTCGTGCAAGTGATCTGAACAACAGAGTCACACGTATCTGAATGAAAGGGAGGACAAGACATGATGAGATTGCTGCTTTTGACTGCCCTGATCTTGCTGGGCCGCGCTGTTCAGGCGGCACCGCTGACCGGTGAGTTCGACTCGATCGACGGAGGCACATTGGCCATCGAAGAGTGGCGCGGCCAACCCATCCTGGTGGTCAACACCGCGTCACAATGCGGGTTTACCGGGCAATACAAGTCTCTGCAAAAGGTGCATGAGGCCTATTCCGGCAAGGGGCTGGTCGTTCTTGCGGTTCCGTCGGATTCGTTCAATCAGGAACTTGGGTCCGCGGAAGAGGTGAAACAGTTCTGCGAGATGAACTATGGGCTGACTTTACCGATGACGGATATCACTCCGGTCAAAGGGGCTGACGCCCACCCGTTTTATAAGGCCGTTGCCGCGCAGACCGGGTTCACGCCCAAGTGGAACTTCAACAAAATCCTGATCGATCCTGAGGGTGAAGTCGCGGCGACTTTCGGGTCAAATGTAAAACCCGATTCCCGCAAACTGCTGTCTCAGGTCGAGGCTTTGCTGCCCTGAACGGGCTGGCGTGAAAGCTGAACCGCAAGAATGCCAAGGGTTGTAACCGCGACGCCAACCGCATCCATGGCGCCGAGCTTCTCGCCCAGCAGGATCGCCGCGATGGTGACGCCAAACACAGGGTTCAAAAAGTGGAAGGTGGCGGCTCGAACGGCTCCGATTCGGTCCAACAGCAGGAACCAGATCAGTGTCGCCAGCAATCCGGGGAAAAGAGTCGTGTAGTTAAAGGCCAGCGCCAGTGGCAGCGTCGGGTGGATGTAGATGGTTTCAAAGACCGGAGCAGCCGCAAACAGCGCGGCTGAACCAACCAACATCTGCAAGCCAACGACCATCATGAAGTTCCCGCCGGATGTTGCACCGCGAACGGCCAAGGTTGCAAAGGTCAAGGCAAGAGCACCCAAACCGCAAAGCGCGACCCCGAACATATCAACGCCCGCGCTGATCCGGCTGCTCATGATAAGGGCGACTCCGGCGAAACCGGCGAACAGACCCAAAACACCCAGTGGCCGCAGCTTTTCGCCGAAAATCAACCACCCCGCCAGCGCCACCAACAAGGGCATGGTGGATGCGATTATGGCCGCGACCGAAGCCTCGACCGTTTGCATCGCATAGAAATTTAGACCCAAATAAAGGGCATTCTGGCAGATCCCGAACAATATCGTTGCGCGCCATTGGTTTCGGGTCAGGTGCCAGCTTTGCCCCATCGCGCGGGCAATCATGACTCCCAGAACACCGGAGATCAGAAACCTCAAGGCCAGCGAAAACAGAGGGGACGCATCCGCCACGATAATACGCGCTGAGGTAAAGGCAGATGACCAGATCAGGGCAAATGTCAGCCCCATGGCTATGGCGCGCAGATCCATGGAGACCCCCTGTCACTTTGCGCGGACTGTTCCTGATTTTGGGATCGGCCGCAAGCGGTGCGCGTCAAAAAAGACACATGCGTGATGCAAGAAAAGCCTTGCGCATGTTTATATTGATTGACTGGCCAATTAAAGATATCGGCGGCAGGACCTGACATATCAAGGGAGGTTTGTCGGTGCTTCTGGAGTACATTCTATCGTTCGGCGTCCTGCTGGCATTGGGGCTGGTCGCTTTCTTCGTCGTGAAATGGTGGAACCTGCGCTGTGTCGGCGTGACACCGGTTCATCTGTTCACTTTCATCGCGATTCTGTTCACATCCGGCCTGGATGTCGGCCTGATCATGTTTCCACTGACCGAATTCGGAGGATACGCCGAGGACCCGGCCTATGCCTTTGCCAACCCGCTGGCGATCGAATTCGGATTCTGGGGTTTTCTGATCTGGGCCTTCTACTTCCTGACGGCTTTCTACTTCTGCGTGATCGAACCCCGCGTGAAGTTCTTTGAGATCCCGCTGGTCAAGCTGATCAACAACGTGGTGATCATCGGCACATGCGCCTTCACCGCCAGCCTGTTCCTGATCTACTTGCCCGGCTATCTGCCCGAGGTCGGCGATGGCGAATCCGTCGTCACCACCTTCTACATCATAGTGTTTGTCGTCATTCTGGCGGCGGCCTATTCCTCGACCGATCTGAAATACGTTCGCATCCTGTCCGTCGGTTCGACCTTTCTGTTCCTTGCCCTGATTCTGGGCATGTGGGCAGCCGCAGGTATGGGCGTGACCGGGTTCGTGGAAACCGGCAGCAATATCGGCGCCTATTTCGCCAACCTGCACAAGTTTGTCCTGCCATTGACCGACTATCACGCGTTCTACCTGTTCTGGTGGTTCGCATGGTCGATCATGATCGGACAGTTTACGTCGCGCTTTGTGGGTGGTCTGACCACGTGGCAGTTGCTGGCGGCGCTGTTGATCTTCCCGTCGATCCCGCTGGGGATCTGGTTCACCGTTCTTTACTATTACCACCAGAACGGCATCAGCACCGCGGGCATCACCAACATTGCGATGGTGATCGTGGGTGTTACGTTCGTGATCAACTCTCTGGACTCGCTGATCCGTCTGTACACAGACAACCTGAACCTGACCGCCGAGCGGTTCGGAAAGGCGATCTATGTGGCTGGCAACGTCGCACTGCTATTTGTCCTGACCCTGCTGTTCCAAAGCCAGTGGCTGCAAATCCAGTGGATCGGAGCGGTCGTGGTTGGACTGTATCTGGCTTGTGTCGTCTATATCCTGATCACCAAACGCCAGGAGGTATTGAGCATCGACTCGATGCCAGAAGATCGTGATCTGGACTTCCACAAGGTTGAAACGGTCCACTGACCGGACCAGAGACACGGAACAGAAACGGGCGCCTCTGGTGCCCGTTTCTATTTTTACCGACAATATCGCAGCTTTGGACAATCTGCGGGCTTTTCAACCACGCGACATCCCAACTTGGGCGGCGGCTGTCTTTACGGCAGGATCAAAAGGAATGTTGCCCGCGCAGCGATCAACCCGCCCGTGAAATGAAGTTGGGCAAGGCTAGTCGTCAACCGCCGGATAGATGAACCCGTTTACCGGGTAGGGATTGCCGTAGCGGCCCGGTTGACTTTCAACCCGAACCAAGGTCCAGTCATTGTTTTTTGAGACATCCTTGACGCCCATCTTCAACGACACCTTGTTTCGGTGCCAGTTGGCATGATTCACGATTACTTCTCGGTCGGTGACGATATCGGATACGACAGCCACATGGCCCAGGGGCATTCCGCGGGTCGCCCGAAACGACATAACCGCACCAACAACCGGTTCCTTGCCGCGCTCGAACACTTGCTGCGCCCTTCCCCACCAGTCCTTCGCGTTGCCGCGAATTTCAATACCGCTGAGGTCTCGGGCGTAGGGCACGCACCATACTCTTTGCCCTCTGGCCCGCTTTTTCGAGACCTCTTGCAGCGCCATCAACTGACGTTCAGGGTCGAGATTCTCATTGGTGGTGCTTTGCGCGCAGGCAGAGACAAGAGTGATAAGACCCACCGCAATCGCGGAACGGGTGCTGCCAGACAAGCGCGGCCAAGTCGTTTTCTTTCTACAGACGCTGTTTTGCAAGATACTTCATTGCCGGTTCGAAGATTGACGAAGGTGTAAGGTGATCGGACAAGCTTTGAAAAGAGGCCCGTCAACGCACGGCAAGATTTTGCCAGTTCTCTGACCGTGAGGGCGCATTTTCACTTGGGTGGCGAATATCCGGGCTGAAACATGCTGTGCGAAGCGGGTTCAAACCCGGCAGACACAACAAATTCAAGACGATAGAAAAAGGGCCCCCCGAAGGCGGCCCTTTATCTTTGTCCTGAAAAGCTGAAATCAGCCGTTCACGCTGTCTTTCAGCGCTTTGGCGATGGTCATTTTCACAACCTTGTCGGCCTCTTTGGTGAAGGTTTCACCAGTGGCCGGGTTACGGACCTGACGCTCGGGCCGCTCGCGGCAGTAGATTTTGCCGACGCCGGGCAGGGTCACTGCGCCACCGGCCGAAACTTCGCGGGTAATCAGGCCGGTGATGGCCTCCAGCGCGGAGTTTGCGGATTTCTTGTCGGTTCCCATTTCCTCAGCGAGAGCAGCAACCAGCTGAGTCTTTGTCATAGGCTTTGCCATTTCTTGGTCTCCTTAACGTGCCCGATCTATAGGGCCTCACCGCGTAACTGTAACGGGATATTGTGGCCAAACACAACGAATAGTAGCGCTGAAACCCCTAAAAATATGGGGAAAACGTTGCTTTTTTGCGTCAGAGGAAGGCCGTTTCGTCGAAGGAGCGCAGTTTCCGGCTGTGCAAACGCTCCAACGGCATGCCGCGCAGATGCTCCATCGCCTTGATGCCGATGGCCAGATGTCGGCTGACCTGAGTGGTATAGAACGAAGACGCCATGCCTGGCAGCTTCAATTCTCCGTGCAGGGGTTTGTCCGACACGCACAGCAAAGTGCCGTACGGAACGCGGAACCGATAGCCGTTTGCGGCAATGGTGGCACTTTCCATATCCAGCGCGATTGCCCGGGATTGGCTGAGTCGCTGGACCGGGCCGGACTGATCGCGCAGTTCCCAGTTTCGGTTGTCGACCGAAGCCACGGTGCCGGTCCGCATGATCCGTTTCAGCTCATACCCTTCCAGTTTCGTCACCTCGGCCACGGCGTGTTCCAGCGCCACCTGAACTTCGGCCAGAGGCGGGATCGGCACCCAGACGGGCAGATCGTCATCCAGAACCTTGTCTTCGCGCAGATAGGCGTGGGCCAGAACGAAATCGCCCAATGCCTGCGTATTGCGCAACCCGGCGCAATGGCCAACCATCAGCCACGCGTGCGGGCGCAGAACGGCAATATGGTCGGTGGCGGTTTTTGCATTGGATGGGCCAACACCGATGTTCACCAACGTAATCCCCGAACCATCTTTGCGCTTCAGGTGATAGGTCGGCATTTGCGGCAGTTTCAGCGGTTGTTCGATAGGTGCCTTTGGGTCCGTGATCTCGGCATTGCCGGTTGAAACAAAGCTGGTATAGCCGCTGGCAGGGTCCGCCAGTTGTTCTCGGGCGTAGTTCTCGAATTCCGAGACATAGAACTGGTAGTTCGTAAACAGCACGTGATTCTGAAAGTGACCAGCGTCGGTGGCGGTGTAGTGCGCCAATCTGGCAAGCGAATAATCCACGCGCTGGGCGGTGAAAAGGGACAAGGGTCCAACGGCATCTTCATGGTCATGCACGCCATTGACGATGTCATCATTGGTGGTTGTCAGGTCCGGAACATCAAACACATCGCGTAAGGTGAAGTCGGCTGCACCCTGATGAGGCACGACCAGATCGGGATTGTTTGCCACGGCAAAATGCACCGGAATCGGCGTGTCCGACGCCGCAATTGTTACAGGCTGACCATGGTTCTTGATCAACAGGGCGATCTGTTGGGTCAGGTAGGATCTGAACAGATCCGGACGCGTCACCGTCGTGGCATGAACACCAGGTTCAGACACATGACCAAAGCTCAGGCGGCTGTCGACTTGGGAATAGGTCGAGGTCTTGATGCGAATTTCCGGATAATAGGCTCTGAATCGCGCGGCAGGCGCCCCATTTTCCATGGCGTTCGCAAAGCTGTCGCACAGGAAATCGGTGGCCTGCACATACAGCTCTTCCAACCGTGCAACGGCGGCGGCGGGATCGGTAAACTGTTCTGGCGCGGGTGCTTGCGGTGTCAGGAGTGTGGTCATGCCAATGGTTCCAGAAGTTCTATTTTTTCGAATGTGCGTACGTCGACCAACCCCAGATCCGATATTCGAAGCTCGGGAATCACGACCAGCGCCAGCAATGAATGCTGCATGTACGCGTTGTTCAGATGACAGCCGCAGTCCTGCATCGCCTGCACCATCCTGTCGGCCTTGGCCGCGACTTCGGCGGCGGGGCTGTCGGACATCAGGCCCGCGATGGGCAGCTCGACCAGTGCCAGTTCCTGCCCGTCACGGAACAAGGTGATGCCACCGCCCACTTCGGCCAGACGGTTGGCGGCAAGCGCCATCTGATCCCGGTCCGTACCCACGACGATCATGTGATGACTGTCATGCGCCACGGTCGAGGCCATGGCCATCTTTCCCTGATAGCCAAAGCCCGAAACAAAAGCGTTGGTGACGCCCCCGGTGGCCTGGTGCCGCTCGACCAGCGCGATCTGGCACACTTCGCCTTCGCCCTCGACCAGCCCGCCAATGATCGGCAATTCGGCCTTCAATGCCTTGGTCGGGGCCTGGTTTTCCACCACGCCGATGACGTTGGCCTGAACTTTGTTGGCTCCTTCCGGTGCCTTGATCTCAAAATCGGCCGACGTCAGCGCATGCCCCAGATGAACGGTATTGCGCGATTTTTCGGGCCAATTGAGATGTGGACAATCCACTTTGATTGCACCGTTTTCCGCGACAACCTGCCCGCGGGCTATCACCATCTCAACCGGCAGTTCGGTCAGATCCGAGCTGAGGATGATATCCGCCCGCCGCCCCGGAGTGATGGACCCGATCTCGCGTTCCAGCCCGAAATGCGTTGCCGTGTTGATCGTCGCCATTTGCAGCGCGACCAGGGGGTCGCATCCGCAAGCAATGGCATGGCGCACGACGCGGTTCATATGCCCGTCATTCACCAATGTGCCGGAATGACAGTCATCCGTGCACAGAATGAAGTTGCGCGGATCCAGCCCTTTTTCTGTCACGGCCGTAATCTGGCTTTCCACATCATACCAGGCCGACCCCAGACGCATCATCGAGCGCATCCCCTGCCGAACCCGTGCAATGGCGTCGGCCTCGCACGTGCCTTCGTGATCATCCGCCGGGCCACCCGCCACGTAAGCCGCAAAATCAGGCCCCAAATCGGGCGAAGCATAGTGCCCTCCGACCGTTTTCCCGGCCCGTTGAGTGGCTGCAATCTCGGCCAGCATCTTGGGGTCGCCGTGGATCACGCCCGGGAAATTCATCATCTCACCCAGTCCGATGATACCTGGCCAGTTCATCGCCTCGGCCACGTCTTCGGGCGTGATTTCATAGCCCGTCGTCTCCAACCCCGGTGCGGATGGCGCGCAGGATGGCATCTGAGTGAAAATATTGACCGGTTGCATCATGGCTTCGTCATGCATCATGCGCACGCCGTCCAGACCCAGTACATTGGCGATCTCATGCGGATCGGTGAACATGCTGGTGGTTCCATGCGGGATGACGGCACGGGCGAATTCGGCTGGGGTGAGCATCCCGGATTCGATATGCATATGCGCATCACACAAGCCGGGCAGAATGTAGCGCCCTTGTGCTTCGATGATTTCCGTATCCGGCCCCACGCAATGCGAGGCATCCGGTCCGACGAATGCTATGCGCCCGGCAGCAATCGCCACAGAATGATCCGGCAGCAATTCGCGGCTGTGTACGTTCACCCAGGTTCCGCCCTGAATGACCATGTCCGCCGCCTCGCGTCCGGCTGCAACTGCGATCAATTTGGGGGCGACATCGGGCCAGCTTGGGAAAGGTGTGTATTCCATGACTCAACTTTCACGAATGCGTCAGCGGGTGCAACCCCGGTTCTTCGGTCTTGGGGATTCCTCATACATGTTGGGCACGTCTTTCGGTTCTGGCGCGCGCGTTTCCCTTTACACCTCAGACCCGATCTCACGCCGCACCCAGTTGGCAAAGGCCACGGCGCCGGGTGTGTCCTCGGCCTGCGGCGACAGCAGCAGATAGTAGGACTCGGGCATTCGCGCACGGTGCTTGAACGGCGCGACCAGCTGACCGCGCTTGATCAGATGACTGGCGATCGTGTCATGTGCCAGGCAAAGACCACCGCCAGCCATGACCGCTGACAGGCAAACCAGATAGGTCGTCGCGTAGGTTATCGGCGGGTTTTCCCAATTCAGACCCTGATCTTCCGCCCAGTTTGGCCAGTTGGACAGCAGGTTGGAGCAGTCGAAAAGCGGCTGTTCCTGAAGGTTTTCCAAGCATACCGGATAGTCTGGTGCGCAGACCGGATAATAGTGTTCGGTGCGCAGAATTTCAGTTCGGACCGTGTCGGACGGACGAAGCGAGAACCGAATCTCGACCGCTGCGCCTTCGGCCATTTCGCGCGGTTCCCAAAGCTCGGTGAAGACGTTCAATTGAACATGTGGATGTTCCGCCCGAAATGCCGGCAGGCGCGGGGCCAGCCAATTGACGGCAAAGCTGATGTTGCATTGCACTTGAACCGCGTTTGGTTGCGCGCCGGTAACCGCCCGGGTTCCGCGCATCAGTGTCCGGAATGCCTCTCGCACAACTGGCAGATAGGTGATTCCGGCCTCGGTCAGTTCCAGAGCTTTGGGGCGGCGCAGAAACAGCGGCTGCCCCAGATGCCCTTCCAGAGATTTAATCTGCTGGCTGACGGCGCTTTGCGTCATGTTCAGGTCTCGTGCCGCGCCGGTAAACGAGAGATGGCGTGCGGCGGCTTCGAAAGTGCGCAACCAGCCCAGCGGAGGAAGCGAGTTCTGCATCTACATAACCTCGGCATAAGTTCAGCTAATGGGATAGTTGCGTTTTTTTCGTTGGTCAAACTGCCGGGCCCCATGCAGGTTTGGCCACGACCAGCCGCGAAAGGAGCCAAGCATGAGCCTCACCAGTCTTCGTCCCAATATCGACCATTGGTCCGAGCGCGTGGATATGGCCGCCACATTCCGCTGGACGGCCCGGCTGAACATGCATGAGGCGGTTGCCAACCATTTCAGCCTGGCGGTGAATGATGACGGCACGCAGTTTCTGATGAACCCCAATCAGGTGCACTTCGCGCGCATTCGTGCCTCGGATCTATTGTTGCTGGATGCCAATGACCCGAATGTGATGGAACAACCTGGCGCGCCGGACCCGACGGCCTGGGGGCTGCACGGTTCAATCCACCGCCACTGCCCGCATGCGCGTTGCGTCATGCATGTGCATTCGATCTTTGCGACTGTTCTGGCGGCTTTGGCCGACAGTTCATTGCCGCCGATCGATCAGAACACGGCGACCTTTTACAACCGCTACGTGGTAGATGAAGAATTCGGAGGTCTGGCCTTTGAAAGTGAGGGTGAACGCTGCGCCGGGATGCTGTCCGATCCCAGCAAGAAGGTCATGATCATGGGCAATCACGGTGTTCTGGTCATCGGCAGCGACCCTGCGGATGCCTTCAACAGGCTGTATTATTTCGAACGCGCGGCCGAAACCTACATTCGTGCCTTGCAGACCGGGCTGCCCCTGCGTGTCTTGTCGGATGAGATTGCCGAAAAAACAGCGCAAGAGCTGGATGACTATCCCGATCAGGCCGAAGCGCACCTGCGTGAGATCAAAGCGATCCTTGATTCCGAAAGTTCGGACTACGCGACCTGAGGCAAAGCGCAAGGTCGAGGCGGGTGGCCTGATTGTATCCGAATAACCGGACTCAAACCCGTTCAAACAAAGCGATCAAAGCGGTGTCACCCTTGTTGGGGCCAGCCGCGAGATCCCCGTATATGCGGACTTCGGGCAGGGTCAGGTTGCGAATCTGATCCTGTTCCAAATCACGGAAAGCGTCAGCAAAACCCAGTTCCTTGAAATGGCGCGCATTGATCGAAAGGGCAAACTGTGCCCCGTGCCGCGCCACGCGTAACAGCGCGGGCAACACCTCGGGGCCTAAATGACCATGTGTGAACGTCCCGGATGAAACTATGCCGGAATAGCTGTGGCGCGGAACGGGGATGCCCTGTGTCAGATCAGCCTCGATCGCGTCCCGGTAAATGTCCTTGCGCATCGCCTGATCCAGCATCTCGGCGCTGATATCGGTTGCATCAATGGGTCCGACGCCAAGCGCCGACAGCACCGCGCCGCACAGGCCGGTTCCTGCCCCGACATCCAGAACGGGCCCCTGACCACCCGCGCCGACAAATGCCCGCGCCGTGTGGGTGTGAAGCTGATAATCTTCGCGCGCGGCGAAACCGTCATCATAATCTCCGGCCCATTCCGCATAGAGCTGTCTGTTCTCGTCCGGAGAACTCAGCGCATAGGCCGAATGCAGGTCAGGTGTTTTTTTGCTCATGACCAACAGAAAGGCGCAATCGAAGATTCGATTCAAGTGCGTCCATGCGGCGCTTGCATCCCGGTACGACGCAGATCATCAAAGGGGCATGACCAAGACGCTCTTTTCATTCGGCCATGGCTATTCTGCCCAGGCCCTGTCCCGAAACCTTGCCCCGAAGGGCTGGAAAATTGTCGGCACGACGCGAGACCGTGAAGGGACGGGTGCAATCCGGGCCTCTGGCGCCGAACCGCTGATCTGGCCGGGTGATGCACCGAACCTTGATGGGGTGACCCATTTGCTGATCTCGACGGCGCCAGATGAAGCGGGTGATCCTGTGCTGGCGGCGCTGGGCGATGAAATTGCCAAGCGGTCCAGTCAGTTCGAATGGGTGGGCTACTTGTCGACAACGGCCGTCTATGGCGACCACCAGGGTGGCTGGGTGGATGAGGACACGCCCCCCACACCGACCGCCAAGCGCGGAAGATGGCGTATGCTGGCCGAAGAGCAATGGTCAGCCATTCCGGGCCTGCCTGTTCATGTCTTCCGCCTGGCGGGTATCTACGGGCCGGGGCGCGGTCCGTTTTCCAAGCTCAAGCGTGGTGGATTGCGGCGTATTATCAAACCGGGGCAGGTGTTTTCGCGCATTCATGTGGAAGACATCGCGCAGATCTTGGAAGCCTCGATGATGAAGCCGAATCCGGGAAGCATCTACAATGTATGTGACGACGAACCGGTCCCGCCGCAGGATGTCATAGGATACGCAGCCGAGTTGCAGGGTTTGCCCCTGCCTCCTGCGGTCCGGTTCGACGACGCCGATCTGACGCCGATGGCGCGCAGTTTCTACAACGAAAACAAGCGGGTTCGAAACGACCGGATCAAAGAAGAACTGGGTATTGATCTGATCTATCCCAATTACCGTGTCGGGCTGGAAGCCCTGATGAAAGGCAAGTAGCGTCCTTACATCGCCGCCGCTTTGATCATGTCCGCCGCTTTTTCGGCTATCATGATGGTGGGTGCGTTTGTATTGCCCGACACCAATGTCGGCATCACCGAGGCATCGACGACCCGCAGGCCTTCAAGCCCGCGCACGCGAAGCTGGGGGTCGACGACCGCCATTTCGTCCACGCCCATTTTGCAGGTGCCCACGGGGTGATAGATCGTGTCGGCGCGGGCGCGGATGTGCTTCTCCCAATCCTGATCGGTCTGGGCGGTATCGGTGCCGAACAGTTCTTTGTGCCGGTACTTGGCCAAAGCTGGCGCGTTGAGGACATCCTGCGCCATTCGCGCGCCTTTGATCATGGTTTCCAGATCGCGTTTGTCTGACAGAAACGCCGGATCGATGGCGGCCGCCGCCGTGGGGTCTGCGCTGTTCAGGCCTACGGTCCCCCGACTTTCCGGCCGCAGCTTGCAAACATGGCAACTGTACCCGTACCCGTAATGCAGCTTGCGGGCATGATCATCGACCATTGCGATGGTGAAATGCAGCTGAATGTCGGGACGCTCCAGATCGGGGGTGGTTTTCAGAAACGCTGCGCCTTCGGCAAATGGCGTAGCCGCCATCGAGACGCCCGTCTTGCTCCATCTTCGAATATGTCGCAACAACCGCGCTGCCCCCGCAGGGCCTATACCAAAATTGTCGGTGTCTGTGGTCTTGAAGATCAACGCGAAATCCAGATGATCCTGCAAGTTCCGTCCCACGCCAGGCAGTTCGTGGTGAACCGCGATTCCGTGCGGTTCAAGGTCGCTTTTTGCGCCAACACCTGAAACCTGAAGCAATTGCGGTGTTTTCAAAGAACCAGCGCACAGCAGGACTTCGCGCTTCGCCCGGATGGTGATGTCTGCGCCCTTGCCCTTCACCCGGTAAACAACGCCCGTTGCGCGCCTACCCTCAAAGCGCAGCCTGCTGGCATGTGCATGCGTGATGACCGTCAGGTTTGGGCGGTCGGAAACTGGAAAAAGGTAACCAGCCGCCGCAGAACACCGTTCCCCATTCTTTGCCGGGTCGTGAAACTGGGTAACCTGATACAGACCGACGCCTTCGTTATCACCCCGGTTGAAATCTTCGGTATGGCGGTGTTGCAGCTGCTGTGCGGCTTGAATGAACGCATGGGTGATTGGACGAGGCTCTTTTTGGCGTGAAACCTGCAACGGCCCGCTGTCACCATGCACGCTGTCTGCGCCAAGCTCATTGTTCTCGGCCCGTTTGAAATACGGCAATACGCTGTCCCAGTCCCAGCCGTCGCAGCCCAGATCGGCCCAGCCATCATAGTCCTGCCGCTGACCTCTTACATACAACATCGCGTTGATCGCGCTCGAGCCGCCCAGTGCCTTGCCGCGCGGTTGATATCCTCTGCGCCCGTTCAGACCAGGCTGCGGGACCGTTTCAAAGGCCCAGTTGTTGATCCTTGGACGCCCGGGAAGTGCGGTCACAACAGCGGCAGGCATTCTAACGAAAAGGCTTTTCCCACCGCCACCTGCTTCAAGCAGGCAGACATTTGTGGATGGATCTTCGCTCAGGCGGTTGGCCAGAACAGAACCGGCCGAACCGCCGCCTACGATGATATAGTCGAATTCCATGCTGTCTTGCGCACCTCTTGCGACGATTTCGTTTTCTTGACTGGTCGGGCAGGGTTACCACCTTCCCGGTGAGAGTGCGTTAACGGAGCAAAAAAACAACTGTGACCCAAAGTCAGTTTTTTGCGTAACCCAACCTTTTCTTGATGGTCAGGTCCGGGCTGCACGAAAGGTGCAAAAAGGTTTTGCAGGTCGTTTCTGTCTGCCGAACCTCTCGATTCCCCCGCAAGGGCAAGTTTTGTGGTTCCTTCTTGGGATATCCGCACGTTCCAGGCGGCATGGAGTTCTTGATTTGTTAAGGTAACTTATTGTTTTGGTTAACAAACACAAGAAAACGACGCAAAATGCAAAGTTTTTTGAAAATGGGGGTTGCAGGTCTCAGACCTAATCCGTAAATACCCCTTCACCGGCGCTGCTGAGGCGCTGGGACGCGGCGGAAGCGGCGGTTACACTCGGGAGAGACCGGGGGCATCTGAGGTTAGGATTTAG
>NZ_JBQGAW010000013.1:0-48755 GCF_056543025.1 Ruegeria sp. A4 | reverse complement strand
CTAAATCCTAACCTCAGATGCCCCCGGTCTCTCCCGAGTGTAACCGCCGCTTCCGCCGCGTCCCAGCGCCTCAGCAGCGCCGGTGAAGGGGGTTCTAAGTATAACAAACAAATCCCGCAAGCGGAAAATACACAAAAACAGAAGAAATTCTTGAAAAGTTCATTTATCCATCAATTACAGATACTTAAACCGGATCAATCAAGCGCACCGCCGCTGACAACCATGTAATGACAGGTCAGAATTCCCGGTTCAGCGCGTTATGCACATGATTACCCACAGACTCACGCCCGAGTCAGGCGGAATCGGCCCTGTTGGACCGGAAAGACAGGTTGGGAATCGGCCGGCGCAGTGCAAGCAGGGCGATGATGGCCGCCAGGTAAGCAAGCGGCTCGATCTGAAATCCTTTTGCCAGCAAGAGGTAATGCATCGCCCCCAACAATGCGGCCGCGTACACAAGGCAGTGCAGCTTGCGCCAGCGCGGTCCCAGTCGGCGCACCGACCAGTTGTTGGAGGTCAATGCCAGCGGAAGCAGAAGAAGGAACGCCGCCATACCGACCGTTATGTACGGGCGTTTGAGGATGTCCGCCCAGATCTGGCTGGGAAGCTGCACATCCAGAACCAGCCACACAAGAAGATGCAACGCGACGTATACAAACGTGAGCACCCCGATCGCGCGGCGAAACTTCATCAGGTTGAGGCCGACATGCCGGCGCAGGGGTGTGACCGCCAGACCGGCAATCAGCAACTGAAGGGCAAGTTCCCCATATCTGTGCTCCAACGCCTCAATCGGTTCGACCCCCAGACCACCGTTCAGGCCAAGATAGAACAGCCAGGGCGCGGGCAACGCCCCCAGCAGATATATGACCCATACCGGAATACGGCGGAGTATCTGGTTAATCGCCGACATGGTCCTAATAGTTCTTGGTCAGATCCATGCCTTCATAAAGGCTGGCGACCTCTTGTTCATAGCCATTGAACATCAGGGTCGGCTTGCGGGACGCGAAAAGCCCGCCCCCGATCTCGCGCTCTGAAGCCTGAGACCAGCGTGGATGGTCCACGTTGGGGTTCACATTACTGTAGAACCCGTATTCGCGTGGATTGGACATGTTCCAGCTGGTGGGCGGTTCATCCTCGGTCAGCGTGATCCGAACAATCGACTTGATCGATTTGAAGCCGTATTTCCAAGGGACGACCAGACGCAAGGGGGCACCGTTCTGGTTGGGAATTGGGCGGTCGTAAATTCCGGTTGCCATGATTGTCAGAGGGTGCATCGCCTCGTCCAGGCGCAAGCCCTCTCGGTACGGCCAATCAAGAACGGGAAACCGCGTTCCCGGCATCTCGTCCGGGCGATAGGCCGTCTCAAAAGCCACATATTTCGCGCCGTCTTGCACGCCCGCCATATTGAGAAGGTCGGCCAGCTCAAACCCGTTCCACGGAATTACCATCGACCAGGCTTCCACACAGCGGAAGCGGTAGATCCGCTCCTCTATCGTCATCCCGGACAGGATGGCCTGAAAATCATAGTCGCCGGGGCGGTCGACCAGACCGTCAATCGTGACGCTCCAGGGTTCGGTCACCAGCGTATGAGCATATTTCGCCGGGTCATCTTTTCCGGTCCCGAACTCATAGTAGTTGTTGTAGGTGGTGATCTCTTCCCACGTGTTCGGCTCCAACCCATCCTGTGCTGCCGCCGGTTTGGCCATCGCAGTCAGGCCGACACCTGCCAGCCCGGCCATAACCTGCCGCCGGTTGAGGAACGCCGCCCGGGGGGTGACGTCGGCATGTGTCAAAGTATTGGTCCAGCGATGCGCCATATGGGTCTCCGTCATCTTCAGTGGTCGCTATTGACGTAGTGTGCTGATAGCACAGAGCCACGGAAACAGGCGTAACGATTGAGCGAAGTGATTGTAACGTTCCGATGTGACCGGGCATTCGAGTAACGTTTTCAGCACCGAAAACCATAGACCCGAGAACTTTTGGAGCCCGGCGGAAAACCGCGGTTTTCGTGGATTACCGTCAGAACACGGGCACAAAACTTTACAACTGCGGGCGCAAGGCTGCACTCTGTCAGACGGGCGCCATGCCAAGCCGAACGCGAGGCAAGGCTGCGATTGCAGCCTTTTGGCCGCAATGGGAGGAAGAAAAATGTGTGATATCTGCGTAATGAATGCCGTCAAAGACAAGATGCTGTCTCGTCGCGGGTTCTTCAAAGCTGCCGCCGCTTCGGGTGTTGCAGCAACCGCAACCGGGGCCGTCGCGCCGGCAGCACTGGCGGCCGGGCATGGCGGTGTCGAAGATATGACCCATACGCTGAGCCCGGATTTCCCGACATGGGGCGGCGAACCCGGCATTTCCGCCGAGCAAGCATTCAACTTTGCTGATCACGGCTTCAATCTGTTCAACCTTTCAATCAACGAACATACGGGCACGCATATCGATGCGCCGCTTCACTTTTCGGCGGATGGGACGTCGGTTGATGAAATCCCCGTTACGGATCTAGTCGCCCCCTTATGCGTCGTGGACATCGCCGCCCGAGCGGCCGAAGACGCTGACACGCGCGTCACCCCGGACGATCTGAAAGCCTGGATTGCGGCCAATGGCGATATCCCTGATGGTGCCTGCGTGGCGATGCACTCCGGATGGGCAGGCAAAACCGCCACGGATGAGTTCCGCAATTTCGACGGCGAAGCGCAGCATTACCCGGGCTTCCACGTTGAAGCCGCGCAGATGCTGATGGAAGAGACCGGAGCGCGATCAATTGCCGTTGATACCCTGTCTCTTGATCACGGCATGTCCGCAGATTTCGCGACACATTACGCGTGGTTGCCGTCAGGCCGGTTCGGGATCGAATGTCTGGCTGGGCTGGATCGCGTGCCTGCGTCGGGTGCAACGCTGGTGATCGGCGCACCCAAGCACCAAGGGGGCACCGGCGGGCCGGCCCGGATCTTTGCGTTGATCTGACGAATGCCCGGGCGGCTGACCAACGCCCGCCCGGCCATCTTTCCGGCAGGGCCAAAACTCCGCCACAGTTGCAGACCAAGACTTCGCGCATTCTTGATCTGTTCGGGACGCCCTGCCTCCATGTTGCTCAAACCACTTGTTGTTTCTCTGTCTTTGCTGTGCGGACCGGCATTGGCTGATGTTCAATCGTGCAAAAAGCTGTTTGAGCGCGCGCCACAGGTCCTGAGCGATCTGAACCAGATCGGGTCGGAAGTTTATGAAGACAGCCATCCGGGCCTCGACTATTCCGCCACTTTCGCAGACCCGCCCTACAAGATCACGGTTTTCTTCTATGACCATCAACAAAGGGACGTCTCATCCGAAATGGCCCTTGAAAGCTTCAAACAAGCTGCACGCGATATCGGTGCAATAGCTGCGCGGCGCGATGCCGAGCTTGGCGAAATCAACGTCTTTCAGTTGCGTGATCCGTCGCAGGTGTTGCCGTATCGGGCCGAGGCCAAAGCATCAGATGGCCTGTCCGAACTTCTGGCAGTCGGCGTCGTGGAAAATTGTATTGTGAAGCTGAGGTTCACGGCCCAGTTTCAAATGGAGAAAGCGCAGGTCTGGATGAAGGTCCTCAGTGATTATCTGAACAAAGGCTATGGAAAGCCGACATGAAAAAGGCCCGCCAAAAAAGCGGGCCTTTCAGTTCACGGTGTCAGATCAATGCACCACGGCATCGTCCGGGCGGGGTCGCTCGGAAGTTCCCAAACGATCACCGATGATCAAACCATCGGGCCCGGCGGTGACCGGAACGACGTCACCATCCTTGATTTCCCCGGCCAGCAGAGCTTCGGCCAACGGGTTCTGCAAGGCGCGCTGGATGACGCGTTTCAGCGGGCGGGCACCGAAGACCGGGTCATAGCCTTCATTGGCCAGCCATTCCTTGGCGCTGTCATCCAGGGCCAGCTCGATCTTGCGGGCGGCCAGACGTTTTTGCAGACGTGCCATCTGAATATCGACGATGCCATCCATATCGGCCCGCTTGAGGCGGTCAAAGATGATCGTTTCGTCCAGACGGTTCAGGAATTCGGGCCGGAAATGTGCCCGGACCGCGTCCATCACGTCGCGCTTGGCCTGTGAACTGTCCGCACCTTCGGGCAACTGGCTGAGCGCCTGAGACCCAAGGTTCGACGTCAGGATGATCAGCGTCTGTTTGAAGTCCACGGTGCGGCCCTGACCATCGGTCAGAACGCCATCGTCCAGAACCTGCAACAGCACGTTGAAGACATCCGGGTGCGCCTTTTCGACCTCGTCGAACAGCACGACCTGATAGGGCCTGCGCCGCACGGCTTCGGTCAGCACACCACCTTCGTCATAGCCGACATAACCCGGAGGGGCACCGATCAGACGGGCAACCGCGTGTTTCTCCATGAACTCGGACATGTCGATGCGCACCATCGCGTTGTCGTCGTCGAACAGGAAATTCGCCACGGCCTTGGTCAGCTCGGTCTTACCCACGCCGGTTGGCCCAAGGAACAGGAACGAGCCCAGCGGGCGGTTTTCGTCATTCAGACCCGCACGCGCACGGCGTACTGCATTGGCAACAGCGGTGACAGCCGCATCCTGACCGATCACGCGCGAATGCAGTTCTTCTTCCATCCGCAGCAGTTTCTCGCGTTCGCCTTCCAGCATTTTGGCGGTCGGGATGCCCGTCCAGCGTTCGACAACGCTGGCGATCTGTTCCGGACGTACCGTTTCCTCGGCCATCATGGCGTTGCTTTCGGCATTCTCGGCCTCGGACAGCTTTTTCTCAAGCTCGGGGATGATGCCATAGGACAGCTCACCCGCCTTGGCGAGGTTGCCTTCGCGCTTGGCGATTTCCAGATCGGCCCGCGCCTTGTCGAGCTGTTCCTTCAAATCCCGCGCGCCAGCCAGCTTGTCGCGTTCGGCCTGCCACTGCGCGGTCATCTCGGCGGATTTTTCCTGAAGCTCGGCAAGATCCTTCTGCAAGGTTTCCAGGCGATCCTTCGATGCCGCATCGTCTTCCAGCTTCAGCGCCTCTTCTTCGATCTGCATCTGAAGGATCTGACGATCCAGCTGATCAAGCTCTTCGGGCTTGGAGTCCACCTCCATCCGCAGACGCGAGGCCGCCTCGTCGACAAGGTCGATGGCCTTGTCGGGCAGGAACCGGTCGGTGATATAGCGATGCGACAGAGTCGCCGCCGACACCAGCGCCGAATCCGAGATGCGCACACCGTGGTGCAGCTCGTATTTCTCTTTGATACCGCGCAGAATGCTGATCGTGTCCTCGACCGTCGGTTCCTGAACCATCACCGGCTGGAAGCGGCGCGCAAGGGCCGCGTCTTTTTCGACGTATTTGCGATACTCGTCCAGTGTGGTCGCACCGATGCAGTGCAGCTCACCCCGTGCAAGCGCAGGCTTGATCAGGTTGGCGGCATCCATCGCACCATCCGATTTGCCCGCGCCAACCAGCGTGTGCATCTCGTCGATGAACAGGATGATCTCACCTGCGGCCTCGGTCACCTCGGTCAGAACAGCCTTGAGGCGTTCTTCAAATTCACCACGGTATTTCGCGCCGGCAATCAGCGCACCCATGTCGAGCGCAAGCAGCTTCTTGTCCTTCAGCGATTCCGGCACGTCGCCGTTGACGATGCGCAGGGCCATGCCCTCGGCGATCGCGGTTTTACCGACGCCGGGTTCACCGATCAGAACCGGGTTATTCTTGGTGCGGCGCGACAGGACCTGCATCGCGCGGCGGATTTCCTCGTCGCGGCCGATGATCGGGTCGATCTTGCCTTCGCTCGCAGCCTCGGTCAGGTCGCGGGCATATTTCTTGAGCGCGTCATAGCCCTCTTCCGCCGTTGCGGTGTCAGCAGTACGCCCCTTGCGGATGTCGTTGATGGCTTCGTTGAGCTTTTGCGCAGATACGGCACCCGCCTCCAGCGCCTCTTTGGCCTTGGATTTGACCATGCACAGCGCCATCAACACGCGTTCGACCGGCACAAAGCTGTCGCCCGCCTTCGTGGCGATCTTTTCAGCCTCGTCCAGAACCTTGGCCGTCTGGCCGTCCATGTAAATCTGGCCGGCATCGCCGCTGACTTTCGGTATCTTGCCCATGGCTGCGTCAAGCGCCTCGACCACGCGGATCGGCGCGCCGCCCGCGCGTGTGATCAGATTGCTTGCCAGCCCCTGATCGTCATCCATCAATGCTTTGAGTATATGTGTGGGTTCCAGCCTCTGGTGCCCCTCGCGCAGCGCAATGGTCTGCGCCGCCTGCACGAATCCCCGTGCCCGCTCGGTGAACTTGTTCAAGTCCATGATATTCTCCTTTTCCAAGCGCCCGGTGAATTTGCGCCCGCTTGGCAGCACGCAATGGTCCGGGCCTTGACCTCAATCTGGGAAACTTCTCCGCCGCTTCAAGAGGCTAGAGAGTGAAAAAACTCCTCAAC
The DNA here is from genome assembly GCF_056543025.1 of Ruegeria sp. A4. Classification (NCBI taxonomy): domain Bacteria; kingdom Pseudomonadati; phylum Pseudomonadota; class Alphaproteobacteria; order Rhodobacterales; family Roseobacteraceae; genus Ruegeria; species Ruegeria sp. A4. The sequence goes on along the minus strand of NZ_JBQGAW010000013.1, from coordinate 42,342 downwards.
CACGCGGAATCGTATAGACGGTGTAGCCCCCGGTTTCAGCCACCTGCTGAGCATCGTTCGCCTCGACCAGAGACTGCGCGGCGGCGCTGCCCGTGGGGCAGGATACAAGGTCGGCGGTGTGGTCGAGGAAATTGCCGGTAAAGGCGGTTTCGCCGGTCAACTGGCACCAGTCATCTTCGGACCGATAGCCCCGAACAAGATACAAATCATCATTGGTCGGGGGCGGCGCGACGCCTGTTTCGGTCTGTGGCGGCGTGTCGTCGCAGGCGGCCAGCGTGGCGACGACGGCCAGCGGAACAAGGTGCTTCATGGTCTGTCCCTTTGATGCAATTTTCGTTTCAGAATGGCAGCACCATAGCACAGTTGGGACAAAGCGGGGACACCGCTGGCTCCTTTGTCAGCCGTGGGCGTCAACCGCCTTCGATCTGCCGGATCAGCTTTTGCGCCTCGTCATCGTCTTGCTCGGCCGCGAGGCGAAGAAACCTCAGCGCCTCTTCGACATCGCCGGTTTCATAGAGCAACCGGCCGAATTTGCGCTGCGATTTCACATCGCCCAGCTTTGCTGCCCTGCCCCAGAACAACAAGGCTGCTTCCGTGTCCTGGGGCACACCGTCCCGCCCGTGATAGGTCAAAGACCCGAGATTGTGCAGCGCCACGACATTGTTCTGCTTGGCGGCCTGGAAATAATAATCCAGCGCCTGTTCGATGTCCTTGGAGTAGCCGTTCTCGCCGATCTCGTGGATTTAGCCCAGACGCGCCGCGGCATCGGCGCTGCCGTTTGGGGCCGCCATCTTCAGATAGTCGACCGTGCGCTGCATATCGCGTGCGACATGCGTGTCTTCGCGATAGATTACGCCGAGGTGCAGCAGAGACGGCTCATATCCGAAGAATGCGGCCCTTTCATAATAGTACAGCGCCTTGTCGATGTCGGGCGCAATACCTTTCCCGTTCTCGTAGCCATAAGCGACGTTGTGCATCCCCATCGGCAGACCGGTTTCGGCAGCCGCCATGTACCAGGCAAACGCGGTCTCGTGGTCCGCGGGAACGATCTCGCCATCATTATAGAGAGAAGCGAGCGTGTTCATCGCCAGCCCGCTGCCCTCCATCGCGGCCAGTTCCGAAAACTCGAGCGCCATTTCCAGCTTGCCGCCTTTCATGAGCGCCCGGCCAAAGGCGGCGGCGACCTCGGCATCGACATCCTGGTCTTTCAGCAGCAGATCGGCACAGATCGCCATCGCATTCTCGGCGTCCATGTCGGCCCATTTCACCCCGTCGAAATAGGGCGACTGCCCCGGAGCGGCAGCGGCCATCAGGCAGTCACACTCTCCATCCGAATAGTCGGGGTCCTGCGGTGGATCGTCAGGGTCGGGTTCCGGCCGAGGCCACCACACCCAACCGTATCATCCCGTTTTTTCCTGCGTCTTTTCTTGTCTCAATGCGTCACACGCTCTACAGAAGCGCCGATCCCGTCAAGTTTGAAAGGCCGAAACAATGTCCCGAACCGCAGATGACCGCCTGATCGTCGCCCTCGACGTCCCCAACGCGCTGGAAGGGCTGAAGCTGGCCGAGACGCTGGGCGACGCCGTGTCGTTCTACAAGATCGGCCTGGGCATGCTGACAGGCGGCGGGCTGGCACTGGCCAACGAGCTCAAGCAGGAACATGGCAAGCGCATCTTCCTGGACATGAAGCTGTTCGACATCGGCAACACGGTGGAAAACGCGGTGCGGGGGCTGGCGCAGTTCGATCTGGATTTCCTGACCGTGCATGGCGACCCGCATGTGGTGCGCGCCGCCAAGGAAGGGGCGGCGGGCAAGGATCTGAAGATCCTGGCGGTGACAATCCTGACCTCGCTGAACCGCGACGATCTGGATGCCGGCATGATGAAGGCCGGTGACGTTCAGGACATGGTGGTGGAACGCGCCGCCCACGCCTTCGAGGCCGGGGCCGACGGCGTGATCGCCAGCCCGCAGGAGGCCGCCCTGATCCGCGCCCTGCCCCAGGCGGCGGGCCGGCTGATCGTAACCCCCGGCGTGCGTCCGGCAGGCGCGGCACTGGGCGATCAAAAACGTGTGGCCACACCGGCCAGCGCCATCCAGGACGGAGCGGATCATATCGTAGTTGGCCGCCCCATTTATCAGGCCGAAGATCCGAAATCCGCGGCCGCGGCCGTTTTGACCGAGTTAAATTCTCTAAAAACGTGATGAGAAGGGCCTTCGTTTCAACTGGGATTCATGCTGAAAAAACCGCCGCAACAGGTTGACCTTACGTCAATTTTTCGCGAATCCGCGCCAAATCGTCCCTGTGCCAGAAAACACACATTCAAAAAGCGAGTTTTTGAAAAGCGCGCTTAACCCTATCTCAGCCCGAAAATCTTAGCGATTCTTAAGGGGATTTACTCCCCAACGAACCTACTCTTCCTGAGGTTCGTTACTTCCCCCCGCAAAGCGCGGGGGGTTTCTTTTCTCTGAATGATCTTTGATCGATACCACTGGATGATATAAGGAACCCCCAAGACAACTGCGGAACACACGAGGACGCAGATGCCCGGTCTTTGCCGAGATTGCCTGACCCCTTTGACGAACGAACGGCGCTGCACGGCCTGTGGCAGCCCCAGGGTAAAGTCTCATCCCGAACTGTTTGATCTGTCCATCGCGCATATGGATTGCGATGCCTTCTATGCTTCGGTGGAAAAGCGGGACAATCCGGAACTGGCAGACAAGCCTGTCATCATCGGCGGCGGCAAACGCGGTGTTGTGTCCACGGCATGCTACGTGGCCCGAATTCGCGGTGTGCGATCCGCCATGCCCATGTTCAAAGCGCTGCAACTGTGCCCCGATGCCGTCGTGATCAAACCACGCATGTCCGTATATGCCCAGGTGTCACGGGACATCCGCGCCATGATGGACGAACTGACACCAGTGGTCGAACCCCTGTCCCTTGACGAAGCTTTCATGGACCTGTCCGGCACCGAACGCCTGCACGGAGCCCCCCCGGCCGTCATGCTGGCGCGCCTGGTCAAACGCATGAAGGATGAACTGGGTGTGACAGGATCCATCGGGCTGAGTCACAACAAGTTTCTGGCCAAGGTTGCCTCGGACCTCGACAAGCCCCGCGGGTTTTCGGTGATCGGCAAGGCAGAGACGGCAGAGTTTCTGAATGACAAACCCGTAAGGTTGATCTGGGGCATTGGCCCCGCCGCGCAGGAAACACTGGACCGGGCAGGGATTCGAACCTTCAACGACCTGCTGCGTTGGGATCAGGAGGCTTTGACTGCGCGTTTCGGCTCGATGGGGTATCGCCTGTGGCATTTGGCACGGGGTCAGGACAAACGGCGCGTTTCAGCCCATGAACCGATGAAATCCATCAGCAATGAGACCACGTTTTTCGAGGACACCGCCAATATTGATGTTCTGGACGGACATTTGTGGCGCATGGCCCTGAAGGTCTCGGACCGGGCCAAGGCCAAGGATCTGGCTGGCCGGGTCGTTACGCTGAAGCTGAAGAAAGCCAATCACAAGGTTCTGACACGGCGCGTGTCATTGCGGGACGCAACGCAGATCGCGGACAGGATTTATCGCACCGCAAAAGGGCTTTTCGATCAGGTGGGGGATCAGGGGCCGTACCGCCTGTTGGGGTGTGGCCTGTCTGACCTGTGCCCGGCGGATCAGGCCGACATCTCCGGCGACCTGCTTGATCCCGGCGCCGCCCGCAGATCACAGGCCGAGCGGGCCACCGACCAAATCCGCCAGAGGTTCGGCCCGGAAGCAATCGTGAAGGGCCGTGCTTTGCGCTAGTTTCATTCCGCCGCCAGACGATGAGGTTTGGAACCGATCCTGGATATGTCGCGCACCACCTGCCGAAGGAGTTTCGAAAACGTCATGAAATTGGCGTTCGGCGCAATCTTTTCTTCGTCCATATACAAGGCCCGGTCGATTTCAATCTGGATCGCGTGTTGCTGGCGGGTGGGGCGGCCATAAGTCTGAGTCACATAGGCCCCCGCAAACGGGGCATTGCGCACAACATTCAGACCTGCCGCAGCAAACGCCGATTCGACGAGGTCCACGATTTCAGACGAGGCCGAAGCACCGAACCGATCACCCAGCACGATCTCGGGCCGTTTGTTTCGGGTCGTACCAGCCATGGCCACCGCCTCATGCGGCATGGAGTGGCAATCCACCAGTATGGCCTGGCCGAATTTCTCGTGTGATTCGGCCAGCAGGGATTTCAAACGTGCATGATAGGGGCGCCAATAGGTGTCGATACGCAGCCGCGCCTCGTCCATGGTCAGCTTGCCGCTGTAGATTGCCCGTCCATTGGCCACAACGCGGGGTATCACACCCAACCCTGATGCGACCCTGGGGTTGTGCCCATGCCTGCGGGCACCGCTGATCAGCGCCGGGTCCAGTTCATCCAGACTGCGATTCAGGTCCAGATAGGCGCGCGGCATGGTCGCTTTGATCAAAGGCGCGCCATTTTCGGCCGCAGCAGCAAACAATTGATCCACGAAGGCGTCTTCCGAGGATCGAATCACGCTTTGATTCAGAACGGACCGCTTCAAAAACGCTTCTGGATAATTCCGCCCGCTATGCGGAGATGAAAAAACCACGCATGAACTGCGGTTTTCTGGCATATCCAATACAAAGGCTGCGTTCTGCATGATCCCTCCATGTTCGCAATCAACATAGACCGGAAAATAGTTCTACCAAACCCCTTGAACCCCTTTGCGACTCCTTTTATAGACCCCGCTACCGGCGCGGGGTTCCGCGCCCCATTTCGTTATGGGGCTGGGCACGCAAAGGGAAAGTGGGCGGTTAGCTCAGCGGTAGAGCACTTCGTTGACATCGAAGGGGTCACAAGTTCGATCCTTGTACCGCCCACCATGATTTCACTGTTCCGGAGATCCGGGACACCCGAGTAACCCAGGCGCTGGCCACGTCCTTGATGAAGGCGCCGCAGATTGGAGACAGACCATGAAGGTCAAGAACTCGCTCCGCTCGCTCAAGAATCGGCACCGCGACTGCCGTATTGTGCGTCGCAAAGGCCGCGTCTACGTTATCAACAAGACGCAGCGCAAGTTCAAAGCTCGTCAGGGCTGAGAACAGCGAAACATCGTTTTAGAAAACCGCGCTCTTGAGCGCGGTTTTTTTTGTTTTCTGCACCTGTGCGCCCGACGTGCTACCCTTGCTTCGATATTGCGGAGTGTAAAACCCATGCGCGAACACGGCATCGACGTACTGGTGGGGACGACCAAGGGAACGTTCATTATCTCTGGTGATCAGAACAGATCAGGCTGGAAAGTGACGGGCCCGCATTGCGAAGGATGGCCGATCAACCACGTCATCGGCGACAAGGGAACGGGCACGCTTTGGGCCGGGGGCGGTGGTGACTGGCATGGCGCCGGTGTCTGGTGTTCCGAAGACGGCGGTGTGACTTGGCAGGTCGCAAAACTCACCAAGGGCCAAATGGACGAGTGGGCCGCCAACGATCAGGATTTTGCCCAGATGATTGGCTGGACCGGAGAACCCGCACCATTCGCCGATGAGTTTTCTCAGGTCTGGTCTTTGCGTTATCAACATGGAACGTTGTACGCTGGCACAAAACCGGCCCGCCTGCTTGCCAGCCACGACAATGGTCGGACATGGGACACGCTTGAGGGCCTGACAAACCACCCCTCAGCACCCGATTGGAATCCCGGCGGTGCGGGACTGGTCCTGCATACAATCGTGACTGACCCAAATGATTCGAAAAAGCTCTGGGTCGGCATTTCCGCTGCGGGTGTGTTTGCAACCGAGGATGGCGGCGCAAGCTGGGAGCGGCGCAACAGATTGTCCAACGCCGAATCTTGCACGCATCATGATCATCCCGCTGCCCCCAGGGATGGTGAAACGGGTCATTGCGTCCACAACATGGTTCAAGCTCCGGGAACCGCGGATTTGCTCTACCAGCAAAACCATCACGGTGTCTGGCGCTCGGCCGACGGAGGGCGCAGTTGGGATGACATCACCAAAGGCCTGCCATCCACCTTTGGATTTCCGATTCATGTGCACCCACGCGATCCTGACACGATCTGGACATTACCTTTGAACGGAGACAGCATCGGGCGCTATCCACCGGATGCCGCTGCGGCAGTTTGGAAATCCACAAATGGAGGCGCAACATGGCAAGACCAGCGGCGTGGGTTGCCGCAAGAAAGCTGTTTTTTCACTGTTCTGCGACAGGCCATGGCCGGAGACCACCGAGACCCCGCCGGTGTCTATTTCGGGACCAACAGCGGCTCGGTTTTTGCCAGTGTTGATGAAGGGGACACCTGGACGGAAGTCGCGCGCCATTTGCCCACGATCCTTGCAGTTGAGGTACTTGATCGTGAGTGATCCAGACACTTCCCTGTGACGCGGATCTTCCCGTTCAACTCAAGTCGCGCCCGCCCGGAAAAGCCTCGCAAGGGCGCCTGCGCTCATTTGACCAAGTAAATCTGTCGGATTTTCTTGCATCTCGCTGAGAATCGTATAATTGAGCAAATCAGTCGGGATATCGACCGACGCGAAATTCAATTGTTGGGGCAAACAATGCTGAAATCCACAACCTGCCTGGCTGCCGCTCTGTCGGCATTGATCGCAACATCAGCCGCGGCTGAAGGCGAGCTGAACCTTTATTCGTCGCGCCACTATGACACTGACGAACGTCTTTACACGGACTTCGAAGAAACGACCGGCATCAAGATCAACCGGATCGAAGGCAAGGCGGATGAATTGATCGCGCGTATGGAAGCCGAAGGCGCGAACTCTCCGGCGGATGTCATGCTCACGGTCGACACGTCTCGCCTGGCGCGCGCCAAAGATGCGGGCATTCTGCAAGCCATCGACAGCGAAACCCTGGAGGAGCGCATCCCCGCCAACCTTCAGGACGAAGACAACCAGTGGTTCGGCTTCTCGCAGCGCGGTCGGATCATCTTTTTCAACAAAGAAAACGTTGCCAATCCGCCGGCCACTTACGCGGACTTGGCCAAGCCGGAATACAAGGGCCTGATCTGCATCCGGTCCTCGACCAACACCTACAACCAGACCCTGCTCGCCTCGATCATCACACATGAAGGCGCCGAAGCTGCAAAATCCTGGGCGGAAGGCGTTGTCGCCAACATGGCCCGAGACCCGCAGGGAGGTGACACCGACCAGCTGCGTGGCATCGTTTCGGGTGAATGCGACATCGCTGTATCGAACACCTACTACTATGCACGGGCTATCCGCAAAGACGTCAAAGGCCTGTCCTCTGATCTCGACAAGATCGGCTGGGTCTTCCCCAATCAGGACAGCTATGGTGCGCATATGAACCTGTCGGGCGGTGGCGTCGCGGCACACGCACCGAACAAGGAAAACGCAATCCTGTTCCTCGAGTATCTGGCAAGCGATCAGGCGCAGAAGTACTTCTCGGCGGGCAATGACGAATTCCCGGCAGTACAGAGTGTTGAACTAGCGGAATCGGTAAAGGCACTGGGTGAGTTCAAAGCTGACGGCGTGAACCTGTCGGAAGTCGCAAAAAACATCCCGGAAGCACAGAAAATCTTTAACGAAGTCGGCTGGAAGTAATCCACTGCCTCGTCAAAAGCTGGCAGAGGGCGCGGAGTTTCTGCGCCCTTTTTCATTTACACAACCATATTTCTTTTGTACTTTTCCCGTAAATGAAAACTCCTCTCGTTTTTGATCCATGCTCGACAACCTCTCAAACCGCCTTGCCGTCCGTTTGAACGATCTCCGCCACGGGCGCGGATGGTCGCTGGATCAACTGGCCGCTCAAAGCGGAATCAGCCGCGCCACGCTGTCCCGCATGGAGAAAGGAGAGGTCAGCCCCACCGCTGAGAATCTTGGCCGCCTCTGTGCCGCTTATGGCCTGCCGATGTCCCGGCTTTTGATGATGGTCGAAGACAGCTTTGACCCCAAAGTGCCGTTTGAACGCCAGACCGAATGGCGCGATCCCGAAACTGGCTTTACCCGCCGTGCAGTTTCACCCCCTGCAAACGGCCTGAACGCCGAGGTCGTGGAATGCCACCTGCCGCGCGACACGGTCATCACTTACGAGGCGCCGCCCAAGTCCGGACAGGAACACCATCTGATCCTGATCGACGGCGCACTGACACTGACTGTTGACGGAACACCTCATGCGCTGAGCGCCGGAGATTGCCTGCGCTATCACCTGTCGGGCCCGACCCGGTTCGAAACAGGCGCATCTCGCGGTGCGCGTTATCTCTTGGTGCTGATATGATCTCGCGTCTGACCGATCCCGATTTCAGCGCGGCAGTAGATGATCTGGCGGAAATCCTCCACGCCTGTGTGCATGACGGGGCCAGCATCGGCTTCGTCCTTCCGTTTACCGAGGGTGACGCACGAAAATACTGGCTGCAAAACGTTCGACCTGGGCTGAAATCCGGTGCATTGGAGCTGTTTGTCCTCCACGACAACGGGCGCATTCAGGGCACGGTGCAACTGATCCCCGCGACCATGCCCAATCAGCCGCACCGCGCCGATGTCGCGAAACTTCTGGTGCACCCTAACGCCAGACGGCGCGGTTTTGGCCGCGCCTTGATGCAAGCCCTTTTTCAACGAACGACAGAGTTGGAACGCACGATGCTGGTTCTTGATACCCGCAGCACCGACCCTTCTCGATTGCTTTATCTGGACCTTGGATTTCAGATCGCCGGGGAAATTCCGAACTATTGCCGGAACCCGTTCGAAACCAGACTGGAACCCACAACTTACATGTATAAAGAGCTGTCAGCCTGACGCCAAACAGCGGCCGTATAACCGTGGATCATGGATTTTTCCCCAGTGGCCCACGCGAAGTCGTGCGAAAGGTTCGGGGCATTCCCATGCCGCGCTTTTGCGCGGCGCGCGCTGCAACCAGGCCTGAACACAGCGGAACTCAATCGCCCGGCCACCTGAAGGGATGACCGGGCAATCAACTTTGTGCCTTGCGTTTAGAAATGCGCTGACTTCGTGCCTGCGGGCTTTTCCATCGGAGGCGCAAATTTGGTCAGGTCGATACCTTTCACGGCCGATTTGTATTCCTCGGCGGTCGGCATTCGGCCCAAAACAGCCGACAGCACCACCACCGGGGTCGAAGCAAGCAGGGATTCGCCTTTCTTGTCCGCCGCGTCCTCAACAACACGCCCCTGGAACAGGCGTGTGGACGTGGCCAGCACAGTGTCACCCTTTGCGGCTTTCTCCTGGTTGCCCATGCAGAGGTTACATCCCGGACGCTCCAGATACAGGATGTTCTCGTATTCCGTCCGCGCTTTGCTCTTTGGGAACAGATCGTCGAATTCAAAGCCTGAATACTTCTGAAGAATGCTCCACTCGCCTTCTTCTTTCAGCTCATCGATGATGTTGTAGGTGGGCGCAGCAACGACCAGAGGGGCCTTGAATTCTACTGTGCCCTTCTCCTGCTCGATGTTTTTCAGCATTTGCGAGACGATGACCAGATCGCCCTTGTGCACCATGCACGATCCAACAAATCCCAGATCGACCTTCTTTTCCCCTTTGTAGTGGGAAACCGGCCGGATCGTGTCGTGGGTGTAACGCTTTGAGACATCGGCGTTATTGACATCCGGGTCGGCGATCATGGGTTCGCTGATCTCATCCAGATCAACCACCAGCTCGGCAAAATACTTGGCGTTTTCATCCGGTTTCAGGGCGGGCTTTTCACCCGACTTGATTTCCGCGATGCGCGCGTCGGCCTTGTCGATCAGACCTTGCAGTGTCCGGGCCTCGTTATCCATTCCCTTGTCGATCATGATCTGGATACGGCTTTTCGCGATTTCCAGAGATTCGATCAACGTGTCATCCGCCGAGATGCAGATTGAGGCCTTGGCCTTCATCTCGGCCGTCCAGTCAGTAAAGGTGAATGCCTGATCCGCCAGCAATGTGCCGATGTGAACTTCGATGATCCGGCCCTGGAACACGTTGTCGCCGAATTTCTTCAGCATCTGCGCCTGGGTGGCGTGAACCACATCGCGGAAATCCATGTGATCCGCCATCTGGCCCTTGAATGTCACCTTGACCGATTCCGGGATCGGCATGGTGGCTTCGCCAGTGGCCAGCGCCAGTGCGACAGTACCCGAGTCAGCGCCAAACGCGACGCCTTTGGACATACGTGTATGCGAGTCGCCACCGATGATGATCGCCCAGTCATCCACGGTGATGTCGTTCAGAACCTTGTGGATGACGTCTGTCATCGAGTGATAAACACCTTTGGGGTCACGCGCGGTGATCAGACCAAAGTTGTTCATGAATTTCATCAGTTTTGGGATATTCGCCTGCGCTTTGGAATCCCAAACCGAAGCAGTGTGACAGCCAGACTGATAGGCGCCGTCAACGGTGGGCGAGATCACCGTAGCCGCCATGGCTTCCAGTTCCTGCGCCGTCATCAGGCCGGTGGTGTCCTGCGAACCGACGATGTTGACCTTCACCCGAACATCCGAGCCCGCATGCAGAACTTTGCCTTCGGCTACGCCGACCGCGTTCTTGTTGAATATCTTTTCAACCGCCGTCAGGCCCTGCCCTTCATGCGAGATCTCTTTGGACGGTGCAAAAGCGGATTTCAGCTCGATGCCGAGCGTCTCGGCTGCGAATGTCTGGAGCTTTTTACCAAAGACAATGGCATAAGATCCTCCGGCCTTTATGAACTCGGTCTTTTGCGGCGTGAAGGATGATGACAGATCGACCAGCTCTTTGTCGCCTGCGTCATTGTACAGCTTTTTGTCCTTGGTGTTGATGGTCAGTACCGTTCCGGTCTCGACGGAATATTTCTGCTCGAGGATAGGATTGCCGTCATTGTTCAGGATCGGATTGCCGTCGGCATCCACTTTCTTGACCCAGTTCTTGAGATCGATGCCGATCCCGCCGGTGACGCCGACGGTGGTCAGAAAGATCGGTGAAATCCCGTTTGTACCGGCAACAACCGGCGCGATGTTCACGAATGGAACATAGGGGCTAGCTTGCTTTCCGGTCCACAATGCAACGTTGTTGACACCGGACATGCGCGACGATCCAACGCCCATCGTCCCTTTTTCAGCAACCAGCATGACGCGCTTGTCCGGGTGCTGTTTTTGCAAGTCCTGAATCTCGGCCTGTGCTTCGGGTGAGATCATGCACTTTCCGTGCAATTCGCGGTCCGACCGCGAATGCGCCTGATTGCCGGGCGACAGAAGATCGGTCGAAATATCCCCTTCGGCCGCCACATAGGTCACAACCTTGATTTCTTCTTCGATGTCGGGAAGCCGGGTAAAGAACTCGGCCTTGGCATAGCTTTCCAGAATGTCCCTGGCAACGGCGTTCCCGGCCTCAAAGGCTGTTTTCAGACGGTTGGTATCTGCGTCGTACAGGAACACCTGGGTTTTCAGAACTGCCGCCGCTTTCTGCGCAATCTCTGCGTCATCGCCCAGCGCCAGATCAAGCAGAACCTCTACCGATGGGCCGCCCTTCATATGCGACAGCAATTCAAACGCGAAATCCTGCGAGATTTCTTCGACCATCGCTTCACCCAGGATGATCTCTTTCAGAAAGCGCGCCTTTTCACCTGCGGCGCTGGTTGTGCCCGGAAGCGTGTTGTAGATGAAGTAGTTCAGTGAATCGGCACGATGAGCGTGACCCGTATCTTTGATCTGCCCGATGATTTCCTGCAAAAGAGCACCGTCTTCGATGGGTTTGGGGTGCAGACCCTGTTCTTTGCGCGTCTCGATTTCGTTCAGGTATTCTGTGTAAAGGCTCATGACGGTTCCGACCATTTAGCTGATGCACCGGGCCATGTGAAAGCCCGGCACCTTGAATTTGTATGCGGCGGTATACCAAACTGTGCCGGCGTGCAAGATACCGATCTGCGACCCAGTGTCCTGCCCTACGGGCGATGCCCGCCGCAATGTCGGGCGGTGGGTCGACGTGAATGTTCGATCCCCTACCCCCCGAAAGCCGCAATAAGCGCTTTCGCCAAGGGAAAAGAAGAATAGCCCACCCGTGAAGGTGTAAGCCCCATCCGCACGACGACCATGTCACGCGATGGGAAAATTCCGATGGACTGACCGTCATGCCCTTGCAACCAAACCGCGTCTTCAAACGGTGGCAGGTCGCCCGGCGATTTCAACCAAAGATGACCTTTGGCATATTCCCCACCAGACGCCGCAACGGGTTCGAACATCCAGTCCACAAAACCTATGGGCAGAATCTGTGCGCCGTCCCAAACCCCTTTTTGCAGCAGAAACTGGCCATACTTCGCCCAGTCTCGGGCCGTGGCGTACATATAGCTGGATCCGATGAATGTATCGGCGACATCCGTCTCGATGATCGCCGAAGCCATGCCAAGCGGTTCAAAAAGCGCATCCCGAGGATAGCTCAAACCGCCATCGGGCAGCTTGTCCTGCCAAACCCGGGACAACACGGTGGACGTGCCCGAGGAATAGTTGAAGTCGGCTCCAATGCCGGCTTCCAGTGCACGGTCAGCAGCGAAACCGGCCATGTCATTGCTGAGATACAGCATCCTGGTCACGTCTGACACGTCTCCGTATTCTTCATTCCATTGCAGACCGCTTGTCATTGCCAGCATGTCCGCAACAGTAATGTCTCGCCTTGCGTCTTCTGCCCAATTGGGAAAGCTGTCGACAAGGGTGTCCGATACATTCATCTGACCCGCGTTGATCAACGTTCCGATCAGCCCGGCCGTGACCGTCTTGGTCATGGACCAGCCCAGCAACGGTGTGTCGGCGTCGAACCCTTCCGCATAGCGTTCGGCCACGATGCGGCCGCCTTGAACCACCACTATGGCGCGGTACCCTTCGCCAAGCAGCGTATAATCCGACAAGACGGCCTGAATTTTGGGATTATCAGACAGCGCAACGTCGTTTCCGCTTGGCCAAAGACCTGTCGGCACGGGATTGGCGGCTTCAAGTCGCTGCGTGCTCAGGGATGTAGCATGCACGTTGGTGCAGCCAAGCCCCTGCCGGAACTGCGACCTGGCGGGCGCGAAGAACCGAAAGAGCCGCGCATGAACAGTCTGCGCCTCTCGATCGACATCAATCGAAACATGTTTGAGCAGCGGATGCCCCGGGGCCTGCACATCCACCGCAAGGACCTCTTCCGGATCACGTCCCGCAATGAAAACGTTTGAACAGACAATCTTGGCCGAGTAATTCGTGCCCACTTTCAGCAAATCCGGGGGGGCGATCAGCAGATAACCAAGCAGCCCGACGATGCCCAGAACCACGACACCTATACCCGTTTTCAATACCTTCCTGAACATCCGTTGACCTGCCCTGTTGCTGTCATTTCAGCACAGGTTAGATACATCCTGCCCGGTTTTGCCACTATTCCGTTGCGTATTCTTCCGACGCTGATCGGCAGACCCGGCACCTTTTTCGGTGAACGGCTCAGGTCGCGTCGTCGCTTTGATCCTGCGACAACCAAAAGCTTTGCGATTGCCCGGCAAGACGTTGCCAAATCAATTCACTGAACTCTGGCTTCGCTTCGGCCAAACGGACCATTCTTATTGTCAGCGCCTGCGCAGGCAGGGCGTCTTCAACGCTTACAAGCTGTCCCTGAGCAAGCGGCGTGGCGACCAAAGAATAGGGCAACCAGGCAACGCCGATTTCATTCACGGCATAATGCAGCATCGCCAGCGTCAGGGCCGTCTCGGCCTTGGCCACGAGTCTGGTTTCGTCGGGCAAACGCGGTGCAATCAATCGGGAAAACACTTGCCCAAGAAAGACATCAGGCGGGTAGACAATCGCAGGAATGGTCTTGCAATCCAATTCCCGGCGCATTGCAGGTGCGCATACCGGGATCAATGTCTCAGCACCAAGCGTTTTCGCCTCAAACGCACTTTCAAGGTTCTGCACCCCGCCGTCCGATGCCGCGTACATGATCGCGAAATCGACTTCTTTCGAGATCAGCTGCAACAGGCATTTATCCTGGTTCCCCGATCGCACCTGAACCGAGATATCGCTGTTTTCGGTCAACATCCGGACCACTTTCGGCGAGACGGTTGTCGTCAGCGCATGCTGGCACACGAGCGACAAAGACTGGCTGGCCTGATCGCTTTCTGTTTTCAAACTGTGACGCAGTTTGTGCAGACGCGCGCTCAGCTCGCGCAGTTCAGGTTCCAACGCCTGAACGCCCGGCATCAGGGATACGGGTTTGCGGCGACGATCAAACAGGGTCGCACCGATACTGCCTTCGATGAGCCGCACCCGACGGGTAAAGGCAGATTGGGTCAGCAGCCGTTTTTCGGCAGCGCGCGTCAGCGATCCGCTGTCCAGCACGGCCAATATGTCGTCGATCCATTCCAAACGCATGTGAACCAGATAGCGCAGGCCTTACTAATATGCAATTTTTGCAACATACATACTGAATTTCGAATTAGCAGAGCGGCAACACACAGCGTAAATTGACGAAAATCAATATTAGGAATTGTGACATGCATCTTGCGCGCTTTCCCCGCCTTCACCTCGCCCATCTTCCGACACCGCTTGAACCGATGAAGCGGCTTTCCAAAGAACTGGGGGTGGAAATCTGGATCAAGCGCGACGATTGCACCGGCATGTCAACCGGCGGCAACAAGACCCGCAAGCTGGAATTCCTGATGGCCGAAGCAGAAGCACAGGGCGCCGACATGGTGATGACGCAAGGTGCCACCCAAACCAACCACGGTCGACAAACCGCAGCCTTTGCCGCCAAGCTGGGCCTTGATTGCCATATTCTTCTGGAAGATCGCACCGGCTATCAAGATGGCAACTACAATACAAACGGCAATGTCCTGCTGGATCACTTGCACGGCGCGACCACCCAGAAGTTTCCCGGGGGGCACGATATGCCGGGCGAAATGGAAAAGACTGCCGCGAAGAAACGGGCAGAAGGCCGCAATGTCTATGTCATTCCCGGCGGCGGCTCGAACCCGACCGGGGCGCTGGGCTATGTAAACGCGGCCTTTGAACTGTTGGGTCAGGCCAATGACAGCGGATTGCGGATTGACCGGCTGGTACATGCAACAGGGTCGTCCGGTACGCAGGCAGGTTTGGTGACGGGAATGTGCGCCATGAATGCGCAGGTGCCCGTGCTTGGCATCGGGACAAGGGCCCCTCGGCCAAAGCAGGAACAGATGGTGTACGACCTCGCCTGCAAGACGGCCGAAAAGCTGGGGTGCGCGGGCGTGGTAAAGCGTGAAGATGTCGTGGCCAATACCGACTATGTCGGCGAAGGCTATGGCCTGCCCACGGAAAGCGGCATCGAAGCGATCCAGATGTTTGCCGAATTGGAAGGTATCCTTCTGGATCCCTGCTATTCGGCCAAGGGTGCGGCGGGCCTGATCGGTCTGGCGCGCAAAGGCGAATTCAAAGACCAGCGGGTCGTTTTCCTTCACACGGGCGGCGCGGCGGCTTTGGCGGGGTATGACTTTGCCTTCGATCACAAAGACCGCTGGGTGAATATCTGAGCAATGACGCATCGCCCCATCGGCATTCTTGGCGGCATGGGCCCCGAGGCAACGATCCTCCTCCAGCGCAAGCTGGTCGAGGCCGTGCCGGTGAGCGACGACCGGGACCACATTCCGCTTTTGATCGACATGAACACTCAGGTCCCGTCGCGGATCGCGCATCTGATCGAAGGGGCGGGCGAAGATCCGGGGCCGACACTGGCGGCCATGGCACGACGACTTCAGGATGCCGGTGCCATGGCGCTGGCAATGCCCTGCAACACGGCGCATCACTATGCAAAGGCGATCACCGAGGCCGTGACCGTTCCGCTGTTGAACATGGTTGAACTGGCCGCGGATCACGCCGTCGGGACACTCGGGAAGGGGGGGTGCGTTGGTGTGCTCGCTTCTCCGGCGGTGCGCCGTACTGGCCTTTTCGAAACAGCCCTGCAAGCGCGCGGGCTGTCAACCGTTTGGCCAACGGATGACGGCGCGATGCTGGAGGCGATCCGCGCGATCAAGGTCAACGGTCAAAGCGACAAGGCGCGCGAAACTCTGCGAGCGTCCTCAAGGGCCTTGGTCAAGGCGGGGGCGGACTTGCAGTTTGTCGCTTGCTCTGAATTCTCCCTCATTGCCGACAGCGTCGCGGATGACGCCAATGCAGTGGATACGATTGATCTGCTGGTCCGCGCGATCGTCAGTTTTTCTCAGACGGACCGGCATACGAGGTAAAGGCGCATCTTCCGTTCAATGGCCGGTTGGTGCGCCAAAACGAATCCGTCCGGTCACAAACGCTGCCAAAGCTGGTGCGCGATCTGATCCAAACTGGCCGGATTGGAAAAGGCTGAAATCGTCAACGTCGCACACCATGCATCGTCACCGATCGGCACCAGCAAGCCCTGATCCAGCTCCGCTGAGATCGACGTTTCGGGCATCCAGGCAAATCCGCTGCCGGTCATCAATCTACGTTTGATCGTTTCGACCAGGCTATCGACATATATCGTTTCGGTATTCTGGGGTTTCCGGTCAACGGTGTTTTCAACGACCATGCCCAAGAAGGACGATCGGTCATAGGCCAGATAGGGGATCGGCGGGCCATCCTGCCGGGACAAATCCCAACCCAGTGTCCGCACCGGCTGAGCGGCAGCCACCGGTATCAGACGGTCCTTCAACAGATCCTTACGCTCGAACGCGGTTTCGTCGATCATGGGCGAGACAGTATGGTGATAGTAGCACAGCAGGATATCCACCGCGCCTTCGACCAAAAGATCACAGCAGGTGCTCAGAGAATCGGACAGGACGCGTGTGCGCAAATCGGGGATCTGTTTCTGCAACTCTTCTATGCGGGTTGCCAAAAAATTAACCGCAATGGTGTGCAGAACCGAAAACCGGATGAACCGACTGTCGCCCCGGTCGGCGTCCCGCAGGGATTGGCGGGATTCAGACAGCTGTGAAATTGCCGCCTGGGCAACAGGCAGGAATTGTTTGCCGGCCTCGGTCAATTGAACCGGATAGGTTGCCCGATTGACCAAAGGCAGCCCCACCCAGCTTTCCAACGCTTTGATTCTGCGACTGAATGCGGATTGCGTGATGTTACGTTCATCAGACGCACGGGTGAAGTTCAAGGTCCGGGCGAGGCATTCAAAATCGCGTAGCCAATTCAGATCCAAAGCGTGTCCCCGCTTGTGAAAGAGCATTTTCAGCAAGGGTACAGAAAACTATGCAGAAACAGAATAGTTTGATGAAATGTTCGAATTGGCTCTCGGAAAAGCTCCTGTTCTAGACTTCCGGGCAGGGTGTGGCGGTTGGCCTTGTTTTCAGCCTCCCGTCCGAATGTGTCGCCAAAGGCAAGTTGGCGCGCCCCTATTGCGCGACGGGAAAATCGAACAACGGAAAGAACGACGCCGAACCACGGCGCATTTCAACAGAGGAGAAGACCATGAGAACCAATCTGAAAAAGCTGGGGATGGCTGCTGCGCTCAGCGTCTGCGCTGTGCCGGCATTCGCAACCGAAGAAGTGAAAATCGGCGTGCCATCCTGGACCGGCGCCCAGGCGATTGCCCATGTACTGGGCGCAGTCGTGGAAATGCGCATCGGGGGCAAAGTGGAATATGTGCCCGGCAACAACGCCACGATCTTTCAGGCGATGGATCAGGGCAAGGGCGATATCGACGTTCATCCCGACGTTTGGCTGCCCAACCAGGAAAGCTTCACCAAGAAGTATGTGGACGAAGCGGGCACCGTCACCCTGTCATCGAACCCCTACGAGGGCAATCAGGGTTTCTGCGTCAGCAAAGACTTTGGTGAAGCCAACAACATCACCGACATCGCCGATCTGGGCCGCCCGGATGTGGCCGCATTGATGGACAGTGACGGCAATGGCAAAGGTGAAATGTGGATTGGCGCGCCGGGTTGGGCTTCGGCCAACGTGAACGAAGTCAAAACCCGCGACTATGGTTTACTTGATTTCATTGAGCCGATACGTGCCGAGGAAAGCGTGAAAACCGCGCGGATCAAGGACAGCATCGCCAAGGGCGAAGGCTACGCCTTTTATTGCTACAAGCCGCATGCCGTCTGGTACATGTTCGACGTCCAGATGTTGACCGAGCCACAATTCGACCCGGCAAAATACGTGATGGTCCAACCGTCTGATGACCCGGACTGGTACAACAAATCCAATGTTGCGACCAAGGACGCCCTCAAGAACGTGCAGATTGCGTGGTCCAACACGCTGCCAGAGCGCTCTCCGGCGATTGCCGATTTCTTGGCGAATTTCGCATTGACGGCGGATGATGTCAGCGAGTTCGCCTATGAGATCAGCGGCAAGGGCCGCGACCCGGCGGACGTTGCCCGTGAATGGGTCGAAGCGAACCCGGATCGTGTCGACGCCTGGCTGGGTCTCTGATCTCTCGTCCCAAACAGGGTGGCGGCGATGGACGGCGCCACCCAGATGCGCACCTCTGGGGGACTTATGAGCGACGATACCGTTATTGAAATCTCGAATGTCTGGAAGATTTTCGGGAGCAGGCCCGAGGTGGCGCTGCAGGCAATCCGCGACCGTGGATTGGACAAAGCCCAGGTGTTGGCGGAATACAACTGCGTTGTCGGCGTCGCGGATGTCAGTCTTTCGGTCAACCGGGGCGAGATATTCTGCATCATGGGCCTGTCAGGCAGCGGGAAGTCCACTCTGGTCCGCCATTTCAACCGGCTGTTGGAGCCCACCGCAGGCAAGATCGAAATCGAAGGCACGGACGTGATGGCCCTGGGCCCGAAAGAGCTTCAGCAGTTTCGCAACAACAAGATTGGCATGGTCTTTCAGAACTTTGCGCTGATGCCGCATCGGTCTGTGCTGGACAATGTCGCAATGCCGCTGGAAATCCGGCAGGTCAGCAAGAATGAACGCATGCGTCAGGCCGCGGCTATTCTGGATATCGTCGAACTCGGAGCCTGGGGATCGAAATTCGCCCACGAGCTGTCCGGGGGAATGCAGCAACGTGTGGGCCTTGCCCGGGCACTGGCAGCGAACCCGGATGTGTTGTTGATGGACGAACCGTTCTCGGCGTTGGACCCGTTGATCCGTCGGCAATTGCAGGATGAGTTCATTCGACTGAGCAAAATCCTGAAAAAGACGACGATCTTCATCACCCATGATTTGGATGAAGCCGTCCGCATCGGGAATCGGATCGCGATCATGCGCGACGGCAAGGTGGTGCAGATCGGAACGGCCGAAGACATCGTCATGAACCCCGCCGATGACTATGTCGCCGATTTCGTGGCGGGTATCTCAAGGCTCAAGGTGGTGCGTGCCCACGCCGTCATGCGGCCCATACCGGAACATGTCGCGACCCATGGCCCTCTACCCTCGGACGCCCCGCGTGTGAATGAAGGCGAAAACCTGAGCACGCTGATCAATCTGGCAATCGACACCGACAGCGCGATCCTTGTGGAGGACGGCGGCGTGGATGTTGGCGTCATAACCCGTGCCGATCTGTTGCGCACCGTGATCGAAGGAACCGAAGTGTCATGAGTTCTTCAGATGTGAACCCGCTGGAAGATACCGAGAGCGAAGCAGCCCAGGCATATGCCGAAGAGCGGCGCGAAAACATCCGAGCCTTTGTTCGCACCAGCCCCGACTATTACATCCGCAACTTCGACAAGATCGGCGCGTCGTCCCGCTTTACGCCGACTTTCAATCTGATGGCCGGGTTGTTTGGCCCGGTCTGGTTCGGTGCACGGGGCTTGTGGTCATGGGCGTTGCCATTTCTGATCCTCGAAACAATAGCCTACGTGCAGATCGCGCGCGGGTTGTTCGGCGACCTGGCGGCCGAGGCAATGGAACGCATCGCGTCAATTGAAGGGACGCTTGAGCTGCGCCGACAGCAGTTGGCCGCTGCCATCGAAAACAATTCGGACAAGATCGACGTCTATCAGCGAACGGTGGACTCGCTCGAGGAAAACATAGGTGGCATCCGCGCCGAAGCCGAAGCAATGGCTGCTGAAGGGCCATACATCGTTCTGACCGGCCTGATCATTCTGATCATCGTCAAGCTTGTTCAGTCACAGGTGGCAAACTGGGCGCTCGAGGCGCGTTTCTCGGAATGGCTGTCAGATCGTTCAATCCGATCTGCAATGCCGGTATCGCAGATCGTGTTCAGCGCGATCTTCATGGCGCTGATCGTTGCTGCGGCGATGATGCATTACAGCTTTCCGGGGCGTTTCTCGTTGCTCAGCCATTTCCCGACAGACCCCAATATCCGCCTGACCAGCATCACTTGGGTGGAAGATTTCATCGCCTGGTGCGTGCGCAACAGCGAAGCGTTCTTTGACGGGCTGACATTCGGTATCCGTACCCTGCTGGACGCGCTTGAGGTCATCTTGGTGCAGACGCCATGGATCGTGATCGCCAGTCTCATCATTCTGCTGACATGGCTGACTGCGGGCGTCAGCACGGCAATCTACTCGGGCGCGTTTCTGGCCTATATGGGGCTTTTGGGCTTTTGGGAGGGCGCAATGACCACGCTGGCCTTGTTGGGGACAGCGGCGTGCCTGTCTATTGTCATCGGAATTCCACTGGGCATGTTCGCGGCGCGTCGCCCTCGGTTCTATGCTTTCATCCAGCCGATCATGGATTTCATGCAAACCATGCCCGCCTTTGTTTTCATGGTCCCCGTGATCGCGTTTTTTGGTGTCGGCAAGCCGGCGGCAGTCGTGGTCACGATGATTTTCGGTGGTACGCCCGTGGTGCGCCTGACCGTCCTGGGCTTGCGTGGCGTGCCCGAAAGCGTGCGCGAGGCGGCGATCAGTTTCGGCGCCAACAAATGGTATCTGCTCACCAAAGTCGACTTGCCGCTGGCAAGCCCATCGATCCGGGCGGGGATCAATCAGACAATCATGTTGTCACTGGCAATGGTTGTTGTTGCGTCTCTGATCGGTGCCAAAGGGCTGGGCGAGGATGTTCTTGAAGCGTTGCAATACGCGAATGTGGGCCAGGGTATTCTTGCGGGGTTCTCAATCCTGTTCTGTGCCATGATCCTCGATCGGATTGTGCAGGGCGGCCGGAAATGACACCCATCGTGTTTGTTCACGGGTTCCTTGGCGGCAGTCGGCAATGGCAGCGGCAGGTCGAGGCCTTGCGGGGTTACGATGTCATCACGCTGGATCTGCCGGGTTTTGGCGAAAATGCGCAACGTGACGCGTTTTGCAGCATCTCGGGATTCGCGAACTGGGCGCTGAATGAGCTGAAGATGCGCGACATCGAGACATGCCACCTGGTTGGTCACTCGATGGGTGGAATGGTCGCGCAGGAAATGGTTGCCCGTGCGCCCGAACGTGTTGACCGTTTGGTTCTTTATGGCACCGGGTCCGTAGGAGTGCTGCCCGGGCGGTTTGAGACCATCGACACTTCGAAAACCCGTGCCTGTGCAGACGGGCCAAAAGTGACGGCGCGGCGGATTGCGGCAACCTGGTTTCTCGAACGCGAAAACGCCTTGGAATACGAGCTTTGCGCCACGATAGCCCAGAAAAGCAACCTGAAGGCCATGCTGTCTGGTTTGGATGCGATGCATTCCTGGAGCGGCGCTGAAAACCTGCCGGCAATCAGGACCAAGACGCTGATTATCTGGGGGGATCGTGATCGCACCTACCCATGGAGTCAGACGGAACAGCTGTGGCAATCCATTCCGAATGCAAACCTAGCGGTGATACCAAACTCTGCACATGCGACCCATCTGGAAAAAGCTGAACTGTTCAACGGGATATTGCGAGATTACTTAGTTGCCTGATGAATTGTGCCAAACAAATGAACCGGTCAGTTGATGCCATTCTGCTGCAAACCGGATGATCAATTTGGTCGAAGGCCATGGTTTGTAAGATAAACCCATCGACCGGCAGGATTTTCCGTATCAACACGTCGCTGCAAGACCACCAGTTCGCTGCCTGATATTCAGCAGGGCCCCAAATATGCTTGCGTTCCTGCCCTCACGCCGGATTCGTGGAAAAGCTTCCTTCGCGCAATTTGTGCACCCAACCCAACGGCACTGCGCAAACCGATCAGATTTGCAAAAAACGAACGTCAGGCATGGACCGGATCGTGGCCAGATCCTGTTCGTAAAGCTCTGTGAACGCTTCAACTATGTCGGAATTCCAGCCCGGTAAATCGAGCTCTTCTTCGATTTGCTCCGGCCGGGCGTATTCGTCCAGAATATTCGCCATCTCTTCACGTCGGCGGCCGTGATCGATGGCGTCCCCTTTTCTCACGATGTCCAATACATGACGTTGTCCGGCTTCTGTCAAAAGGGAGGACAGGAATGCAAACTCTTCATGAAGCACAGCCTCGTCAGGCAGTCCCGCTATGGCGCGGATGATATCGCCCCAGATAAGCGGGGAATTCTCGTGTTCCCACAAGGTGAGCTGAACCTGAGGCGCAAGATCCCGCAGGTCTTCGATCATGCCAAGCCAGCTGAGGCAGCTTAAATCCGTGCTGGCCAGAATGTCCCGCCGATGGTCTTCATGGATCGAGGCCAGAATCTTTGGGATAAAAACCCCGGGGTTCACCAGCCCTGCAAACACTTGAACCTGCACGCCGTCCAGCAGAGTGTCCGTATGGGCTGTTCTATTCCCTGCAAACGGATAGATCTGGCCGTCTTGCAGCGCGGTGCGCCTGGGGCCAAAGAACTTGTCGCTCGACACAACCACGCGGTCCAGATTCTGGTTTCCGGCAACAAGCTCGGACAATCTGTTCCGTGCGTCTGCATCAGATACACCCTGCAGAATCGAGTCAGACATCACTTTGACGAATAGCCGGGACCGCCGCGGCCCCAGAACCGCAGTTCGGTATTTGGCCAGTACGCTCCTGTTCGCGCCAAGCGAGGACATCACCAGCCCTTCATCCGAAAAGGCAACACCGGCGTGGATGGCAACCTGCATTTTTTCCTTTACCCCTTGGCTTTTCTGCATAGCCGCGTCCGTTACCACTCGCGAGATATTTGCAACGGATGAATTCAGCGTTTTTTGCACGTTCTCA
The DNA here is from genome assembly GCF_056543025.1 of Ruegeria sp. A4. Taxonomy (NCBI): domain Bacteria; kingdom Pseudomonadati; phylum Pseudomonadota; class Alphaproteobacteria; order Rhodobacterales; family Roseobacteraceae; genus Ruegeria; species Ruegeria sp. A4. The sequence continues at coordinate 19,372 of NZ_JBQGAW010000013.1, read as the reverse complement.
AGAAATCGGGCAATGTCTAAGTTTAGGCTAAAATTCAGGCTTGCAGTCTACTGCCAGAGGAAGTAATCGACAGCCAGTGCCCCTATAGCTCAGCTGGTAGAGCAACTGATTTGTAATCAGTAGGTCCGCGGTTCGAGTCCGTGTGGGGGCACCACTTTAAAATCAATTACTTACACTGATGTTGCACCACTTATCCCGTGACGCTATTTCATGCTGGGGGACAAATGGGGGACATATTGCGTGAATTTCTGCATTTGACGTGGGAATCGACTCGTGTGCTAAGAACCGCCGCCCTGCGCCCTTTTTTCGTTATCAGGCGGCTGGTGATATCGGCACCTCGGCACCAATTTGAAACTGCATGCAAAGGCGGGCTATCGAGTGTCAAAAAGATACCTTGAAAATACCTTTTCCAAGCTCCGCGTTGCCGTGCAAGGAGTAGCAAATTGTTAACGGAGAACGTTTGTGAAACAACTTATTTCACTCAGCCTGTCTGCTCTTGTCCTTTCATCTGCAGTTGCATTTGCTCAGAATGAGCCCAAAGAACCAGGCAATATTCCAGTAGCCACAGAGTCATTTTGGACTCTTATGAACAGTAAGCAAGACGCGAAGGTGTACAACGCAGCGTGTTGCAAGGTGTGCCGAAAGGGTAAGGCTTGTGGAAACAGCTGCATCAATCGGAGCTACACCTGCCACAAGGGTGTGGGTTGCGCTTGTAACGGATAAGCGGTCGCCACTTTACTGTGTCTGGGGAATACATGGGACTCAGAATCTGGGGTCCGGGTCGAAGTTGCAGACTTCCATAACCTGATCCTTTGTCGGGTTTCCCTGCGCCGCGCCGCCCCAATCGTAGTAATAGAGTTTTAGGCCGCAGCTCAAACCGTGATTAGCATAGTAGGCGTTTCTGAGGTTCTCGTGGCTAATTTCAGCGTAGGCAAGAACTGCGACGCTGAATGCAATCACCAAACCTATGGCGGCAAAATATAACTTGAACAACGCATCAATCATACGAAATCATCTTTCTTCCCGGCGGAGGTAAACAAAGTGCAACTTGCTGCTTCCGACTCAACGAACGTTTTTGCTTTGTTACCAATATGATGCTGTTCGCTTCAAGGTTTCTCGCTACAGGTATTGGTCTGGGGCCTTTTTTGGGTATCAATTCTGTCCAGCAGTGCATTCTGCGCCCCCTCAGGTAAGGGATTTCAGGGTGGCCAAGACATTGCGCAGAACGTGTTTATCTAGGTCGCCAGCAATGCCTCCCGTTAGGTCCATGTTTGCTTCGTCGCTCAGTGCAAACTCCAACTGTATGGCGGCACCTTCGGGAGTTGTTGCAGGCGTCGTGCAAATCAACTTGTCCAGCTCTCGCAAGCGCAACCAATCGGGGTGATCCATTCCAAAGTCGGTGGTGCCGGGGTCGTAAAGGCGGTCGTGTATTGCGCTATATTCGGCGACCCATGCGCGGTGCGGATCTAGTAGGCACCGCATCAACAGGTGGACCTGCACGGCAGGTCTTGCTCTATTTACCATCAGTTAACCAACCTGCCGCCATTGTTGTTCAGCAGAGGAAGGCAATGGGTGCGACGATGAAAAGTCAGATACTAGACCAATTGAGGGAAGTTATTAGCCGGGACAAAAAGAGATTCGGCAAGTTGGTCAAATTTGATGGACAGAACGGCTTTTCAGAAGACGCGATGCAAGGACTCAAGGATCTGGAAGCACGAACACCGCCACCTGAAGCAATCACCGAACCGGCTCACACGCCCGGATACGTTTACCGCGACCGCCTATCGCCAAAGAACGCAGCAGGGGGCGGCTTAGTCAAAGGTGATGACGGTGCAAAGCGTCCACACTATTGGGGTCACCGCGAACGCCTGCGGCAGCGCTTCCTAAAAGGCGGTCATGAGCCGATGCCCGAATACGAGTTGCTTGAACTTCTATTGTTCAACGCAATTCCCAGGATCGACGTCAAACCGCTGGCTAAACGCCTATTGGCGGAATTCGGTGACCTCAACAGTGTGATTGCAGCTTCGAAGCATCGCGTCCTACAGGTCGAAGGGGCTAACGATTGGGTCTATTATCATCTTCGTGTCGTTGAAGCCTTTGGGCACAGAATGGCGCAAGCGCAAGTGATGAAGCGGGACGTTATGTCATCATGGGAGGATTTGGTGACCTACTGTCGCACTGCAATGGCGCATCGTGAAATCGAGCAGTTCCGCGTTCTGTATCTCGACCGAAAGAATGTTCTGATTGCCGATGAAGAACAGGCGCGGGGCACAGTTGACCACGTGCCGGTCTATCCGCGCGAGGTAGTCAAGCGTGCTCTGGAATTGAATGCCAGTTCGATCATCCTCGTTCACAATCATCCGTCCGGCGATCCGACTCCGAGCAAATCAGACATCACTATGACTGAACGTATCCAAGACGCCTGTAGCACCTTGGGTATTCTCGTCCATGACCACGTTATTATTGGAAAAAAGGAAGAATTTTCGTTCGGTTCTAGTGGTTTGCTACTCAAGTATTAGTCTGTAAATAAAGTTTGCGAGACGCGATTGATACGGAATCAATATTAGAATGAAGACCTTTTTGCCCGCTCTAGCACTTTTCCTCGCAACTTCCGCAAGTGCCGCCAGTCTGCATGTGCGAGACGCTGATACAATCGTCGTTGATGGAACGCCTGTGCGATTGAACGGTGTAGACGCTCCAGAACTAGGCACACAGTCTGGTCGGAACGCAAAGCGCTGGATGGTGAACTATCTGCGCGGTAAGTCGATATCCTGCGATTTGAACGGTGAGCGCACTTATGACCGCTGGGTAGGTGTCTGCTACGCGGATGGGCAGGACATAGGTGCCGCTGTAATTGCCGCTGGGCATGCTTTGGACTGCCGTAGGTACTCAGGGGGCCGATACAGGCATTTGGAGACTCCAGCAGCCAAATCACGGCTCAGGCGTGCAAGGTATTGTGAGTGAGAACTTGGCTGTTTTGCTCAGCAGCACGTCAGGCAGTGAAAAATTGCTGCCTGCCCAAACATCGAAGCTGAATTTCATATTGCCGTTCAGATGATTGCGATAGCTCTTCATAGTATCCTGAAAACGCCAAACTGGTGACATAGTCTTCATCGAAATTGATCTTGAAATTGCCAGCTTGCTACCAGCCTTGATTTTTGGCTAAATTGACCGAAATCATATTTTTCAAGGCTAGATTGAGGATTCTTCTCGTGTGCACGTTCCTTTCGACGTCATTTAGAAGTGGAACGATTATCAATGCCAAGAAGCGCGGCGAGGATACATCTGGCGCGCAGATAGTGAACACCTTCCGAGATGCTAGAAAAATTGGCCTTCAAATAGCTCCGCGAAAAGATGCCTATCTAAGTGCGATAACCACAGCATTTGCAGCAAAATCTGATGCCCGTGTTTTCTGTGCTGAAGACGAAGATGTTACAGCTAGGTTTGACCCGGGATTGATCCTGGACTTTCCATTGACAACAATCGAGGTTGGCGGGTGGACGCTGTCAGCGCGGTCCTGCCTGACCGTCTGTTCTGGACAAGCTCAAAGCAAGGTTTGGACCCGCGTTGTCGGTAATTCTAATTTTTCCCACCGCTCGCTTTCGGAGAGTGATGTGCGCGAACTGCATAGAATCTCGAAGTCCTATGCTGAAACTGCAAACGATATGATTGTGCAACTCTACGAAAGCGACTTTTCGAGCGCGCAATCGTTGGACGTCTCACTGGAAAAATCAGGCTGGATCGATGTCTTTGCTGTGGATTGCGCAGGGTCAGAGATATCCTCCGCTATTAGGGATTCATATTCTGAACTCTCATGGTCGGTTGAGACAAAATCGATAGCTAACTCAGAACTGGCTAAGACTCTTAGGAGAATTACTGCAGTTTCTATGCCAGAGAATGGGCAGGATGCGACGTCCACTCCTGAGTTTACGTTGAAGGAAAGCTCTGAATTTGTTCCGTTTCACGCAAGAAATGGGTCCGAATCCGTGTTCGTGGCTACTGCCGATGACTGTCACGCGTACATTTCAGGCCTTGTCGATGCGGGAAGTGACTCGACGGCCGAAGAAAAGGAAAACGAGACTGACACGCCCAAAAGCGTTGGGGCTACCGCTGAGTTGGCAATGCAGATAGGCGCAGCATATTAGTTGTACTAGTAACAAGTTAGGTTCCAAGATTGAGTGATTTCAAAGACCGCTTCCTTGAAGCATTAAAACCGTACCATCGAGCCCACGTGGCACTTCAGCAGTTTAGTCGTGAAGGTAGCGCATTAGTTGACGGAGAGCAGCTAGTCGAAGCAGCTTCACTCGGCGTTATACTCAAAGCAGCGGAAGACATAAGTCGGCCCGATAGAAAGAGGCTCTCAGAAAGCAAGAAAAATGCAAAAGAGCTACTCTCACAAGATAGCATTACTCTATCAGCGGTTGGATTTTCGCGAGATGATATTGCAAGCTTGAGAGACGTCGATGCTGGCCACGGAAACAGCTTTCGATTTCGAGTGTCAAAAAAAAATGGTTTCCAATTTGTAAAAGTTAACCCGGACGCGGACGAAGAAGTCTTGTTTGATCGTGACAAGTGGGAAAAACAACGTCTGAGCGCGCTCGATACAGCGATTGCGCAAGGTGCAAACATTATTAGTTTTGGCGAAACAGACTACCAAGAACACTCTGACCGGGCGTGTGAAGAGAAATTTCAAGAAAAAATCAAAGCTAAAATCGATGCGGTTGAAAGGCCTATTTTTCTAATTGCAGGCACCGACTATGACCATGAAGAGAATGAGGCGGCTTCCACGTGCCTCAACAGGGCTCGAATTTTTCCCAACAAGACCCTATTAAGCCAAGAACGCGATGACATTCCGAGCAGACCGATACTGCATCCAAAACTACACGCCGCCGAGCGCACTGACGAGAGAATATCTTCTCCGGAACGCCCTAGAATAGTCTACTATGAAACTATTCTGGGCAATATAGCCGTACTTATTTGTGTGGATGCCTACAACCCAACAGTTGTAATGTCTCTTTTACGAAACCGGGGAAGCCTCGACAAAGATCAAATAGACTTCATATTGGTGCCCTCCTATAACAAGAGCGCTAAGCTCTTTTATGCGTGCCAAGTTCTGAGCCTCTTGTCCGGAAGCGTTGTAATGCTGATTGACACGTGCGGAAAAGAAGCGACTAAACCAGCGCAAACAGCTGTTTTCGTTCATGGGCGACTTTTTTCAGACCTGCTTGAAGACCCTGATGTGGGTTTAGATACATGTGGTGAGTACCTTTCTGAGGATCCGCACTCTCCGGTAAGGACCTGTCGCCTGTCATTGGACTTTCTACGAGAACTGCGTTCCAAGGAGACTTCTCTGACACCGACATTCAACCAGGTAGTGCATCATTTTTTGCGCGCTCCATAGCCTTCAATCGAGAATTCCCATGTCTCAACCCAGGCGGATCTACTCTGAACGAAATTGAGCTTTTCGTCGCTCAGCCTGCAGGTGCTCGCCTTCTCCAAAGCAAATCCCTGACCCTACGACCGTCAGCGGCGATTTCGTTGGGCAACTCACTCAAGTCTCTAGAGTAACTAAGTCTCGGTCTTACATTGTATCGCTCGTTGATGACGCATTCTTCGAATGGACCTCTAATGTGGGAACACGCTATGATTAGATAGCCAAAAGTTTCATCGGCTTGATGGATATCACTTCGATCCGCCTTTGAATCCGCCATTTGTCAAAATGACCTAGGCTTTGCCGTCTGACCTTTCCCCTTCGCCGGACCTCACAACGTACATGTCGTCTGAATTGTATGGCCTGAGCAGGCCAAACGCCTCATCTGCACTACCAACCATCCATTGTTCGTAGTCGTCAGGCTTCAGGATCACTGGCATTCTGTCCGGATGGATTGGTTTAACAATCTCGTTGGCAGTTGTCGTAATGACAGTAAATGTCTCGATTTCTTCAGGGCCTTCCTTGCCCTGGTAGCGCGATGTCTGCCACATTCCGGCAAACGCGAAAGGCGGGCGGCCTTCGTCGCCTTTGAGAGCAAACCAGTAGTAGGTCGCAGGATTGCGACCCTTGGCCTCGCAGAACGAACTGGCAGGCACGAGGCAACGCCGACCCTCGAAGCTTTCTTTCCAAAGACCGTTTGAGCGTACCTTATCATCCCGCGCGTTGTTCCATGCTGCAGGCTGGATGATCGACCCTGTCTTTTTTGATTTCTTGGTTGTGCGAAACCCCCAACTAAGTGGTAAGAGTTCCCGTCTTCCATCCTCCGCCATCCTGACGACCGGCCCCATGTGTTTCGGAAAAATTGCGGGTAGGGGTTCAGCATTCCCGAGATAGTTCCGTTCAACGGAAACATCAAACAGTCGGCGCATCGCTTCGGCGGGGATCGTGTTGGAGTACAGATTGCACATGAGACGACGGTAAGCTTCTAAATCCGTTTGGACAAGCTCCTGAAGTTCGCTATCTGTTCTTCATGTCAGATTGGCCTTATCGAATCCCCTATGACCTCCACAAAGAGCTTGAATCCCGGCGAGTTGATGACTGGCAAGCCGCAATACGCTCTTGGGCCAAATCTCATAGCCTAAGGATCAAGTTACACTGGTGGCCTTCCCTTGAACGGCAGATAGCCGACTTACAATCACGGCGGTATTTAGCTGGACCACAGGATCACTGGGCAGCAATGCGTGATTGGCTAGTTCAGAATGACGTTCCTGCTCCAAGGAATCTGCCGGGATGGCCGGAACATTTATAGAGGCTGGCTGAGGGGGTCGAGGCCAGCCTCTATCTTCATCACGAGGGGGTAAGTGGTTATTCTAATCCCAGATTACTCAATTTGAGCGAAGCCCGAAATTGGGGGATTCCCGTAACGGCGCTGTTTCGGCCAAAATGGTCCGTTTCCGTTGGGTAAACAGTCAGTTGCCGAACGAGCTATGGACACAACTTTGCCACAATGCGATCCTCTTGACGTGGGTGGCATGCTATTATTTTAGCACTTTCTGGTTTTTCTGACTGGATTTGAGGGGGTTACCTAGTACAGTGTGCCACCCCACGAGCTTTCCGTGAAACAGACCGAAGCACGAACCGTGTTTTTCAAATGTCGTGGCGCTTTCGTAATCTTCATTGAACGGTCGCATTCAGAACACTTCGCTCCCATATCACTGTTATGCGGCGCGTCATGATGGGGTTTAGCGATTTCAATGAGGGGGTACGAGTTCGGCGCGTCGTACCCCAAACACATAATCAAATCCACTTGGCATCCCAGGGCAGGTTAACGGTTGCGCCAACCTTCTTACCTATCTCGATGCCTGTCTGGTCGAAGCGACGCATGAACTCAGCGCCCGACTCGTCTTGTCTCCGTTCCAAAGTGACAGTTTCCTCTGAATCCGAAACGCTCACTATGGCACGATGAACGTCCTCTTTTAGATTGGGGGGCCTGCCGTTTTGGGTCGAAATCGGGCTCCCATGCATGTCAAAGAACTCGCCTTTAGTGATGACGACTTTGAACTCGTTTCCTGCGTCCTTTTCCAGTTTTTCCACCCTGCTACGAACACTCATTTTGATGCCTCCAAAGCTGCTATTCGTTTCTCAAGTTCCGTCGTTTCCAGAACCCGCCTGTATTGCTCGACAAGCCCCATGACTGTCGCTCCCTCCAAAGGTGTCACGTCACCCTGAGAAACGGCCCGTAGCACCGCCTGTGCGGCCTCTGTTGCGTCGGCAGCGGATCTGATGGGAGGAAGGTCGAAATTGACCGGTGCGTCCTTTCTGGTAGGCGCTACCCGCTCCAGACACAGACGCAGGGCCGTGCTGTCACCCTCAAGCGCCAAGTCAACTGCTTTTTGCGTGATTGCCTCCGATTGCCCCTCAAGCAGTTCCTCTACTGCCCGAGTGACCCGGTTTCGGGTTCCTCTGGGCTTGCCGGGATTACCAGTCGCAAAGGTTCCATCCGGGTTTCGTTCGTCCGTATTAGTTCCGTTTTTTCGGCTGGGTTCATCCGTCATTGCTCATGCCTCGATGTGGTTGGTTTTTTGGTGATTTCTGGGGCAAAGCCCCTTTTGACCGGAAGCGGTCAACATAAGTAATAGATAAACCCCTCCCCCCTGCATCAGGACACCTCCTTGGCAACTAGAAGCGAACGGACGTTGGGCGCATCTGGGCGAGAGCGCACCAGTTGATACGACCGAGGATGGTTACCGGCGGAGTATTCCTTTGCGATGCCCAAAAGGCCCGCAGAGCGCAGTGTTTGAATGGCAGCCCTGAAGCGGCGGCGGCCAAGGTTGGTGTGCCCCGACTTGGTCATGGCAGCATGATCGAGTGGGAATATCTGGCCGGGAATATGCCCGTGGTTGGATTGAAGAACTACAAATAGGCCGATTGCGTCATACGCGTTGTCAAAAGTGGACAACCTGTCCAACGCTGTTCGGTTGACACGAAATTCACTGTCGCGTCCTTGGTACACTTTGCCCTCCAATCGCTTGGTCCAGGCCCAATCGGCAATTTTGCGAAGTTCAGAATCTGGCATTGTGGCCGGATCCTCGCATTCGTCGTCCCGAATGAATGCAAGGTTGCAGAACAACTCGTCGAGCGTTTCAACGGCCTCTACCATTTTAATGGCGGCTAGGCTTAGCTCACGGTTGCGGTTGCCTTTAGTAATGGCTCCGGCGCGGAATTGTGCCTCGCTGGTTTCTAGTGAAATCGTAGGCAAATCACTCTTGCCCAAAGCTCCGGCTAGTGGTTGGTATTCGCCGCCATCTGGTCGGACAGAGTGCGGCCCGACGACATAGTTGCTGGCACCGCGCTTCACATCTACAGGATAGCCCTGAGCGCGGAGGTTGGGCACTTTACCGCCAGCATCCTTAAAATACAGATGCACGCCACGCGGGGTCGAAACTTGGACCGGAGACATCCCAAAGCGCGCCTCCATGTCTGTTAGCAAAGATGGGTTGTTTTCGTCGCAATCGACTACTGCCAGCCCATCAAGGCGAACCCCATAGCAGGAACTGCCCTTGCCGTACATCGGCCCAAGCACGCGCTTGAGGGGTAGGCGTGATGGGTCGGTTAAGCCGAGTAGGGGCGACTTCCCGTCGATGCCACCTCCGAGCGGCAACAAGCTGTGGCCGAGCGAGTGAAGGCGGGCCATCTCCTCAACCGGCACACAGCCCGATTGGGCGTTGAGCGCTCTATGATATCCCATCTAAGCCGCCTCCGCCTTGTTGAGCGCGTCTGTAAACTCCGGCAGCAACTCAGCCCGGAACGACACGCCCTGTTTGCCAGGGCGCATCTCACCATCTTCAGAGACGAAATAGACGCGGATGTTGATGAGGTCGTATCCCCGGAACTCATCGCGGCTGATACGGTATTCCTCACGGCTGTTCTTCGGGATCTGGGTGATGAGGGCCATTAGCGGCCCTCCCCAAAGTATAGCGTAGCGACAATGCGTGCAGCAGCGTCCGAGAGGCCGTGCTTGCGACGAAGTGTGTGGATCTGAAGGTCGCGGGTTCTCATGCCGCTACCTCCTGACCGCCAATACGGGTCACGCTGTCCAAAAGGTTGTAAACGCCAAACCGGCTGCGTCCGGCCTTTGGGTCATTTTCGAACCACACCGTCTCGATGTTTAGGCCCTGCTCATCTCGTAGACCCATGACGAAGTGGCTCAAACGGCAGGGCGATGCGCAGTGAACCGGGCCGTCAATCAACGAATCCAGCATGCGGCGCTTTTTCTTACTTACCCAGATGTTGCGGGTTTCACCGGACTCACCGGTTACACGGTACTCAGCCGGTTCGGTGTCTGGCGACAGGTCACGCCATGCGGTAACCCACAATGCGTTTCTTACGAGTAGTTCGGGTGTTTTGGTATTCATGCTCAATTCCTCAAGCTTGCGCTTTAGGTCAGAACACGTTACATTTCTTGCAGTCATAGCCACCGACTTACAAACGAAATGCCGCGTGCCCATGTTTGACCCATGGTGCGCGGGTTTCGTTTTAAGCAGCGAACTCTTTGGATTTCTCGTCAAACCAGCGGTCTAGCTCGTTGTATTCCAAACGAGTTGCGCCACCGATTTTGACAAACTTAAGAGCCCCCGTCTTCATCTCTGCATACAGTGTTGCGCGGGACATGCCGGTGTAGGCAACTGCGCCAATGATATCCGTGGCGCGCGGCCTAACGGTGATTTGAGTAGTGCTATCCATCCTGCTCACCTCTGTGTTGCTTCGATGCACACAGGGTGTCAGGCGCTATTCGCGCCGAAAATACCGCCGAATTCGCGCCAATCGCGCCGTTTACTAATATGGATAGATTTTCGCGCGATTTACCCGCGTTTGGACTTTACTCCCGGCCTTGAGCCATCATCGGGCTTGTAGGCATCCCACAATAGGCGCTCTTTGTCCCTAGTGATACCATGAGCCTTTCGCCATTCTTCACGTTGTTTCTGAGTTGGTTTTCGACCAGGGAAGCTATCAAGAAATGTGTTGTAAGCTGCGTCTCTTTGAGCAGTGGTTGCGAACCGCTTGGCGGGCTTAGGAGATAGGTTCTTGAGTGCAACTCGGATCCTGTCTGCCTCAATGTCCGATACGATAATCTGCTGCCCTTCAAAGGGTTCCAACTTCTGTGCAAAATCTAGAGAAATTTGGTGCCCTGTCAGTTTGGCCGAATCAAGGCGAAATAGAATAGCGACACCAACAAACAACTCAGGTTCCATGCCTTTTGCTGCGTCTCGAATCTTGGCGAGTGAGACCACACCGGAGCCTGCATCTATGAACGCAAACTCCATCCGTTCGCCCCATTGGATCGTACTCAACAAGTCTAGCGAAACCTGTACCGGCTGTTCACCAGGGCTGTAAATCGCCACCGATCCAACTTGACCAATCTGGTTGGCGAAATCATCCCAACTGACGTTAGCATTGCGGTATTCTGAGGCAATCTCATAGAGAGACACATATCCGGTTGGGTTAAACATTTTGCCGCCCCTCAAGCTCAATCACGTCCGCGCTTTCCTGCGTCACTAACTCGGCCCATTTATCCAGCGCCACGGCGCGCTCCGCTAGCAATTCGGTCTGATTGTAAACACGGGCAACAGCACTGGCCTTTGATGCAGTGGCTGCGTGGTTCAACACCCGGTCAACCACAGATTCAGGTATCCCACGTTCGGCCATGTGCGTTGCAAATGCCGTCCTGAAATCGTGTAGCCGCCACGGCTCGAACTCATCGCCAAGCAACTTATCAAGCCGGGTTTTCATTTTGCTCCACCCAGATATTGGGGTGCGGCCCGTTGTGGTGAATAGGAAGTCTGATGCGGCAAGGGTCTTACCGGATTTTTTGCTTTTCTTGGCCTCTGCCTTAGCTTGCTCTTGGCGAGCTAGGACCTTTTCAATCTCAGCCATTGCCGGGGCCGATAAGTGGGTGATGTGTCCTCGGTCGTTCTTTTCCTGCGAAATGGCCTTCCTGAACCGCGACTTTGCAAGTTCCAGTTCACTTTTGCGCAGGTTATTGATTGAGGTGCGGCGCTGAACAGTCAGCAATAGAAGGCGAACAGGTGGCCCCCAAAGGTCGCCAAGCTCATAGGTCAATTTCCATATTGCCCGTATCTCATCCAGGCTAAGCACTCGATCCCGAATTTGCTCTTTGGTCGCGCGTTCCAGCCGGTCGCCCACATCCTCGCTCAGATACTCACGACGCCACGCCCAGCGCGTGAAGTGCTTCAAAGCCGCCCTTATCCGGTTCGCCATGAACATCTTGCCCTCTTTGGCCTTATCATCAATCGGCTTTTGAAGGCTGGCACGAGTCAAGTCGCCAATAGGCTGGGCAAGGTGTTTGCGCAATGCGTCCTCAAGCTGGCGCTTTCTCTCACCCTGACGTTTAAGGGTGGAAAGGTGCAGTTCGTCATATACGTCCAAAACGTCTTGAAGGGTTTGGGCCGTAGCGGCGGCGCGCTCCTGATCCCTGCGGGCTTGCTGGGCTTCAAGTACTCGATCAAACCCACGTGCGGCCTCAGCCTCTATCTCAAGAGCCAATACACGGGCCTCAGCCAGCCCAATCGCACCGTCTTCGCGCTTTCCGGTCGCGGACCATGTGCAATAGGTTCCAAAGGTATGCTTCCGCTTCGCACCGCCCTTAACCCTTTTTTCGTACATCCACACCGCGCGGGCAGGGTAGACACGCAACCGCAATCCGACCCGCTTTGTATCCGATATCTCGTCCCGCCCTTCTGCCGGTCTCTTAAGGCTCTTTAGGTATCGGTCGTTCAGTTCTCTTTTCATCAAATCGCCTGTGGGGGACTCATGGGGGACAAAATGGGTTGGATTTTGATAGACGGTTATGGATGACTGTAGACTCTATTTGTCTGGGGGACAACGCGCGAACAGTCAAAAACCTTTTAAATCAAGAGGTATTTTGGATTGATGTAGACGGATGCGGACGACAGTGGAAAAAGGTGGTGGGATGGGGGTCTCTGATTTGTAATCAGTAGGTCCGCGGTTCGAGTCCGTGTGGGGGCACCACAGCATCCGCTAAAACATTGTAAATCATCAACTTTATCTCAGGATGGAGCCACCGCAGAACGTGGCGGAGAACAAAACTGCACCCCACTCATTTGTCAAAGATGGCGTTTTCTACTTTGTGCGGATAGTCCCGAAGGATCTGAAGCAACTCTACACGTGGTCGAAAATCTCACACATACTGAGAACCAGATCAGCTTCAGTGACAGCACTAAGGGCTACAAGAGCTGCACAATATCTTGACGAATAATGGTATCACCTTCGGGTCAAGGACAGCGACTTACCGGGCAAACACATGCTTTGACTGGCGCAAAACGCCAATACCGCTCCGGTGACGTTCGTTGCGTTTTCCACTATGCGGGAGACGGTCAAGCTATCGAAGGCTGGGCCAACTATCTTCGACTGAAGGGCCATGCCCAAGTGCCTGTAGGACCGCGTTACGTAGAGACCCTTGGTGATGGCGCAGAGTGCTGCAACCGTCAGATCACAGCCCATCGCAGTCACCATGTGCCACCGCTCCGCCAGCTGATCTTGCGTCATGTTTGGTATATCAACCTCATTTGCTCACTGCGGCACGAGGAAGTTCGATCCGCTTCTATTTAACAAAGTGAGGGTTCTGAGTTCAGAAATCTGTGGCCACCGCCAATAAAGATGTGACACATCCGCAAAATGTCTGACCTCGCTACCTTGAACGCACGGGAATCGGCGTCTGCAAATGGTCCGAAAGCTGACGTTAAAACACTTGGAAGAGGGCTTCGAGCCCAGGGCAGACTAAGTGAATTTCAATCTTAATCTAATACCAATCATCCCTGAGGTGTGTACCAGATAGGCGACGTATAAGCCCTTTCTTGTATCGACCAAGGGGCTTCGTCAGGGATTTCTGTCCCGAACACCTTGGCGTCGTATGTCGTCCAGCGCGGCGTTGGTATGGCCAGCACTCTGACGTAGTAGAACGCGCTTTGCGTCGGGTCATAGTCCGGGTCTTCCCAATATCCGGCGAGAATTGCCTCGCCGATGTCATTTGTCCAAGTCGCGTTTTCTACATCCACCGTATTGCCAACCGGGCCGTCACACGCCGCGTTTACAAGTTCACGCTCGCCGCAAGCAACATCATAAATACGTTCCGACGTTGTGCCGTCACTGTTCAGCCAGCCTTTGACAATCTGAATACGGTCGAGGTTGGCCCCATCGGGGTCGCGGAGAGCACGGATGAGAAATCGCGGAGATCGACCATCACTATCCGCTGGCAAATCCGCCCCCATAGGGACGCCATTTTCATATCCATACGCGGCAAAATCCGCACGTGGCAGGTCGGTTTCGTCGAATTCATATCCGGCAAAAACGCGAACACGCATGCGCGGCCCCGTGGTTGCATAGACTTCTTTCCGAGCAAAAGCATCCCAAATCGCCTCGCGGGTGTTTTCCCTTGCCCAAACGGCCGCCAAACCCGACGCCGAAGTCTGCCATGCATATTGTGCAACACTCTCGTCACCACCAATACCGCCGACGACTTCTTCAAATCGGATCGGGTCAGCAGTAGGTTCAACAGCCGCGACTTTCCCGAAGAAATTGTCCTCGCCAACCGTGGACAGCGATGTATGAGCGTCAGTTGAGCCGATCACGCCAAACTTGAACGGGTTTGTCCCAGTTTCCGCCTCGTATCCTAGTCCACGACGCAATGCCGCGCGTGCATACTCGCGTGGAAGCATCTCCGGTGTCTTGGGCTCTGGTCCAAGTTGTCCTTTGTCCCACGTTTCAAAGTCGGCAAATTCATCGTCAGGTGACAGCATGGGATGTGCTTCGCCGTCACCTTTCATTTGTGTGATTTCGTAGATCGGTTCCCACTTGGCACGCTGTTTGAAATACTCAACATCGAACGGTTCGCCGGACAAGCGCACTTCGTCGAACATCAACCCGTTGGACAAATTGCCATTGTGCGGGATCGCGAGCAGCTTTTGGCCTGTTGTCTCTTCGGCTTGTTCCATCCATGCCCAAAGGTCTTCGGGGTCGAAGCTGTCAAAGTTCGAGAACGGGATGATCTTGTCAGCGCCCTCTTTGCCACCATTGAATATGACATTCCTGTGCAGGTTGTTCCGCTGTGGGTTTGAGGTCCACTCGAACCCGATAAGCGCAGTAAACAAACCCGGTTGATTGTGTGCCTCAGCGGCAGAGGTAATGTTGCTCCACGCTGTTTGGTAAATCTCCTGATAATCCGCCAAGGGGTCTGTGCCAGTGGACTTGGCTTGGCTCCAAATCGACCATGCGCCAACCGGATCACCGGCCTCGACAGCAGCGTTCAGTTGCTGGCCAAACTCCGTGGAGAGCAGCGTGGCATCTTTGGCTGAGAGCAGCGGCGCGAGACCAAGGTTCTCGGCGTGATCGGCAATAACCAAAAAACCCAATGGTCGGCGCAACCTCGCTTCGACGCCGGTGCTGGATGTAACGACTTCGCCTTTGGCAAACCTGTACGCTTCATCAGGGCCAAGTACATTTCCGATCATCCCAGCATCGGCAGAGTATGATGTATGCAAATGGGTGTCGCCGAAAAAGACCTGATTAGGGAAGTTTTGTTGTGGGTAAGGGGAATACTCTCTGTCACCGGGTTGAGTGTTCGGGATGTCCTCGGCATGCGCGGCAGCAGTAAACGCAACAGTCAAAATAGATGCTAAACGGAACATTTCCTAACCTCTTATTTTGTTCAGAGCTTACAACACTCAATACAAGTAACCCTGACGCAAAATCTAAACTATTTTCGCCCAGCAAAGCTGCCGCTAAAGAAAACTCTGCTAATGATGGCTGCGAGCCAAAAGTACTGTTCACGCAATAACTAAAGCATACGGCTGTACCGAAGTCTCAAATAGAAATGGTATTTTAAGTTGGTTTGCTTGAGAAGGCCGGGGTTCCATCGTTTTTGGCAGTTCGACGACGCGCAATCTCCTGTCGAATTAGATCTATGTGCAAACGCGCATCATATGCTCCCTGGCGGTATGCGAGAGGCAGATTCAGATTTGCAAGGGCGGTGTCCACGTCTTCGATATTTTTGGCGACCTCTTCTACTTCAGTTGAGGTCTGTGCCTTGCCGAGTTCCTCCTCAAGCGCAGCGATGCGCTGATAAAAACGCCAGACCCGGCGCTTTTGAAACCACACGTAACTGGACGGGACGATCCGCAGAAACGGTACTAAGAACAACAAAGGCAACAGCAATAACAATACGCTGCCAAACTGCGCCGCTATCCAATATGGCAGGACGCCATGCAAAAAGTTTGGCCCAGAGTTTATAAGTTCTGTGGCAATCTTGTTTAATGGTACAGGTGGCGAAGCCGTGTTTGGATACTCGCGCGCACTTTGCAAAATATTAGGTTCGCTATGAATGTTCTTTGCTGCATTTACTAACCTATCGGTTACTGCAGGGTGCAGATCGGATGCGGCGATAAGTGAAGCTCGCAATGCTAAGATCTTAACATCCTCTGGTGGTCTCGGAGGGTCGAGTGTGATTGATCCTGCCGGCACAGTTACAGAATTCGCTCCGGAAAGTTTCAATGCAAGGGCGTCGACCAAAGCCATAGGGACGAAAATGATTTCTGGATCAAAAATTGCATCCATAAGGTAAGGTGCATCGAGTGGAGCGACAAACAACGCTGCATCCGCTTCGTTGGCATACAACGCCTCTATCGCATCATGCCCCCCGACATCGACGAGGTCTATGCCGACATTTTGCAACCCAGCAGCCTCAATTAGCGCTAAAGCGGCGGCGCGAGTACCAGACGCCTGAGATCCTGCAGCTAAGCGTATGTCTCCCCATTCTCCTGCATTAGCTCCGACTGGACTAGACTTTCCGCGGAACACCACCATCGGTTCAAGAAAAATGGCACCCAGAGACTGTAAGCTTTCGTCCTGAGGGAGTTCGAGGCCGCCTTGTACAAATGCGGCATCCACTTCGCCAGAAACAAGTCTCTGAATATTCTCAACAGACCCTTCGGTTTCTACTAAAACTACCTGAATGCCGTCACGTGCAAGTTCTGCTTTGTAGAGTTGTCCAACTTGCCAATATCCCCCGCCGTTTATGCCAGCAGCTAGCTTAATACTGTTGGGCGGCTTCAAGCCAAAGATCAGAAAAACAAGCAAACCGACAAAAATAATCGGAAAGAGAATGAAAAGAGCTAAGCGCATTTATTCTCACATTCAGATGATCGGAATCGATAATTCGTTCTCTTTTGATAGCAATCTTTTTGCCAACGAGAAACCGATCACAGTGAGTAGCACTCGAAAGTTCGAGTTCTTCGGTTCAAGTATCCCGACATATTTAGTGGGTGCGCAAAAAACCAAGTGCGCTTGAAAGAGTTTGAAATCAAAAACTGGCTGTCGCAGCAAAGCGCAGAGCTTAAGCGCCACTTTCAATCCAAATATTACTCGACCGGTGACCAATTCGTGTCTGGATCATAGGCAGAAATTTCAGCTGCAATACTAAGTGTTTCCGGGCCAAAATCTGCCTCGTAGACTATGCCGTTTTCGCCAACCAGAAAGGAATGGATGCCAGTTTCTCCGTAGTCTGCCGGTATTGCCAGCAAGGCATGTCCTGCAACAAAGTGATCCCCGACAAAATAAGAGTAGGCACCCCCCGGAGCGTTAGGGCCCTGCTCTTGCAGGATTGTGTAATAATAGCCAAGAAACGGTTCGGCTTCATAGTCAACCTGACCGTCACTCCACCCCGAAGCTGCGGCGCGGGCAAGCGCTGCACCGACAAAGCTGTCTTTTCCAGGCCAGAAGAGTCCGTTTTGCTCTTCCGGATCTGAAATGATCGTCTGAGCGAATTCCATAACGCCGTTCCCGTTATGGTCCACAAGCCGGAAAGCTGCCTGCAGATCGACATAGGCCTCAAGCAATTCGATCACTTCCAACTCATTCAAACCTATTTCGCGGGCTGAAAGCTCTTCGATCCCTGCTTCCAGGTCAAAGCGCCAACCGTCATCTGTACGCAGAATTGGAATTGGAAAAGGCCAACTGTCTTCACCCAGGAGAAGTACAACCCCTTCATCCTCAGGCTGAAAGCGATACCCCTCAGCGTACATGCTTAGCACTTCCTGCCTTCTTTCTTGGTCTTCCGCCGGATCGCCCGTTCCCACCAAGTCTTCGGCTTCAGGACCAAAAACTTCGAGCATCTTGCTCTGATCATTGGCCTTCAACGCACCAACAAAAGCATCCAGTGCGGATTGCGGGGTATCGAAGTTGGCCCCGCCAGAGAGGGCCGGGCTTGCACTCCCGGCGAGCAACAAAATTGTAAATACTGATCTACGCACCTTACCGTCTCCGCTTGCCTTTAGCTGCATGTCCACGCTTGGACGCGCTTTGCGTTCTGCTACCGGACGCTTTTTTCTTCATCGCTTGCCCTTTGGATGCCTTGGGCTTGCCCTGCGCCGATACGGCCTTCTTCGCCAACGGCTTCTTCGCAGTCTGCGGTCCTTGCGCGACTGGCTTTTTCGTAGCATCTGGACGTTTGGTGCGATCAATAGCCTGTTGCTTTGCGGCGACCTTGTCCCGATTAGCGTTGCCACGGTTCACCAAAGCCCCGCCTGCTACAGCCCCTGCACCGACCGCAGCCGCGGCCGCCCCGCGGTCTAGGCTAATATCCGCAGCACCAGATTCTCGGCTCAACTTTGCACGCAGTTCATCGGTGCGACCGTCAGGACGGTTAACCGGCAAGTCGCCACGGCCACCTTCAGGTCTTTTGTGGTCAGCTATTTTGTTCCGGGCCTCCTGTTGCCGGTCAGGATCGGGATTCCATCCGATATTCGTTCGGTCACCTAAATCTATATCATTGCCAATATTGACGTTGCCATCGACGTCAATATCGATGTCTGGATTTCTGTAAATTGGACCGCCGCCCCAACCACCACAATTTCGGCACCCCCAATAGTCGTACCAATCATCGTCGTCGTCAAAAATCTCGTCGATCAGGGCAACAGTGCCAAAAGTCAGTAATGCGGCGCCCACAACATCCCCGGTTGACCGGCCAGTATAAACAGTCTCGGGATTGTATTGTGGGACGTATACCGTTTCGGGCTCCGTCGGTGTAATTATCACTGTGTCGTCGTCAGATACTTCGACAGTTTGCTCGGGCCCTGAAACAAGAGCGCCGCTGTCAATTGCCTGATCCCGCATGACCTGCACCGCATCCATCACATCATCGGACTGGGCCAACATGGCTGTGCCGACTGTCTCGGTCCAGTCAATATGGGTGGCCATCTGACCAACAATTTCGGGGAACGCCGTCGCCAACACACTGACGGAAGGATCCCATCCCATTGCTTCGATTTCCAGCTCAAGCTCAGCAGGGTCGCGATCGGCGTTGTCCAGCAGATACCGTTCAGCCTTAACAATTTCCAACGGCTGGGTGGCCGCGACAAATATCTGTATGAGAAGCGTGTCGGGATAAAGAGCAACCGGGGCGACCAATGTCTGCAACTCAGCGCCAGTTAGCAGGCTGGATGAGGTCGCCGAGATATCATCTTTTGCCGCTACATCTTCGGACGACTCTTGCGCTAACGCGGAAGTAGATACGCAAATACCGAATGCAATTAATAGAAACCTGAACATATTGCGATCCTTCGATTTCTTGAAGGATCACCTAAGACCGCGATTCTGGCAACCAATCAGTCAAATAGACTGTTGTGGGATAATTATCGGCACCCAGCCAAGTTTGAGCGAATGGCCTCTTTGGGCTCAGAGCGGTCGTTCGCTGCGTTCCGCATGAATGACCGCTCTGCGGACAAAGCAGACTTTGTCATCCGCAACAACTATCGCCATTCTGGATCGGCGGGCAAGGCACCGTTGCATAGGAGCAGTAGACACAACAATCCCCTTCCAATGGTTTCAAGACTGCTGCGCAAGACTTGC
>NZ_JBQGAW010000012.1:0-60827 GCF_056543025.1 Ruegeria sp. A4 | reverse complement strand
CTGCGGTCAGCGTGGTCTTGCCGTGGTCAACGTGGCCAATCGTGCCGATGTTGACGTGCGGTTTTGTACGCTCAAACTTTTCCTTTGCCATGATGGCCTCCTTTTTCGGTAATGAAGGGAGCGTGATACCCACGCTCCCTCAAATCTTCGCTTATGCGTATTTCGCCTGGATCTCGTCCGAGATGTTCTGCGGAACCGGATCGTAGTGGTCGAACTGCATGGTGAACTGGGCACGGCCCGACGACATCGAACGCAAGGTGTTGATGTAGCCGAACATGTTCGCCAGCGGAACGAACGCGTCGATCGCAATTGCGTTGCCGCGCGGTTCCTGACCAGACACCTGGCCACGACGCGAGGTCAGGTCACCGATGATACCGCCGGTGTATTCTTCCGGGGTGATCACTTCGACCTTCATGATCGGTTCCAGCAGCTTCGCGCCAGCTTTGCGCATGCCTTCACGCATACACATACGGGCTGCGATTTCGAACGCCAGAACGCTCGAGTCAACGTCGTGGAACTTACCGTCCAGCAGGGCAACCTTGAAGTCGATCACGGGGAAGCCAGCCAGAGGGCCGCTGTCCATGACAGACTGGATGCCTTTTTCGACACCCGGGATGTATTCCTTCGGAACGGCACCACCAACGATGCGGCTTTCGAACGAATAACCTTCGCCCGGCTCGGTCGGAGTGATCTCAAGCTTGACCTCGGCGAACTGACCCGAACCACCAGACTGTTTCTTGTGGGTGTAGGTGTGCTCGACCGGCATCGAGATGGTTTCACGATAGGCCACCTGCGGCGCACCGATGTTGGCCTCGACCTTGAACTCGCGCTTCAGGCGGTCAACCAGGATGTCCAGGTGAAGTTCGCCCATGCCCTTCATGATGGTCTGACCCGATTCCAGGTCGGTTTCCACGCGGAAGGACGGGTCTTCGGCGGCCAGACGGGCCAGACCCTGAGACATCTTTTCCTGGTCGCCCTTGGTTTTGGGCTCGACCGCGATCTCGATCACCGGATCGGGGAAGGTCATGGTTTCCAGAACCACCGGATCCTTCGCGTCACACAGGGTGTCACCGGTGGTGGTGTCTTTCAGACCCGCCAGCGCGATGATGTCGCCTGCAAACGCCTCTTCGATCTCTTCCCGGTTGTTCGAGTGCATCATCATCATACGACCGATGCGCTCTTTCTTGCCTTTGGTCGAGTTCAGGATCGAGTCACCCTTGTTCAGCACGCCCGAATAAATCCGGGTGAAGGTCAGCGAACCGACGAAGGGGTCGTTCATGATTTTGAACGCCAGACCCGAGAACGCCATGTTGTCGTCAGCACGACGGGCGATGTCCCGAACTTCGTCCTCATCACCGGGTTTGAAGCCCATGTAATCGACAACGTCCAGCGGGCTGGGCAGATAGTCGATCACAGCGTTGAGCAGCGGCTGAACGCCTTTGTTCTTGAACGCAGAACCACCCAGCACCGGAACGAACGCGATTTCCAGTGTGCCCTTGCGCAGCAGTTTACGCAGGGTCGGAACGTCGGGCTCATTGCCTTCCAGGTATTCCATCATCGCGTCGTCGTCCATTTCGACGGCCGCTTCGATCATCTTGCCGCGCCATTCTTCAGCCATGTCTTTCAGGCTGTCGCGGATCGGAGCTTTGATCCAGCTTGCGCCCAGGTCTTCACCCTGCCACAGCCATTCTTCCATGGTGACCAGGTCGATCAGACCTTCCAGCTCGGATTCGGCGCCGATCGGGATACCAACCGGAACAGCACGTGCGCCGGTGCGGTCTTCGATCATGCGAACGCAGTTGAAGAAATCTGCGCCGATCTTGTCCATCTTGTTGACGAAAACCATACGCGGAACCTTGTAGCGGTCAGCCTGACGCCACACGGTTTCGGTCTGGGGCTCAACACCGGCGTTTGCGTCCAGAACGCAGACGGCACCGTCGAGAACCGCCAGCGAGCGTTCGACTTCGATGGTGAAGTCAACGTGGCCAGGGGTGTCGATGATGTTCAGGCGGTGCTTGGGGGTATCGGCGGTTTTACCGTCCTCGGTGCGTTCCCAGAACGTGGTGGTCGCAGCCGAAGTGATGGTGATGCCGCGTTCCTGCTCCTGCTCCATCCAGTCCATGGTGGCGGCACCATCGTGCACCTCACCGATGTTGTGGGATTTGCCAGTATAATACAGGATGCGTTCCGAGCAGGTCGTCTTGCCTGCATCGATGTGCGCCATGATACCGAAGTTACGGTATAGTTCGAGCGGATATTCGCGTGCCATTTGGATAAGCCTCTAGAATTACCAGCGGTAATGGCTGAAGGCTTTGTTCGCCTCGGCCATCTTGTGGGTGTCTTCGCGCTTCTTAACGGCAGTACCGCGGGACTGTACGGCGTCCAGCAGTTCGCCGGCGAGGCGTTCTTCCATGGTGTTTTCGTTGCGGCCGCGCGCAGCGGTGATCAGCCAGCGGATGGCCAGTGCTTCGCGGCGCTCGGGGCGCACTTCGACCGGAACCTGGTAGGTCGCACCACCAACCCGGCGCGAGCGAACCTCGACCGACGGTTTGATGTTGTCGAGTGCTTCGTGGAACACTTCGACAGGAGCGCGCTTTACCTTGTTCTCAACGCGATCAAACGCGTTGTAAACGATGCGCTCTGCGACCGACTTCTTGCCGTCGATCATCAGGTTGTTCATGAATTTGGTCAGTACCTTGTCGCCAAACTTGGCGTCAGGCAGGACTTCGCGTTTTTCGGCGGCGTGACGACGTGACATATCAGCCTCTCCTTCTTACTTGGGACGCTTCGCGCCGTATTTCGAACGACGTTGCTTACGGTCTTTGACGCCCTGAGTATCCAGAACACCGCGCAGGATGTGGTAACGCACACCGGGAAGGTCTTTCACACGGCCGCCACGGATCAGAACAACCGAGTGCTCCTGCAGGTTGTGGCTTTCACCGGGGATGTACGAGATGACCTCGAACCCGTTGGTCAGGCGCACCTTGGCAACCTTACGCATAGCCGAGTTCGGTTTCTTCGGTGTGGTGGTGTACACGCGGGTGCAGACGCCGCGCTTCTGCGGGCACTGCTCCAGGTGCATGGACTTCGAGCGTTTGACTTTGGGCTGCCGCGGCTTGCGGATCAGCTGTTGAATAGTTGGCATTCCGGTTCTTTCCCCGTTTTGCAACACACATGACATGCACGCGCGTTGCGTGCGGCTAAATTCGCTGCGTTCGTGCGTCCACAAGCGCAAAACCCACGAGCGTTCCCATTCCGAGGTGAACGTCGCGGTTGTTTCTCAGAGGGCGCGAACTGTAAAATTGTCCGGGCCTTGACCAGCTCATTACTGGAATCGGCTACGGGGCGGCCCCCGGCACCGAGATGACGCGCGTAATAGGGGGAGTCGGCCCAAGTGTCAACAGCACGATACCGGCGCCCAGGCGCGCGCGTTGAATGCAGCCTGTAGGTTTGCCATTCCTGCGCGCCGCTGTCCCGGTTGCGGCTGTACCGCGGCAAGGGCATAGTCGGGTCGAATATCTGCTGATGGATTACAGATGCAAGTGATTGGCCTTTGCCGATTTTCCTATCCCGCAACCGGCGGTTTTCGGCTGAACCGGGATACGATCGAAGAACAACGGCAATTTCTGTATGCCCCCGACCGGCTGGAAGAACGCTTTCGTCTTTTCGAGGTGATCACCCTGCCCGGTTTTCGCACCCAGACCGATGAGACGTTCGAGTTGTATGTTTTGACCGGGACATGCCTGCCTCGGATCCATGCGGACCGGCTGCGCGACCTGACCGCCGGGATCAAACAGATCCGTATCATTGCAAAAGAACCAGGGGATCATAAGCAGATTGTACGAGAGGTGCTCAACACCGCCCGCGCGGACCCGCATCAGCCCTGCCTACAGTTTCGGCATGATGACGATGACGCCGTTTCCGTTGATTTCATAGAACGCCTCCGCGCTGCTGTTGTCGAAAACACCGGGCTGATGCAGCAGAGCGAGTCCGTCGGTGTAGATTTCAATCAAGGGTACATCGCCCGGCGCGAGGCCCGCGGAATTCGGGCCGCTCGGGTCTATCGATCGCTGCTGGGCGTTGGCCTGGGCATGTATGTTCAAGCCGGCAGCAGGCGGACGATCTTTGACCGGCTGCACAACAGGCTCGCCCGGTTCATGCCTGTGGTCAGCTATCCGGACACGCCCATGTGGGTAAGGATGCTGCACGATTTCAACGACTCGGACCACGCGCGCAAAGATACCAGCGAGTTGTCGCCTTTCACGCCAGAACAGGCAGAAGACTTGCGGGTACGGTTCTCGATCGACCCTGACGCATTCGAGGCCAGATATGCGGCGCGCTGAGAAAATGCAGGTCATCGGCCTTTGCCGGTTTTCCTATCCCGCAATTGGTGGCTTTCAGACAACGCACGAAAGTGTCGAAGAAAGACGGCAATTCCTGTACCAGCACGACAGGTTGGAAGAACGGTTTCGCCTGTTCGAGACGGTCGCCCTGCCCGGTTTTAAAAAACAGTCCGACGAAGATTTCCAACTGGTGATCGTGGTCGGCGACTGCCTGCCCAAGCCGGCATTTGACCGCCTCAACGACCTGACCGGTGGGCTGAAACAGGTGCGCATAGTCGCGAAACCTCCGGGGCGGCACAGAAAAGTCATGCAGGATGTCCTGAATTCGGCGCGGACCGATCCCGATCAACCCTGCCTTCAGTTTCGCCATGACGATGACGATGCAGTGGCCGTGGATTTTGTCGAGCGGTTCCGGGGCTGTGTCAGGGAATGCGTTGGCTTGTTCGAAAGGCACGCGATGGTCGCCGTTGACTTCAACTGCGGTTATCTGGCCCGCGCCAGTTCCGAGGGGATACGGGCCACGCGCGTGCATCGCCCGTTGATCACTGCCGGTCTGGGAATGTACGTGCGGGGCGGGCAGCGGAAATCGATCATGAATTTTGCCCATAACAGGATCAACCGCGCGATGCCCGTTGTGACCCGACCCGATAGTCCGATGTGGGTAAGGGGATTGAACCGGTTCAATGACTCACCGCGAACCAGAAACATGGATGTCGCGCTCAACCCTCTTACCCGGCAGCAGGAGCTCGAGTTTGAAACCCGTTTCGCCATTGATCCGGACATGGTCAGACGGAGTCACGCCAAGCCCTGACGCGCACGTGCCCGGAACAAGGTGAACAGACCGGCACCCACGATCAGGACAGCACCCAGCATCGTCAGACTGTCAGGCCATTCGTTAAACACGACCCAACCCAACCCGAGCGCCCAGATCAGGCTGGAATATCTGAACGGTGCAACGAATCCGACATCTCCCTGCCGCATGACCATGACGCTGAACAAATAGCCAAGCAGCACAAACACGGCCGCCGCCGCGACCAGGGAACCCGCCGTTGCCGAAACCGCAACCCATCCTTCGAAAACCGAAGCTATTGCCGCGGCCCCCGCTATGGAAACCGATGTGGCCAGGGTAACCAGCATTGACGGCACGTCGGCTGACATGCGTCGCGTGATGAGGTCCCGAACTGTAATCGAAACCACTGCAACCAGCGCATAGATGGAATACACGCTGAACCCCTCTGGCCCGGGTCTTACGATCAGCAGCATTCCGACGAAACCCACGGCGATTGCCAAAGCGCGTCGCCAACCAACCTGTTCGGAAAAAACCAAAGCAGCACCCAATGTTACCGTAAGAGGCAATGCCTGAAGAATGGCCGTAACATTGGCAAGCGGCATGTTCTTCAGCGCCGTCAGGAAAAAGAATGTCGCCGCCAGCTCTGCAAGGCAGCGCAGTGCAACCAGCCACTTGTCATGGCGCGAAAAATTCAGATGCAACGTGCCCAGTGACCGGGCAAGCACATAAATCAGAAATACCGCCAGAAACCCGCGCATGGCCACCAGCTGAAACAATGGCAGATCCTGCAAGGCAACCTTCACCAGCGTGTCGTTCAGGGTGAAGGCAGCCATGCTGCCCATCATCAGCAAAGCGCCTTTGGTGTTTGGGGTCATGCTGCTTCGGGCTCCGGGGCAATTGATTGCCCCGCATTGGCCGCCGAGTCGGGCTGGATGTCAACAACGCTCCAAGGGGTACAAAGATCATCAACCGAATGGAAGGATGGTCCCGAACAGATTCAGGCTGGAAGGCTCTGTCGTGTCTTTCACAAACTCCACCCAGTCTTCCCCGTATACAAGTTCGAAAATCACAGGATATTTCCACACGAAATTATGAAAGGAAAAGGTCGTCACCAACGCGCCAACCGTGAGCGCCCCGGCGAACTCTCGCAGTTTACCTTTCAGAAACAGCATAACCATGATGCAGGCCCCGCCTGCGAGGCCGAGGCTGACGAAATCCTGCGTTCCTACCTTGCCGGGCACCGGAATGCCGACCGATTGATATTGAATCAGTCGGGACAGGAAGACCGCAAAAACACCCAGTAAAAAGGCCCCCAGAAACGCAGCGGGATACCCCAGACGTTGCCAGATACTCTCGGTTCGAGGCATAGGCGACTTGCGTGTGTTTTCTTCCGAACGCTTCTTGATTCGCGCCACACGGTCCTCGAAAGAGTTGCTTTTGGTGTCCATTGTTCAGCTCAAAATAATCCGAAAACACAGTACAGCGCTAAACCACCGATTGCAGAACCACAAGCCTGATGCAATCGGGTCAAAGGCTTTGCTCTGTCACACCGGTTCACAATTGCGTACCAGGAGAGGCGAGGAAAAAAGGCCCCACGAAATCGCAGGGCCTTTTTCTGTTTGATTCTGAATGACGCGGTTTATTCGCGGCTTTCCGGTGTTTCGACCAGAACGTCCAACTCATCCCCGACCATATCATCATCCATGATCGGTGCGGCCAGGGCGGCGGCGGCCTCGGCCTCTTCCCGGCGGGCTTCGATCACCACGTTGTCACGCGACTGCGCGATGTGGCGGACGGCCTGCGTTGCCCCACCGGTACCGGCGGGGATCAGACGACCGACGATGACGTTCTCTTTCAGGCCGACCAGCTTGTCCTTCTTGCCCTGAACCGAAGCTTCGGTCAGCACGCGGGTGGTCTCCTGGAACGACGCCGCCGAGATGAACGAGCGCGTCTGCAACGAGGCCTTGGTGATCCCCAACAGGATCGGCTCACCCTGAGCAGGGCGACCACCGCGGGCGATGGTCTTCTCGTTGGCTGCGTCGAACTCCTGCTTGTCGACATGTTCGCCTTTCAGCAGGGTGGTGTCGCCTGAATCCAGGATCTCCCACTTCTGCAGCATCTGGCGCACGATGACCTCGATGTGCTTGTCGTTGATCTTCACGCCCTGAAGACGATACACGTCCTGCACCTCGTCGATCATGTAATCCGCCAGCGCTTCGACACCCATGATGGACAGGATGTCATGCGGCGCAGGGTTACCGTCCATCAGGTATTCACCCTTCTGGATGAAGTCCCCTTCGGCGACCGGGATGTGCTTGCCCTTGGGTACCATGTACTCGATGGTCTCCATGGACTCGTCAGCCGGCTCGATGCTGATGCGGCGCTTGTTCTTGTAGTCGCGGCCAAAGCGCACGTAACCATCGGCCTCGGCGATGATCGCGTGATCCTTGGGACGACGCGCTTCGAACAGTTCGGCCACACGCGGCAGACCACCGGTGATGTCCTTGGTCTTGGCACCTTCACGCGGGATACGCGCGACAACGTCACCGGCTTCGACCTTCTGGCCGTCTTCGACCGACAGGATCGCATCCACCGACATCGGATAGTGAACCGGGTTGCCCGCATCGTTGCGGACCGGCTCGCCATCTTCGCCAACCAGAATGATCTCGGGCTTGAGGTCGCTGCCTTTGGGGGCGGCGCGCCAGTCGATCACGATCTTCTGGGTCATGCCGGTTGCTTCGTCGGTCTCGTCGCGGACAGCGAGGCCCGAAACCAGATCGACATATTTCGCAGTACCGGCTTTCTCGGCGATGATCGGCAGGGTGTAGGGATCCCACTCGAACAGCTTGTCGCCACGGGCCACCTTGGTGCCGTCCTTGACGAACAGCTTGGAGCCGTAGCCCAGCTTGTGGCTGGCACGCTCTTCGCCGTGTTCGTCCTTGATCACCAGCTTCATGTTCCGGCCCATGACCAGGCTTTCGCCGGCTGCGTTGACCAGAATCTGCGGGTTCTCGAATGAAACGATACCTTCCTGGCTTGCTTCCTGGAACGACTGCTGACCACCTTGCGCAACACCACCGATGTGGAAGGTCCGCATGGTCAGCTGTGTACCGGGTTCACCGATCGACTGCGCCGCGATGATGCCGACAGCTTCACCTGTGTTCACCATGGTACCGCGCGCAAGGTCACGACCGTAGCAGGTTGCACAGACGCCTTCCTCGGACTCACAGGTCAGAGGCGAGCGGATACGCATCGACTGAACACCAGCTTCGTCGATGGTGTCGGCCATACGTTCGTCGATCAGCTGACCTGCGGCCACGATCACCTCATCGGTGCCCGGACGCAGAACATCGTCAGCGGCTACACGGCCCAATACACGTTCAGCCAGCGAGGCGACAACCTCACCGTCGTTCACGGCTGCTTCGGCAGTGATCGCACGCTCGGTGCCGCAGTCGATCTCGCGAACGATACAGTCCTGCGCCACGTCCACCAGACGACGGGTCAGGTAACCCGAGTTCGCCGTCTTCAAAGCGGTATCCGACAGACCCTTACGGGCACCGTGGGTCGAGTTGAAGTACTCGAGAACGGTCAGACCTTCCTTGAAGTTCGAGATGATCGGCGTCTCGATGATGTCACCGTTCGGTTTGGCCATCAGGCCACGCATACCGCCCAGCTGTTTCATCTGAGTGACCGAGCCACGCGCACCCGAGTGGGCCATCATGTAGACCGAGTTCGGCTCCATGTCCGACCCGTCTTCGGCCTTGGCAACGTCCGAGATCGTGCTCATCATCGCCTCGGTCACGCGGTCGTTACACTTCGACCAGGCATCGACAACCTTGTTGTACTTTTCGCCCTGAGTGATCAGGCCGTCCATGTACTGCTGTTCAAAGTCTTTCACCTGGCTGCGGGTGTCATCGACGATGCTCCACTTGTCCTTCGGAATGACCATGTCATCCTTGCCGAACGAGATGCCCGCCTTGAACGCTTCCTTGAAGCCCATCGACATGATCTGGTCGCAGAAGATCACCGACTCTTTCTGACCGCAGTAACGGTAGACGGTGTCGATCACCTGCTGCACTTCTTTCTTCCGCAGCAGACGGTTGACCAGATCGAACGGTGCCTTGTTGTTCATCGGCAGCAATGCACCCAGACGCAGACGGCCCGGAGTGGTTTCATAGCGCTTCTGAACTTCGTTGCCTTCCTCGTCGATCTGCGTGATCCGGGCCGTGATTTTCGAGTGCAGATGCACCTCGCCCGCATCCAGCGCGTGCTGAACTTCTTCGATCGATCCAAAGACCTTGCCTTCGCCCGGCATGCCTTCGCGTTCCAGGGTCACATAGTACAGACCCAGGATCATATCCTGCGACGGAACGATGATCGGCGCACCGTTTGCAGGCGACAGAACGTTGTTCGTCGACATCATCAGAACACGGGCTTCCAGCTGGGCCTCAAGGCTCAGCGGGACGTGCACAGCCATCTGGTCACCGTCGAAGTCGGCGTTAAAGGCCGAACAGACCAGAGGGTGCAGCTGGATGGCTTTACCTTCGATCAGGACCGGCTCGAACGCTTGAATGCCCAAACGGTGCAGCGTCGGCGCACGGTTCAGCATGACAGGGTGTTCGCGGATCACCTCGTCGAGGATATCCCACACTTCGGGACGCTCTTTCTCGACCAGTTTCTTCGCCTGCTTCACGGTCGAAGACAGACCCTTGGCTTCAAGGCGCGAGTAGATGAACGGTTTGAACAGCTCCAGCGCCATCTTCTTGGGCAGACCACACTGGTGCAGCTTGAGTTCCGGACCGGTCACGATGACCGAACGGCCCGAGAAGTCGACGCGCTTACCCAAAAGGTTCTGACGGAAGCGACCCTGCTTACCTTTCAGCATGTCCGACAGCGATTTCAGCGGACGCTTGTTGGCACCGGTAATCACGCGGCCACGACGGCCGTTGTCAAACAGAGCGTCAACGGATTCCTGCAGCATCCGCTTTTCATTGCGGACGATGATGTCAGGCGCGCGCAGCTCGATCAGACGCTTCAGACGGTTGTTCCGGTTGATGACGCGGCGATACAGATCGTTCAGATCAGACGTCGCGAAACGGCCACCATCCAGCGGAACCAGCGGACGCAGTTCCGGCGGAATAACCGGGATCACGGTCATCACCATCCATTCGGGCCGGTTGCCCGACTCGAGGAAGGATTCAACAACCTTCAGACGCTTGATGATCTTCTTGGGCTTCAACTCGCCGGTCGCTTCGGCCAGATCAGCGCGCAGCTGCTCGGCTTCGGCTTCCAGATCGATCTGGGCCAGCATCTCGCGGATAGCTTCCGCACCGATGTTCGCCGTGAACGCGTCCATGCCATAGGCATCCTGCGCGTCCATGTACTCTTCTTCGGTCAGCATCTGGCCATAGGTCAGGTCGGTCAGACCGGGCTCGATGACGACATAATTTTCAAAGTACAGAACGCGTTCCAGATCGCGCAGCGTCATGTCCAGCATCAGACCGATGCGGGACGGCAGCGATTTCAGGAACCAGATATGTGCGACGGGCGCGGCGAGTTCGATGTGGCCCATACGCTCGCGGCGGACTTTTTGCAGGGTGACTTCCACACCGCATTTCTCGCAGACAACGCCGCGATACTTCATCCGCTTATATTTGCCGCACAGGCATTCGTAGTCTTTGATCGGGCCAAAGATACGCGCGCAGAACAGACCGTCGCGTTCAGGCTTGAACGTCCGGTAGTTGATGGTTTCGGGTTTCTTGATCTCGCCATAGGACCAAGACAGGATCCGCTCGGGCGACGCCAGCGAGACCTTGATCTCGTCGAAAACCTTCGGGGGCGTCAGCGGGTTGAACGGGTTGTTGGTGATTTCCTGGTTCATTTGTTACCTCAAATCTTGCGGAAGGGGGGACGGGAGAAAGGGCAGCGCCCTTACTCCTCAACCTCCGCATCCAGGAGTTCCATATTCAGGCCGAGGCCACGGACTTCTTTAACCAGAACGTTGAACGATTCCGGTACGCCCGCTTCAAAGTTATCCTCGCCTTTGACGATCGACTCATAGACCTTGGTCCGGCCGGCGACGTCATCCGATTTAACGGTGAGCATCTCCTGCAAGGTGTAGGCGGCGCCGTAAGCTTCCAGAGCCCAGACTTCCATCTCACCAAAGCGCTGACCACCGAACTGCGCCTTACCACCCAGCGGCTGCTGAGTAACCAGGCTGTACGGCCCGGTCGAACGCGCGTGGATTTTGTCGTCCACCAGGTGGTGCAGTTTCAGCAGGTACTTGATGCCCACGGTCACCGGACGCGCGAATTGCTCACCGGTACGACCGTCGAACAGGATCGACTGACCGCTTTCCGAGAAGCCCGCGCGTACCAGCGCGTCGTTGACGTCAGCCTCTTTGGCGCCGTCAAAGACCGGGGTTGCGATCGGAACACCGCGGGTGACGTTGCTGGCCGCTTCGATCAGCTGGTCCTCGTCCATGCCGCTGATGCCCTCTTCATAGACATCCTCGCCATAGGCGTGTTTCATCGCGTCACGTACCGGCGTCAGATCGCCCGAACGGCGGTATTCCTGTAGCGCCTCATCGATGTTCAGGCCCAGACCGCGTGCGGCCCAACCCATATGGGTTTCAAGGATCTGACCGACGTTCATACGCGACGGCACGCCCAGCGGGTTCAGACAGAAGTCGACCGGCGTACCATCGGCCAGGAACGGCATGTCTTCCATCGGAACAACCTTGGAAATCACACCTTTGTTCCCGTGACGACCAGCCATCTTGTCGCCCGGCTGCAACTTGCGCTTCACGGCGATGAAGACTTTGACCATCTTCATCACACCCGGCGGCAGATCGTCGCCACGACGGACTTTCTCGACCTTGTCCTCGAAACGGGCGTCCAGAGCGCGCTTTTGCACTTCGTACTGCTCGTTCAGAGCTTCGACGATCTGTGCATCCTGCTCGTCTTCCAGCGCCAGCTGCCACCACTGACCACGGGTCAGGGTTTCCAGCAGCTCCTCGGTGATCACCGACCCTGCCTTGACGCCTTTCGGGCCTTTGACAGCGGTTTTGCCCAGGATCAGACCTTGCAGACGCGCATAGATGTTGCGGTCAAGGATCGCCAGCTCATCGTCCCGGTCACGGGCCAGACGTTCGACTTCCTCACGCTCGATCTGCAGCGCACGCTCGTCTTTCTCGACACCGTGACGGTTGAACACGCGGACTTCAACGACCGTACCGTAGTCGCCCGGCTTCACGCGCAGCGAAGTGTCGCGCACGTCAGATGCTTTTTCACCAAAGATGGCGCGCAGCAGCTTTTCTTCCGGGGTCATCGGGCTTTCGCCCTTCGGAGTGATCTTGCCGACCAGAATATCGCCCGGCTCAACATCCGCGCCGATGTAAACAATGCCAGCCTCGTCGAGGTTGCGCAGCGCTTCTTCACCGACATTCGGGATGTCGCGGGTGATCTCTTCCGGGCCCAGCTTGGTGTCACGGGCGGCGACTTCAAACTCTTCGATATGGACCGAGGTAAAGACGTCGTCACGCGCGATACGTTCCGAGATCAGGATCGAGTCTTCGTAGTTGTAACCGTTCCACGGCATGAACGCGACGACCACGTTCTTACCAAGGGCCAGTTCACCCATATCGGTCGACGGACCATCAGCGATGACCTCGCCCTTCTGGACGGTGTCACCCACCTTGATCAGCGGACGCTGGTTGATGCAGGTATTCTGGTTCGAACGCTGGAATTTGCGCAGACGATAGATGTCAACGCCAGCGTCGCCCAGTTCCAAATCCTCGGTGGCGCGGATCACGATACGCTGGGCATCGACCTGGTCGATGATACCGGCGCGTTTCGCCTGGATCGCAGCACCCGAGTCGATCGCTACCTTTTCCTCGATGCCGGTACCGACCAGCGGCGCCTCGGCCCGCAGCAGTGGAACCGCCTGACGTTGCATGTTCGAGCCCATCAGAGCGCGGTTGGCGTCGTCATTTTCAAGGAACGGGATCAGCGATGCAGCAACCGAGACCAGCTGTTTCGGCGACACGTCGATCAGGTCCACATTCTCGCGCGGGGCAAGCGTGTAGTCACCAGCCTGACGGGTCGAAACCAGATCGTTGATGAACTTGCCATCCGTATCCAACGTCGCGTTGGCCTGCGCCACGGTGTGACGCATTTCCTCGGTCGCGGACATGTAGTGGACCTCGTCGGTCACCTGCCCGTCTTTTACGACGCGATAAGGTGTTTCGATGAAGCCGTACTTGTTCACGCGGGCAAAGGTGGCCAGCGAGTTGATCAGACCGATGTTCGGACCTTCGGGCGTTTCGATCGGGCACATCCGGCCATAGTGGGTCGGGTGAACGTCGCGCACCTCAAAGCCCGCACGTTCACGTGTCAGACCACCGGGGCCAAGCGCCGAAAGACGGCGTTTGTGGGTAACCTCGGACAGCGGGTTGGTCTGGTCCATGAACTGCGACAGCTGCGAGCTGCCGAAGAATTCACGAACTGCGGCCGCCGCCGGTTTCGCGTTGATCAGGTCCTGCGGCATGACGGTGTCGATCTCGACCGACGACATACGCTCTTTGATGGCACGCTCCATGCGCAGAAGGCCGACGCGGTACTGGTTTTCCATCAGTTCGCCGACCGAACGCACACGACGGTTGCCGAGGTGGTCGATATCGTCCACATCGCCTTTGCCGTCGCGCAGTTCCACCAGCGCCTTGATGCAGGCCACGATGTCTTCGCGGCGCAGGGTACGCAGGGTGTCCGGCGCATCCAGTGCCAGACGCATGTTCATCTTCACGCGGCCAACAGCGGACAGGTCATACCGCTCGCTGTCGAAGAACAACGTGTCGAACAGAGCCGACGCGGCCTCGACGGTGGGCGGCTCACCCGGACGCATGACGCGGTAGATGTCCATCAGCGCGCTTTCACGGTTCAGGTTCTTGTCCTGAGCCATGGTGTTGCGCATGTATGGGCCGACATTGACGTTGTCGATGTCCAGAACCGGGATGTCGGTGATACCCGCGTCGATCAGTTCCTTGACGGTACCGCCGATCAGGTCGCCATCCTTGTCGTATTCCAGGGTCAGCTCATCACCGGCTTCGACATAGATCGCGCCGGTTTCTTCGTTGATGATGTCCTTGGCGACAAACTTGCCGACGATGTGATCAAACGGAACCAGCAGATCAGTGACGGTGCCTTCGTCGATCAGCTTCTTGACCGCGCGCGGGGTAACTTTCTTGCCCGCTTCGGCAATCACTTCACCGGATTTAGCGTCAACCAGATCATAGGTCGGGCGGGTGCCGCGCACGCGCTCGGGGAAGAACGGTGTCACCCAACCCTTGTTCTTGTCCAGCTTGTAGGACACGGTGTTGTAATACGCGTCCATGATCGCTTCCTGATCCAAACCCAGCGCATAGAGCAGGGTTGTCACCGGCAGTTTGCGGCGACGGTCGATCCGGGCGAACACGATGTCCTTGGCGTCAAACTCAAAGTCCAGCCAGCTGCCGCGATACGGGATGATGCGGCAGGCAAACAGCAGCTTGCCCGAGGAATGGGTCTTGCCTTTGTCGTGGTCAAAGAACACGCCGGGCGAACGGTGCATCTGGGATACGATCACACGCTCGGTCCCGTTCACGACAAAGGTGCCGTTCGGCGTCATCAAAGGCATATCGCCCATGAAGACATCCTGTTCCTTGATGTCCTTTACCGATTTTGCGCCAGTATCCTCATCGACATCAAAAACGATCAAACGCAGTGTTACCTTCAGCGGCGCGCTGTAGGTCATGTCGCGTTGCATACATTCTTCAACGTCGTATTTGGGTTTTTCCAGATCGTATTTCACGAATTCCAGAACGGAGGTTTCGTTGAAATCCTTGATCGGGAAAACCGACTGGAACACGCCTTTGATGCCTTCGCCGTCGGTGGGCTGCTCTGCATCGCCGGAGCGCAGGAAAAGATCATAAGAAGATTTCTGGACCTCAATGAGGTTCGGCATTTCCAGCACTTCGCGGATTTTGCCGTAATATTTACGAAGACGTTTCTGGCCAAGGAACGTTTGAGCCATGTCAGATGTCACCTTTCGATGTTCTCAGCGGGCAAAGACACCGTCGGGCCCCGGCATCTTGCACAATCGAGACAACACGTCCGGATCAATTCATGGCCACCGTCCCGAAGGCGGCCTCCCGATCCGAAAACCGTGTCTTAGAAAACGCCTCGCGTCTTGAGGCCCTTTCTAAGACAGGTTCGGCTGGACCCGGATTTCTCCGGACCCAGCCAAATTTTTCGGCACATCAGCGATGCACCTGAGACCAAGCTTAGGCCAGTTCGACTTCGGCGCCAGCTGCTTCCAGCTTGGCTTTGACGTCTTCTGCTTCTGCTTTGTCCACGCCTTCTTTGATCTTGCCGCCGGCTTCGACCAGTTCCTTGGCTTCTTTCAGGCCCAGGCCGGTGATGCCGCGAACTTCTTTGATGACGTTGATTTTCGATGCGCCGGCGTTCTTCAGAACGACGTCGAATTCGGTTTTTTCTTCCTCAGCTGCGCCACCGGCGTCGCCAGCTGCACCTGCGACCATTACGGCGCCGCCAGCTGCGGGCTCGATGCCGTATTCGTCTTTGAGGATGGTTTTCAGTTCTTGTGCTTCCAGCAGGGTCAGACCCACGATGCTTTCTGCGAGTGCTTTCAGATCAGCCATTTTATCAGCTCTTTCCGTTTACAGTGTGTGTTCCAACGTCAGGGCACATGCCCCACGCAGATCATTCAGTGCCAACCGCTTACGCAGCTTCCGCCTTCTCTTCGATGGTGGAAAGGATGCTTGCGATATTGCTTGCAGGTGCGCCAATCGCGCCGGCGATGTTCGAAGCAGGTGCGCCAATGCAGCCAACGATCGAAGCAATAAGCTCCTCGCGAGACGGCATTTTCGAAACAGCTTCGACGCCTTTGCGGTCCAGAGCGTTCTCGCCCATTGCACCGCCAAGGATTTCGAACTTTTTGTTCTCCTTGGCGAAGTCCTCGGCCACCTTGGCTGCTGCCACGGGGTCCTCGGAATAGGTCAGAACGGTCATCCCTGTCAGCAGGTCGGCCATGTTTGCACACGGCTTACCCTCAAGGGCGATTTTGGCGAGCCTGTTTTTGGCAACACGCACGGAACCGCCCGCTTCGCGTGCACGCGCGCGCAGGTCCTGCATCTCGGCAACTGTCAGACCGGCGTAGTGGGCAACCACTACGACGCCAGAGCTTTCGAAGATTTGGCCGAGTTCCTCGACCACTTTCTCTTTCTGGGCTCTATCCACAGTTCTCTCCAAGTTAGGGGCGAAATCTCACCCCGGCTCATATTTGCCGCAGCTTTCGCTCCGGCGTTCAGGTCCTTGTTACGGGATTGGCCAAAATGCGCCCGAGGGTGGGACCCCCAGAATTCTTTGGTCTTACCCGTCTCAGGCAGGGAATTAAGGGACCGAATGGACCCACCCACCGTCTTGGACGAAACGAAACAAAGCGCACGACGAATCGCACGCTTTGTTCCGCAGGTCTTCTTAGGGCAGATGGAGGGGGTTTCCAAGGGGTAATTTGCACCCAATTCAGATCATACAGCACCCAAATTCCAAGGGCATGTTTTCAGAACTTTCCGTTGTCGTTTTTCCATTCCTCGCGCGGCGGAACCGCTTCGATGGTGCTCCAGTGTTCGACGATCTGATCAGCGTCCCAACGATACAAATCATAAAAGCTGGAATGCACCCCATTTCTTTCCCCTTCACACATGCAAAGGACGAAATTTCCCTCTGCCAAAACCCGATGCAAATGCTTGTAGACAAATTTTGTCCCGCTTTCGCTTGTTCCTTCCAACACGTTCTTGAGCGCTACGATTCCGTCGGCCATGTCCGGATTGTGCTGTTTTAGATCCTCTGCAACAAAGTCCGCCAATCTGTCAAACCTGCGCTTTATCAGAACGTCTGTTACAAACATGCTGCTAGCGGCCCGGTTTTCTTCCGTCTTCTCCAGGTCCGTTACTTCGGTGTGACCATCCAGCATTCCACGCCCAGAAAGGTTTGGACCGCGCAAGGGCTGAATGTTGTCCCAATGCTCTACGGCTTTGCCATCTTCGAACCGAAACACCTCGAACGCGGCGCGCAGGCTACTGAAATCGTACTCAATATGCGCAAAGGCAAAGTCGCCATCCTCGAAAACCCTTTTAAATGTAACCTTGGGTGAGGTTTTGGACAGCCTTGCGAACAGGTCGGCAATACCTTCGCTGCCTTCGTGAGTTTGAGGGTTGTGCTGGATGTACTTCTCTTCATTCACAACCGCTGCCGCCATGGCGTCACCGGTCTCCAAACCCTTAAGAAATCTTTGGAGGAGTTCGCGCTTAGTTTCCATAGCCATGGTCCGTTCGATTCCTAGAACTGAAATGCATGCGATTTATCTTCGCACCGAACCCGGCAAAATGAAAATCCCGGGCAGTTTGCACCACCCGGGATCAATTCTTTTCATCAGATTTGTCTGACTTACTCGCCCGAGGCCTCTGCTACATCAACGGTCACACCGGGGCCCATGGTCGAGCTCAGCGCGATTTTCTTCATGTAGGTGCCTTTGGCGCCCGACGGTTTCGCCTTGGCAACAGCTGAGACAAACGCGCGGACGTTTTCAGCCAGTTTGGCTTCGTCGAACGACGCTTTGCCAACACCGGCATGCACAACGCCGCCTTTTTCCGCCTTGAACTGAACTTCACCGCCCTTGGCTGCTTCCACGGCCGCTTTCACGTCCATAGTCACGGTGCCAACTTTGGGGTTCGGCATCAGGTTGCGAGGACCCAGAACTTTACCCAGACGACCGACAATCGGCATCATGTCCGGGGTCGCGATGCAGCGATCAAATTCGATGGTGCCGCCCTGAATGGTTTCCATCAGGTCTTCTGCACCGACGATATCGGCGCCTGCTTCTTTTGCTTCGTCTGCCTTGGGGCCACGAGCGAACACAGCAACGCGCATCGCTTTGCCGGTGCCGTTCGGCAGGCCGACAACACCGCGAACCATTTGGTCTGCGTGACGGGTGTCAACGCCCAGGTTCATCGCGATTTCGATGGTCTCGTCGAATTTCGCGGTTGCGTTGGCTTTGACCAGGGCAACTGCCTCATCAACCGACAGGTTTTCCTTGCCGACGACGGCTTCGCGCGCAGCGCGGGTACGTTTACCGAGTTTTGCCATCTTACTTCACCTCGATGCCCATGGAGCGGGCCGAGCCCAGGATGATCTGCATTGCGCCTTCGACGTCGTTGGCGTTCAGATCTTTCATTTTGGCTTCGGCGATTTCGCGAACCTGCTTCGAGGTCACGGTTGCCACGGTCTCACGACCTGGGTTTTCCGCGCCGCGGGGACGGTTACGCTTGCCAACCGGCTTCAGGCCAGCTGCTTTTTTCAGGTAATAAGACGCGGGCGGCGTCTTGATGTCCATGGTGAAGGACTTGTCCTGATAATAGGTGATCACGGTCGGGCACGGAGCGCCGGGCTCCATGTCTGCTGTCTTGGCGTTGAACGCCTTGCAGAATTCCATGATGTTGATGCCGCGCTGACCCAGCGCCGGACCAACTGGCGGCGACGGGTTCGCCTGACCTGCAGGAACCTGCAGTTTCATTGTACCAGCAAGCTTCTTGGCCATTTGGTTTTCCTTTCAACTTGGGTGAAACGCGTCCCACCCAGATTATGTTGCGTGGTCCGGTCCGGGATCGCGACCCCGGCAACCTCCCACGAGAGAATCTCGCCCGAAGACGATAGAGGCGGCGTTTACATGGGATCAGGAGAGATGACAAGTGGTTGGCGCACCATTCGGGTTGTGCCGAATCAAACCCTGAGAGGATTCTTGCTGCCTGCGTGATTTCACGCGAGTGTCCGCGCAGTTTCAAATTCCTCTAACAATCTGCAAAGACACGTAAAACCGCCAGTTTGCCGCCAATTGAACGCGACATTGGCGCTTGCTTCGCCACAACGCAGATGACCGTGCTATACTCCTAAAAAATTGTGATTATTGGTGGAGGTTAATTATGATACTTCGTTTAGCTTTAACTCTTGGCATCGCCTTTTCTCTTGCTGCTGCCATCCCTCAAACGGCACGGGCCGACGCTGGAGAGTTTCTTGGTGGTGCGGTCGTCGGCGGGATCGTTGGTTACGCAATCGGCAAGGACCAACAAAAGAAAAAATCTCAGAGAACAACTTCATCGAACCGCACCTATCGGTCAGGTATTCCATCGACCACGCAAGGCGCGCAAACTCAGACCGCGCTCAATTACTTCGGGTACAATGCAGGAAGGGTCGATGGTCAGGTCGGTCGTGGCACCCGGTCCGCAATCGAACGCTATCAGGCCTCGATGGGTTATCCTGTAAACGGCTACGATTTTCAGCCGTATCAGTATGACTTTCTGATGCAAGCCTACTATTGGGCCACAAGCGGTGGACAGGCGGCCACTCAACTTGCGGGCCAACCGCTTCTAATGGCGTATCGCCGTCAGGTGCAAACGGGATCCGCTTTGGCTACTGCCCCTCAGGCTCCGGCACAAAACGCCCCGGCACAACCTGTTCCGGTTGCGACACCGCAAGAACCTGAGCCCGAGACAACCGAAACAACGTCTGCCAGCCTACCGAGCCTGTTTTCCGGCGGCACCGGAGGCCCGTCGCTGGCCAATCGCTGTAGCGGGGTCATGCTGCAAACATCTACCAATGGCGGCTATACGACCCTGGCGAACATGTCCGATCCCGACTTTGCGCTCAGCGAACAGTTCTGTCTTGCCCGCAGCTACGCGATGGCGCGCGGTGAAGATCTGATTCAGGATATCCAGGGGCTCACGCCGGATCAGGTGAGTGCCCAATGCGACTCGTATGGTGAAATGGTGGCGCCTCAGGTTGATGCCCTGTCGATCAACTCGAAAACCGAGGCTGAAACCCAGATGCGCAAGCTGGCGCTGGACTCGGGCCTCAGCCCCCAAGATCTTGCCGCAACAAGCAAGGTCTGCCTTGCGATTGGCTATCGTCAGGACAACATGGATGCCGCGCTTGGGTCTGCCCTGATGCTGGTCGCAATGGGTGAGCCCGCCTATGGCGAGCTGATTGGCCACCATCTGCGCGAAGGCTTCGGTGTGCAGAAACGTCGCGATCTTGCGATGCAGTGGTATGACGCAAGCCTGTCGGCACTGGACGCCGGATCGCAGGCTGTGTTCCTGCCTTCCCAGACCGACCGCCCGCAACTCTTGCGCGCGGCCATGGTTCAGGCGCAATAGGTCGATACGTTTTCAGCGAATACCCAAACAAAAAACGCCGCGTTGCCCTTGGCATCGCGGCGTTTCAATTCTCGAGAAACATTTCCTCAGCTTTGCTTGGTGACCTGCGTGAAATCCAGCTCGACCGGAGTTTCCCGGCCGAAGATCGAAACCGAAACCTTCAGCTTCTGGTTCTCGTCGTCCACACCTTCGACCATACCGTCGAAATCTTCGAACGGGCCGTCGTTGACTTTGACCTTCTCGCCGACCTCGAAGCTGATCATCAGCTTGGGTGCTTCTTCACCTTCCTGAACACGGTTCAGGATCTGATTCACTTCGGCGTCGCGCATCGGCATCGGGCGGCCTTGCGGGCCCAGGAAACCAGTGACGCGGTTGATCGAGTTGATCAGGTGATACCCCTGATCCGACATTTCCATATGCACCAGAACGTAACCAGGCATAAAGCGGCGTTCGGTCGTGACCTTCTTGCCCCGGCGCACTTCGATCACCTCTTCGGTGGGCACCAGAACTTCGTCGATATCGTCCTCAAGGCCCTGTTCAGCCACCGACGTGCGGATCTGTTCTGCGATCTTCTTTTCGAAATTCGAAAGAACGCTGACCGAGTACCACCGTTTCGCCATGAACCTGTCGTCCTTGTTTGTCTTCGGGGCATCAAGCGTACCGGACACACCCGTCATTAAAATCTTGTCACACCATCCGGAATAAAAAGCGGCGCGCAGCCCGAATCGCCACACGCCCATTCCGAATAGTACCGCGTCACCTACTCTGACATTGCCCGCAGCGCAAGGGGGCAGAGACGTTTCAGCGCGCTGATCCCGTCTAGCTGAAAGCACCCAGGATCAGTTGAAGACCACCCCGAATACCCAAATCGACCAAAGCGAAAAATACAGCCGTCAGCGCCGCCATGATGAAGACCATTACCGTGGTCAACAGCACCTCGCGCCGGGTCGGCCAGACGACCTTGGAGACTTCGGCACGGACTTGCTGAATGAACTGGATCGGATTGGTGGTGGCCATTTGGCGTGTTCTCTCTGCTAGCGGATGGGCCGGACATAGCCGGGCATTGCGGCAATTTCAAGGGCAGTTGGTTCAACTCTGCCTCTATGGGGCATTCGTTCAGGGTTTGGGTTTGTCATCCCATTCGTCGCTCAGGATCCGGCGCGCATCACCTTCGGGGTCTTCGTACTGGTTCGTACGAACGGTATATACGAAGGCAGCCAGACCAACGCCCCCCAGGAACAGGGAAATCGGGATCAGATAAGCAAGCACTTCCAT
The DNA here is from genome assembly GCF_056543025.1 of Ruegeria sp. A4. Taxonomy (NCBI): domain Bacteria; kingdom Pseudomonadati; phylum Pseudomonadota; class Alphaproteobacteria; order Rhodobacterales; family Roseobacteraceae; genus Ruegeria; species Ruegeria sp. A4. The sequence goes on along the minus strand of NZ_JBQGAW010000012.1, from coordinate 39,154 downwards.
TCAGGTTACCTCAGCCGCAGGGCGTTCAGGGACACGGTAATGGACGAGGTCGACATCGCCAGGGCCGCGATCAGCGGTGTCGCCAATCCGATCACGGCCAGAGGAACGGCGATCACGTTGTAAACGGTTGCGATCTGGAAGTTTTCGCGAATGCGTCTGGTGGCTTTGACGGCCGTGTCACACGCATCCGCAATGGGCGAAAGATCATTGCCCAACAGCACGATATCCGACGCGACCCGCGCCGCATCCAGCGCAGAGGCCGGAGAGATCGACACATGCGCCCCGGCCAAAGCGGCGGTATCGTTCAGCCCGTCGCCAACCATCAGAACTTTGTGGCCTTCATCGCTGAGATCCTGAATGCGTCTTGCCTTGTCCTGCGGCAAAGCCTCGGCGATCCAATCCGTGATTCCCAGTTTTTCGGCCAAGGCGCGCACCGCCCCCTGCGAATCCCCTGAAATCAAAAGTACACGTTTGCCCGAGGCACGCAGGGCATCCACCGCCTCAGCGGCGCCCGGGCGCAACGCGTCCGAGAATCGGAAGGCCACGGGTGCGTCCTCGCCGATTGCAAGCCAGGCCGAAGTATCGGTGCCCTGATCCGCGCCGACCCAGGCCGCCCGCCCCAGACGAACACGTTGACCACGGAATTCGCCCTCGGTGCCATAGCCGGGAACCTCGGCTATTCCCCGCACATTTGCTGGTTTGATCCCTGCCGCGCGCGCCGCTTTTGCCAGTGATACGGACAAGGGATGTGCAGAAGCCTCGGCCAGCGCCAGAGCGACCTCGACCTTGGCGCGTGCATGGTCTGCCAGATTGACCAGTTCCGGCGCGCCGGATGTCAGCGTGCCTGTCTTGTCGAATACAACCGTGTCGGCTTCGGACAGCCGCTCCAGTGCCGTGGCGTGCTTGATCAGCATTCCCTTGCGGAACAACCGGCCCGACGCGGCCGTGGTTACCGCTGGCACGGCCAGACCCAACGCACAGGGGCAGGTAATAATCAGAACAGCCGCCGCGATATTCAGCGCCGTGCGCAAGTCACCGGAATAGATATACCACCCAACAAAGCTGAGCACCGACAGAATGTGAACGCCGGGCGCATACAGCTTGGCGGCCTTGTCGGCCAACGAGGTGTACCGGGACCGGCCAGACTCGGCAATGGCGACCAGATCAGCCATACGATGGAGCGACGTGTCTTCACCCACCGCCGTTGCCCGGATTGTCAACGGACCCGTCAGGTTGACTTCACCCGCGCTCACAGTCTGCCCGGCCTCGGCAAAGACTGGCACCGTCTCACCTGTTAGAAGGGATCGATCCAGTTCGGACTGACCCGTCACGATCTGGCCGTCCACGGGCATGCGCCCACCCGGTCGCACAAGGATCAGATCACCGACGCGCAACTCGGCAACGGGAACTTCATCTTCAACCCCATCGGCGACACGAATGGCGCGGGGAACTTCCAACGCGGTCAATTCCTCGGCCGCAGATCGCGCCGCGGCACGGGTGCGGTAGTCCAGATACCGTCCGGCCAGCAGAAAGAAGGTCAATGTCAGGGCTGCGTCGAAATAGGCATGCTCGCCGCTCAACGCGGTTTCCCACAGCGACGTGACCAGCGCCAACAGGATCGCCAGCACAATCGGCACATCCATATTCAGCCGTCGCACGCGCAGGGCGCTCCAGGCATTGGCAAAGAACGGCTGTGCCGAGAACGCAATGGCGGGCAGCGCGATGGCCGCTGAAATCCAGTGGAACATGTCCCGCGTTGCATCCGTCGCACCGGACCAGACCGACACCGACAGCAACATCACGTTCATGGATGCAAACCCGGCCACGGCCAGCCGCATCAAAAGATCACGCCCGGCCTTGTCCGTCTGCGTTGCGGACAAAGCCCCCGGATCAAGCTCATGTGCTTCGAATCCTGCCTGTTCAAGCACCGGGATCAGATCGCTTGCACGCGTTTCCGGCGTGGCTTTGATCATCGCGCGTTTGAGCGTCAGGTTCACCCGGGCGTCTTCGACGCCGGGATGCGCGTTCAGCTCACGCTCGACCGTCGCGATACAGGCCGAGCAATGAATGCCCGGCAGCGACAAAGCGATCTGCACATCCTCCGGTATGGGCCGGGCCGGTTCGGCCGGGGCCGCAAGGCAGCCCGGACAGGCTGCTGTGCCGGATGAAAGCTGAGCCGTCATGCTTACCCCTTCACGTAAAGCGGGACGCGCTGCGAGAATTCGGCACCGTTTCCGTCACGCGCCACCAATCGGATGTTCCAGTTGCCCTTACCCAGTGTAGCAGGCGTGGCATAGGCTGTACCGTCGAACGTAAAATCCGGCACGAAGTCGTCGCGCACATGGGTTGCCCTGCCGACCACGGCCTGCAATTCGCTCACCTCAACCGGCACACCGCTTTCGTCGGTGATGTGCAGGATCAGAAGGCCGCCTTTGGTTTCCGCCCGAACTGTCCAGCCCAGCGCCTGCTGCTCTTTCAGGCGCTCGTTGAACTCCTGACTGGCGACGTAGGAGTTCTTGACCTCCAGCCCGGGAAAGGTTTTCACCGCATTATACGCCAGCACGAGGTTCACCGCGATGATCACGCCAAAAGCGCCGACAAACACGGCCAAAGCGTGCTTTCCGGTGAATTTACGTTCGGCCATGATCAGTTTCCTCGTCCGTTAAACGTGGTGTCCTTGTAGGCGCGTTCGCCGCTGCTGAGGTCTTCGACCCAGATCCGTACTGGTGTCGCCTCTGCTGTGGCCGGATCGCTATCGCGAGAGGCCACGATATATACACGGGTCAATTGTGCCGTATCCGCCGTGACATTCACAGTATCGATTTTGGTTCCCTCGATTTCCAGTCGCATCGCCGGATCGCCCGCCAAAGACAGTTTGAACAGACGGTCCTCACCGTGCTTATTGCGCAGACGAACGTCATAGGTGTTGCGGATTGTACCGTCCGACAGGGTGACGAAAGTGGGGTTGCGGACCGGCGCGACCGTCAGATCGATGTCAGAACGGATGAAGAGCGCAAACAACAGCCCGAACCCGACCAGCGCCCACAATGCGGTGTACATGATCGTACGCGGCCTCAGAATGTGCTTCCAGACATTCTTGGCGGGCTCGCCGGATCGCTCATGCTCTTCATCGCTAAGCGCCATGTAGTCGATCAGCCCTCGTGGCTTTCCGATCTTGGCCATCATGTCATCACAAGCGTCGATACAAAGGGCACAGGTGATACATTCCAGCTGCTGACCATCCCGAATATCGATCCCGACAGGGCAGACATTCACGCAGGCCATACAGTCGATGCAATCCCCCAATTCAGAATCGGCCGTCCGCTTGCCTTTGCCGCGCGGTTCACCCCGCCATTCGCGATAGCCGACAACCAGCGTGTCCTCATCCATCATCGCCGCCTGAATGCGCGGCCATGGACAGGCATAGATACAGATCTGCTCGCGGGCGAACCCGCCGAAGAAGAAGGTTGTACCCGTCAGGATCAACATCGTCGTGTAGGCAATGGGATGCGCGTTGCCCGTCACAAGATCACGGGCCAGCGTAGGTGCATCCGCGAAATAGAACACCCAGGCACCACCTGTCGCCAAACCGATCAGAAACCAGACCGCCCATTTGGTGACCCGCAGGCGAGCCTTTCGGAAATCAAGCTTTTCCTGACGGTGCAGGCGCAGGCGGGCGTTTCTGTCGCCTTCAATCCACCGCTCGACCAAAATGAACAGGTCCGTCCAGACGGTTTGCGGGCATGCGTATCCGCACCAAACGCGACCCAGAGCGGACGTAAACAGGAACAGACCCAACCCTGCCATGATCAGCAGACCAGCGACAAAGTAGAATTCGTGCGGCCAGATCTCGATCCAGAAGAAATAAAAACGTCGATTTGCAAGATCCAGCAGGACAGCCTGATCAGGCAGGCTGGGGCCGCGATCCCATCTGATCCAGGGTGTCACATAGTAGATACCCAGTGTCACGATGAGAATGATCCATTTCAGGTTTCGAAACGGCCCCGAAACACGTCTTGGAAAAATCGGCTCACGCGCGGCGTAAAGGCTGGGGGCGGGATCGGAATCGCTCACTGGCTGGCTCCACAAATGGGTCTTCTGAAGACGTCTTGTTCCAGATCATGCCTAGGCGAACTTTGACATGGGTCAAAAAGCGCATCGAGCAAACATCTTTTGAATATCAGCCCATCTTGCCGGCGCTGGAAATCAGGTATTTTACCCGATTTTCAGCCCATTTTGGCGGAAAATCTACTTGTGGCGCGATACCAGTTGCACGTGGTACATGCAGTTTTCCAAGTGCCGACCAATTGTCGCAGCCCCGGGTCAGCCCTGCCCGGACGCGGGTGATCAGCCGTCGTTGCAAAGAACGGAATGGCAAAACAACAGGAATTCAGTGTAAAAAAGCACCGGCTGTTCAGGAAACGCGCGAACAGATGGAACAGCCGGTGCTACAGCCTTCGGGCGGCCAACCGCCCGAAGGTGCCCTCTAGGTCTTACTGGCCACCACCCAACTGGTGGACATAGGCGGAAACCGCACGGATCTGCGCCTCGGTCAGTCGGGTATCCCATGGCGGCATGACACCAAAGCGGCTGTAAGTCACAGTTTCGGTCAGAGCTTCTTCGCTACCGCCATAAAGCCAGATCGCGTCGGTCAGGTTCGGCGCCCCCTGGAAGATGTCACCTTTTCCATCTTCACCATGGCAGGCCGCGCAGTTGTCTTCGAAGACAACCTTGCCCGCCTGTGCCGCCGCGTCATCGGTCTGAGCGTTGCTCAGCGACATGACATACTGAACCACCTGCGTGATTTCGTCATGCTCCAGGATTTCACCGAAGGCAGGCATCTCGGAATAGCGCGCATCGTCACTTTCTTCGTTCCGGATACCATAGCTGACGGTGTAGACGATATCTTCCATCGTACCACCCCACAGCCAGGCGTCATCCAGCAGGTTCGGGAAACCCGGCGCGCCCTGTGCACCGGAACCGTGGCACTGTGCGCACCAGGTACGGAACACGGCACCGCCAGAGTTCACGGCATATTGCTGAAGCTCAGCGTCCTTCGCGATGTCTTCCAGCGGTGTTTCCACCAGTTTGGCGTTCCAGGGTGCGTTTGCCTCTTCGAATGCGACCATCTCCTGCTGGACCAAAGCCCGTGAAGACCAGCCCAGCACGCCAGCAGTTGCCGACTGCACCAGGGGCCATGCTGGATACATGATCGTGTAGATCACGCCCCAGAAGATAGTGGCGTAGAAGGTCCACAGCCACCAGCGCGGCATCGGGTTGTCGAACTCTTCGATCCCGTCCCAGCTGTGCCCGGTTGTATTCGGATCACCCGGCTGTTTTTCAGGTGTCTTGCTCATTGCCGCGCCTCCTTGGATGTGGCGGGTTTGTCTTGATGCCGGAAGGGGATGTTGGCGGTGTCCTTGTATTCCTTGCTGGCACCGGGGCGGAAAACCCAGATGACGATACCAACGAAGAAGGCGAACAACAGCAGCAGCATCCAGCTATCCGCGAACTGCCTGAGAATTGTGTATTCTTCCATCACGATCCTCCTTTAGCGGCTTGCGTCCGGGGTGAAGGTCGAGAAATCGACCAACGTGCCCAGCATCTGAAGATAGGCAACCAGCGCATCAGCTTCGGTCAACTCGGGCTGGCCGTCGAAGTTGCGCACGTTGACCTTGTCGCCATAGCGCTCGAGCAGCCCGTCATAGTCGCTGTCCGGGTCAGCCTGAGCGAGGAAGTCGGCCTGTGCGTTTTCCAGCATCTCTTCGGAATAAGGCGTCCCGACCAGAGCATTGGCGGCCATCACATCACCGATGTACTTGCCGTCAATTTTGCGATGTTCAAGGAAGCCGTATTTCGGCATCACCGATTCCGGCACAACGGATTGCGGATCCCGCAGGTGGTCGACATGCCATTGGTCAGAATAGCGGCCACCGACACGCGCCAGATCCGGTCCGGTCCGTTTGGACCCCCACTGGAACGGATGATCGTACATCGATTCCGCCGCCAGCGAGTAGTGGCCATAGCGTTCGACCTCATCCCGCATCGGACGGATCATCTGGCTGTGGCAGACATAGCAGCCTTCGCGGATGTAGATCTCGCGCCCCGCCATTTCCAAGGGGGTGTAGGGCCGCATGCCCTCCACCTTTTCGATTGTGTTCTCAAGATAGAACAGCGGGGTGATTTGAACGATGCCACCGATGGTCACGACCAGAAAGCTGAAGATCAGCAGGAGGGTCGCGTTGGTCTCGAGGATCTTGTGTTTGTCGAGAATTGCCATTGCTCCGGCCCTCCTTATTCAGCCGGGACCGCGACGGTCAGGCTGGCCTCTTTGGCCGGCGCTTTCCGCACAGTCATCCACAGGTTGTAGCACATGATCAGCGAACCGGCGACGAACATCACGCCACCCAGAGCACGCACCACATACATCGGGAACTTGGCAGCCACGGTGTCGGCGAACGAGTTCACCAGGAAGCCGTTGGCATCCACTTCGCGCCACATCAGGCCTTCCATGATACCGGTGACCCACATCGAAGCGGCGTAAAGCACGATACCGATGGTGGCGAGCCAGAAGTGCCAGCTGACCATTTGCAGCGAGTACAGACGCTCACGCTTCCACAGGACGGGCACCAGGAAGTACAGCGCACCGAAGGTGATCATGCCGTTCCAGCCCAGCGCGCCCGAGTGCACGTGACCAATGGTCCAGTCGGTGTAGTGGCTCAGCGAGTTCACCGCGCGGATCGACATCATCGGGCCTTCGAAAGTGGACATGCCGTAGAAGCCGACCGAGATAACCATCATCCGGATCACCGGGTCGGTGCGCAGCTTGTCCCATGCGCCCGACAGGGTCATCAGACCGTTGATCATACCACCCCAGGACGGCATCCACAGGACCACCGAGAACACCATGCCCAGCGTCGAAGCCCAGTCAGGCAGCGCGGTATAGTGCAGGTGGTGCGGACCGGCCCAGATATACAGGAAGATCAGTGCCCAGAAGTGGATGATCGACAGCTTGTACGAGAATACCGGGCGTTCGGCCTGTTTCGGGATGAAATAGTACATCATGCCTAGGAAGCCGGCAGTCAGGAAGAATCCCACCGCGTTGTGGCCGTACCACCACTGGATCATGGCGTCTTGTACGCCCGACCAGACGATGACCGATTTCGAACCCCAGATGCTGACGGGAACGGTCATGTTGTTGACCAGGTGCAGCATCGCAACGGTGACGATAAAGGCCAGGTAGAACCAGTTGGCTACGTAGATATGCGGCTCTTTCCGCTTGACGATCGTACCCAGGAACACGGCCAGGTAGGCGACCCAGACAATGGTCAGCCACAGATCGACATACCATTCAGGCTCGGCATATTCCTTGGACTGCGTTCCGCCCAGGACATAGCCCGTCGCCGCCAGCACGATGAACAGCTGATAGCCCCAGAAAACGAACCAGGCCAGATTGCCGCCCCAAAGACGCGCGGCGCTGGTACGTTGAACGACGTAGAACGACGTTGCGATCAGCGCGTTGCCACCAAAGGCAAAAATCACTGCCGATGTATGCAGCGGACGCAAACGACCGAAATTCAGATATCCCTGTGCCCATTCAAAGTTCAGCACCGGAAAGGCGAGCTGAAACGCGATGAAGGTCCCGGCCAGAAACCCGACCACGCCCCAGAAGGCGGTTGCGATCACGCCATAGCGGATCACGTCATCCATGTATTCGCCCGAGCGATCGACTAGAATATCTGGCTCGTCAGTGTTTCGAAGCGTCCAGATAAACAGGCCACCGGCGATAAGCATCACCAGCAGTGCATGTACCTGATACGCCAAATCGCGTGCATAATTGGTTCCGATCGCTGCAAACAGCGCGATCAGACCAAGCACGATCAGCTTGATGTAATTCGACATATTGCGTCCCTTTGCCATGCCCCGCGCGTTTTTGATTCTTGTACGCGCGAAACCCATTTGACTGGCTGCCGTTCTGAAGCACGGCAGCTGTTACTGCTTTGATCTGTATCAAGACAGTTCTGCGTTTTCTGTGACACGCATTGTAGAGGAAATAGGCCGACTGGTCACATGAGACCAAATGCCCGAATCATGAGGTCGCAATGACTTACAAATCACTACTCACTGTCATGACCGAAACACAGACGGCACCCGCCGCTCTGGCGCAGATGGTGGCCCTGGCAGAATCGCAGGATGCACATGCCGAAGCCCTGTGCCTTGGCGTCGATCGCAGTCAGACAGGTTATTACTATGCGGGTGCCAATGCGCTTATCGTTCAGGAAACACTGAGCCGGGCCAATGCCGAGGCCCAGGAGCTGTTGAACTTTGCCAATGACTACCTTGGCAAGTCCGGCGTTCGTTGGTCCGCCGAGCACGGCGTCGCGCAGATCGCCGATATCGGACGCCATGTTGCGCATAGGGCACGGTTTTCCGATCTGGTGGTCCTGCCGCACCCTTATGGCAAAGACCGCGGCGCCGAGGCCGAGCCCATCATCGAAGCCGCCATGTTCGAAGGGCATTGCCCGGTTCTGGTCGTACCGGACGACGCCGAGCCGCTGACGGTGCCGCGCAACATCATGATAGGTTGGAACGAAAGCGTAGAGGCCATGTGCGCCATTCGTCACGCCCTGCCCTTCCTGAAACAGGCCGAGCTGGTCCGAATCGTGGTCATCGATCCGCCCCGCCATGGGCCGGACCGGTCTGATCCGGGCGGAATGCTGTCACAGATGCTGGCCCGACACGGGGTCAAATGTGAGATTGATGTGCTGAGCAAAAGCATGACGCGCGTGTCGGATATTCTCAACCGTCACGCATCCGATACAGAATCGGATCTGATCGTCATGGGCGCTTACGGTCATTCCCGTTTTCGCGAGGCCATTCTGGGCGGTGCAACCCGCAACATGCTGGAGCAGTCTACCGTACCGGTATTCCTGGCCCATTGATCCGCCCTTCAAAAGCCGCCCGACGTGGCGGCTTTTGTCATCCTCTCTTTTGTCATCCTCTGCGGATCAGGCCTATCAGGAACAACAGGATCACGGCACCTGCTGTTGCGAAGAGGATAGATGACAGCAGGCCGCCGCCAACGGCGAATCCAAGCGCCGGAAAAATCAACCCCGCCAGAAACGCACCTACGATTCCGACAACTATGTTTCCGAAAAGACCAAAACCCCTGCCCTCCATGATCTTTCCGGAAAGCCAACCGGCGATTGCGCCGACCAAAAGCATTGCCAACAAACTGGTAAATTCCATGCCGAGCTCCTGAATTAGATATCTCGCGAAAAAGACTGCGGCGGCTGTTCGTGGTCAAAAGCCGATTACGTCAGACCGGAAAGCCGCCATCCGAATCGTCACCTGCCTCTTCCATCAGGCGGCCCAGATCGGGGATGGTCACGTGTCGCTTTCCTTCAAGTGTGATCACCCCGTCTTTTTTCAAAGCTGATATCTGGCGACTGACCGTTTCCAATGTCAAACCCAGGTAATCCGCCATTGCTTCTCGGGTCAGGGGCAGGTCGAACACGATAGATCCAGTCAGACCCTTTTGGCTGACCGAAGCGTCCCGGCGCGCAATGATCGACAGCAGGCTGGCAATCTTCTCACGCGCCGTTTTGCGCCCCAGAACCAGCATCCACTCGCGGGCGGCATCAAGCTCGTCCAAAGTCATCTGCAAAAGACGATGGGCGATATGCGGGGTGTGGTCCATCAACTCTTCGAACGGTTTCTTGCGGAAACAGCACATCACGACATCCGTCGTGGCCTGAACATCATAGGGCGCAGTATCGCGACCCGGGCGGCCAACGAAGTCGCTTGGCAGCAGCAGACCAACCATTTGGGTGCGGCCATCTTCCATCGTCTGGGTCAACGATGCGATTCCGGCCACAACCGAGCCGACAAAACTCATCTGATCCCCAGACCAGATGATCGTCTGACCAGCCTCGAAACTTCTGTAATATTTAATGCTTTCAAGCTCTTCCAGCTCATCGGCATCACACCGGGCACAGACGGCGCGATGACGAATCGGGCAATCTCCGCAATTTGAATGGTCAAATTGTGCTTTTACTGTCATGCGCGTTCCCACTTGATCTCCATCAAAGCACCTGTGTCGCCTGTCGCATAAGGGTATCGCCATGATAGTGAAACCACAATTGGCAAAGCTTGGACTTTTTGACGCGAAAGTACCGCGTTACACAAGCTACCCCACCGCCCCCCACTTCAGCAACGACGTGGGAGCAGATATGTTCGGCGACTGGATTTCCGGGATCAAACCCGGCAGTGCAATTTCGCTGTACATTCATGTCCCATTCTGCCGCAGGCTATGCTGGTTCTGTGCCTGCCGAACACAAGGGACACAAACCGATAATCCGGTAATCGCCTATGTCGATGTTCTGAAGGCCGAACTGGACCTTCTGGCGGCACGTCTACCTGAAGGAGTGGTTCTGTCGCGCCTGCACTGGGGCGGCGGCACACCAACATTGCTGAACGCCCAATTGATGCGCGAATTGGCACAACACATCCTGGGTATCGTGCCCATGGGGCCGAATGCCGAATTCTCGGTCGAGATCGACCCGAACGAGATTGACGAGGCGCGTTTGGATGCGCTGGCAGAGGCGGGCATGAACCGCGCCTCGATCGGGGTGCAGGATTTCGATGACGAAATCCAAAAAACCATAGGCCGTATTCAAAGCTATGACACCACGCGCGACGCCATCGACATGATCCGTGAACGTGGCATCACCAGCCTGAATGCGGATATCCTTTACGGTCTGCCACATCAGACCAAGGCGCGCATGACGGAAAGCGTGCAGAAACTCCTGTCGCTCAACCCGGATCGCGTGGCACTCTACGGTTATGCCCACGTGCCTTGGATGGCCAAGCGGCAGCAGCTGATTCCGTCGGACGCCCTGCCCACACCGGAACAGCGCCTTGAACTGTTCGACACGGCCCGACGTTTGTTCCTTTGGGACAATTATGCCGAGATCGGTATCGACCATTTCGCCACTCAGGATGACGGTCTGACCCACGCTTTGCGCGCGGGCCGCCTCAAGCGGAACTTCCAGGGTTACACCGACGATCAGGCCGATGTTCTGATTGGTGTCGGGGCCAGCTCGATCTCTCGTTTCCCGCAAGGTTACGCGCAGAACGCTCCGGCCACCTCTGCCCATACCAAAGCCATTCGCGATGGGCAGTTTTCGACTTCCCGAGGGCACCTTTTCAAAGGTCAGGACATTCTGCGTGCCCGTCTGATCGAGGCATTGATGTGCGATTTCAAGATCGACTCGGCGGAAATCCTGCGGGATCACGATATTTCGGCCTCTGACTTGGACGAGATGTACCGCGCAGCCAACGCATCTTTTGACGGAATGCTGCAAATCACCGAAGCCGGGCTTTTCATACCGCCCGAAGCGCGGGCGCTGACCCGGATGATCGCCCGCAGCTTTGACGCCTATGACCTCAGCAAAGCCGGGCACAGCTCGGCCATCTGACCCTTTTTCGGCGGGCAACATTCGGCCCGTGACGCGCAAAACACATCAGGGGCTTGACGCACGCCTGCGGTTTTTCCCACACTCATGTTGTAGGGCGGCATCTCGCTCTGCGGTCTGAGGCGGGCAAAATACAGACAATCCTTGTCGGCGCCAACGCGTCGGTCGGTCCCTTTCGTGTAGCCAATCTGCAACCTGAAAGAGGGACAACACTCATGCGCGTTTTCACCGTCCTCGGGCCCAGCCAATCGGGCAAATCTACGCTTGTCGAGGCCATCAGCCGCCTCGACGGGCGCCCCACCACATTCGATGTTTCCGGAACCGTGCATTTGCACGGTTTTTCTTACCTGGACGAGCCCTGGTGCGCGATCGACGTCGATGGGGGCGGCGATGCACTGGCCTATGTCGGCCCTGCAATGGCGATTTCGGACGCCGCCGTGGTCGTGGTGCCCCCCGACCCGAATGCCGCCGTTCTGTGCGCGCCCTACCTGCGATTGGTCGAAGAGGCCGGCATCCCCTGTTTTCTGTTCATCAACCGGATGGACAACCCCAATGGCCGCGTCCGCGATATCATCGCCGCTCTGCAAACATACTGCACCCATCACATCGCCCTGCGTCAGGTGCCGATCCGCGAAGGGGATACGATCATCGGGGCGGTTGATCTGATCTCGGAACGGGCCTGGAAATATCAGGAGGGCCAGCCCTCGGCCCTGATCGAACTGCCTCAATCCGTCGAAGACCGCGAGCAGGAAGCGCGAACCGAGCTGCTCGAAACCCTGTCCGATTTCGATGACAACCTGTTAGAACAGCTGATCGAAGACAAACAGCCGCCAAGTGACGAGGTCTATGATCTGGCAGCACAGGTCCTGAAGAACCATCAGTTGATTCCCGCCTGCCTGGGTGCCGCAAGTCACGGCAACGGGCTGACGCGTCTGATGAAGGCGCTGCGGCACGAAGCCCCCGAATTTGACATCGCCGCCGGGCGCGACGAAGCCGCAGACAGCGCCCGCGCAATTGCCGGTTTTGCGGATGTCAAAAAGCACATCGGAAAAATCGTCGTTCTGCGCGGCCTGGGCGACGGCGTGCAAGCCCATGAAGCCTTGGGAGGTGAGACCGTCGGCAATCTGACAACGCTGGACGCCAAAACCCAGATCGCCACGCTGGAGGCCGGGCAGATTGGTCTGGCGGTGAAATCCGATCACCTCAACCCCGGCTTTATCTACGACAGCAATTCGGCGACGGAACTGCCGGAATGGGCGGCCTCGCATCCGGTGGCGCATCGTCAGATCGTCTCGCCCGCGCATGAGCGGGACGATGTACGCCTGTCCAACGCCCTGAGCCGTCTGGCCGAGATCGACCCCGGCCTTCACCTGCAACAGGATGAGCTTACCGGCCACGCCGTTCTTGGGTCTCAAGGTCCGCAGCACATGCGACGCGTGACCGCCAAGCTGGCCGAGGATTTCGGGATCGAGATTGAAGCCGACCCGGTCGAAACCGCCTATCGCGAAACCATCCGAACACCTGTCGAACACCGCCACAGACACCGCAAACAATCCGGCGGGGCCGGGCAGTTCGCGGATGTCGTTATCTCGGTCGCGCCGCTGCCGCGCGGATCTGGGTTCCAGTTCGAAGAGGTGGTCAAGGGCGGCGCGGTGCCCAAGAATTACATCCCATCCGTGGAACAGGGCGCCAGAGACGCGCTGGAGCAAGGCCCCGAGGGCTTTCCGGTGGTGGATGTGAAGGTCACGCTGCATGACGGCAAACATCACAACGTGGACAGTTCCGATTATGCCTTCCGCACCGCGGGCAAGAACGCCGTGCGCGAAGCGCTGCCACAGGCCAAGCCCGTTGTTTTGCAGCCGATCCTGAACGCCGAAATCCACCTGCCTTCTGATTTTGTTGGCGACCTCGTGCCGACGATCAGCTCTCTGCAAGGGCAGGTTCTGGGGTTCGAGGGCAACCCAAACGCGTCAGGCTGGGAGATTTTCAACGCTCTGATTCCCGCCGTGGCCGAGGATGAGTTGCATCGCACCCTTGCCAGTGCCACGCGTGGAACCGGGTGGGTCAAGCTGAGCTTTGATCACTATGAAGAACTGCGCGGGCCGGTGCCAAAGTCGGCATCACGCGAAGCGGCCAACGCACACTGACATTTCCAGAATTCCTCTGATCGGCCCCGCCGGTCAGAGGGCATCCGGGACCACGTCCCATTTCTTTAAAAAGAGCTAGAGAGGAGTCTTTGTTATGGGATATTCAAAAGCCATCCTGAGCACAGCTGCCGCAGTATCCTTAGCACTGTTTGCCAGTGAAGGCCTTGCGAAAGGAAAACCCAAGGGCGCATCGGCAACTGATCCCCAGCAAATTGCACAGTTGTTTTCAGGGAAAACGTCAAACTGGAGCCGGGGCAGCAAATTTTATTGGGCTCCCAACGGTGTCATGCATGGCGTTGGCAAAAATGGCGACTCCATCGGTATCGGTAAGTGGTACGTCACCAACAAAGGAAAACTGTGCAACGAGACGACTTGGTATTGGCCTGAGAACGGTCAAACAAAGTCAGAATTGTACAATGAGTGCTGGGAGTTCGTAACAGCGCCAGACGGAACCATTTGGGAACGTTACCTTCCTGAGAAATCAGACTGGTACAAGCATAAGTACGAAAAACAGGTCAAAGGCGACACCCAAAAAAGAAAATTCAACAAGATCAAGAAAGATCTGGGGCTTTGATCTCTGGCCGGGCGGGTAACAACCCGCCCTACCCCGCCGCAGCAATCAATTCGCGGGTATAGTCGGTCTGGGCATTTTCGAACAAATCCTCGGCCGTGCCCATTTCAACCACATCTCCGTTTCGCATGACGATCACCTTGTGCGACATCGCCCGCACCACTTTCAGGTCGTGGCTGATGAACAGATACGCCAGCCCGTATTTCTTTTGCAGATCGCGCAGCAGATCGACGATCTGAACCTGAACCGTCATGTCCAGCGCGCTGGTCGGTTCGTCCAGAACCAGCAGCTTGGGGCGCAAGACCATCGCGCGCGCAATGGCGATGCGCTGACGCTGACCGCCCGAAAACTCGTGCGGATACCGGTCCATCGCCGCAGGATCCAGGCCCACCTCGGTCATCACTTCAGCGACCAGTTCACGCGGCGCGCGATGAGGATCAATGTTGTGAATGGCCAGACCTTCCGCGATGATCTGCTGACAGGTCATGCGTGGGCTGAGGCTGCCGAACGGGTCCTGAAACACGATCTGCATATCCTTGCGCAGCCGGCGCAGCTCTCGCGTGGACCATTTTCGAACATCCTGATCGCGGAAGGTGATGCCGCCTTCGGACGCGATCAGACGCATGATCGCCAGCGCCAGCGTGGTCTTGCCCGACCCGCTTTCGCCCACGATCCCCAAGGTCTCACCCGCGCGCACGCTCAGCGTGGCGTCATTCACCGCCTTCACATAGCCGACCGTGCGTTTCAGAAACCCGCGCTGGATCGGGAACCAGACCTTCAGGTGATCGGTGCGCGCGACTTCCTCGGCATCTGTCGCAACGGCGTCTGGCTGGCCCGAAGGTTCCGCAGCCAGGAGCTTGCGGGTATAGGGGTGCTGCGGGTTGTCGAAGATCTCGGCGGTCGCGCCGGTCTCGACGATCTCACCATCCTTCATCACACAGACCCGGTCGGCGATGCGCCGCACGATGCCCAGATCGTGGGTGATGAACAGCATCCCCATGTTTTCGGATTTCTGCAAACTGGCCAGCAACTCGAGGATCTGTGCCTGAATGGTCACATCCAACGCCGTTGTCGGTTCATCGGCGATCAGGATGTCCGGCTTGTTCGCCAGCGCCATGGCGATCATCACGCGCTGCCGCTGTCCGCCCGACAACTGGTGCGGATAGCTGTCCAGCCGGTCTTCGGGGTCGCGAATACCGACCTTGTTCAACAGTTCAAGAATCCGTTCGCGCGCGACATCACCCATGACCCCCTGATGCAGGGCCAGCGATTCCGCCATCTGCTTCTGGATCGTGTGCAGCGGGTTCAGCGACGTCATCGGCTCTTGGAAAATGAAGCTGATGTCATTGCCGCGCACCTCCATCAGGCGTTGCTCCGAGGCGCCGATCATCTCCTGCCCGTCATAGGTGACGGACCCTTCGACGATCGCGCTGTCGCCCAGCAAAGATACGGTGCTGAGCGCGGTGACCGATTTGCCCGATCCGGATTCGCCCACCAGCGCCACGGTTTCCCCGCGATCGACATGGAATGACACGCCCCGAACCGCGGCACTGATCTGACCATCCTGCCGGAACGAGACCTTCAGGTTGTTTACATCCAGCAGGCTCATGAGAAGGTCTTTCTGGGATCGAACGCATCCCGCACGCCTTCAAAGATGAAGACCAGCAGGGACAGCATGATGGCAAAGGTGAAAAAGGCCGTAAACGCCAGCCATGGGGCCTGAAGGTTCTGTTTTGCCTGCAAGGTGAGCTCCCCCAGCGAGGGGGCCGAAGACGGAAGACCAAAACCCAGATAATCCAGCGAAGCCAGCCCGCCTATGGTGCCCGTGACGATGAAGGGCATGAAGGTCAGCGTGGCCACCATTGCGTTGGGCAGCATGTGGCGGAACATAATGGTCATGTTGCCCACACCCAATGCCCGTGCAGCGCGCACATATTCAAGGTTTCGCGCCCGCAGGAATTCTGCGCGCACCACGCCAACCAGCCCGGTCCAGCTGAACAGGATCATCAACGCGACCAGCAGCCAGAAACTTCGCCCCAATACCGCGAACATGATGATGATGACGTAAAGCGATGGTGTCGCTGACCAGATCTCGATGATCCGTTGAAAGATCAGATCCAGCCAACCGCCAAAGAAACCCTGTATGGCACCGGCAAAAATACCGATCAGACTGGCGGCGCCCGTCACCAGCAGCGTGAACAGGATCGACAGGCGGAAGCCGTAAATCACCCGTGCCAGCACATCGCGCTTGGTGTCATCGGTGCCCAGCAGGTTCTGGCCATTGGGCGGCAAAGGTGCAGCCCCGGGGCGATCCACAGACGTGTTGTAGGAATAGGGGATCAGCGGCCAAAGCGACCAGCCACGCTCGAACCCCTCCGCCTGGAACGTGCCGGCGTCGATCTGTTCGATAATGCCTTCGGGATCGTCAAAACACTGCTCAAGCCCGCCACTGTCTATCAGGCACTGAACCTCGGGGTCGCGATAGATCGCCTCTGTCTGGAAGTCTCCGCCAAATTCGGTTTCCGCGTAGAAGTTGAAGACCGGCATGTAAAACTCGCCCCGGTATTTCACCAGAATCGGTTTGTCGTTGGCGATGAACTCGGCAAACAGCGACAGGCCGAACAACACGGCGAAGATGATCAACGACCAGAAGGCGCGCTTGTTTCGGCGAAAATTGCTCCAGCGGCGCTGGTTCAGGGGGGACAATGCCATTTACCCCTCCCGCTTTTCAAAATCGATGCGCGGGTCGACCAGCACATACATCAGATCGCTGATGATGCCGACCACCAGCCCCATCAGGCCGAAGATGAACAGCGTGCCGAAGATCACCGGGTAATCACGCGCCACGGCGGCTTCAAAACCCAGACGTCCCAGACCATCAAGTGAGAAGATCGTTTCGATGATGATCGAACCTCCGAAGAACACGCCGATGAACACAGCCGGAAATCCGGCTATGACGATCAGCATCGCGTTGCGGAACACATGGCCATACAGCACCTTGCGTTCGCTCAGGCCTTTGGCGCGGGCGGTCATGACATATTGCTTTTTGATTTCATCAAGAAAAGAGTTCTTGGTCAGCAGCGTCAATGTCGCAAAGGCCGAGATCGTCAGCGCAATGGTCGGCAACGCGATATGCCAGAAATAATCTGCGATCTTGCCAAAAAGACTCAGGCTGTCCCAGTTGTCGGATGTAAGCCCCCGCAACGGGAAGATCTGCCAATAGGATCCACCGGCGAAAAGCACCAGCAGCAAAATGGCAAACAGGAAGCCAGGGATCGCATAGGCCACGATGATCGCTGCGCTGGTCCACGTGTCGAACTGCGAACCGTCCCTGATCGCCTTGCGAATGCCCAGAGGGATCGAAACCAGATAGGCGATAAGCGTTGACCACAGGCCCAGCGAGATCGAGACCGGCATTTTCTCGAGCACCAGATCAATCACGCTGATCGAGCGGAAATAGCTCTCGCCGAAGTCCAGCGTCAGATAGTTGCCCATCATGATCAGAAAACGTTCCAGGGGCGGTTTGTCGAAGCCGAATTCCTTTTCAAGTTCAGCGATGAACTCGGGCGGCAGGCCCCGCGCACCGACATATTTGTCGTCGAAAACACCGCCCGCCGGCTCTGACCCCGCGCCGGCATCGCCCGCACCCGCAAAACCGGCGAAAACATCCCCCTGACCTTCGATCTGGGCAATGATCTGCTCGACCGGTCCGCCAGGCACGAATTGTACTAGCGTGAAGTTGACGATCATGATGCCCAGAAGGGTCGGAATGATCAGCAACAAACGTCTTAGAACATAGGCGCCCATGTTATCGCAGCGCGCCTTTCGCTTTCAGTGCGGCCTCTTTTTCCGGATTGATCCACCACAGATCCAGATAGCCCAGCGAATAAGGCGGCAGGTTTTCCGGGTATTCATACATATCGTAATATGCCACCCAGTGGTCAGCGATGTATCCTACGGGGATCACGAAGAACTCGTACCGCAAAGCGCGATCCAACGCCTTCAACGCCATGTCCTGATCCGCCTGATTGTCGGTATCAAAGGATGCTTCGATGATTGCGTCAACCAGTGGACTGGCCAGTCCGGCCGGGTTGAAAAGACTGAATGCGGCCTCTTCCGACCCGTACATCTGGCTCAACCCGCCACCGGTCGACAAAAAAGACCCGTAACGTGTGGAATAAACCATGTCATAATCCCGCTCGCGGCTGCGCAGCGTGTATTGCGCCGGGTCAACCTTTTCCGCCGACGCATCCACGCCAATGGCTTGCAGGTTCTGGACATAGGTTTCAATCATCGTGGCCGTCGAGGTCGGCAGGTTTGAAGGATAGGGGATATCCACCTTGAGCGTCTGCCCTTCCGCGTTGCGCCGCACGTTGCCATCGCCGACGGGCCACCCGGCCTCGTCCAGCAATTTCGCGGCTTTTCGCAGATTTCTGCGATCGTTCAGGCGCGCGGGGTTTGACTCGTGGACCGTCACGGCAGGTTCTGAAAGAAGGTCCTCGGGCACAACCTCACCCAGCGCTTGAAGAAACGCCAGTTCATCGCCCTCGGGCAGGCCTTGCGCTTCCAGCGGGGTGCCTTGTGTAAAGGAATTGCGCGGTGAATTCAGACCAAACAGCAGGGATTCATTTGCCCATTCGAAATTGAAGGCCAGTGCAAGGGCCTTGCGTACGTTCTTGTCGGAAAACTGCGGTTTTCCGAGGTTGAAGACGAAGCCTGACGGTGTTGGCGGGCTGCCATCCGGTATCTCGTCCCGTACGATCACACCTTCGTTCAGCTTCGGAAAATCATACGCCGTCGCCCAAAGCTTGGGATCGCTTTCAATCCGCAGCGTGTATTCACCGGCCTTGAACCCCTCGAACGCCGCTGTCTGATCGGCGAAATACTCGACGCGAATGGTATCGAAATTGTTGCGACCGACATTGAATGGCAGATCTTTACCCCAATAGTCGTCGCGTCGCTTGTAAACGATACGGCGATTAATGTCATAGCTGTCGAGTTTGTAGGGGCCCGAGCCGACCGCAACTTCCAGACGCGGCTCATCCAGACGCCGGGACTCGTCCGCCTCGAACCATGCTTTCGAAAAGACGGGGGTCGACCCAACGGTCTCGATCAAACTGCGGCGTGTGACTTCCGGATTGAACGTGAACTTGACCGTGTGATCATCCAACGCTTCGGCCCCCGTCACCATGCGGCCCACGGCCTGGGCGTACGAAGGCAGGCCCTGTTCGATGAACAGGCGGTGGCTGTAGACAACATCCTCGGCCGTCACCGGCGTGCCATCCCAAAAGGTTGCTTCGGGTCGCAAATGGAAAATGACGTAGTTGCGCCCTTCATCATATTCCAGACTTTCCGCCAGCACGCCGTAATACTGTCCGACACCGTCATCAGAGCTTTCGAACAGGCGGTCATATTGCAGCGTCGTCAAGGCGCCTGCGCGCCCCTTGCGGGAATAGGGATTCAAGGAATCGAACGTCCCCGAAGCCGCCAAGGACAACTCACCACCTTTGGGCGCATCTGGATTCACGTAATTCAGATGCGGATAGTCAGCAGGGTAATCCAGATTGCCGAAATACGAGTATCCATGACTGCGGGTAACCCCCTCATCCAATGCCAAAGCAGCTTGCGGTGAGAGCAGAACAGCACAAAGCCCGAATATGCCAGCCAATGGCCTGACCTTAAGATCACGTGCAGCAGGCATTAGGGATATCATGGGGCTCATCCTCTGGGTTATTGTAATCTTTTATGTCGCATACGCTAGCTAAAGTGCCAACGCTGACAGTTTCAAGTTTAGAATGCGTGAGCGCTTTGTGAAGTTCCCTTCAGACAAAAAAAAGCCGCTGCGCGGGGCAGCGGCTCTGAACTTCAATGGTCTCTCAGGCAATCAGTTGCCAATTGTCTGCAGATAAGCAATCAAGTCCGCGCGGTCCTGAGGTTTTTTCAAGCCAGCAAAACTCATCGATGTTCCCGAGATATAGGCGCTTGGGCGTTCCAGGAAGGCATCCAGCGCTTCGGGCGTCCAGTTGCCGCCATGGGCCTGCATGCTGGCTGAGTAACCGGTGAAACCTTTTGCCGAGGCAACCGGGCGATCAACTACGCCATACAGGTAAGGGCCGGTTCCATTCGCCCCGTCTTCCAGCTTGTGGCACGCGGTGCACTTGCGGAATACTTTCGCGCCCTTCTCAACGTCAGCGGCGGCCAGCAGATCTTCAAAGACCACTTCTTCGCCGTCGGCGCTTTCGCCCGAGCTTTCGGTTTCGATAATGTAGGCGGCCTCAGCCGAGCCATGGCCACCGGAAGAATAGAGGATGTCAGCCCCCCATTTGGCCAGAAGCAGCACCAGGAAAGTGCCGAACAGGCCAGCGGCGGCCTTCGTAACTGTCATCGTGTCGAACATTGATCGCGTGTCCATTTCAGCTGTCTGCGCAGGTGTCTAAGGCTTCCACTTGCGAGAGGCAAGGTATAGACACCGCGACGAAACGACCAAATCGCGAACTTGTTGCATGGAATCGACCAAATGACCAATCGCATTGCTTTTCAGGGCGAACCCGGCGCCTACAGTCACGAGGCCTGCCGCAACGCACGACCCGAAATGGAGGCCCTGCCCTGCCGCACATTCGAGGATGTGATCGAATCAGTTCGCTCGGGCGCGGCCGATCTGGCGATGCTGCCGGTCGAAAATACGACCTATGGCCGGGTTGCCGATATTCACCGGCTGTTGCCCCATAGCGGGCTTCACATCATCGATGAAGCGTTCGTGCGTGTTCACATCAACCTACTTGGTGTACCCGGCGCAAAACTGGAAGACATCACCGAAGCGCATTCCCATCTGGTGCTGCTGCCGCAATGTTCCAGCTTTCTGAAAGAATACGGTATTCGCGGCCGTGTCAGTCCCGACAATGCCCGCGCCGCGCGCGAAGTGGCCGAAATCGGGGATTTGCATTCCGCCGCTCTGGCCAGCGAGCTTGCGGCTGAAATCTACGACCTGAACGTGCTGGCCCGCCATATCGAGGACAATGACGACAACACGACCCGTTTTCTTGTCATGTCACGAGAGGCGGATCTGTCACGTCGGGGTGAGTATGGAATGATCACCAGCTTCGTGTTTCAGGTCCGCAACATCCCGGCCGCGCTGTACAAGGCCATGGGTGGCTTTGCCACCAACGGGATCAACATGACCAAGCTGGAAAGCTATATGGTCGACGGGTCCTTCACTGCAACGCAGTTTTATGCGGATATCGTTGGACATCCCGAAGACCGCAACGTGCAGCTGGCAATGGACGAGCTGGAACATTTCACGACCAATGTCGAGGTTCTTGGCGTCTACCCTGCGGCCCATCCTCGCGGCTGACAGGTCACGCGAAAGACTGGTTGAATTCCGATTGGCGCAGGTCACTGCGCCATGCCTGAAGAATTGCCTGCACGTTGGCCTCGATGCCGTCCATGGAATCAATTTCGATATCGTAAACTCTGCCAGCGTGGATCATGGTTTGGTCCCGTTGGGCGCTTCCCACCGGACGGTCGCCGCGCAATCGTTCGCGCGCGTTCAACTCGGGAACCGGGCAATGGACAGCCACGAACAGAACATCAAACGGGCGGAAAAGGTCGCGCAAATCTTTGTCCCACCCCGGCGTATCCAGAATATGTTCCAAAATCAGATTGTTGCCCGAGGCCGCGTAGGCAGCCAGCGACTGATGAAACCCATCAAAGACTGCCGATCGGTCGTCGGACCAATCGAACTCGCCACGGCGATAGCGATCCAGCGGCAGAACACCACAATCTCGCAAGTGGTCGATCGAGATATGCCAGAACGGCTTCGCTATCTTCTGTTGCAAAGCCTGTGCGATCGTCGATTTTCCACTGCTTGATGCGCCATGCAGAAAAATGATCTGCGACATCTGCGGTTTCTTTTCCAAGCCTTGCCCAGACCAGCCAGTGGACCCCATTCACGCCCCGTGCAGGTGACGCTGCTCCAGTTCACGCGCAAACTCGCTGAACCGCAGCTGGAATTGCTTGCGGAACTTTGACTGTCCAAGCTTCATGGACTGCAACAGCAACCGCGCGGGCAAGGACTTTGCGGCCAGGGACATCTCGATGCTCAGGCGCGTCCGGCGCGGAGACAGGGCCAGAAAATCAACTGTCGTCAGGCCGGTCATCCCTTTGCTGGCCGCCTCGAACCGCATTTGCGACGGCTTGTCATAGTCCGTCATCACCACCGACATCTGACGCGGCTTTCCACGCAACTTGAATTCGGTTTTCCATTCAGTGCCGGCAACCACCGTCGCATCAGCCTCCAGACGCCGCACGTCGATACCACGACGCATCGCCATACGTTCGAACCTTTCGAAATCCGACACCATGTCGAACACCGAATTGATCGGGGCTTCGATATCTTCGCGCGCTGAAAACTGCATAATGACCTTTGCTGTTTATGGCTTCACCAGTTTTTCCTCAGTCCAGCGTATCCGCAAGCCAGTTCTGAAGCAGAAAATGAGCGATAGCCCCCTTGCGAGCGGGCAACAACCGGGGATGTTCGCCGGCAAATGCCTGCATCATTTCGGATTTGCTGACCCACATCGCCTCTTCGATCTCGACCGGATCGATAACGATGTCGCGCGACAGGGCCTCGCCGGCGCATCCGAACATCAGGGATGCCGGGAACGGCCAGGGCTGGCTGGACAGGTAAGACACCGCGCCAACAGGTACGCCTGCCTCTTCCATCACCTCGCGACGCACCGCCGCTTCGAGCGTTTCGCCGGGTTCGACAAATCCCGCCAGCAAGGAAAACATGCCCTCGGGCCAACCCGGAGACCGTCCCATAAGCACATTGTCCCCATGCGTAATCAACATGATCACAACCGGATCCGTGCGCGGAAAATGTTGCCCGCCGCATGACGGGCAACTGCGCTGCCATCCCCCTTGCGACATATCGCTGGCTGCGCCGCAGCGGGCGCAGAAGCGATGTGTTTCGTGCCAACCGACAACCGCCTTGGCCGATGCGGCCAGTTCGGCATCACGAGGCGACAATCGCGCCATGATCCGGCGAAGCTCGGCAAAAACATGCCCTTCAGGCAAATCCGGGTGATGCTGTTCGGATCTGTCCACGAACTCTCCCAGGCCGGTCAGATCCAATCCCTCTGCCCCCCAGGCCGAGATATCCGCGGCAAACAGGGGTGCGCCCTCTGCGCTCAGGCCCAGAAAAACCGGTGCTTCGATCACGCCGCCGGGGCCATCGCTGACCAAAGGGTGAGTCATCTGCGTCAGGGCAAGCTGATCCAGCGCCGCGCCCACGACCAAAAGCTTGCCTCGCCACAGCAATATGCATCGCGCAGCGGGGTCGAGCGCCATCTCGGCCAGCTTCTCTGAATCCCCACGAAGATGCGCTGCCCGATTCAGACCCGAGCCACCGAAAGTCACCTGCTCTGCGTTTTTCATTGGAATTCCTTCTGGTCTTGCGCACAGGGCTGCCATGTCTCAGGCCCTGTTGCAATGGCAATTCAAGACGCAAAACGCACAGACGCGCCGCCGAAAAGCCGCATGGCGGCCTCGGAAAAATCATCTAGACTGCGCTTTGATGATTTTAGCCCATTACCACATTCAAAAGCAGAACAAAAAAAGTGAAGCAAAACCCATCGACGCAGGTTCAACCCACAAAAGACCGTGGGCGTATTCGTATTCTTGCCACCTCCGACCTGCACATGCATCTGACCGGTTTTGACTATTACGCGGACACACCGGACCCGACGCTTGGGCTGACACGCACCGCAAGCCTGATCCGCAAGGCCCGACACGAGGCCACAGACGCGCTGGTGCTGATTTTCGACAACGGGGATTCGCTCCAGGGAACGCCGATGGGCGAATGGGCCGTTCGGAACGACAATCCCCACCCGATGATGCAGGCATTCAAGGCGCTGGACTATGATGCGATTGGTCTGGGCAACCATGATTTCGGGTTCGGGCTGCCGACATTGGACAAGACCCTTGCACAAGCCCCGTGCCCGGTTCTGTGCGGCAATCTTCATCGGTCCGGAGAACAACAATCATGGCAGCGTTTTACGATCCTTGACCGTGTCGTGAGAGTGGGAAACAAGGATGTGCCCATTCGCGTCGGCGTGTTTTCGGTTCTGCCGCCGCAGACGACGCGTTGGGAAGAACACAATCTGAACGAAACCGTAGCGGCGGACGACATCGTTGTCGCGGCACAGTCCCTGACGCGTATCTTGCGCGAAAAGGGGTGCGATCTGATCGTGGCGCTCGCCCATTCCGGGCTTGGACACCCGGACGCAGCGACCGACACTGAAAATGCCGTTATTCCCCTGGCCGCGATCGAGGGCATCGACGCTGTTGTCGCCGGGCACACTCACCTGACCCTTCCCGCACGCACCGGCGCGCAAACCCCGAATGTGGATTACGTGAAAGGGCTGGTGCATGGAACGCCGGTTGTCATGCCCGGCTCGGCAGGCGCATATCTTGGAGTAATCGATCTGGCCGTTACCGTACAGCCCCAGTCGGGGCTGTGTGTTGTCGACAGCAACGCCGAATTGCGCCCGGTTTCGGTGGGCGGCACCGCG
Source organism: Ruegeria sp. A4 (assembly GCF_056543025.1). NCBI lineage: Bacteria > Pseudomonadati > Pseudomonadota > Alphaproteobacteria > Rhodobacterales > Roseobacteraceae > Ruegeria > Ruegeria sp. A4. The sequence goes on along the minus strand of NZ_JBQGAW010000012.1, from coordinate 14,388 downwards.
ATTGGCGAAGATTTGGAAATCGCGCATCTGGTTGAACCCGCACATCAGCAGACCCGTCAGGACATGGCCGCGCCCGTTGCGCACGTCTCGGACACATTGCACAGCTATTTCAGCTTCTGTGCGCCGGATCGTGGGTTGGCGCTTGTGGCCGCCGCACAGGCAGCCGCGTTGCGCCCTTTTTTACACGTCACCACGCTTGCAGAGCTGCCGCTGTTGTCAGCCGCGTCGCCGGCCAAATGCGGCGGACGCTCTGGCCCCAGGCACTATACGGACGTGCCGCCCGGTGAAATCTGTCTGCGTCACGTGGCAGACCTGCATGTCTTTCCCAACGAGTTGCGCGCGGTTCAGATCACGGGCGCGCAGCTGCTGGAGTGGTTGGAGATGTCAGCCAGCGCATTCAACCAACAATTCCCCGACGCCGAGGCAGAGCTGTTCGACCGGGATCGGGCGGGATACAATTTCGATGTGATCTTTGGCCTGTCCTATCAGATCGACCCATCGCAACCGGCGCGTTACGATGTCGGGGGGCAAATGATCCATCCCGGCCACAGGCGGGTGCATCATCTGACTTGCGCAGGCCAGGCCGTGCAACCCGATCAGGCATTTGTCGTTGCGCTCGATAATTATCGCGCAAGCGGGGGCGGACATTTCCCGCATGTGTCATCGGCCCCGGCCATCGATCTGCCCCCGCTGGATATCCGGGACATTTTGCGGGATTACATGACGCACCGCCTGCCGCCCGACCCATTGGCCCGACAACCTTACCCGTTCTCTCTGATGCCGAAATCGGGGGTGACGACCATTCTTCGGACCGGTCCCGGTGCTTTCAAGTATGTCGACGAATTGAACAGGTTTGCCCCCAAGATTCTGGACCCTGACGAAAACGGTTTTGCACGCATTCGGCTGACGCTCTGACGGGTTGTCTTTTGCCGAAGCCTTCCCTATATCCAAAGTCGAGAGGTTGGCGCGGGCGAGCGCCTCGCCAACCTGGTCAGGTCCGGAAGGAAGCAGCCACAACGAGCCCCGCTTGGGTCGATGTCCAACCTCTCACTTTACGAACCTTGGCCGCAGGAGGGCTTTATGATTGTAGCAAAGACCCTTCGGGCAGCACGGTTCTGACCTCACGGTATCGACTGACTGCCTGAACACATGACCCGGGGATGAGCGATCGCCATCCGTCGGGAGTGCTGTTTCTGACGACAGGCAAACCAATGTTTCTTGCACTTTCGGACCTGGGATGGTCCTCTCACTTTGCTGCGCAATACGCGGCTTATCCTTCCTGCACACCTTTTCGCATCACTTCCGTTCATCGGGACCGCCTGATCGGGCTGAACCCTGGCGGCGAAGTCCCGTTGCTGACCCCCGATCAAACGACCGGCAGCTATGCCGTTGGCGATTGGGTTCTCGCCGATGACGACAAACGCGTGCGCCATTTGCTCGACCGGCGCAGCCTGCTGCACCGGCGCGCCGCCGGGACAGGTGCCGCGACGCAACTGATCGCAGCCAATGTCGATGTGTTGTTCATCGTCAGCTCGTGCAATGCCGATTTCAACCTGCCCCGGCTGGAACGATATCTGGCGCTTGCGCATCAGGCCGGGTGTTACCCGGTCGTCGTTCTGACAAAGGCCGACAAATCGGCGGACCCTGAAAGTTTCTCGGGACAGGTGCAATCACTGGACCCGTTATTGACGGTTCTGGCGATCAACGCGCTGGACCCGACAGAGGTTGAAAAGGTTCTGTCCTGGTGTCCCAAAAGCCAGACCGGAGCGCTGGTTGGTTCGTCGGGCGTTGGCAAGACGACACTTGCCAATACCATGACCGATCAGGATCTCGCCACCTCGGACATTCGCGAGGATGACGCGCGGGGCCGGCACACGACGACCGCACGCGCATTGCACCGGATGCGCAACGGCGGCTGGTTGATCGATACACCCGGAATGCGCGCGTTGCGCCTGCTGGACGCTCAGGACGGGATCGACGACGTTTTCTCGGACCTTGCCGAGTTGAGCCGGGATTGCCGTTTTTCGGATTGCCAGCACAGCTCCGAGCCCGGATGTGCCGTGCAAAAGGCGATCAGCCACGGCACGCTTGATCCGGCTCGATTGGACCGGTGGCGCAAGCTTCGGCGCGAAGATCAGCGCAATTCTGAAACCGTCGCGCAGTCTCGGGCGCGGGACAAAGCGTTCGGCAAGATGGTCCGTGGCGTCATGAAGGAAAAGAAACTTCGCAACCGGTGATGGCGGGTCGGTGCCCGGCCCGTCCTGCGCCGCGTCTGATCAAGCGATCAGTCGCGGCCAAACCGCTGCATTGCGCCGGGCAAATGCGCCGATATGACCAACCTCGGGCAACCCGAAATCGGCAGGGCTCAGCAGGTGGCGGTTGGCATCGGGGCCGTAAAGATCCGCAAGCCGCCAAACCGCGTCCGGCGGCACCATCTGGTCGTCCTCGAAGGTGAACAAATCCACGGGCGTTCCAGAATCCTTCCACTGCGCCGCAGGTAACTCATGCCCGATTTCAGGCACATAGTTCAAAGGCGCGGTACACCATTTGCGCCACTGCCAATAGACCGATGCCGGCAGATCCGAGCCGAACCCGATCGCCTTTCCGGGAAGGTAGCCAAGGGCTCGGGCCAAAAGCGGCGCATGACCATACCAGAACAATCCTGCCAAACCCCGATAGGGCCATGGATGGTCGCTTAGGGTTACCAGCCCCGAACACACACAGATCATCCGGTCAATCAGATCGATATCCGGCTGCACAGGCCCCAACATCGCGCCGATCGAATGGCCGATGGTCCAATGCTGCGAATTGGGAAACCGTCTGCGCATTTCCGCCCGTGCCGCGGGCATGTCGATCAAGGCCCAATCCGCCATGGTCGCACGCGAATCTTTCAGGCGGCCGGTCAAGGAATGCCCGTAATCGCGATAGTCATAGGTCAGGCAGGCCATACCCTGCTCGGCAGCAAGCCATCGTGCGAAATGACGGTAATAATCGCGCGGCACACCCGTTGCACTGTTCAGAACGACGACGATTTCGGGCGAAGTCAGCGGGCTGTACAACCGGGCAGACAGTGTTTTCTGCCCGGACGGAAAGCGAAACTCTTCGGTCAATACCGTTTGCTCTGTGTCCAACATGTTCTCTGGCTTTGCGCTTGGTAAATCCGGTTTCAGAACCTCAACACCCTCGACACTATGCATGAACCAACACCGTATCCAGCATGACCAAGCGTCCGGCCAAAAGATCGGCTTGACTCGGTGCGTACTCAAACGCTAGCGGTTGTGTGATGGTTTCCGGCCTCCACAAGGGGTCGGGATGAAAAGGGAACACGGTGCGGTAATGTCTGGTCATGCAGGCAACAACCAAATCCGCGACTGCCCCCGCAACTGTAAGCGGTAAGCGATGCCGAAACACCACTGGCCCCGACGGCTGGGAAGGTCGGCAAAGCGATGACCCGCAAGTCAGGAGACCTGCCATCGGAAACGAAACCGAAACTCGGGCGGGGTGTCCGGGCAGGTCCTGACGGCATCACGCTGTTCCACCTGTCCCAAATATCCTGTCCACCAAGCGCGGAGGGCGCAGGATGATCTGGAAGACAAAAACACATGAATTCAGTGCAACGGTATGTCAGCGGACGGGCAAAACCTGCCCCGCTTTGGCGCGGCTGGCGCGCTCGATATCCGAAGCCATGGCCCAGGCGACCTCGGCCACCAGTGACGATTTCGAGATTGAGGGCAGCAGCGAGCTGTCACATTGCACCGAAGGATGTCATGCAATTTTCCGCGCGCGATCAGACAGCATTCGTGTCTTTTGCGGGACGCAGCCCGAAACCGCGATTGAGCCGCTGAACGGCTATGCCGACCTGATCTTCGGAAACACGGTCAGTGCGATGCCATCCGGCGTCGTGAAAACCCCACCCTGCGCGATGATCGAAGTTTCCACGATCCGGCCGCGAAAACCTGTTTGCGCGCCCGCGCAGATTTCAATCTGAATCCAGACTGACCTGTGCCTGGGCGCGCCGAGAGGCCCAGGCCATTTGCGCATCCGTTTCGACGGCGCAAGGGCGCACCGCCCGCAATCGTTGCAGCGCCGTGTCCGCGCGTTCGCCGCATTCGACCATCAGCCGCAGGACAACCATACCTGACCTGCCACATCCCCCGCGGCAGTGCACCAATACGCGACCTCCGCCGGACAGCGCATGCCGGGCCGCGGCGCTGACGGACGGCCACGCGTCATCGATCGCTTTTGTCGGCGCTCCGAAATCTTCGATGGGCAGGTGAACCCATCGGCTGGCGCGGCTTTGAATATCGCTGCCAAATTCCTGCGCCCCGTCCTGAAGCATTTCGACATCCGTCGTCATCGAAACAACAAGCCCCGGCTGCCAGGCTGCGATCATATCCAGATCGCTGGAGTAATCTCCGCCGCGTCCGGGCATCGAGGTCAGTGCCAGCGTTCCGCCACCGACTTGCAGGGCGTAGATCACCAACTGCGACATGAATCCTGTCCTCCCCAAAGAACTCTTTACAAAAATGAGCCATTAAATCCGCTGATGCAGTTTAGTGCGAAAGCGACTCGTTTCTAAATCAAAAATCATCGCGCCACGCTGTGGACGCGGGCAACGGTGGCCACTACGCTGTGCCCAAGCACCGAATCCCAACGAGAAGACATGACAGACAGCTCCAGCCCCGCCTATCAGGTTCTCGCCCGCAAATATCGCCCGGAAACCTTTGCCGATCTGGTGGGTCAGGATGCCATGGTGCGCACCCTGAAAAACGCGTTCGCGGCCGACCGGATCGCGCAGGCCTTCATCATGACCGGTATTCGCGGCACCGGCAAAACCACGACCGCAAGGATCATTGCCAAGGGGATGAACTGCATCGGACCCGACGGAACCGGTGGCCCCACGACCGAGCCCTGCGGTCAGTGTGAACATTGTGTCGCCATCATGGAGGGCCGCCATGTCGACGTGATGGAGATGGACGCCGCCAGCCGTACGGGCGTCAACGACATCCGCGAGATCATCGACAGTGTCCGCTATCGCGCCGCCAGCGCGCGTTACAAGATTTATATCATCGACGAGGTTCATATGCTCTCGACCAGCGCGTTCAACGCGCTGCTCAAGACGTTGGAAGAACCGCCCGCGCATGTGAAGTTCATCTTCGCAACCACTGAAATCCGCAAAGTGCCTGTCACCGTGCTGTCCCGCTGCCAGCGTTTCGACCTGCGCCGGATCGAACCCGAAGACATGATTGGCCTGCTGCGCAAGATCGCCGAAGCGGAAAACGCCCAGATCGCCGAAGACGCGCTGGCGCTGATCACCCGAGCAGCAGAAGGATCGGCGCGGGACGCAACCTCGTTGCTGGATCAGGCGATTTCGCACGGGGCTGGCGAGACGACCGCTGATCAGGTCCGTGCGATGCTTGGACTGGCAGACCGTGGCCGGGTTCTGGACCTTATGGACATGATCCTGCGCGGCGATGCCGCCGGAGCACTTACCGAGTTGAGCGGCCAATACGCCGAAGGCGCAGACCCGCTGGCGGTGCTGCGCGATCTGGCCGAGATCACGCATTGGGTGTCCGTCGTGAAGATCACGCCTGACGCGGCGCAGGACCCGACGGTTTCTCCGGACGAACGGACCCGGGGCCAACACATGGCCGAGGCTCTGCCGATGCGGGTTCTGACCCGGATGTGGCAAATGCTGCTGAAGGCGCTCGAGGAAGTCTCGGCAGCCCCCAACGCCATGATGGCCGCCGAAATGGCCGTTATTCGCCTGACCCATGTGGCGGATTTGCCCAGCCCCGAAGAGCTGATCAAACGATTGCAAGATGCCCCGCCACCGCCGCCGGGCGGGCCCAATGGCGGCGTTTCGATATCCCGACCGGGCACCGGTCCGGCGCCGGCTGGCGCAGCCCATCCACCTACCTATGCGCCGTCCCCTCGCGGTGCCGGTGGCGCACCGGTTGCAGCCCTGGCGCAGGATGCCCAGACGGCTCTTGCCCGGTACCCGACCTTCGACCACGTGGTGGAACTGATCCGGACAAATCGCGACGTGAAGTTGCTGGTCGAGGTGGAAAACGGCGTGCGCCTCGTCTCCTATCAACCGGGGCGAATCGAATTTACGCCCGCCGCCCAGGCACCGGCCGATCTGGCGCCACGACTGGGCTCTGCCCTGCAACGCTGGACAGGAAATCGGTGGGCTGTCTCGATCGTCTCGGACGGAGAAGCCCCCACAATTGCAGAAATACGGGACGAGGCCGAGCTGGCTCTGAAATCCGAGGCCGAAAAACACCCGTTGGTGCAGGCTGTACTGGCGCAATTCCCAAAGGCGAAAATCACCAGGATCGAAACGCCGGAGCAACGCGCCGCCAAGGTCGAGACCGAAGCGCTTCCCGAGGTGGAAGACGAGTGGGACCCGTTCGAGGAAGACTGACCTCACCGCCCGTCACCCCTTGTTTCAAACGAAACTGATCGAGGTTTCGTTCGAACACATCCGCCTGCATGTCTCAGATCGTTCGTTGCGACACCGGCGAACGGAAGGCGGCCCGTGACAATTCTGATCCGGATGCCGCGTAGCCATTCGAACCCCGCCCAGATTTTCTGTGCTCCATGCAATCAGTCTCGGTTGCAGACCATATGCGCGCCAAGGACGATCCGCGCGTGTCGGGCCTGCTGGCAAATATGGCGTCGCAGATGGGCGGCGCGTTCCTGCTGACGCCTGCGCCGATCAACATGTCGGCCGGAACGATAGAACCTCCGACCGGCGGGAGAACCCTTGTGCCATGTGGCTGCTGCCCGTATCTAGAGCGCAAACGGAGACACAGGAGAATACTATGCTGAAAGGACTCGGCGGGCTTGGCGGTCTGGGCGACATGGCCAAGATGATGAAATCCGCGCAGGACCTGCAAACCAAGATGACCGAGATGCAGGAAGAGCTGAACAACATGATGGTTGTCGGCGAATCCGGCGCAGGCCTGGTCAAGGCAACGGCGACAGCCAAGGGTGAACTCAAAGGTCTGGATATCGACCCGTCCATCTTCAACGGCGATGACAAGGAAGTGGTCGAAGACCTGATCCTGGCCGCCATCAAGGATGCGCAGACCAAGGCAACCGAACGTTCGCAGGAAGAAATGGCCAAGCTGACCGAAAGCATGGGCTTGCCCGCAGACATCAAGCTGCCGTTCTGAGCTTCATCTTTTCTGAAATACTCCCGCCGGAGGCTCCCTCCGGCGCAAGACAGGATTGGCCATGAGTTCGAACAGCGACATCGACAATCTGATCGACCTGATGGCCAAACTGCCGGGCCTCGGCCCACGCTCAGCCCGCCGCGCGGTTCTGCACCTGATCCGAAAACGCGCCCTGCTGCTGACGCCCCTGTCTGATGCCATGCAACAAGTCGCCGTGACCGCCCGGGAATGCCTGAATTGCGGCAACGTGGGCACCACTGACATCTGCGACATCTGCAACGATGAAGCCCGCGCAACCGGCGAGCTCTGCGTGGTCGAAGACGTCGCCGATCTGTGGGCGATGGAGCGTGCCGGAGTGTTCAAAGGGCGCTATCACGTTCTGGGTGGCACGCTGTCGGCGTTGGACGGGGTCGGCCCCGACGAGTTGCGCATTCCCCGCCTCAAGGACCGGGTTGTGGCCGAAGGGATTTCCGAAGTCATCCTGGCGCTGAACGCCACCGTAGATGGCCAGACCACCGCCCATTACATCGCCGATCAGTTGGAGGGGCAGGTGCGCCTGACCTCACTGGCGCAAGGTGTGCCGATTGGCGGAGAACTGGATTATCTGGACGACGGGACGATCACGGCCGCGCTGCGGGCGCGGAAGGAAATCTAGCTAACCTCAGAGGATCGGGGCGATAACCGCGCCATCGCCCCAGCACGTATCGACGCGGGCCTACGGGCTTCAGGTATATGCGCCAGACGAGTAGGTCAGCTCATACGAGTGGCTGTAGATTTCGAATACGATACCAAAGGGGTCTTCAACATAGACCATTCGGTAAGGCTTTTCTCCGGGATAGTAGTGCCGTATCGGCATCCTCTGCTTTCCACCAGCCTGCACAATCTTTTCGACCAGACCTTCGACGTCAGGGTCCTGAATGCAAAAGTGAAACGTGCCATTTCTGCGGAAATCGATGTTGTTTTCAGGCTCGTAATTCCCGTCAAACTCGAAGAGTTCAATTCCAATCCTGTCCGCTGTCGCGAGATGTGCGATACGCAGTTTCCTCCAGTCCGGGCCAAAGACATCCGTGCACATAACGCCAATATCCGAGTCATCCTCGACCACGTCGGTGGGCGGCATGATGACGTAAAAACCCAAGACCTCGGAATAGAACTTCACGGCTTCGTCCACGTTTGGAACGGACAACCCGATATGTGAAAAAGTCCTTGGAAACTGAGACATAGAAGGCTCCTTAATCTGCTAAGACGTAAAACTATTGGACAGCGTTTAGTTTTCAAGTTGCTTCCCATGCCTTCATAGCAGGGTTCACCCCGCTGCATGGGTCATGACCCGGAGACAAAATACTCGCTACAAAGCAAAAGGGGCTTTGCCTTCTGTGCGCGCGTAGTAGAATGCCTCGGACTTGATCCCTTTGATTGGAATACGTTATGGCCCGCCTTCTCGCCCTCGCCTTCGCCACGTTCACTGCAACCGCCGCCCTGTCGCAGGACCTTGTGGACAAGGGCTTTGTCGAAGGTTGGAACATCATGATGGACCCAGCGCTTGGCAACGGGTGCTTGATCCAGACGGTGTATCAGGATCTCTCGGTGGTGCGGCTGGGCTATGATGCGCTGGGCAATCGTGGGTATTTCGCCGTGTACAACAAGGCATGGGGCGACATTAAACAGGGTGAGAGTTATCCGATCCGCTTTGATCTGGACGGCAAAAGCTATGATGCGACGGCCATCGGGTTCAACGAACGCGACGTGCCGGGCGCAACCGTGTTTTTCACCGACCGGAGCTTTGTGAACGCCATCGCTCAGAACAAAACGATGACCGTCTACAATCCGGCAGGTGAAGTGGTGATGGCCATCGATCTGAAAGGCACCGCCAAGGCGCTGGACTATGCGCGGGACTGCCAGAACAAAAAGCTTTAACGAATCGGATCGAACAGGGCGTCCTTGGCGGTGCAGTCACGGATCACGCCGCGGCCACAGGGTACGGGATCAAGATCGCGGGACAGGCACAGGCGGACCTCTTCGATATAGCCCTGTTTGCAGGTGATCGTGATCATGTCGCGCTTCAACTCAGGGTTGGCCTTCAGGAATGCCTCCTCGACCACCGAAGCCGGCAGTTTGACGGATGAATCCAGCTTGCGGAACACCTCAGGGCGCTTGACCGCTTCATAAGCCCGCCGGGACAAGGCAAAGTAGTCGGATGCCGACAATCCCGAGCATGTGCCGTGTTTCTTCCATTGATGCCAAGCAAGGCCGGAACTTCCCTGAATATCCTCCATTTCCCGCGTCATGCGTCGCGAAGGTGGGCTTTCGGGGGTACGACAGTAGGACGGCCAGCCCTGATGGAACTGTGGCCATAACCCGTGCAGTATCCAGCCGTGATCATGCCGATCGTCACATTGATCCGAGCCGCGCGCGTCACCTTCGCGGGCGCACCAGTTGGGCGACCAGCTGAGCGACAGCACGTAGTAATCGAACTCGCCCGCCTTTTCGCCCTCGGCCAGCGCAGCGACCGCGCTCAAGACCCACAAAACCAGCCCCGTAATCCCTTGGCGCATTCGCCTCTTCCCTTCTTGCCTTTGCGCGACTATATACGGGCGAAGTTCCCCGACAACGGAAACCTGCCCCAAAACCAAGGGGCCGCCGAATTCCGGCGACGGGACAGATGTATGCATAGGAGACGGGCTGATGGCAAAACCGCTTATGGCCAAGGCAACCGCCGTATGGCTGGTGGACAACACCACGATCAGCTTCAAGCAGATCGCGGATTTCGTAGGAATGCACGAGTTGGAAGTGCAGGGTATCGCTGATGGCGACGTCGCCGCCGGCGTCAAGGGCTTTGACCCAATCGCCAACAACCAGCTGACCCAGGAAGAAATCGACGCGGCACAGAACAACCCGCTTCACAAGCTGAAGCTCAAGTTCAACCCATCGGCCGCCGGCGAGGAAAAGCGCCGGGGTCCGCGCTACACGCCGCTTTCGAAACGCCAGGACCGTCCGAACTCGATCCTGTGGCTGGTCAAGTTCCACCCGGAACTCAGCGACGGCCAGATTGCCAAGCTGGTGGGCACCACCAAGCCCACCATCCAGTCGATCCGCGAACGCACGCACTGGAACATCGCCAACATGCAGCCGATTGATCCGGTTGCTCTGGGTCTGTGCAAACAGTCCGAACTGGACACGGCCGTACAGAAAGCGGCGGCCAAGAAGGCAGCTGAAGGCGGCGTGATGAGCGATGACGAACGTCGCAAGCTGGTATCGACCGAGCAGTCGCTGGAAATGGACGCAGCGCCGAAAATCCCGACCGCAATTGAAGGTCTGGAAACCTTCTCGCTGTCCGACGAGCCGTCGGAAGAGAAAGAAGATGAACCGATCATCGACGCAGACAGCTTTTTCAACCTGCCCAAGGGTGGGGCGGATGACGAAGACGAAGACGATCTTCGCCCGTAACGCGCAAACAGCCTCGGCCATTTCGGCTGGGGCTTTTTTCACGGACTTGCCATGCTGAACGTTCTATCTGCGGTATTTGGCCCGCACCGCGCCGTCACGATTTATGCCTTTCTGAAAACGTGGGGGCTTGGTCTGGCCGGCGGCGTTGTCATGATTGCCATCGTCACGACATTGTTTCTGCTGGGGGATGAAGGCGAACACGAGCATGAGGCGTTTCTGATCGTCCCGGTTCTGTCTGCAACTCCGGTGAACGGAGATCTGAAGAACGGCGTCGTGGCATCGGTCCGCTTGCCGGATGGGTCCGCCACATCGATTACGTCCACAGATGCGCAGATTTCGCAGACAGTGGGAACGACGGCCTGTGTCGAAAAACGCGTTTACGTCGAAAGCGGAGAAGCCCGATACCGGTTCAAACTGCCACGTCTGTGCGACGGTAGTTGATCGACGGAACCGAACGGATAAAAGCCGCCCGATGTGACACCGGGCGGCTTTTGCGTTCATACCAATTGAAAGATGATACCAGCCACGATTGCGCCACCGACCCCCAGGGTCAGATAGGTTGCAAAGACACGTGGTTTGACCAACGACCAGACTGCAGCCATCGCCGGGATGGAACTGACGGCACCGGCAACCATGAACGACATGGCCGCACCCTCTGTCATACCTTGCTCCATCAACCCTGCCAGCAAAGGCGGCGCCACGTAGGAGTTCAGGTATGCCGGCATACCCACCAGCGCAGCAACGATGATCGGCAGCACGCCTTCTCCGCCAACCAAGCCTGCGATCAGGTCGGCGGGGACATAGTTGACCAAGAGCGCCTCAAGCACATAAGCCAGCGCAAGCCATTTCAACAGGAACAGACCGTTGTGCACGAATTCCGAACGGAACCGGACGCGGCGCTCGGGCTCCTGCCAGAATTTCCAGACCGGTTTGTCATCCGTTTTCGGACCACATCCGCAGCACCCGGCGGGCTTGTATTCGCGCAAGGGCTGGGCAAACGCGCCGTTGCGCATCAGCAACCGAACCGCGAACCCGCCGAACAGGCCAAGCGCAACCGCCGCAACAGCCTTGCCGATGGCAAAGGGCCATCCCAGCGCACCGGCGGTAATCAAAAGCGTCGGCGGATCGATCAAAGGTGAGCTGAGCCAGAACGCCATGACTGCGGACAAAGGAGCACCAAGGGCCAGAAGACCCGCAATGAAGGGGATAACCTCGCAAGAACAGAACGGTGCAAGACCACCGAACAAGGCAGCCAGAAAGATCATCCGGGTTTCGCGCCCCTCAAAGGCACGCGCCACCATCACCTCTGCGCCGGTCGCCTTGAGGTAAGACAGCAGAAGCACTGCAAACAGAATATACTGCCCTGTATGCGCCAGAGCCTTGGCTGCAAATGTCACCACCTCGGGCAAGTTTCCGGGATCCAGGATTGCCACCGCCGCCAGAATGACGACGATCAGCGTCCAGGGTGTCTTGATCAGGTCCAGCGCCACTTTGGCAGTCATGCGCGGGTTCTGTGTCAATTCAGCCATCGTTCGCAGCCTTTCCAACTTCGTCAGCGCAGCACTCGCTGAGAATGAATAGCGCCAGATTTCTCAATTCGTCGTAATTGGCGCGGTTGATCGTGGTTCGACCGACCTTTTCCTGTTCGACCACACCACCGGCTGCAAGAAACCGCAGGTGATGGGCCAGGGTCGACGGGGCAATCCCTGTCCGGTCCTGTATCTCGCCAACGGTCAATCCGGCTTTGCCAGCCCGGACCAGCGTCTTGAGGACTTTCAGCCGAGCTTCAGAGCCCATGGCAGAAAATCCGGCCGCAGCAGCTTCCCACATCCACTATCTCCTTTAAACTAGATTTCTAGTTATTTAGTCCAAAGGAACTCGCCGGTCAACCCCGCCGACAAAATTTCGTGACTGCGATGTAAGTCCAGATTGCCCCGACCTTAAGTCCACCCTATAAGCAGGCATGGGGATTTCGGTCGATACATTCTTTCTTGAGCTCAATGGTCAGGGCACATTGCAGGCCCAGATCCAGCAGATGATTGCCGAAGGCATCTTGTCCGGTCGCTTTCACGTCGGAGAAAAACTCCCTTCGTCACGCAAACTGGCCGCGCATCTGGGTGTCAGCCGAATAACGGTGACGTTGGCCTACACCGAACTTTTGGCCAATGACTATCTGACGGCAAAGGGGCGGTCCGGGTATTACGTTTCGCAAAACGCACCTGTCCCCCCCAAGTATTCGCCTGTCCAGCGCGGCACAGAATCCGTTGACTGGGACAATGCACTGGCGCGCCGCTTTCTGGACAGTGACGTTCTGCCAAAACCCAGCGACTGGCGAGAGTACCGTTATCCGTTCATCTACGGGCAGGCTGACCGAACCTTGTTTGACCACGCCAACTGGAGGTTATGCGCCGTCCGCGCGTTGGGACACAAGGATTTCGATTCGCTGACCGGAGATTACGTGGATCAGGATGATCCGTTGTTGATCGAATTTATTGCCCGTCACACTCTACCTCGCCGTGGCATCGCGGCCCGCCCCGAAGAGATCCTGATCACTCTGGGCGCGCAGAACGCGCTCTGGCTGGCATCGCGCATCTTGCTGACGCACAATCGCACGGCCGTCATAGAAGACCCATGTTACTATGCGCTTCGAAGCCTTCTGAACCATTGGGATTGCGCGGTTACGCCCTTGAGCGTGGACCGGGACGGGCTGCCTCCCGAGGCGATTCCCGACGAAGCGGACGTCATCTTTACCACCCCCAGCCATCAAAGCCCGACAACCGCAACGATGCCGATCGACCGCCGCAACCAGTTGCTGGACCGAGCACGCGAACTCGACGCGATGGTCGTCGAGGATGACTATGAGTTTGAAATGGCCTTCCGAGGCGCACCTTCGCCAGCACTGAAATCCATGGATCGGGATGGGCGCGTGATTTATGTCGGCAGCTTTTCCAAGTCGCTGTTTCCAGGATTGCGACTTGGATACATGGTCGGCTCAGAGCCCTTTATCCGCGAGGCACGCGCGCTGCGCTCGTTGGTTCTGCGCCACCCACCAGGCCACATTCAGCGCACGGCGGCGTATTTCCTGTCGCTGGGCCACTACGACGCGCAAATTCGGCGAATGTCGAAGGCCCTGCAAGAACGGCGCGACGCGATGGACAAAGCCATCGCGGAAAGTGGGCTGACCGTGGCTGGACGGGGTGTGATCGGCGGCTCTTCAATGTGGATGTCAGCCCCTGAACATGTCGACACAACTCAAATGGCATTAAGGCTGCAAAACCAGGGTGTTCACATCGAGCCCGGCGCACCGTTCTTCTCGGGGCCGGACAGGCCACAGAATTTCTATCGCCTGGGCTATTCCTCAATTCCAACTGACCGCATCGCGCCGGGCGTGAAACTGATCGCAGACGCAATTCGGGCCGTTTGAACCTCATCTGGACCTAATCCGGCTTTCGTTTTGGCCCTAACGCAGGTCGCACCCTTGCGCCAAAACCATATCAAACGCCGGGCACAGTGCCCGGTTTCACTCACTCTTGGTTGGAGAGCACTCACATGAAGATGACGACGGAAGAGGCGTTTGTTAAGGTTTTGCAGATGCACGGGATCGAGCATGCGTTCGGGATCATTGGATCTGCGATGATGCCGATCTCGGACTTGTTCCCGAAGGCCGGGATCATGTTCTGGGACTGCGCGCATGAAGGCAGCGCGGGGATGATGGCGGATGGCTACACCCGCGCCACCGGCAAGATGTCGATGATGATCG
>NZ_JBQGAW010000011.1:0-88030 GCF_056543025.1 Ruegeria sp. A4 | reverse complement strand
GCGAGGTCGAATTCCGCCAGATCGCCGACTGGATCATCGAAGTGGTCGACGGCCTGGCCGCCAATGGCGAAGACGGCAACGGCGCCGTCGAAGCCAAGGTCAAGGCCGAAGTCGCAGACCTCTGTGCACGCTTCCCGATCTATCCGAACCTGTAACTGGTCCATCCTCCAACACGGAACGGCGCCATGAGGCGCCGTTTTTATGCGTCAGATCCCTGAAAACGTTCTGGATCTCGCCCAGCGCATATCCGGTGTTTTGGGCAAGGTCTCGGGCCCAAAGGACGCCAAGGCCATTCTGGTCAATACGCGCTTTTTCCGCCCCGACCAGCTTTTCGCGCAGCTGTTCACACCGAATCCGTGCCTTCGATGTTACCGCACACAGGGGTTTGCGCCATGTTCAGACCTCGGCGCGCAGTCCAGAATCCAAGCTCAGATCAAGCCGCGCCACCACAGAAAAACCAACAGAAGTGTCGTCAGTGCCAGCATGTTGAAGGCCAGCCCCCCCAGCAGGCCAAGGAACCAACCCCATCTGCGATCCGCAAGATTGATGGACCCCAGATGTTCCTGCACCACGTCGGACGCCTTGATCAGCTTGGGGTTGTCCAGAACCAGCCTCAGTTTGGGATGAGAGGCCATCGCCTCGGCCCGGGCCAGAATCAAGGCCTGCTTGTAGACGCGCCGCGGCAGTCGGCGCTTGGCCTTGCGGATTGATGCCTCGAGCGTCTTGTCGCGCACCCCGAGCTTTGCGCGCAGCAACACAACCGTTTCGGCGATCCGGGTCTGAATGTCTGGGTCCTGCGGCATTGGTGGCCTCCTGCGGAGGCAATCTAGCGGCAGCGTCTATGACCTACAATGGGGCTGGTCGTTTCCGGCGGTGACTTGTATCACGCGGTACATGCTGAACACCATCATACATGGCGAACCGACCGCCCGACCGCCCCTTGTCATTGCCCACGGCCTGTATGGATCGGCCCGAAACTGGGGCGTGATTGCCAGACGGCTATCAGACCAGCGGCAGGTTGTGGCCGTCGATATGCGTAACCACGCCTACAGCGCATGGGACGCTTGTCACGACTATCCCCATCTGGCGCAGGATATCGCCGAGGTCATCGAACGGACCGGCGGGACGGCAGACGTACTTGGGCATTCAATGGGCGGCAAGGCCGCGATGACACTTGCGCTGCAACACGGCGCGCTGGTGAACAAACTGGTGGTCGCAGATATTGCGCCGGTGAAATACACGCACAGCCAAATTCAATTTATCGAGGCCATGCGTGCCGTGGATTTCTCGCGCATTGCACGCCGCTCGGATGCCGAGCAGCAATTGGCCGAGCAAGGCGTTAAGAAAGCATTGCAGAGCTTCTTCACCCAATCGCTGGACATCAAGGGAAAGCGTTGGCTGCTGAACCTGGATGTGTTGGCGGACCAGATGCCAAATATCATGGGCTTTCCCGAGTTGGACGCCCAATGGCAAGGCCCCGCACTGTTCCTGTCGGGGGGCGAGTCAGATTACGTCTTGCCGGAACATCGGGCCAAAATCCGCGCACTGTTTCCCAGCGCGCGATTTGCCAAGATCCCCGGCGCCGGGCACTGGCTGCACGCCGAAAAACCGCGCGAGTTCGAAGCTGCCGTCAGGACCTTCCTGAACGCCTGATCAAGCGCCTTGATACAGCCGCCTGGCCACCATCCAGGATGCCGGAGCTGCGATTACGGCCCCCGCGGCCGCGGCGCCCACAATTGCGCTGACGGACACCATTCCGGCCGACAGCACGGCGATTACGGCCGAACCAGACAGAGCAGTTGCAATCAGTGAATACAGCATAGCGGCAAGGCGAAACATGGCCGGGCTTTCCTTTTTATGGCTTCCGGTCAAATATTTCACGATTCGAATGTGTTGTACTTTGATTTGTGTCAGTTTCAGACGGTTCCGAAGCTAGGATTTGGCGATTTCACCGCCCCCATTCACCCAGTCCGTCAATCCACCAAGATTGTACACCCTCTGGTATCCCATATCCTTCAGGAGTTTTCCGGCCAAAGCCGCGCGCCCGCCTGATGCGCAGTACAACACGATGGGGCGATCCTTGCGCAGTTCAGGGTCATGTGATTGCAATGCATCATCTGCCCGAAACTCCAGCATGCCGCGGGGTATATGATGCGCTCCGACGGCGCGGCCCGTCTGTTCCAGCTCATTTGCATCGCGAATGTCCAACAGCAGCGCCCCCTGTTCGGTCATCGCCTTTGCCTTGGCCGTATCGATACGCTCGACCACCGCGTTGGCCGCCTCCATCATCTCTTTCACCGTCACCGGCATGTGAGTTCTCCTTTACGTCACCGCGCAGAGGTTAACATGCGAATTTTGGAAGGTGTAGACATGGAAGGAAACGCGCGTGTTACTGCTCGCGAAACGCGCGCGACATGCTGTCTGATACCGGTTTGGCGATATAGGCCGCAAAGGTGCGCTCCTCGGTCTGGATCATGATTTCTGCGGGCATCCCCGGTGTCGGAACAAAGCCGCGCACGCGCTGCAACTCATCCGGGGTCAGTGAGACTCGTGCCAGATAGACTTCCTGCGGAACACCGGTCGAATCCTCAAGCAGCGCGTCGGCCGAGATATAGAACACCTCGCCATACAAAACAGGCGTCGTGCGTTGGTTCAACGCGATCAGGCGGACTGTGGCGGTCTGCCCCGTGACGACACTGTCAATCTCGGTACGCGGAATCTGTGCCTCGATGATCAGGGGCGCATCTGCGGGCAGGATTTCAGCTATCGGTTCCCCGGTCTCAATCACACCGCCCGGCGTGTGATAATGCAATCGCACCACCGTTCCGGTTACCGGCGCGCGCACCACGGCCCGGTCAAGAACACTGCGCGCCTGTCGGGATTTTTCACGCACGCTTTCCAGATCAGCTTCGATCACGCCCAGTTCATCCAGTGCGGCCTCACGATAGGCGGACCGCGTACGCGCGATCTGTTCGTCATATTTCAGCAGCATCTGGTTGATTTCAGCGGCTTCCGCCTGCAACCGGGCCTGCTGACCTTCGGCTTCGGCCTGCACACGACGGATCGTGTTCAACTCCCCTTTGCGGACAAGGCCCTTTTCGAACAGTTGGCTTTTGGCCTCAAATTCCTCCTGCAATATCTCGGCGCGCCGGGCCATGCTGTCCAGTTGCGCCTCAAATCCGCTGGATCGGATTTTCAGCGCTTCCATATTGCGCTCCAGCAAAGCCAAGTCATTCAGCAGCGTCTTGCGCGACACATCAAAGCTGAGCTTTTGACCATCCAGAATGGCCATTATTTCAGGATCTTCGGATGCTTCGACAAGCGCCTGCGAAAACACGAGGCGGTCGCGTTCCCCGTACTCGGCCAGCAACCGCTCGGTCATGGCCTGAAGGCGCAACTTGCGAATATGCAATTCACGCTCATTGGCCTGGGCCGAGGTCTGGTCCAGGGTCATCAACACCTGACCTGCCTGAACCGCCTGACCTTCCACAACCTTGATGTCTTCGATGATGCCGCCTTCAAGATGTTGGACAATCTTGTTGCGGCCCGTGGCCACAAAGCTGCCTTGCGCGATGACCGCTGCGGCCAGTGGGGCACTGAAGGACCAGACCCCGAAACCACCGAAGCAAACGACAAGCAAGACCACCCCGATCACTATCAACCTGTTGATCGAGCGCGGAACCTCGGCATACCAGACTTCTGGTTCATTGGCTGAGTTGTTCACAGGTACGAGGTCATTCATGGTCAGCCCCCCTGCTGGCCTTCAATTCCAGTCTGCTTGCGCGGCCCGTTGATCTGCTGAAGAACCTGATCACGCTGACCGAACAGGGCCACACGCCCGTCCGTCAGCAGCATGATCTTGTCGACAACATTCAACAACGTCGGCTTCTGCGTAATGACGACCACGGTGATCTTGCTTTGCCGCGCCTGTTCGATCGCACATGCCAGCGCCTTGTCGCCCGCGACGTCGAGATTTGAATTCGGTTCATCCAGCACAACCATTCTGGGGTTGCCGAAGAACGCCCGTGCCAGTGCGATACGCTGCTTCTGACCACCGGACAAAGGCGAACCATCAGCGGCCACCACGGTTTCATATCCCTGCGGCAATGTTGCAATCATGTTATGAACATCGGCCAGAACGGCGGCATCGTGGATCTGTTCGTCAGTGGCATCCGCCCGCATCCGGCCGATATTGTCCTTGATCGTGCCCGGGAACAGCTGAACATCCTGCGGCAGGTAGCCGATGCTTTCGCCAAACTGGCGCGGGTCCCAGTTTCGGATGTCCATCAGGTCAAGCCTGACGCTGCCCGATGTGGGCAGAATGGATCCCACCAGAGTCTTCCCAAGCGTGGTTTTCCCGGCACCGGAATTGCCGATGATGGCCAAAGTTTCACCTGGAACCAGCGAGAACGTGATGCCGTTCAGAACCACGCGTTTGGTTCCGCCCGGTACATAAAGCAGACGTTCGACATCCAGACGACCTTCGGGCCGTGGTAAGCGCAGTTTTTCGTATTGTAGGGCCGAGGTCGACAGCAGCGCCTTGATCCGGCCGTAGGCTCCGCGCGTCAGCAGATAGCTGTTCCATCCTTCAATCGAACCTTCAATCGGCGCAAAGGCACGCCCGGCAATGATCGAGGCCGCAATCACCATACCGCCTGTGATCTCTCCTTGCAGCGCCAGAAACGCGCCCCAACCCAGAATTCCGATCTGCGTCAAAAGGCGAACGGCGCGCGAGATTGCAGCGAAGATCACGTTGCGGTCCTGCGCCCGCACCTGCCAAGTCAGGGATTGGGCAGTATCCCGCCCCCAGATCCGCACGGCCTCGGGGATCATTGCCAGAGCATTAATAATCTGACTGTTGCGAGACATCGAATCCAGATGCAGGTTCGCCATGGACTGTGCCTTGTTGGCCTCGGCAAACGGCTTGGCAGTCGTTTTCTGGTTGATCAGTGCAATCGTCATAAGAATCAACGCAGTAACCACCACGATCATGCCCAGTTGCGGATGCACGAGGAAAATCATCAGAATGAACAGCGGTGCAAACGGCACGTCCAGAAATGAAAGCAGCGTGCCCGAGACCAGAAAACCACGAAGCTGTTGCAGATCGCCCAATGTCTGATACTCGCGCCCGTTTCCGTGCAGCGACGCATGGGCCGCCGCGCTCAGAACCGGTGCGCCCAGCCGGGCCGCCACTTCGACCCCGGTCCGCATGAGCATGAACCGCCGCACCGCATCAAAGGCAGACTGGAAGATCACCGCCCCTGCAACGATGGCCGTCAGCATGATCAGCGTGTCCAGCGACCGGCTGGTCAGAACCCGGTCACTGATCTGGAACAGATAGATCGGGATCGCCAGGATCAGAATGTTCGTGGCGCAGGTCAGGACCAGAACAAACGCAAGATTGCGCCGGATCGCCCGCATCGAAACGCGCAACGTGCGCTGGAAATCTTCGGGCGGGGTGCGTTTGTGGAAGGTTTGGGGTGGCCCGTTCCCATCACCGCCGCCAGAATTCGTTTGCAACAGTGGCTGGTTTGCCTTGGCCTCGATCGTGGTGCCTATGCCGTTCTCACCGGATGCGCGTGCAGAGGGGGTCTTGCGCGCAGTCGAGTCCCCGGCGGATGCCGGATCCGGGCCGTCGGCATCGGCCACCCCATTGCCGCCACCCGCCGGGTCTTCATCTTGCGCGGATTGCGGCTGCGCACGCTGATGGGGAGGATCAGCGCGCCGTTGTTCGCGTGAGTGTTTTTGGTCTTCGGATTGCTGTGGCGCTTCGGTTTCAACCGTCGAATCTGGATCTGACTCAGACACGCGCATCTCCTGCGTCAGGTGCAAACGGGCTTTGACCCGTTGTCTCGCTGGATCTGC
The DNA here is from genome assembly GCF_056543025.1 of Ruegeria sp. A4. NCBI lineage: Bacteria > Pseudomonadati > Pseudomonadota > Alphaproteobacteria > Rhodobacterales > Roseobacteraceae > Ruegeria > Ruegeria sp. A4. Next base: position 82,165 of record NZ_JBQGAW010000011.1, on the reverse strand, counting down.
CCCACCGTCTGCGCGCTGGCGCTTCGGGCCCAAACCGCCCTGCCTGTCCAGTGGACTGGATAAGAGTGGACGGCGCGACGAAAAAACAATCGACATATACAAACCTTCTGGTCACTCGATAAAAACTTGGGGGGTCAGGCCAGCATGGATTGCAGGCCGTCATCTGGTGTCGTTGTGTCAGTGGATTGTGCGTCCAGTGCCAGGGCCGCATCCGGTTGCGGCACAGACATGTCCGCCATGATTGCGGCGATCGCCTCGTTGGTCATATCTGTGATTTCCTGGTTGTCCGGTACGTCAATCAGGCTGGCCTGATGAAGCAGCAGGTCAGAATAAGATCCGTCAGCGGCCATGACCGTCGAATCCACACCCATTTTGGTCAGATTGACGGAGTTCAAAAGGGCGTTGCTGCCTGCGACGACATCGGTATCGGCGGCACTGGGACCGGACAGGTCAATTTGATCCTGATCCAGCATCATGGTGACCTGTTCAACGATGTTCACCTGCAACAAGTCTCCGTCGATCTTGAGCACACGCAACTGCTCCATCCCTGCGAACAAGGGATCGTTGAGCAGCGCATTCTCCAACGCATCCATATCCGTTTGATCAAGCGCCATGGCGTCGGACAGGTTCTGCTGCAAATCCTGATGTGTATCGGCGCCTACCGTTTTGACCGACGCGTCATTCATGATCACGTTTTCATCATCTCCGGCCATTGCACCGGGCATACCGCCGCTGATGATATCGTCATCCATCAGGGCGTTGGTCTGGTACAACATGTCCACGGAGATCATATTCCCGTCGATCATGATAAGGTCGTAAAAACTGCCCAGCTGCACGATGTCGGTAACATTGAACACTTCGTTGTCGCCCAGCGCGTACAAGGTCGATGCGGCCGAAATCTCGGTCTGTATGTTGTCGATATCCGTGGCGTCGATAACTTGCTTGACGAAGTTGGCCACAACCAGATCACCGTGGACCCAATCCACAACGATGAAGTCAGGCTGTCCGGTTGTTCCGGCGCCATTGTCCAGCCAGGGGGCATCTCGGCCTTCGACTTCGATCTTCGAGGACTGAATCACATTGGTGCCGCTGCCCGTTCCCGGTGCCCCCACATCCCAATCTGACACAAGCGCAACCTGGCTGATGGCGGTCAGGCTGATCGCCTGCCCTCCGACGGCGATATAGGGGGCATCAACCCAACCTACAGATGCCGAGACAGCATTGATCGCAAGGTTCCCTCCGGTCACGACCAGGTGTCCGTCGTCAAAGTCAGGATCTTTCGACTGATCCCACTCGGCCGGAAGCATGGCCTCTGCCTCATCCTCTCCGGCTTCATCCGGCTGATGGAACGCAGGCAGGATGTCCGTCCATACAGGCGCTTCGTCAACGTACTTGCCGTTTACGATCACCCCCAACGCATCGTCGCCATGAAACTGATGTACCGTGACCCCGTCGATATTCGCGTTTGCCGGGGCCAACATCTGTTCGGCCAGCGCCTCGAGCATTTCGGTCGACTTGTAATCCGCGAGCGAAAGCGAAGGGGCTGCAATGGCATGAAGCGACAGCGCCATGTCCAGCATCTCTTCGCCCTGGGCGATCAGCGCCTCGGTATCGCGAAAGTCACCTTCCCCCACCGTGTCGTTGTCGCGCATGACCACCTTTTGCACGGTGAACGTCATTGCCGATCCCAATGGCACCGTATCCGGTCGCAGAATAATCAGTTCCGGTGCAGAAGACGGGCCGGACACGCTGTCTGGGACAAATCGCGTGGATTCCGCGCTGTCACCGTTAAGGATGATGACCGACTCATGCACCGGCCCGACAGGAGCTTTTGGCAACGGAAGTTCCGGTTGAGAGGGAAGAAAATTGAATGGTAGGGCTTTGTATTCGCCCGCTGGGATATCCAGATCAGCTTTGAGGTTGATCGAGGTAGGCTCGTCAAGCCCGTCTATTTCGGCTTTGCGCCTCAGGGCGCTGAATTCCTCGTACTGATCCCTCAGGCGGGCTTGTTCGATCGTAAGCTCAAAAGTTCCAACAAAATGCGCTATCGTTTCCGTAATACCGTCAAGTGCCATGTCGGTTATCCTTTTTGCCCGCGGCGGCTCGTAATTTCCGCTTTGGGTTCAGTTGGGCCGGGGCCGCGTTTTGCGGCCCCGGCATTTTCGAAAGGTAGCAAGGCCCGAAAATGCGAGCCCCGCCTTTTGACTTAAACGTCCGTGTCGTCGCTGGCGTGGGACATGTTCATCGAACCACCCACCATGGTCGTATCGACCGTGTTGCCCAGGACGTTGGCGCCCATAATGATCGACTGGTTGAACGCAGACGTATCAACAACAGCTGCCGCCGATGCATAGGACTCGCCGGTCACGATGCCATCGCCACCATTGTTCGCGCCCCAGGCACCACCATTGCCGCCGGCACCACCGTCACCTGAATAGGCGCCGCCACCGTTACCACCGGTGATCATGCCACCCATGGTGTCGCCTGACGTTGCAGTGCCCATCGAAGCTCCGCTGGTTCCGCCGTTCGCGGCGGATGCGCCACCGGCACCACCGTTGCCCGAGTCAGCCGCACCAGCTGCGTCGCCGGAGCCAGTCGATGTGGCATCATTGTCGGAACTGCCTTCGCCGCCGTATCCGGCAATTGCTTCGGCCAAGCTGTCAGCCGCACCGTTTGTGTCGGCGTCTCCGAAGATGTCGGCAGCTCCGCCGTTGCCTGCGGTATTGGCCGCGTCGGCAGACCCGGCTCCGTTGCCGGTAGACGAAGAGGTCGGCGTTGTGCTACCGCCCGCGCCGCCGTCACCGTCGGCAGCCGATGTTCCGGTACCGGCCGCATCCGCCGCGCCATCCGCTGCGTTCGACCCGCCGTCACCACCGCTTCCGTCGGTGTCCTGCGAGTTGCTGGCCGCGCCGTTCACGTCGCCCGGGCTCTGGTCGATATCCGGCCCGCTTGCCGACTGATCGCCAACACCCTGAGCATCGGAATCCGCGTCAGCGGTCCCGCCGGAGCCGTCGCCGCCCGAGCCGTCGCCACCTGAACCGTCGCCGGCCGTGCCGTCGCCACCGGTGCCGTCACCGCCGGTTCCGTCGCCGCCTTCGCCTGCTTCGGCGTCAATCATGCCCAGCTCTTCCTGCAGAGCCATGATTGCAGCTTCGACCATCGCGCCGAATCCACCTTCGCCGTCGCCGCCGGTGCCGTCGCCACCGGTGCCGTCACCACCAGTGCCGTCACCGCCGGATCCGTCACCACCAGTTCCGGTTCCGCCAGAGCCGTCAGCCGAGCTGTCCGCGCCGCTGTCAGCAGAGCCGTCCGCAGTGTTGTCACCCGCAGTGGCGTCATTCGCATCGGTGTTGCTGTCGCTGGTGTTCGAAGCCGAACCATCTGCCGCAGCATTACCATCGCCACCGTCCGCGCCGGACGCGTCCGCAGCGTTGTCCGCCGTTCCGGTCCCGGTTCCTGTCGAGTCGGAATCGCTGTCGCCGCCGTTTGCGTTACCGGCTGCGTTCGAACCGGACAGACCCAAGCCCAGACCAAGACCAAACGAATCCGCGCTGCCGCCGGCTCCGCCGGTTCCGCTGCCATCGGCACTTGTGCTGCCATCATTGTCGGAAGAGGCTGAGCCATCTGCGGCACCGCCATCTCCACCGGCGCTGTCACCGTCGGATCCTGCGCCCGCCATACCAACACCATTGCTGGCATTGCTTGCGTCACCGGTCGATCCGCCCCGACCAGCGCTGGAATCGGCATCCGCACTGCCGGTATCGCCACCGTCAGCCCACGCGTGGCTGCCCAAGGTTGATGAATCGGCCGCTCCACCATAACTGGTTCCACCGTCGCCCGATTTTCCACCGCCGGCATCCGAGCTGATACCTTCAGCTGCAGTTGCCGTGCCACCATTGGCATCGCCGTTCTGGGTGAAGTCGGCGTTGTTGGATACGGTCGGTGAATCAAGCGTGTCGTCGTCGCTCAGGCTGGCGACCTGGCTGTTCACGGATGACATTGCCGTTCCGGCGCCGTCCATCGAGATATCCAGATTCATGTCATCGCCTGGATCATAGGTCAGATCGCGACCAGCAGTGATCACGTCACCCACTGTCGCCGAATCGCCGAGGTCCAGATCAACCTGATCATCGTCGCGCGGAATCCACTCACCGCCGCCGAAATCGATATTGATTGAGTTGCTGTTGGAGTTGTCGTTGGTGTTGTCGCCGGCATTAAGCGTCTGGTCTTGATCCTGACCCTGGTCCTGATCCTGACCTTGGTCCTGATCCTGACCCTGGTCTTGATCCTGGCCTTGGTCCTGACCCTGATCCTGACCCTGTTCGTTGGCGTTCTCTACATTCTGGTCCTGCTGCTGTTGCTGCGCAGTCACATCAGCTTCGACAAGAGCCTCATCAACCTGAATTTCAACATCCACCGGAGCATCCAGGTTTTCGACAACGATTTCGTCAACGGTCGTTACGTTTGTATTATTAACATTGCGTCTCATAACAAATTCCCATTTCTGGAACGCCTGACCGCCATTCATCTACAAAGCGGCAACGGGCGTGATTGAAACTAAATAATCCGCACAGCGTTCAAGCACGCTGAATGCGGTTCACGGTAGTTTTTCTGAGGCCACCTCCTTTCCCGGCTAAGCCGAATACGCGGCCGTTCACAATCGATGCTGAAATGCGCAAGGAACGGGCGCGGCAGGGACAGACGCTTTCACAATTAAAGCCCGACCATGTTCGCAGCGACGCACGCTTGCGACTAGCTAACTGAAAGTTCTGATGAGGATAAGCTATTGTTTTTTATTTTTATTTTGAGAATATTGCGGAACTTACGCCGGGCTGGAACAAAAAGTTCTAAATTAAGAAAGCAATAAAAAATAATGCAATTGTTTCCACTGGTTACACAATGCCACACCGAAAAACCTAAACAATAGTTCTATATCAAAGGCACTTGAACTATACCGTCTGGTTGTAGAAAATCACGTTTTCAGCTATAGTAAACCTCACGTAATTCTTTGATTAGTTAACTACTTTTACACCGGTAATTCCATTTCGATAAAGCCATTTCCGGTTAACCCCGTTTTGTGAGGGAATATAATGAGTGAGTCTTTGAACAATGAATCTGGCAATCAAAGTTTTTATTCAGAAGATTTTTCAATTGTCTTCCTCGGGAAAGAACTATTCTATTCAAATCAAACCCTAAGAAGCGTTCAAACCGAATTTGGTGTCCGCGCTTTTCGCTTCGAAACACTCGAGGCGATGCGTACAAGTGTTCCGGACAGCGGCAAGATCGTCGTCGTGGATCAGATGTTGATCGAAGACCTGTTGGCGCGCCCAGGCGCATACACCAAAAGTGCAGGTTCCGGCTGTCTTGCCTTCGCCTACCGCAAAGAGGAATCGGCCCGGCACCTGTTCGAAGGCTGGAACCGCGCGCAGTTTGGCGATGTCGGCTTTCTGCCGATGAACGTGGCACCGGACGCGTGGCGCGCCATCCTCAGACTGCTGATGCACGAGGAACTTTATCTTCCCAGCTTTCTGGCTGACTGTGTTTCACCCCCCTGTCAGCGCGCGCCCGAGAGACCACGGCAACGGGAAGCCATTACATCCAACGGCGCGGATCGGCACGCACAGTACTCTAAGCTGACACGCCGCGAAAAACAGGTTCTGAAACTGGTCTCAGAAGGCAAAAGCAACAAATTGATTGCGGCCAAGCTGGGCATCACGGAACACACGGTCAAGCTGCACATGCATAACGTTGTCGGAAAGATCGGTGTCAGCAACCGGACGGCGGCTGCTCATTTCTATTTCGAGGTTGCGCCTCATGAGGCGCAGCAGACCGCCCTTGACTGATCGCTTTGAAGCCCGGTTCGACCGCCTGATCCTTTTGGTCGGCAGGCTGAACTACATGTGGACAAACACCGAGAGCCTGCTGATCCATCTGATCGCCGGCCTGACTGGAACGTCCAAGGACGTGGCCGTAATCATCTTTCTGACTTTGAACACTACCCGCGCGCGAATAGATCTGGTCGAAAGACTTGCAAAAATGGAAGGGCGCCCTGCCCGGGTTCGCGATCCGATCCTTGAACATACGCAAAGGCTGGCCAAGCTTTCTGGCATCCGCAACAAGTACAACCATTGCATCTATTCTTTCGACCCTGAAAGCGGAAACCCGAAAACGATCCTTATGCGGATCGCTGACCGCAAAACCGACATAAAACTCGGCCGCGAAGATACCGTGGACGACAACGCGCTGCTCCAGATCGAAGCAGTCGTTGATCAGCTGTCAGCCGCGAACAGGGACATTTGGAAACTGATCCGACAATTGGGGTTTCCGGTTTAAGCATAGTCGCACAGCAGAGTTTTATGGGGGCTTCGCAGCACCCGCGCGTTCTGCCACGCACAAATAAGTCACGGCATTTTCTTATTCTTTTTGGTGCGGGCGGTGAGCACCATGTGGCTAGTACACTATGCTATATTTAATCTCTAACACATTAATACTATTATTAAATTAATCCGGCACCTGCAGCACACTGCAACAGAATTTGGGAAAGCACCGCGCCGCAAGCGTGGGGCAGTTAAAGCAAGAGACGTAAACCGACTATCAGCAGCGCAGGTAATAAATGCCGCGCCTTGTATCGTTGTTCAATGCGGTGGCGGGTTCTTTCTCAAGAAGTCGCAGAACGGCAGTCGCTGGTTCTATCGGTTCTAAGACAACCGCAAGCGCCAGCATGGGGGATTGGATATTTCCCTGACATGTCCCTGTTTGATGCGCGCACAGAACGAAAAAATGGTCCTCTAATTCGGAACGCGACGACGATCCGATTGCGGAACTTGAACTCCGGCGTCTTGATGCAGAAAACAACCCGAACGACCCGACATTTGAGGACATGGCGCTCATCGCGTTTGATCGGTTCAAGAAACGGCTGCGCGGCGACGGTGCGCGCGGTCGCTGGTTCGGGGACTTGATTCGATAAGATAGACGGCGACTTGTGAACGGTCCCGAAAGAACCCCTAAAAAGCTAATAGAAAAAGTACAGTATTTCCTTAACCCGCCGTGGACTGAGGCCGTGAACCTGGTTGAGATATCCTGCGAATTGCGGGCAAAGCGGCCGATACGTCAGTTTGTTGGGATGTGTGATAACAGTCCAATCCAGACATGAGTTCAGAGTTCTGTGGTTGCGGAGGAGTTTTCCAAAGCCGCCGCTCACACGTGGCACTGCATGTATATGGTCGGCAAGTTTGCCACGCAAAATCAGCCGACACACGAGTAAGCGTTAACAAGAAAACGCATCTAAGGGTAACGCCCTGGAATCAAGGCCGGCTTACGACAAAGTCAGGGACTATCTCTGCCTTTATGATCGCTGCTTCAACATCATGCCCTGCGAAGAAACCGTATCCCGAGATGAGGGCGGAAGCTATGCCTGCTTCTCGTGCGCCCAGTATGTCGGTGTGCAGGCTGTCGCCCACCATCAGAACCCGGGACTTGTCGATGTGCCCGAGACATTGGAAAGCAAGATCAAAAATATTGGCGAAAGGCTTTCCAAAGAACTGAGGGGCGACGCCTGTCCGATCTGCCAGCCGGTGCGCGTAAAGACCGGGTTCCTTGGAAAAACCGTACTCGCGCGGAGCGACAATGTCAGGGTTGCCGACCAATACTGGGCGGGGACGCTCTTGCAAAGTGGCCTCCAACATGGCTTGTCGCGCTTCAGTCCAAACCGCTGACCCGATCAACAAGAACCCGTCGACGGTTTCGTAGGGCTTCGGGTCATCCTCCAGATAGGACAGTTTCAGCCCCTCCAGATCGCGAAGGCCGGCACTGGGGGCCGCCATCAATCCCCAATGCAAATCACTTTGGCCGTTCAGTTCAGACAACAACGTGGCCCGGCTGGTGATCACGTCTTGTGGTGCAAAATCGTAACCAAGCCTGTTGTACTTCTCCATAAGAGTTGCGTGGGGAAACCCGGCGGCATTCGACACGACCAGAACACGTTTGCCGGCGGCTGTCAGCGACCTGACCCGATCTGGCGTATCCGGGATTGCCGTATCACCAATATTGAGAACCCCGAAAGCATCGAGGAGGAACACGTCAAACTCATGAGCTATGTCCTCCAGCGTATCCGCCTGGCGATAGCTCAATTCGGTAGATCTGGTTTGCGGCAGGCGATGTCGTACAGCCTCGTAGGCGTCAAAAGCATCTTGCACAGAAAAACCGGTCAAATGATGGCCCCTCGTACTTTCGCCGAAACCCATTCGCTAACCATAACCGCGACGAGAATGACAATCAGGATCAGGCTGACTTGTGGCCAAGCCAGAACGTTGAGCGAAGCCGACAATTGCAACCCAATGCCACCAGCACCAACCAGCCCGAGCACCGTGGATTCGCGGATGTTGATATCCCATCGAAAAACGGCAATGCCTGCAAACGCGGGCAGGATTTGCGGTACGATCCCATAGGCCATGACCTGCCAGCGGGAAGCACCGGTTGCCGTGATTGCTTCGACCTGCGTGTGGTCAATCTCCTCAATCGCTTCGTAAAGAAGCTTTGCGCAAAACCCGATTGAACGAATGGCGATTGCTATGACACCGGCGAACACTCCGGGACCAATAATCGCGATCAGAAGAAGCGCCCAGATCAACGAGTTGATAGAGCGGGTCGAGACAATGACCAACAGGGCAATAGGCCGTATGAACAAAGCCGATGGCGTGGTGTTGCGGGCCGCCAAAAAGGCGACGGGCACTGCCATGCACAGGGCGATGATCGTTCCCAGGGTGGCGATATTCAGCGTGTCCCAAATCGGGCGGCCCAGTTGGGTGATGTACTCCCATTTGGGGGGCGTTGCCCGGGTCCAGATATCATTGGCGATGCGGGGCGCGTCCCAGACGAAAAACCAAGTGGTCGATTCCGAGATCAGCTGCCAGCAGTAAACAAAGATCGCCACGCCCAACAGCCAGCCAAACCAACGAACCAAGCTCTGACCTGTTGTCCGGCGACGCCAGATTTGCGCATCGTCGCGTTCAAGTATCGGCATTACTGAACCCTCGCTCGAATAATTCCCGAAAGGTATTCCAGAGCCATCACGATGCCGATGATCAGAATGAGAATGGCCGCCGCGGTGTCGTATTCATAGCGGTCGAATGCGGTGTTCAAAGTCGCACCAATTCCACCAGCCCCGACAAGCCCGAGGATCGCGCTTTCCCGGAAGTTGATGTCGATCCGATACATGGAAAGGCCCACAAGTCGCGGCATCACTTGCGGCTGGACACCATAGTTGATCCATTGCGGCCAACGCGCTCCTGAGGCCTTGATCGCCTCGGCCTGAACCTTGTCCATGGCTTCGATGTCTTCGGCCAGAAGTTTGGAGAGAAACCCTATGGTGGCGAAGGAAAGCGTCAGAAATCCGGCGAGCGGGCCAAAGCCGAAGATCGCCACAAGCAATATGGCAACGATGATCTCTTGCAGTGCCCGGCTTATCGCAACAATGCCTCGGCAAATCATGTAGATTGGCAATGGCGCGATATTGCGTGCAGCTCCCAGCCCGATCGGGATCGATATCAGGATGCCCACGACCGACGCGGCCACGGTCATCACGATACTTTCCAGAAGGCCGCTCCAAATATCTGACCACCGTGAAATGAAGTCTGGGCTGGTGAATGCAAGAACAAACGCCCAACCGCGATTCAGCCCTTCATAGACACGGCCCCAATCGACTTCGATGGTCATAAAAGCTGCGATCAGGTAGGCGAAAAATCCAAGGAGCAATGCCCAGCGGAGCACTGGGTTCTTGACAAAGGCAGGCTTACGCCAGCCTTTCCCCAACATGTCGTCCAGTTCTCGATGGCTCATTCTGCGGCCTCGACATCTTCATCTTCGTCCACTTTTTCGATGGTTGCCTCCCAGTCCTCTTCCCCATAGATTTCGGTCAGCTTCTCAGGGGTAAGGCCGGTGGGAAGCCCATCATACACGATTTCGCCAAATCGGAGTCCCACAACGCGGGGAACAAACATCTGAGCGAGCGCCACATCATGGATATTGATGATGGCTGCCAATCCGCGTTCCTGACATAACTCGGTGATTAGCCGCATGATTTGACGGCTGGTTTTGGGGTCCAGCGACGCGGTTGGCTCATCAACCAGCAACAGTTTCGGGTTTTGAATCAAGGCGCGGCAGATGCCCACCCTTTGGCGTTGACCCCCCGACAGTTCATCCGCCCGCTTATCAGCCATGTGCAACAGCCCCACCCGATCAAGCAGGCGGAAGGCTTCGTCCACATCAGACTGCGGATACCGTCGCAGGAAACTGCGCCAGAATCCCACGTATCCCAGCCTGCCGGACAATACGTTTTCCATCACCGTGAGGCGTTCAACCAAAGCATATTCCTGAAAGATCATACCCATTTCGCGGCGTGCTTTCCGCAACGCTCCCGAGCCGAGTTTGGTCACGTCAACGTCATCCAGAAGGACACCGCCGCTTGTCGGTTCAACCAAGCGGTTGATGCAACGGATCATGGTCGATTTGCCCGCGCCCGAAGGCCCAATCAATGCCAGAACCTGTCCTTTTGGGACCTCAAGATCGATGGCTTTCAAGGCCTGATCTCCGGTCTTGTATGTTTTCGTCAGCTTTTGAAGACGCAGCATGAAATGCCCCGGATTAGGGTGAACAGCGGGCCCTTTCAGGCCCGCCGGATGAGCCAAAAAATTACTGGCAGGCGTAAGAGACGCCATTTGCCGCGTCAATTTTACGAATGACGTCCCAGAATTCCTGATAAGTCATCTCGAGGAATTGGCCTTCGTTCGATTTCGAGAACTCCGCCTCCAGCGTCGTGCCTTCCCATTCGAAATTGAAAAACGCATTGCGGATTTTTTCCTGCAACTCGGGCGTCAGGTTGTAGACGGTCCCAAACCCTGTGGTCGGGAAGGTCTGCGACTTGTAGATCGTAACGACATCATCTTCCTTGATCACATCGCGCGAGATCATCCGGGATTTTACCGAGTTCGCGATCGATGCCGCTAGATAATCCTTGTTGGCGACACCCAGGATCGAGTTGTCGTGCTTGCCCGAGTAGACAGGTTCGAAATCGCGTTCGGGCAGAAGATCAAAATCGCTTTTCAGGATCGCCGAGGGCGCTTTGAAACCCGAGTTGGATGTAGGCGATGTGAAAGCCAGTTGCTTCCCTTTGATGTCTTCGACCTTTTCGATGCCCGAACCCGGATAGGTGATGATTTCCATCTCGTAACCAAAATTTCCGTCCTTCGAAGCCATGATCGTGAAGGGGCGGAACCCGGCGCAGTTTACCGCAAGTGGGTTGGAACCGGTGTTGAAGCCTGCAATGTGCAAACGCCCCGAACGCATCGCCTCGATCTGGGCCGCGTTGTTCTGGACTGGAAAAAAGACGACGTCCTTGCCAGTTTCTGCTTTCAAATGGTCAAGAAAATCTGACCACGCGGTTTTGTATACGGCGGGATCTTCAACCGGCGTATAGGCAAAAATCAAAGTGTCAGGATCTATCTGCTCGGAGGGATCTGTGGGGATATCCGCGATCAAATCCCCGTCGGCATCACAAAAACGCTCGTCCAAGTCACCGCGTGGACAATCCTGCGCCGACGCCGTTCCACTTATCGACATGAGCGCGATTGCAGATGCCCCAAGCAATAGTTTGATATCGATCTTCATGTTTTCCTCCCAGTCAAGTGCGGTGCTTTTTATCCGCCGTTAATCAGTCATTTCATATCTACCCGGCGACGAGAACGTCGACCCGGGCGCTTTCAATGGCGTTATGCAATTCTCCTGTTGGTTTTTTGTCGGTGATTATTGAATGCAGGTCGTCAAGGCCCCCCACTTGAGACAGGCCTTTCCGGCCGAATTTCCCGGAATCAACAAGAAGGTGACTTTTATCGGCGCGCGACAGCATTGCCCTCTTTATTGCCGCAAAGCCGCGCACTGTTTCTGAAGGGCCATCGGTCGAAAACCCCGAGGAACCAATCATGCACCTGTCGACGTTGAAACGGGACAGAAACTCCAGCGTCTCGGTTCCGATCGTTGCAGACTCAGTTGCCAAGTATTCCCCCGGGCATAACAGCACTTGTGCAGCCCCATGGCCAAGGGTCATGGCTACGGGAATGGAATTGGTGATTACGGTGCAAGATGTGCCAATATAAGCCAGTGCACGTGCCATTTCGATTGTGGTCGAGCCGGAATCGATCATGACCGTTTCACCGCTCTGGATCAGTTCTGCCGCTGTGGCACCTATGCGTTCGCGCTCCTCAACCTGTGCGTTTGTTCGTTCATCCAGACCCGGATAGTGCCCTTGCGCGGCGGCCGATGCCCCCCCGTGTGCCCGCGCTATCAAGCCATCATTCGACAGAGCATCGAAATCTCTGCGAACCGTCTCGGTGGAGACGTTGAAACGCTGCGCCAGTTCGTTGATGCGAACGTGCGGGCGCAGCTTCAGCTCCAGCAATATCTGCTGGCGCCGGTCGGATTTCTTTACCCGGCTGTGGTTCTTTTCAGACATTTTGCCGCGCGTTTTAGTTTTGGACATCCGACGACCCGACTAGGTTTCGAAACCCACTTTTGTGGGCTTTCGGTCATATTGCAATATTTTTTGTTGCATAACCCTCGGAAGGTTGTGAGAATTCTAGCGAACACAAGTATTTCGAAGCGCAAAGCAAAGATGCACAGGCTGATAAAATTCAGAATACGAGCCAAGGCAAAGCGTTGACCGGCCAACTTGCCAACAAAACAGCTTCCTTTTGGTTCTTGATCGTGTGGCATTGAGAGGCGGCATGAGCGACAGCGAAACGGCAGATCAGATTGCGGCGCTTCCGATGCGCTGGGACAAGACTGGCAAGTTGCGCGTTCTTATGGTCACTTCGCGGGACACCGGCCGGTGGGTTATCCCGAAGGGCTGGCTAATGGACGGCAAAAAACCATGGCAAGCTGCTGAAATCGAAGCGCAAGAAGAAGCTGGCGCCGTCGGCACCATATCGAAACGGCCAATCGGTCATTTTTTCTATGATAAACGATACGAGGGGCAAAGCAGCGTTCGCTGCCGCGTCACCCTTTATCCGATGGTCGTCGAAAAGCTGAAGCGACGCTGGAAGGAAAAAGGTGAACGTACGCGTCACTGGTTTTCACCGGCAAAGGCCGCAAAGTTGGTTCAAGAAAGCGACCTGTCAGATTTACTGAACAATCTGACAGACAATCCAGAAGTCAAAATTGTCATAAAGAAACTTCGACAGGCTGCATGAGGAAGGGCATGAAAGAACCGGGAAACCCGGACGCATCAAGCTCAAAGGGAGGAAGAAAATGAGGAAATTGATATCCACCACGGTTGGATCGGTGATCGCCCTGGCTGCGTCACTGTCGGCGGCACAGGCCGACAAGCTGACACTTTATTGCTCGGCGCAAGAAGACTGGTGCCAACTGATGGCGCGCAGCTTTGAAGATGCAACGGGCATCGACGTCAACATGACCCGGAAGTCGTCAGGGGAGACCTTTGCACAAATACGCGCCGAAAGCTCGAACCCGAAAGGAGACGTTTGGTGGGGCGGTACGGGTGATCCGCATTTGCAGGCCGCCGAAGAGGGCCTGACGATGGAATACATTTCGCCGATGCGCGACCAGCTTCATGATTGGGCGATATCCCAGGCAGAAAGCGCCGGCAACAGAACGATCGGCATCTATTCGGGCGCACTCGGCTACGGCTACAATTCCGATCTTATCGCTGCAAACAACCTGCCCGAACCGGCCTGTTGGAAAGACCTGCTGAAGCCCGAATACAAGGGCCACGTTCAGATGGCGAATCCGAACTCATCAGGTACGGCGTATACCACGCTGGCGTCGATGGTTCAGATCTTTGGCGAGGATGAAGGCTTTGAGTTCATGAAGGGCCTGCATTCGAACATCAACCAATACACCAAGTCCGGGTCCGCGCCGATCAAGGCCGCCGGTCGAGGTGAGAACACCATTGGTATCGTCTTCATGCATGACGCCGTGAAGCAGGCCGTTTCAGGATTCCCGATTATGGTCGTCGCGCCATGCGAGGGCACGGGATACGAAATCGGCTCGATGTCGATTATTGAAGGGGCACGCAACGAAGAAGAGGCGAAAAAGTTCTATGACTGGGCGCTGTCTCCAGAAGCTCAGAATCTTGCTCTTCAGGTCAACGCGTTTCAGGTACCGTCGAACAAGAACGCAAAAACTTCGGAGAGCGCGCCAGACATGAGTCAGATCAAGCTGATTGATTATGACTTCAAAAAGTATGGGTCCTCGGACGAACGGAAGCGTCTGTTGCAGAAATGGGACGAAGAGGTTTCGACTCTGCCGCAGTAAATGACTGACCAGACTTCAAAAACGACCCATCCGGTCCTGATCTTCTGGATCACGGCCGGGTGGGTCGGATTCTGCCTGTTACCTTGGTACATGGTCGACGGTGGCCTTTGGTCGTTCGAGTGGCTTTTGGACGGCTATCCATTCGATGAGGGTTACGCCCCCGCTGCGTTTCTGATTGGGCAGGGTGAAAAACTTTGGCTCGCGCCGCTTGTGATCGCGCTGGCCCTGCCGCTTCTGGTGTTGAAGCGCACCAAATCTGATCCAGTTTACGCCCGCATATTGATCTTGTCAGGGGCGCTTGGCTTTGGCTGGCTGATCGCTCAGGGGTTCAGCATTGGCATCAGAGGTTTCAACTTTCATTGGTTGGAGGCGATGTTTGGCGAACTTGGCGACCGTCAGTTCGGCATGGGCTATGGCGCGATGATATGCGCCTCGAGCTTTCTGTTCCTGCTTACTCAGGGGATCGCGGCAAGGGGTGCCATTAACGGTGACGTCTTTGTCGTAAGCGCCATCGGGGGCGTTATTACAATTGTCACCGCGTTTGTCTTTTTTCCCATCGCGAAGATGCTTTTCGCTGCCTTCATCACCGAAGACGGCGCGTATTCCATCGCGGTCTTCTTCTCGAAGTTTTTCGATGATCGACTGTGGGGTCTGGGGTGTTTTCAGGGCGCGCGTTGTGGCGCAGCCTGGAATTCACTGTTCCTTGCCATCCTCGTTGGCGTCATCACCACGGTTCTTGGTCTTTGCTTTGCACTTGTCGTGACGCGCTCAGGCTTTCGCTACAAGCGCGCGCTGCGGGCTCTGACCGTTCTGCCAATAATCACCCCGCCATTCGTGATCGGCCTGGCGCTGATCCTGCTTTTTGGCCTGTCCGGCTCTGTCACCCGGTTCGTTGCCGAACTGTTCGGCACGCAACCGACACGCTGGCTTTACGGAATGCCGGGCATCCTGATCGCGCAGACACTCGCGTTTACGCCAATTGCGTTTCTTGTTCTGATCGGTGTGGTTGAAGGTGTCTCTCCGTCGATGGAAGAAGCGGCGCAAACGCTCCGCGCCAGCAGATGGCAGACATTCAAGACAGTTTCTCTGCCTTTGATGCGGCCGGGTCTTGCGAATGCATTTCTTCTCGGCTTCATCGAAAGCATGGCCGATTTCGGAAATCCGCTTGTATTGGGCGGGAATTTCGACGTGCTTTCGACCGAGATATTCTTTGCCATCGTCGGCGCTCAGTACGATCAGGGCAGGGCTGCGGTTCTGGCCATGGTGCTTCTGTTCTTTACTCTTTCCGCCTTTTACGCGCAGCGTGTCTGGCTGGGGAAGAAAAGCTATACAACCGTCACCGGCAAAGGGGATGCCGGCGTTCATCCACTGATGCCCACTGGCCTTTCTGTTCCGGTACTGCTCATCGCCCTGGGTTGGGCGCTGTTCACAATTGTTGTCTACGCGATGATCATTTACGGCAGTGTTGTCGAGCTGTGGGGCGTCGATAACTCGCTGACGATCAAACACTATATCACTGCATTCTCGGTCCGCTTCGAAGAAGAGGGTATTCGCTGGACCGGGGCAGCTTGGGACAGTTTCTGGACCACCATAACCATCGCGGCCATTGCTGCGCCATTGACTGCCGCCGTTGGCCTGGTGACCGCCTATCTGCTGACAAGACAAAGTTTTGCAGGCAAGAACGCTTTCGAATTTGGAACAATGCTGTCCTTCGCCATCCCCGGGACAGTGATCGGCGTCAGCTACATCCTGGCCTTCAACGTTCCGCCGATTGAAATCACGGGTACGGGTGTCATTCTCGTTGTCAGCTTCATCTTCCGCAATATGCCGGTCGGCGTTCGTGCGGGGATCGCGAGCATGTCGCAGCTTGACCGCAGCCTTGATGAATCCTCGCTGACCCTTGGTGCAAACTCGTGGCAGACGTTCCGAAATATCATTCTGCCGCTGTTGCGCCCTGCGATACTTGCCGCGCTTGTATACAGCTTTGTGCGCGCCATGACGGCGATCTCGGCCGTCATCTTTCTGGTCAGCGCAGAATATGACATGGCGACCAGCTACATCATCGGTCGGGTCGAGAACAACGACTATGGCCTTGCGATCGCCTATTCGACGACGCTGATCTTCGTGATGCTCGCGGCGGTCGGCTTATTGCAACTTCTCGTCGGTCGGGTCCAGATTGGCCGACGCACGCAGCACGCAACGGAGACATCGCCATGACCGACACCAAAATCGGTTCCAAGGCCGCCCCGGTACGCTTTGAGAACGTGTCGAAAGTGTTCGGCAAGGATGTCGTTGCCGTCGACAACATCAACCTGAACGTCGAGGCGGGAAAGCTCGTCACACTGCTTGGCCCGTCAGGCTGTGGGAAAACAACGACTCTGCGCATGATTGCCGGGTTGGAAATGGCAAGCTCGGGCAAGATCCTGATCGGAGATCGGGACGTGACCAAGTTGCCTGCCACCGACCGCGACGTATCCATGGTGTTCCAGTCATACGCGCTTTTCCCTCACATGAGCGTGCTGGAAAACGTGATGTATGGCCTCACATTCTCGGGCTTTGCAAAGGATGAAGCCCGCAGCCGCGCTCTGAATGGATTGGAACTGGTTGGCCTTCAGGGGTTCGACAGCCGTCTTCCCTCTGAACTGTCAGGGGGTCAACAACAGCGTGTTGCAGTCGCCCGCGCGCTGGTTCTTGAGCCGCAGGTTCTGCTGTTCGACGAGCCGCTGTCCAACCTCGATGCCAAGCTTCGCCGTCAGGTGCGAGAGGATATTCGAGCAATCCAGAAAGATCTTGGTTTGACAGTTGTCTACGTTACCCACGATCAGGAGGAGGCACTGGCGGTCTCGGATGAGATTGTTGTCATGCGCAATGCAGCAATCGCCCAAATGGGCACCCCACGCCAGCTTTACGACGCCCCGAACGACCGATTTGTCGCTGATTTCATAGGCGAGGCAAACCTTTTGGAGTGCCAAATCGTCGAAATCAATGGCGACGCGGCAACGATAGAAATAGAAGGCTACCGCCACACACTACCACGTCGCGGATTGTCCGAAGGACCTGCAACCATCGCCGTGCGACCCTCACGTCTGGTCATCGGTTCAGACCAAGGCATCCCAGCCACGGTGGCCAAGGCGACCTATGTTGGCGTTCGGATGGAATATACGCTGACCGGTGAATTCGGTCAGGTTTTTGTCGTACACGATGACGTCGATGCGCCGCTTGATCCCGGCACCGAAATCAAAATGGGCTTTGCTGACAAAGGCCCCGTTCTTTTGCCGGATTAAATGCCGAAACTCATTATCATCTCGCACCCCGAGGTCTCTGTCGACCCGGCCGTCCCGATAACTGAGTGGGGCTTGAATGCTGTGGGCCGCAAACGCGCTAATGAATTTGCATCCAGTGAAGTCTTGTCCAACGTGACGCAGATCTGGACCAGTGGCGAGCGGAAGGCCCGCGAAACAGCTGAGATTCTTGCTGCACCACGAGCGCTACCCGTGAATTGCAACTTGGGCCTTGGTGAGAACGACCGCAGCGCAACCGGTTACTTGCCTCGGGACGATTTCGAGGCCGCAGCCGATGCTTTCTTTGCTCAGCCGGATAGGAGCTATCGTGGTTGGGAAACAGCTGTCGAGGCGCAGAGACGCATTCATCGCGCAGTAACAGAGATAATCCAGACGCATCATGCCGGGGATCTTGCAATCGCGACCCACGGGGCAGTAGGCACATTGCTTTGGTGCGCACTTTCGGATTGTTTGATAGACCGCAAGTATGACCAGCCCTCACAAGGCCATTTCTGGCAGGCTGATCTAGCGACACTCAAACCTGATTCAGGTTGGGTCTCTTTTACTTAGACGTTAAGCGCTCCAAGCGTTTTCTGCGATCTCACGCAACGTCTCGAACACATCTGGCGTGCCTGCGATCACGCGCCCGCCGTCTCGGATCATCGCATCGGCGTTCTGATCCTCGACAACACCGCCCGCTTCCGCGACCAGCAATTGCCCAGCCAGACAATCCCAAGCATTCATGTGTTCCTCGACGTAACCCAAAAGGCGTCCGGCAGCGACGTAGGCCAACGAAAGCGCTCCACTGGCATTTCTGTGAAACATCGCCCCGTGCTCGATCAGGTTCTCGATCACGGGTAAAACATGACGGCTTTCAATCCGGTTCGAGTATCCTACTGCCACAGTTCCGTCGCGCAACGGCACTCCTGAAGCGACGCGTATCGGTGATCTGTTAAGTGTCGCTGATTCTCCGCGCGTTGCGACAAATGTTTCATCCACGTTTGGATCATGGATCACGCCAATCTCCGTTTGGCCGTTGGTGACACCAGCCAGAACAATGGTCCATGCTGGAATACCGTTCACGAAATTCGTGGTTCCATCAATTGGATCAATAACCCAGTCAAAGCCACTCTCTCCCGCTACCGCGCCATGTTCTTCACCGTAAACGCCATCTTTGGGCCAAGTTTCCGCGATCTTTTGACGAATGAAAGTCTCAACGCTCCTGTCCGCCTCGCTAACCCAGTCCTGAGCGCCTTTTTGATCAACGACAAGATTGACCCGATCTGCAAAGAACTTTTTGGCCACTACCCCAGCCTGCTTGCAGATTTCGGTGGCAAAGTCTGTGCGTTCTGAAAGTCGGGACATAGGAGCTCCTTTTTCGGTTGGAGAGGCCCAGCAACACTGTAGGCCAAGCGAAGACCAGGCTCCAGACTGATCGAGTTTCAGAGCCTGTGGGGTCCTCCCTGGAAAATTAGTGAATGGTCTACACGCCATTTCGATCGGATCAATCGTTCTTGTGCACAGAGAAAGACAGCAAATGGATGATTCACCAGGGCACAGGCGTCAATCTGGCGAAGGTTGCTGAACTGGAAAGTCTAATCGAAGAAAAGGCCGCCCGATTGGCAAGCATACCTCACCAAGTGTGGGGCAGAATGTGGGGCACGAAAGGTGCCATATTTTTATTTGTTTTTTTAAAAACGCTTATACGGTTTTTTGGTGCGGGCGGTGGGACTCGAACCCACACGGGCATACGCCCTTCAGATTTTAAGTCTGATATGTCTACCATTCCATCACGCCCGCACGGCGCAGCCCCTGGGGCCGTGCAATTTCCTTACAAGCACAGCGGGATGAGAACAATGCGCTTTGACGCAGATGGGCCGGGATTTTTCGGTGGAAAGCTGCGTCTGCCGTCGCCGTCGTTCAGCGGCTGGGCCTCTCCCCTGTTTCGAGGTCACGTAACAATCGCCTTTCCGACATCATCTCTTCCTCGGCAAACCATCATGGCGCGGATTGCGCTGCACGTTCACTTTGCGCATGACCTTGGTGTCGTCTCCATTTACCACCGCTGAAAACCGATCTTCGCCCAATTACAAAGAAGACCCGACCGGTTTTTCAGCGTCGTGGAATGATCCTTTGTTGGTACTTCCATCGTTTACAAATAAAAATATTCATTTTAATGATTGCGTATGAATGGAATTTCTTTGTCCCGACGCAGCTTCCTGTTCAATGCCACGTGTCTTGCGGCACTTGGAGCTCAAGCCAGGATCGTGCAAGCAGAGCTGCGGCTCGGTCCTTCAGCCCGAATTACGACCGTGTCAGACGGATACCTGTCATTGCCACCTGATGTTGTTTTCGGAGCCATGCCCAAAGAGGAGGTCGAGCAATTTCTGACCCGCACTCAAGCGGACGCGACCAAGTACGAGCCAGAGTGCAACGTCACGCTTTATCGAGATGATGAAAACACCGTGCTGTTCGATGCTGGAGCGGGGCCGGACTTCATGCCCACATCGGGCAATCTGATGGAAACTTTTGAAGCAATCGGCTTGTCGCCCGAAAGTGTCACGCATGTGGTTTTCACCCACGCGCACCCGGATCATATCTGGGGTGTTCTGGATGATTTCGACGACCTGCTTTTCCCTAATGCGACGCACCTCATTGGACGCAAAGAATGGGATTATTGGTGGAACCCCTCAACGGTGGACACGATAGGTGAAGATCGCACCGCGTTCGCGGCCGGTGCAAAACGGCGATTGGAAGCAATCGAGGATCAGGTCGCGTTCTTCGAGGATGGTCAAGAGATACTTCCGGGCATTGCGGCACGGGCAAGCTTTGGGCACACGCCCGGTCACATGGCTTTTGAGCTTCGAAATGGGAATGAGTCCGTGATGGTCGTCGGCGACGCGCTGGGAAATCCGCACGTGGCCTTTGAGCACCCCGATTGGCACAGTGGAACGGATCAGGATCCCCAGGTCGCCGCAGCTGCGCGTTACTCACTTCTGGATCAGGTTTCCGAAGAAAAAAAGAGAATAATTGGCTTCCACTTACCGAACGGTGGAATTGGCCGCGTCGAAAAGACCGACTCGGCCTACAGATTCATTGGAGAGGCGTCATGATACGATCATTCGGGATTGCGGTTGCTTTAGTCACACCAGCTTGGGCAAGCGAGGATATTGCAGACCAGTATCCGCAAAGCGTTCTGTATTCCAAGCCGGTCGAATTCATCCCTAGCGTCTATTCCGCCATTGGCGCAACCGCTCCGCCGACCTACGAAAACTCTGGTCACAACAACAACCTGAGCTTCATCGTGACCGGTGAGGGCGTGGTCGTTGTCAACGGCGGTGCCGCCTATGTCCTTGCCGAGGCGCTTCACAAGGAAATTCAGGCGATTACGGATCAGCCGGTCACGCTTGTCTTCAACGAGAACGGTCAGGGGCACGCGATGCTTGGCAATGCCTACTGGTCGGAAATCGGGGTTCCAATCGTCGCCCATTCGGATGCAGCAGCTGAGTTCGAGGAGTATGGCCCTCAGATTCTGGAGGGAATGAAACGATACAATCAGGACAAGGCAGACGGAACTTTTCTGGCAGGCCCAACCGAGACGTTCGATGATGAATACGTGATTGAGATGGGCGACTTCCGGATCGAGGCCAAATACCTCGGACCGGCCCACAGCCCCGGCGATATCTCGATCTGGTTGCCGAACCAAAGCCTTGTCATCGCGGGTGACATGGCATTCCACGAGCGCATGCTGCCGATCTTTCAGGATACCTATACCGCGGATTGGCTGGAAACCTGGGACAACGAGTTCGAGGCTTTAAATGCCACATATGTCATACCCGGGCACGGTCATCCCACGAATATGGATCAGGTGCGCCGCTATACGCGCGACTACCTGGTGTATCTACGAACCAGGATTCAAGAACATATGGATGAGGGCGGCGATCTGACCGAAGCCTATTATGTCGATCAGTCCCCCTATGCCCATCTGGACGCGTTCGAGGAACTGGCAACCAAGAACGCCGGGCGCGTTTTCGAACAGATGGAGTTCGAGTAAGTCAGGAATGCTGCAATACCGGCAGCCGCATCAAAAACCTGTGCGTGCCTATCGCCCCAACCCACATGAAGAAAACGGCAAGCCAGGCTGTCAATGACAGGGCGGACCCGCCTGAAAGTCCGGCGCCCACGGCGCAACCTCCGGCCAGCATCGCCCCGAACCCCATGAGGACAGCTCCGACGAGGTACCGTTCCATCGGAGTGTCCGAGCCAAAACGCTCGATCCTCCACTCGCCGGAAATGATGGCAGATCCTGCTGCGCCAATGGCTACGCCCGGCACAAGACCGATACCGAAAGACAGCACCACATTTCGCTCTGCAACCAACGCCATCAGCGTGTCTGTGGCCGGGCCGGTAAACGTCACCGAAGACACGGGTACGACCTCAAAGGATGCCTGCGCGATGGAAAACGTCATGAACCAGCCAAGCGCCACTGCCCCGCCAACTCCGGCGGCTGTCACGATCTTTGCAAGCGCGACTTTCCTGTGAAGGGCAAACACGATCGACAGGACTAATCCAATTGCGGCAACGGCCGAATAGACCGATGGGGGGAACCCCGTTATTTCTGCAAGATCGCGCTCTGCACCTCCTGAGATGGTCCACAGACCGGAAATCGCTTCACGGGCCGGGCTGAGAACGCCTGTGTAGGCGGCCTGAGCCACCAAGGTCAAAATCAACCCTGTCACAAGTGCACGCAGATTGCCGCACGATGCCAATACCAGCAGGCGAGATGCACATCCGCGCGCAAGAACCATTCCGATGCCAAACATCGCCCCACCAATAACCGCACCGCTAAGGCTGCCGGTTGACGCGATCGCGCGTGCCTCGGAAAGGTCCAGCAATTCAAGCGAGACAAGCGCCTGTACCAGCGTCAGTGCCGCGGTAAAGGCGATCAGCCAAACCGCCAAGCGGGGGCCAAACTTACCTTCGGCGACTTCCACAGTCGATGCGCGCAAACAAAAATGGGACTTCTGAGCCGTCACGCCGAACAAGATACCGACCAGCACTCCGGCAAACGCCAGGGTGCCCGGGTCTCCCAGCAAATCGATGAGCCTCTCCATGGACAGAAACTCTCACTTCGTTGCGTGTGTGTCTTTGTCTTTGGTCAATTCGTCAGCGTCATTGCGCAGCCATTGGCCTGCGCGCCAATTGGCATTGCGTCCACAACTCGCCCAATGCAGACACCAGCCGGTCCACGTCTTCACAGGTGTGCACCGGCAACGGCGTAATCCGCAGACGTTCCGTTCCTTTGGGAACAGTTGGATAGTTGATAGGCTGGATGTAGATCCCATAGTCACGCATCAGCACATCCGAAATGAATCGACACTTGACCGGATCGCCGACCATGACCGGAATGATATGGCTTGGGTTCGGTGTATGGGGAATACCCAGATCGTCCAGCCTGTCCCGGACTTCGCGCACGCGCTTTTTGTGCTGTTGCCGCTCTGCATTGCTTTGCTTCAGGTGCTTCACCGAAGCCGCAGCACCTGCCGCCACGGCCGGAGGCAAAGCAGTGGTGAAAATAAATCCGCTGGCAAAAGATCGGACAAAGTCGACAAGCTCCTTCGACGCCGCGATGTACCCGCCGACCACGCCGAACGCCTTGCCCAAAGTCCCTTCAATCACGGTCAGGCGATCCATCAGGCCCTCGCGCTCGGCGATGCCCCCGCCGTGCGGACCGTACAGCCCGACCGCGTGAACCTCATCCAGATAGGTCATCGCGCCATATTGGTCCGCCAGATCACAGATCCCGGCAATCGGTGCAATATCGCCATCCATGGAATAGACGCTTTCAAATGCGATCAGCTTGGGCGCATTTGCAGGCAAGTCCGCAAGTTGCCTTTCAAGGTCTTCAAGATCGTTGTGCTTCCAGATCCGCTTTTGACACCGGCTGTGACGAATCCCCTCGATCATCGAGGCGTGGTTCAATTCGTCGGACAGAACCGTGATGCCGGGGATGCGGGACGCCAAAGTTCCCAACGCGGCCCAATTGGATACATAGCCGGACGTGAACAGCAATGCTGCGTCCTTGCCGTGAAGGTCCGCAAGTTCGTGCTCCAACAGCACATGTTCGTGCGTGGTCCCCGAGATATTCCGCGTCCCACCAGCACCTGCACCGCATTTGTCGATCGCCTCGTGCATGGCCGCAAGAACCTTGGGATGCTGTCCCATTCCAAGATAGTCGTTCGAGCACCAGACAGTGACTTGTTCGGAACCACCCCCTGCGTAACTGCGCGCCTTAGGAAACGCGCCGCACTGACGTTCGAGGTCAGCAAAAATCCGGTAGTTTCCTTCCTGTTTCAGTTGATCTAGTTGATCTCGAAAATACTGCCGGTAGTTCATTTCAATCCCCAACAGCCTCTTCCACGATTCCAGACAACAGGGTCTGGACCTTTTGCATTGGGCCGTCCGGATAGCTTCGATATCCGACCTTCACCCCGTCATCGTCCTCGGCCACGAAAATCCCGTATGGGCAATAGCCGATATTCATCGGATCAGCTTCCATCACCTCTCGCGAAATCTTTGCCGAGCAAAAAATAAAGATGTCCGCCGCCGCGAATATCTGTTTGTCGCTGCCGACATCAGCGCCCGTTCGGTTCAACATTTCGCCAACGTGGCTTACATAGTCGATGACCAACCCCTGCCCGACAATGGCGGATTCGACCGCGAAGGTGGCATCATCAAAACTTCCGTTAAAGGGGGTCGTGATGATATCCTCGGCAAGCCCTTGACTGGCAGAGACTGCAAAAAATGCGGCCGTGATGATTAAGTGCTTCATGATCTTGATCCTCCTCCTGAGCCGCAGTTTCTCAGATTGAGCTTCGGGGGCTTTGACCCGTGTCAAAACCCCCGAGAACTTCTATCCAAACATGTCCGAGGTGATACCGGCATACCAACCCAGCGACTCTTCGTATGTTGCTTTTCTCAGATCGGCATCTTCGCCGGTCTGGCTGATGAAGCCGTCCACCTTGGCGATTTTTTCCGGCGTAGCCTCGTAGGTTGCGCCAACCTTCACGCCATCATCTGTGTCGATCAGCGACCAGCATGTGTTGGAGAACTTGGCCGGGAACACCTTGGATCCGGTCAACGCGCCCCGCACGGCATTCGCGCACACTTTCGCCTGACTGTTGGCCGAGAAACCCGATTTCGGCATGTCACCCTGCTGGCTGGCATCGCCCAGGACATAGATGTCCGGATCCGCCTTGGAGGACATGTCCGCGGCGTTCACCGGCGCCCAGTTGCCTTCGGTCACTCCGGCCATTTCGGCAATGCGTCCGGCTTTCATCGCCGGGATCACGTTGCAGACGTCGACTTTGGTCTCTTCTCCGTCGATGGTCACCGTCATCGCGTCCGGGTTTACCGAGACATTGCCACCACCGAAGTCTTCACCAATCCAGTCGACCATGCCTTCGTAATGGTTTGCCCAGCCTTCCTGGAACAATGCCATCTTCGAAAACTTCGGCTTCGGATCCGCCACGATGATTTTCGCGGTGGGATTGTTTGCTTTCAGAACATGCGCAACCATCGAGACCCTCTCATAGGGTCCGGGCGGGCAGCGGTACGGGTTCGGTGGTGCAACCATCGCAAAAGTACCGCCTTCGGGCATCGCCATGATCTGAGCTTTCAGAAGCTCTGTCTGCGAGCCGGCCTTGTACGCATGCGGCATCTTGTTTTGCGCCGAGACGTCCCAGCCTTCAACAGCCCCGTCGACAAAATCGATACCCGGGCTGAGGATCAGTTTGTCATACGGGACCGAGCCCCCCCCGGCCAAGGATACAGTCTTGGCATCGCGGTCAACACCGATGGCCCAATCGTGGACCACGTTTATCCCATAGTCGGCAGCAAGCGTTCCATAGCTGTGCGCGATATCTGAAAGTTCCTGGAACCCTCCAAGATACAGGTTCGAGAAGAAGCAGGTGTAGTAAGTCCGCGACGGCTCGATCAGCGTCACGTCGATCTCACCTTTGCTGTCCTTCGCAATGTAACGGGCAGCCGTAGCGCCGCCTGCACCGCCGCCGACAACAACGACCCGGGGCTTGCCCTGAGCCAGAACCATCGGCGCAGATAATCCGGCTGCCGCCACCCCGGCGGCTCCTAGAAATGTACGTCTATTGAGTGTCATCGCGTTTCCTCCCCTTAGGCACAATTACTCTGGGTTATTGAAATATGCGGCCAACGCCGCAATCTCGTCGTTGCTCAGCCTTCCGGCGATCATTTGCATAACCGGGTGTGGCCGCTTTTTGTCCTTGTATGCGTGCATGGCGACGACAAAATCCTCGTCGGGCCAATACACGATCGACGGGATACCCTCGTCACTTCCTTCGATCTGATGGCACGTCGTGCATTCGCTGCTGAGATATGCGCCGTATTCGGGGTCTCCCTGAATCGCCAGGATCGCTGGATCGACGGAATGGTCCGTGCCTTTCGCGGTTGGGTCCGCTTCGGGAATATCCCGAGGGTTGTCTGAAAACCCCCGCAAATAGGCAATCACATTGGCCCGGTCTTCCGGGTCTTTCAGACCGCGAAAGCTCATCCTTGTGCCCGAGGCGAATGCACGAGGATTTTCGATATAGGCTGACAGAGTGTCAGCGTGCCATTCCAAACCCGAATTTCCCGCGCGCATAAGGCTTTTGGAATAATTGAAATCATCGAGACCTGCGGCCTTGCGCCCAAAGACACCATTCAGATGCGGACCGATTTTGTTTTCAGCGCCTTCGCCAACCTGATGGCAGCCTTTGCATTTGGCGAACACTGTTTTCCCGGCCTCGGCATCACCAAGGTCTTCGGTTGCGTAGGTCGATGTGGCGAAAGCCGCCACAACCGCCGCGCACGCCAGTATTTCCGACCACCGCATGATCAGCTTCCGAACGATTTGAGGTAGACAATCACGGCCTCAACGTCGTCTGGCTTCCTGAGCCCCGCAAAAGACATTCGCGTGCCCTTCATGTAATCCTTGGGTTTCGTCAGGAAGGCCGCCATTTCCTCATCCGTCCAGACTAGGCCGGCCTCGGCTGCGGCTTTCATCGCCTTGGAGTATTTGAACCCCTCGACCGATCCTGCATTGGCCCCGACAATCCCGTTCAACGCCGGCCCGGTGCCGTGCTTTGCACCTTCACCCACCTGATGGCAGGCTTTGCACTTCTTGAAGACTTTCGCTCCGGCGGCAACCAGTTCCGTTGCTTCGTCGGTCTCTTCGGCCTCTTGAACGGCTGGCTCCGCAGCGGCTTCTTCCTCGGGCTTGGGTGCCGCTGCCGGAATGAACGACGGGCCGTCCGCAGTGAATGTCGGCAACCCCTCAACGGTGGCATCATTCATCACCGAGTTCGACCCACCTTCGGGCGGCGTCTCGACCAGAAAAACGGAACGCATCGTGACAGCAGCCTCTGCCTTGCAGTTTTCCATGCAAGGCTCTTTGCGCCATTCGGCGTACTCGGTCTCGGGTCGTGTATCGACGACAAAACCGTCCTTATTGTACATCTCGAATTCGACGAAGTTTTCGTTGCTCAGTTCGAAATCGTCATCCACCAAATCATTGGAATACAGGATGTAGGCAACAATCGCATAGGTCTCATCCGCGGTCAAAGTGCCCGCCTCGCCAAATGGCATGGATCGGGAAATGTAATCCCAGGCAGTAGACAAATGCGGCCAGTAGGACCCGACGGTCTTCACGGGATCTTCGTTTGCAAGCGTATCGAACCCACCGGCAAGAACGGGCCAGTTGTCCACACCTTCGGCAAACTCTCCGTGACATGAGGCGCAGCGGTCGGCAAACACTTCTTCCCCGGTCCAAACGTCGCCCGATCCGACAGGCAAGCCCCGCCCGTCCGGCAAAACGTCAACGTCCCAGGCCGCGATCTCTTCCTCCAGCGCAGGCCGTCCAAGCCCATAGGTGCCCTCGCGGCTGGGCGCAGGTGCGGTCAGGTTCGCGCCATTCGCGACCCGTTCCGCCGCGGCGGCCTGAATTTCCTGGACTTCGAGCTCAAGCTGGGCTGCTCGTTCGGCTTCTGCCTTCGCTTTTTCCTGTGCGGCTGCTGCGTGGGCCTCGACCTGGCCAATCCGGGTTTCCAAAGTTTCGATCTTCGATTGGCCGAAGTTTCGGTTGGCGAACACCAACGCCCCCGCAAGCACCAACGCTGTGCCGCCGAATACGGGCAGGAAAACATGACTAAGAGACTTCGACATTCTCGGCGATCCCCTCTGCGCTTACGTACCACGTCTGGATACAGTTGTTGTGATAGACCGAGTTTTCGCCGCGCTTTTCGCGCAGCTGGTCTTTGGTTGGCTGCACATAGCCGGTCTCATCCATTGCTCGGGCCTGTAGGAGCATGGGTGCCCCGTCCCAATTCGTGTCGAGATAGAAACGTGTCAAAGCCTTGGTGTCGCCCTGCTTGCCAAGGCGTGCCGTTTCCCACGTGATGCCGCCGTCCTTGGATACATCGACACGGGTAATCTGTCCGTGACCTGACCATGCAAGCCCTGAAATCACCAGCGGCCCGGGCCCATGTTTGATCGGCATTTGCGGGCTGGGCGAGGTTATGACGGATTTCGCATCCATCACCCAAGTCCATTTCTGGGCCGTGCCATCGGCATAGACATCGGTGTATTTCGACGTTTCTTCGCGGCTTTCGACCGCCCTGTCGACGACCTCGATCCGGCGCAGCCATTTGACCCACATGTTGCCTTCCCAGCCTGGCACGACCAGGCGCACAGGATAGCCATGTTCCATCCGCAGGGCCTCGCCATTTGCCTTGAAGGCCACCAACACATCATCCAGCGCTTTTTCCATCGGAATGGAGCGGCCATTGGACGACGCGTCCGCGCCCTCGACATAGACCCATTTGTCGGGCGAGATATCGGCGCCGGCCTCTTGCAACAGCGTGCGCAGCGGAACACCGGTGTATTCCATGTTGTGGATCATACCATGGGTGAATTGCACACCGTTGAGCTGCGCGCCCGCCCACTCCATCCCGGTATTCGCCGCGCATTCGCAGAAATACACGTGGTTTTCGCGCGGGAAACGTTCGATGTCGTCATACGTAAAGACAAGCGGGCGATCGACCAGCCCGTTGATCATCAGCCGATAGTCTTCCTTGCGCAGCTCGATTGCGCCCGAGTGGTGCCGTTCAAAGGCGCAGCCCTGGGGTGTGATGGTACCATCAAGCGCGTGGATCGGCGTGAAGTTGATCGACGAAATCGGAGAGGCGGTCAGCCATTCCACATTGCGGCGCACGACATGGGATTCATAGCTGATCGGCATGCCATAGGGTGTCTCGTCAACGCCTGCACCCGTGTACGATGCCCAATCCTGAAGCTCTGTTATCAGGGGGTCGGGCTTTTCTGCCACTGCCGCACCTGCAACTGATCCCGCGGCGACCGCGGCACTGCCTTTCAGGAAAGCCCGGCGGGACGGTTTGAACGCGTCATCCATATCTCTAAGGTCTCCATCTGTTTCTTAGGCGCCGACGACATCGACGCTGGTGTTCTCTTGCACCGTTACGGTTCCAAGGTTGCGAATGTGGTTTTCGACGACACCCCAGATCGGCGGACCCTCGGTGCCTTCGTTGACGCTGGCCCAGCCGGCCACGACATAGGTTTTCGACGGATCAATCGCCTCACCCGTCTTCAGCAGGGTCATCTCGCTGATCCGCTGCCCTTGCGGCTTGGTTACGTCGATGCGGTAGCCCAGCCCACCGACACGGACCATGTCGCCGCCCTGCTGGTAGTAAGGATCAGGGTTGAACAGGTTGTCGCCAACATCCTCGAGGATCACATGGATGAACTCACCCGTCATTTCCGTGCGATAGGCATTCGGATATGACATCGAGGTGACATTCCAGATATCCTCACGCGTGATCTCCTGCCCCGGCAGGATCGACGGCCCCCAACGAACACCGGGGGACATGGCAATGTCTGCCTCACGTTCTTTGAGCAGGGCGTCACAGATCAGGTCATCCCAGGTTCCGTTGAAATTGCCGCGACGATAGAGCAGCGAGTCCGCTCTGCCGATCACTTCGCTGAGCGTCGCCTCATAGGGCGCGCGCTGCTCATCTATCAGGGCGGTGATCGCAGGATCCGGAGCGATAACATCAGAGAAGATCGGGATCAGCTTGTGCTTCAACCCCATCAACTGCCCATCCCGCACATCCAGATCCACGCGGCTGACGAATTTGCCGTTCGAGCCTGACGCGATGATATGCGTTTTGCCCACCAGAACCGGCTCGGGCAGCGCATCATGGGTGTGGCCACTGAGGATCACGTCGATCCCCTGCACCCGACCGGCCATTTTCTTGTCCACGTCAAAGCCGTTATGGCTGAGGACGACGACGACATCGGCACCGGCATCGCGAACCTCGTCGATCATTGCCTGCATGTTCTCATCCCGAATGCCGAAAGAGTATTCAGGGAACATCCAACCCGGGTTCGCAATTGGCATGTAAGGGAACGCCTGCCCGATCACGGCAACCTTTGCTCCGCCCCGGTCAAAGAACTTGTAGGGCTTGAACAATTCCGCGGGTTCATCCCATTCGGCATCAAAAATGTTCTGACCCAAAGCGGCAAAGGGCAGCCCTTCGACGATTTCGTTAACTCTGTCGCTGCCCAGCGTGAACTCCCAATGAAAGGTCATTGCATCAGGTTTCAGCGCGTTCATGACATTGACCATGTCCTGACCAGCCGTCTGGTAACAGGTGTAAGACCCGTGCCAGGTATCACCGCCATCCAAAAGCAGGGCATCGGGCCGGTCCGCACGGATGGCATTGATCACCGTCGAGACCCGGTCCAAACCACCGACCCGACCGTAGGTCTTTGCCAGGGCCGCAAAGTCGTCGTATGTCAGCGCATAGGCGGACGGGCTGCCATCCTCGATCCCGTAGGCCTTGCGGAATGCGGCCCCCGTGACGTGCGGCATCTGCCCTTTCGCCTCGCCGATACCCAGGTTTATCTCGGGTTCACGGAAGTAAATCGGTTTGAGTTGCGCGTGGATGTCAGTGACATGGATCAGGCTGATATTGCCAAAGGTCTCAAACTCCAGCAGCTGATCCTGCGTCAGACTTTGCTGCGCGGAAAGCCTGGCCCAATTGCCAAACCCGGACGCTCCGTACAGAGCCGATGCCGCCATTGAAACCTGCAAGAAGTCACGTCGAGAAATCATCTTTCGGCTTTCCTGTTACACATATTAATGTGTGAATGTTATGCTCTTGAAAAACCCGCGTCGGACATCGCCCACGCGGGTCGTTCGTTATTGGCGCACGGCCGGGGTTTCGACTGAAAGCCCGTTGCCACGCGAGGCAACATAAAGCTCCAGCGCACGGAATTCGTCTGAACCTTCGGCAAAGGTTTCCGCCCGCGTATCACGAATACAACCGCGGAAACGATTGTGTCGCGAAATCAGCTTGGCCTGTTTCAAGCGATACGTCGGGAACCCGTTGATCATTCCCTGGCTCAGGTGATCTGCCCGGATCATATTGCCCCAATTGTCTTCATGACAGTTGGCACAGCTCAGCTCAAGCTGGCCATAGCGCGTATAGTACATTTCCTTGCCCTGTTCCCAATACGGGGCGGCATCACCGTCGATGGCAACGTTCATGGGCATCCCGCGTGACTGTAGTCCGATCAAAGCGACCATGCCCTGCATATCGCCACCGGACCATTTCCAGGCATCGGCCTCCATGTGCTCGGTCCGGCACGCGTTGATCAGATCTTCCATGACCACCAGCTTGCCGGTTTCGGCATCAACCTTCGGCATGGAAGCCTGCAATCCCTTGAAGCTTTCCACCCCGTCGTGGCACGAGGCACAGCTTTTGCCGGCAGCCCCATCGACCGTCTCAAAAAGGTCGGCAGCCTTGTCGACGAAGATCATCGCCGGATTGTCGAAATCATCAATCTGAAGGGCCTGGGTTTCATCCGTACGGAAATGCCAACCGGAATAGATCGTGTCCAGGTTTTCCAAATGCGCCGACGCTTCGGTGACCGAGGTCATGTCCAGCTCGTCATTGATCACAAGATTGTCTTCGTCAGGTCCGGCCATTGCTGCCACTGGGAAAACCAGAACTGCTGCGATCGCCGTTAATGCCTTTGTATTCATTACGTTCCTCCCTTGGTGGACCAGCGCCAAACGTCATGCCCGGCGCTGATCTGCCTTAGTGGTCGAGCCGTCAGGCGATCTCGATCGATTTCTTCTCGTCGTATACAGAGCCGTCGTCATCGTACCAGGTAAACACGAACTCACCTGCCTCGGGCACGGTTGCCTCAAACTGGAAATACGGGTTGGTTGAGATTGCCGGCTCCATCGTCACATCGATCACCATTTCGCCGTTAAACTCACAGGTGAAACG
This sequence comes from Ruegeria sp. A4, assembly GCF_056543025.1. NCBI lineage: Bacteria > Pseudomonadati > Pseudomonadota > Alphaproteobacteria > Rhodobacterales > Roseobacteraceae > Ruegeria > Ruegeria sp. A4. The sequence continues at coordinate 50,172 of NZ_JBQGAW010000011.1, read as the reverse complement.
GTTGATGATCGACCGAGGTATGACGTTGCCTTCTTTGTCCTTGCGCTGTCCGCTTTCCATCTTGTGGCTGATCAATGTCTTGATCGTGACGGTTTCGCCAGCTGCGGCTTTCTTGGGAACCTTGACGCGGGGTTTCACACCGGATGCCATTGGTTAGTCTCCTGTTCTTCGAGGCGCGCGTGGCTATCAGCCGCCGCAGCCGCCGATTGTCACTTTTACGGTCGCGGATGCCTTGGCAAAGCTGCCATCTGCCATCTTCGCCACGGCAATGACATCCTGCGTTCCGGCAAGGCGGATACGGGTTGAAGCGGCCTGTTCAGCGGCCAGTGGGCCAAAGTTGAACGTTGCGACGCCCGGTTCGGGGTTGCCTGCTGCAACGATCAGAATCGATGCTGCACCTGGGGCGCTTACTTCGATCGGTACGGTGTTTCCGTTTTCGGCGATTTCAGGTGCCGTCAGTGTAACACCGCCGTCAGCCAAGTCCGCCCCACCGGTAAACGCGGCAATCGCATCCTCAGCGGCCGCATTTGCGCGAAACGGCATCATTGTCAGGAACGCGGCGCCCAGCCCAAGGGCCAGAGTTTCGCGGCGAGAGAGTTCCATTTTCAATCTCCTTTGAATCTTCGAAAAATCACGCTGGACAAGCGTGACTATTCCTCTTTCAGGGTTGCAAGAAACGCGACCACGTCTTCGATTTCCTGCGCTGTCAGGATCGACGTCAGAGGCTCGGTCGGGGCTTTGCCGGTATAGGCGTCGCCCGGGCGGATATAGCCGTCATCCTTGTAGAATGCCGGCATCACCGTGCCTTCAAACGTCATTTTCGCGTTTGCAACCAATCCGCGAAGCTCGGCCTCGGACCAACGATCACCGGCACCATCCAGCGCCGGGCCAACCTCGCCATGGAACGGAATATCGGCCAAAGCCGAGACCGCATGGCAGGCCACGCAATTGCCTTTAGACTTGTCGCCAACGATCAACGCACCATTTGCCGCATCACCGGCCGCGCCGGTCAAAGACACCTCTACGGCACCATTTTCGTCATAGGTTACGTTTTTCGGGTCGGTATCCGCGGCAAACGCGGCACCCCCTGTCATTGCGCAGACCAATGTTAAGAGTCTCAGCTTCATGATCCCTCCCATTTGCTAACACGCCGACGGCGCTTTGCGACCCAAAGCATTTGTGTACCGTAGTCGACGAGGGCGGTTTGTCGCAACATTAAATTCATTACAATGAATTTTTTTATTTATATCCCCCAGCCTCAGTCATGCGAAACATTGTTTCGCTCCTGAATGCGCCGTGCGTGGTAGCGCTGAAAATCTTCACCATTTTCAAGTTCGTACCGCTTTTCAAAGACCCAGGTGAACAGATCCAAGGTTGTTCCTTTCGAAAACGCCCCCGGCATGACTGCAACCGCTGCATCAATGGCGGTGGCGTCCTCGGGAACCTCTTCCGGCAGAAATACAAGGGTCGGCGTAAACAGAATCCCCCATTTGCGCATCAGCGCTCTTTGCTCGCTCTCTTCCCCGTCAAAGTCGGTGGCCGTGGTGCTTCCGTGCAGATCCAGTTGGACGACAAAGAAGTTCTCTTCAATGTACGCCGCCAGGTCGGGCTGGGGGAAAACTTCTTCGTGCATTTTCTTGCAATAGATGCAGCCCTGTTGCTCGATAAACAAAACCAGGCGCTTGCCTTCATCTGACGCCTCGTCAAGATCCTCGCGAAGGTCTTTGAACGTGTCGCGCATCCACGGTGTTTTGTGCAACCCGTCGTCGCCAAGCTCGGCGGCGGAAACCGCCACGCCCACTAAGCACGCCATCAAAACTGACAATGTTCGCTTCATGTTGTCCTCCCGTTTTATCCGATGGCTGCAAGCCAGGGCATATGGTCCAGCATCCATTGGGCCACGCGATTGATCGAGTTGGTTGCGATCAGAACGCCGAACAGAATCAACAGACAGCCCATGGCCTTCTCGATCAGGGGCAAGTGCTTTCTGAACCGCGCCATCCACTGCATAAAGGGGCGCACCAAAAAAGCCGCCAGAACAAAGGGGGCGGTCATTCCCACCCCGTAAACGAATAAAAGCATCGCACCGCGCCAAGCCGTCTCGGTTCCGGCCGCCGTAAACAGGATTGCAGCAAGCACGGGCCCGACACAGGGCGTCCAGCCAAAAGCAAATGCCAGTCCCAGAACATACGCACCAATTAGGCTCGGGTTTGATGTTTCACCGACATCTGCCCGAAACTGGCGATACAGGAACCCGATGCGAATCAGCCCCAGGAAATGCAAGCCCATCGCCATGATGATGGCCGCGGCAATCCAACGAAGGATATCGAAGTATTCGCGGATCATTTGACCGAATATCGAAGCCGTGGCCCCAAGCGCCATAAATATCGTTATGATCCCTGCTGCAAAAGCGATTGCAGAAAGCGTTGCCCTGCGGCGAACGTTGCCGGAAATGACTGAACTGGCAGAAATCTGCTCCATCCCGACACCCGCCAGGTAACTGAGGTAAAACGGCACAATCGGCAGGATGCACGGGGACAGAAATGACAACAGCCCTGCGACCAAAGCCCCTGCAAATGTGATGTCGAGCATGGTCAAACCCGTCCTGGCACGCTATCATTCATACATTCAAAGTAATAAAGATATAACGCTGCGGTCAATCGGAGCTTGAGATGCGCCACCTTTTCCTGCTTGTGCTTGCGGTCACGTTGCTTGTTTCGCCCCTGGCTTTGCGGGCGGAAATGACGCTTTTGATGGCCGAAGAAGATGGGTGCATGTGGTGCGCCCGATGGGATTCCGAAATCTCGGGGATCTACCCGAAAACACAGGAAGGAGTTGCCGCCCCGCTTCAGCGTGTCGACATCCATGAAACCCTGCCGGATGGGATCACCCTGAAACGACCTCTCTACTACACGCCGACCTTTGTTTTGCTGGACAACGGCCATGAAATCGGCCGGATCGAAGGCTACCCCGGCGAAGACTTTTTCTGGGGGTTGTTGGGCGTGATGCTGCGTGACGCAGGGGTACAGGTTGAGACCTCTGGCTAATCGGCGGCAAATTACATAAACTGTTTTGAATGCGTGAAGCTGAGAAAGCGAGGCGATCCTTTTGGACAAACCATCGAAACTGCCGGTGTTCACAAAGGACATGTGTGCGGAAGATCTGGACCGAATGATGGAGAATGCCCAGACGGCATCAAACTTCCTGAAGGCCATCAGCCACGAGGGGCGTCTGATGATCTTGTGCTATCTGTCATCGGGTGAAAAGTCCGTCACCCAAATGGAAGAGATGCTGTCGGCGAGACAGGCCGCCGTATCCCAACAATTATCCCGACTGCGCTTTGAAGGCTTGGTCAAAACACGGCGCGAGGGTAAGACAATTTATTACAGATTGGCTGATGATCGTTCGACGCAAATTCTGGAAGTCGTTTACGATCTTTTCTGCCGGGAGACGTAGAAGCCGGTCAAGACGCCGCCAGCTTTGGGAGGAGACTGGCAATGTTCGAAGCATTGGGAGACGCAAATGCCGTTGCTCTGATCGGTTTGATTGGGGGCATCGCATTGGGGTTGGCTGCACGCATCGGTCGCTTTTGCACGTTGGGTGCAATCGAAGACTTCCTTTACGCAGGCGATGACCGGCGACTTCGCATGTGGGCGGTTGCGATTGGCGTAGCGATTGTTGGAAGCCATGCCGCCATGGCGTTCGGGTGGCTTGACCCTGTAGGAACACGCTACCTTGCCCAGACCTGGAACCCGATCGGTTCGATCGTGGGCGGCCTCATGTTCGGTTATGGAATGGCCATCAGCGGGAACTGCGGCTATGGGGCGCTGGCAAGGTTGGGAGGCGGCGACCTTCGATCCTTCGTCATCGTCCTGATCATGGGCCTTTCGGCGTATGTGGTAATGTCCGGCCCCCTGGCATATCTGCGGGTTTGGCTGTTTCCAGTAGAAATGGATATCAGCGCGCCCCAAAGCGTCAGCTTTCTTGCTGAACGGTTGACCTCTGTTCCGGCGTGGCTCGTCGGTTCTGCCGTCGGTGTCGTTTTGGTGGTCTTCGCTTTGGCGAACCAGCAGTTCCGCCGTACGCCAGCGCAAGTGTTCTGGGGATCTGTGGTTGGACTGGCGATCGTCTCGGGCTGGCTTGGCACAAACTGGGTAACAACCCACGGTTTTGACGGTGAGCCGGTGCAAACGCATACCTTCGCGGCACCCTTGGGTGACACGATATTCTACTTGATGACAGCGTCCGGAAACACTTTGTCTTTTGCCGTCGGATCAGTCTCGGGCGTTCTGATCGGCGCGTTTTTGGGGTCCTGGTCAAAGGGTCATTTTCGCTGGGAAGCCTGCGAAGATCCGCGCGAATTGAAACGGCAGATGCTGGGCGCGGCGATCATGGGCCCCGGAGCGATCATCGCAGTCGGTTGCAGCGTCGGACAAGGCATATCTGCCTTCTCACTTCTGGCATACAGCGCGCCCGTGACATTCGCCGCGATCTTTGCGGGCGCGGCGCTGGGACTGAGACAGCTCGTGTCCGGACTGTCCTTCATTACCGAGCGCTGAGTTCTTAACGCCACCATGCCTTATGCCAAAAAGGTGTCGGTCGCGCTGATCAGCCCCACTTGAATGGTCAGGCTTTGTTGTTTGATGCATGACCGGCCTTTTGGTTGATCTAAAGGATGGTTTGCGGCGCTCGCACCCGCAATGCCGCAGGGTCGGTCGAGAATTCTGCACAGCCCAATCGCATGCGTCACTCCGCAAAAGGCGGAACAGGAATCTTCAACGATCTTCAATGCCAAAAGAACCCAGCCTTTGAGCCGCAAGCCTTCAGGCAATCACGAGGCAGGTCTTGCCTCGGATAAACTATCAAAAAAGGCAACAAGGTCTTCAGCAACCGCAGCTTCGGCTTTCTGACACATTGAATATCCGCCTGTGTAAAACAGATCTGGTCGTCGACAAGGACCCTGCAAACCCACAAGGCAACTGAGGCAAAAGTTATCACCGGACAGCCAGCCAAGTCTGCGATTTTTGAAATCTCTGCCCTGTCTGGCTGTACATGTTGCAGTCTTGGCCAGTGACACGCTGTTCGGGCTGAAGCTTTCGTCAGCCCGAATGAATTAGCGCTTTTGCCAAGAACCGGCCTTAGTTCATGCCCAAGGCTTCTTTGTACATCTCGATGACAGCCTCTTGCTCGGCAATATCATCCTTATCTCTTTTTCTGAGAGAAATGATGCTGCGAAGAGCCTTCACGTCGTAGCCGCGCGATTTACTCTCTGCGTACACTTCCTTAATTTGATCCGCGATGTCTTTCTTTTCCAATTCCAGGCGCTCGATACGCTCAACAAATTGGCGCAACTCCCCTGAGGTGACCTTGTAACTTGCTTCTGCTTCTTCCGACATGCTCATCCAATTCTTCCCAATTCTGGATCATCACCGCTAAGAGAATACAGTTCATACCACCTGTATTCGCCTCAAGCTTTGGTTGCTACACACAAAACAGTTTTCGAGAGGCAGAAGCAACGACGTGCCCGGGCCTCGGCCATGGCTTTTTTCCGTTGTTCCACCAAGTTGTATTCACCGCATCCAGCCCCTCAAACCGTTCGATGAACTGGCACGACTCATCGGCAGTTACGCGACAGTTGGCGGCAGTCTGATCTTTGATGATGCCTTCCATACGCGTCCGTCCCAAGGGCTGAAATCTGATGCAGGAAGCCGGATACAATGCCGCCGCCCGGGTCGCAAGCACCCAATCCCACCCAATCCCCGAGCGCACTTGTACGGCATGATCCGATCCGGTAAGCGCGGGGGTAGTTCACGAAGAGATGTAGGGCACCATGTTCGAATTCATCACTTGGGGCGGCGCAGCCCTTTCTCTGACCGGCCTCGCCGGCCTGATCTGGTGCATTCTTCGCGTGATGAAAGCGCGCAAGGCGGGTCTGTCAGACGACGAACTGCGCGCGACCGTTCAGGGCGTTTTGCCCTGGAACTTGGCGTCTTTGTTCCTGTCCGTCCTTGGATTGATGCTGGTCATCCTCGGGATATCCTTTGGATGACCACTTGTTTCAAATCGGCAAGTTGTCGAACTGCGCTTCCATAGCGTCTTCGCACAGGGCTGCATCCAGACGCCGCAGGCGGGACGGCACCTGCATCCCCTGCTGTCGCATACGGTCGACAACCTTGCTCACACTCGGCTGAAGCGCCAAACGCGTATCAAGGCACGCATTTCTGAGCTCTTGTTCAAGCCGTTCTGCTTCGGAATAAAGACTTGTCGATGTCATAATACCCTCCCAAGTGTCGCCAGTATCCCAGATATAGGTAACGGGAATAAGACCCGCTGATATTAACCTGAAATTGTGCGGGATATTGCCCAACACATTCGCGTTTTCGGCAATCCGGCGCGGATGGGCTAAAGTTTAAGCTGATTTAATCGTGAATGCCTTGACGCGCATCAAACACAGGTTCGATGTTGCATCACATTCCATTTTACATATATGATAATGACAACCGATACGGAGGAAATCATGACACCCGCAGTGAAAGCGTTTTTTGACGATCAAACCTTCACGGTGTCCTACGTTGTTCATGAACCGCAAGGGCGTGCCTGCGCCATCATCGACAGTGTTCTGGATTTCGATCATGCTTCGGGGCGCACAGAGACAAAATCGGCTGACGCAATCATCGACTTTGTGCGCGCGCACGATCTAAAGGTCGAATGGATTCTGGAAAGCCACGTTCACGCCGATCACCTGTCTGCGGCCCCCTACCTGCAACAGGAACTGGGCGGCAAAATCGGAATTGGCGCTCAGATCGTCACCGTACAGGACACGTTCGGTAAAGTCTTCAATGAAGGAACCGAGTTCCAGCGCGATGGTAGCCAGTTCGACGCCTTGTTCTCGGAGGGGGACAGTTTTCACATTGGGCAGATGCGCGGCGATGTTCTTCATACCCCGGGCCATACCCCGGCCTGCCTGACCTATGTGATAGGCGACGCCGCCTTTGTAGGCGACACGCTGTTCATGCCGGATTTCGGCACGGCCCGCTGCGATTTTCCCGGAGGCTCCTCAGCCACGTTGTTTGAATCGATCCAGAAAATCCTGTCGCTGCCGGACGAAACGCGCATTTTTGTCGGGCACGACTACAAAGCGCCGGGCCGCGATGAATACGCCTGGGAAACGACAGTAGGTGAACAGAAAGCGCTGAACGTCCATATCGGACAAGGACGCAGCATCGAAGAATTCGTGGAAATGCGTGACGCAAGGGACGCCACCCTTGCCATGCCGCGCCTGATCCTGCCCTCTTTGCAGGTCAACATGCGGGCGGGGCAAATGCCGCCTGCCGATGAGCAAGGCGATGTATTCCTGAAGCTGCCGGTGAACAAAATCTGACGCAAGTCAAGTCAAAAAAAAAAGGATAATCCCACATGAACATCGAGTGGATCTGGGGGTTGTGCGGTGGCCTGCTGATTGGCCTGGGCGGAGCCGTTTACCTGCTTGGAAATGGCAGGGTCATGGGGGCAAGTGGTATTTTGGGTGGCCTTGTCGACGGTGAGGCCCGCGATACCAAAGCCGAACGCCTGGCCTTCATCGCCGGGTTGATCGGTATGCCGCTTCTGCTGCGGCCACTGATCGCCCCCGAGGCCCAAACGCATCTCACCAGCAATCTGGGCCTTGTTGTTGTGGCCGGGCTTCTGGTCGGTGTGGGAACGCGTATCGCCAATGGCTGCACGTCGGGTCACGGGGTGTGTGGCATCTCGCGATTTTCTCTGCGCGGCATCGTGGCCACCGTATTCTATATCCTTGCCGGCGGAATGACCCTCGTCCTGCTGCGCCATGTTTGGGGGTTGATCTGATGCGCCTTTTGATTGCTTTGCTCGCAGGATCCCTGTTCGGTGCCGGATTGTTGGTTTCGGGCATGACGGACACGACCAAGGTTCAGGGCTGGCTGGATGTTTTCGGAAACTGGGACCCGACCCTGGCCTTTGTGATGGGCGGCGCCATCCTGCCGATGCTTGTGGCCTGGAGGCTGACCACTGGGCGCAAGGCCTTGACCGGATGCGATTTTCCACCTCCTCCGAGGTCCGAGGTTGATCGCAGGCTCATCATTGGTTCCGTCCTGTTCGGAATGGGCTGGGGCTTGGCCGGGCTTTGCCCGGGACCGGCGATGGCCTCGCTGACATATGGTGGTTTGGGTGGTCTGGTCTTCCTGATCGCGATGGTTGCAGGCATGTTCATCGCGCCAACGCTGGGAGCGCAACTGGACAGAGCCGCAAACGCGGCCTAAGGATTTGGCATGGAGATTCGACCGATCACGCCCCGCTATGCTGTCTCACCGCAGATCACGGTAGAAGACGTCCCGGCAATTGCCGAGGCAGGCTTCGTCAAGGTGATCTGCAACCGGCCCGATGTTGAGGTTCCCGCGATCATGCAATCCGACGCGATCGGTGAAGCCGTCCGTGCGGCAGGCATGGAATACGAGGTGTTGGAACTGACTCACCAGACCATGACGCCCGAGATTGCAAAGCAGCAGCGTGACCTGGCAGAAAGCTGCGATGGCCCGGTTCTGGCTTATTGCGCCTCGGGCACTCGGTGTTCGGTGGTCTGGGCCCTTGGTCAATGCGACCGAATGAGCACGGACGACATTCTGGCCGCCACGACAAATGCCGGGTATCAACTGGAAAACCTGCGCCCTGCCCTGGAACACTTCCGCAGCCAGGCAGACTAGACCCTATTCCTCCGTGCCGGGATTCGTGTCGGCCGCGTCAAGGCCAGCCAATTGCGAAATCTCTGCGACCATGCGTTCGGAATCGTTCAGTGACAGATCGTTGTCCGTGAGGTCCAAACCCGCGTCCTCTATTTCCGGAGGCATGACATCCACCGCGCCGGAAACCGGTTCGACCAGGCCATCGTGCGGCTGCATTCTCCCTCGGCTTTCGATGAACTCCTGCGCGTCGTCCCCCGACAAGGCGGGCAGGGTCGAATGTTCGTTCAACCGAACGGCGCGCAACCCACCACATTGACCGAGGCGGCCAATGCCCGTTGGCTTTCGGTCGATGGTCAAAATCTCAGTTCTGTCCAGGCGCGCCCCGCGCAATGGCAAGACACATCCAGGTTGAATCTCTGACAGATCGGACAGTGGCAGCGACATCCGGCACAAGACGGCGTTCAGTTCCGCCCGAACAACACCCGATGCCTGCTCAAGCCGGGGTCCGGCCGGGTCCGTGACCTCCTCTGCCTTTTCCGGCGTGGCAGGATGCTCTGGAAGAAAGATCGAGATCTGTCCCTGCTGCGCCCCGCCGGCCAGATCAACCGTCAGATCGAAGACGCGGTATTCATCTTCAGTCATGGCCAACGACAAGCCGCGCGAATCTTTCGTACGTGCCGCGAACTCGTACCCCGTCAGGCAGACCTGCTCGGCCGCGGCGTCTATTGAGCCGGCGGTCAAGGTCAGAGCGGTTTCGATAAATGGCGCCACCATCGCGGCGTCCGTATCCGTAAAGGCCCTTGGATCGGGATCACCGGGCAGTACTTCACCGATGGTCTGGGTTTGCACAATGGCGGACACCACATGCGGGCTCAGGCAAATCCCTGCGCGCCCCTCGGGCCCGTCAAACACCAGCATAAGCCAATCCTGAGCGACTGATTCCACCATGTCATCCTGCGTGCGGCTGACCTGTTTTGCCCCGATGACAGCCAAGGGAAGGTTCAATCGATCACTTGCCGCCCGCGCAAACCCCAAGCGCAGCGCCCGCAGAACCGAACGCGGGCGATCGCCCAGATCTTTTCGTCCAACAGACAGTTTGCGCGCCAAAGCAGCGCTGACGGTTTGTGACATGGCGCCCGATCACCAGTTGTTTCAATAACTGGCTATTGGTTTACCCTGCCGAGCGTTACGAAGTTCTTTATGGCCGTGTCATTGCGCGGCCTGCTGGAAAGCCAAAGGCAAGCTGACCCGGAACGCCGCGCCGCCCTGCCCGGGCAAATAGGTGATCTCACCGCCCAACCGTTGCATGATCTCACGGCAAATGGCCAAGCCCAGACCCGCGCCCCCTGCCTTGTCGACCCCGACACGGGCAAATTTCTCGAACACCATCGAACGCGCGCCGGGTGGAATGCCGCTGCCGTTGTCGATGAAATCGATGATGACCCTGCCGCCGACGTCGTGAGCTGAAATGACCAAAACCGGTTCTTCCGCGTCACAGTATTTCTGAGCGTTCGAGATCAGATTGATGAACACCTGCCCCAACCGGTCCAGATCCGTATGCAGGGACATTCGCTCGGCCGTAAGAGTTCGGCGAACCGTGATTTTCCGCTCGGCCCCGGCCAGCGCGCTGGATACCGCACGGTCCAGAACCGAACGCAGACTGTCATCGCTGAGGTTCAGATTGACCTGCCCGTTTTCCAGCACGCTCAGATCCAGCAGATCGTCGAGAAGCCGAGTCAGGCGCAAAGCCTCATCGTGAATGATTGCGGCATAACGGGTCTGTTCCTCGCGGCTCAGACCCTCTGTATCCCGCATGATTTCGGAAAACGCCCGGATCGAGGTCATCGGCGTGCGCAACTCGTGACTGACCTGGCTGAGAAAACTGTCTTTTTGTTCGGAAATCTGCGTAAGCTTGGTGTTTGCTTCGCGCAATTGGCGCGCCGTACGGGACAATTCCGACGACTTCTCTTCCAACTTCCCCGAATACTCCAGAAGCTGGGCCGATTCATCCGCCACCGCCAGCAGATCTTCTACGGAAACTGAAGACCCACCGACGATTTGCGCAATCATCGCATGCGCCGTGGCAGTGCCAACCGACCCGCTCAACTCTCGTTCCAGCCGGTTCAGGAAACCCGGGGTCGGTTCTGGCATATGTGACCGGCCGCCCTGTTTTTCAGCCTCTGCCTGAAAAAACTCCTGCGCCGGGGCGGCGCCCAGAATACGCTGTGTCATGATCATCAGGTCTTCGCTTTGCGCCACCGAGCCGGACCAGCCACCGGGTGAAACCGAGTGATCGAAAACATTGACGAACTGTGCCCCCTGCAAACGCTCCAGAGGGCTGGGAAAGCTCAAAAGGGACGCTATGCAAAAGGCAATGGTGTTCAGGGACAGGGACCACATCACGGTATGGACCATCGGATCGATCCCTTCGATCCCGAACAGGGCATGAGGACGCAACCAGGCAAGGCCGAACAGCCCATTCTGCATGACGGCTTCCGGCATCCACGGCGCGCCCATACCTGGCAACAACAGCGTATATATCCAAAGTGCGAAACCTACGCTCAACCCGACCAGCGCCCCTGTCCGGGTTGCACCGCGCCAGAACAATCCCCCGACCAAAGCAGGCAGAATCTGCGAGATTCCGGCAAAGGCAATCAATCCGATCGAGGCCAGCGCCGCCCCCCCACCGGACAACCGATAATAAAAGTAACCCAACGCCATGATCACGGCGATGGACACGCGGCGCGCAACCAGAACGATGCTGCGCACATCGCCCGAAACCGAGCCTGTTCCCTCATGCGTGTTCAACCAAATGGGCATGACCACATGGTTCGAAACCATCGTCGACAAGGCCATTGCGCTGACGATGACCATCGACGTTGCGGACGAAAACCCGCCGATAAAGGACAGCATGGCCAACCAGTCATTGCCCTGCGACAGCGGCACCGTCAGCACGAACAGGTCGGGATTGGCCCCCTCTGGCAACAGATCCAGACCAACGACGGCAATTGGCACGACAAAAAGGCTCATCAAAAGCAGATAGAGCGGAAACGCCCAGGCGGCGGTTCGCAGATGGCTTTCGTCATCATTTTCGACCACCATAACCTGAAACATGCGCGGCAGGCAGATAAAGGCCGCGGCGGACAGGAATATGAAAGTCGTCCAGCGCCCGGCGTCGACGTTCCACTGTCCGATTTCCGAGGCATCTATCCTCTCCATCATCGGGCCAATGCCACCGGCAATGCCCCACACCACGAAAACGCCCACGGCGATAAGAGCAAACAGTTTGACAACGGCCTCCACGGCGATGGCGGTGACCACACCGTGGTGACGCTCGTTCACGTCCAGATTGCGCGTGCCGAAAAGAATTGCGAACACGGCAAGCCCCGCTGCCATCCAGAATACGCTGGACCCTTCGCGATACAGACCCGATGGATCGGCTTCGGCGAAAATCGAAAAGGACAGGGTGATCGATTGCAACTGGAGCGCGATGTAGGGTGTCCCGCCAAGCACGGCAAGAACGGTCACACACACGGCAAGCGTGTTCGACTTGCCATAGCGCGATGACAACAGGTCCGCGATCGAGGTCACCCGTTGACTGCGCCCGACCCTCACCAGTTTGCGCAGTCCCCACCACCAACTGACCATCACCAGGGTTGGGCCAAGGTAAATCGTTACAAACTCCAACCCGGACCGCGCGGCATTGCCCACCGCACCATAGAACGTCCATGCCGTGCAATAGATCGACAGCGACAAGGTATAGATCAGGGGCGAGCGCAGCCACTTGCCCCGCCCTGCCGCAGCCATCCGGTCAGCAGCGAAAGCCACGGCGAACAAGAAGATGACATAGCCAAGGCAGACCAGGATCAGCGTGTTAATGGTTGCCATCACTCAGCGTCCGCGTCTTGATCCTCGCGCACGCCCAAACGGCGGGCGGCAATTCCAAAAACCAACCCAACCACGATCAGAGCGCCCCAGCAGATAAAGATGTAATACATTGCCGAAGACAAGGGGACAGCCTCGCCCTTGCCGGGCTGATCGGGCCACAGCAACGGAAGCGCCAGCAGAGCCGCCCCCAAGAACGGCAGCAGCCGCGCCGCATCCGCCAGCCTACGTCGGCGATAGCTTTGACGTTCGAGAAAAAGCGAGGGGCGTGCGCCCTGTGGTGCGCCCTTTTTGCCCTCGCCAGACATCATATTCGCGTCGCCTGCGCGTGAAGATCGCGCACAGCCGTCAGAACTTCGGCATTGGAAAACGGTTTGGTCATGAAACGGCTGACACCAGCGTTTTCCGCCATTTCCCTGTCGCGCGATTGACCGCGCGCCGTCAGCATCAAAACCGGCAAACCTGCCAGCTCTTCCATCTCTCGGATGTCCCGCAGGATATCCATGCCGCTCTTGCCCGGCAGCATGACGTCCAGAATTACCAGATCGGGCTGTGCCCTCTGAATCACCTGAACCGCATCCGTGCCATCGCCATGCGTGTCTACCTGCCATCCCTCGCGGGTCAGCAGAAACCGGATTGCCTCGGCAATGTTCGGCTCGTCCTCGATCAACAGAACCTTACGGCTCATATTTTCAGTTCCTCCCCAAGACCGTTCCTCCATCCTCAGATCGGTCCCCGCCAGATTAAGCCTTCTGTCGGGAAAGTGTCAAAAGCCTTCGCTCAAAATCGACGGTTCGCGGCGGGCCTTGCAAGCATTGCTGGGACAGACGCGGCAGTTCGGCCCGACTTGCGTGACCGGAGCGGCACCTGCCGCCTCGTTGCCCGAACGGACCAGCATAACCGAGCGATAAACGGGATCCTGATCATACCCCAATACCGCATAAGGCCAAGCATAGGCGAAACATTCGAATTCAGCCGGGGTCCGCCCCATCTGGACAACCTGCTTGCGCACCGGAACAAGTGGGCGGCTCAAAGCCGTGAACAACGGCCACAGCGGGCAAACCTCACCATGCCGCGCCAAAGCAAAGCCCGGAATCGGCTTGATGAACAATATGCTGCCGGATGCATCGCACAGCACCATGCCAACCGGCTGCGGCAACACGTCATCGGGTATGAACGCCAATCGACGCAGAACGGTGGCGACGTCCACGGAAAAGCGATAAGCCAACGCGATGGGATCCGTGTCGCCTTTTTGCAGGCTCGATCGAAGCGCATCCAGCGGCAAAGCGATTGCATCATCGCGATACATCTTCAGAACTTCACGCGCCACAGTTCGGGCCGCCGACGTGTTGAGACCGCTCAGATCAACGGCATCCACGTCCTCGCCCTGTTCCAATTCCGGAAAACTGTACTCGCGGGATTCGAAGAACGCTTCGACTTCTTCAAGCGGAACACCGCGCGGATCAATTGACGAGTCGCTTTCGTCCAGAAAGGTTACAAGTGCCTTTGAACTGCCGGCCAGCCGCTCTGCATCCTGGTGCAGGTTTTTGTGAAACCGCTCTCGCCACTCTGCCTCGATGTCCTCTGTGTCTGCAAGAATTGCCGCTGTTGACCGAATCGCCGCCGCCGTCGACAGCACTTCGTGCATAGATGCCGCAAGATGCGGGTCATGAGTCAGCCGGTCCGACAAGATCTCGACATTCCGCTCAAGCGAAACAACCCGGCGGTGCATCTGCGCAAGAACTCCGGCCCAACCGGGAAAGCGCCCGGCAAATTCCTCCAGCCCGTCCACTTCGGCCTGCTGCCCGACGGCGTCATCCGCCGCTTCCCGCAGGGCCGACACAAGGGTTGCCTCGATCCCCTGTGTCAGGACAGAGGGTTCGACGGAAAGCGCAGACGCAATATCCACCAGCAATTTGCCACCGATCCGTCGGCGGTTATGTTCGATCAGATTCAAGTAAGACGCGGATATCCCGGCGAGGCGGGCAAGTTCTGCCTGCCGAAGCCCTGCAATCTGCCGTCTTTCCCGAATACGGCTTCCCGTCAACATATCACGCATGATCGTATTCTCCTGACCAGGATTCAGCCTCTTTTTTCAGAACATATCATGTGTTTCACTGGTTTACCGAGATATTTTCAAGCCATGTTTACAATCTTGACAAAAGCGGCAGCCGCCAATGCGCATCAATGGCCACAAGAAACCGCATCTCCCCTTCAATTCCGCGTGGTTTCCCGGCACGATAAGCGGATGAGTGACCCCGCCTTTGAATACGCACCGATCGGGCTTGTTGAACTGGAAAACCGGATCATCAGACGCTGCAATCTGCAATTCGCCCGCACTTTCGGCGGGGAAGAGGCCGATTACCGCAACATGCCGCTGTTGCATCTCTATCCTTCGGTCGCGGATTGGGAGAGGATCGGGGAACGCAGCCTGCAAGTGATGCGAGACACCGGGTACTATACGGATGAGCGCGTCATGCGGCGGCGCAATGGCGATCTGTTCTGGTGCCGCGCCCGTGGCCGCTCTTTGACGCCCGATGACCCGTTCCGCCATGGAATCTGGAGCTTTTCCGACATCTCGGAAGAACGTCCCCTTGTCGAATTGACCGTTCGAGAACGCGAAGTGGCGATCCTGTCCTGCCGCGGCCTGTCCGCCAAGGAAATCGGCGCCGAACTGGGCCTGAGTTACCGCACAATCGAAGCCTATCGCGCCCGCCTGCTTGAGAAATTCGGCGCCCGCAAACTGTCCGAGCTTGTCGCCAAATTGTCAGGGATGCCTCTGTAATCTGTCCGCCCCTTTAAATTATACGGGATTCCCGCCTGTGATGGTGCGAGTCGGCGCTTTTCATGCACCGCCGCTTAGCCTATAACCCTGCGTAATTTGATCAGAGCCCGCAAGAAACAGACGGGCCAAAGGGGAACCGTCGAGGACACTCATGACAGACACCAAACACGAAGCGGATGTGGCATTCATCAAGGCTCTGGCCGAGTTGCTGCGTGACAATGACCTGACCGAATTGCAGGTAAAGCGCGAATATGGTGAGGAAGACAGCCTGAACGTGCGCGTAAGCCGCTTGACACAGGCCGCAGCCGCACCGGTTCAGGTTGCCGTCCCTGCGGCAGCACCAGCTCCTGCCGCTGCTGCCGCGGCTGCGCCTGCCGTGGCCGAAGCCCCGGCTGCTCAGGAAGATCCGGCCAGCCACCCTGGCGCGGTGACCTCACCCATGGTTGGAACCGTCTACATGCAGCCCGAGCCCGGCGCGCCCGCATTTATCTCGGTCGGCGCTTCCGTGTCCGAAGGCGACACGCTGCTGATCGTCGAAGCGATGAAGACCATGAACCACATCCACGCGCCCAAGTCGGGCACGATCAAGCGTGTTCTGGTCGGCGATGGCGACGCTGTGGAGTTCGGCACACCTCTGGTCATCATCGAGTAAGGCGGGCCCATGTTCGACAAGATCCTGATTGCCAACCGAGGCGAGATCGCCCTGCGCGTCATCCGCGCCGCCCGCGAGATGGGGATTAAGACGGTAGCCGTCCACTCCACCGCGGATAGCGACGCAATGCATGTTCGCATGGCGGACGAATCGGTCTGCATCGGCCCCCCGCCCAGCCCCCAAAGCTACCTGTCCGTGCCCGCGATCATTTCGGCCTGTGAAATCACCGGTGCGCAGGCGATCCACCCCGGCTATGGCTTCCTGTCCGAGAATGCCGAGTTCGTGCAGATCGTCGAAGATCACGGCATCACGTTCATCGGCCCCACCGCGGAACACATCCGCGTCATGGGCGACAAGATTACGGCCAAGGACACGATGAAGGCGCTGGGTGTGCCTTGCGTGCCGGGATCAGACGGCGGCGTGCCTGATCTTGCGACGGCCAAGAAGATCGGTGAGGAATTCGGCTATCCGGTCATCATCAAGGCTACCGCAGGCGGCGGCGGTCGCGGCATGAAGGTTGCGATGAACGCTGACGAAATGGAAAGCGCCTTCATGACTGCACGGGCCGAGGGCAAGGCCGCCTTTGGCAACGACGAAGTCTATATCGAGAAATACCTGACCACGCCGCGCCACATCGAAATTCAGGTGTTTGGCGACGGTAAAGGCAAGGCTGTTCATCTGGGCGAACGGGATTGTTCGCTTCAGCGGCGCCACCAGAAGGTGTTCGAAGAGGCCCCCGGCCCCTGCATAACACCCGAAGAACGCGCCAGGATCGGAAAGATCTGCGCGGATGCGGTCGCGAAAATCAACTATATCGGTGCCGGCACCATCGAGTTCCTCTACGAAAATGGCGAGTTCTATTTCATCGAAATGAACACCCGCCTGCAGGTGGAACATCCGGTCACCGAAGGTATCTTTGGCGTCGATCTGGTGCGCGAACAAATCCTTGTCGCAGCGGGTGAACCGATGTCGTTCGGTCAGGACGATCTGGAAATCAACGGCCACGCCATCGAGGTTCGGATCAACGCCGAAAAGCTGCCGAATTTCTCGCCCTGCCCCGGCAAGATCACCGCGTACCACGCGCCGGGGGGCCTTGGCGTTCGAATGGACTCGGCTCTGTATGACGGGTATTCGATTCCACCCTATTATGACTCTCTGATCGCCAAGCTGATCGTGCAGGGCCGTGACCGGGCCGAAGCGCTGGCCCGACTGGAACGCGCGCTGGGGGAATTGATTGTCGACGGTATCGATACCACGGTCCCTCTGTTCCACGCACTGTTGCAGGAACCCGATCTGCGCAGCGGCGACTACAACATCCACTGGCTGGAGCGCTGGCTTGCGGAGAACATGGAACAATAGTCACCAAGGACCGGAGGGCCCATGCCCTCCGGTTGCCTCATACCTGACATGAGCCTGTCCCCCGAACTTTTGTTGCATGGCTATTCCATCGGTATCTTTCCGATGGCCGAGCATCGCGATGACCCCGAGCTGTTTTGGGTCGATCCCAAGTTTCGCGGCGTCTTTCCATTGGACGGTTTCCACATTTCCCGAAGCCTGGCGCGCCGTATCCGAAACTGCGGGTTCGATATCTCGATCGACCAGGACTTTTCCGGCGTCGTCGACGGGTGTGCCGACAGGGCAGATACCTGGATCAACGCCGAACTTCATGACCTGTACCGTCAGTTGCACCAAACCGGGCATGCGCATTCACTGGAAGTATGGGAAAACAACAACCTGGTGGGCGGCGTCTATGGCGTGACCCTGGGCGCGGCATTTTTCGGCGAAAGCATGTTTTCAAGACGCAAAGACGCCTCGAAAATCGCCCTCGCCTATCTTGTGGACCGCCTGCGGCAAACCGGCTTCCGTCTGTTTGACACGCAGTTTCTGACCGCGCACCTGGCCTCTTTGGGCGCAATCGAAATTCCGCGCGGCGCCTACAAGAAAGAGCTGGAAGAGGCCTTGAACCACAGCGCCGATTTCTCGGCACCGCTGAATCAGTCGGCGGCAGGTGTGATACACCGTATGACCCAAACGTCATAACGCGCGTGATCCAGCGCGTTCAACGCAGGGGAGGTTGCGATCATCCAACCGTCAAACAGCTGATCGGCCTTCCCGCTCTCCCAGATGGTCAGATAGGCGAACGCGTCACCCGTTGGATTGTCCACGGGATAACGACAATCTCCCAAGGCAACATCCAGCCCAAAAACCGCTGCCGTCTCGCCGGTCTTCAATTCAACATCGACGGTCTGGCCGTTCACCTTGTCCAGGCCCCGCAGCATTGCCCCGGGTCCAGATTGAACTTTCTGCTGCGCGGCCGCACCTGTGGCGGCCAGCAACAAGGCAAGAAACGCGGCGCGTATCATTCGCTGCCGTCTCCGGCTACGAACTTGACCAGAAGAGAAATCAGGCTGACCGCGCCCTGCGTATCCTCGATCTCATCGCCGGGTTCAAAGTAGAATGGCGACCCACCGGGCATCACCTCGACAAAATTGCCCCCCAGCAAACCTTCTGAGGAAATGACAATGGCACTGTCGTCCGGCACCAGAATTCCGTCCGCTATCGTGAAAGTCGTGTCAGCGCGGTAGGTTTCAGGATTCAGGGTGACGCCCGTAACGGTTCCGATCTTGACGCCGGCAAGGCGCACATCCGTGCCAACACCCACACCCTCCAGAGATCTGAAAGACGCGCCCAGTTCGTATCCAGCAGCCCCTTGCGACAAGCCCGTTGATTGGCTGGCATAGACACCAAATGCCACAGCACCGGCCAAAACGACGCCGCCGACAAGAACTTCGGTCCAGTTATGGGTCGACATTATCGCCTCGTTTATTCCGGGCTCCAGGCCTCATAGTCCTTACGTTCAACCGGTTCCGCTCGACGCAGAGATCCGGCAGGAGCATAGGCCAGCGCGGTGCCAGTCAGGTTTTCCTGATGTGGTTTTTCCCAGGATTTATGCGGCAGCGGTTTATCTGTCGGAGGTTCGTCCCAAGTGCGATGCAACCAACCATGCCATTCAGGATCAACCCGGCTGGCTTCGGCCTCGCCATTGAAGATAACCCAACGCTTGCTGTCATCGGCATTGCGATAGAACACGTTGCCTTCATTGTCTTCGCCCACTTTCACGCCCTTGCGTGCAGTGTAGATCTGAGTGTTCAAAGTTGACCCATTCCACCAGGTCACGGCTCGCAAAAGACTGTTCAGGATTCCCATCGGGTGCCTCCGGCATTTCGTCGAAGAAAGGTATGGACCAAAGGCCCGCCAAGGTCCAGTGCCCCTGATACCACCTGCGTCACTCCGGCAGAAAGGCGGTCACTTCGATCTCGATCCTGTATTTCGGATCAATCAAACCGCATTCGATCATTGTCGCTGCCGGAGGATTGGTGCCAAAAGTTTCGGCCAGGATCGACCAGCACGGCTCAAACTCACTGCGATCGGGCAGCATGTAGGTGACCCGAACCACATCGTCAAAGCCTGCGCCCGCCTCAGCCAGCGCCTTACCGATGATGTCCAGCGCAGACCGGCATTGCGCCACCACGTTCTCGCCCTGCCCGACGGTCCCGGCGACATGAACCCAGCCGCCCGCAACCACTGCGCGGCAGTACCCGACTTTGGCTTCGAACTCACCGCCCGAAGAAATGCGCTTCACTGCCATAATCCGTCACCTTTGTTGTTCGAAATCTTGCTTAAGCTTCCGCCGCCTAACTGCACCGACACTCATGTGCGAGCGACGGATCCACAGCTTCATCTGGCTAAAAATACCCCGGGGGGATGCCCGAAGGGCAGCGGGGGCAGAGCCCCCTGAACCGGTTCAAGTGAAGTCCCACCGTCGCGGCAAATAGCCCGGCCTCAGCCCGCTGAGGCCGATTCCTTGGCCGCATCGGCATAGATGAACAGCGGCTGCGCGTCGGACATCACCGCCTCTTCGTTCACCACAACCTCGCTGACATTTTTCATGCCCGGCAGTTCGAACATGGTGTCCAGCAGAATATCCTCGAGAATAGACCGCAGGCCGCGCGCACCGGTTTTGCGCTCGATGGCTTTCTTGGCAATCGCTTTCAGCGCGTCATCGGTGAATCCCAGCTCAACATCTTCCAGTTCGAACAGACGCTGGTATTGCTTGACCAATGCGTTCTTGGGTTTGGTCAGGATGGTCACCAGCGCGTCTTCATCCAAATCCTCAAGCGTCGCCAGAACCGGCAGACGACCGACGAATTCCGGGATCAGTCCGAATTTCAGCAGATCCTCGGGTTCCAGATCCTTGAATATCTCACCCACACCGCGGTCGTCATTGTCGCGCACATCGGCACCAAAGCCCATGGCCGAGCCTTTGCCACGTTGCGCGATGATCTTGTCCAGACCCGCGAATGCACCGCCACAGATGAACAGAATGTTCGTCGTGTCCACTTGCAGGAATTCCTGCTGGGGATGCTTGCGGCCACCCTGTGGGGGGACGCTGGCCACTGTCCCCTCCATCAGTTTCAGCAACGCCTGCTGCACGCCCTCACCCGACACGTCACGCGTGATCGAAGGGTTTTCGGATTTGCGGGTAATCTTGTCGACCTCATCGATATAGACGATGCCGCGCTGCGCGCGTTCGACGTTGTACTCACTCGCCTGCAACAGCTTGAGGATGATGTTTTCGACATCCTCACCCACATAGCCGGCTTCGGTCAGGGTCGTCGCGTCGGCCATGGTAAACGGCACATCCAGAATACGCGCCAGCGTTTGCGCCAGCAGCGTCTTACCGCAACCGGTCGGACCGATCAGCAGGATATTCGACTTTGCCAGCTCGATATCGCTGCCCGCTTTCTGAGCGTGGTTCAAACGCTTGTAATGGTTGTGAACGGCCACCGACAGAACCCGCTTTGCCGTGGCCTGACCGATTACATAATCGTCCAGTACTTCGCAGATATCCTTGGGCGTCGGAACACCGTCAGATGACTTCAGCCCGCTGGCCTTGGTCTCTTCGCGGATGATGTCCATGCACAGCTCAACACATTCATCACAGATGAAAACTGTGGGGCCTGCGATCAGCTTACGGACTTCATGCTGGCTTTTGCCACAGAAGCTGCAGTAGAGCGTGTTTTTACCATCGCCGCCTGAATTCGTCGCCATGATCTACCTTTCGGGCTTCGTCCCTGCGCCCCTTTTCGGGGGCGCTTACACCTGTGTGTGCAGCTTAGGCCAGCACTCTGGCGGCTACAATCTCAAAATGACCCCCGCGCCGGTGACGCGGGGTATCGGCCTCAGGCCTCTTCCGTGTCCATTTTCGCTCGGTTTTCGACAATCTCGTCGATGTGACCCCATTCCTTGGCCTCTTCCGGGCTCATGAAATTGTCACGATCCAGCGCTTTTTCGACCGCCTTTTTCGTCTGCCCCGTATGACGTACGTAGATGTCATACAGGCGATCCTTCAGCTTTTGCGTCTCGGCCGCGTGAATCATGATGTCGCTGGCCTGGCCCTGGTATCCGCCACTGGGCTGGTGCACCATGATGCGGCTGTTGGGCAGTGAAAAGCGCATTCCCTTCTCGCCCCCGGCCAAAAGGACCGAGCCCATCGAAGCCGCCTGACCGATCACCAATGTGGAACATTTCGGCTTGATGTATTGCATTGTGTCGTAAATCGACAAACCGCTGGTCACCACCCCGCCGGGCGAGTTGATGTAGATCGAGATTTCCTTGTTGGGGTTTTCCGCCTCGAGGTGCAGCAATTGCGCCACAACAAGATGGCTCATCCCATCATGAATCGGTCCGTTGATGAATATGATCCGCTCTTTCAGCAGGCGGGAGAAAATATCATAGGCGCGCTCGCCCCGGCTGGTCTGCTCAACGACCATGGGAACAAGTGTATTCATGTAGGTTTCTACGGGATCGAACATTCGTAACCTGCCTGTTTAGCTATGGATCGGGACAATATCCCAACAAGTGTTACCTGAGTCTTAGTGTCGGCTAAGGGGGGCTGCAAGGGGGGCAAGTGAGAACGCTGACCGAATGTCGATCATCATCAATCGTCAAGGCGAACCATCTGTTGTTTCCGGCAACGATCCGCAGATCGCCTTAAAGTGAATCATCTGCCCCCTCGCGTTGCGGGAACGTTCAATCCGAATTCCCCTTTCATACATCACGCTATTTTGATTCATACATATAGAAATGAATGTACGAAACATGTAGTGAAGGGCCTCACACTCACGTCTCTTTACGTAACGGAAACAACACCCGGCCAACGGGTTTGCAAGGAACTCAATCGATGGCACTTCCTCAGCTGTCCAATGACATGTCAAAAGAAGATTTTGACCGCATGGTCACCAACGCGACACGCGCTTCCAATTTTCTCAAGGCAATAAGCCACGAAGGCAGATTGATGATCCTCTGCCATCTGGTGTCCGGTGAAAAATCCGTCACCGAACTGGAAGAATTGCTGTCCGCCAGACAAGCCGCTGTATCACAGCAACTTTCCCGTCTGCGACTTGAAGGGTTGGTGATACCTCGCAGGGAAGGCAAAGCCATCTATTATCGTCTGGCGGATGATCGTCCCCGCCGCATGCTCGAAGTCGTTTACGAGCTCTTCTGCAGCGACGACCGGACCTAGGAACTGGCTCCGGCTGCTAAAAGGTGCTACCGAAAGACAATCGAGCACCAAGGAGACGAACATGATCCGCGTAATTGTGATGGGCCTGAGCCTGTTTGCACTGACTGCCTGCGAAACCGCCAAAGGCGCCGGCAAGGATATCGAAAAAGCCGGAGATGCCATCCAAGGCGCAGCAACCGACGTGCAGGAAAGCCTGTAATACACGTTATTTTGCGCCGCACGCGGGCCTTCTCTCAATATATAGTTGAAAGACATGGCATGCCGCGGTAGCTTTCCCTTACAGGTGCATAGACGCGGCATTGCATCATCTGACGCTAAATCGGGGCTCTTTCGCACACGCAGAAGAGCCCCGGTCCCTTTCGGCAGGGGTGAGTGGTAGCCTGTATGAAACCGAAATCCGGCAAAGGAAAAGGCGCCAGGTGCGCAGACGCGGTCTTTGCATGCATCCTTTCGGACACTCCTGACGCCTTACCGGGTCGATGCGCTCCGAAGAGCACCCGATCCAGTTGCCACAGCCCCCTGAGAAGCTGCGGCGGCTGCATTGCCCCCGAAAGGACATCACAGCGTGCATCGGCCTTCTGAGAAGGTAGCCATCCGACTTGGGCACGAGACCCTCACTCGGCTGATCACCCACCGGTAAGCCATTGCAGTTCAACGCAAATCCTAAGATCCAGTCTCTCTGCCAAGACCCCCGGGCCTTTGCGCCCCACCTTCGGTTCCTAAGAACCTGTGTGGTGCTCAGACTGTTGCAGCACGCCTTGTATCTGACAAGAAAATAGCACCGCAGCATGAAAATTAGACGGGGATAAACTGTTGGTATCTGCCGGGAAATCTTTGTGGATAATCCGAGAAGTTTCGACTCCACGCCTGTTTGTCCCGGGACATTTTCAGGCCTGAACCTGAGCCCGGTTTTTGGCCCAATGCTGCGGGCGCAAAGGCCACCGCACGCGCCATTAGTTGAGAATTGCGGGGTTTGTACAACTCTCGGACCACCAATCTTTCGAATCGTACATACGGAGATTCGCCGATGCGTTGCACCATTTCCCATGCGCGCGCCCATTTGGGCGCTCTGGTCACCCGCGCACAGGACCCGCGAGAAGTGATCACACTGACCCGGCACGGTAAACCGCTGGCCGCTCTGGTCTCGGTCGCCGAAGCGAAGCGGATCTGGCATTTGCAGGATGATGACGAAATCGGGTGGAAACATCCGCTGTCGGGCATTCGCGGGATGTGGTCGCGGGGGCGCAACATCCCCGGAATGGAACCGGGACCGGACGGCAGCTATGTCACCGCGCGCGAAGCCGCGCTGAAGGTTCGCGAAATCCAGATGACCCGTGCCGAGGAACGCCGCATTCTTGCGCGGGGTGGTCTGGATCCTGTCGCAGGCGGTGAACTGGCCGCCCGGCCCGTCTCCTCGCTGTGGAGACGATGGTTCCGTTTTTGAGAAGCGGTCCGACCCGCGCGTGGCAACCTACTAACCTCCGCCGCAGTCAAAATTGCAGCAGCGATACTTACCCCCTACAATCGCCCGAGCCGGACACGCTTCAGTTCACCTGACGTTCCAGAACGGTGCTGTAGGTCGTTCCGTTCCGCAGGCTACGGAAATCGGCAAAGATCTTGCCATCTTCGTACCGCGCATCGATCAACGCATTCGCGCCGATCAGCAGAGGTGAGGTTTCGACGATGCCGATGCTGCCCGTCCCATCGAGGCTGATGGTGCCGGTGGCCTCGTATTCATTCCAGTCGGTATCGCCATCGCGACGCCATTTGCTGTGCCCCCAGAAAACGTTGCCGTCCTGAAGCTGCACATCCAGCATCCATTCGGCCTGATTGAACCGGGGCTGATCGCCTTTGTAGTAATGGCTGGGCTGGACGGTCGTGTAAGACCCCAGCCACGTGCCGCGCAGGTCGGGCGTGTTATCGGCCAGCGCGGCCGTTCCAAGGGCGAGGGTCGTGGCCAAAG
Source organism: Ruegeria sp. A4 (assembly GCF_056543025.1). Classification (NCBI taxonomy): domain Bacteria; kingdom Pseudomonadati; phylum Pseudomonadota; class Alphaproteobacteria; order Rhodobacterales; family Roseobacteraceae; genus Ruegeria; species Ruegeria sp. A4. Next base: position 25,605 of record NZ_JBQGAW010000011.1, on the reverse strand, counting down.
CGGCTGCTCCGGCAGTCATATATCTGGTCATGGGCTCTCTCCTTCTGTCTGGTCAACAGATTGGGAGCGCCCGGGCGGGTTACAACTTACTTAAGGGAAACTTCATGATTGGTTCAGCGGCGGCTTAGAATGGGGCTTCAGGCCCAGGCCAGAGCTGTCCCGACAATGACCAGCGCGATGCCAATCCCCTCGCGATAGGAAAAGTTCTCGCCGAACAGGAAATACGAGGCGATGGCGATCAGCACGACCTCGGCCCCCAGAATGCCGGTATAGATGATGCCCAATCGTTCGTTGCGCAGCGCGGCAAGTTCCAGCGTCGCGGCGGCCAGCAGCGTGGCAACAATCAGAAGGGTCAGGCCAACACCGGGGATCTTCCACCAGAACTTCATCGAGATCATGGCAACGGAATAGAGACCCGCCGACCCGAGGGCGATGAGAGGGATGAGCGATGTGGACATAGGGGCCTCCTGCCGAGGTTGCCGTTGCGTCAACATTAGCAGGTGGGCGAAGTTGAGGCTGTGAGGTTGGTCACAGACTCCGGTCAGAACACGATTGCGATGAGTTCGGACAGCCCAATCAGACCGAGCAATACATTTGACGTCAGGATCAGCCCTTTCAGGTTATGGGATTTGACGCCCTTGCCAAAATTCGACGCCGCCATGTCCTCATCCATGTCGTCGCGCAAGTTCGCGACATCGGCCAGAGCGGCGCTGCCTGCCAGAATGCCATAGGCCGCAGTGGCAATGACCAGAACGATAAGAACCAGCGAAATGCCCTGAGCGCCAAACCCGATAATGGCGGCGAGCGCCACATAGGCAAAAATTGTCGTCCGCATGATGTAGTAGTAATGATCCAGACGTCCCATAGACGTTCTTGAACGCAAAGTCTGATCCATAACACTTCCCTCTTTGAAAAATCTGTTTGGAATGTGGGGAGTCTAGCACTTTTGGTTGGATTTCAGAAATTGTGCGATTGCCAAGCCGGAGGGAAGCGCCGGCCCGAGGGGGTAAGCGGCGTCTCGGAATTCGTCCAGTGGACGAATTCAGCCGCGAACGGGCGGAGCCCCGGGGCGCAAACGCGCGGCCTGTTTTTGCCGGAGGAAAACCCTCAGTTTGACGGGGGCGGATCGACGCAGCCCGGCGGTGCCGCCAAGCGAGGAGGTTTAGTTGACTGCAGCACAGTATGAAGCGATCGCGCCCAACCGTACTAGAGCCTTATTAACTCAAAACTCTGCGAGTCCATTCCGACCCTGAATACAGGCACTTTATCACCACATATTTCTTCTACTAAGGAAGCCTTTTCCGTCTCAACACGTGCTCCGATAAGAACTTCTCTTATTTGGAGAGACGGAACTTTTTTGTATGCGTCTTGACCATCAAAGCGCACTTGTACGCGCCACTCTTCCTCATACTCCCAAACTTTCGGTTTAGTGAGAACAAGTGCGTCAAACGCGTCATAACCCTGAGAAGCTAGTGAAGGATCGGTTATTCTTTCAGACTCCAGCCAACAGACTAAATCAGTGGTCTTTAGCGTTGGCCGATTTTCGACGTAACGGACCTTAAGCGGTATGTCGTAGTCGCTCTCAATAGCGGTGTCCACATCAGGCTCGAACCCCCAAACAATACCATTGTGACCAGCTCCATAGTGGGCCCACATAAGCGGATTGTTCCATGTTTCAGAAAGACAGATAATCCGAGAACCGGTTCGAATCTCGTTAACAAACTGTTCGAGTGTGGGATTTGAGCTGGCAATATTTGAAGCAGAGACACTAAAGTCTCGCTTCTGCAGCCGTCGAAGTTCCGCACGGCTCAAATTGGGATAGTGTTCCCTCAATACACCCATAGAAACTAGATGTTTCTTTCCTATCTTTTCATATAGTTGCAATAGTTCATGATCAGATGAAGCGACAAATTTCGGATTGCAATCAAAAGGATCGTTCTGGCTTTTGACTGAAGAGAAAAACTGCTCTTGACGTTCGACTACTGCCCGCAACTCATCTTCAAAGTAATCAGTAGCGCACGACCTGTAACGGTATAATCGCGAGGGGATTGGGTAATCATTCATGGCAACCAAGATTGAGCGTTAGTACAGGCTGTTGTTTCACTGAGGCATACATCAAACCCGTCTTGTGGGCACGCAGTTGGCTGCGCCAACCACTTTCACCCACTCGCCGGAAAAACGGACAGCCTCAGCTGTCCATCTTCAACGCTGAAATAAACGCCTCCTGAGGGATATCGACCTTCCCGAACTGACGCATCTTTTTCTTACCCGCCTTCTGCTTGTCCAGCAGTTTGCGTTTCCGCGTGGCGTCGCCGCCGTAGCATTTCGCGGTCACGTCCTTGCGCAGGGCCGAAAGGGTCTCGCGCGCGATGACCTTGCCTCCGATGGCAGCCTGGATCGGGATTTTGAACATGTGGCGCGGGATCAGGTCCTTGAGCTTTTCGCACATCGCCCGGCCCCGCATCTCGGCCCGGTCGCGGTGAACCATGGTCGACAGCGCGTCGACCGGTTCATCGTTCACCAGCACCGACATCTTGACCAGATTGTCCTCGGTATAGCCGGTCATCTGGTAGTCAAACGAGGCATAGCCCTTGGTCACCGATTTCAGGCGGTCGTAGAAATCAAAGACGACCTCGTTCAGCGGCAGGTCATAAACGACCATGGCGCGGCTGCCTGCATAGGTCAGGTCCAGCTGGATCCCGCGGCGGTCCTGACACAGCTTCAGCACGTCGCCCAGGTATTCATCCGGCACCAGAATGGTCGCCTTGATGCGCGGTTCCTCGATATGGTCGACCTTCGAGGGGTCGGGCATGTCGGCGGGGTTGTGCAGCTCGATCATCTCACCGTCTTTCATGTAGACGTGATAGATCACCGACGGCGCGGTGGTGATGAGCTCGATATCATATTCGCGTTCGATGCGGTCGCGGATGACCTCGAGGTGCAAGAGGCCCAGGAAGCCGCAGCGGAAGCCAAAGCCAAGTGCGGCCGAAGTTTCCATTTCAAAGCTGAAGCTGGCATCGTTGAGCGCCAGTTTGTCGATCGCATCCCGCAGGTCTTCGAATTCGGCGCTGTCCACCGGGAACAGGCCGCAGAACACCACCGGCTGCGCGGGTTTGAAGCCCGGAAGGGCCTCTTCGGTGCCGTTGCGGTCATTGGTGATGGTGTCGCCGACGCGGGTGTCGCGGACCTGTTTGATGGATGCGGTGAGGAAGCCGATCTCACCGGGGCCGAGACTGTCAACCATCTCCATCTCGGGCCGGAAGACGCCGACGCGGTCGACATGGTGCAGGGTGCCGTTCGACATGAACTTGACCCGCATGCCCTTTTTCAGCGTTCCGTCCATGATGCGGACCAGAACGATGACGCCCAAATAGGCGTCGTACCACGAATCCACCAGCATCGCCTTGAGAGGCGCGTCCAGATTGCCCTTCGGTGCGGGCAGGTGTTGCACGATTGCTTCCAGAGTTTCGTGGATGCCCTGCCCCGTCTTGGCGGAAACCTGAATGGCATCGGTCGCGTCGATGCCGATCACGTCCTCGATCTGTTCGGCCACGCGGTCACAGTCGGACGCGGGCAGGTCGATCTTGTTCAGCACCGGCACGATCTCATGATCCGCGTCGATGGCCTGATAGACATTCGCCAGTGTCTGCGCCTCAACTCCTTGGGTCGAGTCCACAACCAGCAGAGAGCCTTCGACCGCGCGCATCGACCGGCTGACCTCATAGGCGAAATCCACATGGCCGGGGGTGTCGATCAGGTTCAGCACATACTGTTCGCCATTGTCGGCGGTATAGTCGATGCGAACCGTGTTGGCCTTGATGGTAATGCCGCGCTCGCGCTCGATATCCATGCTGTCGAGCAGCTGTTCTTTCATGTCGCGGTCCTTGACCGTGCCGGTCTCTTGGATGAGCCGGTCAGCAAGGGTGGATTTGCCATGGTCGATATGCGCGACGATGGAGAAATTGCGGATATGAGCGAGGTCTGTCATGGAGTGGGATATGTCGGGAGTTTTGCCCCTCGTCAAGCGTTGAAGCGTTGCAAAAAAGGTCCCACCCGCGCCTTTCTGTTCAGCGGCATTTACCCGAAATCAGTGAATAGTTAAGATGATCGCATCATCTGGCCGTTTCAAAAACAGAAAGCAGGGAAGACTTGGCCGATTATTCGATCTTTGTGTTGGGTGAAGGTCAATTGTCCGTCTCTGTGGCGCAGGGTCTGGACGGGATCAATCAGGGCACGGGGATACATCTTATTGGTGAGACGATTACCATCAATTCGCGCGCCGCGACCGAAGTTTTTATCACGGATGCCGGATCGGACACCAACTTTTCCGACAATGATGGCAATCAGCGGTTAAACGGCGATCAGACAATCGATGGTACGCTTTTCGCCAGCGGCACGCGTGTTGAAGCCGAATATGGTATTACGCTGACAGATGGGACAACCACGTGGCAGGCGGTTGCGTTCAACGTGAACAACTCATCACCGGCATATGGAACCGTCGAGGGCATCGCATTCATCGGCGGACCCGGACAGTTTCCACCAGCCGGAGTGCCTCTGACGGTCGTCAGTACGCAAGAAGGCCCAAGCTTCGCATCAAACGCATATGTCAGCCCCATTTGCTACTGCCGTGGGACACTGATCGAAACCGAATCCGGATACCGCCCCATCGAAATGCTGAAGCCGGGTGATGAGATTTGGACCCGTGACAATGGCTATCTACCTGTCATCTGGACGGGCGAACAGGCTGTCATCACAGCCGGACGTTTCAGAATGGTCGAAATTCCCGAGGGAACGCTTTCGAATTTCGCGCCTTTGAAAGTGTCACAGCAACACAGAATGCTGGTCACGCACCCTTTGGCTGAAATCCTTTGTGCAGAGAACGAAGTGTTTGTTCCAGCCATCAGCCTTGTTGATGCGGGCGTTGCTACATTGTGCAGAAAAAACAGTGCAATTTACCATCATCTGCTGCTTGAAACACATAATGTCATTAACGCCAACGGAGCAATTTCCGAAAGCCTGCTGCTGGCACCATCCACCAGTGGCCAGAACCCGGATGATCTGTTCTTTCGCAGCCTGGTCGATCAGGATTCATATGCCGTTGAAACCGCGAGGCTGACGCTGAAGAGAAAAGAGGCAACATTCCTGATCAACAGCATCTTGTCCGTTGATCCAAACTCCAGTTTGATTCATACTCCGCCGCAGACCGAGAGGGGCGCAAGATCCCTCCGGGCAGGCAAAAACGAGGCATGAGCATGAAACAGTTCCTCTTAATCGCATTTTGTGCGGCATCGCTGACGGCGGTGGCTCCGGTTGCGGATGCGGCGCAGATCAAGCGGGCATGTCTGGCGTCGGACCGGTCAGCAGCGACGCGGGATCGGTGCAGTTGCATCCAGCGCGTAGCAGATCAGGCGCTTACCCGCAGCGATCAGAAAACCGTGGCCAAATGGTTCACCGACCCCCATCAGGCGCAGGAGTTGAAGATGTCGCAGACCGCGCGCGACGATGCGCTGTGGGACCGGTATCAGAACTTTGGCCAGATGGCGCAGGCGATCTGTAGCTGAGCCCTTCTGAAACCTTGACCTGATCCGCGCTGCGCCCCAGAAAGGCGCAGCGAAAGGTGTATCTTATGGTGATGAAAGGGCTGACCCTGCGGGGCCTTGAGGTGTTCGAGGCTTTGGCGCGGACGGGATCGGTGGCACAGGCCGCCGAGATCACGGGGCTCAGCCAGCCATCCGTTTCCCAACAGTTGCGCAATCTGGAAAAGGCTCTGGGCACCGAACTGGTCGATCACGGGCGCCGACCGATGCGCCTGACACAGGCCGGGCGCAGCTTTCTGGTCCGCGCCGAGGCGGTTCTGGCCGAGCTGCAAATGGCGCAAAGCGAATTGTCGGTCATGGATTTGGGGCATCTGACCACGTTGTCCATCGGGCTGATCGACGACTTCGACAATGATCTGACCCCGCGGCTGGCCACGTTGCTGGCAGACAGTCTGACCCGATCGAATTTCAAACTGATCACCTTGTCGAGCCTCGATCTGTTCGAGGCCTTGGCCGAACAACGCCTGCATATGGCCGTCACCGCCCATAGCGGAGAAGTGCTGGAGGGGGTGGTCGAGTACCCTCTGGTCCGGGATCCGTTCATTCTGGTTGCGCCTAAGGGGGCGGGCGGAGTGGAGGCGGCACAGAACAGCCTGCCGTATCTGCGCTATGCCCGCGAGCAGTTGATCAGCCGGCAGATCGAGGCGCATATGGCGCGCGGCACGCAGGAGTTCGAGGAACGGTTCGAGATCGGCTCGCACATGGCGCTGATGGCCATGGTTGCACGGGGTCTGGGTTGGGCGATCACGACGCCGCTGGGTTTCATGCGCGCCGCGCGGTTCCATGAAGGGCTGGAGGCCCAGCCTGCCCCGTTTGGGGATTTCTCGCGCAGCATATCCTTGCTGGCGCGAACGGGCTGGTCCGATCAGGTGCCGCAGGAGGTGGCGGGCATGACACGGCGTCTGATGCAGAACCAGATCGTTGACCCGGCTTTGGCCAAACTGCCCTGGCTGAGCGGATCGCTGCGGGTGATCGGCGGCTAACTGTCCAGATGGGCGGCAAGCCCCTCGACCGCCGCCTCGATCAGATCCAGAGCGCCATCGAAATCCCGCGTGTAATATGGGTCAGGCACATGATCAGCGCCGGCTTCAGGGGCGAAATCGGTCAGCAGGCGCACCGGGGTGTCACTGCCGGCGGGGCGCAGATCCTCGATATCCGCGATGTTGTTGGCGTCCATGCCCAGGATCAGGTCGAAGCGGTCGAAATCGGCAGCGGTGAACTGACGGGCGCGCAGGTCGCCCAGATCGATTCCCCTGACCTTCGCAGCTGCCTGCATCGGGCCATAGGGCGGTTTTCCCGCATGCCAGCCCATGGTTCCGGCACTATCGGTTACGTGATGCGGCGCGCGGGCGCGAAAAACGCCCTCTGCCGCAGGCGAGCGGCAGATATTGCCCAGGCAGACAAAGAGGATACGGTGTGACATGTACCATGCTGTACCGCGCGGAGGAGAAATGGAAAAGATCGTGATTCTGACCGGGGCCGGAATATCCGCCGAAAGCGGGTTGAGCACCTTTCGCGATGAGGGTGGATTATGGGTCCAGCACCGCATCGAGGATGTAGCCACGCCGGAAGGATTCGCCCGCGATCCCGCACTGGTTCAAGGGTTTTACAATGCGCGGCGGGTTCAGGCCGCCAGGGTTCAACCCAATGCCGCTCATGAAGCACTGGCCCGGCTGCAACGGGACTGGCCCGGGGACGTCGTGATCGTGACCCAGAACGTGGACAGCCTGCACGAGGCGGGCGGCGCAAAGGATGTCATCCACATGCACGGAACTTTGGCGGGCGCGCTGTGTTCAGCCTGTGGCCATCGCTGGACCGCCCCGCCCGAAATGGCGGTTGGGGAATCCTGCCCCGCCTGTGCGCGCCCCACGGCCCGGCCCGATGTGGTCTGGTTTGGAGAGATACCCTATTACATGGACGAGATTTATGACCACCTGACCAGCGCGTCGCTTTTTGCCGCCATTGGCACCTCGGGTCAGGTTTATCCGGCGGCAGCGTTCGTGCACGAGGCACAGGCGGCGGGCGCTCGGACGATCGAGATCAATCTGGAACCGTCGCCGGGCGCATCCGGGTTTGATGAAAGACTTGTCGGCAAAGCGACCCAGACAGTTCCGCGATGGGTCGGGCACCTGCTTGCGCCGCACAGTTAAAGTACAGACAACACTCGCTTAATTCGGTTAGACTGTCCCCGAAACGACTGGAGGACAAGAAATGACGGATCAGGACCCCCGGACCGGTGAAATTCTGGATGAAGGCAGCATGGCCGGGCGCGACATGCTGGGAGAGCAGCTTTCCAGCCTGTGGTGGACCTTTCTGCTGCGCGGAATACTGGCCGGGCTTGTCGGTATTGCAGCACTGTTCTGGCCGTCTGGCAGCATCGCGTTGCTGCTGCGGCTGGTTGGTGTGCTGCTGATCCTCGATGGTGGCCTGACGCTCTTGGGCGTTGGGCGTCGCGGGGTGATGGGCGGGGCTGCAATCGGTGCGCTTCTGATCGGGCTTGTCCTGCTGATCTGGCCGGAAGGGACGGTCAAACTGGCCTTTTTCCTGATGGGCGCATGGGCGCTGATCATCGGGATCGGTTCGCTTGCGGCATCCGGGCAAATGCACGAGAGAGACCCTCAACGCGGCTCCATGCGCGTTTCGGGTTTTGTCGCGCTTGTGGTCGGGCTTGTTTTGATGATCTGGCCAGCGGTCGCGCTTGTTGCGCTGGGATGGGGCATCGCCTTTTCGGCGCTGGCCATTGCCGCGGTCATGTTCTGGCTGGCGTCCCGATTCCGCCGGGCCGGTGACCGTGTCGGTATGAAAACCGTCAACAAATAGCACCAGCGGTGACCGCAGGAACAACAGGCCGGGCAATGCCCGGCCTGACGCATGGATGACGGCCGCAGCGCGGCCTGAAGACAGGCGTTGCCCTAGTTCGAATGAGATCCGTGTCCGCCCATGTCCTGACGCTCCAGATCGACCGGGATTTCGATCTCAACCTCGCCAGCCTTTTCAAAGATCAGCGTCACCGGAACCATGGCGTCCTGCTCGAACGGTTCGGTCAGCCCCATGAACATCACGTGGTCGCCGCCACGTTTCAGCATGTGGGTTTCACCTGCCGGAATGGCAAAGCCTTCCTCGACATGCACCATCTTGGCCACGCCATTGTCGTCGACTTTGTGGGTGTGCAGTTCAACCCGGGCAGCGGCATCCGACGTCACGCCGACCAGACGGTCGTCCGCATCGCCCAGATTCTGGATCATCATGAACGCGGCGCCTGCCTTGGCGGTCTTTCCCGACGACCGGGCATAGGCGTCATCAACTTTGATAGTGCCTTCAGCAAAAGCGGGCATGGCCAGGGTAAAGGCGGCCAGGGTTGCAAACAGAGTAGTTTTGAGGGACATCGTGCCTCTCCTGTATTGTAGGTTTGAAAAAGTAGTGTCTTCAAACACGTACAGGCGGCGCGCGCGCCGGGGTGCCGGGGACCGGCAAGGCGATTTGATTGACCAGATGTCGCAGCGGCGCTATCTGCGCCCGCTCTGGCGCCATAGGCATGGGCGGCTGGGCAACGGCGACCGCGCCCATCAGGGACAGTGCGAAATCCGGGCAGTAATGCGGTGGCGCGGTGGGCTGTCCGTCTTCGTCCATGTAGACAACGACCGGACCGGTGCCTGTGCACAACACCATCTGACCCACGGCCTTGTCCATGCCGCGGGACACGGCAAGGCCCTGCCCGGTCAGAACCAAAAGCAGGGACAGAACATAAGGCAGGAATCGTGATATGGCTGGTCTCATCCTGACCCGGGTATAGGTCAGTCAGCAGAGTAGCTTCAAGCGCCAAAGGGTCGCGCTTGAAGCTGGTTTCAGTAATCAATTCCCGGTCGTTTCACCTTGCTTGTATTGAAGCTGGTGTGGGAACGATTCACCCTGCGCTGCATCCGCGTACAAGCCGAAATTGCTTTGCGAAAAACCGCGGCCAGAAACAGGAAAAGGTAGAAACTTTTTAACGTCATAGTGAGGCCCCCGCCTGATGAATGGCAGTGACGATAGGTCAGATTCGGCTTTCCGTATGTGAAGCAATTCACCAATGGCGAAAAATAATTTCGAAATTGAAAACAATGCAAGGCGGCGGCGGGCGGCTCAAAACGAAAAAGCCCTGCACCTCAGAGGTGCAGGGCCTGAAAATCAACAAGCGATAAGGCTTAGGCCGTGGCTTGCGCCTTGGCGATTTCCTTCTTCACTTTCAGTGCGTTCGCCGACAGTTCTTCATCCTTGGCTTTGGCCAGGAATGCGTCCAGACCGCCGCGGTGGTCAACCGAACGCAGGGCGGCTGCCGAGATGCGCAGCTTCACGCCGCGGCCCAAGGTTTCGGACTGCAAGGTAACGTCATTCAGGTTCGGCAGGAAACGACGACGAGTTCTGTTTTTGGCATGGCTGACATTGTTGCCAGTCATCGGGCCTTTTCCGGTCAGTTCGCAACGGCGCGACATGGTTTCTTCCTTTGTTTCTGGAGGCCGGGCACAAAGCCCTCGGCCAAATCACAAGGGGCACAACCCGAAGTCGCGCCCGAAAACTGGTTGGATGCGTGTAGTGGGAATCGCAGGAAGGGTCAAGACGGACCGAACGAATTCTTTCATTTTGCGCCCGCCTTTGAAACCTTGCCCCCTTTCACCCCGTCAGCTCAGCGTGCCAAGCAGTTTTTCGGCCGCGCGGGCCGGGTTCAGACGCCCGGCCGAGACTTCGGCGTTCAGGCGTTCCATCTCGGCCTTGGCCTGCGGCGTGTCGAGCCGGGCCAGAAGGGCATGGCGGACTTCCTGATCGAACCAGTATCGCGCCTGGGCGGCCCGGTTGGCTTCCCAGATACCGTTGTCGCGGCGCCACCGGGTCAGGAATTGCATCTCGTGCCAGGCTTGCTCCAGCCCTTGTTCTTCGACCGCTGAAACGGTCATTGCCTTGGGGAAACCTTCGGGATCCTGCGGGCGCTTGCGCAGCAATCGCAACGCACCGGCATAGTCTGCGCATGTCCGGGTCGCCGTGGCCTTCAGGTCGCCATCCGCCTTGTTGATCAGGATGATATCGGCCATCTCCATGATGCCACGTTTGACACCCTGCAATTCGTCCCCACCCGCCGGGGCCAACAGCAACAGGAACAGGTCCGACAATTCGGACACCACCGTTTCGGACTGCCCGACGCCCACGGTTTCAATCAGCACCACGTCATAGCCTGCGGCCTCGCATAGGGCGATGGCCTCACGCGTCCGTCGGGCAACGCCCCCGAGATGGCTCTGGCTGGGGGAGGGGCGGATAAAGGCGTTCTTCTCGCGGCTCAGGCGTTCCATCCGGGTTTTGTCCCCCAGAATCGAGCCGCCCGAACGGGCAGAGCTGGGATCGACTGCCAAAACCGCGACACGCAGCCCCTGCCCTGTCAGCATCATGCCAAAGCTTTCGATGAAGGTGGACTTGCCCACCCCGGGCGTACCCGACAAACCGATCCGGAGCGCCTGACGCCCTGACCCTGCGAGCCGGGCCAACAAATCGCTGGCCTGTGCACGATGATCGGCGCGGTTGCTTTCCGCCAGAGTGATCGCGCGGGCCAGCGCCCGGCGCTCGCCCTTCAAAATCCTGTCGCTGAGGCTGTCTGTCTGCATTCTTGTCCCGATCCTAGAGGCAGGAATAGTTGCCGCGCTCGGGGGGCGTTTGTCCAGACCGCAGGTCGCCGGAAATGCGATCAAAGCGAAAGCTGCGTCAATTCGTGCGTTGCTTGGTCGTTCAGGGTTGGGTCTGCCGCCCCGGTGTCACCAGAACGCGCGCGGCGCGAGAACTGGACGCCACCTGCATGATCGCGGATAAGAGCCGGATGACGATACGCCTGCCCATCGACGACGCCATTCCCGAACTGCTGGACAGATTGCGTGCGCAGGGTCGCGCGGTGTTGCAGGCCCCACCGGGGGCGGGCAAGACCACGCGGGTTCCCCTGGCAATGCTCGAGGCGGGTTTGTGCGAAGGCAGGATCGTGATGCTGGAACCCCGGCGGCTGGCGGCCCGGGCCGCAGCCGAACGGATGGCCGAGACGTTGGGAGAACGCGCAGGCCAGACCGTGGGATACCGTGTGCGCGGCGAGGCGAAAGTGTCGAAAGACACCCGGATCGAGGTGGTGACCGAAGGCATCCTGACCCGGATGCTGCAATCCAACCCGGATCTGCCGGTAATTGGGGCGGTGATTTTCGATGAATTCCACGAACGATCTCTGAACGCCGATCTGGGGCTGGCCTTGTGCCTCGAGGTGACCGACGCATTGCGGGACGATCTGATCCTGCTGGCCATGTCAGCCACGCTGGATGCGGATCCGGTCGGCGCGTTGATGGCGGCCCCTCTGGTCACATCGGACGGGCGCAGCTTCCCGGTTGAGACGCGCTGGCTGGAACGGCCAATGGGGCCGCAAGCGCGACGGTTGGATGCGTTGATCGATCTGGTGGTGCAGGCCGAGCGTGAGACGCGGAAGTCCGGCGGCGGAATTCTGGTTTTCCTGCCAGGAGAGGGCGAAATCCGGCGCGCTGAAAGCCTTTTGTACGGTCGGTTGCCCGACAGTTGCGTGGTGCGCCCATTGTTCGGAGCCATGCCCTTTGCGGCCCAGCGTGCGGCGATTGCCCCGGTGGAACAAGGGCGCAAAGTCGTGCTGGCGACGTCGATTGCCGAAACCTCGCTGACGATCCCCGACATCAAGGTCGTGGTGGATATGGGACAGGCCCGGCGGGCTCGGTTCGATCCAGGATCGGGCATGTCCCGGCTGGTGACCGAACGGGTGACCCGGGCCGAGGCCACACAGCGCGCGGGCCGAGCCGGACGGGTGGCCGAAGGGGTGTGTTACCGGCTCTGGTCGAAGGGGGAAGACGGTGCCTTGGCCGCCTACCCGCCTGCCGAGATCGAAGCGGCGGACCTGACCGGGCTGGCGCTGGAGCTGTCCCTGTGGGGCGCTGACGCGGCCGATCTTGCCTTTCTGACACCACCTCCCGAGGGGACGATGGCCGAGGCGCGGGCTTTGCTGACGATGCTGGGCGCACTCGATACCAATGGGCGGATCACCGATCATGGGCGCGCCCTGGCGGCACTGCCCTTGCATCCCCGGTTGGGGCACATGCTTGTGCGGGCCGGTCCGAAGGCCGCCCCGTTGGCGGCGTTGATGGCCGAGCGTGACCCCCTTCGCGGCGCGCCGGTGGATATCACCCTGCGGCAAGAGGCGCTGCGCGATCCCCGGGCCTTTCAGCGCAACAGGGTCTGGCAGGTCAACATGGGCGCAGTGGATCGGATCAATGCCGAGACCAGGCGTCTGCGGAAACAGGTCAAGGGCGACTCGGCCGATCTGAGCCCCGCCGCCATGGCTGCGCTGGCCTATCCTGACCGCATCGGGCAGCGGCGCAAGGGTGACGCGCCGCGCTATGTGCTGTCAGGGGGGAAAGGCGTTGTTCTGGACAGTGCGGATTCACTGGCCAGCGCTCCGTTTCTGGTCGTCATCGACACGGATGGCAACCCGCGCGAGGCGAAGGTCCGGATGGCCACCCAGATTTCGGAACGCGACATCCGCGATCTGTTCGCGGATCAGATCGGCTGGGTCGAGACGTGCGCCTGGTCCAAACGCGAGCGGCGCGTCGTGTCGCGGCGGCAAGAGCGGTTCGGCGCGATCATATTGGACGACCGCATCTGGAAGGACGTCCCGGACGACGCCGTGGCCCGCGCGATGCTGGATGGGATACGCGATCTGGGCCTGCGGCCGGAGGGTGCCGCCGCGCGCCTGGCCGCCCGTGTCGAGCTGGTGCGCGCCGATGGCGTCGATCTGCCCGATTTTTCGGTCGCAGGCCTGATGGCCGACATGGAGGACTGGTTGCTGCCCATGCTGTCAGGGGTCAAAAGCGCCGAAGACTGGAAGAAATTCGACCTTTTGCCCGCCCTGCGCGCGCGGCTGGACTGGGCGCAGACGCAGGAGCTGGACCGGCGCGCTCCGGGGTCATTTGAAACGCCGCTGGGGCGCAAGGTGCCAATTGATTACAGCGCGGCCGTGCCGGAAATCTCGGTCCGTTTGCAGGAAGTGTTTGGCGTGACCCGACACCCGGCGATCGGTGGCCAGCCTTTGAAGATCACTCTGCTGTCACCGGCGCAGCGCCCGATCCAGATAACGCGTGACCTGCCCGGTTTCTGGGCGGGCTCTTACGCGGATGTACGCAAAGACATGAGGGCGCAATACCCCAAACACCCCTGGCCCGAAGACCCGACCCAGGCTGATCCCACGCTGAGGGCAAAACGCAGACGTGACTAGAGCCATCAGCAAAGCCCGAGCCTTGCCCATAATCCACAAAACAACCCAGAAAACCCTCAAAAATCGGCCAAACCCGGCCAAACTGGAAGGTTTAATTGAAACTCACTATTTCCGTTGTTAAGTCGAATCAACTTTGAAGGCATAGAGTAGACCGACAAAAAAACTGATGAATGCATGGCTGCAAAATATCTGGGAAGAGGTAGGACGACCGCTGTTCCTGCGCCCCCGACGGGTGCAGTTTGCGGCGTTGTGCACCCGCACTTATGACGGGCAGGACCAGGTCTTGCTGATCACCAGCCGTGACACCAAACGCTGGATCATCCCGAAAGGCTGGCCCATCGATGGTTTGAGTGGCGCGGAAACAGCCCTTCAGGAGGCCTGGGAAGAAGCCGGGGTGCGCGCGGATGCAGTTCACGATGAACCCATCGGCCAATTCACCTACGACAAGATCCTCAAAGACGGATCGGCGCAACCGGTATTGACCAATGTCTACAGGATTTCGGTGTGCGCGCTGGCCGATGACTTTCCCGAGGCCGACCAGCGCGAGCGCAGCTGGTTTTCGCCGGCTGAAGCGGCCACCCTGGTGCAAGAGCCCGAGCTTCAGGACTTGTTGCGCAAACTGTAAGGAATTCGCAACATTTCGATGGCACCCAGCTTGCCTGAGCAGCCCGATACCGTTAGTGGCGCACGATCCTTCAATATCTGACCAAGTTCATGTCTGACACGAATCCGAAACCACGCTGGCAAACGTTGGACAGCGACCTGCACCGAATTTCGCGGGTCGAAACCGCCAACATCCATGTCGCGCGCCACCTGCTGGCACCGGGGGTCGCGCTGGCCTTCATGGCGCTTGCCGGGCTGACGGCGGCGGTCTTGTTCGGTCGGGCGGATGGCAGCCATGTCGTGGTCGCGGCGGCCGCGTTCGGGGCCTATATGGCGATCAATGTCGGTGCCAATGACGTGGCCAACAACATGGGCCCAGCGGTCGGCGCGAATGTGCTGACCATGGGCGGCGCTATCGTGATTGCCGCCATTGCCGAAAGCGCTGGTGCGTTGCTTGCGGGGGGTGACGTGGTCTCGACCATCTCCAAGGGGATTGTCGACCCCGCCTCGGTGCAAAACAGCGAGGTGTTCATCTGGGCCATGATGGCGGCGCTGATATCTTCGGCCATGTGGGTCAACCTGGCGACCTGGATCGGCGCCCCTGTGTCCACAACGCATTCAGTCGTGGGCGGGGTGATGGGTGCAGGCATTGCAGCAGCGGGCCTGAGCGCGGTGAGCTGGGGCACGATGAGTGCAATTGCAGCCAGCTGGGTGATTTCGCCGATACTCGGCGGTGCGGTTGCCGCGGCTTTTCTGGCGCTGATCAAGTCGAAAATCCAGAATCAGGACGACAAGATTGCCGCCGCGCGCAAGTGGGTACCTTTCCTTTTGGCGGTGATGGCGGGGGCATTTGCCACCTATCTGTCCGTCAAAGGCCTGCAACGGATCGTGCATATCGATCCCAAGATGGCCCTATTGATCGGGTTGGGCGTGGGGCTGCTGACCTGGTCCGTGACCGTCCCGTGGGTCAAGCGCAGATCCGAAGGGATGGAGAACCGAACCCGGTCGCTGAAGACGCTGTTTGGCCTGCCGCTTGTGATCTCGGCCACGTTCCTGAGCTTTGCCCACGGCGCAAATGACGTGGCCAATGCGGTCGGCCCGCTGGCTGCGATTGTCCACGCGGCCGAATTCGGAGAGTTCGCCGCGAAAGTTCCAATCCCGCTTTGGGTGATGATCATCGGAGCGTTCGGGATTTCCTTCGGTCTGTTCCTGTTCGGCCCTAGGCTGATCCGGATGGTGGGCCGCCAGATCACCAAGCTGAACCCGATACGCGCCTTTTGCGTCGCCCTGTCGGCGGCGATCACCGTGATTCTGGCCAGCTGGCTTGGCCTGCCGGTCAGTTCGACCCATATCGCTGTTGGTGCCGTCTTTGGCGTCGGCTTCTACCGCGAGTGGGATTCCGAGCGCCGGCGCAAGCAGGGAAAGCTTCAACGCAAAGCACAACACCTTGCTCCAGAAGAATACCGCCGGCGCAAGCTGGTACGGCGGTCGCATTTCATGACCATCGTGGCCGCATGGATTGTCACCGTGCCCGCCGCCGCAACCATGTCGGCCGTCATTTACTGGGTGCTGACCGCGTTCGCCTGAGGGATGACGTCAGAGCCTGATCTGTTCCGGCGACAACGGGTGATCGGGTGCATGTTTGATCAGGTCGGACACCTGCGTGCAGATGGGTGTCGGCACTCCGGTTTCGTGTCCCATCCGGATGATGTGACCTTGCAGGCTGTCAATTTCCGTTTGCCGCTCAGCCATGAGGTCATAGGCCATGGACGTTCGCGCGCTCGGGTCGATTGTCAGCATCCGGGCCGCGATCCGGGTGAACAGCGGTGTCGGCAGCCGCAGAATATGCGGGGTCATCCATGCCGGAAGCGGTGTGGTCGAGGCCACGGGATGACCCGCCGCCTTGAGGACGGTCAGCGCCTCGGACATCTGATCCGCCATAAGATTGCGCCAGTCGCGGTTCATCAGCTGATCCACCAGCGTGAGGCCCGACAAGGCATTGAGCGCATTGTTCAGGTTGATCACCAGCTTGCCCCATTGCACGGCTTCGATCTGGTCGCTGGACGTGACGGGAAGGTCTGCGCTGCTCAGCTGCGCGGCCAGATCACCAGCGCCGCTTTGGATGACGATCTCTCCGGACGTGGCCCGATGATAGGTGGCGGGGGCAGTCGGCACCACGTTGAACGGAACCATTCCGGCGCGTATGTCGCGCCCAGGAAGGGCATTGCGCAACGTCTCGGTGGCCTCGATCCCGTTCTGCCAGGACAGGACAGGCGCATCCCGGGGCGCAAAGGCGCCTATCTGCTCGGCCATATCCGATGTTGCGCCCGATTTGACCGTTACAATGACAAGTTCGGCCCGGCCTAGGCAGGCCGGATCTTCGCTGAGCACCAGAGATTCAGGCGGGACCGTGTAATCAAGGCCGTCGAAATCCGTAACCGTCAGCCGGCGCTCACGGATCGGGTCCAGCACATGCGCGCGCCCCAGCAGGGTCACGGAATGCCCCGACCGGGCCAGCAAGGCTCCGCAGAAGCAGCCAATGCTGCCCGCGCCAGCAAGGACAAGTTTCATGATACCCCCTCCGGTACACCCGAAAAGGATCACCGCAAACGTCCTGTGACACAAGCCCGCTTGCCCCCGACGTCACGCGTTAGCGGGCCAGCCGGGGTTTGGTGCGCTCAAGCTCTTTGGAAATAGGGATAAATTCCTGATCGTCACCCGGAGGCAGTTGAAATGCACCATTGGCCCAATCGGCGCTTTTCCACTCACGGGTTGCGGTTTCGATCTTTTCCTTCGAAGACGAAACGAAATTCCACCAGATGTAGCGGTCTTCATTCAGGGTCGCTCCGCCCAGCAGCATCAGCCGCGCGCCCAGCGCACCGGCCTTGACAGACAGCTTGTCCCCGGGCCGGAACACCATCATGCGGCCCTCGTCAAACCTGTCACCCGCGATTTCGACCGAACCTTGCGTGACATAGACACCTCGATCTTCGTGGTCGTCAGGCAGAGGCAAAGACGCGCCGGGTTCCAATTGCACGTCGAGATAGAAGGTTTCGGACAGCATCGTGACCGGGCTGGTCTCACCATAAGCTGAACCCAGGATCAATCGGGCACTGACGCCTGCATCCTGAATATGCGGCAGCGCGGCCTGTTTGTGATGTTCGAAATCCGGGGCCATATCCTCATGCGCTTCGGGCAAGGCGATCCAGGTCTGAATGCCGAACAGGCTGTGTTTCCTGCCGCGTGTTTCGTCACTGGTGCGCTCGGAATGGGTGACACCACGCCCTGCTACCATCCAATTGACCTCGCCGGGATAGATCAACTGATGTGTGCCAAGGCTGTCACGGTGCTCGAATTCGCCCTGGTACAGATAGGTGACCGTGCCCAGTCCGATATGGGGGTGGGGCCGCACGTCGATGCCGCCTTCGGTGATGAATTCAGCGGGCCCCATTTGATCGAAAAATATGAAAGGGCCCACCAACTGTCGTTTTACCGAAGGCAATGCGCGGCGCACTTCGAACCCTCCCAGGTCACGGGCACGCGGGATGATTAATGTGTCCAGCGCCGGATTCTCCGAGATGCAGTCCGGATTGTGTGTCGGGTTCCAACTCATTTCAGCTCTCCCTTCGTTGCAGATGGTCAGGCCACCCGCTTTCACTCAGGTAAGAAATAGCCACGCAAAGCAGCCCATAAAGTGCACAATCGCACAGACGGAGTGCGGCGCCGTTCCGATCAACGCGGCCAAAGTTGCGGGAAAAACGGCCCGTCAATCCGATCCCCCTCGCCATAGCCTGCCGCCTCGAACTGCGCACGCTCGTCCTTGGCCCAGTCGCCGCGATACCGGATGACACCATCAGGTGCCGTCATGCGAAGGGTGAAGCGCCGCACCGTTTCCGACGGCGTGGTCGAGGACAGCCCGCCATGCAGCGTTCGCATGTCGAAAAAGATACAATCCCCAAGCTCCAGATCCCATTGCAGCAACTCATACGCGCCGGGGTCGGCATTGACATCGGGTGGCGGGTGATAGGTCAGTCCGGCGACTTCGGTGGGCTCATAGCTGGGATGCCCATCGGCAAACCGCACCCGCATGAACAGCTTGTCCCACAGGTGTGAGCCTTTCACGAATGCGATGCCGTTTTCCTTGGTCACGGGTTCCAGCGGCAGCCAAAGGACACACATCGTGCCTTCGAAGTCGAAGTAAGACAGGTCCTGATGGAAGGGCGGGCGCGAGGTCGAGCCGGCCTCGCGCAGGAACCAGTTGTCCATGACGAGGTTGATGGACGGTGCCCCCAGCAACCTGGCAGCAAGCGGTGCGCAGGGGGACTTATGAACGAATTCGTTGAATTGCGGGATTTTGTTCCAGGCCCAGTAGTCTTCGTAATAGCCCGGGGCGTTCGGATCCTTGGTATGACGGGTGAAATTATCGGTCGGATTGTCAAGATCGGCGTCGATACCTGCACGCAGCAATGACAACCAGTCGGATGAGAATTTCGACCGCAGAACAATAGCGCCATCGCGTTGGAAGGCGGCAATGTCTTCCTGTGTAACCAGATCTGCTGTCGTCATGGAAGGATCATCCCGATGTGGTTCGGTGGCCCCGAGCATCGCACCACGCACCGCCAGAGGTCAAAGAGATTCGTTTCGACGATCCGGATTCACTCACAGAACCGTGAGGGCGCGGGGATCCAACCGCGCACGGCCTCGGATTTTGAAAGAAACATGCTATGTTTCAGATGGAAGCCGCAGACTGACAAGATTGGATCGCGTATTGGAGGTTTCTCGATGACAGATGCGTTGCTGTCCCGTCGTTCCCTGATCACCCAAGGTGTTGCCGTTTTGGCGACCGGCGCCACAGGGCTTTTGGTGCCTGCCCGCGCAGCCGGGATTGCGCCGACGCCTTCGATGCGGGGCGGATCGAACAACTATCGCCCCGGTGCGCCAATCGTGGACCGGATCGGTGGCGGCGGGTTCTGGATGACCGGCACCGTACGACGGGCGGGCGATGGCGCTCCCCTGCCCGGCCAGCGCATTCAGATCTGGGCCCATACCACAGAAGGGCACGAGCGTGACCCGCAAAGCCATGGGGCGACCTTGACGGATGAAAAGGGTGAATTCCGCCTGGAAATGCCGCAGATCGTTCCTGCATTCGGTCAACCGCACGGGCATCTGGCCTATGACAGCGGCGCGTTCGAAACCGTGTTCCTGCGGCCTGTGATGTCCAGTTCCAAAGACAAGACACTGGCTGCGCATTTCGTGTTGCAACCGCTCTGATCCCGGTGATCCGAACCGGTGTCATTTGGGCGACCCTGATCGCCGCCCTTGCCGTTCCTTTAATCGCTGCGGCAGGCAGCCCGTATCTTGCGTGGCGCGATCCAACCTATATCCTCGCCGGGTTTGCCGGAATTCTGAGCTTGGGCCTGCTGTTGCTGCAACCGCTTCTGGCCGGAAGAAACCTTCCGGGCCTGTCCGCAGTGATGAGCCGCCACATTCACCGCTGGATCGGCCTGACCCTGGTGCTGGCGATTGTGGTCCATGTCGCGGGGTTGTGGCTTACCAGCCCGCCGGATGTGGTGGATGCGTTGTTGTTCGTATCGCCAACGCCGTTCTCGGCCTGGGGTGTCATTGCCATGTGGGCCGCTTTCGGGGCGGCCCTGTTAGGGGTCTTCCGCAAACGCCTGCGCCTGCGTTTTCGTCTTTGGCGGCTGAGCCACACCGCACTGGCCGGGGTGACGATTGTCGGCAGCCTTGTTCACGCCATGCTGATCGAAGGCACGATGGAGATCGCAACCAAAACAGCGCTTTGCGCACTGGTCCTTCTGGCGAGCGCAAGTACGCTCGCCAAATTGAAAGTGTGGGATATCCGTCGACGCCCTTAGACGCCCAGGCACCAGCGCATCACCGCCTTTTGTGCATGCAGACGGTTTTCGGCCTCATCAAAAATGACCGAGTTCGGTCCATCCATGACCTCGGAGGTCGCTTCTTCCTCGCGGTGGGCCGGCAGGCAATGCATGAACAGCGCATCCGGTTTGGCGTGCGACATGAGTTCAGTGTTGACCTGATAGGGACGCAGCATGTTGTGGCGGCGTTCCTTGGCCGACTGGGAATCATGCATCGAAACCCAGGTGTCCGCGACGACGAGGTCCGCGCCTTCCACCGCTTTGTGCGGATCCCTTTCGATCACGATTTTCGAACCTTTCTGGCGGGCAAACCCCATGAACTCTTCTTCCGGGTCAAGCTGAGCGGGGCCGGTGAAGGTCAGATCGAATCCGAATTGACCGGCGGCGTGCAGGAAGGAAGCGCAGACATTGTTGCCATCGCCGGTCCAGACCACCTTTTTGCCGGCGATGGGGCCGCGATGTTCCTCGAATGTCAGAACGTCGGCCATGATCTGGCAGGGATGGGTGCGGTCGGTCAGGCCGTTGATCACCGGAACGTCCGAGTATTCGGCCATTTCGGTCAGGATGGTTTCATCGAAGGTGCGGATCATGATCATGTCGACATAGCGCGACAGCACGCGGGCGGTGTCGGCGATGGTTTCGCCGTGACCCAGCTGCATGTCCTTGCCGGACAGCACCATGGTCTGCCCGCCCATCTGGCGCACGCCCACATCGAAAGACACGCGCGTCCGCGTCGAAGGTTTTTCGAAGATCAGCGCCACCATCCGATCTTTCAGCGGCTGTTCGTCGTCAGGGGCGGCCTTGGGGCGGCCCAAACGCGCCTGTTTCATCACGCCCGCCTGATCGATCATGGCCCGCAAATCGGTGGAATCGGTTTTGTGGATATCAAGAAAATGGTTCATGTCGGTTCGTTTCCTGGCTGTCGGTTGCCGGGGGCGCTGCCCCCGGACCCCCGGAGTATTTGGGAAAAGATGAAAATCAGGCGGTTTGGAGCTGGGTCTCGATCTGCCGGGCGGTCTTGTCGAGGCGGATCATGGCCTGAGCGATATCGTCCTCGGTCAGGGTGAGAGGCGGCAGAAGGCGGATCACGTTGTCGGCGGCGGGAACGGTGATGACGAGGTTGTCATAGCCCGCATTGACCACGTCGATATTGGCAGGCTTGCACTTGAGGCCGAGCATCAGGCCCGATCCGCGCACCTCTTCGAACACCTCAGGGTGATCTGCGATCAGGGCTTCGAGCTTTTGGCGCAGCAGGCCCGCCTTGCGGTTGACGCTTTCCAAAAACGCAGGTGTTGCCACATGATCGATCACCGCGCAGCCCACCGCACAGCCCAGCGGGTTGCCGCCATAGGTCGAACCGTGGGTGCCCGCGGTCATGCCGGATGCCGCGTCCTCGGTCGCCATGACGGCCCCCAGCGGGAAGCCGCCGCCGATGCCCTTGGCGACCATCATGATATCAGGGGCGATGCCGGCCCATTCATGGGCAAAGAGCTTGCCTGTCCGGCCGACCCCGCACTGGACTTCATCAAGGATCAGCAGCAGCCCGTTGTCGTCGCAGATCTGGCGCAGCGCCTTGAGTTCGGCGTCGGGGACCGGGCGAATACCGCCCTCGCCTTGGATGGGCTCGATCAGGATCGCGGCGGTCTTGTCGGTGATGGTGTCGGTCACGCCGTCGAGGTCTCCGAATGCCACATGCACGAAACCCGGCAGCAGAGGGCCGAAGCCGTTGGTCATTTTCTCGGACCCGGCAGCGGCGATGCCGGCTGACGACCGGCCGTGGAAGGAACCGTCGAAAGTGATGATCTCGACCCGCTCGGGCTGACCTTTGTCATGGAAATACTTGCGGGCCATTTTCACGGCCAGTTCGCAGGATTCCGTGCCGGAGTTCGTGAAGAAAACCGTATCGGCAAAACTGTGTTCCACCAGCTTGTCAGCCAAGGCCTGTTGCTGAGGAATGTTGTACAGGTTCGAGACATGCCACAGCGCATGGGCCTGGTCAGTCAGCGCGGCCACCAAGGCCGGATGGGCATGGCCCAGCGCGTTCACGGCGATCCCTGCGCCGAGGTCCAGGAAACGTCGGCCATCCGCCTCGGTCAGCCAGGCGCCTTCGCCCTTTACGAATGTCAGGGGCGCACGGTTATAGGTCGGCAGAACGGACGGGATCATGGGATCATCCTTTTCAGGTAGTTTGAGCCTCGTGAGTGATACACGAAGGCCCTGTTCGTCAACAATTTTGGTGAGGTCTGTGCCGATTTGCCGGGCACATGAGATCAAACAGGCCGGTTACGCAAAGATGCGTCGGCGTCGGAGCAGTTGGATATGCACATGTTTGATCATGGCCGACCGTATAGCGATGCTTGCGCAGGTTGGAAAGCCAGTATTTTGCAGGGATCGAATTTTGCCCTTGCCAAAGCCTGTGCAACCGCGCACCGCTTGGCCATGTTCGAACCCAAGCACCATAATCCTCCGCTTGCCGCTGCGCTGATTTTTGTCGCCACCGCCTTTATCGCCGCGACGACGCTGCTGGCCAAGGCGCTGGGGACGGATGCGTTGGGGCCGCCCTTGCATGCCATGCAGATCAGTCACGGGAGGTTTCTGTTTGCCCTGCTGGCGATTGTGCTGGCGGTTGCAACTCTGCGGCCCCGGTTGGTGCGGCCCCATTGGGGGCTTCACGTCGGGCGGACCAGTTTTGGCTGGGCGGGGGTGACATTGATGTTCGCATCGGTTGCCTTCATTCCGATGGCGGATGCGACGGCCATATCTTTTCTGAACCCTGTCTTTGGTATGGTGCTGGCCATTCCGCTGCTGCAAGAGCGGGTTGGTCCTTGGCGCTGGCTGGCGGCGGCTGTCGCCTTGACGGGCGCGATGATCCTGCTTCGCCCGACCCCCGCCAGCTTTCAGCCCGCAGCCCTTCTGGCGCTGGCGGCGGCTGCGCTGATCGGGATGGAGCTGATTTTCATCAAAAAGCTGTCCGGGCGCGAGCCACCGATGCAGATCCTGCTGATCAACAACGCGATGGGGGTGCTGATCGCCACTTTAGCTGTCAGCTTCGTCTTTCAGATGCCAACCCCGCAGCAGTGGGCGGCATTGGTGGGGATCGGCGTTCTGATGGCCTGCGCCCAGGCCTGTTTCGTCAACGGCATGGCGCGGGCGGATGCATCCTTCGTGGCCCCTATCAGCTATGCCACGCTGATCTTTGCCGCCCTTTACGACTTTGCGGTCTTTGATGTGATCCCCGACTGGATCAGTCTGGTCGGATCTGCGACCATCCTGGCCGGCGGGCTGATCCTGGTCTGGCGAGAAGCGGTGCGGCGCCGCGCCTGAGAGCCTGCCCCGCACGGCGGGAGCGGGTGCGCCTGCATCCCGGCCCGTGCAACCGGCCGCGATGGCCGGGCCGCGCTAAGCCTTGAGGCGATATCCGGTGCGCAGCATCAGCCAGGTGATGGCTCCGATCACGAAAGTCGCAAACGTACATACCGCCATCCCCAGCCACGGAGAGCTGTCGGACACTCCGATCATTCCATAGCGCAAACCATCGATCAGATAGAACACCGGGTTCAGGTGGGTCAGGCGGTTCAGCACGGGCGGCAGCGCCTCGACCGAGTAGAACGTACCCGACAGGAAGGCCAGCGGCGTGACGATAAAGTTGGTGATTGCTGCCATCTGGTCGAACTTGTTGGCGAAGATACCGGCAAACAGGCCCAACGCGCCCATGAATGCCCCACCCAGAACAACAAAGGTCAGCGCGATCAGGGGGTGCTGAGGCGCAATGGAGAGCAAGACCAGAAACGCAATCGAGATCACCAGTGCGATCATCACGCCTCGGGCAATACCCCCCGCGAGGTAACCCAGCAGAATCTCGAGCGGTGACAGCGGTGGCATCAGGGTATCAACGATATTGCCCTGCACCTTGGCGATCACCATCGAGGACGAGGTGTTGGCAAAGGCATTCTGTATCACCGTCATCATCATGATCCCCGGCGCCAGAAACATCACAAACGGCACACCCATGACATCGGGCCGGCTGGGTCCGATGGCGATGGTGAAGATCAACAGGAACAGCCCCGCCGTAACCAGAGGTGCCAGAACCGTCTGCGTCCAGACGGCCAGAAAACGCAGGGTTTCGCGCTGCGCCAGCGTGTACAGGCCCATCCAGTTGACTGCTCCGAAGCGACGCGCGGTCTGATCTGCGGGATTTTGCATGATTTGCCCTCGAGCTGATTCGAAGACAGCTTGTAACTCGGGCAGCAGTGTTTAGAATAGGGGGCTGAGACGAATTCCCAAGGCGGCCCGAATCCGGGGCCGCTTTCCGCTTTTGAAAGGCTAACGATGTCCTGGACAGACGAGCGTGTTGAACTGCTGAAGAAGATGTGGGGCGAAGGCCAGTCGGCCAGCCAGATTGCCAAGGAACTAGGCGGCGTGACCCGCAATGCGGTGATCGGCAAGGTGCACCGCCTGGGCCTATCGAACCGGACGGCAGGCGCATCCCCGGCCAAGGCGGAACCGAAAGAAAAACCGGCGCCCGCCCCCAAGGCCGAGGCCAAGCCCAAACCTGCACCCAAGACCGAACCGGCGCGTCCGGCCCCGGCCCCGACCGCCGAGGCGAAACCGGTCGTTCCGGCCCGCCGTCAGATCATCCCCGCCGGTCAGCC
This sequence comes from Ruegeria sp. A4, assembly GCF_056543025.1. Classification (NCBI taxonomy): domain Bacteria; kingdom Pseudomonadati; phylum Pseudomonadota; class Alphaproteobacteria; order Rhodobacterales; family Roseobacteraceae; genus Ruegeria; species Ruegeria sp. A4. The sequence continues at coordinate 563 of NZ_JBQGAW010000011.1, read as the reverse complement.
GCTGCCACCGCAGCCATCGGCCAACGAGATCAGCCCCGAGGCGCTGGCCAAGGTCAACGAGGTTGAAAAGAAAGCCAAGAAGCTGACTTTGATGGAATTGACCGAGAAGACCTGCAAATGGCCAGTGGGCGACCCCGCGACCGAGGATTTCTGGTTCTGCGGCCTTCCCGTTGAGGCGGGCAAACCCTATTGCGAGGCGCATGTGGGCGTGGCCTTCCAGCCGATGAGCTCGCGCAGGGATCGTCGGCGGTAATTGCGAACACAAGAACCTAAATCATGTCTATGGAACGTGAAAAGGGCGCAGGCATTTCGCCACGCCTCTTACCGGAGGCGTTGCATAGTCAAGAGCGACGCAAGGCGTAACGGGTTCTTACAAAGAAAACGCCCTCGCTGAATGCTGCGAGGGTGTTTTAGTTCGGAGCGTCAGCTTTGCGGACAAAGCAGGCTTTGTCATCCGCAGCAGCTATCGCCGTTCTGGATCGGCGGGCAAGGCACCGTTGCATAGGAGCAGTAGACACAACAATCCCCTTCCAATGGTTTCAAGACTGCTGCGCAAGACTTGC
>NZ_JBQGAW010000010.1:0-88932 GCF_056543025.1 Ruegeria sp. A4 | reverse complement strand
GAGGCGACACCTCCCGCTACTGAGCAGCCTCAGACCGAGGCAGAGGCGACACCTCCCGCTACTGAGCAGCCTCAGACCGAGGCAGAGGCGACACCTCCCGCTACAGAACAGCCTCAGACCGAGGCAGAGGCGACACCTCCCGCTACTGAGCAGCCTCAGACCGAGGCAGAGGCGACACCTCCCGCTACAGAACAGCCTCAGACCGAGGTGGAGGCAACACCTCCGGCCACAGAGCAGCCTCAGACTGAGGCAGAAACCGAGGTCGAAGAACCCGTCAACATTGCCGAACCTGAAGGCGAACTGATGATCGACATAAGCAATCAGGACAGCCGCGGAAACATTGGCAAAGTGCTGGGTTACTCTGACGCCGAAGAAATTGCTTTCTCGGTCGAGATGACCCGAGGTGGAGAGGATACCGGTGCCGAGCGGCTTATCTGGAACCACTCGAACTTCGGCCTGAAACTGACCAAAAAGGGGCATCTGGTCGCGAAAGTCGACAACAATGATGGCGGTTTCCGTGACGGTTATAAGATCAAGAATCTTGATCTGAATGACGGAGAGACGCACCAGGTGACCATGTTGGTCGATCAGAACACCGATCGCCTTCAGGTTCTGGTAGACGGTGCTGTTGTCCTGGACGAAACCGAAACGGATTTCGACTTTGCAGGCGGCCGGGAACGCGACTGGTACGTTGGTGACAGCGTGGAAACCTTTGGCATCGGAGATGATGCCGATTTCCTGGACACATCATCGAATCCATACCCGGATTTGTTTGCCTGACGGCAACAACCCCCTCTGGCTAGAACAATTGTCGATCAAACCACGGGCGGGGCTCAGATTTGAGCCTCGCCCGTGTCTTCTCCGGGCTGGCGCGCTGTGGAACATGTGAAACAGCGCGGATACGCCCTTTATGCGGCATCCCTGTTGACTTAAAGCTGATTGCCAGCAACGCCAAATTGATTACGAAACATGCAAAAAAGGGTTTTGGCCACATTCAGGAACTTTGCGCCCCATATCGCACCCCCTTTTCAAGACCGGGCTGTCCAAACGGATCGGTTCCTTAACGGGGTTGCGGCAGTTTGGCCTTCCGGGGTGAAGAGTATTTGTCTCGACACATGATCCTGCATCGGCATCATATATGGCAGACATACGGGCCATGACCTTGCTTACGAGTGAACTTATTCAATTACGGGACCACGAAATGAAACCTGAGAAAATGCCGGTGACCGCAGCAAGCTACCAAGCTTACCTGAACAGCCCGTACAAAAGCAGCAAGCATTCGACTTACTTCGATGTGTATGACAAGCTTTTCTCTCCTTATGTCGGCAAGCCGATTACCTTCGTCGAAATCGGGGTTCTGAGCGGCGGCTCTCTGTTCATGTGGCGCGAATTTTTTGGACCACAGGCCCGCATCATCGGTGTTGAACTGAACCCCGGCGCAAAGCGTTGGGAGCAGGAAGGCTTTGAAATTTTCATAGGCAGCCAGAGCGATCCTGCCTTTCTCGAAAAACTTGCAAACGAGATCGGTGAAATCGACATTGTCCTGGACGATGGCGGCCACACCTATGAACAACAGATTATCACAACAGAGTGCCTGCTGCCGCATATCCGCGATGGAGGCATGCTGGTCGTGGAAGACACACATACATCCTATATGGAAGGCTTCGGTCCCAAGCACCGTTCCTTCGTAAAATACGCCATGAGCATGGTAGATCGCGTAAACCGGCGCTTTTCCAAACTCCTATCGGATGCTGCGGAAAAGCGGGTTTGGGGCATCCGTTTCTATGAATCTTTTGTTATATTCGATGTGAACCGCAAGGCGACCTCTATCGTGTCCGTACCAACCGACAATGGCGGGGAGGACCTGAACGCAAAAGACTTCCGCCACGCGGACAACCAGACCTATGAAAATTTCCTGAAAGCGTCTAAAAGCCTGTCGGCCCTCAAGGTCATCCCAGGTACGCGATCCTTGGCCAAGCTGGCCCGACATGTGATATCGCTGCCATCAAACCTGAAGCATGCGCGGAAACTGAAAGAGTTTTTCTGAATTTCCACCGCCTTTTCGGCTGAACGCATTGCCGGTTTCAGATCGTCAACATCCCTGGGATCGTCAGGTCGATGCGCTACAAGACTGTTCGGGCATACCGAGCTTGTCCCCGGCAGAGTTATACACCGCAATGGTCAGGAGAATGCTCGCTTCATCTTTTTGGTCATGGGTTTTTCGATCATGGAAAAAACCAGACACCCTGCGGCTACGCTGCTTATCAGGCACAAGATGGACAGAACGTCACCATTTACGGGCCTGAGGACAATCGAAGACACTTTATAAAAGGCGGGAATGGTGAGTATCTGGACAAGGTAGATGCTGTAGGATGCATCTCCGAGATAAACCAAAAACCGATTTGAAATCTGCGTCGCAAACAGCAGCCCAAAAACGATAAAAAACGACGGTACACCCCAGATAATGACACGGTTTGTTGGGTCGACCTCAAGTTCACTCGACAGGGAGGCACATAAAAGAAGCATCCCGAAAACAAATATCAAGACCCCTGTCTTTTCCCTGATTTCAAACCCCTTGTTGTAAAAATACGCAACAGCCATCCCAAACAGGAACTCAAGCGATATAAAATCACCGGACGCCAGGGACACCCCGGCCAGAACCAGGCTGACAACCAGGAAAACATGGCCCCACGACCTCAGGAAGAGAGACAGTCCAAAAACAAAGTAAAAGAGCATCTCCCATTCCAGGGTCCACCCAACATAAACAATCGGCGGCTCACCAAGCACCAGAAGCGAAGAAAACAGAAGCGATGACAATATGATGGTTCCTGAAAGCTCCATGGACCTGAAGATCCCGGGAACAGCGTAATAAACCGCCACAACAAAAAGTGTGATCAGCCAGTAAATTGGCACGATCCTTATAATTCTCGACTTCAAGAAAGCGCCTGTGTGCCGCTTTTTCTGCATTTGTGTGTGCAGCATGACAAAGCCGGATATCACGAAAAAAATATCGACCCCATTTGCACCCCACCCGGCCAGGAAGGATAAATAATGGGTGCTTTGTCCATATGTTGATGCCGTCTTGATGACATGGAGGAAAACCACATTTATGGCAGCAAAGGCTCGTAAGGCTTGAATATTATTGATCATCTGTTTCGAGTTTATTTCCCGGATAAAATTCTGACCGAACTGGCACGTCACGGATTGAAATGCTGTGACTGCCTCGCCCCTCAGCATTCACTGATTCAAGAGTTATCTTTCCTCCAGCCGACAAATCGATGGCGGCGCATCCTGTCGCCAATGAACGGTCCCATTTCGGCGGTGGACCCCCTGTCCGATGGGCAAGAACCCCGCTGAAAGAATGCCGCGTTCTGACGACAAATTACTGTCACTGCAATCAATATAAATACGCGTGGTCCCCTCTTCTGCCAGCGTGCGGCACACATGTTTCAGAATTTCCACATAATACCCCCGGCCCCGCATATCAGGAACGGTAAAGCAGTGAGAGATCAGAGCACAGTGCTCGGTCATCGGGAAGAAATATACGTTCACGTTTTGCCCGGAGCGGGTTTGCGCAATGGTTGCCGGAACCCCGCCGGAAAACCCGATCCAGACGGACATGCCCGCGTTCAGATCGCCTTGAACATCCCAGTGGATCTTGTCCTGATTGCGCTTCAGAAAGTCTTTGCTTTGATCATCAAGATCGGACCAACTGCGAAAACACTGCACGGTCAACGTGTTTGACATGCTGTCGATCTGCCGGGCCTTGCCGCCACTCATGGCAAAGAGCAACCTATGCTGTCCGACGACACGATCCCTGAAAAGCATCCATATTGTCTTCAATCCGCCAACACCTCCCCCCCGGCGAAAGGACCGCAAGACAAGATTGAGTCGGTGGAAAGATGCCATCAAACGCCCCTGCCTGGTTTTGCCATCCGGACGGCAACAGAACCGGTATTTCGTTCGACTTCAAGAAACACAGGCCGCATCCCCTGCGATCTTTCGGAAGGTGCGGTAGCTAAGAAAATACGCTCCAACACCTGTGAACAGGTTGATAAGAATTCGTTTTCCGGCGTTATGGGGGTTAATTTGGCAGATGCGGCAAAGAGGCTGGCTCTTCCGAAACCAGACGTTTCTGGGTCAATTTCTGGACCCGGCCTGAAAGTATCAAAGCACCTGTGCTTTGCCTTCACGCAAGATGCTTTCACTCTTTTTCGAATTTCGAATGTCATGCATCGCCCTTTCACTTCTGCACAAACCTTCCTCAATCAGTTTGAGATGTATAGTACTCACTATCTTCATCTTGATGAGCATTCGGTTTTCTTTTTTCGAGCCCCAAAAGCGCGCGCTTGGTTACTCACATTGATCACGCTAAAAAAGCCGCTATTCCCGATGCGCACCATGAATTACTTATTGGCGGTGAAAAGGTACTAAAAATCGAAATTTTGCGCGCCCATACAGAACCTTTTGAACCGAAGTCAAATCCATGATCACCTGTGTCCAGACGAACGGGAAAAGATACGCGTTATGACGCCGTTAAACATTAGTACCCCCACAACTCCGTCCCGGGAAAAAGCCTTGGACCAAAGCGCTCCGACGCTCAGCATCATCGTGCCCATGTTCAATGAAGAAGAGGTTCTGCCGGCCCTGTTCGAACGTTTGGGGCAATTCCTCGATCAGCTTGGGGAAAGCTACGAGATCATCTGCGTGAACGACGGCAGCACAGACGCGACCGCCAGGATTCTGGCCGCCGCGTATGAGCGCGATGATCGTATCAAGGTGCTTAACTTTTCACGTAATTTCGGCAAGGAAATCGCATTGACGGCGGGGCTGGATGCAGCTGCGGGTGAAGCCGTTGTTCCCATAGACGCGGATTTGCAGGATCCGCCTGAACTGATCGAGACATTTCTGGAAAAATGGCGCGAAGGGTTCGATGTCGTCTATGCCGTCCGGCGCCACCGCGACAGCGATACCGCGATGAAACGCTGGACAGCGCGGAAGTTCTATCAGGTCATCAACCGGCTTTCGGGGGTACCGATACCCGCCAATACCGGCGATTTCCGCCTTATGGACCGGCGCGTGGTTCAGGCTGTAGGGCAGCTGCGCGAGCACAACCGCTTTATGAAGGGCCTTTTTGCCTGGGTCGGGTTTCGGCACACCGAGGTGGCGTATGACCGCCCCGAGCGTGCGGCGGGGCAGACCAAATTCAACTACTGGCGCCTTTGGAACTTTGCGCTGGACGGTATTACCGGGTTCAGCACCGTGCCTCTCAGGATTGCGGGCTATGTCGGCATGCTGACTGCGTTGGCCGCGATCATCTATGGTGTTTTCCTGATCTCACGCACCCTTGTCTACGGGGTGGATGTACCCGGCTATGCCTCATTGATGGTTGCAGTGCTGTTGATCGGTGGCCTGCAACTTGTCGTGCTGGGCGTCATCGGGGAATATCTGGGGCGGCTTTATGCAGAGGCTCAGAAACGCCCGCTTTACATTGTCGAAAGCAGCCTGGGGCTGAATGATCAGGCCCTTTGACCCGCCTGCGGACAAGCCACCTAGCCCGCAGACCAGCATTTGTCTGCCAGACACGGCCATCCTTAGTAACAGCGCCACCAGAAGGACAACTCGGGTAATTAATGCCCGGTGTCGGGCTCGAAAAGCTCGGCGCTGGCCCGCAAACGTTCAAGTTTCAGAGTGAGTTCATAATTCTGAAGAGCTTCACGCCGTACATCGTTGATAGCGGATTGTCCCACATCGGGCCACGTGAGTAACCAGACCCGAGCATCGGGATTACGTCGCAAAGCCGCGCCATAATCCGCGACGATGAATTGTGCGTCATTGATGTAGTAGAATAGCGGCGTATCAACCCAATTACGGTCCCGCAGGAAAACGAGGTCTCCATCTTTCATTTCTGGCCGCATGGCGGTTGCAATACCCTGATAGTCATTAGGAGAGCCCGGCTTGCCAGCGGCGTAAGGTATACTGGCTGCGAACACCACCACGCACAGGCTGATCAAAGCTATCCTGAAGCGGTGGCGCTGGAACAGCCAGACTGCACCCGCCGCACACAGGATCAGCAGATAAGGCACAAAAAGCAAAAAAGCCCTGGGAGCAAGGATAGAAACCTTGTGAGACGCTGCGAACAGGATCAGCGGAGAAACAACCGCGATCAGCCACAAAAGCAGTGTCCGCTCCTGAGGATAGTGCAACGTGTTCGAAGGTAACCTGGGCACAAAGCTCCCCCATATGCTGCCCAGAACGGGAATAAGTAGCGCCAGAAAGGGTAAAACAGACATCGCCATCAGCGCTTCGTTTCTGCGATGGGCGATCGAACCCAGCCAAAACATGAAACAGGCCAGGCAGACCGCCGACGACACCAAAACCCATACCGGGATTTTCTGCTGCGCGCGCATCACTGGCACTTCGCGTTTTGGAGCTTTCAGGCTGGCCGCTAGGAGCAACAGGGCGAAGCCCAGAACCAGCCAGGTCCAGATCCGCCCGATTTGCAGCAGCGGGACAGCAAAATCGTCTATCGCAAACAGGAACCCAAAAGAGAAATACTCGACCAGGAAATCAAAAGAAGGATCAGGAGCTGCTCCTTTGCGCGCTCGATAAACCGCATGTGTTAGGGCCGGAGCAGACAGTATAAAGGCAAGCGCTTGCACCTGCAGCAACCGTGGGGCTTGCCGCAGACCGATACGTTGACGGAACCGTAGGCCATCCACTTTTGGTCGGGGCAGCACCAGGGCAGCCCAGAAGACGTGTATCATGATCAGGGGCCAGAACAGCTCAACCGTCAGAACCCCTGCGATAACCGAGGCGACATAAGCAATCTCAAAACCCGGGCGCGGCTCGCGTGTTCTGACGAGACAAAGAAGGAGCCAGGTCGCCAGCAACGATAGAAAAGCCCCCGCGACGTACATGCGCGCCATCTGACTCCAGAACACATGAAAACCGTGAAGAGACAGCAACAACGCGGCCAGACACCCCACGGTCGATCCGAATATGCTGCGGGCGATCAGGAAAATCAGTGGAATCGAGCCGACGGCAAACAAAACGCTGGGGAACCGCAGGGCAAAATGGGATGTTCCAAAAGCTTTGGTCCAGCCCAGCATGGACACATACCAGCCCATGGGATGCGGTTCATCGTGGAAATGCCACCAGATGGTTTCAGCCAGGTTATGGCGCGGCGGCGGTTCGGATATACCGGAAACCAGGTTGATGCCAGGGACATAGATTTCCGGATGGGACATACTGCGCAGATCAATTCCCCAGAGCCGCAGTATCAGCGTCAGCAAAACCGCGATCGTCAAGGCAAACAGGACGGCGCCTGTGCGATACTCGCGTCTGTTGGGAAAAACAGAACCTTTTTCGGATGTCGTCATGAAATTTTTGTCTCTTACTGCGCGTTATGACCGCGGGAGGAACACAATCGTCCCGGTAGAAACCGTCCAGGTCTCGTCACGGAATAAACCAGCCTTTAGTTCACCATGATGCGACCAAAACAGTCAATTCGGGCTAAGTCTGTTTCACAGCTCTCTCGACCGAGATGTATATGCACCGGATTGAAACATAATTACACATAGCTAGAAATTGTTTCGTTAAACTGCGATCATCAGCAGAATAAGTTCCTGATGATCCAAAAATTGATATGAGTGATAAGAAATGAAATCTCTGTCGTATTCTCGGCACAGGTAGAGCCGGGTTTGCAAAATTCCGCAGAGCACTTAGGACATAAACGTTAATGGTATTGAGTACATAGTTGGATGGGCAGGCTTTCTTTTGGCGCTTTGGCGGGAGTGACGGGTGCTATTTTAGGGCTGCTTTTACCAGTCGGTCTGTTCACCTGGGTGTTGCGCGGCACCGATCCGGCGGCCGATCCAGCCTTTACCCAAGGGGTTTGGCTGTTCAAGGCCGGTCTCATCATCATAGGGGCATATCTTCTTTTACTGCGGCTTCTGCCTATTGGCCGTCCGCTATCTCCACAGCGCCCCGAGGTTTCTCCCGCTAGCCCGGTCCAGACACTGATCTTTGGCCTTCTGCTGATTTGCGCCGCGGCTTTGCGGTTTTACCGACTTGATACCGGCATCTGGTATGATGAAATTCTGACATCCGTAAATTACATGCCCCTCACAATCGGGCAGATCGTCAGCACCTATCACGATGCCAACAACCATGTCCTGTTTTCGGTGCTGGCGCGCCTGTCTTTGTCGGTCTTCGGTGACAGTGTCTGGGCCTTGAGATTGCCTGCGGTCGGTTTTGGCATTGCCGGCATTGCCGCTATTTACTTTTTTGCCCGCCGCGTCGGCCCGACTCGTGAGGCTCTGTTTGCGGCGGCACTAATGGCGTTTTCCTATCACCACATCTGGTTCAGCCAGAATGCACGTGGTTACACCGCATTACTGTTCTTTGCCCTGCTTTCCAGCACCTGGTTTCTGGACGCCATGCGCCAGGGGAGCCCCCGCAAATGGGGGCTGTATTGCCTTGCCGTCGTCCTAGGGGCGTATGCGCACCCTACCATGGGGCTGATGGTGCTTGCGCATTTTGCAATCTGGAGCGCGGCCTGGGTCCAGCAAAACAAGCAATGCAAGCGCTATCGCTGGAACGGGTTGTTTTGTGGCTTCATCCCGGTGGGTCTGTTTACGTTTCAGGTCTATGCTCTGGTCTTGCCCAGTATGGTCGGCGGGGCGCTATTGAATTCCGGACTGAAGGGCGAAGACAACGAGTGGACCAACCCTTTTTGGGCATTGGCAGAACTGTTCAGCAGTCTGCAAATCGGGTTGGCCAGTGCGGGTGTTGTGATAGCCGCCGGTCTTGTCTTTGCGATTGGTGTCATCAGCTTTGCCCGAACGCGACCGGCTGTTGTGGCGTTGTTTCTGATCCCGGTTGGAGTCGGTTTCATAGCAATGACCAGTATCGGGTATACCCTGTTCCCAAGGTTTTTCTTTTTCACCTTCGGATTTGCGATACTTATCGTGATCCGCGGTGCCTTTGTTGCCGGCCAGTTGACTGCGCACCTGGCACGGTTGCCCGCCGCAGCCACGAAATGGCTGCCCGGACTGATATGCGCAGGCATTGTGGCGGTATCTCTTTTATCCCTCCGGCACGTGTATCTGCCAAAACAGGATTTCAATGGTGCCATCAATCTGATTGAAAGCGACCTGCAACCCGGGGACACGGTTCTTGCTGTCGGGATCGCAGGATTTCCGTTCAATGCATACTATGACAAGGGGTGGGATGTCATCGAAACGACCGATGATCTGGATCGCCTAGCCTCACAGTCAGGCAGAACCTGGTTGGTCTATACGATGCCGGTGCACGCCCGGACCACATATCCGGGAATACTGGAGAGGATCAAAAAGGAATACGCTACCGTTGCGCGGTTCCGGGGTTCTCTGGGCGGGGGAGACGTGGTGGTCAACCTCGCAGATCCGACCAAGGCCCAAGCCACAGGAAAGAGTACAAGTACTGTAAAGGATAACGATTGATATGTGCGGAATATGCGGAATCCTGCAGGTCGACCCGGCGGCTGATCGCCCCGAAAAAGAGCTGATCACGGCAATGGCAGCAACATTGGCCCATCGCGGACCAAATGATGATGGCGTCTGGCTGGACGAGGACGTTGCGCTGGGTTTTCGGCGTCTTTCGGTGATTGACCTGTCTTATGCAGGTCATCAGCCAATGACAAACGAGGACGGCACTGTAGTGATTGTCTTCAATGGCGAAATCTACAACTTTCAGGAACTGAAAGAGAAATACCGCCTTGAAGAGCGCGGCCATGTCTTCAAGTCCCGCACGGATACCGAGGTTCTGATCCATCTTTACGAGGAAATTGGCCTCGACATGATCCCGGAACTCAACGGGATGTTTGCATTTGCGATCTGGGACACGCGCAGTAAGTCATTGCACTTGGCGCGTGACCGCTATGGGATCAAACCCTTCTTCTACCAGAAAGATAATGACCATTTTCGCTTTGGCTCTGAGATCAAGGCGATCATCGCCGATGACCGGGTTGTGCGGAAACCGTCGATGCAGGCCCTGCATGACTTTCTGACCTTCAACTACATCCCGGGAACCCAGACAGCCTTTGACGGTATTTCCGAAATACCGCCGGGGCATCACATGACGGTCACCCGTGACGGCACAATCTCGATACGGCGGTACTGGGATCTGAACTTCCATGTCGATCCCGGTATGACCGAAGCACAGGCGATTCAAAAGTCTTATGAACTCATGGACAAGGCTTTGCAGCGCCGTCTGGTCGCGGATGTTCCGATTGGCGTGTTCCTGTCGGGAGGACTGGATTCCAGTACCCTGGTCGCACTCATGCACAAACATGTGGATGAGCCGATCCACACCTATTCCGTCGGCTTCGAAGATCAAAGCTTCAATGAGCTGCCCTATGCCCGAATTGTGGCCGAAAAGTTCAACACCAAGCATCGTGAAGTAACCGTCACCGCCGATATGGTGCGGGACATGCTACCAAAATACCTGAGCTTCACCGATGAGCCATATGGCGACGGGTCTGCAATACCGACGTATTTCATCAGCGAACTGGCCCAGGACGAAGTGGTTGTCGTTCTGTCGGGCGAAGGCGGCGACGAGGCGTTCGCCGGCTATGATACACACGCAGCCTACAACATGTATAAACAGGCCCGAAAGATACCCGGGTTCATTCGGAATGGCGTGATGAAACCGCTGGTGAACTGTTTGCCCGTGTCAGACAAGAAGCTCAGCTTCGAATTCAAGGCCAAGCGGTTTCTGGGCGGGCTGGACCTGCCGCCTGAAGAAGCCCATCTTTGGTGGCGGATTGTCCTGGGCGAAGCTGAAAAACTGGACCTTTACGCAGATGGTGTGGCCGAAACCGAGACTTTGCAGCCTTCAGTGCGGCATTTTCAGGCGGCCTACGAACATTGCGGCGCGGAAGAGACCCTGTCACGTCTGATGTATATCGATTCAACCATCTTCCTGCCCGACGATCTGATGATCAAGAATGACCGGATGACCATGGCGCATTCTCTTGAGGCCCGGGTGCCCTTTACCGACCCGGAGCTGACCGGATTCATGGCCACAGTCCCCTCACATCTGAAAATGAAGAACCGGCGCAAGAAACATCTCATGCGGCGGGCAATGGAAAACGATCTGCCCGACAGCATTCTCAACAAAAAGAAGGTCGGGCTTGAAATGCCCTATTCCCGCTGGCTCAAGATCGAGCTGAAGGATCTGATGATGCGCTATCTCGGGCCCGAGAATATTCAGCGTACAGGCCTGTTTCGGGGTCAGGCGGTGCAGACACTGATCAACGACCATCTGAGCGGGAAACGGGACAATGGCCGCCCGCTCTGGGGTCTTTTGAACTACATGATGTGGTACGAGCTTTACATCGATGCCTAATCCGGTTTGCGGAATACCCAGAGTGTCGAAATCACATAGCTGGTAACAAAAGATGCCCCGATCGCAACCAACAGGATAAACCAGAAAGGCAGGGTGGTCGCATATCCCAGCCCTGCCACTACTGCGAGGCGGGCCACCAAAGATGACAGGACCGCCAGAAGGTATTTCCCATACCCCAGGAGCGAGATTGTACCTTTGTCGGTGTGCTCATAGCTGAAGATATTATGCCCGCAGTAATTGACAAATGAGCCCAGCACAAAGCCGCATATCGAAGCAAAAACATAAGGGGCTGCAAAAGTCAGAACGAGCAAAAGCGCCAACAGGTAATCCGCAATCGTACCCAGAACGCTGATACTGAGAAACCTGAGGAGCAGGCGCTTATCTTTGAGCTCTGAAATCATGGCTTTAAAGCTTCAAAATGGTCATTGGCTGGAGATAACGGGGCAAAATGGTTTCCGTTTAAATAACTATCAAGAACAAAGTTAATCCGATGGAAATCTGAGAACGATGTATTGCTCAAATCTCCCTCGTTTAGCTCTTAGGACGTATGACAGGATAAGGTGGTTGTGTTACAAAATAAAATCTTAACTAAATACTCGGCTTTATACAGAGTCTTGTCGGAACCTTTGCGCTTAAACAAGAAACACTCACCCGATCAAACCCGGAATGTTAATAAACCCAAGCGCCCATGTTTTGAAAACATTCGATATCAGCCAAGCTACCTTTGACGCTCCTTACACAATATAATGGGGTAATAATCCGACACTAACCCGTATTGTCCTGTTTGCAAATCGGGCGCTCCATACACATCATCGCAGGGATACAGGCAACTAGGGCACGCAGGAAGTTTGGAGCCTTTGTACCTGAGAGCTAAAGTGCTAACCTTCTTGACGATTGCATGAGTGCTGCCCCGCTGTACCGTACTTATGTGAGTTGAAGATTGAGGTGATAACCACAATGCGTATATTAATTCTTTTATCCGGGTTACTTATCATTCCAACGACCGCACTGGCGTATATCGGACCCGGGGCTGGGCTGGGCGCAATCGGCACGCTTGTCGCACTGGTCGGAGCCGTACTGCTCGCGATTATCGGGTTCGTGTGGTACCCGGTCAAACGCATGATGCGGCGGCGGAAACCTGTGGACGGGGTATCCGGAGACGACCCGAAATCAAATACGTGATCGTAGCCGTCGGATTGACCGCAGTAGTCGCGTTTGTGCTGGCTCTGGTCGCGTTGCGCCTCATACCGACAGCAATATCAGCGATCAATATTGCTTCTGCTGCTGTTGCGGCTATGCGCGACCCTAGCCTGAACGAAGAAGCACGCGAAACTGCCGTACAACGTGCATCGCTGCGCCTATTCGGTTGTTTCGGACAAATACTCTGGCGCTTTCTGACAATCCTTGCCATCAGCGCGGCCCCAATCCTGACAGCGAACGCTCTAGGGCTTGCCGAGACTGAGGCCGTCACTGCCTGGCTTCTGCGCTGGGATGTGATCATCATCCTGTCTGTCTCTCTGATCGCACTTTGGTATTTGAAGGGGCGGGTGTGGACTTTGAAGTAAGATACAACCGGTCTGAGCGGATATTTCACCGGCTGGCTTTTTCGGGCCCGTCCGTCCAAATGGTCGCAGCTGATATAGAAAATATCACATTGGCCCGGCAATTTACGGGCGCCAATGATCGTAACCCCGTGTTTATTACATCGTTGGCCCGTGCCGGAACAACACTGGTATTGGAGCTTTTGTCCCAACATCCAGATTTAGCCTCTCATACATATCGCGACATGCCGTTTGTTCTGGCACCGGTTTTTTGGGACCGGTTCTTTGGGCGCTTCCGTCGGGAGGGCGAAGCCCGCGAACGCGCTCATGGCGATGGGGTACAAATTGGGTTCGACAGCCCCGAAAGCTTTGAAGAGGTATTCTGGAAGGCGCATTGGCCCGATCATTATCGACGCGCGAAGCAGATTCCGCTTTGGAAACCACGTCATCTCCATACAGAAGCGACGGCATTTTTTCGCAAACACATGCAAAAGATCGTGTCCCTCAGGCGGCCCGAGAACAGCGCTGTGGCGCGCTATGTCTCAAAGAATAACGCTAACATCGCACGTATCGACCTTTTGAAAGAAATGTTGCCCGATGCTCATATTCTGGTTGTCTTGCGTCATCCGCTGGAACACGCGGCCTCGCTTTTGCGTCAACATAGAAATTTTGCGATGCAACAGGCCGCAGATTCGTTCGTCACACGGTATATGGCAGATATCGGCCATTTCGAGTTTGGAGAACTGCACCGCCCATTCGGATTTCCCGGGCTGTCAGAACGCGCAACACCAGACGCGCATGATTATTGGTTGGCCTATTGGATCGCTGCTTTCCAACATGTCGAAGAACGGTACGAACACGTACAGATATTGCCCTATGAGGCGCTTTGTTCTGATCCCGGACCGGTCCTGCAACAATTGTGTCTGACGCTGGATCTGGATCCGGATGAATTATCCGGAGCGACCGATCTGATCCGCCCACTGACACGCAAAACCGATCCCGGGCAGTTTTCACCGGCGCTGGTCGCAGAGGCGGAGGCGATCTATGCCACACTTTCCACGCGCTCCGGCTACCCGCACGCGCATGCTGATCAGGAACAGACCCAGACGGACCGATCAACATAATCCAAGGGATAGCGCCGCGCCTCTTCTACGAGCGCAGCCGAGCTGGTTCCGGCCACAAACACCATAGACCAGACAAGCTCTCCGTCTGGGGTGATTTCGAAAACACGGCCAGACATGCTTTCGGTCACAAGGATATTCCCATTAGGCAAAGTCTGGTGCGTGCCCATTATAAAGCTGAAAAACAAATGATCCTCTGTTGACGGATAAATCGTCTCGGTCAGACTGGTGGCAGGATCAAAGCGAAGAATACGTGCCCCGGCGAAATCGCGCCCGGGCACCATAGCACCACCGCCATTATCAAAAACCGTGATGGTCCCGTCCGGCGCTATGTCCGGATCATGCTGCTGTACCCATGGCCCGTGCTGCATCCAGACGATCTTGCCACTGGCTTTGTTAAGCACAGCCAGCGCGTTGAGATTGCGCATGGACAGCAGTAAGTCACCGGCTTCCGCACCAGGAATGCGCGCACTCAATTCAGGAGTGACAACTTCGATATCATTGAGATGTACGGGATCTAGATCTTCCGGATTGAGCCCGTGGATGATTTCAAACTCTTGGTGCTCGGCCAACCAGTCGATTGTCGGCTCAAGGATCGGGATATCTTCGACAACACGCCCCTCCGGGTCAATCCGCAGGGCTGAATCGGCATAATAATTGTCGGAATTCAGGATAGCCTCGACTGAGGCGCCCGGAAGCATGTATTCCGAAGCCACCGTTGAAGGATCACGCTTATTTGGAATCCAGTAGCTCCCGTCCGGGTTTTCCGTGATCGAGTGGTGGGTCATCTGATCAACGGTCCAGACGACATCACCACAAGGGTCAAGACGTACCGTGCCACGTTCTGCGAAATTGATCAGGACAGACCCGTCTTCCTGCAGAGCAATTCCTTGCGTGTGATATCCCCCTGATCCTTGGGGAATTGCGCTGGCAGGCACGATATGGGTCGGATCAGGCCAGATGGCGTGGAAATCAAGCGGCCACTCACGCAGAAGCGTACCATCTGTATCGTAGACCCGTGCCTGTATGCCCTCGTCGAACATGCCCTGCATAACCGTAAGCCCGGGCCAACTGCGTTCAGTGTCATGCTTTACCAAACCAACGCCTTCATACCGGCGCGGCATCCACCGGGGATCACGGTACCACGGCCCCCTGATCAGTTCCTCTGCGGTATCCTTTGCCTCGCGGATTAAGGCCGTCGGTGGCAGGTTCAGCACCGCAGCCGAAATGCCCGCAAGAAAAGCAAGTAGCGCGCCGCTTGCCAGAAAAATAACAAGCCCAAGTACATTCCTGCTCCCCATTGCGACATACTCCCGTTAATTAAATGTATCGAATATTTCCTCCAGAGGGCGTGCATCCTTCACGTCATATTCGATCATCCACGCCGTTTCGGACGCTGCCAACTTATGCTCTATCCGCAAAGTCGAGAACGGGAGGTTAGCCGTCTCGACAAACCGATAACAAAGGCCGTTCATTTCGGTATCTTTAGCTTGCCAGTAAAACTGATTCGACCTGATCCATCGCCCGGCTTCATCCAGCTGTGTCGCAACAATCTGACCAGTACCGGGATCAATATCGGCGCAGGTCTGACCGATCAAAACCGCCATCCCATCAGAATAACAAATCGCACCGCGTGCATTACCGCCCAGTGGAAAACAGGTGAGTTGAACTCGCAAGGGGTTCAGGTTTTCGAAACAGACAAACAGTGTATCGTCGACCATAAAAACCGATCCATCTACCGGAAACCCCGTGCATGCCTGCGGCGGGGTCAATACCGACCCAGCGTAGTCTGTCGCACCATAGCGAACCTGAAAAATGGAGTTCATATCCACACCGCGATGAAACGTGCTTTGGGTTTGAAAATCGCCGAATTTCAAAGACGGAGACCAGGGCTCACCGACTGAGCGGATCGGTGTAGATCTGACATTGAACCCATCCAGCAACCGGGCTCGTTCTACAATAGCGTCCGCCAATTCTATGTCCCGCTCCGCCATTTGGTTAAACAGGGGCCAGATATGTGATGAGGCGACTACCTGACCGACGCCATAAACCAAGCACAAACTCATCACTCCAGCCAATACCAAGCGTGATATAGACACCCCATCGGCCGCCTGCGCGATAACCGTGCCCGAAGCCAAAACAATGCCCACAAAGATAAACCCGACAAACCCGATGCTACGCCCGATCAAATAGGGTTCCGGATAGAGAAACCAGATCAGAACTGGCAAAATGAAAAGCGCGCCTAGTCCTCCGACTAACACGCGCAATCCTCCTATCAACCCACTAGCAGAAAGCCTGCCGGCAGCAAAGACTGCTATCGTCGCCGCGGCCAAAACCAAGATGCAGGCGGCGGCCAGGCTCAACAAAAACAGACGCCGATAAAAAGACGGCATCCCCAGGAGCCCACCGCTATGGATCAACTTCTCAATCCAGTAGAGAGCAGACAGCTTATCGGCAAGGACAGCGGTATCTATACCACTCGAGAAACGGAAATCTACCTTGAGATCCAGAGCGTAAATCGTAGCGTCACGTTGTAACTGATACAGGATCAGAGCTGCACCAGAGGCGATCAGGACCCTCAACAGAAAGAACAGGCATTGCCGGTGGTCAAATCGATCGACCCGGATCAGAACCAGAGCCGGTATAATAAACCCCAGCAAAACATAGCTTTGATAAAAGCCAATGGATATAGCCAGCAGTTCGGCGGCTACGGCCATTCGTAGAAGCAGTCCGGAACGCGACCACCGCCCCTGGGGCTTAACCAATACCATGGCCCCAACGGATGCGAGTAGACCAAGACAAAACCACGGTGCCAGCGTCTGATAGTGCAAAAGCTCGGTCAGATAAACATGCGAAGACCCGGCCAGAAAAACTGTTAGGATGGAAGCTACGACCATGGCTGGCCCCGTCGTCGCAATAGCCTCACGTGCAATCAGAGCAGCAACCCCAAATAAAGCCGCAAAAATGATGGAGACTAGGATTGCAATCGACGCACCCTGTTCAAAAAGAACCTCGTGAGCCCAATGCGCCGCCCAGCGACCGTGAACTTCAGCAAACCCTCGTTCAAGGCCAGCCGCAAACCGCCATTCATCCGGATTGTATCCAGATCGTGCGATACCGATCCCGGCAGTAGGCAGAAACAAAACGGCAGCAATGACAGCTGATACAAACAGAAGCCGTGCTGGTATCCTTGCATCGGTCATGGGGAAGTCCAATTATGAACCACACAAACCAATACCACCCGACAAGACCTTTCTTCGAAATCCGCCTCTGTTATTAGTAAATCTCCCACCTTTTGTCATCCGACGCTCTGAGGACGAGCAATAAGGGAAAGAACTGTTTCCGAAATGCGCATTATTGCTCCGAAATTGTTATTTTACACAATAAATGAGGTCAAAAGCTTTAATCCGCGCGCAGACCGGAAAGAGTTGTTGTAACGATGATCAAAGTACAAAAAACGGATGCGGAAAAACGAATGGAACAGGCCAGCGTCAGCTTGTCAATCGTAGTGCCCTGCTTCAACGAAGAAGCGGTTTTGCCGGAACTCATTCGCCGGGTCAGCTCCGTGGCCGAAACATGCGTTGGATCATCCTGGGAACTCATCCTGGTCGATGACGGGTCCACCGATCGCACACGGGGCATGATCATGGAGCTTGCGGAAACCAAGTTCAATATCCGTGCAATTATCCTGTCTCGAAACCACGGCCACCAGAAGGCACTTTCAGCCGGGCTGACGTATGTGCGCGGGACAAATATTCTGGTGCTGGATGCGGATCTGCAAGACCCGCCTGAACTCCTACCCGATATGCTGGATCTGATGCAGGACGGAGCTGATGTCGTTTACGGGCAACGTCGACAACGAGCGGGAGAAACGGTGGCCAAACGAACAACCGCAGCTGCGTTCTATCGCCTGTTGGACCGATTGACCGATGTTGATATTCCTGTCGATACCGGAGATTTCCGCTTAATGTCCCGAACAGTGGTCGACTACCTGAACGCCATGCCGGAAGAAGACCGCTTTATCCGCGGAATGGTCAGTTGGCTAGGGTTTCGGCAAGTCCCATTGCTGTATGACCGGGCTGAACGCTTTGCCGGGGAAACCAAGTACCCGTTTAGAAAAATGCTGCGCTTGGCGGTTGATGCCATCACCGGATTTTCCATTGTTCCACTGCGCTTGGCGACGTGGCTGGCACTTTTGACCACAGTACTAGGGCTGGCTTTGATCGTATGGGTCTTATTCCAATGGTTTACCGGGGATGTCGTCTCAGGCTGGTCCTCGGTGATGGTGATAGTGCTATTGGTAAGCTCGGTTCAGCTTCTAACAATCGGTATTCTTGGTGAGTATATTGGCAGGCTCTACCTGCAAAGCAAACAACGCCCCCGCTTTGTGGTGGAGCGCGTCGTTTCAGGTCCGGACGAGCACTCGTGAAACCCTTTGATCTAAGAAGTATCCTGTCCTTCGGGGTTGTTGGTATCCTCGCGACAGTCACTCACGCTCTTGTTGCGATTGCATTGATTGAAATCTGCAGCCTGCATCCATTCTCAGCCAACGCATTTGGCTTTGTAACAGGGTTTATGGTGTCTTATTTCGGCCATCACCGCTTCAGCTTTCAATCCGAGGCCGGCCACAGGCGGGCCATGCCACGGTTTCTGGCGATTGCCGGCCTTGGTCTGTTTCTCAACCAGGTGATCGTCTACCTCATGGTCAACCTGGGTGGGGTGAACTATTTTCTGGCTCTTTGCGTGATTATCTTAACGGTTCCGGCAATCACGTATCTGACATCCCGTCGATGGGCTTTCGCCAAGCCATCTTCATGAAGATGGTTTTGGATACCCCGCTTACTACAGCGCCTAAGACCTTATATTCAGAATTATTTGGCTTTTTTATATTGAGGCTTATGTCAAGTAAAACGCAAAAAGTTCCGAAAACGAGGCCTACAGTATTTTCTGATTTGTTGACCATTCATATTCGATAAGTATTCCTTATCACGTTTGATTGATTTTACCCAGAAACTGGCTCAGAATGGCGCGTATGAAGCCCCCTGCCCTATATCTCCCCGCCGCCGCCCCTGCCCTGTCGCAGGCAGATCAGGACGCGCTGAGTGATCTCTATATCCGCGGCACCCCCGCCAATACGCTGCGCGCCTATGAACGCGATCTGATCTATGTGGCGGCGTGGAAAATGGCGCGCTTCGGGGCGGCGCTGGACTGGCCGGAATCTGAGGCCACCGCCCTCGCCTTCATTCTCGATCACGCCCGCGACCTCAGCGACGCACCAGAGGCCGACATCGCGCGTCAGAGCGCCGAGATGCTGATCAAACAGGGCCTGCGCAAATCCCTCGCCTGCCCCGCCCCATCGACGTTGGACCGGCGCATCGCCTCGTGGCTGGCCTTTCACCGTATGAAGAACCTCACCAGCCCGTTCGACGCCCCTCAGGTCAAACAGGCCCGGGCCAAGGCGCGCCGGGCGGCAGCACGCCCCCCTGCCCCAAAGTCGCAGCATCCGATCACCCGCGGAGTGCTGGAACAGTTGCTTACCACCTGCCGTGGGTCGCGGCGCGATTGCCGTGACCGAGCGATCCTGATGCTGGGCTGGGCCAGCGGCGGGCGGCGCCGGTCCGAGATCACCGGGTTGATGCGCGAGGATGTGTCGCTGAAGGAGTTCGACAAGACCGGCGTGGCCTGGCTTTCTCTGCTGGAAACCAAGACCACAGCCAAGGGAGAGACGCCGCGTCTGATCCTAAAGGGCCGTGCCGCGCAGGCGCTGGTGCATTGGATCGAAGCCGGAGACATTACAGGTGGCCCGCTGTTCCGCCCCATCTCCAAGGCGGACCGGGTGCTGAAACGCCGTCTGACCCCGGATGCGATCTATCAGATCATAAAGCATCGACTCAGGCTGGCCGGATTGCCTGAGGATTTCGCCTCGCCGCATGGATTGCGGTCTGGCTTTCTGACCCAGGCCGCGCTGGACGGTGCGCCGATCCAGGCCGCCATGCGGCTGTCGCTGCACCGCTCTGTGGCGCAGGCACAGAAATACTATGACGACGTGGATATTGCCGAAAACCCGGCGGCGGATCTGTTGGGGTGATGGGAGGATCTGTTTCGCGCGCGAAACATCATGTGCCGCGCGCGTGCAGCCAGGCTTTCAGCTCTGCAAGAAATGTCTCGGACATTCCCTCGCCGGACAGGGTGACCTGTGCACCGTTTCGACTCTGTTTCAACTGAATGCCGCCGAATGTCTCTTTCAGGGGGGTCTTGGCAGCAGGTGGGTTTTCCCCATTCGACCCCAGGCCGTTCACTGCACGGGTCAGAGCTGAAATCTCGGCTTCCCCGTTCTGAGGCGCGGCCTTCCGCAGAGCGGTGGTGATCAAGGAAGCTGCTTTTGCCTCCTCTTTCAGGACCTTTGCAATCGACAGCCCCAACCGTTCAGGAATAGCTGACGCAAAGCGCAGATGGTCATCCAGGGCGTGATAGATCGCGATGAACGAGCCAATCTTGGATCGCTTCGCCCGGCTGGCCGAGGCAAACAGCCCACGCAGGGCCACAGTTTCATCCGGGTAAACGCCCTGCTCTGCCGCGCGCGCCACGATCCGGGCGCGCTCGTAATAGCTCAGCCCGACGCGGATTTCATTTTCCTCGACCATGGCCACATAGGCATCAGATGCGCTCTGCGGCTGCCTGAGAAAGGCACGCACGGTCTCAAAGCGGGCCTCGCCCGTCTCCTGCGCCAAAGCCCGCAGCGCTGTCAGACGCCGCCAGCCCGAGATCAACCCGTAACGTCCGCCCTCCAGTTCCACGACCTCGATCGGGGTTTGCTGCCCGCGGGTCTTCAGGCTTTCCTTCAACGCCTCCATATCCGCGTCATCTGCCGCCATGCGGTCACGGACCAGATAAGTTTCCTCGATGGCGTCCAATGGCACATCCTGCACCAAACGCCCTTCGGCCCGCGCGGCACGCAATTCTCCGGACAGCTCTTCTAGCGCCGCCTGAGCCGCCGTGGCCCCGGCCACCTGCGCAACCGGCGGCGTGGTCCGGGGGGCGTCTGTGGGGAACATCGGGTTCAGCCCAGGGGCAGGGCGGTTGTCTTCCAGATAATCCGGCCGGGCAGGGGTCAGTCGTTTGCGTTTTGCCATTGGTTTCTCCTTTTCCTGCGCGGATCAGACTCGGTTTCGGGATGTGGCAGGCGTGTTTCGCGCGCGAAACATCGCGCTCAGAGCGACAATTCCGGTGTTCCCGCCTCTTCGGCCTGCCGGGCCCGTTCTTCGCCCCGCCAGACGCCGATCAGCAGCTTCTTGAACGAGGCATAGGTGGCATCAAAGGTTTCCCGCCCGCGCACATAGGTCTCGCGGTTGAAATCGCGGTAATCGGCCTCGTAGATACCGTTGACCTGTTCCCCCGCCTGACCGATCAGCGCTGTGTAACCCTGCCAGTGTGGCGACAGGGTCCGGCCCAGATAGGCCTGCATCAGCCCGGCCAGTTCCGCCTGCTGGCTGCCGTCATAGCGGGTGATGATCGTGCGCACCGCATCCCACTGAAACGCCATCTCGGGCCGCCCCAGGGCGCGGGCGGCCATGTTCTCGCCATCCTCGATGGATTGGAAGGTGGAATGCAGCATGTCAAAGAAGCGCCCCGTGGAGTCGAACTCCAGGAACGAGGCCCCCATGGGCACCAGAAGGATATCCGAGGCGGCCAGCCCGTTGATCGTCAGATAGCCAAGGGCAGGGGGGGTATCGATGAAAATGATATCGTAATCGTCCAGCACCCCATCTTCGTCCAGCGTATCCGTCAGCGCATCCCACAGCTTCCAGCTGCGGCCCTGCATTCGCCAGACGGGGATCTGGAATTCCGCCCAATAGAGGTTCAGCTGCGCTCCGATCAGATCGATATTCGGCCAGTGGGTGGTTTGGATCAGATCGCTGCTGCGGGTCTTCAGCGCCTCGGACAGGGTGTCGTCGATCGGATGCGGGGCCTCACCCCGGTCAAGACGTCCCTGATTGTCCCGGCGCAGATGGGTGGCGTAGTGGCGGGCAAGCAAGGGGAACACCGTCTGCCATTCATCGCTGACTTTGCCGCCAAAGATCGACGTCATCGAACCCTGGCTGTCCAGGTCGATGACCAGCACCTTGTAACCGTCCAGAGCTGCCGACATGGCCAGATGCGCGCAGGTCGAGGTTTTGCCAACACCGCCCTTGAAATTGGCCACGGACACGATCTTGGCGGGCAGACCCTCGGGGCGGTAGGGGCGGTATTCTTTCGCCTTGGATCCTTCCGAGGCGAAATGTGCCCGCAACCGTAGAACCTCATCCAGCGTGAACCACTTGGCACCGCCTTCGGTTTCGGACTGTCCCTGGGGCAAATCCGGATTGCCTTTCAGGACCCGGCGAAAATGAGCGGGCGCCACAGGGATCAGATATTTGGTGATTTCCCAGGTCGAAAACAGGCGCAGCTTTTTCTGACCGTTTTCTTCCAGCCCCCGGTTCGCCAGGTCGCTACGCCCCCGCGCACAGGCATCCGCGATTTGCGAGAACTCATGTGTTCCGGTTGGGTCGCCCAGTTCAGCATAGGCCAGATCCGGGTCGATATTGAAATACGGGGGAAGCCCCTCGGACGTTGCTGCTCGCATTGAAATGCTGTCCATGTGCTATGTTTTCGTCAATATACCACAAAAGAAGGCATGTGAAAGCATTATGAGCACAAAACCGGATTTTCTAAGCAAAATTAAAGGGTAGAAATCCTTCGAGACGCTGCTTTTGGGCGTATAGCAAAAAAATGTTCAGTTAGAATCCTGTTATCTTATTAGTTACGGCTGAATTTGAACTCTATTAAGTATAAGAAAAAAAAGCGCTTTTTGTATCTTTTGTAGGTCACACTGAATCTGATCCCACGATAGAGTGACTCTGATCCCACGTTGCAGTGACTCTGAACCCACGTTCCGGCGGCTTTACGCATCCTGTGGATAACTCTACGGTGAGCGTCAATAAAACCACGAACAAAGATTCGGGCAGGACATATGGGCAGGGCAGTATGAGCGGGTCAGGGGCGTTGTTGCCTGACCGGCACCCAACGGGCGATTTTTTTGTATGCGATATCTTCGATGCGCTGCCCAAGACAGATATGGGTTCGATGGAGCATCCTATGTTTTCGCTCTCGACCCGGCCGGACCGGCGCATCCTCAATTACGAACATAACGGGGTCGAGATCACGGTGACGCCTTCGGTGCGCGGTCTGGCGACGATCCACGACAAGGACATCCTGATCTTTTGCATCAGCCAGCTGATGGCGGCGATCAATGCGGGCCGCACGGTCAGCCGGGTGTTGCATCTGAAGGCGCATGATCTGCTGGTGGCCACCAACCGCGAAACCAGCGGTGACGGTTACAAGCGTCTGCGCGAAGCGTTCGAGCGGCTGGCCGGCACAAGGATCACCACCAACATTGTGACGGGTGAAAAGGAAACCACCACCGGGTTCGGCCTGATCGAAAGCTGGGAAATCGTGCGTCACACAAGGGCGGGGCGGATGGCCAGCGTCAGCGTGAAGCTGTCGGACTGGCTGTTCCGTGCGGTGCTGGCGAAATCGGTGCTGACCCTCAGCCGCGATTACTTCCGCCTGCGTAAACCGCTCGAGCGGCGGATCTATGAGCTGGCGCGCAAACATTGCGGGCGTCAGCCCGAGTGGCGGATCTCGGTCGAGGTGCTGTTGAAAAAGTCCGGCTCGGCCTCACCTCGGCGGGTGTTCCGCAAGATGATCCGTGACATGATCGCAGCCGATCACCTACCCGATTATGAGATGACCGAAGAGCCGGGCGACCTGATCCGGTTCTCGCGCCGGGGTCAGGTGGTCGAGGGGCCGGACAAGCCGATCCTGCCGCCGCAGGCGCTGGAGGAGGCCAGGGCGATGGCGCCGGGCCACGATGTCTATGCGCTGGAAGCGGATTGGCTGGCTTATTGGGCCGCGTCAGGCCGCCCACAGATCAGAAACCCGCAGCGGGCGTTTCTGGGCTATGTGGCCAAAAGGGTCGCCGGACGGGACTAGGCGCTTAGCTGGAATAGGCGGGGTTTTGTTTCTGCACGCGTGTCTTCACGATTTTGACGGCGCCGATAACAATGAGGGCTGCAATGATGAACAGCCAGCCAAAGAGGATGTAGCTGCCCAGAGCCATCAGGATGGACGCACCGGAAATCAAAGCAAACCCGCCGGCGCACAGGCCAACTAGAATGGCTATCCCGATAATTCCAATCATCTTCTCCAAGTCCTCCGGCTATGGTCTTGGTCTTGCCAACCCCAAGTGGGCGCCGTCATGCCATTGAGCAGATGCCCAAAATGATTCCGCGATGAAATCATGGCAAAACTTTGAACCACCAGAGGTTAAAATTTGGTTATTTTTACCGGGAGGAGCATTGCTCCACTACTCGTGCGACACTGCTTATAATTTATTGAGACATGAATATGTCTGAACAGATAGTTCCCTAAAACTTTTGTGACAGCAATATAGAATGCCGACGACCCCAGAAAATGTGCAAAGGCCCGCCTATGACACAGTTTTGTCAATCCGCGATCATTTGGATGGAATGGCAGACTCGCGCGCTTTGGCCATTGAATGATCAGAGGTTTTGGGGGGTCACATCTTGACCAGCCGTCCGTCTGCCACCCTGATCCCCTGCTTTTCAAAGACGTTGCGCGTGTCGAAGACCAGCGCGGCCTCGCGCGCGACCAGACCATAATCCGGGGCGCTGTGATCGGTGATTACGGCCACCGCCGCATAGCGTTTCAGGTTGTCCGCCGTCAGCGGCTGCGAGGTCCGGCCCGCAAGCTGCGGGTATTCGCCACCTTCGGGCAGGCGGGGGAAATACGGATCGTGATAGTCAACCTCGGCCCCCAGCTTTTCCAGCTCGTCCAGCAGCACCAGCGCCGGGCTGCGGCGGGTGTCCTCGACATCGCGTTTATAGGCGATGCCCATCAACAGAATGCGCTGTCCGGTCAGGGGTTGCCCGGTTTCCGCCAGTGCAGACCCGTTGCGCGCGGCCAGTTCCGCCGCCATCCGTGCCGCCAGCATCGAAGGGACCGCGTCATTGCTGGAGCGGGCCAGATTGATCAGCGGCGTATCAGATCCTGCATCCGCGGCGCGCCAGGCCAGATAGGCCGGAGACACCGGGATGCAGGCCCCACCAATTCCAGGACCGGGATAGAAGGGCATGAAGCCAAACGGCTTGGTCGCCGCAGCCTCGATCACTTCCCAGACATCCACGTCCATTGCTTCAAGCGCGGTCTTCAATTCGTTGACCAGCGCGATATTGACGGTGCGAAAGCTGTTTTCGACCAGCTTCACCGCTTCGGCGGTGGCGGCCGAGCTGACCGGCACGGCGCTGGTGACGATGGCGCGATAGAAATCCTCGACCAGTTGCCGCGATTGCGGATCGTCGGCACCGACCACTTTCGGGATGCTGTGCGTGTCGAACTTGTCATTGCCGGGGTCTTCGCGCTCGGGCGAGAAGGCCAGGAAGAAATCGGAACCTGCCCGCAGACCGCCCGCTTCGAGGATCGGCTGAACCAGCGTGGTCGTGGCTCCGGGCCAGACGCTGCTTTCCAGCACCACCATCTGACCGGGGCGCAGATGCTGTGCGATGGTCTGCGCGGCGGCGGCGACAAAGCGCATGTCGGGATCTTGTGCGTCGGTCAGCGGGGTCGGCACACAGATCAGGATGATATCGGCCTCGGCCAGTGCTGCGGCGTCCTGCGTTGCGCGAAAGCGCCCACTCTCTACCGCTTGTGCGATCCGGTCGGATGCCAGATAGGAGATGACCTGATCGCCCTGATTGATCCGCGCCACCCGGTCGGGGTTGAGATCAACGCCGGTGGTATCAAACCCTTCATCATAAGCCGTCAGCGCCAGCGGCAGGCCAACATAGCCCAGCCCGACCACGGCAACCCGCGCATCGCGCGCCGCGATAAGCTGCTTGAGGGACTGATGGTGCGAGGTTTCGTAGTTCATAATCTATCCTGATCGTACAAAGTCACACTGAATTAAAATTAGCTTAGCAGATTGGAAACCTTCTCTCTTCATCGGATAGGACAGATCGGGAACGAAGCCAACTAATTTGTCGTTCCCGGCAAAGACCCGGAATGGGTGTTTCCAAAAACAAGGCAGTCTTGAATCAGCGTGCCGATTGTTTTCGCATATGCTCGATCCATTCGTCGAAGGAAACACGAGGCACATACCCGATCTGATCCTGTGCATGTCGGGTTGAAACCTCTGGCTGACCGGCAAAAAGCCTGCGCCCCGCCATATCAGGCATCACGGGCCGGGGTTTCGCCAGCCGGGCCTGAACGGACCGTGCCCAGTTTGCGGCGGCCTCGACCCGGCGGCGCCCGACAAGGCGGCGCAGATGCGCGCTGAGCTGCCCCGCCAGAGAGGGGCCTGAGGGCGCATTGCCATTGGGCGACGGCGGCGGGGTCGGGTTCGCAGCCGGATCAATCCGAACCTCCCCGCATCCGGCAAGCCGGGCATAGCCTTCGAAAAACGTCTTCCACCCCAGCGTGTCCGGGCCGCTGATCAGGTATCGCTCGACCCCGGTCCGGGGTGATGAGGCCGCGCGCAGGGCGGCTTGTACCACGTCATCGACATGCACGGCCGGGCATTGTCCGGGCGGGTCGGGCAGGATGATGCCGCCCCTGCGCATCATCGCCAATGGCCCGTTGGTCCAAAGCGCACTGCCGGGCCCATAGACGATGGTCGGCTGCAAGATGGCGGCGTCGCATTTCCCCTGCAACAGTCTCTGTTCCATCGCAATTTTGGCGCCGCGATAGCTTTGCACATCTTCCGGCGTGATTGGGTTGCGTTCGGTGATCGGCCCGTTGGGCCAGCTGTCATAGACCACGGCGGAACTCAGATGCACGATACGGTTGCAAGACCCGTCTTCGGCGGCTTTGGCAAGCGCGTCGAAGGCTGCAAGGTTGTCCGCGCCGGGGGCCCGGAAATCGTAAGCCAGATGAAACAGAGCCGCCGCACCGTCCAGCGCCTGCGTCAGAGCCGGGCCGGGGTGCAGCGGGCAAACCAGTGCCTTTGCTCCGGCCTGTTCCAACGCGGCAGCCCCGTGGCGCGTGCGCAGCAAGGCGGTCACGTCACATCCCAGTTTCAGCAGCGCATCGATCAGGCGCCGGCCGATAAAGCCGGTGGCGCCGGTCACGACCACGCGCTGGCCTGCAAGCCCGTCGCCGGGGCGGGGGTCCACGTGTTTTTCGGTCATGTCCGCAGGTTCAACATTCTTAATGCGTTGTGCAACAATTCAGCCCTTTTTCCAAAACTGTGCAGGCCTGGCCTGTCAGCGCACCATAGCGGTATCTACCATTTGGTGGCCACCGATCCCTATGCTAAGCCTGTGGCATTAGAGTGGATTCTGTTGGTACGAGGGTTTTTCATGCAAATATTGATCACGGGCGGGGCCGGTTTTATCGGATCACATCTGGCCGAGCGTCTGATTGGCAATGGGCATGAGGTGACGGTGCTGGATGACCTGTCCACCGGGTCGCTGCAAAACCTGTCTTCCGTTCAGGGTCATTCCGCCTTTCGTTTTGTCGAAGGCAGCGTTCTGGATGCCACATTGGTCGAGGAACTGGTCGGGGCTGCTGACGCGGTGTTTCACATGGCCGCCGCGGTCGGGGTCAAGCTGATCATGGATCAGCCCAGCCAGTCGATTGCAACCAATGTGGACGGCACGCAGAACGTGTTGCGCGCGGCCCTGCGCAACAAGCCGCTGGTCTTCATCGCCTCCAGTTCCGAGGTTTACGGCAAGGCCTCGAAATTCCCGTTCAACGAGGATGACGACCTGACGATCGGCGCAACCAGCGTGCTGCGCTGGTCCTATGCCTGCGCCAAAACGCTGGATGAGTTCATGGCACTGGCCTATGCGCGCGAGGTGGATCTGCCGGTGGTCGTGCTGCGCTTTTTCAACACGACTGGCCCGCGCCAGACCGGGCGCTATGGCATGGTGGTGCCGAACTTCATCGAAGCGGCCCTGGCCGGTCAGCCGATTCAGGTTCATGGCACCGGCGAGCAATCGCGCTGTTTCAGCCATGTGGCCGATGTGATCGAGGCGCTTGTGCGTCTGCTCGATGTCCCCGAAGCCCGGGGGCAGGTCTTCAATATCGGTGGTGAACAGGAAGTGACGATCCGGGGGTTGGCCGAAAAGGTAATCGCGATGACGGGCTCAACCTCGGAAATCCGGCTGGTGCCTTACGAAGAGGTCTATCCCGAAGGGTTCGAAGACATGGCCCGCCGTCTGCCCGATGTCTCGAAGCTGCGGCGGTTCACCGGGTTCAGCCCGGCGCGCACGCTGGATGACATCATCGCTGACATCATGGCCGAGAAACGCGCCAAAGCCTACGCATGAAGAGCCAAACACGATGACACCGGGACAAAGAGTTGAAAAGCTGGTGCGCGACACCGCGACCGTGCTGCTGCCGGAACGGCTGCGCAAATGGATCCGCAAGCAACAGCGATTGCACAATCTTCAGTCGGTGCCGGTTGGGTCGGTCGATTTCGGCGGCTTGCGGCGGCTGTCGCCGATCAGCGCCGTGTTCGGGCAGGATCGCGACCTGCTGACCATCGAACGCTATTACATGGAAGAATTCCTGCAAAACCACAGCGACGATATCCGTGGCCGGGTTCTGGAATTCGGCGATCCGGCCTATACGAAGAAATTCGGCGGTGACCGGGTCACGCAGGCGGATGTACTGAGCTATGTCGAGGGCAATCCACAAGCGACCATCGTGGCGGATATCACCGATGCGTCGCATATTCCCGACAACAGTTTCGACTGCATCATCATCACCCAGACCCTTCAGATGATCTTTGAGGTCGACAAGGCGATTGCTACGCTGGAACGCATTCTGAAACCCGGTGGCGTGGTGCTGTGCACCTCGCATGGGATGACCCGTGTGGCGCGGCGCGAAGGCGTGGATGACTGGGGCGAATACTGGCATTTCACCAGCCAGTCCAAGCGCCGCCTGTTCCGGGCGGTCTTCCCGGCAGAGAATGTCGAGGTGTCGACCGTTGGCAATGTCTTTACCTGCATCTGCAACCTGCACGGCCTTGGGGCCAGTGAAATTGCGCCCGAAGAACTGTCCACCCATGATCCCAACTATGAAATGCTGGTTCTGGTCCGGGCAGTAAAGGCGCAGTGAGCGATCTTGTCATAGGGTCCGGGCCTGCCGGGGTTTCCGTCGCCCGGGCCTTGCTGGCGCGGGGACGAAACGTCACGATGCTGGATGCCGGGGTGGAACCGGGGCCCGGGGTTACGGATCGGGTGCAGCAGATGTCCCGAACCCGCGCCGAAGACTGGAGCGCCGAGGCGCGTACAGCCTGGATGGAGCCTCAGTTTCAGGCCCCGGAGGGCGAGGTGTGGCGCTATGGAACAGGTTATGCGCTGGCCTCATCTGCGCGTACACTGGTGGAAGGGGCGGATTGGTTTGCTTTGCGCGCGTCGCGGGCGGCGGGCGGGCTGTCCAATGTCTGGGGCGCTGCGGTCTTGCCGTATCGGCAGGCGGATATCGACGACTGGCCCATAACAACCGACGATCTTGCCCCACATTACAGGGCGGTGGCGGACATAATGCCCGTGTCCGGGCAACAGGACGGGCTGCAAGACCTCTTTCCCACCTGCGATATGACAGGCCGAACACCCGTTCCACCAACCGCGCAGGCCGAGATTCTGCTGGCCCGTTCCAGGCAGAAGGCGAAGGCATTGCAGGGGGCTGGGGTGCATGTCGGTCTGGCGCGGCAGGCGGTTGGGCCGGGCTGTCAGACCTGCGGGCTGTGTCTGCACGGGTGCCCGTGGTCGCTGATCTGGTCTGCAAGACAAACCCGCATGGCGTTGCAGGCAGAGCCAGGCTTTGCCTACCGCGCGGATCACGTGGTGCGGCAGGTCCGCGAGGAAGGCGACGAGGTTGCCGTCACTTTGGCAGATGGCAGCGATGTCCGCGGAAACCGGGTGTTTCTGGCCACCGGGGTGCTGGAAAGCGCGCGTATCCTGTTGGCGTCACCCGGCTTGCGGGGCAAGGAACTGGTGTTGAAAGACAGCCAGCAGGCCTTTTTGCCGATGCTGCACCGCTGGCGGGCGCCCAGGCGGCCCGATGTTTTGCCCTATCAGACGCTGCCGCAGCTTTTTGCCGAACTGGATGACCCGACCGTGTCGCGGCAACTGGTTCACGCGCAGATCTATACCTGGAATGAATACTATGCCCGCGATCTGAAACAGAACTATGGCCGCCGGATACCCGGCAGCGGGCCGCTGCTTGAGGCGCTGGCCCGACGTCTGATCGTGGCGCAGGTTTTCCTGCATTCCGATCATTCGCATGAAATAGCCTTGCGTCTGGCAGAGGATGGGCGTTTACGCCCGGAACTGAACGAAAACCCCACAACCGCCGAGACAATGCGCGCAGCGCTTGCGCGCTATGGCCGGGCCTTGCGGGGGCTTGGTCTGACCAGCCTGTCTTTTGCAGCGCGGTTCGGGGCGCCGGGGGCCAGTTTTCATGTCGGAGGTGATCTGCCGATGTCGGATGACCCGAGCCCGGGTGAAAGCGATGTGCTGGGGCGCCCGCATGGCGCGACGCGCATTCACGTCGTTGATGCCTCTGTCCTGCCGACCATCCCGGCGACGACAATTACATTCAGTGTGATGGCGAATGCCCACCGGATCGGAACGCTTGCACCCGAAGTCTGACACTCAGTTGATGGGCAGCACCCTGCTCAGCCCGCTTCGCACGCCGCGCATCAGTTTGCGGGCCGCCAAATAGGCCCCGCCGCGCCCGGCAAGATGAGCCTGCCAGCGGGCGATGTCAGTGAAATAGAACATCTCGAGCCGGGGCAGGTCGTGGATGTCATCCCCTGGCCCGGCCACGCCCAGACGGGTGCCGACCGAGGTGTCGTAGTGCCGGGCAATCTGTGCGCGTACATTCGGGTTCGACGCCCCGTAGGGCGGGGCGAAATGCCGGACGGGTTGACCAAGCCGGGCGGCAATATCCTGACCGGATCCGGTGACTTCTTCCTCCAAGGTCTCTGCATCCAGCGTCGACAGATCGGGGTGGCTGACACTATGCGCCCCGAAGCAAACCCCTTCACCGGCCAGTGTTTCGATCCGGTCCCATTCCATCAGCGGGCGGGGCGGGATATTACCCCCGGCCCAGCTGTCGGTGCCACCCATCAGGCCCGAGGGCAGATAGACGATCGGGCAGAAGCCATGTTCGCGCAGGATCGGCCAGGCGGTATCGGCGAAATCTTCAAACCCGTCATCGAAGCTGATGATGACCACACGGGGGGCAGGCGGGTTGGCCAGCGCGTCCGGTTTCACCACCGGCAGGCCGGACGCCGCCAGCGCCCGCATCTGTGCCGCAAAGATGTCGGGCGCGATCGAGGTTGGTCCCGGCGCGTCCGAGATCGAATGATACATCAGGATATCGGCCTGCCAGGCGGGCATGGGTCAGTCTTCCACCACATGGGTGGCAAAGACCTCACGATAGCTGTTCCATTTCGCGCGGTCGACATTGCCCTTGTCGTCGATGCAATCCGCCGCGCCATAGGCCATGGCAAATGCGTGGTGCGTATTATCATGGGCGAACAGGCCCTGCCGCCCAAATACGAGCAATCCGTCCAGATCTGAGAGCCACTGATCGACGGCATCGAACCGCTCTTCATAGCCCACATCGTAGACCGGATAGGCATGGCTCAGCCGCCGGGTTTCGCAGCGGCGCACCGGCACCGTGACCGGCAGGCCCAGCTGGCCCAGCCATTTGGTGAACTCCTGCCCCAGTTCCTCGTCGGACATGGACCACCATTTTTCATCCGGGTCGCAGGGCAGTTCGGCACACAGAACGGTGACGCCCTTTGGCGCGCCGCTGGCGTTATAGTTCTTGGGTTCCGACATGCGGCTGATCGGGATCGACAGTTCCGGGAAGTAATGGGCATCGAACTCGGTGAACTGATCGGTCTCCAGCACCAGATACAGCAGGATCATGCCGCGGAAGCGGATGGCGCGGGCGGCCTCGACCACCTCTGCCGGGGGGTCGCCGATCAGGCGCGTCAGCCCGGTCAGCGGGATGGTCGACAGGATCAGATCGCCGGTCAGGTGCCGCTCGCCCGCTTCGTCGCGGATCGTCAGCCCGGTGATGCGATTGCCGTCCCGTTCGATGGCGGTGATTTCGGTGTTGAACAGGAAGGTGGCGCCATTGGCCTCGGCACTGTTGCGCATCGCGTCCGAGATCTGCCCGAACCCCTTGCGCGGATAAAAGAACCGACCCGTCGTTTCGCTGCGCAGCCCCGGCAGCAGGCGTAGCATCTTCATCAGGATCTTGCCGACCGAGCCGCTGCCCACCCGGCGCTCGGCCAGTTTTACCGCCAGCTTGTCCGGATCCAGCCCCCACAGCTTGCGCACGTATGGGAAATAGAAATTGTCCGAAATCGTCGGCCCCAGCCCGTCATACAGCACGGTCGAGAATGTCTCGGGGCCTTCGCTTTTCTTGCGGAAGGGTTTCAGCACCATGTCGCCGATCAGCGACGCGGCAAAGGGTTTGGGCAGGCGCATCAGCGCGTCGGTCAGTTTCAGCGGAAAGTGAATCCATTTGCCGCCCAGCCGGATGCGCCCGTGGCGCGGGCGCAGCAGCAGATCGTCGCCCAGCAGGGATTTCACATCGGCCAGAACCTCGGGCTCTGCCGCCGGATGAAACCTGTGCGAGCCGTAATCGCAGATCACGCCCTCAATCGGGAATGAGGCCGAATTGCCCCCGGCACTGGGCGCGCGTTCGATCACGGTCACTTTCGCCTGCCCGGTCAGGGCATGGGCTGCGGCCAGACCGGCCGGCCCGGCGCCCAGAATGATGATTTCAGGCGTGTCGCCGCCATTGGGTCGGGAAACATCCGTCACTTGTGCATTCCTTTACTGCTTCAGAAAATTTGTGTCATGCCCAATCAGGGTCTGAGATGCAGCCGTGAGATCATGTCGGCGATCAATCCCAATGACCAGATCATGATCGCAGCAAGGAACGCGAACACCGTGGTTCCGCTGAGGTTCAGGTAGGTGAGGTCGATAATGAACTTCACAGTCCCCAGAGCAAAAAACACCAGCCCCATAGGAATGAAAACCCGCAGCGGATTGAACAGCGTGCTGATCCGCAAGATCAGGATAATAAAATTGATGAAATCAACCGGCCGGATTTTCGATTTGCCCACCCGCTTGCCGTATTCAATCGGCGTATAGATCATCCGCTTGCCGTTCGAGGTCATGCACAGCGTGATCGTGGTGGTGAACGAGAAATTCTGTGGCAAGAGCGGCAGGAACGGGATCAGCTCGGATTTGCGAAACACCCGCAGGCCGGAATTCAGATCGTTGATCTTGCGCTCGGCCAGGAACGAGGCAAAGGCGAACAGGAATTTCTTGGCCGGACGGCGCAGCAGCGGCACGTTCTTCATCGCCGCGCCCCGGTCGCCCACGACCATGTCCTGATCGCGGCACATGGCCAGCATTCCGGGCAGATAGCGCGCGGGATAGGTGCTGTCGGCATCCAGAATGGCTACATATTCATGCTGCGCCATTCGCACCCCGCGCTTGAGGCTGGCGCCATAGCCGGAATTGACATCGTTGAAGGTGACGGTGGCACCGCTGGCCTCGGCCTCGGCGCGGGTGTTGTCCTGGCTGGCATCGTCCACCACGATGATCTCGTAGGGAATGCCCAGCGGCTCCAGATGGGTGCGCACGTCCTCGACCGTGTGGCGGACGGCGTTTTCCTCGTTATAGGCGGGGATGACCACGCTCAGGCTCATGCCGGCGGTTTCCGATGCGATCAGCTCTTCGGGTGTGGTGCTGTTCGTCTCCACCGGCTCTGCGACTTTGTTCATGAAAATGAAAACCTTTTATTCACTCAATAATCCCTGCCCCAGCCCCCGCTGCAAGAATTGCGTGGCGCCTGGAACATGACGGGCATAATTCCCTGTATTGCGTATAGTATTCGAACACGTACAGACTGAACATAGACAATAAATTTGACCAAATTCGACCGTTAAGGCGTCAAGTTTGCAATTGCGCATACTGTGCGCAACAGGTGTGAGTGTTTGAGCCATGTGTCCATCGGCACTTGGCAGGGGGCGGGCAGCAGGAAGGAAACGGATGTCAGGGCGGCAGAGTTTCAGCAGCGGAGTTGCCTGGATGTCGGCCGGTATCTGGATCGAGCAGGCGTTCAATTTTATCATTTTTGCCATTCTTGCCCGTATTTTAGGGGTCGAGGCCTTTGGTCTTCTGGCGATGGTTGCAGCCTTTGTGCTGTTTTCCGAATTCCTGGTGCGCGAAACGATTTCCGACATTCTGCTGACCCATGAGGCGCTGTCACCAGAGCGGTTGAACTCGGTTTTCTGGTTGTTGGCGCTGCTGGGGGGTATGTTGACGGTTGCGCTGTATCTGGGGGCGGGGCCGGTCTCATATTTCTACAATGAGCCGGTTGCGCGCGAATTGTTGATCGGATTGTCCCCAACGGTGCTGATGATTTCACTGACGGCGGTGCCGGTTGCGATCCTGCGCCGGGAAATGCGGTTCCGTGTTCTGGCCATCCGTGCAGCGCTCGGCGCGGCGGTCGGAGGGGTCGTGGGCATTGGCATGGCGCTGGCGGGATACGGGGTCTGGAGCCTGGTCGGTCAGCGGCTGGCGATGACGGCCACCA
Organism: Ruegeria sp. A4; assembly: GCF_056543025.1. Taxonomy (NCBI): domain Bacteria; kingdom Pseudomonadati; phylum Pseudomonadota; class Alphaproteobacteria; order Rhodobacterales; family Roseobacteraceae; genus Ruegeria; species Ruegeria sp. A4. The sequence goes on along the minus strand of NZ_JBQGAW010000010.1, from coordinate 54,179 downwards.
ATATCGTGATGGCCTGGGGGGCGGTCTCCTGGCGCCCGGCATTCCATGCGTCGCGGGATCATATGCGCAGGGTCTTGCATTTCAGTCACCGGATTCTGGGCCTGCGCGCGGCGGAACTGGCTGCGGTGCAATCGCCTGCGGTGATCATCGGCGCGATGCTGGGGCCGGTTCCGGCGGGGTATTATGCAATCGCCTGGCGCGTGATCGAGACCGCCTCGTTCCTGATTATCACACCGCTGCGCACCGTGGCGCAGCCTGCCTTTGGTGCGGCGGCGCGCGATGGTGGTCCGGCGACGGATTTGCTGATCGACGTCATGCGCCTGACCGGGTTTCTGGCCTTTCCGGCCTTTGCCGGGCTGGCGGTTCTGTCGGAACCGGCGCTGGTGCTGCTGTTCGGTCAGAAATGGGCTCCGGCGGCTCCGGTCCTGAGCCTGATGTCGGTGTTTGGCATGTATCTGTGTGCCGAAAAGGTGCAGCAGACCTTTTGTCTGGCGGCCGGTCAGCCCGGTCGTCTGGCGGTTCTGTCCTGGGTCGAGGTGGCGCTGGCGGCGGGGGTGATTGTGGTGCTGGCCCCGTATGGGTTGCCGGTCGTCACAGCCGGTTTTGTGGCTGTCTTTCTGCTGGTCTGGCCGCTCAAATTTGCCAATCTGGGGCATATTGCCGGGCTGTCCGGGCCGGCTTTGATGCGGCAGCATCTTGCGCCGCTTCTGCTGTCAGGGGGGATGGTGGCGGCAGTGCAGGGGGTCGTGTGGCAACTGGACGGCCTGTCTCCGGCTTTGCTTTTACTTGCCGGCACGGTGACGGGTGTTCTGGCCTATGGTTTGCTGGCTTTTCTGCTCCAGCGGGACAGGCTGCGCCTGCTGGTTTCGATGCTTGGGCCGCAAGGCGGGCACCTGCCTGCGGCTGACACTCAAGGAATTGAGAGATAGATGAAATCGTTACGCATTTTGATGTTCACCACATTTTATCCCCCCTATTCCTTTGGCGGTGACGCCATCGGCATTCAGCGCATGGCGCGGGCGCTTGTGGCGCGCGGGCATGACGTGACGGTGGTGCATGACGAAGACAGCTATCTGATTCTGGGCGGCAAACCGCAGCCCGAAGGCACCCCTGACGGGGTGCGGCGGGTCGGGCTGCGCAGCCGCAATGGCGTGATGTCGAACCTGCTGACCCAGCAACTGGGCCGTCCGGTTGTCCATGCTGCCCGCATCCGCGAGTTACTGGCCGAGCGGAAGCCGGATATCATCTGGCACAACAACACATCCCTGATCGGCGGCCCCGGCCTGTTGCCGATGGGCGAGGGGTTGAAAATCTATGAAGCGCATGAACACTGGCTGGTCTGCCCCACCCATGTTCTGTGGCGGCATGGGCGCGAGCTGTGCGATGAGCGCCAGTGCCTGCGCTGCGTGTTGCAGCACAAGCGTCCACCGCAGCTGTGGCGGTATACCGGTGCGCTGGACCGGGCGCTGGATCACATGGATCTGATCATTGCCAAAAGCGAATTCAGCCGCGCCAAACATCGTGAATTCGGCCTGCGGCAGGACATGCAGGTGCTGCCCTATTTCCTGCCCGACCTGGATCAGAGCGCCTTGCCGGAACCGGCGGCGCATGACCGCCCCTATTTCCTGTTTGTCGGGCGGTTGGAAAAGATCAAGGGGTTGCAGGATGTGTTCCCGGCCTTTGACCGCTATCCCGCCGCGGATCTGCTGATCCTGGGTGATGGCGATTATGCGGATGAGTTGAAGGCACAGGCCGCAGGCAATGACCGGATCAAATTCCTGGGCCGCAAGACGCCGGACGAGTTGAACGCTTACTATCGTGGCGCACTGGGGCTGATCGTGCCCTCGGTCTGTTATGAAACCTTCGGCATCATCCTGATCGAAAGCTTCCGGCTGGGCACGCCGGTGATCGCCCGGCGGCTGGGTCCGTTCCCCGAGATCGTCGAGCGGGCAGGGGGCGGGGAACTGTTCGAAACCGAAGATGATCTGATCGCAGCCATGCGCCGTTTTCAGAACGGAGGTGCCGCGCGGGATCAGATGGCCGCAGCGGCGCGGCAGGGGTTTGAGACGCTCTGGCGTGAAGATCAGGTATTGGGCCGGTTCGGCGCGGCTTTTGCGCAGGCCGCGCATCGTGCAGGGCGGGCCGATCTGGCCCATGCCTTGGAAGCTGGTGCTTTCGAGAACGGCGCGGCGGGCTGATCGGGGGTTATCCCCGCCCGGCCAGTTGCCGATACAGCTTTTCAAACCCGCTATGCACATGGGCTGGCGAGAACCTGTCTTCTGCACCGCGCGCCGTGGCATTGGCGCTTAGCCGGTCATATTCGGCGCGGTCGGTGCAAAGATCGCGCAGCGCCTGAGACAGGGCATCAAGATCATCGACCGCACACAGACGCCCGACATCGCCATCCACCAATTCACGCACACCGCCGCAATCGGTGGCGATCACCGGCAGCCCGGCGCGGAACGCCTCGACAATTGAAATCGGCAGGGCCTCCCACCGGGAGGTCAGCATATAAAGATCCGAGGCCGCGAGATAGGTGGCGACATCCGAGATCACTCCGGGGAAACGGATGATGTCGGAAACGCCGGCCTGTTCAGCCCAGGCTTCGACCTGGCCGCGCAGCACGCCTTCGCCCCCGACGACGATCCGCAGACCGGGCAGATCCCGCCGCACACGCCGGGCCACTTCGATCATCGCGTCGAGGCCCTTCTGGTGATCCAGACGAGACAAGGACAGAACCAGATGTGTGCCATCTTCGCCCAACAGTTCACGCCGCAGGGCATCCGCGGCTTTCGGATCGGCGGGCGGGTTGGGGCGCACCCCCAAAAGCATCACCCGTGCCTTGCCGGGGTCGACCTGGCGTTCCAGCAGGGATTGCATGACGGTTTCGCTGGGGCAGATCGCCAGATCGGCTTGCTGCCGGCAGGCGCGGGCCACCGCGTTGAGACGGTCGGGCGACGAGCCGTGATAGGTCATCACAATGGGAATTCCCATTCCCAGACTGGCCAGACGAGCCGTCAGAAGCGGGGCGGTCTCATGCGCATGGATGATATCGACCTTATGGTCTTTGAGCGCCCGCCGCAGGGTCAGGGCCGAACGTGCCAGCCAGTAAAGCCGCGTCACAAGGCCAAGCTGGCCGTTGGCAGCGTGATCGCTGACACGGTCGAACCGCAAGGGCAAAAACAGACTGCCATCCTCGGGGGCAGTGGCTTTTCCGGGGGTTCCGGCTTTGATTACCTTGTGCCCGTGTGCCATCAGAGAGGTGCTGAGGTCGTTGATATGGCGTTGAATGCCCCCACCGAGGGAGAAGAAGGAACAGGTTTGCAGGATACACAACCCGGCGGGCTGAGTATCCCGGTTGATTAAAGGCGGCGGGGCTTCGCTTACCACAGGGGTCGTCCCAGGCGGAAGGTGGCGGTTCTTGTGTCCGTATCCGGTTTTTGCAGATGGGCAACGATGGTGTTTTCCATGTCCGAGGGCAGTAGCTGAAAAGATGCTATGGCAGTCTCGCCTGTTTGCATGAACTCAAGCGGCTGCACCTCCTTCCCATTGAATTCGATGGATACGGTTTCGACATCGGGCTCGCTGATCCGCAATTCGATATCCAGGGGGGTGTCACGTCTGAGTGGTGCGTGCATGAGCATCCAGACCGCCGAGGGCGGCGCATCAACTGCAAACGCGCTGGTTTTAGAATGGGATCCGGGGCCGAAGCGGAGAACAGCAACCGCTATAATACCCATCATGAGCAGCAAATACGCCCACCGGGTCCATCCCATGCCTCGCCAGATCCGCCTGATCGGACCGAGATGCGCCGCTTCGGGGGCAAGTCGGCCTGCAAAAATCAAAGCACCGGTGATGGCGAGGCAGGTCGTAATCAGCCCGAGGACGATCCACAGCGCCATCGAATATGCCTCACCCCAGGTGCCGAAATGCAGCATGTTCATCAAAGGCTTCCAGTAGGCGAGCCCGCTAACCTCGCTTGGGGTGTAAGCTCCCAGAACCTCAAGCGTCACGGGATCAATCGATACGTTACTTGGTCCAAAAAAAACCGAATGCCCTGCGACATGTCCGGTGAACCCGAAAGAACCAGTTGGTTTATCTGGTAGGAACATGATGAACGGCTCGAACCCGGGTAGCGCGTCGCGGGCGCTGGCCTCGGCCTGATCGATAAGGTCTGAACCGAAATTGGCTGGCAGGACGGTTTCACGTGGGACGGGTGGTTTGGGCTGTGGTTGGGTGCCTTCGAACCCCAAGCTGCCCAATAGGAAATAGAAACTGGTCACGGCGGTCAAAATCAGGAGTGGCGCTGACCATAGAGCTGTCAGCCGGTGTGTGCTGCCCGCCCATGCGCGCAATCCGGAAGCGCGGCTGGGCCAGCGAAAAAACCCTTTCCAGAACCGCCTATAAGTAGTGAGGCCGCTGATGATCTGAAACAGCAGGATCACGGATGTGGCGCTGACCAGCATGAACACGACCCGTTTCTCGGTCAGAAAGGTATCATGCAAGTCCCGTAGGATATCGCGAAACCCATTGGGCCGCGTCTCACCGACGATAGTACCGGTTACCGGGTCTGTCCAGAAACTGACATTCTCTCCCCAGCCCGTGCGACCAAAAGTGCGATCCGCAAACCAGGGGGTTGGACGCTTGATCATCAGAAAAATGCCACTCTCGGGGTGGGTCTCTTTGATGCCGTCATAGATCATGCCGAAGCTGGCGGTGCGCTCTTCCTTGTCGATCGTGGTCCAGATGTCCGGGCGGCCGATTGATTCAAGTTCGAACCCGGCAACCAGCAAAGTGCCAGTAAGGAACATGAACGCGAAAAAGAGTGATAGATGAAGCCCCAGCCAGGTGTGAAGTTTGAAGAGTGAATTTCGTAGTTTACGGTTCATCTGCGTCTTGCCTACTTACAATCACGTGAAATAATAGCGGACGTCGGTTTAACGGAAACAATAGCCGCAGGGTATTGTTGCTACGAAAAAATGATTTTGCCACACCTCTGTGGTGATATGCGCGCATTATTTCATATCATTCCTGCGGGTTAAGTGTTGGCGAATCCTGATCTTCGCGGGATGGTATGATTATACCCGGTTATTGGTGGGGTAAGCGGTGCCAACTGATGTTAAATGAAGATATGAAAACAATTTCCATTGTATCGCCATGCTTCAATGAAGAAGATAATGTGGCGCATTGCTATGAGACCGTAAAGGCGATTTTCGACAAGGAACTGCCGGGCTACAGGCGCGAGCATATTTTTATCGACAATGCCTCTTCTGACCGAACTGTGGACATCTTGCGCGAGATTGCAGCACAGGATCAGGACGTGAAGGTAGTGGTCAATGCCCGAAATTTTGGGGTGTTCCGCTCAACCTTCAACGGGCTTCGTTATGCGACCGGTGACGGGATCGTCGTCATGTTGCCTGTTGACCTACAGGATCCGCCCGAGTTGATCCCTGAATTCGTCGAATTGTGGGAAAGCGGATATGACGTGGTCGCTGGGGCTCGCAGCATCCGTGAAGAAGGGTTTGTTATGCGCAATATGCGCGGCATCTTTTATCGAATTGTCAACGGGTTATCTGATGTGTGGTTGGAGCCGTCTGTCGGAGAGTTTCAACTGATCGACCGCAAAGTGTTGAAGGCGGTTCTGGCACACAAGGATCACTACCCCTATATCCGCGGTATCATCGCAAGTTGTGGTTTTCGCCGGATCATCAAACCTTATGTCTGGCAAGCGCGGAGAAGCGGGTTGACCAAGCACAGCCTGATGGCATTGACGGATCAGGCACTTAACGCAATCTTTTCCTTTACGCGCGCGCCTATGCGTTTCTGCACGATCAGCGGGTTAGTGATTGCCGCTGCCTGTATTCTGTTTTCTCTTATTTCCGCAGTGCTGTTTTTCATTAACCCCGATCAGGTACCACGCGGGACAACAACCATTATCGTTTCCCTGTTTTTCCTTTCGGGCATTCAGATGCTGTTTATCGGCATGTTGGGGGAATACATAACCTCGATCCATAATCAGGTGCGGGGTGGTCCGATCGTCACTGAACAGGAACGCATCAATATCGAAGGTCCCGCAAGAGACCCGGCGATTGTCAAAGACGAGCATATGGTGTGATTGTTCCGACAAACCGGGGATTTTGGGGCTGCTTGGCACTGGGATTTGCCATCTGTACCGGACCCGCATTGGCTGCCGACACTGCTGTCACCAATGCCACGCTGGTTGAGCTTCGCGTGTGGTTTACTAGCGTGTTTATCATTTCGCTGCTGTTTCTGGGTATTTTCTGGGCGCAGGCGCAGGTTCTTTTCGGCGTTCTGGGTGCACTCCTTCTTCTGGGCGGTTCGGCCCGGCTATGGCTGACCCAACCCCTTTGGTTCCCGAGATTGGATATCTCGACCACTCCACCTGAAAACCTGATCATGCTGATGATACTGGCCGCACAGGCGGTGCTGACGTGTGTTGTTCTGATGCGTCCTGCAGGCCGGGAGGCTGTCAGGGGACTTTTCGCCGGGGCGGGGATTGTTCGCCTGTTTCTTCTGATGGTTCTGGTCGCGGTTTTCAGTCTGTCCGCAACACCCTATGTGGCCTACGGCTATTACATGGCCTTCGGATTGCAGATAGGTGTTGGCGGTGCATTATCTCTTGTCCAGATGGCCACGCTGGTCGCCATGTTCGCCGTGGCAGGTCCCGATCGCATGCCACGTATCCCGGTGGCTGCTCTGGCGGTCTTTGCAACGCTGGCCAGCGCGGCTCTGGCCTGGGCGGCGTTCGACCGCGTGCCTCATGTCGAGGATGAGGTGGCATATCTGTTTCAGGCGCGTACCTTTGCTGCGGGCGTCCTCGGAAGCCCGGCCCCCCCCGCAGCGGCGCAGCCCGCATTGGAATACTATCTGTTCGACATTCGCGGCGATCAGTGGATCGGCGTGCCGGCACAGGGTTGGGCCATCGTTCTGAGCCTGGGCGTGCTGGCCGGGGTGCCCTGGCTGGTCAACCCCGTGCTGACCGGGATCTCTGTCTGGCTGGCGCATGGCATCGTGTGCCGTGCCGTCAGTCGCGAACGGGCCGATCTGGTGGCGTTGCTGATGGCCACGTCGCCCTGGGTGCTCGCCGTCGGGGGCACGCTGATGGCACATTCCACGACATTGGTGATGGTGCTGCTGGGATGGTGGTGTCTGCTCAGAGCCGGAGAGGGGTCAACGCGCAGGGATGTCTTGCTTGCGCTTGTTGCAGGTCTGGCTTTGGGCTGGGCCTTTGTTACCCGACAGCTTGATGGGTTGATCATAAGCGTTTTGACCGGCCTGTGGTTGCTGCGGCGCCTGCCGGGGGGGATCGGACAGGTGATCGCCTGCGCCTTGGGCGGTGTTCTGTCGGGTGGGGTCTTTTTGCTGCTCAACCTGATGATCACCGGAGACGCGCTGCTGACCCCGCAAGCGGATTACCTGAGCCGGTTATGGCCCGACACGCAGAATGCCTATGGGTTTGGTCCCAATGTAGGGCCACCGGCCGAGAGCTGGGGCGCGCTCGACATCTGGGTCGGGCATAGCCCGGCCGAGGGTCTGCTGAATCTGATCAATGGTTTTGCAGCGCTCAATTACGAACTTCTGGGCTGGACATTCGGGTCCCTGGTTCCGGTCTGGATTGCGTTCATATGGGGCAGGAAACTGACCGGGTTCGACCGGGCCATGCTGGTGGTGTTCGCGATCCTTGTGGGGGCCCTGTTTTTTTACTGGTTTACGGGCACGTTCTATCTTGGGCCGCGCTACTGGCATACGGCTTTGTTGCCGGCGCTGGCTTTGGCGGCGGCCGGGATCGAGACCGTCCGGGACCGGTTGCCCGAACGGCATCGTGGCCGCCTGCAGTGCGTCATCCTATTGCTGTGTGCGGTGTCTGTTGTCAGCTTCACCCCATGGCGGGGGGTGTCGAAATACAATGGGTATGGTGGCTATACCGGTGACATACGGCGGCAGGCTGCCGGGCTTGGAAACGCTCTGGTCTTTGTTTCGACACAGGGCGATATCGGGTCTGCACTCTATCTCAACGATCCGTTCCTGCCCGAGGGCAAACCGATTTTCCTGCGTGACATGGGGCCCGAGCAGAACGCAGACATCATCGCGGCCTTCCCGGGCCGTGAAGTTGTCTATCTGGGGGATGGGGAATAAGCCCGGGGCCTATTCGGCTGCATGCCGGTTTTCGCCTGTCACGAAGTCGCGCCGGAAATCATTGGCAAACATCGTTCGTGTAAACCGGCCGAGCCCCGAGGCATGCTCGCCAAAGGTTTCGATCCGTGACAGCAGAGTTGTTTTAACGCGTGGGTCGACCTGCGTCTGGAATTTGCGTGGCGCGTCGAACTGATGATCGGTCAGGGCGCCCTCATATCCCGAGTTCCGCCAGGCCTCGACATCAAAGGATGAGCTCCAGATCGGTTCGTGCTCCAGAGTTTCCGAGAAGGGCACATGCAGCATCACGGCACTGTAGTAGTTGATGATTGTATCCAGCATCGCATGAGCTTCGTGATCACCTTCATCCAGCAGGTCTGAGATGGCCCGCTTCAGGAAAACAAGCGCTTCGTCCAGTACAATGAACCGGCCAATCATCGAGTATTTGCTGAGCAGATTGCCCCCCAGTTCACCGCTGATCAGGTCATCGTAATTGTCCTGCGCCCAAGCCACGCAATCGACGCGGGTTTCAAACAGCTCAGCCTGGTTCTCTTCCAGATAACCAGCCAATGCATTGCGGAATGGCTCCGGTGCCTGATCCAGAATCTTTTGCATATGTTTGATGATCTGGAACGGTCGGATGTCCAGAGAACGCGCCAGCCGGAAGGCTTCTTCGAAATTGTCTTCATAATAGAAGATTGTCAGAAGCAGATGGAAAACACGGGTATCCAGATAATCCTGGAACGAGAAATTCTCGGACTGGACCACCATTTCCTCGGTCTCGACCACGGTTGGGCCGGTATATTTGCCCAGGCATCGGGCAACGACCCGGTGCAGGGTTTTGAACCCGAATTTCTCGCGGCTGTCAGGATTGGCCAGTGGCGCGCCATGCAGCAGCATTAATTGGTGTGCCGCCACCCGGCTGACACCGGTTTCGATCAGCTTGTCGACAGCATCCATAAAGGATTCCTTGGTCTCACCCGGCATGCACAGGATCAGCTCGCCATAGGATTGCATGCCCTTTGAATGCAGCTCCTGCTGTACCTCGGCATAGGTGTCCAAGCTGATATTGTCGCGTTTGATGTTCTTCAGAACTTCCGGATTCAGAGACTGAACCGACGAGGTCATCGGCAACCGGCCCTTGGCTTTGCGCATCACCTTGATGATCCGGTCGCCGCGGTTCTTGCCCGTGGTGGTGCGGATGTATTTCGGCCAGTCGTACCGTTCCATCAGATGGCCCAGGTAATCGGCCACCTCTTCGTCCTGCACGTACATGCCGAAATTGTCATCCGCGAAACAGAGCGGGCTGGCATGGTTGATGCGGGCCACGATGTAATCCAGATCGGCCTTGGTCCGCTCAAACGAATGGCGGAAGACTTTCGAGTTCGATTTGACCGCCGAGTTGCAGAAGGCACAGGTGAACGGGCAACCACGGGCCAACTGCATCAGTGCAAACAGGCCGGTGTCAAAGAACTTGTCCATCAACCCGGCAAGATAGGGCGAGGGGATTTCGTCCAGATCACGGATGCGGGGCGGTTCGTCCCCGCGCAGAATCTCTCCGGTTTCAGGGTGCACATAAAGCGCGCCATCGACGGCTTCCTCCCACATGCCTTCGCGGCGGGCACCGACATCGATGAACCGTTGCAACGTGCTCAGGAACGCGCGCTCGCCCTCATACGTGGGGCCACGCACATGCATGTCGATCTGCGGCATGGTCCGGATCCAGCTGTCCTGCTCTTCTTCGGTCAGCGGGAAGTTGGGGCCGCCCATCAGGGTCAGGCTGTTGGGATTGACCGCCTTGATGTAGTTGGCAAAGGACAGGGCCAGATGGTGGTTCCAGGAATAGCTGGAAAAGCCGACCACATCGGGCGGAGCTGTGTCGACGGCCGCTTTGAATTCCTGCGGATCACGAAAGATCGCGACCTCGATCGGTGTCGGGCTTTTTGCATGAGCCTGGGCATAGGTCGCAAGATTTCCAACGCCCAATGGGTAGGTGTCCGATGTCGCGGTAACGAGGTTATGGCCGAGATCGGCAAGGTAAAGACGCATTAGTTAACTATCCTCGCGGTACAGTACTTATGTCAAATTTCAGACTCCATGGTCAGTTTGGTCGTCAGTGGCTATTGAGCCAGAATTTTATATTTGAGCATTTTTCACACCTCCTGTTGCCATGGAAAGCGATCTGTCAGCACCCGGGAAATCAGGATGAAGGCCAAGATTGCGGCCGGAAGGGCGATCATCCCCTGCGCAATGATTGGTTGAAATCCCACGGACAGCAGGACCTCCAAAGACAGGGCATTGAATGCATAAACCGCCAGATAGGACAGGAAATAAAATGGCAACCGACCGAGGCCCTTGGTATCGAACACAAGGCGCGCATGGGTCATGAAATTCCACAGAACGCCACCGGAAAACGAGATCACCAACGCGACTTGCGGGGGTAGGCCAGAAAGATTGAGAATGGTGAAGAGCGCATAGCCGAACGCCGTGTTCAATACTCCGACCATAGCGAAGCGCATGAAAGATTTCTTGCGGGGGACAAGCAATTTCTTCACGTCTGTCCCCCTTCGAATCTGAGAATGTCGGCCACGCCAGAGGTGATGTCATATTGTGGCATAAAACCGGTCTCGTCCCGCAACCGGGTCACGTCCGCCGCCAGCCGGGGCGGATCGTCCGCTGCGCGGGCGATGGTGCCCAGGCGGATCAGATCGGGCCGGTGCATCTGGTTCGCCACCTCTGCAATCAGGTCTCGGACCGGGATTGCGGTGCCGCTGGCGACATTGACCGGGCCGGTTACATCAGTTTTCAGCACGCGTAACAAGGCGCGTGCCAGATCGTCGACATGCAGGAAGTCGCGCTCCTGCAGGCCATCGGTGCAATCTACGGGTTGGCCCGCTTTGAGGTTCGAAATCAGGTCGCCGAACAACCGCCCCGGCGGTTCGCCCGATCCGTAAACAAAAAAGATACGGGCCCAGGCCAGGGACAGGCCAAGCGCGTTCTGCCCCGCGCACAGTGCCATGCCGGCCCCGGCCTTGGCCGCCCCATAAAGGGTTCGGGGGCGCAGGGGGCTGGTTTCGATCAGCTCCGGTACCGACCAGTCATATTCGGCACAGCTTCCGGCGCAGACCGCGCGCTGGCCTCCTTTGCGTGCAAACTCCCGCACCAGATGCAGGGTGGCGGCCATCCAGTCCAGATTGGCCCCAGAAGTCCAGCGGTCGCGCGCGCCGTCATGCCAGGCCAGATGCACCAGATGGCTGGCGCGGGCGGCGTCGAGGGCTGTCGTGGTGGCACCGGGGTCCAGCAGATCGCAGGTGATGTCGCTTGCCGGGTTGCGGCCCAGCGTCACCACCTCGTGGCCCGCCTCTGTCAGAGCCGTGGCTGTCGCGCGCCCGATCAATCCGGTTGCGCCCGTCAGCAGAACCCGTGCCATCAGCTGATCCTGATCTCTGGCACGGCGGTCACGAAGCGGGTGCCGTGCGCCTTCAGGTCGGACAGTTGATCCGTGACCTCGTCCCGGATGTTCCAGGGCAGGATCAGCACGTAATCCGGCGGCGTCTCGCGCAGGGCTTCGACCCCGTGCACGGGGATATGGCTGCCGGGCAGCAGCGTGTTCTGCTTGGCCGGGTTGCGATCAACGCAGTAAGAGATCAGGTCGGGGCCGATCCCGGCATAGTTCAGCAGCGTGTTGCCCTTGGCGGCGGCACCATAGGCGGCAATGGTGTCCCCCCTGGCATTTGCTTCGCGCAGGAAGCCAAGCAGCCCGTCGCGCAGCGCTTCGACCTGAATGGTGAAATTCATATAACCCTCAGGCCGGTCGAACTGCGCCGCAGCCTCATCCGCGCGGACCTTGGCCAGACCGGGCCCTTCGGGATGGCTGGCACCCTCAAGGCAGGCGAACACCCGCAGCGAACCTCCATGGGTGGGCAGTTCCTCGACGTCGAAGACACGCAGGCCCGCCTTGGTAAAAATCTTTTCCACCGCCAGCAGCGACAGATAGGAGTAATGTTCGTGATAGATCGTGTCGAACTGCACTTCGTTGATCAGGTTCAGAAGGTGCGGAAACTCGACCGTATAAACCGCATCACCCGTCAGAAGCGTGGCGATGCCCGCAACGAAATCGTTGATGTCAGGCACATGCGCCAGCACATTGGCCGATGCGATCAGCGCCGGGGGCTTTTCGGTTTTGGCAACCTTTTGGGCCAGCGCTTCGCCGAAATAATCGACCAGCGTGCGCACGCCTTTTTCTTCGGCTGCCGCCGCCACGCTGCCCGAAGGTTCGATCCCCAGAACCGGGATGCCTTTCTCGACGAAATACTGCAACAGATACCCGTCATTCGAGGCGATCTCGATCACCAGATCATCCGGTCCCAGATCGAACCGATTGACCATTTTTTCCACGTAATCCCGGCAATGGGCCAGCCAGCTGTCCGAGAAGCTGGAGAAATAGGCGTAATCGGTCGAAAAAATCTCTTCCGCCGGTACGACATCATCCACCTGAACCAACCAGCATTCGGTGCACACGCGGGCGTGCAACGGATAGACCGGGTCCGGTTTGTCCACTTTCGCGGGGTCGACATAGGAATTGGCCAGAGGGGACAGTCCGAGATCGACAAGTGTCATCTCAAGGTTCGCGCCGCAATTGCGGCAGGTGGGATGGGTCGTGCCGGTCATACCTGTCTCATGCTCAGTGTTTCGAATTCAGCAATCTGGGCGCGGCACAGCTCGGTCGCCGGGGTACCACGGGCCCAGCCCGCATACCAGTCTGCCGTCAGCCGGACGGTATCGTCAAAGCTCAGGACCGGGCGCCAGCCAAGCATTGCACGCGCCTGCGATACATCCAGCCGAAGCATTGTGGCCTCATGCGGCGTATCCGCCGGGGTGTCGATATCGATCCGGCCCTGCCCAAGCGCCTTGATGACCGCCTGGGCTACATCCAGAACCGGGCGTTCATCGTCACGTTCAGGGCCAAAATTCCAGCCCACTGCGAAGGCAGCGTCCTGTTCGAGTTTCTGGGCTAGCATCATGTACCCTCTGAGAGGTTCCAGAACATGTTGCCAAGGGCGGATTGCGCCGGGATAGCGTAATACGACGCGTCCTTCATCGCTCAGACAGCCGCGCACGATATCGGGAACCAGCCGATCCTCGGCCCAGTCACCGCCGCCAATGACGTTGCCAGCCCGCGCGCTGGCAATCCGGGTCGGGTGCGCATCTGACGCATAATAGCTGCGCCGCATCGCCGCGACGGCAATCTCGGTCGCGCCCTTGGATGCGGAATAAGGGTCATGCCCGCCCATCGGATCGGTTTCGCGATAGCCCCAGACCTGTTCGACATTCTCATAGGCCTTGTCCGAGGTGGCGACCACCACCGCGCGCAGGTTGGGCGCGGCCCGCAATGCGTCCAAAAGCTGAACCGTGCCCAGAACATTGGTGGCGAAGGTCTCAACCGGCGTGCGATAGGAGCGGCGGACCAGCGATTGCGCAGCCAGATGAAAGACGAATTCAGGGTCGGTTTCCGCGATGATCCGGTCCAGGGCCGCGCGATCATTCAGGTCACCGATGACCGACCGTATTTTGCTTTGATTCAGCAACGTCCAGAGATTGGGTTTCGTCTCGGGGGCGAGGGCGTACCCAGTGACTTCCGCACCTGCCTCGGACAGCCAGGCAGCCAGCCAGGCGCCTTTGAAGCCGGTATGCCCGGTAACAAGCACCCTGCGTCCAGAAAACGCGCTCGCACTCATTCCCAGATTTTCCACGGTGCGTTGCCTGTGGCCCAGTGCTCTTCCAGTTCCTGACGTTCGCGAATGGTGTCCATGGGCTGCCAGAAGCCTTTATGTTCAAAGGCCATCAGCTCGCCATCGCGTGTCAGATTCATTAGGGGGCTGCGTTCCCAAGCGGTATTGTCGCCGTCAATGTAATCGCCCACTTTCGGGGATAGCACGAAAAACCCGCCATTGATCAGCCCACCATCTCCGACGGGTTTCTCGGAGAAATTCAGAACCTGGTTGCTTTGGAGCTCGAGTTGGCCGAAGCGGCGGGGCGGAGGAACTGCTGTGACGGTTGCAAGCTTGCCGTGCGCCCGATGAAAATCGATCCCGGCACGAATGTTGATATCACCAACACCGTCGCCATAGGTCAGGCAGAACGCTTCTTCCTCTTTGAGAAGGTGCATGACCCGCTTAAGTCGCCCGCCAGTCTGGCTGCCGTCTCCGGTATCGATCAGTGTCACGCGCCACGGTTCTGACTTGCTGTTTGCAATTTCAAGACCGCCATTGGCCAGGTCGATCGTGACGTCCGAGTTGTGCAAAAAGAAATTCGCGAAGAATTCCTTAATGACATAGCCTTTGTACCCCAGGCAGACGATGAAATCAGTGACGCCATGAGCCGCGTAGATTTTCATGATATGCCAGATGATCGGTTTGCCGCCGATCTCGACCATGGGCTTTGGAATCTTGACGGTTTCTTCGCTGAGCCGGGTTCCCAAGCCGCCGGCCAGAATAACACACTTCATAAAATCGCTCCCTCGTTAACAACGAGACTGGCTACCAATACACTCGTCTTAACCCGGATCTGGGTATCTGGTCTTTTGCAAACATTTGCACGCATTAGGACGGCAGTGCTGCCACCCTGTCAAGATTCACAAGGCCACGAGTCGTGAGGCGCTGAATTCCCTGTTGCTCTGACGCTCAACCATACACAATGCGAGAAAAGTCACAGCATTGTTGATGCGCCCTTTCGGTCCGCCGATACAGTGAAGGACATCACAGACGCAGCCTGAAAAAAGCGGTCATGGTCCAGGTCAGGCGCCGGGCAAGAGGTGTATGGATCCAATGTATGTTTCGCTTCCGGGCGGGGAGTTTTGGTTGGCTGTGACCGTCAGTAATCATCGTTATGTTTCAGGGCATTGTGGAAAACGCGTGCTGTTTCGGGCGGTGTGAAAGGCCGTCGGTTTCGCAAAGCCGGAACCGGCTTTGGGCACAGGCGACCCGGTTCGGGCCTGCCATCGATTTGAAAAGAAGGACGCGAGTGCGGTTCGTCAAACCGGATGGTTGATTTTTCTACACGGAAGGGGTGGAACTCAAAGCGCAGGAGCCCCGTTTCGGGAACTGACAGGATTTTGTTGTGAATCTCGGATAACCTCTTGTAGCTTTAGGTCAGTGTTTTGGTATGGGTGTTAGTGATTTGAAAAAAGATATTGTTCCCGTTGTCGTCATTGGTGGTGGTCCGGCAGGGCTGACAGCAGCCTATGAACTTCAGAAACTGAGCGACACGCATGTTCCCCGGGTGTTCGAAGCCTCGGACATGGTTGGTGGCATCTCGCGAACCGAAACGCACAAAGGCTATCGCTTCGACATTGGCGGGCATCGGTTTTTCACCAAGGTGCGCGAAGTCGAGGATATGTGGCACGAGGTGATGGGGGATGATTTCATCACCGTGCAACGCCTGAGCCGCATCTTCTACCGCAACAAATTCTACGATTACCCGCTGCGTATCTTCAACGCTTTGGGCAATATCGGCCCCTACGAGACCTACAAGATCATCGGCAGCTTCGTGAAATGGAAGCTGCGGCCCAAGCCGCAGGAAGACACGTTCGAAGAATGGGTCATCAACCGCTTTGGTGGGCGGCTTTATATGCATTTCTTCCACAGCTACACCAAGAAGGTCTGGGGTATTCCGCCGTCGGAAATCCGGGCCGACTGGGCCGCGCAGCGGATCAAGAACCTGTCCCTGCCCAAGGCGGTCTGGAACGCGATTTCCGGGGCCAATGACACCGCCAGCCTGATCGAGGAATTCCAGTATCCCCGCCTGGGCCCCGGCATGATGTGGGAAAAGACCCGCGACCTGATCCGGGAAAAGGGGGGCTCGGTCGAAACCCATTCCGAAGTGATCCAGGTGAACCGTGATGGCAATCGCGTCACGTCAATCGATGTGCGCCACTGGACTGAAGATGGCGAAAAACACACCGAGCGGGTGGAGGGCGAAGAGTTCGTCAATTCGATGGCCGTTCGTGATCTGATCCATGCTTTTGATCCGCCGCCACCACCCGAGGTGGTCGAGGCGGCAGACCGTCTGCGGTATCGTGATTTCCTGATCGTGACCCTGATCCTGGATCACGCGGACCCGTTCCCGGACAACTGGATCTACATCCACAGCCCGCAGGTGAAGGTGGGGCGCATCCAGAATTTCCGCGCCTGGTCCGCGGAAATGCTGCCCGATCAGAACACCGCGTCGATCGGGATGGAGTATTTCTGCCAGAAAGGTGACGGGTTGTGGTCGTCAAGTGACGAGGATCTCAGGCATCTCGCCAGTGAAGAGCTTGAAAAGCTGGGTCTGGCCAAGGCCAGCGATGTCATCGACCACGCGGTTATCCGGCAGCCCAAGGCCTATCCGGTCTATGACAGTGAATACAAGGACGCCCTGGACACGGTCAGCGGCTGGCTGAAGACGCTGGAAAACTTCCAGACCGTGGGTCGCAATGGTCTGCACCGCTACAACAACCAGGATCATTCCATGCTGTCGGCGATGTACGCCGCGCGCAATATTCTGGGCGAGGATCATGACGTCTGGGATGTCAATGTTGAGCGCTCTTATCATGAAGAGTTTGAAGCTAAGCCCAAGAAAAAGAACCAGACGTCTTCAGACAAACTTAGTAACAGAGCGGCGCTCTGAACTGGGTTATTGATCATATCAGCGGTTTTTCCGCTGCCAGATAATCGGAGGTGACACTGACCAGGATAGTGCTGGTGATCCGGTACACGCCTGCTCTGATTCACAGATTGGGTGTGCCGTGCGATCTTGCACGGCGTACAATTCAAGGCCTGTTCCCGTGCAGGATGTCATCTGTGCAATCCGGCATTGAAAACAGACTAGGATTTTTCTTTCTCATCGCTGAGGCCAACTCTGACGCCGGATATTGAACCTGCTCCTTTTGTTTTCACTGGATCGCCAATGCTGCTTAATTTGCCGTATTGATGTCGCATTGCAGGTGTAATTCACTCATTCAGAAAAAACTGACAAAGCAACATGACTTGCATGTTATCAACAAGTTGGTGGTTTAAAGGAACGGTATTCAGCAGGACAACGGGATATCCGTCATCGGTTAATTTTCACCTACTATATTTAACGAGTTTATATAAGACGTGATGGTATTTCGCCTTTCTTTGTTTCTTATTGTATTGGCCGGTATCTTACTGGCCGGACAGGATATTGCGGCAACATTGTCTGCAAAGGCTGCCTTGGCAGATGGAGCGTCCCCTTATTTCGTGACGGATGAGGCGTTGTTTCTTTACATCTGGGTTCCGTTGGTCGCTTTGTCCGCTTCCGCGCTCTTTTTGGCCCCGGGGCTGATTTTAGCATGGGCTGTCCGCACGCCCAGCGATCGGTTTGAGCACTGGTTGCTTAAAGGGTTTACGCTTTCCCTGTTCGGTGTCCCCGCTATTGCGGCGCTGGTTCAGGTTGTCAGTGGCATTCAGATGACGGAAACAGCCTTTATTTTACTGATCCTGATGCTTTGCCTGCTGAGCCTTTACTTGTTCCCCGCACATTTTTTTGAGCCACAGATGTTTCGGGGCAAAAGCTGGGATATTATCGGTATGATCCTGCTACCTCTGGCTGTGCTGTTGCTGATGTCTCCGAAATTCTATTGGGAGGTGTTGAATGACGACGGCGCGCACAGCTTTCTGAACGCAATGCTGTTTATTATCAGGGGCCTGCCATTCTGGCCTCCGGACTCTGGTGCAATCGGAGGGTACCCAACCCCCAAAATGATGACAGAGACATTTATGCAAGCCGGGTTTATGCGGATATTCGGGCCGTATGAAGTTTCTATTCGCCTTGCCTATCTGCCAGGTATTTCGATCCTGTTCGGCGTTATGCTGGCCCTTGTTCGCCCCGCCAAGACAGACGGCGGCATGCAGGCGGTGCTTGGGTTAGGCCTAGCCTTGCTTTTGTTTTCTTTCGTGATGGCATTCAACCCATCTTACAATCCGTATTTTGCTGATATTGCTCTGCCTATGGCACGCGAGCCGATGATCTTGCTGGGCGTATTGGGCTATATCTTGTTTTTTAGCGAACAGAAATTCGGCTGGATGGCGGCTGTATCAACGCTGGGTTTGTTGACCGCGCCGAACGGTCTTCTTCTAATCGGATTTTTTCTGATATCCTATTTTCTTCTAACCCGCCCTTTTCCGATCCGACAGGTGATCATTGGAGGGGGGATTGCTCTGGCCATTCTGATTTTGGCATCGCTGTTCGAAATGCTGTTGGGGCGGTTCGGAGTGATGAACCAGTCCACAGAGTTCAATACCGACAGCATCTTAAACCGCCTACGCTTCATTACGATATTTGAAACTGAACGTACTCTGTTCTGGTTGTTACCCAGCGGAATTTTGCCTGGTTTGGCCTTGCTTGCCTGGCCTTGGCAAGACAAGTTGTCCAAGGCGCTGACGCTATCTGTTATTGCCTATGTTCTGTTCTTTCATATACAGGCCTACCGTATTCTGCCGCATCATTTCACGCCTGCCATGATCATACCGCTGATCGTGTTCTGGCGTCTGCGTCTGGTTCAGGCGGCCCCTACGCCAGCTCTTGTCTGCGCATTGAGCGGGTTGGCGGTCAGTCTCTGGATCAGCTGGCCTGAAACGCTGCGCCCTTTCACTCTGACCCGAAATCTGGCCGATCGAATCAAGTTCGAAGTCGAAGCTGGGACATTTCCCGATGCGGAGGAAATCAACGCGGTACAGACACTGATCGACGAGGCCTTCCCGCCCATCTGGACAGAGGCAGAGCTAGAAGAACGCTACATGGCCGGGGCACTGTCGGTTTACGTACATGCCAGGATGCCAACACTTAAAGATACTGCGGCGGATTATTTTATTCGAGCGACAGATACGCCGTTGCACCCTGGTGAAAGCATAATTGGCGATACGGTCGACGACTGGGTGCTGGTGACGCGGGACAGCGCAATTTACGAAAGCGATCTGCGCAATACCGATCAGCCGATCAGTATCGCACCAGTCTATCATGTGCCGTTTGACATCATTTTCGGACGCGGTGCGCGTGAGGCCCCGTATCCAGTGTGGGACATCGCGAGGGTCGTCGGACTAAGATAGCCGGCAGCTGTGGAATTATGTAATTGCCCGGGCAATGACAATGGGCTGTTAAGTGGAGAACTTTATGAAGCAGAATCTTACCAAACTGGTTGAAACATACCCGTTCCTCCAGAAACCTGCCTATTTTGCGTATATCGGCGTGGTCAGCTCTCGAAACTTAAGTCGCCGTTTTGCGATGAAGAATCTTGGCTACTTGCCCAAACGGGTTTCGGACCGGGGGCAGGATATGTGGGTGATCAACGAAGTTTATAATGGCAAGCGCAATGGTTTCTTTGTTGAGCTTGGCGCGGCTGACGGATTTTCGGATTCCAACACGTTTGTTCTGGAAAAGCATTATGGCTGGACCGGGTTGCTGATCGAACCAAACCCCGTCAACTATCACCGAATTACCAACTGGCACCAGCGCACGGCAACTCCGGTTCCGTTGGCCGTTGACCCCGAACCCGGCCAGTTGGAATTCATGATTGACGGTCAACGCAGTAGCCTGCTGGTAGATGAGGCCGACAATATGAACGAACGCCGAGCCTCGAAACTGGCCAAGTTTCGGGAGAAAGGTAAAGTAGTTACAGTTGAAGCGGTGCCGTTGGATGAGGTATTCGATCGTTACAAGGCGCCAAAAGAAATCGACTATTTCAGCTTGGACGTCGAAGGATCAGAAACACGGATACTGCGTGATTTTCCTTTCGACAAATACCGTTTTCTAGCAATGACAATTGAACGCCCGACACCAGAGCTAAATGAACTGCTGTTTGTCAACGGCTATCATTTTGTACGTAACTCGCTCTACGACACGTTCTATGTCCATGAGCGAAATCCACGTTTCGATCAGGTCGAAAAATTACCGTTTGAACAATTGCCAGCAAAGCAATTTTGATTATTGTCTTCAAGACCCGGTCACGCCACGCGGGTCTCTAGTTCCGCGTGACACGCAGTTTCTGCTTTTGCCCCAGCATGTGATATTCGAACAGGCACCAGACATAGATGGTGGCCGAATAGACGTAATAGACCTGGTGGTAGAGCAGACATTTGAACGCAAACCACGGCCCGCCATGCCCGGACATGGCGCGCACCAGATCCAGATTGGCGACAAAGGCCGCGGCCAGTAACACAAAAGGCAAAGGCCAGCTTCCCGGCCAGAACGGCAGGGCCAGAAGCGACAGCAGCAACAGCCCGGCGATTGCGGCCCGTGCCCGCTCGGCCATCGAGGTGTTCAGGTCATCGGTCAACCCCTCACGCGAGATCATCAGCCGGGCCCAGGGCAAGGCGCGGCAGAAGATATCCGTGCTCAGGCTGTTGCGGATGGTCCAGACCTTCAGGTGTTTGCCCTGCAAAAGCGGCTCGACCAGGATGCGGCGACCGGTGGCCGCGATCCGGTAACCCAGTTCGATATCTTCGATCGAAGGCACCTCATAGGTTTTGACATCAAAGCCACCGACTTCAAGAAACACGTCGCGCCGGATGGCGCCACACCCGGCCCAGAAGGTGCGCGCCTCGCGGCGGGCGCGCTGATGGTGATAGCGGTGCAGAAGGTTCTTGTAGCGTGAAAACCAGGCCTGCCCGTCCGGGGCATCATCATAGGATCCGAACACGGCGCCCACATTGTCTTCGGACATGGCCCGGCGAATATGGTCCGGGCCGTCCGGCCAGGCGATGACATCGGAATCCACGAACCACAGGATATCGCCCGTGGCCTGCTGGGCGGCCAGGTTGCGCGCAGCCCCTGGCCCGCCATTGACGGGCGTGGTCAGAACGGTTGCGCCCATTTCCCGTGCCAGCGCCGCGGTGCCGTCGGGGGATTGGTCATCCACCACCAGAACCTGCTGCACCTGACCGGTATTCAGCATTTCAATCAATGGCGGCAAAACGCGCGGCAGCAGATGTTCGGCATTGTAGGCCGGCATGACCACGCTGATGGAAAGGGGGTGATCTGAACTCACGAAGGATCTCCGGCAATGATACGCGAAGCGCCTGAGCGCTGAACAAGGAAAAGAAAGGCGGCTGTAAAGGGCAACAACCACATCACGCGCGCGCCGTAACGATCCGCGGGTTGTGATACTCCTCCGCAGACCAGAGCGTTGACCGCTATTCCGATCAGGATGAACAGCGCAAACAGCTTCATGTCACGCGACACACTACCCGGCCGCAGCAGAATGAAAACGATAAAGGCAAAAGAGACGGCATAGATCACGCCGTGCACGATATCGGCCGTTTCTATCCAGCCCCTGTCCCAGGCCAGGTTCCCTTTCTGAATCAAATCGTACTGCGCCTCGTCGAGGCGGGCCAGCGTGCGCGCGTTGGTCAATTCCACATCCGTCGGGATTGTCATGGTGATGCTGTAGCGCATAATCTGATGATAGCCGTTTTTGGCCAATGCGAAAGACGTCGCAATCGGCTTAGACAGGAAGACTGCCTTGGCAAAGTCCCCCTGTGCCAGCGCCACTTGTTTTTGCTTCTCCGGCGACAGCAGACGGAACGATCCCAACCGAGAAGAGCGCTCGAAAATGATATGGGATGCGGTCAGTCTGTAAGGGTCGTCCGACCATGAAAGCGCCTCATACAGCGCGCAGGTTGGTATACTTGCATCCGGGCAGACATCCTTCAGATAGTCCATCCCCGGCCCGTCAACGATTAGCCGCGCAGTGATATGCGGGGTATAGACAACTTCCTTGTTCATCTGGGCTTCAACGGTAATCTGGAAGGCCTTGCGTTCGGCCGCCGCAAGCGTCAGGAGCATCACCATCAGGACCGTTGCGCGCCAGCGCCCCGGCATCCTGCGACCCAGAGCCGTCAGGGCGACAAAAGGGATCATCAGACCTGTGATCGCCAGATGCGACGGATGCAGCACAATGCAGAACAGAGCCAGCCCTGAGATCAGAAAAAGTTCCCAGAGGCGCATTGTCTGCCCAAAGGCGGTGAGCGCCGCAGTCGCGATCAGGAAAATTGGTGCGAATATGTCCGGCATCATATAGGCGATGTAAAACGGCAAAGAGGTGCTGGCCGCCGCCAGAAGCGGGATTGCGGTCATCAGCATTGTGTTCTGCGTACCGCCCAGAGACCGGCCCGCCGTCCGCGCCAACATCCAGACCGCAAAAAGCGTGGCAGCCAGATGGATGACCGGAACAGCGTAAAGGGCGTCGGCGCGAAAAAACGTAGCTATAATGAGGCCATAGATCAGCGAGCGGGAGCCGGTTGCAGTCCCGTCGTCATCTGCGGTGTAAGTGCCACCCGTCGTGCTGGTTTCGTTCACCGGCGGCAGAAGACTGTTGAGGGCCACGCTGCCCTGCCGGATATAACTGCCTGTGTCGAAATAATAGAGCGGGCCGCCGTTGATCAGAAACACGGACAGGCAGGCAAGAACCGCCAGCGTGGCCAGCAGGGCCGACCGGGTCTGAAAGGCCAGTTTGTCCGAAGGTGCCGATACGCTCATGTCATTTCCGCAGCATTTGGTCTGGGCTTGCGGGATGCAGCCACGCCTGGACTGGGCCTGATGTCCGGGCGCGTGTCATTGAGATTTGAAACAGACGTGTTCATCAGCGTTCCTGGCTGCCTCCGTCCAGCGGGCTGTGGGGCCGAATTCCACTGTGGCCACCGCCCAAAATCGCGCTAAGCAATCATTTGATAGCAAGAAAACCTTCAAAACAAATATACTTCTGAATACTCATCACATCCTTGAAACCGGCCCGGCCCAGCAGATCCAGATTGCCCTGGGTGGAAAACGGCTCCAGCACGCTTTTCAGGCTGCGCGCCTTTTCGACGATTTCCTCGCTTGAGAATCCGTTACTGATTTTGAATTCGTTGTAGAGCTGAGTCACAAGATCCTGGAACCGCGCATCCGGCCCCCGGACTTTTTCGAACATGACAAACGCACCGCCCCAGTTCAGGGTGTTGTAGATCTTGGTGAACAGTTCCTGCCGGTACCGGGGCGGGATGAACTGCATTGTATAATAGCTGACGATCATGTCCGCCTTTTCCATCTCCATATGACGGGCATCGTCATGAAGAATGGAAATGTTCGGGACATCCGCGCAATGAGCTTCGGCGACCTTCACCATTTCAGGTTCGACATCGATCCCGATCCAGCGTGCGTCAGGCTTTCCTGCATTATGTTCTGCCAGTTTGCGGATCAACTCCCCGGTCGATGTGCCGATTTCATAGCAGAGACTGTCATTGCGGACGAAGAAATCGGAAACCTGACAGATCAGGCCGTGACCCATTTCATAAAGAGGAACAGACAATTTGATGTGGTCAACAAACGTATCGGGAACACTGCCCCCAAAGGTCCAGTTCGCATTCTCAGCGGCTATGTTCTGGCCAACGCCCATGCGCAATGTCTCCTCGCTAAATAGGCAGGCACAATGGACAAACGGCTAAACAAGGGCTTCCGATTGAAAATGCGTGCCTGAACTAAGTACAATAACAATCCAAAGCTACACGAAACTTTCGGACCGTCGAAGAATAAATATGGTGGAACCCGGGTTTGTGGCCTTTTTCCCTTCTGTTGCGACCCGCAGGGCCCTTGTGCCGGGCTGAAAGTAGACAGTGCGCTGAAATGGCTTGTATTGTTTCTCGCCTTGCGCAGAGCGGGGGCGCCCGTCATGTGAAAAGGCGTGCCGGTTGCATTTCATGACAGAGTGATCGGGGTTGGTTCTGCATCGCCCGAACCGGTTCGGATTATGCTTGGTGCAGTGTGAAAACGCTCGGAATCGCCGGAAAGTCGGTATGTTCTCCAGACGCAGATTCGCCTTATTGGGGTGATTCTGGTTCACGATAGGGAAACAAACGGTAACTTAGACATCCATTGTGCCGGTCAATGGGCGTTTGTGCCCATAAAAAGCCACAATTCTGAGAAAAATCCTTCGCAATCAAATAGAAATGAATTATTAATGATTGCAGTAGGTGCCCTGCCGAGATTTCGAGCGGGTTGTGTGTATAAAAATCAAAGGTGGGACTTTGTATGTTTAGAAGTTTAAAAATGATGGCGGCAGGGATTGTTGCTGCTGTGATGATGGCCGGATCGGCCAGTGCGCTGACCTCGGTAACGGCAGGCGGCAGCTATGACATTAAATCTGATACGGCCTTTATCGGATCTGTTTCCACACTCGGTGGGCCTGGCTCGTATTCAGTCAACTTCACATCGCCGATTGATCCGCTCATTGGAGTAGCGAATGCGTCGGTTACCATTCGGGTACTGGGTGCGTTCACAGGTCTGACCATGAGCTGGGTCGACGCAGCGAACCCCAGCAACGTTCTGGCGAGTACAGCGGTTCTGGGTGGTATACAGACCACGCTCAGCACATTGTTCAGCAGCGTAAGCCCGAACTCCCTGAGCCAGAACCTTGTGTTCAGCTGGGCGAATTCGCAAGCAACGACGAATGGTGGTCCGATCAGCTTTGACTTTGACGTGGCTGCAGTTCCGCTACCCGCCGGTGGTCTGCTGCTTCTGACCGCGCTTGGTGGTCTGGCTCTGACGCGTCGCCGCAAGGCCGCCTGAGCGACACACAAACCTGACGAACAGGACAAGGGGCCGTTTCGCGGTCCCTTTTCTTTTGATCAGATGTTGCCACCTGCCGCCTGGCG
Source organism: Ruegeria sp. A4 (assembly GCF_056543025.1). Classification (NCBI taxonomy): domain Bacteria; kingdom Pseudomonadati; phylum Pseudomonadota; class Alphaproteobacteria; order Rhodobacterales; family Roseobacteraceae; genus Ruegeria; species Ruegeria sp. A4. Next base: position 29,340 of record NZ_JBQGAW010000010.1, on the reverse strand, counting down.
CAACATCCAGATCATCCGCTGACATCTGAGCCGGAACAATGTGATGACCGCCCGACTGGTTTCGCCCGCCGAGGACAGCTTGTCGCTTCTGAGGATTTTCGGGGTGTGCACAATTGCACTGGCTGGCATGGCCAACCCACGGATCGCCCACCGCATGCGCGCGGCGGCGTTGGTGCCATGCAGCAGATATGCCTCTTGTGTCGTGCGCCGCCACTTGGCCTTGAGCGCGGGCCAATTCTGCCGGGATGGATGGCTGACACGAAAGTTGTCCCGGTAGATCAGGCTATAACCGCGCGCGACCGCGCGCATGGTCCATTCCCGATCTTCCGAGACACCGTTGATGAACCCGCCGATCGCATCGAACACATCGCGTCGGGTCAGCAGGTTGCCGGCGCCGGAAAACCCCTGAACCTCGATATACCTGCGGAAGTTGAATGCAAAAACAGCCTCGAACGCTTCTGCGCCGCTGCGCGGGGGTGGGGTTTCGTCAAAGACATCTACCCGGCCACCAATCAGATCGGCCTGATCCGCGACCTGACGCCCGACGCTCAACCAGTCCGGCGCGGGTACGCAATCGGCGTCAATGAAAAACAGTCGGGGCGCTCTGGTTTCTGCAGCTCCGCGATTGCGGGCATGGGCCGCGCCCTTTTGGGTTTCCACCACGAAATGCACCTCGGGAAAGGCCTGGCGCATCGTATCCAGCGAAACCGGAGAGTTGTTGTCAACGACAACGATTTCAGTTGCCGTCAGATCATTCTCTCTCAGGGCAAGAAGACATCGTTCCAGCCGGGGCAAATCGTTGTAATGGGGAATGATCACTGCATCGGCCGGAGCCGTATCAGTAGTATCCGTACTCATTGCCAAATGTCCCGCTGATGTATCGGCATTTGTTCAGCACGATCCCCATGACGCTGGTCAGTTCCGCCAGTTGCTGTTCGGCAACGTCAATATGGTCAATGCTGGTTTCTTCGGCGGCAGCCAGAAGCAGGGCACAATCGACGTTCCTGAGAAAGCCGTGGCTGTCATCGCTCATCATCAGGGGGGGCGTGTCGAACAGAATGACGTCGGGTTTGTAATCCGCCTCAAGCTGTTCGAGAAATTCAATTGCCCGTCGGCTCTGCAAGATTTCCGCCGGGTTGCGTGTGGATGCGTAATTCAGTCCGAAGATCACGTTATTGCCATAACGTACAGCATGTTCGCGAAACGGGACCGCTCCTTGAATGACGTCTGCCATGCTGTGGCTACCGGTTTGTTTCAGGATCTCGGCCAACCCCCTGCGCCGCATGTCGAAATCTATCACGATCGTGCGCAGCTCTTCCTGCCGCCCCAGACTGAAGGCCAGATTGGCGGCCGTCGTGCTTTTGCCACATCCGCTGTACGGGGATGTCAGCGCTATCCGGTGCCAATCATTGGAGAGAGTCTGCTGCAGCATCTTGGTGCGCAACATGTCATAAGGTGATGCATCTGCGCCCCCATAGAATGACATCAAACGGTTGCGAGAGATAAGGTGTTTCTCGATCTTTATCTCTGGTACAGCCAGCCAGATATCTTCATCGACACTTACTTGCTGTGCCGGGGGCTGCCGAGCTTCTGTAGCCGACACGGGTTGAGATTGCTGCCGGCTGTTGCGTTCTTCACGCGCTTTCTGAATCGCTTGCTGAAGACGGTCCATTACATTTCCACCAAATCAATCGAAACAATGCTCACCAGAATGTCTCCAGTTTATCCATGACTCTCTCTGCAATAAGATCGAGGGGCAGATAATAGATGTGCACGGCCCAGACTGCTGCGGGAACCCCGATCAGAATGGCCAATATGATCCCACCCCAAACGGTTCGCTGTATGATGACTTCGCCACGTGAGGGGGCATAGGGGATCGTGGCGATCGGCCAGACATCAAGCTTGCTGATCAGATCTTCGGGGCGACGTACGGACCGATTTAGGATCTCCAGCAGAACCACAAGCCCCAGCCCCAGTGCGATGCCAAAGGCAGCGCCCCCTCCGGCGATCATCAATCGGTTTGGCTTGGACGGCTCGGTTGGCGTGGACGGGTGTTCAATGACGGAAATACGCTGCCCCTGGGACGTGACCTCGATTCGTTCTCCGGTCGAGGCCTCGGCCAACCGGCTGACCGCGACATTATATTGGGTTTGAATATTGTCGTGTTCGCGCTGCAGTTCTGCAAGCGTGATGGCATTGGCCGGGGTCTGATCAATCGTCAGGGTGAGTGCGTCAAGCCGGTCCTGAAGCACGCGGCGTTGGTCTTCGAGTGCAACAATCTGTGAGTCGACCTGCGCCAGCTGCAGGTCAAGGGACGAATTGCCCGTCTGTACGTCAGGTTGCGTCGGGGCTGTTGCTTGTTCGGCAGCGACAACCTGCTCAAGCTTTTCGATTCTTGCGCGAAGCAGTTTGATCTGCGGGCTGCTCTCGGAATAGACCACGAGTTGACTGTCGAGCTGAGTCTGCAACAGACTTAGTTGCTGCTGTGCCTGGGTCTGGTTTTGCGGCGAAACCCCGACAACCTGACCCGTCGAGCTGAAGATGCTTATGAGGTTTTCCCGCTGGGCCTGGAGGGAAAATATCTGCTGATCCGTTTGTTCAAGATTGGTTTGCAATGCCCCTTGCTGAGCCAACCTGAACTGCAGACTGTCGGGGAGCGCATCGGAATTATCATTCTTGAACTCGAGAATGCGGGCGCTGCGCCTGCTTAGTTCGTTGCTCAGGCGATCAACTTCCAGCTGGAAAAAGGCCAGCGTGTCGGTCGCGCGCTCCTTGCGATACGAGACGTCCAGCTTTTGGATTTCGGTCAGATACGCGTTCAACACACCAGCTGCGATCGGACCGGTTCGCGCCTCGAAACTGATTGTCATCAGATTGGCCTGATTGAGACCGCTGGAAATCCAGATCGAGGTGTTCTTGCGCATGGCTTTGACAACCTGATCGGGGCTTGCTTCATCCTGGTCGGGCAGAACCTGAAACTCGCGCGCGATTTCCAGAAGGGTCGGACGGGTCAGCAGGCGCTGTTCGATGATCTGAAGCTGTTCCGCTGCAGGTGTCGTGACGGTGCTGGCAGCCAAATTGCCCGGAATCTGAGGCGATTCAACAATAAGGCGCATCGTCGAGACATACGTGGCAGGCAACGCTCTAGCGACAATGAATGACGCTACAGACACGATCAGGGCGACGATCAGAAAATACGGAAACCGTCTCAGGAAAATGGAAAAGTAATAGCGAACCGGGCCCATATCAGACTGTCAGCTCCTTCTCGAGTGAGTTTCCGCCAAAGAACACGCCATCTTTGACCACTTGCTCCACAACCTCTTCATCCACTTTCTCGGCCTCATTCGTCCAGGCATAAAGCAGGGCAAAGTCGCAGAACTGATTTACAAGTCGCGGAACACCGCGCGTTTGTGTGAAAATCTGCTTGCAGGCCTCTTCGGTGAACTCATCGCCTGAACCGCCAGCCGTTTTCATCCTATGTCTGATATAGGCTTTGACCGAAGACTCATCCATCCGTTCAAGATGAAAACTTGCGGCAACGCGCTGTGTCAGCTGGCGCATCTTGGGATCAAGAACCATGTCGCGCAATTCAGGCTGACCAACCAGAACAAGCTGGATCAGCTCATCCGTATTCGAGTTGATATTGGTCAGCATCCGGATTTCTTCCAACCCTTCGACGGTCAGGTTCTGCGCTTCGTCAAAGATCAGAACCACCCGCCGGCCCTCGGCATATTCCGCGACCAGGAAATCCTGCAGCGCCCGGAATATCTGTACATAGCTTGCATCCGCCTCGATCGGCAGACCCAGCGCGTGCAGGACCCATTGCAGCAGCTCTCCGCGACCGCCTTGCGCATTCGAGATCAGCCCAACCGTGATCGACTGCTCCATCTCGCTGAGGAGATGCTGTATCAGGGTGGTTTTCCCGGCCCCGATTTCCCCGGTCAGCACGGTGATGGGCGCACAGCTCATGATGCCGAATTGCAGGACCGAGTAACCGCGCTTGTGCAACGGCGACCAGTACATGAATCCGGGATCCGGAAGCAGCGTGAAGGGCCGTCGGTCAAGCCCGAAATAATCTAGATAAAACCCGTCGCTGGACGCCATTGCACCTCGGTTGCCTTCTGCCTTGTCAAACCTCGTACTGGCCCCCCGGAGATTATCCAAACTCATACTCTGAACCACCAGAAATCCCTTACACAACGAACACATCACATAAACAAAAAGTACTTGGGTACTAGTTTGTCACAAAATCAAGATAGCAGGCACCACTAAACTGCACACGCGGTGAATTGACCTTCCCACTTTCTCAATCTGAAGTGATCGGTGCGATTGTTTCCGTTGCGTCCTTATTAGGTTGACCAAAAAAGAGGCGACCAGAACCTGATGCGATCACACATTAAAAAAGATTCTAAGGGCGGAAATCAAACCTAAAGGGTGGAATTTTCGCTCATTGTGTCCCACGGGGAAACGAAAGTTCATGAATTTGCGGCCAATCAGCTGATCGTATCTTCACGATACTGTAAAAAAGCACCTGTATTCAGCGACCAGAGAACACGTTCGCCAGCATTAATGTTTTGCAAGGCAGGTGGAATTTGTTAACAGTTGAATACGGGAAAGCGGCCTCGCAAGTGAGTAAGTGCAGGGTCGAAGTGGTATAAAAATATAAGATTTTAAATATATGTGGTTGAGGTCGAGCGTGTTCGGTTCGTAAGTTTGGTGAGTGGTTCGTGAGTAATTGTGTGTGTTGGGGGTTTAAATAGTGACAAGTCATTCGAAAGAAGTGGCCAACGCTGGCGCGGGCTACTCCGGTATTTCTGTTGTGCCTGCTGCAGTGTCATATCCAGGGATATACAGAAGCGGAGGCAAGCGTCTTTTTGACATAGCGTTCGCAGTGCTTGCAGCGCCTTTTGTCGTGCCGGTGGTGCTGTTGCTGGCCGCGTTTCTTGCATGCCAGGGCGTGACTCCGTTTTATCGGCAGGAACGTGTCGGCAAGAATGGCAAAGCCTTCAAGATGCTCAAATTGCGCACCATGGTCCATGATGCTGAAACCGTGCTTCAGGAACATCTGGCGAAGAACCCCGAAGCCCAGGAAGAATGGGACCGTGATCAGAAGCTGCGCAATGACCCACGTATCATCAAGTTCGGAACTTTCCTGCGCAAATCCTCGATGGATGAGCTGCCGCAGTTCTGGAACGTTTTTATCGGTGAAATGTCCGTGGTCGGCCCCCGCCCGATGATGGTGAGCCAGAAAGAACTTTATCCTGGAAAATTCTATGCCGCCATGCGTCCCGGCCTTTCGGGACCCTGGCAGGTTTCGAAACGCAATCAGTCCACATTTGCTGAGCGTGCGTTTCACGATACCGAGTATTGGAAAAGCATGTCGTTCAGCACAGATGTTTCAATCGTGTTCCGGACCATCTTTGTTGTCCTGCGCGGCACGGGTTGCTGAGAACGGGCCATACAGCCGAACAGGTTGATTGGTTGTATGCTTTTCCTTGAGTTTTGCAGGAGAACAGCAATGAGCTGGATCGTACCTCCTATTGGCGCACGGCTGATCGCAGCCCTTTTTGCGGCGACGCTCCTGCTGAGCGCATGCGACTCGGCCGAGGAACGGGCCGAAGCGCATTTCCAGGCCGGGCTGGCCCATCTGGAAGCCGGTGATGTCGAACGCGCACTTGTTGAGTTCAGGAATGTTTTCAACCTCAACGGCCAGCACAAAGAAGCGCGACTGACCTTTGCCAGGGTGGAGCGCGAGCGCGGCAACATCCCGGTTGCATATGGTCAGTATCTGCGGCTGATAGAACAGTATCCGGACAACCTTGAGGGCCATCGGAACCTTGCCGAGATGGCTCTGGAAGTGGGGAATTGGGAAGACGTCAGGCGTCACGGCGCATTGGCAAGTGCTCTGGCTCCGGATGATATCGAAATCAAATCCATCAATAATATGCTGGCTTACACCGACGCGGTCAGGGATGGGGATTTCGCAGGTGTGGACGTCGCCGTCCATAGAGCCCGCGAGATGATCAAAAGCCATCCGGAACTGATGACCGCGCGCCAGATCGTCATTGACCATCTGATCCGCGATGAGGACTGGCCCGGTGTTCTGCAGGAAACAGAGGTGGCCATAGCCACCGATCCAATGGAAGAAAGCCTTTATGGAATCCGGCTCCGCGCGCTTCAGGAACTGGATATGCCCGCAGAAATCGAGGCGTTTCTTCGGCAGATGGCCGTGACATTCCCTGACGATGAGGGCGTCGAGCAGTTGCTTGTGGAACATTATATCGATCAGGGGAATCTGGATGCGGCAGAACAGATGCTGCGGGCCGAGGTGGATCCGCTCGCTGAAGATCACATGCCGACACAGCGGTTGATCGCCTTTCTGAACGATAACCGCGACTCTGCAGCGGCAATTGCCGAGCTGGATACGATCATCGCTCAGAACGGCCCGAACACGTTCCAATTCAAGACGGTGCGTGCAGCGCTGAAATTCCGATCGGGTGATGAACAAGCCGCGATCGCCGAGATGCAGACACTGCTGGAAGGCGCGGAAAGAAACATACAGACCCGCGCTAGTGAGGCAGAATTTGCCCTCATGCTGTTCCAGGTCGGCCAGCCCGATGAAGCCCGCGCTTTGGTGGAAAAAGTCCTGTCCGAGGATGCAGCCCAGGTCAGCGCTCTCAAGTTCAAGGCGTCCTGGCTGATTGACGAGGACAAGACCGGCGATGCGATTGTGCTTTTGCGCGAAGCGCTCGGTCAGGCGCCGCGTGACCCGCAATTGATGACCCTGATGGCCCAGGCGCATGAGCGCAACGGAGACAGAGAACTGATGGGCGAGATGCTGGCGCTGGCGACGGAAATTTCGGGGAACGCACCGGACGAAACGCTGCGCTATGTCCGATTTCTGATCGCGGAAGGTGATCTGGTGATCGCCGAACGTGTTTTGGCCCAAGCCCTGCGCCAGACTCCGGAACATTCCGAGCTTCTGCTTTTGTTGGGAGAAGTATATCTGAGCATGCAGGATTGGGACCGCCTGGAAACCGTCCTTCATGCCATCAGGGATCTGGACAGCCCGGGAACACGGCGCTCCGCGAATGAGCTCAGGGCGCACATGCTGGCCGCACAGCAACGCACACAAGAGCTGACCTCTTTCTTGAACGAGCTGGCGGATGATCCCGAATTTGGCCTGCCCGCCGATATCGCGCTTGTTCGCCTGATGCTTACAAAGGGGCAGACGGCCGAAGCCTTCGCCCATCTTGACCAGTTGCTTGCAGAAGACCCGGATTCTTTGCCAATCCGCCTGATCAAAGCCCGCGCGTTGATCAGTGAAGGCGACCGCGGTGAGGCTGAGCAGCTCTACCGTGTCATTCTTGAGGAATATCCGACTACGACGCGGGCATGGATTGCGTTGCACGGATTGGCAACGGAACGGAACGCGCCCGATCAGGCTAGGGAAATTCTGACCGAGGCATTGACCAATCTGCCTGAAAACCCGGCCTTGCTCATGCTGCAGGCGACGGAGTACGAACGCAGCGGGGATCTGGACCAAGCAATCGCAACATACGAAAAGCTCTATCCGATCACCAATCGCTCTCTGATTGTAGCCAACAATCTTGCAAGCCTGCTGACAACACATCGTAACGATGAGGAGAGCCTGCGGCGCGCGCAAGTTTTGGCGCAACGTTTGCGCGGCACACAGGAACCGGTCTTTCAAGAAACATATGGCTGGGTCGCCTACCGGGTGGGAAATTATGAAGAGGCGGTCGCCTATCTTGAACCTGCGGCAGCGGCGTTCCCTGAGCATCCCCTGGTACTATATCATCTGGGGAAAACATATGCGGCTTTGGAACGGAACGAAGATGCGCTGCGTCTTCTCCATAAAGCCAGGGCTTTCAGCGGGGCTTCTACGGAAGTCGCATCATTGGTAGAGGCTGAGATTGAACAGCTGAACGCTGTACCCACCAACAGCCACTAACGCAGAGCTAATGACGCCGCTGCATTTCTGCCGCATCTTGTATGTATCAGACTCCCTGCTGATTGTTTTGCAGCTTGTGGGAAGGCATAAGTAGGAAAAAGTGAGAGATTTGAATATGCGTACAGTCATCGGGTCCTTGACCGCACTTGTCATTACCATGATCGTGGCCACCGCATCATGGGCGCAATCCTATCAAATCCAACCGGGTGATGCGCTGCAGGTTGAAGTTCTCGAAGACCCCACCCTGAATCGGACCATTCTGGTTCTGCCGGACGGGTCCATCAACTTTCCGCTTGCCGGCTCGATCCGTGCGGCCGGTCAGTCGACCAGCGGATTAAGCGCGTCGCTCTCATCGGCGTTGGCCTCGAATTTCAATACGCCGCCGACAGTCTTTATTTCAGTGGCGTCGCTGGCTCCGCCGCCGCTTCTGGGCGGACAGGCCGCATCCGGACCAACCATCGATGTTTTCATCATGGGTGAGGTCAATGTGCCCGGCAAGCATCTGGCAACCGAAGGCACAACAATTCTCCAGGTTTTGGCTCAGGCCGGTGGCCTGACCAATTTCGCGGCTCGCAAGCGCATCGAATTGCGCCGGGCTGACAGTAAAACAGGCGTGATGAGAAAATACACCTATAACTACAAAGGCTCGGGCGGTGGCATCCAAGGCAATACAGTGCTTAGACCCGGAGACGTTGTTGTCGTACCAGCACGCCGCTTGTTCGAATAGGGGCTGATACAGGTGGGGAAATCCAGGAGCAGGCTGTCCACCATTCTGGGGGGCGGGATCGCTGTCATAAGTTCGTTTACACCAGCTGTCGGGCAGCAGGCCTCGACACAGCAAACGACTGCGCAGCAAACACAAACCTCGACACAGCAAACATCCGTGCAGCAGACAACCGTCGCACCGACGGTTGTGCAGCAGACACCCAGCCAGCAACTGATCGCACAACGGGCACAACGAAACCCGGCCCGAAGGGTCGGCCTGCCAACCGGTCAGCAGATTGGGACCGGGACCGGCCTGAGTGTGACCCTGGATTATCTCTCGTCGCTCAGACATGACAGCAATCTTCGCCTGACCGATCCTTCGCTTGGGTCCACGACCTGGTGGGAGAATACGCTGGCATTGGGTATTCTGAAGCAGACCTCGGATTCGAGATTGGCTCTTGACCTTTCCGGACTGTACCGGATCGCCAATGAGCCGATTATCGGGACGGATTCCAGCTTTGCGGACCCGTCTGCCCGCCTGTCGTATCAGCGGTCGCGCCAGAACAGCCAGCTTGACCTGCTATTGGATTACCGCGAACAGGATCTGGCTTTTAATCGTTCACTGACCGACACCAATCTGGATGGCAGAATTGATGCCGCCGATGTGACCGGAACCATCGGGGATCAGGTCAACTCCTTGGGCAACCTGAATTGGCAAACCGGCCTGAATGATCCAATCGGGTTCCAATTCATCTACAGCTATAGCGAACGCACTTATACAAACACAATCGATCCGAACCTGTTCGACAACAAGTCAAGCAATTACACGGCGATCACGACATTGCGGGTGTCACCGGTTTTTCAGGCCAACTTGCGTCTCGGCTACACTGATTTCTCGGCAGAGGACAACGTGCGAACCGATGAGCAAACAACGGTTGTGACAGTTGGCGGAACCTATGACGTATCCCCTGTCACCACCGTCAGTGCGAATATCGGTTACAGTCAGGTGGATGACACGCAGCGCACAACCAATACCAACACCGTAACCGAGGATTTCGTCTGGGATTTCGCATGGAGCAAAACCCTGCCAGACGGCTCGGCGGATTTTCAGATTGACCAGACATTCGGGGTTAATGGGTCACGGATAAACGCAACGGCCGGCCGCAGTTTTCAGCGCGCCAACGGCGTGTTGAGCTTCAACGTGGGCCTGACCAGAGGACCATTCGACGAAGTCACACCGATCGGGCAGCTCGACTACAGCTATCAGCTGGCCAGTTCCCGGATCGGGGCAACGGTGCAACGCCGGGTCGGCACCAGTACGCAGAGCATAGAAACACGCGAAACACTGGTGTTTCTGACATATGACTATTTCATCAACCCGGTATCGGGGCTGTCTTTCAGTATCGATTACATCGACCAGGAAGACGAGGGAACCGGTCAACCCAACCCGCGCCAGCGCGGTACGTTCAGTGCGTCCTATACACGAGCGGTCACGAAAGACTGGGCCGTAAACGTGGGGTACCAATATGAAATGGACGATCAAAACGGCTTTAAGGCAACTTCAAACTCGGTCTTTCTGACTTTGGGCCGGCGCTTTTCTCTCAAACCCTGACGCTCATTCACGCGGTTCATGATATCGACAATCAGGACATCCCGCGCCCAATGTCCCGAAAACGGATCAAAATAGCGGGAGCTTGAGCCGTCATAATTTCAGGCCGCACCTTATTGTGCATGATGGACCGTGATGCATCACCTCGATTCGAAGAACAGCCGCAGTAATATCCTTGAAGCGGCCAGAAGAGGCTTGCCGGTCATGAACACCGTCGGGCTGTTCTGGTTTGTCCTGCTGCTGCTTGGATCGATACCCGTCTTCTGGATCGGGATCGTGTCTCTGGGCGCCGCCTGGAGCACCCCCGAATACAGCCATGGCCCGCTGATCCCGATCATCTCGCTGTATCTGTTCCTGCGTGAATTGCGGGATATGCCGCCCCCCAACCCGGTTGTGCATGATCGCTGGCCGGGCGTGCTTGTGATTGCCGTGGCCCTGATCATCGCCATTCTGGGCAACCTGGCCCGTATTCCCGATATCGTCACCTATGCCATGATCATCTGGGTGGGCGGCGTCATGCTGACCGTGTTCGGCTGGCAGCGGGGCAAATACCACCAGCTTCCCGTGCTGCATCTGGTGTTCATGCTGCCGCTGCCGCAGTTCGTCTATTGGAAGCTCACGATCTTCCTGCAATGGATTTCATCCGAGCTGGGCGTCTGGTTCGTGCAGATGGCCGGTGTTTCGGTTTTCATCGAAGGCAACATCATCGATCTGGGGGTCTACAAACTGCAGGTGGCCGAGGCCTGTTCCGGGCTGCGCTATCTGTTCCCGATCCTGAGCTTCTCGTATCTCTTTGCCCTGCTTTACCGTGGCCCGATCTGGCACAAGGTGGTTTTGCTGGTTTCGGCGGCCCCTCTGACCGTGCTGATGAACTCGATCCGCATTGGCGTGATCGGCGTGCTGGTCAATCAGCACGGCATCGAGCAGGCTGAAGGCTTCATGCATTTCTTTGAAGGCTGGATCATCTTCCTGCTCTGCGTCGCCATTCTGTTCCTGATGGCCATCGGCTTGCAGCGCCTGGCGCCGAATCCGCAACCCTTTGCCGAGACCATTGATCTGGATACCCAGGGGCTGGGTTCTGTTGCCTTGCGTATCTTTGGCATTCGCGCATCGGTGGCGCTGGCGGTTGCGGCCCTTCTGACGCTTGCGGTTTCAACCGCCTGGACCCTGCAGCCCGCTTCCGAAGTGCGGCCTGTGGAACGTGACCCGTTTGTTCTCTATCCACGGCAGCTTGGCCCCTGGTCCGGGTCGCCCACCACGTTGGATCCACAGGTTGAACAGGTTCTGGGGGCCAGCGATTACCTCAATGCCACCTATATCAACACCGGATCGGGCGACTTCGTGAACATGTTCGTGGCCTTTTACGACAAGCAGACCGACGGCGACGGCATCCATTCGCCCGAAGTGTGCCTGCCGGTGGGCGGCTGGGAAATCTTCAGCCTTGAACCTTATGAGATCAACCCGGGCAACACGCCTTATGGCAGCTTTACGGTCAACCGCGCCGTGATCCAGAAAGAGCTGTCAAAACAGCTGGTCTATTACTGGTTCGAGCAGCGCGGCAAGCGTATGGTCAATGATTTCCGCGCCAAGATGAGCGTCATTCAGGACGGCTTCACCATGGGGCGCACCGATGGTGCTCTGGTCCGGTTTGTGACCCCCATCCTGCCCGGTGAAACCGAAGCGGATGCGGATGCAAGGTTGCAACGTTTCATGGAGCCAAGCCTGAACCGCCTGCCCCGCTTTGTACCGTTTTAGAAAGACGGCAAGCTCGATGTGATCGCAGCGCCCTGGCCACCAGATCTTTCCCCTGAAGTCATTGCGTCCCGGGTGTCAGATGGCATTAAGCACTATAGATTGCACAATGATCTGTTACTGATATCTGAGGGATCAGGTTTTTTAGTTCTTGGTATGTGGGTGGAAATGTGCCTGCGGCAGCAATGATTACGACACTTCGACGCCGTTCACTGCGCCCGGTTCTGGCACTGACTCTGTTTGCCTGCCTCGTTCCCCTGTGCGTAACCCCTGTTCTACCGCTGACAGATTTCTACGCCCATATTGCCCGCTATTATATTCTGGCCAAGTTGCCGGACTCGGTCATGTTGCAACAGAACTACGAAGCCGCTTGGCAACCGCTGCCCAATCTCGGACTGGACATTCTAGGCACAGGTATCATGCATGTACTGCCCCCGCTTTTGGGGGCCAAGCTGATAGCGGGGTTGATCATTGCGGCCCCGTTCGCGGGTATTCTGTATCTGTCACGTGTTTTGCACGGCCAACTCTCGGTACTGACCGTTTTTTTGGCCGGTCTGGTGGCGTATAACCATATTCTGATCTGGGGCTTTTCGAATTTCCTGCTTGGATTGGGGGTTCTGCTGGGCGCTATCGGATACTGGATTGCGACACAGGGCCGGCCTGTCCGGCAATTGACCGTGACTATGTGCATAGGTGTGCTCCTGTTTTTCATTCATGGGCTGGCCTTTGCGTTGTGGGGGTTACTGTTGGGTGCGGTCGAGCTGTCACTTGCTCTTGGACCCGGTCACCCGGGGGGGCGTACCCTTTTTTACAAAGCTTCAAGGCTTGCGCTGGTCGCTGTCATACCAACCCTGTTGTTTACCCAAACGAAAACCATAAGTGCGGGAAGCACCATACCGATAGAAAGTATTCTCGCCCATGCCGAACAGGGAACATTATGGGTTCGGCTGAGCACCGAAGCCTATCTGAGAGTTGATGGCTTCCTTCGCGTGGCCGAAACCACATGGCAATCGATCGACTGGGGCTTTGGCATCGTATTGTGGGGCGTACTGATCGGCGGGCTCGTGACCGGGATATTGCAGATCGACAGACGCATGAAGCTTGCAGTGGCCCTGTGCGTGCTGCTGATCCTGATCGTACCCCCGACCCTGTTCGGTGTCGGGCATTTGGGCGAACGCATCCCGCTTTTACTTCTGGCGCTTCTGGCCGCAAGCCTGTCTCTGGCTCCCGATGTGAAATCACCGTCCCGCGAAATCGTTATTGCGATGATCGCAGGACTTTTTCTGGCACGAAACCTGGTGCTGAGCATCGGATGGTATCAGGACGGCAGAAGTTACGCCTCGTATCTTGAGGCACTGAGCAGCCATGATACGCGTAGCCTGGGCGCGGGTGCCTATGTCGAAGACGCCAGGGATCCACGCTTTTTTCGGCCCAATTGCCGACCCCTGTCCTTTCTCATGATTTTTAACGGCACCGCGATCCCCACCTTCGCCGATCCCACCCAGCACCCGCTGCACATCATCGGGCCGCTGGCCCAGGTGCAAAACGTGGTTCAGAACGTTGCCTCGGACGCACATCATACAGTGCCGTCCGCAATAACCACATTGTCAAACGCCAAAGCTGACACAATTGTCGTTTGCTCGACGGAATCGTTTCCGCCAAAGATCCAGGGATTCAATATTCTTGCGACAACCGCACCATGGATATTGTATCAAAGATCAGCTTCCAAATAATTGTGTATCCCATGATAGTGCCAGTGACCTAGAGAACCGCAGATGAGTGAGCATAATGTGCATGTGATTTCGGGGAAGCCTGCGCTGTTTATCGCAGATCGATCAGACGGGCGGGATAACAATTTCAATCTGATCCGGATCATCGCGGCCAGTCTTGTGCTGGTGTCACATGCCTATCCTCTGAGTTTGGGCGCCGAGTTCGGGCAGCCGTTTGAATCCACACTGCATGGGCTGTCGCTTGGTCTGATGTGCGTATGGGCTTTCTTTGCAATTTCGGGTTTTTTCATTACACGCAGTTTCGACCGGAACCCGTCTGCAGCATCATTCCTGATCGCCAGAGCCCTGAGGCTGTTCCCAGCGCTTGCCGTGGTAACCGTAATCACCATTCTGGTTGCCGGGCTTCTGTTAACACAAGCGCCCCCTTCTGTTTTTTGGGGCGAAGCCGGCAGCTACTTCATCCGCAACATACTGTTGTTCAAACTGCAATACACATTGCCAGGCGTGTTCGAATCCAACCCCTATGGTGCCGCGATCAATGGCTCGCTCTGGTCTCTTTCATACGAGGTCACCTGCTATGTGGGCGTCCTCTTATGTGGCTTGCTTGGATTTTTGGGAAACAAAAAGATTTTTGCCGGTCTAACGCTGTTATTCCTGTGTTTCTATACAATCATCGTCGTATTCATTGACGTGAATCCAAGGATCGAGGTCCTCACAAGGCTTGGTCTGCCTTTTCTGTCGGGAATGGTTTTTTACATCTGGCGCCGGCACATACCATTGTCCTGGTCGCTGCTGGCCCTGTCCGCCGCGTTGTCCTTTATGGCCTGGTTCACACCACTGTTTCTACCTGTCTTTGCGATCAGCCTGTCTTATGCCGTGGTTTTTGCCGGCTATGTCAAAATCCCGCTTCTCTTGCGCTACAACAAGCTTGGCGACTATTCCTACGGGGTCTACATCTACGCGTTCCCGATCCAGCAACTGGTGGCGCAGTCTGGCGTCGTGACGCCAGTCATCAACATGGCGATGTCTTTCCCCCTCTCCCTGTTATGCGCGGTCCTGTCATGGCACTTCATTGAGGCTCCGGCCATGAAGCTTCGGTTTCCGAGGAAAGCGCATGGGCAGGCAGGAACAAAACAAGTAGCAAAGTAGCGCTCTGGCCGGTTACCCCTTCCAGATCCGCTGATACGCCGCGATCAGCGCGGGCACCTGATGCGGCCAGGCCATCTCGGACTCGACCCGGGCGCGGCCATAGCGGCCCATGGCGGCGCGACGTTCGTCATCGGCCAGCAAGTCGGTGATCTTGTCGGCCATATCCACCGGATCGTTGGCCTTTGCATAAAGCGAGGCCTCCTGCGCCGAGAACCGCCCCTCGGTCACGTCAAACTGAACGATGGGTTTCTCGAAGGCCATGTATTCGAGGATCTTGTTCATGGTGGATTTGTCGTTCATCTCGTTCACCCGGTCCGGGTTCACGCAGACATCGGCGGTCGACAGGATCTCGAACAGATCTCGATCGGGGGCGCGGCCGGTGAAGGTGACATAGTCCGACAGGCCCATATCCACGGATTGCTGTTTCAGCTTGTCCAGGCTGGGGCCCCCGCCCACAAGGCAGAACTGGATATCGTCGCGGCCCTGAACCTTGACCAGATGCGCCACGGATTCCAGCAGCAGGTCGATCCCTTCCTGATCACCCATGACGCCGACATAACCCACCATGTATTTCCGCCCGTTGCGCCAGGCCGGGTTCGGCGGCAGATGCTGCAACCGGCTGAGGTCGGGGCCCGAGCGGACGACAAACACATCCTCGGGCGCCATGCCGCCGCGTTCGATGGCGATCTTGCGATAGCTTTCATTGGTGGCAATCGACACCCGGGCCGAGGCAAAGGTCAGCCGCTCGAACGTCTTCATCAGCTTCCAGAAGAAACCGCGCTTGTCGAATTTGGCCTCGTAAAGCTCGGGGTTGATGTCGTGGTGATCGAACAGATAACGCACGCCGAACAGCTTGAAGGGCAGCGCCACCAGAAAGATCAGGTCAGGCGGGTTGCAGCCATGGATGACATGAAAGCCGCGGGTGAACTTGATCTTCAGCGACAGCCAGCTTTCCCAGAACAGCGCCGCGCCATATTCCAGCAGATACCCCAGCGCCCCGCTGGCATCCAGCGGCAGCGGGTGGCGATAGACCTTGATGCCTTCATCTTCCCAAACGCGTTCCTCGTGCCCCTTGCCGGTGGGGCAGATGACCGAGACCAGCGCGCCGGCCGCGGCCAGCGTGCGGGCCTCCATCCAGACGCGGCGGTCAAAGGGGACGGGCAGGTTTTCCACCACGATCAGAACCTTGAGGCCCTTCAGGGGCTGGCTCTGGCGCAGCTCTTCGAACGAAATCGGCTGAACGGCGGGTACAGGGCTAGTCATATTCATAGGTTCTTACCACCTCTGCATCACCCAGGTTCAGATCATTCACGATCCGGTTTGAACCGACCACCAGATCCCAGGGCCCGGCCTCGGCCGTGGCGCGGTCCACCAGCAG
Source organism: Ruegeria sp. A4 (assembly GCF_056543025.1). Classification (NCBI taxonomy): domain Bacteria; kingdom Pseudomonadati; phylum Pseudomonadota; class Alphaproteobacteria; order Rhodobacterales; family Roseobacteraceae; genus Ruegeria; species Ruegeria sp. A4. Next base: position 13,045 of record NZ_JBQGAW010000010.1, on the reverse strand, counting down.
GCTGCCCACATTGGGCAGGTGGGTAAAGGCATAACCAAGGTTCTGCCCCCGCAGATCGGCCGGTTTGATCGCAGGATCATAGACCGACAGCTGATAGCCCGCCTGCAACAGCCGCCGGGCAATATCGACATTTGGGCTTTCGCGCAGATCGTCGGTTCCGGCCTTGAAGGCCAGCCCGGCCATCAGCACCCGGCCCCCTTCGGGCAGCCGCGCCATGATGTCCTGCGCCTGATAGGTTTTATGCGCCTGATTGGTCTGCAACAGGCTGTCGATCAGATGGGTATGCGCACCCACCTCACCGGCAATATGCTGCAATGCGCGCACATCCTTGGGCAGGCAGGATCCCCCGAACGCACCCCCCGGACGGGTGTAATAGGCCGAGATGTTCAGCTTGGTGTCCGAGACGAAAATCTCGTGCATGGTTTTGGCCGACACGCCCATGCTGTGACAGATCCGGCCGACCTCATTGGCAAAGGCCACCTTGGTGGCGTGCCAGGTGTTGTCGACGAATTTGGTGATCTCGGCCTCTTCGAACGCGGTATAGAACACCGGCGCATCCAGGCCTTCGTGCATTTCGTCCATCACCGCCGAGCGGTTTCCGTCTGCCGTGCCGACAACGATCTTGGGCGGGTTGAAGAAATCATCCACCGCCGAAGCCTCGCGCAGGAATTCGGGGTTATAGACAATCTCGACCGCCTGATCCGTCCGATCGCCCAGATAGCTTTGAAAGATCGGCTCGATCAGCTGCCGCACCGTGCCGGGCCGGAAGGTGGATCGGTACGCTACGGTCAGCGGTCGCGCGCGGTCGGGCGAAACGGCCTTGGCAATCTGTCGCGTCACCTCGGCCACGAAATTCATGTTGTGCGAGCCGTCAGTGGAACTGGGCGTGCCGACGCAAACGATGGCCAGATCCACATCCGACAGGTCGGGGATTTCAACCGTGGCGCGGATCAGGTTCTTTGCAAGCGCCTCGGTCAGCAGCTCGGCCACCTTGGGTTCCTTGATCGGGGGCTGCCCGGCATTGATTTCCGAGACCTTGTCGGCATTCACATCGACGCCGATCACCTCATGCCCCTCACGGGTCAGACAGCATGCTGCCGTGAACCCCACATACCCCAGACCAAAAATCGCAATCTTCATACTGTTATACCATCTTGAAAACAGGCACCGGGTCCGGAAAACACCGGTCTCTTCTACTTGTTACCCTTGCGCAGTCAGAATCCAATCTGAGACACTGAGGCGAAACTTCATTTTGCTATGTAATATTCAGCGCCGACTCGCTGCGACGGTACTGATTGAAACATGGTGTACCTCTCTGAAACTGGAAAAACATGCGATTTCAACACAAAAATATACTTACAGGTTTGACTAGCAGCCAGCCGACTAAATTCCTAGAACAGCAAGTGCTGGTTTTTTGAAGCGATGTTGAGGGTAGCCAGATTAGAAACATTGGTACGTTGATAAGTTTTTTGTTCCGAGTATGGAAAGGCAAGTCTTTTGAAGCCTCCAGTTGAACCAGGCGTGACGATCGCCCCGGGCACACCCGATCACAGCGCGACCCTTACCAGGGGGGCCGCAACATTGTTTGCATCGGGCGTTTTCAGCCAGTTTCTGGGCGTTTTGACATTGGTTGTGACGGCCCGTCTTCTGACGCCGACGGATTTCGGGATCATTGCCTATTTCATAATCGCGGCCGCGTTTCTGGAAATCGTCCAGCGGGCCGTTTCCATGATTCTGATCCGCCAGCCCGAAATCACCGACGATCACCTGAACACCGTGTTCACGATGCAGGTGCTGTTGGGTGTCTTTTCGGCACTCCTTATCTGGGCCAGCGCCCCTCTGATGACATTCTTCGGGCTTGCGGAACTGACATCGCTGATCCCCCCGCTTTGCTTCATTGCCATCGCAACTTCCATCAAAAGCACACGCTTCCCACTTTTGGAAAGAGATCTCCGGTTTGGTTTCATCGCAGGCGAAGAAACGACCAGCCGAATTGCATATACATTGATGGCCATCAGCCTCACATGGATCTGGCGTGATTACTGGGCCATCGTGGTCGCCAGCGTCATCACTCAGGTCATCCGGGTCATCTGGAGCTTTTCCGTCGCCCCGATGCGACCCAGGTTAACGCTCAGATGCTGGCATGACTGCATTGATGTGTCATCATGGTCACTAGGGGCCCAGATCACCCAGTTTCTGATCAACAACATGCCCCAGATTGTCATCGGAAGCATGCTGGGTCTGGCAGATGCAGGGATTTTCAGGGTCGGCTATCGCCTTGTGGTCCTGTTCACCAGCCAGATCATCGGCCCGTTGGAACGGGTGGTTTATCCAAGCCTTGCCAACGCCTCCCGGACCAAAGGCTCCAGCCGGGAAGCCTTCGAACGGGCCAACGCCATCCTTTTGGGGATCATCGTTCCAGCCAGTGTCGGCATGGCTCTGGTTGCCAATCACCTGATCGTTGTCGTGGCCGGTTATCAGTGGCTGGCCGCCGCACAGGTCATCTGGGTGCTTGCCCCTTTGAAAGCGATCGAGACATTGCAGGCCAATGTTCGGTCTGCAAGCTACGTCGAAGGCTCTACAAAGCGCCTGTTTCTCCGCAACACGATCCTGCTGATCGCCACAACTGCGCTGACGGTGCTGGGATCGAACTACGGCTTTACCGGCGCGATCCTCGGCTCCGGAGCCGCCAGCCTGTTTGCGATCGGTCTGGCGCTGATCATGGCCAAGGATTTCGGAACCGGTGGGTTTTTGGCACCGATCCTGATGGCCTGGCGTACATTTGCGTCGACCTTTGCCATGTTGCTTGCCGTTCTATTTGTCAGCAGTGCCTATGGCAGTGGCGACGCAGTGGGATGGGCTTACGAGACAGCGGAAGACCTGCCGCTGCTGCGTATACGGTTCTCGGTCAAAGTTCTCGTCGGAGTTTTTGTCTATGTTGGCACACATCTGCTGCTCTGGCGCCTTGCCGGGAAGCCAAAAGGGTTCGAGAGCCTGGCGCTGGAGCTTGCCGCAAAACTCAAACGCAAGCTGTCCAAGGCAGCGTGATGGCCCCGGTTACGCTGACCTCACTCTGCATAAACCGCCCGCCTGATCAGGCCACAAGTTCACTTTTGAGTTGCGCTATTATGTGATCGATATGCGCAGCCGAAAGGTACTGGTGCACTGGCAAAGATACGACATTGTCTTTCAGGGTCATAGCCTCGGCCTGCCCTGACCAGTCGAGATTGCGGTTGAAGCCCGCCCACCAGGCAGTGGCACCAATCCCGCTTTTTTGCAGCGCCCGTACGACCCGGTCACGCCCCGCGACTATGATCGGCATATTCAGCGGACAGGCATCGACCGGAAGCTCCGGAACAAGCATGCGTATCTCGGGAAACTCGTTGAGAACATCCCGGTACCGCTGCCAGTTCGACCGCCGGATCGCAATGGTTTCTGCTACGGAATAGGCCCGCAATGGACGGGATGTGAAGACACTCATCTGTGCGCCGCGCAGCGCCGGGTCGAAATAATAGTGCCCCGGAATGTCTTCCGGTTGATCCCCGTCACTGTGGGGCGGCGGTTCTTGTCGGCCGCGTACCTTCTGAAGCATTGCCTGCATGCGGGACAGCCCCAATACGGTTGCCAAACCAGCGCGCAAAAGTGTTTTGGTCACGGCCTTGCCCGGGGCAGGTCGCGGAAACGGATGCCTGGCGCTCAGGTCCGGCGCATTGATGACCATGGCCCCACCACCCAAAACAGGCACAAATTTGTAGAAGCAGAAAACCGATACGTCTCCGGTGCGGCCTTCTGCCGGCGAAGCACCGCTGAGAAGGCTCAATGCACAATCTTCGATCATCCGCAGCCCATGCTGATCGCACAAGGCCCGCAGGTCCGCCAGGTATGGCTGCAGCACACCAAAATAGTGGATCACATATATCGCCTTCGTCCGCCCGGTAATAAGTGGCGCAATCCGTGCGGGATCGACACGCAGGTTTTCGGAAACCGGATACAACCGAACCGAAAGGCCCGCATCAATCAGCGGGTCGACCTCGGAACCACAATTATAGGCGGGTGCCAGAACTTCATCCTCGGGCTGCAACCCCAAAAGGTCACAGGACGCCCGGATTGCCACACGGGTATTATAGCTCCAAAACACCGACCGGTCCTGGAACAGGGCCGTGTACCCGCCAGCAGAATCCCGGCGAAACAGATCGGACAACCGCATGACAGGATCGCCGCAATAAAGTGCGTTCCCACGGTCAGTCATTCGATGCCAAACCCAGAGGCCAAAATTTACCCAAACCCGATCTTAATACTGTCTTGTCTTTCAAGGTTTCGCACCGTCAAAATATTACCTCAATATACTGATCTAAATGATTTGACTTTTATAGCTACTTTTCGACAACAACGGTCCCGGTACGGTCACGTTTTAAGTGTTCACAGAATGTGGCAGTGGTTAAAATTTGGAATGTAAGTGGTTAACGAGAGCGAAGCGTCATGGTTTCATCGCCGCCCGGCACGAGTAGCGAATACGCTGTATCTATCATTATCGTGAACTGGAACACCCGGGACATTCTTCGGGATTGCTTGGCGTCCATTGCGCATGAGACCCGGCTGCCGCACGAAATCATCGTTGTCGACAACGCCTCCAGCGATGGCTCACCTGAAATGGTGGCCGATGAATTTCCTCAGGTCCGGTTGATCGCGAATACCGAAAATCTGGGCTTTGCCGCTGCCAACAATCAAGGGCTCGAGATTGCTACAGGCGCCAAGCTGCTGCTGCTTAATCCCGATACGATCATCCTGGATCATGCGATCGATGTAATGAGCGCCTGGCTCGACGCGCATCCGGATGTCGGATGCGTCGGCTGCCAGGTCTTCGAAGACCCTGAAACCATCCAGCTGACCTGTTTTGCCGATCCCGGACCGCTCAGCCTGGCAGTGATCGAATTCGGGCTGAAACGGCTGTTTACCTGGCCCGAATATGGGGGCTGGGACCGAACAACGCAGCGCGACGTGGATGTGGTGTCGGGCATGTTCATGCTGGTACCACGCCCGGTCTTCGAAGAAGTCGGTTCGCTGGATGACGCGTTCTTTATCTATTCGGAAGAAGCTGACTGGTGCCGACGTATCCGCAATGTTGGCAAACGCTGCGTCTTCGCGCCTGAGGCACGGATTCTGCATCTTGAAGGCGGCTCGAAAAGCACCGCTCAGATCAAATCGCGCATGTATGTGCAAAAACAGAAAAGCAAGACGATCTACGCCAGAAAGCACTATGGCCGCAGTGGTGAGCTGATAACGCGCGCGATCTTCCTGAGCAGTGCAATGTTGCGCGGAATTGCCTTTGGACTGATCGGGCTTCTGCGCGCCACACCTGATCGCAAGGCAAGGCTGCGCCTGTCCGGAGCGGCAATCCGGTATCATCTTTTCGGTCAGGAACCGATGGCATGAGGGACGCCATTTCCAACAGTGCAGATATCGAGCTTGAGTGTGTCGAAAAACCTGCACACAAGCTGAGCGTACAAGCCAGCTGGGACAGTTTTGTCTCAGCGTCCGGTGCCGAGATATATTTCCTGTCCGACTGGCAATCTGCCTGGTGGGACCATTACGGCAAAACGTTTGCCGCCAGCCGGCATCCCGTCAGCTATATTCTGCGGAACGGTTCAGAGCTTGTTGGCGTTCTGCCCTTTTGCGTTGAAACCCTTTGGGCCGGCCCCATTCCGGTGCGCGTCGCCCGGCTGGCGGGCGTGGATCCTAATTTCGCGGTCATGGAACTGCCCATTGCCGCCGGTTACGAAAACACAGTTCTCGGGGCTGTCATTGAACACCTGACCGATCATTTGAAATGTAGCGTCGTAAGCCTGTCGCCATTGTCAGAACGCGCAGGACAACTGGAAAACCTGCGTGCCCTGAATGGGCGTGGCCTATCCGTTTTACGCGACATCAGCACCCGCGGGCATACACTGATGACTCTGCCTGATACCTTTGATGCGTTTATGGCCTCGCTTTCGAAAAGCCGCCGCCGCGAAGTCCGGCGGGACATCAAGCGCCTGACACCGGCAGGTGAGGTCTTGCGCACTGTCAGTTCCACGCCGGAAACCGTCGATGCAATGATGGATCGGTTCATCGCATTGCATACACGACAATGGGAGGCCGCCGGGAAAGGGGGGCATTTTTCCGACTGGCCGGTTGCGGCAGCGTTCTATCGCAGCCTGATGCAACGCCTGAGCCCGAAAGGCCATGCGGCAATCGATGAACAGTGGCGGGATGAAACGCTGCTGTCCAGCCAGTTACGTTACACCCTGAATGGCAAGGTGCTTTGGTGGCTCAATGCACGGGAAGTCGATGCCGAATTTGCAAAGGCTGGCCTGGGCCGCGTCGGTCTGGTCGCGCGTGTTGAAGAGCTGATCGATCAGGATACGCACCTGATTGAAGCCGGCGCCGGCGAGTATGAATATAAGCTGAGCTACGGAGGAGATCTGGTGCCGCTTTACAATATCGTTCTGGCACCTGATCGGGCTTCCGCGCGGCTTCGTGCCCGTGCACTGCTTTTGTGGGCGGATGCCTTGCATTTCTTTTACTACCGTGTCTGGTTCCTGAAAGTCCGCCCGCGGTTGGGAATCCGGCCGAACAGCCTCTGGAGCAGCTGGATACGGATGCAATTATGAACACGACCCTCTCGTTTCAGAAAGTCACCGCAGAAGAATGGCCCCGGATCAGCGCCAGTTTTCACGATCTGACATACGAACAGACCCTGACGTATGCGCAGGCCGCGGCACAACGGATCGGTGCCACGACTGATTTTATCACCCTGTCAGATCAGGCCGGTCACTTGACCGCTGCGGCCTGCCTGCGCGTAAAGCGCGTGCCCGGCCTGGGGCGTGGTATCGCCTGGATCGCAGCAGGCCCTATGATGCATCACCGCGAACAGCCCGAAATCGACCAGGACCGGCTGGATGCAACATTTGCGGCACTGCGCGCCTATGCCCGGAAAACCGGCCATATCCTTCGGTTGCGGCTTCCCGCCCTGCCATTTCATGACGTTCCGGTAATAGATCGGTCTGCGGCCTCGGCGGGGTTTCATCCCACCGATCGTTCCCGGCCTTATCGGACCGTCATCATCGATTGCGATCAGGACGAAGAAATATTGCTTAAGGCGCAACATGGCAAATGGCGCAACCATCTGCGCAAAGCGTTGAAAAGCGATCTGTCGCTGGAAAGCGCCCCGATCTCCGAAGCCTCGGGCAGATTTCATGAACTCTATCAACAGGTGCAGGCCGCCAAAGGGTTCGAGCAACCTGATATTCCCCCCGAATTCTACTACCCGCTTCAGGGTGCTGATTTTTCCCACGAGGTTCTGTTTGCCCAAAAAGATGGTGTCGACATAGCCGGCATGACAATCGGCCGGACAGGAAATTTCGCGGTCTATCTGTTTGGCGCGACAACGGATGTGGGGCGCCGCTGCAATGCCGGCCATTATCTGATGTGGGAATCCATCCTGCGGCATCGGACACAGGGCATAAAATGGTACGATCTGGACGGTATCGACCCTGACATCAATCCGACCGTCACAGAATTCAAACAACGGACCGGTGGAACGGACTTGTTGGCGGCCGGACCTTATGAATACCGACCCGCCGGATTGGGTTCGGCTTTGATAGGCACCGCCGAAACGCTTCATTCCCGCTTGAAAAAAGCACGCCAATGACCACTGGAACGAGTATCATTTTTCACGGCATCGGCACACCGGAACGTGCCCTGGAACCGGACGAGGCCCCTTACTGGCTGTCAGTCAGTCAATTCGAATATGCGCTGGATCAGATCGCCCAAGCCCCCGATCCGGGCCATTTCACGATCACTTTCGATGATGGCAATCTTTCAGATTACAGTATTGCCCTGCCCGCCCTTGCGGCCCGTAACCTCCGGGGGCGCTTTTTCGTTCTCACCGATCGGATCGGGCAGGTGGGCTCGCTGGATGTCGAACATCTTCACACCCTGCGCGACGCGGGCATGACAATTGGAAGTCATGGCATTGCTCACACGGCGTGGCCCACCCTGGATGATGCTGCACTGACCGAAGAGCTGTGCGCATCACGTGCGCAGCTTGAAAAAATCTGCGGACATCCGGTGACAGAGGCGGGCATCCCCTTCGGGCGCTATGACGCAAGGGTCCTTCGGGCCTTGCGCGATGCGGGGTACACCGCTGCCTGGTCAAGCGATGGCGGCAATTGGCGCGCAAACAATTTTCTGCGGCCACGGACTTCGTTGCGTGGTGATATGTCCACGCACGAGATGGGTGCCACTTTATCCGGTCAAATGCCGCCCCTGCGCCGTTTGCGGCGGGCTTTGGGAATGTCTCGGCGGCGCTGGATGACGACCGGCTGAACCGGTTCTGACAGCCCGCCTTGCTGTTAACTCACCCGGAACAATCTGTGGAAACCGCGTATAACGCAATTTCCTGCCTTCAGTCGGTGTCTGTACACTGTCGCCGCCCTGGCTTTCCTGATCATCAGCATCAAAAAGCCAAACCCCCGCCCCCAGAAGAAACATGAAGAAACAGAAGGTAGAGTCCCACAAATGCACCGTGATCGCGGAAACACATAGGCCCAGCAACGCAATCAAATACCCAAGACGGGCGTCTGCGACGGCGCCGGTCAAATTCCTGTTGCCGGCTTGGAAAAAGACAACCAACACCGCACCCAACAGCAGAAACAGCCCCGGGAATCCATGCCGCAATGCTATCACCAGCCAGAAATTGTCCACCGTGGTCAACATGGCCATCCAGTGGGGTCGCGTATAGTCATTCAACCCGATTCCAAACAACGGGTTCTGCAGAACATCGTCAGAGGCGAAGGTGAAAATATTGATCCGCGTAAATGCGGTGCCCGGTGTCAAAGTGAAGTGTGTTGCGAAGATCTGAAACATAGTCCGATTGGAACTGACTTCGCCGACGAAGTACAAAAAAGAGAAAATATAGAGAAGAATTTTCCACCTATTCTTCAGGAACCAAAATATCCTGTTCCACGCCATCAGCATCATCTGAAGTATGACATTCATGAAAGCACCCGACGACAAGGAACAGAAGACGGTGCCCCCAACGATGGAAACGAGACCAACCTTTTTGTTAAAGGATTTATTCCATCCCAACACATACCAGGTAAGTGCAAAAGCCGGTGCACAGAACACTCCAAACAAAATCGGATGCGGCATCGTTGTCTGAGCGCGCAGCAATCCCAGTCTCGGTGGAAAATACCACTTTTGATAAACACTCATCACCTTCCCAAACAGATTCAGGAGCGGCATCTTACCCGTGACAGCTTCATAAGCCGCAAACGGTAAGAGAACCATGATCAGAATGAAGAGGCATTTCACAAAAAACCGGAACGAATCCAAATTGCGAATATAAGTTCGGGCAATAAAATAGGGGGTTAGCGTTTCTATTATGAACATTCCGATGAACTGCCACAGTTCCTGAATGCCGTGATTGACGGCCAAAGTCAGGCTGGCCCAGAACGCAAAGCCGATTACTAAGAAATCGACCGCCCTGATTTTACCTGCTTTACCGCTCAGCCACCCAAAAACTGCGGGGAACATATAGAGGAGAAGGATCACACGATAGCCATTGAGTTTCAGCCCGCCGAGGAAGAAATAAAATGGCATCGCAAAAGATATGACAAGCAGCATCAGGACAAGCGGTTTTGCCACCTGTTCTCTCGTTTTGGCTGACGAAACAGCGATCATTCGAATTTCCTGCCCTTAACTCAAGTAACTCTTCAAAACCAAAAAAAACTGGTGGCTTTCATAGCCACGCCCTTGCCATTAAACACGCCAGCGGAAATCATCCATGTCAGTCTTCATTGAGTGGGATAGTTCTTTGCCAGCGTTGATCCGGCATTCAGGCGATCCATGAGACTGCCGGGACGCACGCCAAACTCATTATAACCCTTTTCCCGCCCCAACGCATGGTAGATGAACTGCTGATCATAATACCCTTCCTGAGACGGGTTTTGATCCTGAATCATGGCATTGTTAAGAAGCACCCAATCGCGCTGGTTTTCATACCCCATGATGTTTGCCGCGGCGTTCTGTTCGATGACAACGGATGTAGAGTCTGGTGAGATATTGATCACCGGCACAGAATGGCCACCAGGAACATTGATCAGAGAGTTTTTTCTGACCGAAATGTTGTCGGAACCGTAGATGGAGATGCCGTGGACATGGCCGTTGTAAATCATGTTGTTTTCGATCAACACGTTCCGATGCCGTACCTCGGGGTCTCCGATGTTCTTCCCATCTCCGCCGGCCCAGATCGTCTGGGCAAAGTCGCCTGCACCTACATCGAAGATATTGTCCCGGATCGTGATATTGGCGCTTCCACTGTTATTGGCCCGCTGGATCTGGATCATATCACGGTGATCGCCAACTCCATCGGCCCCGCCAAAGTTGTGGATGTAATTGTTCTGAACCAGGATGTCGTCGACATTGTCGAACACCAGACCATCCGAGCGGATCGAATGCACGTCGCTGTCAGTGATCTTTATGCCGTCTGTATTAATAGCGATGATCGCCTTCCACCATGTGAGAAACTCGGAGTTTGAAATATCAACATTGGCGGCGTGGAACACCAGCAGACCTGTGCCAAACCCCGCCCCATCTTCTGGCGTTCCGGTGCCGCGTGCGACATCCCCGCTGAACACGGAGTTGGAGATAGTGATGTTCCGGCTGTTGCGAACAACAAAGTTGGCCAGATGATACGGGTCAGCGTTCTTGAAGGTATAGTCGAACCTGATGCCATCCAGATGGACATTTTCGGCCCCGTCAAGAATGGCGACACTGAAACACGCGAGGCTGGCAGGGTCAGCCGATCTGATCACCACCGGCGACGGGTAAGCCTTGCCCAGTTTCAGAGTATCATAGTTCCCCGGTGCAAGCAGATAGACCTCACCGCCACGGGCATTCTGCAAAGCACTTGCCAGCGTTGCTGCGTCGGAAATAGCCTGACCTTGGGTTTGGGCCGTGAATCTGGGTTTGAATTGCTGCCTGTCGCAAGGGGTCTTTGCATGCAAGGCAGGGCTAAAGAACAGCAGGATCGTACCTGCCAGCGCAAGAATACGTGATCTGGACATGACGTACCTTTCTGATCTGCGACCGTTCGAAAGCTTAGTCGAACCCCCGCATACTGTCTATTGTGGTGCCCCTCGGATCGCATGACATTTCCGAGACACTCAGCGGTGCTTTTCCGGGGTGGTCTCAATTAAATCTGCAAGTTGCCGTAGGGGCACCGGGCAATTCATTGCCGACACCTACCAGAGATACGCAAGGACGCGCCGGAATAGTGGCAATTATGTGTTCATTGTTGCTTAACGGGAATCAATTATCCAAACAGGCGTCAACCGCCAAGGGAAGTGGAACAATTCCCAGTATCGAGTATCGAGTTCACTCGGAAATGAAGGCAAAGGGACGTCATTGTCCCAATGCAGGCAACAATTTCCAAACATAGCCATATTTAGGCCACTCTACTGCCCTCGGGCAGCTGTTCCATTTGTCCTGGGTGTGCGGGAACTCGTGCGCTGCCACTCACAGCGCCTATGAAACAGAAGGTGAAATATGTCGACGACAATTACGGTAACCTCTGCGGCAGAGCTGAACCAGGCCTTGTCACAGGCGACAGGTGGGGAAACAATACTGCTTGCGGCCGGCAATTACGGCAAGCTCAGCCTGAATGGTAAACAGTTTTCATCTAACGTAACGATTAAATCCGCTGATCCGAATGCAAGCGCAAGCTTCTCTGAAGCGCATCTCAATGGGGCGTCGAATGTAACGTTCGACACGATCAAATTCGATTACACGTACAGCTCTGGAGACTATCACTTCCAGAATAAATTCAGCGTCACCAACAGTTCGAACATCACATTCCAGAATTCGAACTTCGAAGGTGATTTTGCCAGCGGCACCGGAACATCTGCGGATGGCACCGGATATGGCACCGGACTGATGATCTCCGGTTCCAACAATATCGACGTCATCAATACCGAATTCTCGAAATGGTGGAAGGGCGCCATCGCTCTTAACTCCGATGGGGTGAGCTTCACCGGGAACGACGTTCATTCGATCCGCTCGGATGGTCTGGTATTCGACAATGTCGATAATATCCTGGTAGAGAACAACTATATTCACGATTTCGGCGGCGCTGCGGGCGCGGGCGATCACCGTGACATGATCCAGGTCCAGCGCGCAAACGGCAGCGGCAGTGACAACATCACCATCCGCAACAACGTCTTTGACATGGGCAACGGAGATTACACCCAGACCATCTGGTTTGGTGGGGACGGCAAGGATCTCAGCGACCCGAACGTCATCCACCACAATGTCCTGATCGAAGGGAACGTGATCTATAACGGCCATCTGCATGGCATTTCGGTTTACGGTGCGGATGGTATCACCATCACAAAGAACTCCGTTCTGCACGTAGATGAAAAAACACAGACAGGCGGCATTGAAATTCCGCTCATCTTCGTATCGAACGGCTCCAGTAATGTCGCGATCACCCAAAACATCACGTCGCAGATTCTGGGGCATAGTGGTCAGCCGGACTGGAACGTCGGCAACAATGTCCTAATCAAGCCCACAGAGTACGACCAGCACTTTACCTATCAGGCCACGGCGCAGACGGATGGCTACAATCAGTACGTCGTCATACCAGGAAGCCCGGCGGATTTGGCAAATGCAGGTTCGGACCTCGCAAACAGCATTACAGGCCCTTACATCGATTGGCTCAAAAACAACGGGTATACTGTGATCAGCGCTCCATCCCAGCCCAATACTGGAACGAGCCAACCCAATATCGGGGTGAACCCACCTGATACCGGGACAAGCCAGCCTGACACTGGGACGAGCCAGCCCGATACCGGAGAAACTCAAACCGGGACAGAGACGTCCCCTCCGGCCACAGAGCAGCCTCAGACCGAGGTGGAGGCGACACCTCCCGCTACTGAGCAGCCTCAGACCGAGGCAGAGGCGACACCTCCCGCTACTGAGCAGCCTCAGACCGAGGCAGAGGCGA
>NZ_JBQGAW010000009.1:0-114279 GCF_056543025.1 Ruegeria sp. A4 | reverse complement strand
CTGCGGTCAGCGTGGTCTTGCCGTGGTCAACGTGGCCAATCGTGCCGATGTTGACGTGCGGTTTTGTACGCTCAAACTTTTCCTTTGCCATTCCTCAGGCGCCCTTTTGCGATTTGGGGGACCCTTGGTCCCGTGGTTACATCTGCGCGCGCGGGATATTTGGTTCAAAGGGGAAAATCAAGCACATCCTGAGGGAAATGCGCCGATCACGTTGGATTTTGCGTGACCTCGACGGATTCCAGAGGCTGGATCAGGTCCGGCCGCCGGTCGAACCAGCCATTTTCCTTGTGCTCTTCAGCCAGCCATTCCTCGACCCGGTCGGCAATTTTGAGGGCCAGACCGCTCATCTGTTCTTCTTTTGTGCGCTCATGCCCCGATCCTTTGAGGGCACTTCCGCCGGTGGTGTCTTCCAGCACCTGGAATTGCTTACCCTTGGCCAGAAACTCTTTTTTCTTCACGTCATAGACGTTGACCAACACAATCGCAGTGCTTTTGGGGTTGTAGATCACAGGGATCCCCGGCGGGGCCAGCATGTAACCCTCAAGGCTGATGCCAAGGTCATATTCCTGTTTGCCTACGTAACGCCCCAGACGAATATCAACCGCGTTCTGGATCGCCTTCGTCCATTCGTCAGGTGTGGCGTCCCGCGATACAGGTCCCTGAACGGCCTTGTCCGCAAAGGCATAATTCACACGAAGCTTGAATTCTCCTAGGGATTCAGGCGGCTCATACACCTGTGTCTGTGTGCAAGCGGCCATCAGGGCCAGTCCGGTGATCAGCGTCAGAATGCGCAACATGTCTCGTCTCGATAGGCCTGTTTTTTGTTGATCTAGCGCACCGATACGGGTTGTGCAAAGCCGTATCGGCGGAAATTCACCCGCGAAGCAGCGCGATCACGAAAACTTATAGTCGCGCGGGAAGCCATAGGGCGGTTTTTTCCCGACACTGGCTCGTTTTGCCAGCCATTGCGTCATATCCGCCTCATGTCGGGTCTTGTCGCCGCCCATGGACCATTTCAGGCCTTCTTCCCAGTTGAAGGTCGTTACATCCGACAATCCGCCATCCAGCTCGAGCGTTCCCTGCCGGCCGCGTGCCATATTGTACTTTTGCAAACGCACGCCTTTTCCGCGCGTCATCTCGGGCAGTTCCTGGGTTGGGAAAACCAGGAACTTGCCGTTTTGCGACACCACGGCGACGTGGTCGCCCGCGACCGGCTTGCAGATCATCGCGGTCTCGTCACCCTTGACGTTCAGCACCTGTTTGCCGTTGCGCGTCTGCGCCAGCACGTCATCTTCCGGCACCATAAAGCCGTTGCCCGCGTCCGAGGCCACCAGCAGCTTGCGCCCCGGCTTGTGAATCAGGATGTCGATGATCTGTGCCTCGTTCGGCAGGTCGACCATCAGGCGCAGCGGCTCGCCCATTCCGCGCCCACCCGGCAGATTGGCCGCGCTGACGGTGTAGAATCGGCCGTTCGAGGCGAACACCAGCAGCCGGTCGGTCGTTTCTGCATGGAAGATGAAACGCGGGCCGTCGCCGTCCTTGAACTTCAACTCGCGCTTCAGGTCGATATGACCGGTCATGGCGCGAATCCAGCCCATCTGAGAGCAGACCACCGTGATCGGTTCCTTGTCGATCATCGCCTCCAGCGGAACCTCTTCAACCTGTCCCGCTTCGGCGAACTGCGTACGGCGCGCGCCGCCTTCGTAGTCTTTGCCGAAGGTCTTCTTGGTCGCTTTCAGCTGCTCGGCAATCTTGGCCCATTGCAGGGCGGGATCGGCCAGCAGATCTTCGAGATTGGCGCGTTCTTCCATCAGCGCGTCGCGTTCGCGAACCAGCTCCATCTCTTCCAGACGACGCAAGGAGCGCAGGCGCATATTGAGGATGGCGTCGACCTGAACTTCCGACAGCTCGCCCTCGCCCGGCTTGGGTGTGACGTAGTCAGATTCATCGGTGGCGCGAACGTGGTCGATGCCCC
This sequence comes from Ruegeria sp. A4, assembly GCF_056543025.1. Classification (NCBI taxonomy): domain Bacteria; kingdom Pseudomonadati; phylum Pseudomonadota; class Alphaproteobacteria; order Rhodobacterales; family Roseobacteraceae; genus Ruegeria; species Ruegeria sp. A4. The sequence continues at coordinate 112,304 of NZ_JBQGAW010000009.1, read as the reverse complement.
AGTCCTCGCGCATCAGCGCGGCCTTGGGGTCGTCGTCATAACGGATGATGTCGATTACACGGTCGAGGTTCAGGAAGGCGACGATAAAGCCTTCGAGCACTTCCAACCGGTGGTCGATCTTGGCCATGCGGTGACGCGAGCGGCGCAGCAGCACCTCTTGCCGGTGGTCAAGGAAGGCGCGCAGCACTTCCTTCATCGAACAGACCTTGGGTGTCACCCCATCGATCAATACGTTCATGTTCAGGCTGAACCGCACCTCGAGGTCCGAGTTGCGATAAAGCATGCCCATCAGCACCTCGGGGTCCACGTTTTTCGAACGCGGTTCAAGGATCAGACGGATATCGTCGGCGGATTCGTCGCGCACATCTGCGAGGATCGGGATTTTCTTGGTTTGGATCAGTTCCGCGATCTTTTCGATCAGCTTGGATTTCTGAACCTGATAGGGAATCTCGGTGACCACGATCTGCCACTGGCCGCGGCCCAGATCCTCGACCTCGAACCTGCAACGCAGTCGGAACGAGCCCCGCCCGGTGCGATAAGCCTGGGCGATGTTCTCGGGCGGTTCGACGATCACGCCACCGGTCGGAAAATCCGGGCCGGGGACATAGTTCAGCAACGTGTCGTCCCGCGCGTCAGGCGTTTTGATCAGGTGCAGGCAGGCGTCGCAAAGCTCCGAGATGTTGTGCGGTGGGATGTTGGTCGCCATGCCGACGGCGATACCGCTGGCGCCGTTGGCCAAAAGATTCGGAAACTGCGCAGGCAGCACCACCGGTTCAGTCAGCGTGCCATCATAGTTGTCGCGGAAATCCACGGCGTCTTCGTTCAGACCTTCCAGCAGCGCCTCGGCCACGATGGTCATCCGCGCCTCGGTATATCGCGAGGCCGCCGGGTTGTCGCCGTCGATATTCCCGAAATTCCCCTGCCCGTCGACCAGCGGGTAACGCACGTTGAAGTCCTGCGCCAGGCGCGCCATTGCGTCGTAAATCGCGGCGTCGCCATGCGGGTGGTAATTGCCCATCACGTCGCCGGAAATCTTGGCGGACTTGCGAAAACCTCCGGTTGCACTGAGTCGCAGCTCTCTCATCGCATAGAGGATTCGCCGGTGCACCGGCTTCAATCCGTCCCGCGCGTCCGGCAGGGCGCGGTGCATGATGGTGGACAGCGCATAGGTCAGGTAACGCTCGCCTATCGCGCGGCGCAGCGGTTCTGCAACCTCACCCCCGTGGTCGGGGGCCTCCATGTTGGGGTCGTCGATCGTATCGTTCATATATGATGTGATACGACGCAAGAACGCCTTGGTAAAGCAAGCAACGCGTATTTTACTGGGGACAAGTCGGGCTTTTTGCAACAGGGGGAGGCAAGTCGGTGTTTTCCCCGAATTTTCGACTCTGCCCTTCTATTATGCTACCATTCCAACAATTGAATGATTGCTGCCTATTTTGTTGTTACGATTGAATTGGGGGATGCGCCATGACGCGCCTTGTACTTGTTACTTTCGCCGCACTCGGCTGGACTTTTTACGTGATGAGCGGAGGTCCTGACTTTGAGCCGCGCGGAGTCCGCACAGCGGAGCCGGAGCGTGTTGCCATTGCCCCGAAACCTTCAAGGCCGGCTATCGAATCCGCGCCCGCCGAAACTTTGGTCGCGCGTGCTGCGGTAAAGCCTCCGGCGCCGGTCGCACCGGTCACTGAACCCTTGGCCGAGCTGGACGAAGCAGAAACCAAGGCGCTGTTGTCGCAAGTCGCAGCTGGCCTGAAGGCAAACCCCTCACTGTTCGCTGACGAAAACGTCACTCTGACCCTTGCGTCGCTGGAACAGGGTCTGGCCTCCCTCGAACAGGTCACCACCGACGCCGAGCTGCCAACGGTTGAACTGCCCGCCCCTGTCGAGGCCGCCAAGGATATCCGTGAAATTTCGGGAACCCGCGTGAACCTGCGGGATGGGCCGGGGACGATCTATCCGATCATCGGCAAAGCCAGGATCGGCCAGCAGGTTGAGGTATTCGGGGATTCAGGTACCGGCTGGTTGCGCCTGCGCGTGTTGCCGGGGCAACAGGTTGGGTGGATTTCGGCATCACTCGTCCGGAAAACAACGAACTGACATCGAAGTGTCATTGCCCTGCCGCAAACCCCGCCATAGCTATGGGCGGGGATCAGGCTCGGAAGGTGTATGCAGAAATCGATTCTTATCACGGGATGCTCGTCAGGCATCGGTCTGGACGCGGCACACGGTATGCGTGCAAGAGGCTGGCGCGTTTTTGCATCCTGCCGCCAGCAACGCGACTGTGATCGCCTACGCGCACAAGGCTTTGAAAGCCCCAGAATCGACTACACTGATGCAGACAGCATTACATCGGGTTTGTCCCACGTTCTCGAGGCTACAGGCGGCTCGCTGGATGCCCTTTTCAACAATGGCGCACATGGCTTGCCCGGCGCGGTTGAGGATGTTCCGACGGATGGCCTGCGCCATATATTTGAGACCAATGTCTTTGGCTGGCACGAGCTGACCCGACAGGTCATTCCCGTCATGCGGGAACAGGGTCATGGCCGGATTGTGCAGTGTTCCTCGGTTCTGGGGCTTGTCGCCTTCCCGTGGCGCGGCGCGTATGTCGCCACAAAATACGCGATCGAAGGGCTGACCGACACGCTGCGGCTGGAACTTCGGGATACCGACATTCACGTCGTCTTGATCGAGCCCGGCCCCATCACCTCAAAACTCCGGGAAAAGGCGATCCCATTGTTCGAGAAATACATCGACTGGGAAAACTCGGCCATTCGGGAGAAGTATGAAGGCTCTCTGCTTAAGCGCCTTTATGAAAGCAGTGGGCCAGACCGATTTGAACTGCCCGCCTCTGCCGTCACGGACAAGCTGGCCCATGCGGTCGAGGCCCGACGCCCCAAACCACGTTACTACGTGACCACTCCGACATATATCGCCGGGATACTGCGCCGCATTCTGCCCACAAACGCCTCTGATCGAATCCTTTCGGATATCTGAGACGATATTTCCCGTTCGCTTTTCGACGCCCTGACGCTAGATGGGTGGTAATCGAAAAAAACCGGACGGTGACTTCAAATGGACCTTGTGATGGTCATTCTGCTTCTGGCTATGGCGGCAGTTGTCGTAGTGCTGGCCTTAGGCATCGCGAATTTCGGCAAAGGCGGCATGGAAGCGGCCAAGAAAAGCAACAAGATGATGCGCCTGCGCATTCTCTTTCAGTTCATCGCCGTGTTGCTGATCGTGCTTTTCGTGTATCTGCGCGGACAGGGAGTTCAATAAATGGTCGTACTCAACAAAATCTACACACGCACTGGCGATGACGGGAAAACCGCTCTGGGCAACGGAGAGCGCGTGGCAAAGTATTCGGGCCGCGTTGCAGCCTATGGCACCGTGGACGAACTGAACGCTTTTGTCGGCGTGGCACGGACCGAAGCCGAAGGTGATGTCGAAACCGCTCTGTCGCGCATTCAAAATGACCTGTTCGATCTGGGTGCCGACTTCTGTCGCCCCGACATGGAAAAAGACGCCGAGGCCGATTATACCCCCCTACGCATCGTGCCTGCCCAGATCGACAGGCTGGAAGCCGAGATCGACGCAATGAACGAGACGCTGGAACCTCTGCGCAGCTTCATCCTGCCCGGTGGCTCGCGTCTGGCAGCACATCTGCACGTTTGCCGGACCGTTTCGCGTCGGGCGGAACGACTTGCGGTCGAGCTGACGAATATGGAGCCCGTCAACGACGTGGCGGTCAAATATCTCAACCGTCTCAGCGACTGGTTCTTTGTTGCAGCACGCTGCGCAAACGCAAACGGCAAAGACGACGTGTTGTGGGTTCCGGGCGCGAACCGCTGAACGCGAAACGCAGACTCGCGGGTAATATTCTTGCGCCTCTTGGCAAAAAAATTGCAAAACGCGACGTCCCGACGCCATGACGTGACGATTTTGCTCTGTTGTGCCACTGCGGCAGGCGCTATCTAGTCGGTCGAGAGCATTGGTGGAGTCGCCTGCGCGGCTTACCGTTTTTTTGAGGAGAAAGCGCTACAATGAAGGTACTGGTGCCTGTCAAACGCGTGATTGACTACAATGTGAAGGTCCGCGTGAAAGCGGACGGTAGCGGTGTTGATCTCGCCAATGTCAAAATGTCGATGAACCCGTTCGACGAGATTGCGGTGGAAGAAGCGATCCGCCTGAAAGAAGCCGGCAAGGCCGACGAAGTCGTTGCTGTTTCAATCGGAGTGAAGCAGGCGCAGGAAACCTTGCGCACCGCGCTGGCCATGGGTGCCGACCGCGCAATCCTGGTTGTGGCGACTGACGATGTACACACCGATATCGAGCCTCTGGCGGTTGCCAAGATCCTGGCCAAAGTGGTCGAGGAAGAGCAGCCCGGCATTGTTCTGGCAGGCAAGCAGGCGATCGACAACGACATGAACGCCACTGGCCAGATGCTGTCGGCGCTGCTGGGTTGGTCCCAGGGCACCTTTGCGTCCGAGCTGGACATCGAAGGCGACACCGCCAAGGTCACCCGCGAGGTCGATGGCGGGTTGCAGACCATCAGCGTCAAGATGCCCGCCATCATCACCGTTGACCTGCGCCTGAACGAGCCGCGCTATGCGTCGCTGCCCAACATCATGAAGGCGAAGAAGAAGCCGCTGGATGAAAAAACCGCCGCCGATTACGGCGTCGACGTCACGCCGCGTCTGGAAATCGTCAAAACCGAAGAGCCGCCGGCACGCGCGGCAGGCATCATCGTGGGCTCGGTTGACGAGCTGGTCGAGAAACTCAAAGAAGCGGGGGCTGTGTAATGGCTGTACTTCTGCTTGCCGAAGTGAACAACGGCGAACTGGCGATGGATGCGACCGCAAAGGCCGTGACCGCCGCGAAAGTGCTGGGTGACGTAACCGTTCTGGCCGCAGGCGGGTCTGCCGCTGCTGCCGGTGAGGCCGCGGCCAAGATCGACGGTGTCTCCAAGGTTCTGGTCGCCGAGGATCCGTCGCTGGGCCACCGCCTGGCGGAATCGACCGCAGCCCTGATCGTGGGCCTGGCCGATGGCTACGAGCACATCGTGGCACCGGCCACCACCGACGCCAAGAACGTGATGCCCCGCGTTGCAGCCCTGCTGGACGTAATGGTGATCTCGGATGCCTCCGGCGTGGTTGACGGCTCGACCTTCGAGCGCCCGATCTACGCGGGCAACGCGATCCAGACCGTCAAGTCGAACGACGCCAAGAAGGTTGTCACCCTGCGGACCGCCAGCTTTGACGCGGCCGGCGAAGGCGGCTCGGCCCCAGTTGAAACCGTTTCGGTTCCGGGCTCCGAAGGTCTGTCGTCGTGGGTCGAGGACAAGGTTGCCGAAAGCGACCGTCCGGAACTGACCTCGGCGGGCGTTGTTGTTTCGGGCGGCCGTGGTGTCGGCTCGGAAGAGGACTTCAAACTGATCGAAACGCTGGCCGACAAGCTGGGTGCGGCGGTTGGTGCGTCGCGTGCGGCCGTTGACTCGGGCTATGCGCCGAACGACTGGCAGGTGGGTCAGACCGGCAAGGTTGTTGCCCCGGATCTGTATGTCGCCGTCGGTATTTCGGGCGCAATTCAGCACCTGGCCGGCATGAAGGACTCGAAGGTCATCGTGGCGATCAACAAGGACGAAGAGGCGCCGATCTTCCAGGTCGCCGATTTCGGCCTGGTCGCAGACCTTTTCCAGGCGGTACCGGAACTGACCGAAAAGCTCGGCTGAACCGGATATCCGGATTGATCTGCAAAGGCTCGCCAACAGGCGGGCCTTTTTCAGTTCAGGTTCCGCAAGGCGATCATCAGGTGTTCAGCAATTTCTCGGTGCGCGGACGGGCCGATCATATGTTCCGCAATCGGCTGCTGAAGCGTTCCGAACATAACATCTTCGAGAGCATCCGATCGCGCGGATACAGCGACCGAAACCTCGACGACATCAGCGCATAGCGGGCGTAGCTGTTCGATCATGTCGGCATCGGGCACGATATGGTCGACATGCGATCCGGTTTGCCGCTGCACATGCAGCCAAAGCAGGACAACGCCGGGTTCGATCCGTTCTATCAAGTCCCCGGTGGCGCGTATCCAGACCTCTCGCAGTTCCTGCGCTACGACTTCGATTCGAGCGTCTTCTGTTGCGCTCAGCCGCTCCAACAAATGGCGCACAAAATGGATTTCCGTGAAGTCAACATCCGGGTACAGCCCCAGCAAGTCCGCGGTGGGTTCAAGGAACCGATCGTTGCGACGCCGGTGTACGCGGTAAAACCGGTTCGATTGGCGCAGAAGATCGGGCACTTGCAACACGCATAGGTCTGACTGATTGGCCAGAGTCAGCACCCCGGGATCAGTGGACAACGCTTCGATTCCGCAAAACAGGCTGCCGAAGTTGGCGCATGGCTTTCCCAATCGCTTCTCAAGCACGGCAGGAAACGGGTTATCGACGAATCTGCCGAAAGTTTCCTCTCCTCCCAGACAGGCCACATAGGGCTGATCCAACGTGCCGGGTGGACCCCGGAACCAAAGTTTCGAATTGGCATATTGGCAGGCGGACTCCCTACCGCTGTTTGTCTGATGAAAGCTCATATCAAGCCCCCGTTTTCTCACCCGGTGCCATCTTGTGGTCATAGATATTGAGATTTTCCTAATGCGCGCATTTGAAGCGAAATTGACCGCCTTGATCCTCTTGCCGCCTGCCCCGGTCTGCCGATACTGTCGCGGTATCCTACAGGGCAAAGGCAGCTGAACATGGAAGTTAAATCGGTCGGGGTGATTGGTGCGGGGCAAATGGGCAACGGCATTGCCCATGTTATGGCGTTGGCGGGATACGACGTCTTGCTGAACGATGTCAGCCAGGATGCTCTGGAAAACGCCATTGCCACGATCGAAGGTAACCTGGCGCGGCAGGCGTCGCGTGGCAAAATCACCGACGAGGCGATGAAGGCTGCGCTGAAACGGATTACGACCACGCTTGATCTGCCGAAACTGGGTCAAACCGATCTGGTTATTGAGGCAGCAACCGAGCGGGAAACGATCAAGCAGGCGATTTTCGAGGACCTCCAACCGCACCTGCTGCCGCATACGATTCTGACGTCAAATACATCCTCGATTTCCATCACCCGCCTGGCAAGCCGCACGGATCGGCCCGAACGATTCATGGGTTTTCATTTCATGAACCCTGTCCCTGTTATGCAGCTGGTGGAATTGATCCGCGGCATCGCCACGGATGAAGAAACTTTCAACGCCTGCAAAGCGGTGGTGGATCGGTTGGGGAAAACGGCAGCCAGCGCCGAAGACTTCCCGGCCTTTATCGTGAACCGGATCCTGATGCCCATGATCAACGAGGCTGTCTACACACTCTATGAAGGTGTGGGGAATGTTCAATCCATCGACCAGTCCATGAAACTTGGGGCGAATCATCCCATGGGCCCGCTGGAATTGGCGGACTTCATCGGGTTGGATACCTGTCTGGCGATCATGAACGTGCTGCATGACGGGTTGGCCGATACCAAATATCGTCCCTGTCCTCTCCTGACGAAATATGTCGAGGCCGGGTGGCTGGGGCGCAAGACCGAGCGCGGTTTTTATGATTACCGAGGCGAAGTTCCGGTACCGACACGCTGAAGGGGGCCAGCCCCCTCGCCCGGACTTTGTCCGGGCTCACCCCCGGGATATTTTTGGCCAGATGAAGACGCGGATCAGGTCTGTTCCGACTTGCCCAGGGACATGGTATGATTTCTAAGCCAGGCCATGAAACCGCGCGGGTCGCGCTCCAGCAGCTCCATATCGTGGTCCGAAATCGGTTCGCCGATCACCGGCGACTGGGGTTTGTTGCAGGATCGGACGATCTCATGCAGCAACAGTCCCTGCCGAAGAATGGCAGAGACACGGTTGGCGATCTGATACCAGCGTGAATTGCAGCCCGGAAAGAAAATCGGCACCACACGCGCGCCAGAACGGCGGATCATCTTGGCAGTGAACACGTTCCATTCCCGCTCGATCGCAGGTCCGAACCAATCATCCGAGGACATCACAACACCGGATGGGAACAGCGCCACAACGCCACCGTTTTTGAGATGTTCCATGGCTTTGCCGCGCATTTCCAGCATCTTGGCCTGCGCCTCGGGGTCATGTGGAAACGGAACCGGGATCATGAATGACGTGGCCGCTTCGTCCAGACCCGTCAGAACCGAACGGGTCAGGATGCGATAATCGCTGCGTACCCGGCCGATCAGTTCTGCCAGAATCATGCCATCAACCATTCCGTGCGGGTGGTTGGCGACGACGACAACCGGGCCGGTCTTGGGAATGCGATCAATCTGTTCCTGCGGTGTGGTCAGGTCGATTCCCATAGTCTTGAGGGCACCGCCCCAGAACCGCTGGCCGCGATAGTATTCGTTCTTTTTTTCGAACTTGTTGACCATGCGCAAAATGGTCAGCTTGCCTGTGCACCATTCGATGGCCCGAATGGCGGTCGCTGTCCAGGCATCGTCGAATGAATTCGCATAGGTCAGCGTTCTACGGTCGTAGATCTCACCCTGATCTGTGGTCCCATCCACCACCGGGCTTGTCTTGGTCTCGTGCGTCGTTTCCGCCAATTCCTGGTCTTCCCGTTCTTCCTGTCCCGGCGGGGTGGCTTAGAACCCCTCTCCGAACTTGTCGTTCACAAGCGTTTCCAGAGCTTCTGCCAATGCCTCAGCATCCGGCCCGGACGTCTCGACGTCAATAGTTGTTCCGCGCGATGCTGCCAACATCAAAAGGCCCATGATGCTGTCGCCTGATGCAGAAAGTCCGTCTTTTGACACCTCAGCATGTGCATCGAACCCCTCGACAACCTCAACCAGCTTTGCCGAGGCGCGTGCATGCAGGCCCTTTTCATTGATAATTTTCAGGCTTCGGCTCGTCATATTCAATAATCCGTTTTTAATCCAATGTCACATTCTGCGCATTGATGTACTTCCGTCCAGCCTCCATTGCCTGACGGACGGCATCACCAATGGGCAAGTGGCGACTTTTAGCCAATTTGATCAGCATCGGCAGGTTTGCCCCATACAGAATACGCCGGTCCTGAGGCGCGCAGGCACGCAGGCTGAGATTCGAGGGGCTTCCGCCAAAGAGGTCGGTGACAACAACGACACCATCGCCGGTGTCCACTTCGTCAGCGGCACGGCAGATTTCGGCCTGTTTTTCTTCCCGGTCATGGTCAGCCTCGATCGCGACCGCCACGAGGCTGGCCTGTGGTCCGACCACGTGTTGTGTGGCGGCCAGGTATTCCTGAGCCAACCCACCATGTGCAACGATCACAATTCCGATCAATCCGACCTCACATTCAACGACCGACGTTCCATCTCGCGATGCCTAATTGCCACCTGCTGCCCATCTTCCGCAAGGGCCTTTGCAACGGCCTCTGCCAGGGCAACTGATCTGTGCTGGCCCCCTGTGCACCCAAACGCCACGGAAAGATGCGCTTTGCCCTCGGCCCGAAAGGCCGGCAGCAACAGGGTCAGCAAGTCCAGCACACGTTCAAAAAACGGTAAGTAGTTAGCGTCTGATTGCACATAGTGCGCAACGTCAGGGTTTCGACCATCCGCTGCGCGAAATTCCGGGCGCCAGTACGGATTCGCCAGAAACCTGCAATCGAACACCATGTCCAATCCACGCGGAAGGCCACGTTTGTAAGAAAAGGATTCGATGGAAACCGCCAGATGCCGCCCGCCTTGCGGGGCGAACCAGTGCTCGACCTCTTCCCGCAGCTGATGCACGTTCAGAAGGCTGGTGTCGATCAGCGTATCCGCAATCTCTCGTATCGGCGCCAGCAACTCTTTTTCGCGCTGAACGCCGGTTTCCGGGCTGGCATTCTTGGCGACGGGGTGCCGCCTTCGGGTTTCTGAAAACCTGCGCACCAGAACATCATCACTGCAATCCAGATACAGAACCGTCAGATCGACCTGCGCCAAGCGGCCCAGCTTTTCAGCCAATTCTATGAAACCGATCGTCGAAAAATCACGGTTACGGGCATCTATACCCAATGCCATCGGACGGTCGCTGTCAGCACTGTCGAGCAAGCGCGACAAAAGACCCATCGGCAGATTGTCGATGGCTTCAAAACCCAGATCTTCCAGCACATGAATGGCCGTGGATCTTCCTGCCCCGGAGGGCCCCGTGACAAGTACGATCCGCCTTTGCGATGTCATGAATTCGGCCATTCCGGGTTTACGCGCCCATTTCCTAGAAGCTGCATCATCGCTACAGCCAAGTTGGGCACGCCCGCGCCCCGAAGCAAGGGAACAGTTTGCCTCAGCACGGAAACCGTCAAAGGGTCGGGCAGACGCTCGGGCTCTGGCTGATCCAGATCCACAACGTAATCCAGCGGAACCGGACCACTGGGTTCGGCTTTGATCAGGCCAATTTGGCGCGCCTCGATCAAACCGCGGATCTGCGATACGGCCGAAGCGATCACCCGATTCTGCCGCATCTCCAAATTGACTCGGTCATCGGCGACCAGTTTCGCGCCGAACGCCATCATTTGCAACGCCAGCCCGGACTTCCCTGTGCCGGAAGCACCGATGATCAAAAGCCCGCGTCCGGCAACCGAAACGCAGGAGGCATGAACACAGGCGCTGCCCTGATCTTTCGCGAGTGACAACGAATCAATATGCATGGATTTAGACGGGCAACCCCACGACAAAGCGGGCACCCAGCGGATCCGATGTAATATCGGCCTCTGTCGGGCGGATGTTCTCAGCCCAGATCACCCCGCCATGGGCTTCGACAATCTGCTTGGAAATCGCCAAGCCGAGGCCAGAATTATTGCCGAAATGTTCCGCCGGACGCTGCGAGTAGAAACGCTTGAACACTTTGGTAAGCGCCTGTTCGGGAATCCCCGGGCCGGTGTCTTCGACAACCACCAGCACGCGGTTGTCCCGCTGCCGGACCCAGACGCGAATTGCGTCATTTTCCTCGCAGAACGAAATGGCGTTGGTGATCAGATTGACAAAGACCTGCGCAAGACGCGCTTCCAGCCCGTTGATCACAATTGGCTCAGAGGGAAGATCCGTAATGTAATCGATGCCCTTGGAGCGTGCATCTTCACCCAGATACTGGCCGAGATTGCCCAGCAGCTTGAGCAGGTCAAAGGGCTGCTCTTCTTCCTTGACCAGTTCCGCATCCAGACGCGACGCATTTGATATGTCGCTGACCAACCGGTCCAGACGCCGTACGTCATGCTCGATCACGTCCAGCAGCTTGTCGCGCTGATCCTCGCGCTTGACCATCCGCAACGTTCCCACGGCGGATTGCAGGCTGGCCAGCGGGTTTTTGATTTCATGGGCGACATCGGCGGCAAACTGTTCGTTTGCGTCGATCCGGTTGTAGAGCGCGGTCACCATACCCCGCAAAGCGCGGCTGAGGCGTCCGATTTCATCAGGACGGGCGCTGAGGTCGGGAATGCGAATGCGCCCGGGATTGACACCCGTGCCCCGGTCCTTGCCCATCTCTGCCGCGGATGCCAGATCGGCCAGCGGGTTGGCAATGGTCGAGGCCAGGACAAGGCTGAGGCCCACGGAAACCAGCAGGGCCACGACAAACATCTGAAGAATGCGCTCCTGCTCGCGGCGGGCAAGCGCGTCGATTTCACCAGCCGGGCCGGTAATCGCCACCGCGCCGGCGGGTACATCCTGATAAAGAATTGGTGCCGCAGCCACGATGACCGTCTCACCCGCGCCATCCTGTACCGCCTGCACCTGACTTTGACCGGCAATCGCTTGTGGAATAATGGTCTGAACACGCTGCGCCAACGTCGGTGCCTCGGTTTCAGTCGACCAGTTGAGCAGGTTTGACAAACCCGTCCAAACGGCATTCAGCGTGTCGCTGATCACCGTACTGCCGGTCTGCATCTCGGCCTCGGATTGCAGAAGAACCGGCATGTCAGAGGCTTGCGGGGCACCACGTGTCCAGCCGATCAGCGTGCCACTGGCGTCATAAACAAAAACCTCGCCCCCTTCGGGCAAGGTGAGGCCAGACAGGGTATCCTTGACGTCCAGGTTCCCGGCATTCTGCCCGGATTGCTGTGCGCCCTGACGCAACTGGGTTTCAAAAACGTTGCTGACAAGTTGCGCATCGCCCAGCAGATTGCGGGCGGTCTGCTGAACCTTCTCTTTTCGCGAGTCGTCCAGATACAACAACCCGGTGACCAGGATCACCAGAGCGATCAGGTTGAACGTGATGATTTTGCGCGCCAGGGGCGAACCACGCAGCGAAAACAGGTTTCTCCGCGATCGCTTTTCCCTCAGCTCCGCTGACTCGGGGTCCTGGGGAATGACCCAGTCATCCCCAAGAACGACGTCACCGTCGCGCAATTCGCTGGCTTGTTCGGTGTCGCGCACGAGACCCCATTACCTCTTGCAGGCGGCCGCGCCTATTCTTCGTTGTACCGGTAACCGATACCATACAAGGTCTCAATCGCCGAGAACTCGGGATCAGCCGCACGCATCTTTTTCCGCAGACGCTTTATGTGGCTGTCGATCGTCCGATCATCCACATAGACCTGATCATCATAGGCGACATCCATCAATTGGTCGCGGCTTTTGACGAATCCCGGACGTTGGGCCAGGGCCTGAAGCAGCAGGAACTCGGTCACGGTCAGGGACACATCATTGCCCTTCCAGCTGACCGCATGGCGCAGCGGATCCATTCTCAGGTCGCCGCGTTCCATGACTTTGGTGTCACTGCTGTTGGATGCGACCGCATCGCCGCTTGTGGCCTCTTGGCGGCGCAGCAAGGCCCGAATGCGTTCGACCAGCAGACGCTGCGAAAAAGGCTTCTTTACATAGTCATCCGCGCCCATGCGCAGGCCCAGCACCTCGTCGATCTCATCGTCTTTCGAGGTCAGGAAGATCACCGGCATCTGCGTCTTCTGACGCAGCCGTTGCAACAGATCCATGCCGTCCATCCGCGGCATCTTAATATCCAGAACAGCCATGTCCGGCAGTTTCTTGTTGAACGCATCCAACGCGGCCTGGCCATCATTATATGTTTCAACCTCGAAACCTTCGGCTTCGAGGGTCATGGATACAGACGTAAGAATGTTTCTATCGTCATCCACAAGTGCAATCTTTGACATCGGGCTCACCCCTATTCCTGCTCACTCGCGCAATAATTCGCTTATTTGTAAGGCATTGTTGGCGGTTTTAAGACGCCGAATCAATCCGTAACTGCGAATCATGCCTTTGTTGCGGCAGGTCTGCGGCAAATTTGCCTTGATGCCCGCAAAAATCTGCCCGCTTTTCCGACATTGAATTTCTGATGGCGCTAAACCCGAACTTGGTTGCGCTAACTGCGTCAAACCCGCCTGTTCATGCCATGAACGACCGTGATAAGACGCGCTCAGCCGCCGGTTTTCCCGGCTCACTGCCCCAAAGGCGCAACGGCCAACGACCTTCGCGCCGCCACAGGAGAAGACACACATGACATCTGGACGGGTTAACCCGCAATTCCGCCTCGAAGATCAGGGCATCGAGGGTCTGGGCAATGTCTATTACAACTTCATGGAACCGGCGCTGATCGAAGAGGCGCTGAAGCGCGGCGAAGGCACACTTGGCAATGGTGGAGCGTTCCTGGTTACCACCGGCAAGTTCACCGGCCGGTCACCCAAGGACAAACACGTCGTCAAGACCGACAGCGTTGCCGACACCATTTGGTGGGAAAACAATGCCGAAATGAGCCCCGAGGGCTTTGACGCACTGTACGAAGACATGCTGGCCCACATGAAGGGCCGCGACTATTTCGTACAGGACCTCGTCGGTGGCGCGGACCCGGCTTATGCGATCAATGTACGAATGATTACCGAACTGGCATGGCACAACCTGTTCATCCGCCACCTGCTGCGTCGCCCGGACCGCGAAGACCTGGATGAGTTCACGGCCGATTTCACCGTCATCAACTGCCCCAGCTTTCAGGCCGACCCGGCAAAGCACGGTTGCCGCAGCGAGACCGTGATTGCAATGAACTTCGACCGCAAACTGATCCTGATCGGCGGCACTGAATATGCCGGTGAAAACAAGAAGTCCGTTTTCACCCTGCTGAACTACATGCTTCCCGAAAAGGGCGTGATGCCGATGCATTGTTCGGCCAACCATGCTGTTGGCAACCCGGTCGATACGGCCGTGTTCTTTGGCCTGTCCGGCACCGGAAAGACCACCTTGTCCGCCGATCCTTCGCGCATTCTGATCGGGGATGACGAGCACGGCTGGTCCGATCGCGGTACCTTCAACTTCGAAGGCGGTTGCTATGCCAAGACCATCAACCTGAATGCCGAGGCAGAGCCGGAAATCTACGCCACCACTTCGAAGTTCGGAACCGTGATCGAAAACATGGTCTTCGACCCCGAAACCAAGGAACTGGATTTCGACGATGACTCGCTGACCGCCAACATGCGCTGCGCCTATCCGCTCGAGTATATCTCGAACGCATCCAAAAGCGCACTGGGTGGTCACCCGAAGAACATCATCATGCTGACCTGCGACGCCTTCGGCGTGCTGCCTCCGATCGCGCGGCTGACGCCGGCCCAGGCCATGTATCACTTCCTGTCAGGGTTCACGTCAAAAGTGGCCGGGACCGAACGTGGCATCACCGAGCCGCAGCCAACATTCTCGACCTGTTTCGGCGCGCCGTTCATGCCGCGTCGTCCTGAGGAATACGGCAACCTGCTGCGCGACAAGATCGCCCAGCACGGCGCGACCTGCTGGCTTGTGAATACCGGCTGGACCGGCGGCGCCTATGGCGTGGGCAGCCGGATGCCGATCCGCGCGACACGCGCCTTGCTGACCGCCGCTCTGGAAGGGTCTCTGCGCGACGCCGAATTCCGCAAGGATGCCAATTTCGGCTTTGACGTTCCGGTCTCTGTCCCGGGGGTTGCCGAAGTTCTGCTGGACCCGCGCCGTACCTGGGACGATCAGGCAGCCTTCGACAAACAGGCCGAAAAACTGGTGCAGATGTTTGCCGAGAACTTTGAACAATATCTGCCCTTCATTGACGACGACATCAAAGCTGTTGCAATTGGGTAAATTGGAGAAAGGGGCCACAGCGCCCCTATTTTATTTCGCCCACTGTACTTCTTGCTAAGGTTGTTTGTCGCAAAAAGCACATACAATTGCGTTGTTTCAAAATGCAATTTGCGCTAGCCCTGATAGTCGCTAAGACGAAAAAACCCGGCACTTTCGCGCCGGGCACTGACTGAAATTAGATTGGGGGTCGCTCATGTGCGCACACTCACAACGCTGGATTGAGCAACCTAATCAGTCACCTAGTCTAAGCGAGAGGGGATGAGTGTCAATACGAGACTTGCTGACTTGCGCGTCATTCAGCATGGCTCAACCAGTCGCAATTAGGCGGCAAATGACACGGCAAACGATAGGTAACATTATGACTGAGATCTCGAAACTCACCGAACTGCGCAAGCTGATGCAAAGCATGGAGCGTACATTAGGCTTGGAGAAACTATCTCCGGTTGAACGCGACATCTACTATGCCGCCGAAGAGCTTTCCAAGTCCGATCAGGAGGTGCGCACATTCGGTTTGATCGAGCACACGTTGGTTCAAAGTGTTTCGCGCCCAACATTCTTTCGCGCGCTGAAATCGCTGGTCGAAAAAGGCTATCTTTCTCAAAGCGGCAGCGCCAACCGGGGACGGTACATCGTTCATGCACCCAAATGATGCGATCCACCCGCGCAAGAGGCCGTGATTACTTTGCGCGGGTGGGCTACTGAAACGCTTTTGGCCTCTTTGGCCTATGTGCTGGCGTCGTTCCTTACATTCGCCGTCCTGATGCCGTTGCAGAACGTGTTTTTCCCGGAATACCCAAGCCGCGCGAGCCTGTTGTTTCTGCCGCATGGCGTGCGGGTTCTGACAGCCTGGCTGTTGGGGTGGCGCGCCGTTTTCGCATTATTGCCCGGCGTGTTCATCGTTTTTGCCTATTTGGGTGGAACGGATGTCTTCCTGCCCAGCCGCCTGATGGCCATGGCGATTGCGGTTCTGACGGTCCCGACCGTGTTTTATCTTCTGAAGGCAATCGGGTGGGATCTGTTTCCCCGTCCGGATCGCAAACCCTGTTGGATATGTGTGATGGGCGTCGGAATCGTAACGTCCTTCCTTGTCTCCGGGTTGACCAACCTGGCTTTTGGCAGCGCGACGGTGGAATATATCGCATTCCTGATCGGCGATATCTCGGGTTTGTTCTTCCTGATGCTGGGCCTGTATTTTGCTTTTTGGCTCGCCGACAAGCGGCCGAGTTGACGCGTTACCCCACCAAACCGCGTCGAAGCAGGTTCAGGCCCGCAATCAGCAAAACGAACAAGGTCGCTTTGCGAAAACTTGCCTGATCAATACGGTCCTGCAGCTTCATGCCTATCCACATCCCGGCCAGGGCCGGAACGATCAGGGCTCCCGAAAACTCAAGTGTTTCTGCATACAGAATGCCTGATCCAAGATGTGCGACCAGCAACAAAACCGCCCCCAAACCGTAGATTACGCCCTGAATTCGAATCTGTTCGGTCTTGGGGGTGTTCAGCGCCGTCAGATAGGCAACTGTCGGAGGCCCCCAAACTCCTGACATGCCGCCAACAAACCCCGCTACGCCACCTACCACAGCCTCGACTGCGGTCGAGGGTTGGTTCAACGCCATTCTGAACCCCAGAACCTGTAACAGCGCAAAAACTGACACAAAGCTGCCCATCAGAACCAGAAAGACAGACCCCGGGATCAATGCGACCAACTGTGCGCTGAGCAGCAGAAGAAGACCGCCAACAACAAGGAAAACCCGAAAGCGCCGAATCGAGGCGACCGCGGCGACACGGCCACCGCGTAGGGCCTGCAGCCCATTGGTCACCAGCGTCGGCAGAATAAGTCCCGCCAGGGTCAGATCCGGCGGCAGAAATGAATTCAACCCCGACACCAAAATCATGGGCATCGCGAAACCAACCATGCCTTTGACCCATCCAGAGGCAAACGCGATTGCCATGGCCATCAGCAGTTCCTGCGGGGAAAGAATGGAAAACAGGGTCATGTCCCCTAGATATCATCTGGATTTTCTTCTGCATTGCAAAAGTGTTGAGGTAATATTTGAACTTTTTCGTAGCGAAATAAGTATTTTTGTTGCGCTGCACGTGCAGCATGATATGACCAGACGACCGAGGAAAGGACGCGATTCATGGCCCACGACGGACAGGATATGACCGAGATGACAACTGCTGCAGTTTTGCCCGATCTTCTGAACTTGACCCGGGCTGCCGTACCCGCGGTAGCAGCCGTTTTTGAAAAAGCCCGCGAATCCGTGCGCGGCATGGTCTCGGCGGATGGCCGTATCTCTGGCGCTTTGATCGAGGCAAACCAGACCGCCGCGCATGGACTGGCATGGCTGGCCACGTACAACCAGTCGCTGCAACAGATGCAGCGCTGGGCCGAAGCACTTCAGGCCGAAGGCAAGTTCGGCGAACTCGAGCAGTTGCTTCACCAGATAGCCTTTGGCGAGTACCTGCATCAGGTCGCAGGTGGCATCCCGATGAACCAGGGCGAAGTCGTGCGCCTTCAGGATATGGGCCTCGGCTGGGATGCGCTGTCGGGCTTTCAGTCGTCCGAAGTACAGACCTTGATGGCGCAGGCGAATTCACAAGCCGCACGTAGCCGTTTGGTCGAGCTGATGCAGGATCAGGCCGGCGCCACCATGTTCGGCGCGTCGGGTCTGGACGAAGAACTTGAAATGATCCGCGACCAGTTCCGCCGCTATGCGCAGGAAAAGGTCGAACCTTACGCCCATGAATGGCACCTCAAGGATGAGCTGATCCCGCTGGAAATCATCGAAGAACTGGCGGAAATGGGCGTTTTCGGGCTGACCATCCCGGAAGAGTTTGGCGGTTTCGGACTGTCCAAAGCATCCATGTGCGTCGTTTCCGAAGAACTGTCGCGTGGCTATATCGGCGTGGGCTCGCTGGGCACCCGTTCGGAAATCGCGGCCGAGTTGATCATCGCCGGCGGCACGGACGAGCAAAAGGCCAACTGGCTGCCAAAACTGGCCAGCGCCGAGATTTTGCCGACGGCTGTATTTACTGAACCCAACACCGGCTCGGATCTTGGCAGCCTGCGCACCCGTGCCGTGAAGGACGAGAACGGTGATTACCAGATCACCGGCAACAAGACCTGGATCACCCACGCCGCGCGGACCCATGTCATGACTTTGCTGGCGCGGACCGATCCCGACAGCACAGATCACCGCGGCCTGTCCATGTTCCTGGCGGAAAAGACACCGGGCACCGACGACAATCCCTTCCCCACCCCCGGCATGACCGGTGGGGAGATCGAGGTTCTGGGATACCGCGGCATGAAGGAATACGAGCTGGGCTTTGATGGCTTCCACGTCAAGGGTGAAAACCTGCTGGGCGGTGAAGAAGGCAAGGGTTTCAAACAGCTGATGGAAACCTTTGAAAGTGCCCGCATCCAGACTGCCGCGCGCGCCATCGGCGTGGCGCAAAGCGCGCTGGATATCGCCATGCAATATGCCATCGACCGCAAGCAATTCGGCAAATCGCTGATCAACTTCCCGCGTGTCTCGGGCAAGCTGGCAATGATGGCGGTCGAGATCATGATCGCGCGCCAGCTGACCTATTTCAGCGCGTGGGAAAAAGACCACGGCCAACGCTGTGACCTTGAGGCGGGCATGGCCAAGCTGCTGGGCGCCCGCGTGGCCTGGGCAGCCGCCGACAACGGGTTGCAAATCCACGGCGGAAACGGCTTTGCACTGGAATACAAGATCAGCCGCGTTCTGTGCGACGCGCGCATTCTAAACATTTTCGAAGGGGCGGCCGAGATTCAGGCACAGGTCATCGCACGACGTCTGCTCGGGTGACCGGAACCGGCGCCCGTTTCCCCAACTGACCCGGCCGTTGCGCCGGGTCTTTTTCTTGATTTTTGAGGTTTTGTACGCCTCCTACCCGCGGACCTTCCGTTTTGTACGGACCATTTCTGCATCTCTGACCGGCAGGACAACGACGAGCTGTGTCCGCAGCAATCCAAACTTCCCCTTTGATCCCGGCCCATTCGCCGTTAGAGCGTCAGATTGACCCGACCAAAACCCGATCAGCACCTGGTACACCGCATGACCCGATCCTTCTTTGCACTTTGCGCCACTCTGGCGGTGCTCGTTCTTGCGGGCTGCACCACCCCTGCGCCAACGGCCGATCAGAGCGATGTCGAAGCGCTTGCCCGGTCGATCCGAATGCTCGGTCCGGATGTCGATCCGACCGAGGCTCAGAGGGCGGCCACCATCGCCTATTCCTACTCGCAGCAGTTGGCGCGGGACTGGAATGTCACCGATCCGGCCATCATCCACAACGCCAAAGTCATCAACGGGTTCCGCGAAAAGGGGCTGTGCAACGATTGGGCAGAAGCGATGACCAAGCGGCTGCGGCAAGAAAACTTCCGAACACTGGATCTGCACTGGGCCACGTCGCCGCCGACGTCTTTTCGCATCATCCACCATTCGGCATTGATCAGCGCCAAGGGGGATTCG
Organism: Ruegeria sp. A4; assembly: GCF_056543025.1. Classification (NCBI taxonomy): domain Bacteria; kingdom Pseudomonadati; phylum Pseudomonadota; class Alphaproteobacteria; order Rhodobacterales; family Roseobacteraceae; genus Ruegeria; species Ruegeria sp. A4. The sequence continues at coordinate 92,746 of NZ_JBQGAW010000009.1, read as the reverse complement.
ATGTATGACGGCATCATCCTTGATCCCTGGCGCAACAGTGGCGCGTTGTTCTGGGCGCCGGTGCGTGAAGATACGCGCTATAACTGGAAACCCCGGCAGGAAGTGCGTGCGCAACTGCTGAACGGGTCTCTTCCCTACTGATCCGGTTCCAACGGCATCCCCTATGCACTAAGACCCAGCCATGACTCGCCTGATCCTGACCCTGCCCTTGTTGGCACTGTTCCAATGCGACAAAGACGAAACCGTCGCCGCCTATGGTGCGGCGGACCAGACCTGGGTTCTGAGGGAGATCGATGGTCAGCCCTATGAGGCGAGCGCTCTGCTGCGGTTTCCGGAAGAAGGCAGGATTGCCGGGAACGCTCCGTGCAACAGCTATGACGGAACACTCAACGCGCCCTACCCGTGGTTTGAGGTTCAGAACCTCAACGCGACGCGCGCCGCCTGCGCGGGGCTCGAAGCGGAAGGGTACTACTTTGCCGCCCTCATGGCCATGACCCAATCCGAGGTGTCAGGCAATGTGCTGATCCTGCGCAACGAGGACGGGCACGAGATGGTGTTCACAGCCGCCGAGTGACCTGATCCACGAACCGGGCCCGCGCTTCGGGCAGCGGATTATGCCCCAAAGACGGAGCAACGCGGTGCTCCAGAAAATATCCGGTCGTGCGCAGGGCCTCTGCGACCTCGACATCGGGCGCAGTGCCTTCACCTCGCAGACAGGGCGGCAGGGGCAACAGCTTGTCCGCCCATTCCCCGGCGCCATTGGCGCTGACGGACCGGCCTGTTTTGGGGGATACATAGATCAACCCTTCGGTCACACCGGTCACGGCGCAGGCTGTCAGATCAAGGCCAAAGCCAAGTTCGTCAAGCAACGCGAGCTCCCACCGCAGATAGGCCAGAGGCCAGACTTCATCCTGCCCCAACAGATCCATCAACTGTTCCGTCCGGGAATAAAGCGCGGGGTGTGGTTCCCGTTCGGGCAGACAAAAGGACAACAGCGAAACGACCGCGTTCAGCCCGGACAGTGCCAGCCGCCCTGAAAACGCGGCTGCCGCGCGGGACCGCAGGGGTTCGACCTGAAAGGTGCCGATATGTTCTTCCAGCCGCGCGCGCCACAGCACTTCCAGTTGCGCCCCAGGTTGCAGGATCGGCGCGATCTTGCGGCTGGTCCCGCCACGCACCACGCCGGCGTGACGCCCGTGGCCTTCGGTAAAGACCTCGATGATCGCCGCTGTTTCACCATGGCGGCGTAATGTCAGGAGTATTCCATGATCGCGCCAGTCCAAAACCTGACCCTGTTGCTGGTTTGGTTGGTTCGCAGAAAATCCCAAGCGCCGTTGGCACGCAAGAGCGGAAGTGCTTCAACCCCTTTTCAGCGCGCTTTCTTTTCCGAAGCCGCCATAGTTTTGTGACTTCGCGCCACCCGGCTTGTGCGCGTTTTTGCGACCCCCAACTGCGCTTCAACAGAAGGGGCCGCACCATGATCGATGACGAACCGAAACCCGCCACATATTACGACGAACACGAAATCTGGACACCGGACCCAACAGCGGCCGACATGCAGGTCTATGAGACATTTGCGTCGACCGTTGTCGAACTCGTGCAGGTGCTGGATGACAACAAGCCGATGTTGTCGAGGGATGTCTACGCACGCTTTTCTGCGTCTCTGCTGCACCTGTCCAGGGTGTTGGGCGAGTACGAAGACGGGTGGAACGGCGGACATGGCGCGTGATCCCAAGACATGCATAGACTGAAGGGCAGAGCATCGGCTTTTCATTGCAACGGTCCGGCACGATATAGCGACCAGACCTGACCACGGTGGATTCCGTTGTGCCTCAACATGAACCCGCCGCCATTATTCAGATCACCAATGTGCCCCGCCAGAACGCGCCTGCTGCCCCTTGGCCGATGGAAACCCCGTCTGTCGTCCGGGGTGTCGCCAACTGCGGGCAAAAGAATGCGTTGCTTTAATCCCGTTCAGGCCATAATGTTCTTCTTATGTTCTAAAGCGGGATTCCCAAAATGTCTCTTAATTACGTCATGATCGGTTCCAACGACGTTGCCAAGGCACGCAGCTATTACGACGCGGTTATGCCCCGGATCGGCGGAAAGGTCGTCGCCGAGTATATGCCGCATGCTGTATGCTATGAGCTGCGCGGCGGCGGATGCATATGGGTCGCGACACCGTTCGACAAAAAAGACGCGACGATCGGCAACGGAAACATGGTTGGCCTGTTGTGCCAAAGCACAGAAGAAGTGCGTGATGCGCACGCGGCCGCGCTTGCAAATGGCGGAACAAACGAAGGTGATCCGGGGGACCGCCCCCAATATGGCCCGAACTTTTTTGGTGCCTACGCACGCGACCCTGACGGGAACAAGATGAGCTTTGTCTATTTTGGCGACGCGGATTGATGAACCCGCGCATCGTCTGCGACCGCAAACAAGAAAGTCCCAAGCCAGCGTGAAGTTCAGAACGTCACACCCGCATGAACCAGAATTCCTATGACCATCAGCAGGTTCAGCACCATCGAGATACCGTTGCCCACATAGATGGGCAACTTGCCCACCACCAGACCATACGCAAACCACAGGAAGGACAGCCCGGCATAAAGCGACCAGGACAGAAGCGACTGACCAGTAGCGTGTTCTGAATGGGTAAAGTAGAGCTTGACCAGTTGCGGAAGCGTGGCAAAAGGACCAACAACCCCGACAAAGACCATGAAGCTTTCGAACCGCTGCATCCAGTGGCCGAGTTCCGATTTTTCCAGTTTCTCAGCAAGCGTTTCAGCCACGAAAGCACCTCTTGGTTGCGCCTGTCCACAGGGCAAGCCAGCCCTGCCAGTGTAATTGCCGGGGTAAAATAGTCATTTTGGTCTCTGCGTCAAAGACCCTTCAGTACTGGTCACTCCAGCCCTTCTTCGCCCAGCAGGTGCCGCCCCTGCCGGTCTTCGACCTCGATCACCCAGAGGTCGGGGTCAAAGCTGCGTTGGCGCTGGATGGCTTGGTCCACGTCACCTTCAAGACCGGACGAGAGTTCGACCCATTTCCGTTCGCCACTCATCAGATCAAAGCTGCGTTGGAAGGCAACGGCCTGCCCGTCCAGTGTGTTCAGCTTGACCAGAACTGCGCCTGCGGTGTCATCGCCATGGGCCACCACATAGGCCGGGATATCCTGAAATCGCAGCCGCGCCAGATAGGCGTGAACCCAGAATTCCGCCGTCAGCCGCGTCATGCGTTTCCGTCTTTGAAATCCAGCCCCATTTCCGAATACCGCTCGGATTCTTCCAGCCAATTGGGCCGGACCTTCACTTGCAGGAACAGGTGGATCCTGCGGTCGAGGAACTCTTCCAGCTCGGCGCGCGCGGCCTGGCTGACGGCTTTGATCGTCTCACCCTTTTTGCCGAGCACGATGCCTTTGTGGCCGTCGCGCATGACATAGATGACCTGATCGATCTTGGCAGAGCCGTCTGTGCGCTCTTCCCAGTTTTCGGTCTCGACGGTCAGTTGATAGGGCAATTCCTGATGCAGGCGCAGGGTCAGCTTCTCGCGCGTCATTTCCGCGGCGATCATGCGCAGGGGCAGATCGGCGATCTGGTCTTCGGGATACAACCACGGGCCTTCGGGCAGTTCCGAGGCCAGCCATTTGCGCAGGTCCTCGACGCCGTGTCCCTTTTCAGCAGAGATCATGAAGGTTTCGGCAAACGGGTAACGCGCGTTCAGGTCACTGGTCAGCGCCAGCAGCTTCTCGGACGGCACCTTGTCGATCTTGTTGATCGCCAACGCGATCGTGCGGCCTTGCCCGATCTCTTCCAGACCTTCGAGGATGCGCTCGACACCTTCAGTAATGCCACGATGCGCCTCGACCATAAGCACAACGATGTCGGCATCCGCAGCCCCGCCCCATGCGGCGGCGACCATGGCGCGATCCAGGCGGCGGCGGGGTTTGAACAGGCCGGGCGTGTCGACGAAAACCAGCTGCGCGTCGCCCTCCATCGCCACGCCGCGGATACGCGCGCGGGTGGTCTGCACCTTATGCGTCACGATCGACACCTTGGCCCCGACCATGCGGTTCAGCAGGGTGGACTTGCCCGCATTGGGCTCTCCGATCAGGGCGATAAATCCGGCGCGTGTGGTCATGAGTCTGGCGATCCTGTTTGCAGGTGCGCACCCCTATAGCAGAAAGGTCCGGCGGACCAGAGGGATTTGTCGCATTGCGGCCTTGCGTTTGAGGTGTCAGATGGACGCGGACGCCCAGCCAATCCCAGCCCGGCATCAGATCCGTTCAGTGAGGTTCTCATGAAACGTCGCGAGTTTCTTCTTGGAAGCAGCGCCGCCGCCGGTGCTTTGGGTTTGGGAGGGTTGTCTCTGGCGGCCAGCGATCCCGTGTCCGAACTGGTGGTACAACCTGCCAGCTATCGGTTGCGCGGTCAGCGGACCACGGGGATGGTCAGCTTGTCACCGGATGCGCCGCCGCCGGTTCTTTACGGGCGCCAGGGCAAAACATTGCGTCTGACGGTGCGCAATACACTGTCCGATTATACTGCCATGCATTGGCACGGGCTGCGCATCCGCAACGAAATGGACGGTGTGCCCTATCTGACCCAGATGCCCATCGGCGAGAACGAAAGCTTTACTTATGAACTCACGCCGCCGGATGCGGGCACGTATTGGTATCATCCCCATTGCATGACGATGGACCAGATGGCCCGTGGGCTGACCGGAGTGATGGTGATTGTCGAACTGGAAGACCCGGGATTCGACAGCGAACAGGTGATCAATCTGCGGGATTTCCGGCTGGACGAAGATGACGCGTTTCTGCCGGCCTATACCGCCCGCGGCGCGGCGCGGGCCGGCACGTTCGGCAACGTGCAGACCGCCAATTGGCAGAGCGAGGCAGTATATGACCACGCCGCGGGCAGCCTGGTGCGCGTACGGGTGGTCAACACGGACACGACCCGTATCTACAACTTGCATCCCGAAGGGGCCGAGACCCGTATCATCGCATGGGACGGACATCCGGTAGAAACAGACGTGACACGGCCCACAGCAGCCCAGCCGCTCTTGCTGGCCCCGGGTCAACGGGTGGATTTGGCCGTTCGGATGCCGGACGGCGAGGGGCAATCAGCCCTGCTGATGGCAAAGTTTCCCGGGCAGAAACACCGCGCCATGGTCCGGTTGCGAGCCACGGGACACTCCATCGCGCGAGACCTGCGAGAGCTGCGCCCATTGCGGGCAAACCCTGTCCCGCGCCCCGATCTTGATCAGGCCGAGTTGCATGAGTTCGTGTTCGGCTGGACCCCGGAAGGCGGCGCCCCGAATGACGGGTTCTGCGGGTCTTTGGGCTATAGTTTCTGGTCGATCAACCGCACGCCCTGGCCGGGCGATGCGGCGCAGGGAACCGGGCCGCTGGCCGTGCTGCAACGGGGCAAGAGCTATGTTCTGCGACTGCGCAATGAATCGCCCAATCTGCACCCGATCCACCTGCACGGGCTGGCCTTCGTTCCGCTAACGTCGAACCTGCGCAAACTGCCACCGTTGCTGTCTGATACCATGCTTTTGCTGAAAGACGAGACCGTCGACATCGCGCTGGTCGCGGACAATCCCGGCGACTGGGCGTTTCATTGCCACGTGATCGAACACCAGAAAACCGGGCTGACCGGGTTCATCCGGGTGATTTGACGCTAGCCCAGTGGTGGCAGGTTCAACGCTAGAACGTGGTTCGGATAGACTTGGTTCGCGATACGGAAATCCGTGACGCCGACCTGACGGAAACCTTTGGACAGGTAGAAATCGATGGCCGGAGCGTTTTCGGAATTGGTCGTCAGCCAAATTTCGGTGCGGCCTTTGTTGCGGCAATGGTCGATGGCCACCTGCAACAAAGCTGACCCGATGCCCTTTCCGTGGTGACGCGGCTGCACGTAAAAGGTCACGATCTCAAGATCGGACAGCCCGTCGATCGGGGCGGGACGGCCCTCTGCCAACCGAATGTACCCATCTATGCCATCGCGGTTTTCCGAAACAATCAGAAGGTCCTTGCCTTCTTCCAGCAGCGCTTCGAACCGTGCAGCGGTGAACTCGGACAGTGCGAACTCGGCGAAGAAGGCGCTCACGCCATGGCGCAGATAGGTGCTGATCCAGACTTCGATCGACAGCGCCGCCAGGCTGGCGGCGTCCGATTTCCGGGCTGGTCTGAGCCGCATGTACCTAGGAAGACCCGGCCGGGCTGAGCTGTTCCAGCAGAGCTTTCGCCGCCGCCTGTTCGGCCTGACGTTTGGATCCCGCGGTGGCCTGCGCCTCGGTGCCGTCCTGAAGACGGGCCGCAATGGTGAAGATCGGGGCGTGGTCCGGGCCACTGCGTTTAACCTCGACGTATGAGGGAGGCTTTTGCCCACGCGCCTGCGCCCATTCCTGCAAAGAGGTCTTGGCGTCACGCGCATCTGCCTCGACCTTGTGGATGCGGTCCCCCCAAAGCGCCAGGATGACATCGCGGGCAGCCTCGAACCCGGCATCGCGATAGATGGCGGCGATCACGGCCTCCATCGCGTCGCCCAGCAGCGCTTGCTTGCGACGGCCACCGGACAGCATTTCGGACCGGCCGAGCTTCAGCACCGCGCCCAGATCAATCTGGCGGGCTACATCGGCGCAGGCCTCTTTGCGGACCAGTGCATTGAACCGTGGGGCCAACTGACCTTCGGACGCCTTTTTGTCGGCCTCAAGCAGCGCAGTGGCCATGACCAGGCCCAGAACGCGGTCTCCCAAAAACTCCAGCCGCTGATTGTCAGGTCGGGTGGACGAAGACACCGAGCCATGGGTCAGCGCGCGCACCAGCAGTTCGGGGTTCTTGAACTCATACCCCAATCGCCGCTGGAACGCCTTTATTTCAGCCGAGAGCTTCAATTGACCGCCTTGAAGAACCGATCACCGCGCCATGTCCAGAAGAACAGCATCGAACGGCCCGCGGACGAGAACATGATCCGGTCGGCACGACCGATCAGGTTTTCGTAAGGCACGTATCCGACACCACCGGCAGATTGCGGCAGACGGCTGTCGCTGGAATTGTCACGGTTGTCACCCATGAAGAAATAATGGCCCTCGGGCACGGTATAGATGCCGGTATTGTCCGATGCCTGGTTGCCGATGTTCAACACGTCATAAGACACACCGTTGGGCAGGGTTTCGATCAGGCGCGACTTTTCACAGGTGCCGCCTATTCCAACAGGGCCGTTTTCACAGCGGGGGCGCAGGCGCTGCGGGCCTTGCGGTTCGGCAATTTCGGTAAACACGCCGTCGGGCTGCTGAGGAACCGGAGTGCCATTGAGGATGATCTGGCCATTGCGGACCTGGATCCGGTCGCCCGGCAACCCAATCAGGCGCTTGATATAGTCACGTCCGGTGACCGGATGGCGAAAGACGATGACATCGCCACGTTCGGGATCACCGCCCCAGATACGGGTATTGTCTTCGCCCTGCATCCAGCCACAGATATCTTCGGCATCCACGTTCAGGCCGACGCTTGGGATGATCAGGCTGGGGCAGGATGCGTAGGAATAGCCATAGGCCATCTTGTTGACGAAGAGGAAATCGCCGATCAGCAGCGTCTGCTTCATCGAGCCCGAGGGGATCCAGAACGGTTGAAAGAAGAGGGTGCGGAACACGCCGGCAATCAGCAGCGCGTAGACGATGGTCTTGATCGTCTCCCAGACGGGATTTCCGGTTTTGGCGTCCTCGGCCATTCTGCTCGCTCCAGTTCTTTGCTTGGCTTCGCTGCTACATGCGGGGGGGATGGGGGCAAGTCAAGGCTGCGCGGCCTGATCTTGAACCGGACGCGCCTCGATCACCACAAAAGCCTGCGCCCAGGGGTGATCATCCGTCAGGGTGACATGGATGATCGCCTCGTGCCCGTCGGGGGTCATTTCCTTGAGGCGCTCGGCGGCCCAGCCGGTCACGTGCATCACCGGTTGGCCGGTGCGCAGATTGGTGACGGCCATGTCCTTCCACGCGATGCCCATGCGCAGACCGGTGCCCAGCGCCTTGGAACAGGCCTCTTTCGCGGCCCAGCGTTTGGCGTAGGTTCCGGCGGTATCAACACGGCGTTCGGCCTTGCGCTGTTCGGTGTCGGTGAAGACACGATTGCGGAAGCGGTCGCCGAACCGGTCGAGCGTGCCCTGGATGCGGTCAATGTTTGCGAGGTCTGTGCCGATGCCGAGGATCATGACAACCGCACCGTCAAAATCTTGTAACTCGCGACCCCGAAGAACCCGGCAAAGGCGAAATCGAACCAGCGGCGGGCGCGGCGGTAGGTTCGGACCATGCGCTCGGAGGAAAACAGGAAGGCATAGCCGATGAAAACCATCAGCGATCCGGCATAGAGCATGGCGAAATAGCCCAGCAGCATCGACAGGCTGGCATCGCTGGGGGCGACGATGGCATAGATCGAGCCCCAGCTGAGGATCGCCTTGGGGTTCGTCAGGTGGATGGCGGCACCTTTGGCGAAGATCGTCGGCAGCGCGCCCGTGACCGGTTTGCCCAAAGCGACCTCATCCGCTGTCATCGCGCGGCGCAGGGCCTTGAGGGCCAGCCAACCCAGATAGGCCACGCCGATATAGCGGATCACCTCGAAAACCCAGACATTGGCCAGCATGATCGCCGACAAGCCAAGCGCTGCGGCAATGCCCCAGGCGGCGGACCCGGCACAGATGCCCAGCGCAAAGACCAGACCGGCGCGGCGGCCTTCGTTCATGGCGGTTCCGGCAATGCCCATCGTGGCAGGCCCCGGAGAGCCGCCCGCCATCAGCCAGGCCAGCCAGATGGCGACAAAGCCGGGCGTGATCACGCGCGCGCCTCGTCCATCAGGCGACGCATTTCCTGAACGGCCGGGGTGAGGCCCAGAAAAATCGCCTCGCCAATCAGGAAATGACCGATATTCAGCTCTTTGACTTCTGGGAAGGCGGCAACCGGTTTTACGGTGTCATAGGTCAGGCCATGGCCCGCATGAACCTCGAGCCCCAGCGCATGGGCGAAGGTGGACATCTGGCGCAGCGACTCAAGCTCGCGTTCGGCATCTTCCATGCGACCTTCGGCATGGGCGTCGCAATAGGCGCCGGTGTGCAGCTCGATCACTTCGGCACCGATGCGATGCGCAGCTTCGATCTGACGCTGATCGGCGGCAATGAAGATCGACACGCGGCAGCCGGCATCACGCAGAGGCGCGATGAAATGCGCCAGCTTGTTTTCCTCGCGCGCGACTTCAAGCCCGCCTTCGGTGGTGCGCTCTTCGCGCTTTTCGGGCACGATGCAGACCGCGTGCGGTTTGTGGCGCAGGGCGATCTTCTGCATCTCGGGCGTTGCGGCCATCTCAAAATTCAGCGGCACCGACAGAACCTCCATCAGCCCGTCGATATCGACGTCCGATATATGGCGCCGATCTTCGCGCAGGTGCGCGGTGATGCCATCCGCCCCCGCTTCTTCCGCCAGTTTGGCGGCGCGCAGCGGATCTGGATAATCCCCACCCCGCGCATTGCGCACGGTGGCCACGTGATCGATGTTCACACCCAGACGCAGATGGTTCTCAGACATCACTCGATTCCTTTTGCATGTTCTTGCCCGAGCCTAGAGGCTCTGCCGAGGAAACGGCAGCCGAATCTTCGGCCAAACGCTTGATTTCCTCGAACTTCGCCTTGATCCTGGCGCGGCGGCGCTGCTGATACGTCAGGATCAGCGGCAGGCTGAGGTAATAGCAGATCACCCCCGCAACGACGCCCGGAATGATCCCACCGATCATGTAGGGATAGAAGACGTCATCGTAGAACTGCGACAGCCCGTGCCAGTCGGCCACGCGATCCGTAAACAACGCCAGAAAATTGTTCTTGAGATCCCCTATGGCGCTGGCGAATTTGCCCATCAGCCCTTGTGTGTCGCCTTCTTCGTATTCGGTACCCAGCAGGAAATGCCCGGTCTGAAGACAGATCACCCCGATCGGAACATAAGTGAGCGGGTTGCCGAAAAACGTGCCGCTGAGCGCGGCCAGAATGTTTCCCTTGATCAGCCGGGCACCGATGGCGGCGACAAGAAAATGCAACCCGTAAAACGGCGTAAAGGCGGCAAACACCCCTGCCCCGATGCCGCGCGCGATCCGGTCAGGGGTATCCGGCAAGCGCCGGACGCGGTGTTTCACGTAATGGAAGGCGCGGGTCCATCCGCCACGCGGATAGACGAAATCCGATGCGATCTGGACTGGAGAGCGTCGGTCTCGGCGCTTGAATACCACCCGTGATCACCCCTTCTCAGCCAGCCGCAACCGAAGTTTTGACCTGATCCCGATACCGTTCGACCGCAGCAACATCGCTTTCCGCCTCCAGCATCAGCATGAGTGAATGAAGCTGTTCAAGGTCGCGCAGTTCGACATTGATCAGAAGGCGGTAAAAATCCGGTTTGCGATCGACAAACTCGAGGTTCGAGATATTGGCCTTTTTCTCGCCGATCAATGTGCAAATACGCCCCAGAACCCCGGCATCGTTGCCAATGGTCAGATCCAGCGTCGCGCCATAGACGGCCGGGTGCGTGCCCGAGTGCCAGTGCAGATCGACCCACCGGTCAGGTTCGCCTTCGAACTCGCTGAGCCGGTCGCAATCGATGGCATGCACGACCACGCCCTTGCCCCGATAGGTGATGCCGACGATGCGTTCCCCCGGCAGCGGCTGACAGCAGGGGGCCCGGTCGAACTTCTGCCCCGGCTCCAGGCCGATCACCGCGCGGCGCAGCGGAATGGCGTCGCCTTCGTCCTTGGCAAGTTCGGGATAGACGGCCTGAACCACCTCGTGCGCAGTCAGTTCGGCACTGCCAAGGCGGGCCAGTAACTCGTGCCGATCTTTCAGGCGCAGGTGTTTTGCCGCGGTATCGAGTGCTTTGTCAGTCGCCTTGCGGCCCACATGCTCGAACCCGGAACGGGCCAGTTCTTTGCCCAGCTTGATGAATCGTTCCCGATCCACTTCGCGCAGGGCGCGGCGAATGGCGGTACGGGCCTTGCCGGTGACTGCAATCTCCAGCCACGTGACCTGTGGCGTCTGACCATCGGCGGTGATGATGTCCACGGACTGGCCATTTTTGAGCCGCGTCCAGAGCGGAACGCGGATACCATCAACCTTGGCCCCAACACAGGCATGACCGATCCGGGTGTGAATGGCATAGGCAAAATCGATCGGCGTCGCGCCACGCGGCAGCTTCACCACGTCGCCCTTGGGGGTGAAACAGAACACCTGGTCCGAATACATCTCGAGCTTGACGGCCTCGAGGAAGTCTTCGTGATCTTCCTCGTTGTCGAACTGCTCGGTCAGATTGGAAATCCATTTGGCCGGGTCGACGGCGAACGGGTTCTCGGTGCGCACACCGTCGCGATAGGACCAATGCGCCGCAACCCCGGTTTCGGCCACGTCGTGCATCTGGCGGGTGCGGATCTGGACCTCGACCCGTTTACCGTCCCGGCCCGACACCGTGGTGTGGATCGAGCGGTAACCGTTCGATTTGGGCTGGCTGATATAGTCCTTGAAGCGCCCCGGCACCGCGCGCCAGCGCTGGTGGATGGCACCCAGGGTTCGATAGCAGTCTTCCTCGGTCTGGGTGATGATGCGGAACCCATAGATATCTGATAGGCGCGAGAAGCCCTGATCCTTTTCCTGCATCTTGCGCCAGATCGAATAGGGTTTCTTGGCGCGGCCGAACACCTCGGCCTCGATCCCGGCCTTTTCCAACTCGTGCCGCATGTCGCCGGTGATGCGATGGATCACGTCGCCGGTTTCGCGTTGCAGGGTGATAAAGCGGCGGATGATCGACTGGCGGCCTTCAGGGTTGAGGACACGGAAAGCCAGGTCTTCGAGTTCCTCGCGCATCCACTGCATACCCATCCGGCCCGCAAGCGGTGCGTAGATATCCATCGTCTCGCGGGCCTTGACGATCTGTTTTTCGGGACGCATCGCCTTGATCGTCCGCATGTTGTGCAAACGGTCGGCGAGCTTGACCAGAATCACGCGCAAGTCCTTGGACATGGCCATGAACAGCTTGCGGAAGTTCTCGGCCTGCTTGGTCTCGCGGCTGGACAGTTGCAGATTGGTCAGCTTGGTGACGCCGTCGACCAGTTTGGCGACTTCATCCCCAAAAAGTTCAGCCACCTTGCCATAGTTGGCCTTGGTGTCTTCGATCGTGTCGTGAAGCAGCGCCGTGATGATGGTCGCATCATCCAGACGCTGTTCGGTCAGGATGGCGGCAACGGCAACGGGATGGGTGAAATAGGGCTCGCCGGAATGGCGGAACTGCCCTTCGTGCATCTGCTGGCCAAATTCATAGGCCAGCGCAATGCGGTCAGCATTCGTCTTGGGATTGTAGTTGCGGACCAGCGCAATCAGATCGTCAGCAGAAATCATCCGGTCCGCACCTTCGTCTCCAGGGCTTACCCCTGCCCTTGAGCCTCCATCAGAGCGCGCAGGAGCTTCTCTTCCGACATGTCATCCATGGCGGGTTTGTCCGTTTCGGCACCCATCAGCAGCGCCATCTGATCTTCTTCGGGCTCGTCAACCTCGATCTGGGTCTGGTTGGCCTCGATCAGGCGCTCGCGCAGTTCGTCCGCGCTTTGGGTTTCGTCGGCGATCTCACGCAGAGACACGACAGGGTTCTTGTCGTTGTCGCGGTCAACGGTAATCGCTGCACCGGCGGAAATCTCACGCGCCCGATGGGCGGCGAGCATCACCAGCTCGAACCGGTTTGGAACCTTGTCTACGCAATCTTCAACCGTCACGCGGGCCATTGGGCGCTCTCCGTTTCTGAATCCATGTCAGGAAGGGGTCTATCTAAGCGCGAATCCGCGCCTTGACAAGCAGGAAATGCTGCATTTGCACGGATCACAGCGCCGTGACCGCCGCAACCTCTGCCGCGGGAAGGGTCTGGATCATCTCGCAGACCGTGCGACCCAGAACCGGATGGCGCCAGTCGGGCACGATATCGGCCATCGGCACGAGGACAAAGGCGCGATCCTGAAGGCGCGGATGCGGCAAGATCAACTGATCCGGTGCCTCTTGCCTTTGCGCGTCGGTCGGCAGGGTCCGCCAGCGATCAAACGTGGCGCGATCCGGCAGGACCTGATCTTCGAAACAGACCAGATCCAGATCCAGCGTCCGCATCCCCCAGCGCTGCACCCGTTCACGCCCGAATTCCTGTTCCACCACGTGCAGCACCTGCAACAGCTGCGAAGGAGATTTCTCGGTCGCAATCAGCGCCGCAGCATTCACATAGTCCGGGCCGGCCCCGGCGGGAAAGCACGGGGTGGAAAAAAAACGACTGACGGAGCGAATCACCACATTGTGACGCGATAACGCGTCAAGCGCGTTCTGAAGTGTTACAGCGGGACCGTTTCCTCTCAAATCGAGATTTGCGCCCAGCGCAACAACGGCATTTGGCATGGATTTGCTCATGTGATACCCTACATTCGACCCATTGCATACTTGCGATAATCGACAGAAGTTCTAATTATAGGCGTACCAGAGCGCGTCATTTTATCACTCACTCACTCACGTAACGCGGCGCGCACTGGATTATACCGGAAGGGAACATTTATGTTTTATAAAGACGAACGGCTAGCGCTGTTCATCGACGGCTCGAATCTTTATGCCGCGGCAAAAGCACTCGGTTTCGACATTGACTACAAACTTCTGCGGCAGGAATTCATGCGCCGCGGCAAGCTTCTTCGGGCCTTCTACTATACAGCGCTGCTGGAAAACGACGAGTATTCGCCGATCCGTCCATTGGTTGACTGGCTGCATTACAACGGCTTCACTATGGTCACCAAACCGGCCAAGGAATACACCGACAGCATGGGGCGTCGGAAAGTCAAAGGAAATATGGATATCGAACTTACCGTCGATGCCATGGAACTGGCGCCGCGCGTCGATCATATCGTGCTGTTCTCGGGTGATGGGGATTTCCGCCCGTTGATCGCCAGCCTGCAACGGCAGGGCGTGCGCGTATCGGTGGTTTCGACTATCCGCAGCCAACCGCCGATGATCTCGGACGAACTGCGCCGCCAGGCCGACAATTTCATCGAGCTGGAGGATCTGCGCGATGTCATCGGTCGCCCGCCGCGTGAAATGCCGACGGAGCATCGCAGCGTCGCTGTTGCCAGCAACAGCTGACAAGGCGACAGGCCTGTCATGATGGGGAAAAATCGCGCGGTCAGGACATCGGTCCTGGCCGCGCTTCTTTAACAAGGTACAGGTGCTTAAACATCACCCGAGTAGCAACGATTCGTGTCAGATGAATGACAATGTCCTGTCTGGACCAAGGCCGGGAAAAGACTTACCTGTGCCTCAAGGAGACAGCCTGATGAAAAAGCCGCCACTGACACTTTACCTTGCCGCCCCGCGCGGGTTCTGCGCCGGTGTGGACCGTGCCATCAAAATCGTTGAGATGGCTTTGCAGAAATGGGGCCCACCGGTCTATGTGCGCCACGAGATCGTGCATAACAAATTCGTGGTCGACGGCCTTCGCGCCAAAGGGGCCGTTTTCGTCGAGGAATTGCAGGAATGCCCCGATGACCGCCCGGTGATCTTTTCCGCCCACGGGGTGCCAAAATCCGTTCCCGCCGAGGCTGCCCAGCGCGAGATGATCTATGTTGACGCCACCTGTCCTCTGGTTTCCAAGGTGCATGTCGAGGCGCAGCGCCACGCGGACGCGGGGTTGCAGATGATCATGATCGGCCACAAAGGCCATCCCGAAACCGTGGGCACCATGGGGCAGTTGCCCGAGGGCGATGTGCTGCTGGTCGAGACCGTGGACGACGTGGCCACGGTGCAGGTGCGTGACCCGGATAAGCTGGCCTTTGTCACCCAAACCACCCTTTCGGTCGATGACACCAAGGATATCATCGCCGCCCTTCGGGCCCGATTCCCGGCCATTGTCGGACCGCACAAGGAAGATATCTGTTATGCCACCACCAACCGGCAGGAAGCGGTGAAAGCCGTGGCCCCCAAGGCGGATGCCTTGCTGGTTGTGGGCGCGCCGAACTCGTCGAACTCGCGCCGCCTTGTCGAGGTTGCCTCGCGCGAGGGGTGCCAGTACGCGCAGCTGGTCCAGCGCGCAACCGAGATTGACTGGCGCGCGCTCGAGGGTATCTCGACCGTGGCTGTCACCGCAGGCGCGTCGGCCCCGGAGGTTCTGGTAAACGAGGTGATCGAAGCGTTCAGCGCGCATTATGATGTCACCGTCGAGCCGGTCGAAACCGCCGTTGAAAACGTCGAGTTCAAAGTCCCCCGCGTGTTGAGGCAACCGGCGTGAACGGAGTACCGAAAGCGCCTCTCTATCTGGGGCTGGCGGGACTGATCCCGTTTGTCTGGGGCGCCCTGACCTATCTGAACAGCGACCTGAATGCCTGGGGCGCGCAAACCTTTGGCCCACGTTTCGTGGGGCCTTATGTGCAACTGTTCTATGGATCGGTCATCCTCAGCTTCATGTCCGGTGTTCTCTGGGGTTTTGCCACCAAGACATCGGGCAGCAAAGCGGCCCTGTGTTATCTGTTGTCGGTTCTGCCCGCGCTTTGGGCCTTTGCCATGACAGGCGGCGGGCCGGTGAATGCGGGCACCAATCTGATGTATGGGTTTGCTGGTTTGTTGTTGCTGGATGCCCTGTTTTCCTACTGGCGCCTGACACCGGTCTGGTGGATGCGGTTGCGCATCCTGCTGACCGCGGTCGTATTGGCCAGTCTTGCAGTCGGAGTGTACCTGTGACCGATGAACGCACGATCAACGCCTATACAAACAAGGTGGCCGAATATCTGAAGATCCCTCTGCCGCCCGAGCAGCTTGAGGCCCGTCAGGCTTTTGCCGATGCGGTCGGCACAGGCGGCTATGTACTGGATTTGGGGTCCGGGCCGGGGTCGGACAGCGGGTTCCTGATGCGTCAGGGGCTAAAGGTTCGCGCGCTGGATGCCACGCCAGCCTTTGTCGAACATGCGCGGGAAAACGGTGTGGATGCTTATCTGGGTACGTTCGATGATGTCACCGAGACGGCCGAATATGACGGCGTTTACGCCAGCTTTTCCCTGCTGCACGCGCCGCGCGCTGATTTCCAGCGACATCTGACAGCGATCCAAAGGGCTCTGAAACCCGGTGGACAGCTGTTTCTGGGGATGAAGCTGGGCACTGGTGAACATCGGGATGATCTGGATCGTTACTATTCCTATTACACGGAGGCCGAGATCGAGGAGGCCTTGAACAAGGCCGGGTTCACGATTGACCGCGCAGTCCATGGCATGGGCAAAGGCCTGGCCGGATCGTATGACGGATATATTCTGGTGTTCGCCCATGCCTGAATTGTTTGCCTATACGGATGGTGCCTGTTCCGGAAACCCCGGCCCCGGAGGCTGGGGTGTGCTGTTGCGCGCGATGGACGGGGACAGCGTTCTGAAAGAGCGTGAGCTGAACGGGGGCGAAGCCGAGACGACCAACAACCGGATGGAGTTGCTGGCCGCCATCAGCGCCCTTGAAGCGCTGGAGCGACCGTCGAAGATAACCGTCGTCACCGACAGCGCCTATGTGAAGAACGGCGTCACCGGCTGGATTTTCGGTTGGAAACGCAACGGCTGGAAAACCTCGAACAAGAAACCGGTCAAGAATGTCGATCTTTGGCAGCGTCTGGATGAGGCGCAAGAACGGCATGATGTGACATGGGAATGGGTCAAGGGCCACGCAGGCCACCCCGAGAATGAAAAAGCTGATGAGCTGGCCCGGGCCGGAATGGCGCCGTTCAAACCGAAAAAGGCACAGGCGTGACCGCGCTGACGCTGCTGGACTATGCCTCGGTTCTGATCTTCGCGTTGACGGGGGCACTGGTGGCCAGCCGTGCCCAGCTGGATCTGGTGGGATTTGCCTTCATGGCCTGCCTGACTGCCGTCGGGGGCGGCACTGTACGAGACCTTTTGCTGGACCGTCACCCGATCTTTTGGGTCGGGCAGCCGGATTACATCCTGATCGCAGTCGCGGCGTCGGTCCTGGTGTTCTTTACCGCACATCTGGTGGAAAGCCGCTATAACTGGCTGGTCTGGCTGGACAGTTTTGCACTGTCAGTGGCTGTCGCGGCCGGAACCGGCGCGGCGTTGTCGCTGGATCAGTCTGGGGTCATTGTCGTTTTGATGGGTGTGACGACCGGATGCCTGGGCGGGTTGATGCGCGATGTGGTCTGCAACGAAGTGCCGCTGGTGCTGAAACAAGGTGAGCTCTATGTGTCCTGCGCCTTTACAGGTGCCCTGACGGCGGTTCTGGCTGCCAGATTGGGGGCAGAGCCTGCGTTTTCTCTGGCTCTCTGCGCCTTGGTGTGCTGGGCGTTGCGCGCCGGGTCGTTGATGTTTGGCTGGCAATTGCCGGTCTACAAAAGCCGTCCGCCGCGCAACTGAGCCCGACAGTGGACGCCAAAGCGGCATGCTGATACCCCTTTTGAAAGCACAGCCCGGAGGCCAACGTGACACTTAGACTTGCATCCATCACAGCCTGCCTGGCCCTGCTCGCCTCATGCGGCGCGTATTACACCCCTGTCAGTTTTGTTGCGCAGGGCGACCAGATCATCGCCTCGGGCACGATTGACGAGACAACGCTGTCTGCCTTTGAGGAAGTGACAGCCCAAAACCCCGAAGCCCGCACTCTGGTTCTGCAATACATTGAAGGATCGGTTGATGATGACGCCAATGTCATCTTCGCCCGCGAAGTGCACAGGGCCGGGTTCGATACCGTTGTTCCATCGAACGGGCTGGTGGCCAGCGGTGGCACCGACTTGTTCCTGGCCGGAAACCGCCGCGTGCTGCAACCGGGGGCCTGTGTCGGTGTCCACAGCTGGGCCGGGTCGGGTCTGGTGGCGACCGACTTGCCCGAGGACGATCCAGAACATGACCGATACCTGGACTATTTCAAGGATATCGGCGTGGACGAGGAGTTTTACTGGTACACCCTGTTCGCAGCCCCGGCCGACAGTATGCACTGGATGACCACTGCCGAGGCGAACCGGTTCGATTTGTCCACTAGGGGTGCTCCGGCACTTGGGTCTGCGACGGTGTGCGACGAACGGTAAGTCAGCCGTTCAGCAAGCGCGCGCCGATTTCCTTGACGAATTTCGCGGCCACCATCGCCGTCATGCCATAGGGGTCGCGATGCGGGTTGAGCTCGACGATATCCGCCCCGACCAGCTGACCTTTGAACCGGTGGATCAGGTCGATAACCTCGCGCGTGCTCAGCCCACCGGGTTCATGGTGCGAGACGCCCGGCGCAAAAGCCGGGTCCAGCGCGTCCAGATCAAGTGACAGGTAGACCGGGCCATCGAATGAAATCTGCAAGTCTGGGCGCCAGTTGCGCATGTCGATCACCTCGACGCCGAACTTATCGGCCTGTTCGCGCTGATGGGCGTTCATGGTGCGGATGCCGACCTGCACGAGACGCTTGACCGGGCAGGTCTCCATCACCCGCGCAAAGGGGCAGCCATGGCCGAGCGGTCCGATATCCTGCGTGTCGTACAGATCAGGGTGGCTGTCGATATGCAGGATGTTCAGGCCTTCGTACCGATCCGCATGGGCCTTGATCAGCGGATAGGCCACCGAATGGTCGCCGCCCAGAGACAACAGGCGCGCGCCGGTTGCGATCCGTTTCGCCGCTTCGGCCTCGATCCGGTCAATCGGTTCCTGCCCGCGCATTTCGAACACATCCAGATCGCCGGTATCCCGGAATTGGGTGCTTGCACCCAGATCGGTGCCATCCTCGGCCGTCAGGTTGGCCGCACCGGAATGCAGCGCCTCGCGGATGCGTCCGGGGGCGAAGGCCGGCCCTTGCAGGAACGAGGAATGCAGATCCAAAGGAACGCCCATCAGGGCAACATCACCCGGCTTCAAATCATACGGCATCATCATTCCCCTTTTTCGTTGAATGTGATCTGGACGGAAGAAGGACGCCGGGTCAAGGGGTTAGCGGCGCAGGTAGGTCTGCCAGATCCAAATCACCAGCAACGCACCCAGAACCGCCCCGACAAAACCAGACAGCCACCCCATAACGGTTACAAGAAACCGCAGCAGCATCCCTCCGATCAGGGCGCCTGCGATACCGATCAGCATGGTCGTCGGGATATCCGCCTCGATCCGCATCAGGCGGGTGGCCAGAAACCCTGCCGCTGCACCGATGATGATCAGGGCGACGATTGGCATGTCACTTCCTCCAGTGGGTCGGCACGATGATCAAGGCACCAACAGAGGAAATCACCGCATCCAGCCCCGGAGGACCAAAGCTGATGCCGAACATGATGCGGACGAAATAGAACAGGAACGCCCCGCCCACACAGATGATGATGGATTGCAAATAGCCGTTATGGGTGAAACCGGTCTGTTCGGACAGATACCCGACGATCCCGGCAATCACGACAGTGCCCATCATCACCATGAACATATGGCTTTACTCCGAAGACATCCGGGTGCCGATCGGGATTGGCCAGCCCCGCAGGAACGTTTCCTTATCCTGCGCGCCTTTGCCCGCCCTTTGCAAGCGCAGCAGTTCTATGGCGCCCTGCCCGCAAGCCACATACAGATCGTCATTCAGAACTTCGCCCGGCGCGCCCTGCCCTTCGGCCAGACGCGAAGCGAGGAGTTTTACCCGGTTGCCGTCGATCTCGGTCCAGGCCCCGGGAAAGGGCGACAGGCCGCGGATCTGCCGATCGACCTCGACCGCGGGGCCCGACCAGTCCACGCGGGCCTCGGACTTGTCGATCTTGGCGGCATAGGTGACACCAATCTCGGGCTGCGGATCAGGGGTCAGGCCGGGCAGCTTTGCCAGCGCCTCGACAATCAAAGCCGCGCCCATCGCCGAGAGCCGGTCATGCAGTTCCGCAGTGGTTTCCTCGGGCCCGATATCGGTGGCCTGTCGCAACAGAACGGGGCCGGTATCAAGGCCCGCCTCCATTTGCATGATACAGACGCCGGTTTGCGCATCGCCCGCCATGATCGCGCGGTGGATCGGAGCCGCCCCGCGCCAGCGCGGCAACAGGCTGGCATGAATGTTCAGGCAGCCATGAGCCGGCGCATCGAGGATGGGCTGGGGCAGGATCAGCCCATAAGCCACAACCACCGCCACATCCGCGTTCAGTGCCGCAAAACTGTCCTGTTCCTCGGCCGGTTTCAGCGAGGTTGGGTGACGCACGTCCAGACCCAGCGCCTGGGCCCGCGCGTGGACCGGTGTCGGGCGATCCTTCTTGCCCCGCCCCGCCGGGCGCGGGGGCTGGCAATAGACGGCGGCGATCTCATGCCCGGCCTCGACCAGCGCATCCAGAACCGGCACCGAGAAGTCCGGGGTTCCCATGAAAACAACGCGCATCTTTACCCCTGTTTCTTGGCTTTGCGCAGCAGCATGTCGCGTTTGACCTTGCTGAGCCGGTCAAAATACATCCGGCCATTCAGATGGTCGATCTGGTGCTGGACACTGGTGGCCTCGATGCCGACAAAATCGCGACGGTCCACCACGCCCTGCTCGTTCAGGAATTTGACAGTCACTGCACGCGGGCGTTTTACCGTGGCCGACACGCCCGGCAGGTTCGGACTGGCTTCTTCATGTTCACGCAGTTCGATCGAGCTGTGCAGGATTTCCGGGTTCGCCAGACGCACGGCCTTGCCCCGCTCGGCCGACCCATCGACCACGGCCAGACGCAACATCACTCCGATCTGCGGCGCGGCCAGACCGACACCGGGCATGGCCTCCATCGTGTCTATCATGTCCTGCCAAATCCGGCGAATGTCATCGGTGATTTCAGTCACCTCATCCGCCTTTGTGCGCAAGCGTTTGTCGGGCCAGGGCAGACAGGTGCGGACGGTCATGCGCGCGCCCGTTCACGTTTGAGCTTTTGCATCTTGCGGGTAATCATCTGCCGTTTCAGCGGTTTTAGGTAATCGATGAACAGCTTGCCGTTCAGATGGTCGATTTCATGCTGCACGCAAGTGGCCCAAAGCCCGTCGAAAGTCTCCTGTCGCAGGTTTCCCTTCTCGTCCATCCAAGTGACATCGACCACCTTGGGGCGGGTCACTTCGGCATATTGCTCCGGGATCGACAGGCACCCTTCCTCGTAAACATTGTTTTCCTCGGAAGAGGCGATGACCTCGGGGTTGAACATGATCAGCGGGCGCGGGGTCTCGCCTTCTTCCTTGATGCAATCCAGCACGATCAACCGTTCCAGCACACCGATCTGCGGCGCGGCAAGGCCAATCCCGGGCGCGTCATACATGGTTTCCAGCATGTCGTCAGCCAGCGTGCGCAGCTCGTCCGTCAGGTCGGATACGGGCGCGCAGACCTTTTTCAGGCGGGGATCGGGATGGATCAGGATAGTGCGTTTCATGAGGCTGATTTAGGCCATCCCGCCCCGCGCCGCAACGCCCCCCTTGCACCTGCCCGATTTGCGGTTAGCTTTCGGTCGAGAAAATGGAGCAGACATGACTTTCAACGACCTGATCGACCGCCGGGGCACCAACAGTTCAAAATGGGACAAGATGGAAATGCTGTATGGCGTCTCGCCCGAGGACGGTCTGGCCATGTGGACGGCCGATTCCGATTACCAGACGGCACCCTGCGTGATCGAGGCCGTGCGCAAGGCCGCAGATCACGGCGTGTTCGGCTATTCATGGATGCACCCGGACTATCTGGCCTCGGTTCAATGGTGGATGAAAACCCGCCATGATTGGGAAATCGACACGGATTGGATTCTGACCACCCAGGGCTTGGGCAATGCAATCGCCCTGTCGCTGGATGTCTGGACCGATCCCGGTGATGGCATCGTGATCTTCACCCCCGTTTACCATGAGTTTGCCCACAAGGTGAACAAATCGGGCCGCCGGGTCGTAGAATGCCCTTTGGTGCGGGACGGGGAAAGTTACGGCCTGGATCTGGACGACGCCCAGTCCCGGCTGGACGGGTCCGAGAAAATGCTGCTGTGGTGTTCGCCGCAAAACCCGTCGGGTCGTGTCTGGACGCCCGACGAGTTGCAGGCCGTGGCCGCGTTTGCGGAACGGAACGGTTTGATCCTTGTATCGGACGAGATTCACCACGATCTGGTCTATCCCGGCGCCAAATTTGTGCCGATGGACGTGGCGGCCCCGGATGCACGCCCTTGGACCGTGACGCTGACTGCGGCGTCGAAGACCTTCAACATCGCCGGGCAGCGGACCGGCAACATGATCATTCCCGATCCCAAACTGCGCGCGGCCATGAAGCAACGGCTGCAAACATTGGATTACGATCCCGGCGCGTTGGGCGTGGCGATGATCACCGCCGCCTACAGCCCCGAAGGGGCCGAATGGGTAGATGCCCAGATCGCGCATCTGGAGGGGAACAGGCGTCTGTTCGATCAGACCATCACCGAGATTCCGGGGCTCTGGTCGATGCCCTTGCAGGCGACCTATCTGGCCTGGGTCGATTTCTCGGGCACCGGCATGGATCACGCTGAATTTGTCCGCCGGTTGCGCGAGGACGCGCGGATCGCGACATCGTCAGGCCCGGGTTTCGGCACTGGAGGGGAAACGTTTGAACGATTCAACCTCGCCACGCAACGGGCGCGGGTCGAGGATGCTTGCCTGCGGCTGAAACGAGCCTTCGGTGATCTGCAATAAGTACGTGCCGGCCAGAGCTTGAAAGACCTGCCCTGTTTTCACAGGTGCCGGTTGCCTTGGTTGAGTCCGCTTTGGCCCGCGCGTGCCTGTCTTTAGGCTGGCACCGATGGCCTCTGGCATCGACCAAACCCCGGGCCAAATCGGAACACCGGTTGAAATTCGCCCCTAGTCGTCATGCCCCAGCAGGGCAATCGGCGCATCGGGCGCGCGGTAAAAGTCTAGCGGCGCGCTGTCATGGGCGGCCGTGCTGCGTTTGAATTCATACCGCATCTCACCGCCTTCATCCTCATCCGCGACGATGAGGCATTGATAGAGGTGGTTGGCCCCGTCAAAGATATCAACAAGCCCGCGCAAGCGCGGCGTGGTTTCCGCCTCAACCGTAAAACCGTCTTTCCACAATTTGAGTATTTTGTAGGTATTGTCGCCCATCTCCACCCGTAATCGGCTGGCTTTTTTCAATGTGGCGATTCGGGCCGCGTCTAACTCGGCGCGTATTTCCTTTGAAACATAGGTACTCATTAATCCGTTCCCCCGTGAATGACTTCTATTGTGCGGGATAAGTTGTAAAAATCCAGTGAACCACGTCACAGAAGCACGATCCGGCCGAGGTTTGTTGCACAGAAATCCCGAACTCGACTGTGCGCGGATGCAGAGCATTTGCGCGGGCGCTCGCATAGGAAGATGCAAGCCCTGGCCCTATGTTTTTCAAAACGCACATGCGGAGGAAAAGACATGGGCCTGCTGGTCGACGGAAAATGGCAAGACACCTGGTATGATACCGAATCCACGGGCGGTGCATTCAAGCGCAGCGCCGCGCAGTTTCGCAATTGGTTGACAGCTGACGGCGAGGCGGGACCATCAGGCAAAGGCGGGTTCAAAGCAGAACCCGGGCGCTATCACCTTTACGTCAGCTATGCCTGCCCCTGGGCCCATCGCACGCTGATTTTTCGCGAGTTGAAAGGGCTGAGCGATCTGATCTCGGTGTCGGTCGTGCATCCGGACATGCTTGATCAGGGTTGGACCTTTGAAACAGACGCTCACGGCGCGACAGGAGATGACCTTTACGGGCTGGGCTTCGCGCACCAGATCTATACCAAAGCCGATCCAGCCTATTCGGGGCGCGTGACCGTGCCGATCCTGTGGGACAAGCGGCAGGAAACCATCGTGTCGAACGAAAGCTCGGAAATCATCCGCATGTTCAATTCGGCCTTCGACGAGGTCACCGGCAATACCGATGATTACTGGCCCGAAGCGATGCGCAGTGAAATCGAAGAGGTCAACGCGCGCATCTATTCAGACGTCAACAACGGCGTCTACAAGTCCGGCTTTGCCACCTCGCAAGCGGCCTATGACGCCGCCGTGGGCCCGTTGTTCGACACGCTGGACTGGCTGGAAGATCGTCTGGCCCGGAACCGTTACCTGATGGGGGATCGGATCACCGAGGCTGACTGGCGGCTGTTTACGACGCTGATCCGCTTTGATCCGGTCTACCATCTGCATTTCAAATGCAACAAGCGGCGCCTGATCGATTACCCGAACCTATGGGCCTATACGCGCGAACTGTACCAATGGCCCGGCGTGGCGCCCACCGTGAACATGACCCATATCGTGCGCCACTATCACTACAGCCATGACGGCATCAATCCGCACCGGATAATTCCGGTGAACCCGGTGCTGGATTACACAGAACCGCACCGCCGCGATCAGCGCCCTGCGGCGTAATGCTCGACCATCGCCGCCAGATCCTCTGGCGGTGTTTCGCTTTGCACATAAGCACAGGCGTTCGGGCTGTGGGCAAATATCGATCCATCCGAGAAGAAGGTGGTGTTGGTCACAAAGATCACCCGCGCCTGGGGGCGGCGATAGCTTGCAAAATCGGCCACGGCCAATGCACTTCCGGTTTCCAGAACCAGATCCAGCACGATGATTTCGAAATCCGTGCCGTACAGCGCCAGAATGGCGGCTTCCTGCGTCTCGACCAGCGTGACCTCGGCGCCCTGCCGTTCCAGATGCCTTTTCCAGACCCGACCAAGGTCGGGATTACTCTCAACAATCAGAACTTTCATTTGCAACAACCTCGGCACTTGGTATGGTGAGTGGTGCCGACCCCCGTGGTCCGTGATCTCGTTATTTCCTTAACAAAGTGTTAACAGCAGCCCCACAGGCCCGTGAACAGGCGGATTTGCTTGTGTAAGAGGCGAAAATCCGCTTGAAGCGGTCCAAAAGCGGTAATTTCTCGCAGAGAGAGCAGATGAACACTTTGGACGAAGATCTGGATCCACGCGCGGTTCGTGACCATGGCGGCGGGTTGGACAAGGCGATTGTCAAATATGGCGGGCAACGCACCGACTGGATCGATCTGTCCACCGGCATCAATCCTCATGCCTATCCCGTGTCCGGCCTGACGGCCGGGGATTGGGCCGAATTGCCGGATCACGGGGCGTTTGAACGGCTCAGCGATGCCGCGCGCCGGTTCTGGAACGTGCCGCAGCGTGCCGCGATCCTGCCCGCGCCCGGAGCGTCGGCGATCATCGCGCGTCTGCCGGCTCTGGCCGCGACGGGTACGGTACAGATCACGCCGCCCACCTATAACGAACACGCCGCCGCCTTTTCGGCGCAGGGGTGGAAGGTACGGCAAGACGCGCCCAGCGACACCCGCGTGATCGTACATCCGAACAACCCGGACGGGCGAATCTGGCAGGAAAGCGACGTATCGGCACCACTTACCGTGATTGACGAAAGCTTTTGCGACGTCATGCCGGACAAGTCCTTGATCCATCTGGCCGACCGCCCCGGCGTGATCGTGCTGAAGAGTTTTGGCAAATTCTGGGGGCTGGCCGGGGTAAGGCTGGGGTTTGCCATCGGACGGCCGGATATGATCAGTCGGTTGAACGATCTGACCGGCCCTTGGTCGGTATCAGGCCCGGCCTTGCGGGTCGGCACACAGGCTTTGATGGACAACCGCTGGGCGGACGCCACGCGTGCGCGTCTGGCTGACGAGGCCTCAAGGCTGGATGCGCTGGTCACGAGAAAGGGGGCCAAGGTGATCGGCGGCACCAGCTTGTTCCGACTTTATCAGGTCGACAACGCCGCCCATTGGCAAGGCCGTCTGGCACAGTCCCACATCTGGAGCCGCATCTTCCCCTATTCTGAAACCTATCTGCGCCTTGGGCTCCCGCCCGAGGATGGATGGAACAGGTTGGAGGCCGCCCTGTGAGCCCTGGCCTGATGCTGGTCTGTGCCATGTGTCTGGACGCAGCACTGGGGGAACCCGACTGGCTCTGGTCGCGCGTCAGGCATCCGGCGGTGATGATCGGCAACCTGATAGGCTGGCTGGATACACGCCTGAACCACGGGGCCCAGCGCCGTTCAAAAGGGGTGGGTGTGCTTGTCCTGCTGGTTTGCGGCGCAGGGGCGCTTGGCTGGGGTTTGTCCCTGTTGGGGCCGGTGATTGAAATCCTGGTCTGCGCGATCCTGTTGGCGCAAAAATCGTTGGTCACCCATGTGCGCGCCGTGGGCGAAGGGCTGATGGCCTCGCTGTCAGAGGGGCGGGCACGGGTGGCCATGATCGTCTCGCGCGATACACGGGACATGACCGAGGCACAGGTGGCACGCTCGGCCATCGAAAGCGCCGCTGAGAACGTCAGCGACGGCGTCATCGCGCCTGCTTTCTGGTTTCTGATTGCCGGGTTGCCGGGGCTGCTGGTCTACAAGGCGGTGAACACGGCCGACAGCATGATCGGATATCGCAATGAAACGTACCGCGCGTTTGGCTGGGCTTCGGCACGGTTCGACGACCTGCTGAACCTGATTCCGGCCCGCCTGACCTGCGTGATGATCGTGGCGCTGTCGGGCCAGTGGTCGCGCTGGCGCGAAGTCTTGGCAGATGCGCACCGTCACATCTCGCCCAATGCGGGCTGGCCCGAGGCCGCCATGGCCCGCGCGCTGAACGTCGCCCTGGCCGGGCCGCGCAGCTATGACGGCAAGGTGCGGGATCTGGCATGGGTCAATGGCAACGCTCAGCGCGAGATCGGAGCTTTGGACATTTTCCGCGCATGTCGCATGTTGTGGCGTGTTTGGGGGCTTGCGCTTGGGCTCGTGTCGGTGTCGGTTGGGATCGACCTGATTTACTGACGGACATTTGTCATGCGTTTTCTTTCCGGCCTGATCGCCGCCACCCTGTTTGCCCAACCTGCCCTGGCCCAATGTGGTGGTGGCTTCAATTCCTTTGTCAAAGGGCTAAAGACCGAGGCCGTGCAGCAAGGCTTTGACAAATCCACCGTGAACGCGTTTTTCAAAGGCGTGCAGCAGGACAGCGCCGTGCTGAAGGCCGATCGGGCGCAGGGGGTGTTTCAGAAACCCTTTATCGAGTTTTCCCGACGGCTGATCTCGGCCAATCGGATCGAACGCGGGCAGGCGATGTCGCGCAAATATGACGCGGTGTTTGACCGGATCGAAAAGCAATACGGCATCTCACGCGGGGTGTTGCTGGCCTTCTGGGCGTTCGAGACCGATTACGGATCATTTCAGGGCGACTTCAACACCCGCAATGCACTGGTGACTTTGGCCCATGACTGCCGTCGCCCCGACCTGTTCCGCCCTCAAATCTTCGCCGCCATCGAACTTTATCAGAATGGTGATTTCGACCCGGCCCGCACAACGGGCGCATGGGCCGGCGAAATCGGTATGGTCCAGATGCTGCCGCGTGACATTCTGGAAAACGGTGTCGATGGTGACGGCGACGGGCGTGTCCGCCTGAAAACCTCGGCCCCGGATGCGCTGATGTCCGGCGCCAAGATGCTGTCGCATCTGGGCTGGCGCGCAGGCGAACCGTGGTTGCAAGAGGTCACGGTGCCCGCGCAGATGGACTGGTCTTTGTCCGGCCCCGGCAAGCCCCGGTCTGTGGCCGATTGGCAGGCCATGGGCGTTCAGGCACGCAGCGGGTCGCTCGCAAACCTGCCTGCCTCGCTGATCCTGCCCCAGGGGCACAAAGGCCCGGCCTTTCTGGCCTATCCCAACTTCGACGTCTATTTCGAATGGAACCAGAGCTTTGTCTATGTCCTGACCGCCGCCTATTTCGGAACACGTCTGGAAGGGGCGCAGATCTACGATGCCGGCAATCCCGCACAGGGTCTGAACGGTGCACAGATGAAGCAGCTGCAAAGTAAGCTTCAGGCCAAAGGGTATGACGTTGGCAATGTCGACGGGATCCTGGGCGCTGGCACGCGGGCGGCCGTGCAGGCGGAACAGAAGCGGCTTGGCCTGCTGGCCGACGCGTGGCCGACAGTGGATCTATTGAACCGGCTTTAGGCAGCAATCACGCTTACGCGACCCATTCCCGTTGCTGCGGAACACAAGGCGCAAAGGCGCGCGTCGTCACCGTGGCACCCTCGGTTTCGATTGCCGTGTTGGGCTGTATCTCGAGCCATCCCTCGTTGATGGCATCCAATGGCTCGGACGAAATGATTATACCGTCTTTGCAGGCCTTGTAGTGCAAGCTGGGCGCAAACCGATCCGAGGCATATCGGGCCGCAAAAACCCGTTTGCCGTCCGACCAGCAGGCGGCAAACCGAAGATAGGGTGATGCTCCGCGGCGCCTGGAAAGGGCTTCGACCCGACCGACCGCACGCGCCATTGCACCCACAGGATCGGTGTCCAGCCCCTCGCCATGAGCGATGAGAAAGATCGCCTCGCTCTCGGTTGCGCCCATACGATGCAGGTACAGATGCGCCGGGATCATGGCATCAAGCTCTTGCCGGATTCGTTCATGACCCCCGGCCTGACCGTTATGCATGAAACTCCACCTGCCGACGCCGAAGGGGTGACAGTTGTTGCGCGAGGTCGCCGTACCCGTCGAGGCCCGTACATGGGCCAGAAACAGCCGGGATTTCGTGTGATGCGCCAATTGCTTCAGATTGGCATCGGACCACGCCGGATGGGTGTCCTTGTAAAAGCATGGCGTGTCACGATCAGAATACCATGCCAGACCGAACCCATCCGCGTTTATCGGAGTTTTTCCGATCAATGCGTTTCGGCTTTGAATGACAAGCGATTGTTCTTGCTCGAGGACCAGTTCGTCCAGATATCGCTGCTGCCCAACCCAAGCCAAGAATCGGCACATGTGCCTGTCTCCGTCCGTCAGTGAAAATTTTCGGGACGATACCACCTTGGTTGTCAGTTTTTCTCCCATACACCATCCGATTTGTCGGGTTTTCCCTATCAAATGCACGGAAATTGCAAAAATTTCAGATCAATTTCACTTACTACGCACCGGATACCGATCGCCTTTTTCGTCAATCAGGATCAACCTGCCCCCGTTGCGCACATACAAATCGCATCGGCTGAACCCATTGCGGTACGCGATGCACACGCTGCCATCATCGGAAATCGCGTAAGTTCCAAAGGCAGAATCTCCGCTTGCATATGTATAGGAATAGGCGCCCCCGGCCGAGAATTTGGCCTGTCCGTCGTCGTAAAAGGTCAGCGTCTGCCCCGCCAAAGCATCAAGCTCTGCGGCTGTAAGGGGCGTGTCCCCGGTTTTGACAGGCCAGTCGGCTGCAAAAACAGGGCCGGCGGCGATGAGGGCGGGGATCAAAAAGCGCGTCATGCGCTCACGTTAGCGCGATAAAGCCGCAACCGTCATAAACTTCCAGTGAGCGGTCAGGCGACCATCTGTTCGGCCTTCTTCAGATCGACCGAAACCAGCTGGCTGACGCCCTGTTCCTGCATCGTGACACCGAACAGGCGATCCATGCGCGCCATGGTCACCGCGTGGTGGGTGATGATCAGGAAACGGGTGTCAGTCTGGCGGCACATCTCGTCCAGCAGGTCGCAGAAACGGGTGACGTTGGCGTCATCCAGCGGCGCGTCGACCTCGTCCAGCACACAGATCGGCGCGGGGTTGGCGAGGAAGACGCCAAAGATCAGCGCCGTTGCGGTCAGGGTCTGTTCCCCTCCGGACAACAGGCTGAGGGTCGACAGTTTCTTGCCCGGCGGCTGGCACATGATCTCGAGCCCCGCATCCAGCGGATCGTCACTTTCGACCATGACCAGATTGGCCTCGCCACCGCCAAAGAGGTGCTTGAACAGCATGGCGAAGTTCGAGTTGACCTGTTCGAACGCGGTCAGCAGACGCTCGCGCCCTTCCCGGTTGAGGCTGGCGATGCCGCTGCGTAGCGCCTTGATTGCCTCTTCCAGATCGGCTTTTTCACCGCTGAGCGTGTCGAACTCTTCTTGAACCTCCTTGCTGTCCTCTTCGGCGCGCAGGTTCACCGCCCCCATTGCGTCGCGTTGGCGTTTGTGGCGGTTCACTTCGGATTCCAGAACGTCCGCAGCTGGCATCTGGTCGGGGTTCACGTCCAACTGGTTCAGCAATTGGTTCGGGGTCAGCTGCTGATCTTCGGCGATCCGTTCGGCCGCCGCGACAACACTTTCCTTGGCCGCGTCACAGCGCGCCTCGGCCGCGGCACGGCTTTCGCGCGCTTCTGATGCCAGACGCTCGGCCTCCCGTTCGGCCAGAACGATTTCACGGTGCATAGCCTCGGCTTCGGCCAATTTGTCGGCGGCTTCGGCGCGCCGTGCTTCGGCGGCTTCGATCTGTTCGTTCAGCTCCTCACGCGCCTCGGCGATTTCGCCGGGCACGGCCATGGCCTCCGTCAGCTCTTCTTCCGAGCTTTCCTTGCGCTCGGCAAGTTCGGAAATCCGCTTTTCAGCCGTTTCCAAACGGTGGCGCCACCCGCTGAGATCTTTCGCGACCTCCTGGCTGCGACGCGTGCGAGCGTCCCCCTCACGGCGCAGCTCGTCATGGGTCGAACGGTGGGTCAGCATGGTGATCCGCGCCGCCTCGACCGTCTGCTTGATGTCTTCGACCTGTGCGCGGGCACTGTCGAGATCACCCAGACCGGCCAAAGCCGCTTCGGCGTCGCGCAGTTGCGCGCGGGCGGCCATGGCGTCGTCCTTGTGGCGGTCAACGGCGAGGGTCAGAGTTTCCAGCTTGCCCTGGGCCAGATTGCGGTCGGCCTCGGCCCGCGACAGTGCGCGCGCGGTTTCGGCCATGCGCTGATCAGCAGCACGGCGGGCCTCACGCGCGCGCCGGTCGGCCTCGGTCACGTCCGCCAATTGCTGAGACAGCGCCTCATGCGCGGCACGGGCGCCGTCAGCCTGTGCTTCGGCACGGGCAAGGTCCTGTTTCAGTGCTTCCAGCCTGTTGAGCTGCTCCAACCGCAGAGCAGCAGCACTTGGCGCGTCTTCGGCCCAGGCACGGAACCCGTCCCAGCGCCAAAGGTCGCCCGAGCGGGACACCAGACGCTGGCCGGGTTTCAGCGATGCCTGCAACCGTGCGCCCTGATCCGCATCCACCAACCCGATTTGCGCAATGCGTCGGCTGAGACGATCGGGGCCCGATACATGAAGCGCCAGAGGCTCGGCCCCTTCAGGCAATGGCTGGTCGCTGTCATATCCAGCCACCTGCACCCAGCCGGATGGCCCGTCACCCTCGACCAGCGGCGCGCGAAGATCGTCGGCCAGAGCAGCACCCAAAGCCTTTTCATAACCGGGTTCGACGCGCAGCAGGTCCAGCACCTGACCGCCTTCCGCCGTGTCGCGTTCCACCAGCTTGGCCAGCGCCGTGGTTTCGGCCCGGATCGCGCCCAGCTCGCCTTCTGCCTCGGACCGTTTTGCCCGGGCCTCGGCTTCGCGCGCTTGCGTTTCGTTGCGCAGTTCGTCCGCCGCGGCAAGCGCCTCTTCGGCGGCTTCCACCGCTTCACGGGCTTCTTCTTCGCCCGATTGGGCGTCTTCAAACGCCTCGCTGGCGCGGATCAGGGCCGTCTTGGCCTCGTCCACGGCTTTGCGGGCTTCTTCCTCTTCACCCTCGGATCGGGCCAGTGTCTTGCGACTGTCTTCGACCAGACGCTGGGCGGACTGGTGCCGGGCAACAAGACGGGCCATATCTTCGGTTTGCTGCGACAGGTGGTCTTCGCGTTCCTGTAGGATCGAGGCTGCCTCGCGGGCGATTTCCGCCGCTTCGGCCACTTTCTCATCGTGACCTTCTGCCGCCTTGGCCAGTTCGCGCGCTTCCCATTCCAGCCGTTCAATCATTTGTCCCGCATCGCGGTTCAGACCGGCTTCGCGTTCGATATCGTTGGCCAGCTGCTGGATTCGGTTGGTCAGCGTCTCGATCGCTTGACGGGCGCGGGTTTCCTGATCGGACAATTGATCGCGCTGCACCTGCTGGCGTTGCAGCACGGCGGCGGCAATGGCCTCCTCCTCGCGCAGCGGCGGCAGGGTTTCCTCGATCTCGGCACGTTTTGCGGCAGCGGCGCGGGCTTCAGCCTCGGCACGGGAGGCTTCGGTGATCCGCTCACGCAGTTTTTCTTCGGCCTGCTGGCGGGCCATGTCGGCCTCTTTCCAACGTCGATACAGCAGCATCCCCTCGGCCTGGCGCAGCTGTTCGCCAATTTCACGATAGCGGGTCGCCTGACGGGCCTGACGCGCAAGCTGGGCCAGTTGTCCGCCCAACTGCTCCAGCACGTCATCGACACGGGTCAGGTTGGCTTCGGTGCCTTTCAGCTTGAGCTCGGCCTCATGGCGACGCTGATACAGGCCCGAGATCCCGGCGGCCTCTTCCAGAATGCGGCGACGGGCACGCGGCTTGGCGTTGATCAGTTCGGCAATGCGGTTCTGCCCGACCAACGCGGGCGAATGCGCACCGGTCGAAGCATCGGCAAACAACATCTGCACATCACGCGCACGAACGTCTTTGCCGTTCGCCTTGTAGGCGCTGCCCACATCGCGGGTGATGCGGCGAACAATTTCCAGTTGATCGCTGTCGTTGAACCCCGACGGCGCCAGACGTTCCGAGTTGTCCATGGTCAGGACAACTTCGGCAAAGTTGCGCGCGGGCCGCGTGGCGGCCCCGGCAAAGATCACGTCTTCCATCGCGCCACCGCGCATGGATTTGGGGCGGTTTTCGCCCATTACCCAACGCAAAGCTTCCAGAAGGTTGGACTTGCCGCAACCATTCGGGCCCACCACACCGGTCAACCCGTCCGCGATGATCAAATCGGTCGGATCAACAAAGCTTTTGAAGCCGGTCAGTTTGAGCTTGCTGAAACGCAATGGCTGCGTGCCCCATGATTCCTGTGCATTGGAAGTCTGCGCAAGGGATGGGGTCTGAGTCAACGGAGTTGCGCAGGATATGGGATATCACCCCAAGTTATCCACAACATCTTGCCGAAATACGCAAGACCGCGCGCATCTCAATACGGCGTGCATTCAAAGACCTGATACCCGTTTTCCCCACCGACGTTTTCATAAAGACCAAAGTCGATGCATTCGTAATTGGGCGTCGAGACGGCCTTCAGCAAAAGCCGCTCACCCGCATCGCGGTCACACCCCAGAACCCCAACGGTCACGGCTGCATCCCCCAGCACGTCCAGAATGGGACATCCCGAAACCTGTGCCATCGCCAAAGCGGCGCGATCCCGGACCGGGCCCAGCCGAGGGGCGTATTGCGCGTTGATCCGCACAGCCTCGGCCAGGTCGCCGCGCACACGCACATCAAAGACACTGCCATTCACAGCCACGCGCGTGGCTGGAACGTCGCGGAAATGCGGAGTGCCGGCGGCGCAGGCGGCCAGCAAGAGAGGTGCGAGGAACCGGATCATGCCGCAGAGTTGCAGCATTTTGGTTAACAGAACCTTTCCGGACGTCAGGCCCGCAGCACCTCTCCCAGTCGGCGAATGCCTTCGCGAATTGTCGCCTCGTCAGAATTTGAAAAACTGAGACGAATGGTATTTGCCCCGCTGCCATCCGGGAAGAACGCCTGCCCCGGAACAAATGCCACTTTGACGGTGTCCAGCGCACGCGCCAGCAGGTCAGAGCCAACCATCCCCTCGGGCAACGTGACCCAGATGAACATTCCCCCCTCGGGACGTGTCCATTCCACCCCGCCAGGCATATGCTGTTCCATCGCGTTCAGCATCACATCACGACGGGCGCGATAGACGTTCCGTACTTTCGGAATATGGGTGTCGAAACAGGCCTGCGCCACCTGATGCACGGCCATCTGGTTGATGGTCGCGGAATGAAGGTCGGCTGCCTGTTTCAGCAGCACCATCTGGGAAATGACTGGCTTGGACGCAACGACCCATCCCATGCGCAAACCCGGCGACAGCGTTTTCGAGAAACTGCCGCAATAGATCGTCCGACAGTCCTCGATTGACCCTTTGCGGGCCTGCTCCAATGACAGTATGGGGGGGATCGGATCCCCGTCATAGCGCAGAGCCTGATAGGCTCCGTCCTCTATCAACGCGCAATCCAGTTCCTCCGCCAGATCCAGCAAAGCCTCTCTGCCCTGGAAATCCACGGTTTCTCCTGTCGGGTTCGCAAAATCCGCCGACAGATAGGCAAATTTCACTGCGCCTTCGCCCGCTGCGGCCTTGTACTCCGTGGCCCCCTGATTGCCATTGAGCCGGTCAAAGCGCGGCTCGTAGGCGTTGAATGCCGCCAGCGCGCCCAGGTAAGTGGGCCACCCGACCAGGGCCGTGTCGCCGGGGGACAGGAACAGCTTGCCCAGATAGTCCAGCGCCTGCTGCGACCCCGAGGTAATCAGGATGTTGTCGATGTCACAGGTCACCCCGATTTCGCGCATGTGCTGCGCCAGCCACTGCCGCAATGGGACATAGCCTTCGCTCACCGAATATTGCAGCGCCTGCGCTTGCAACTCCGGCCCCAGGGCCTGCTGAAACGCCTGTGCAAACGCATCGGCGGGAAACAGTGCGGGATCAGGAATCCCACCGGCAAAGGAAATGATGCCGGGTTGGTCAAGCAGCTTCAGCAATTCGCGAATCTCTGACGCTTTCATTCGCGAGGCCCGGGTGGCAAACAAAGGGTGTTGGGACATGAGGCTCCTCCGATCTCAATTCGGCGCAGCCTAAGCTCTCCACTATTAAAGTCAATATTACTGACCTAATTATTCAATGGATGCGACCGGGGATTCTTGAACAGCACCGACGTCCATGGTCAAATGAATTGACCAATTTCGGAAGATGCGATGCCATTTCACAAAGTTCAGACGGAAAAGCTGTCGCTCGCAGTCGTTCGCCAGATCGAGCTTTTGATCCTGCGAGGCATCCTGCGCCCCGGCGAGCGCCTGCCATCCGAGCGGGAGTTGGCAGAGCGCATGGGCGTTTCGCGCCCGTCCCTGCGAGATGCAATTTCCGACCTTCAGGAACAGGGGCTTTTGACCGCGAAGGCCGGATCCGGGATCTATGTGGCCGAGGTTCTGGGCTCTGCCTTTTCCCCGGCACTGATCCGTCTGTTCGGCAGCCATGAAGAAGCCGTATTCGATTACCTGTCCTTTCGCCGTGACATGGAAGGGTTGGCGGCGGAACGGGCCGCGCGCCTGGGGTCAGACAGCGACCTGAAGGTCGTTCAGGCGATCTTTGACAAGATGCAGGCGGCCCATAACCGAAACGCTGCGAATGACGAGGCGCAGCTGGACGCCGAGTTCCACATGGCCATCATCGAAGCCAGCCACAATGTGGTGATGCTGCACATGATGCGCTCGATGTATGACCTTCTGGTGCAGGGGGTGTTCTACAACCGTCAGACCATGTTCCGTCAGCGCGCCACCCGCGAGGCCATCCTGGATCAGCACCGCGCCATCAATGCGGCGCTGCAAGAGCGTGATCCCTTGGCCGCCCGAAATGCAATCGAACGCCATTTGGATTTTGTGGAACGCTGCATGGCGGACCAGCAAAAGGCCGATCGGAACGAAGCTATTGCGCAACAAAGGCTGCAACACGAAACCGGGCGGGGCTGAGCGCGGTCCGGATTTTGCAGACTTGGCAGGGCAAGGCCGGGACTAGGCAGCGCCTGACGCGGCTGGCAGCAGATGTCGGGGGAACGGCGCGCCGCTGCCTTCTCCCAGACGGTTCTCCGCGGCCAGTGTCGTCAGCGCCGGGTCGATGAACAGCCTTGCGCCGCGATCTCTCAGACGTTTGTGCAGCATTACATGTTCGCACACCTGTTGGCCTTTTTCGTCCCGGCAAGTATAGCGCAACCCTCGCAGCGCGCGGGATTTATACAACCCGGCACCGCCGAATGCGCTGTCGACCGGGATCAGGGGCGTATCGGCAGGAATGTGAAACTGGCGGTCAAAAACAGCGGACTTCATGACAGACCGGCGCCAATTGCGACGCCCGAACAGCGGCCGGCGCGTGCTTTGAATGCGTTGCCACACGTCTTCATCACACCAACCCGAACAACGCAAAGCGTAGATATCGTCATATGCTGGTTTTGGGTTGGCGAAAACACCCTCCCACAACGGGGCGACCCGCTGCGCTGCTGTCAGAACCGCCTGGGCATCCAGGCAGGTATTCGGCCCATCCAGATCCAACACCAGCGTCAACTCCAGGTCCGTGTCCTGATCCTCGAGTTTTTTGAGAACTGCATTTCTGGCCGCCGTGATACGCTCGACCCGGTTTGGCAATTCTGACGCAAGACCATCCAGTCGCAGGATATCGACATGCCTTTTTTGACCCGCAAAGTCGGACAACACCTGATCCGTACCGTCCGTGTTGTCGTTCGTGGCAATGGTGACGGTGAACCGGTGCAACTGCGCAGACAGGTTTTCGATTCTGTTGATCGTGTCGATCAGCGCAGACCCGCCATTTCGGACGACGCCGACAATATTCATCGAAACTGCGTTGCCTGACACCGCCTGTCTTTCCCTGTTGTTTTCACGCCCCCATCAGGGCGCTCCTATCAACCTGATCCCCGGCAGGTCGTAGGATTCGGAGTGTTTGAAACAACAGAAACAGAAGCATGGCAAAAACAAAAGACCCGACAGCCAAAAGCTCTCGGGTCGTCTGTATCACTTGTCTGTCGGGGTCACCCGTCAGTGCAGCTTTGCATCCACATCTGCAATCGATGCATCGATCAGTTTGTTGGCCTGCGCTGCGGTCATTTGCTTTGCCAGAACCGAGCCGGCCGCCGAAACCGCAACCGATACGGCCTGATCACGCACTTCCTTCAGTGCAGACGCTTCGGCCGAAGCGATCTGGTCCTGAGCTGCGGCCAGACGACGCTCGATCGACTTTTCCAAGTCAGCTTTCGCCTGTTCTGCCGCCAAGGCCGCGTCTTCCTTCGCTGCCGCGACGATCGCATCGGCCTGCCCCTGAACTTCACGCTGCTTGCGCTCGTACGAGGCCAGCAAACTGCGGGCTTCTTCATGCAGAGCACGGGCTTCGTCCAGTTCAGATTTGATGCCTTCGGCACGTTTGTCCAGCGCGCCACCGATCATACCGGGGACCTTGAAGTAGAACAGGACCGCGATGAAGACGATGAAGCCCAGAAGGACAACAAAGTCGGTATTGCCAAGCGAAAAGAACGGGCCGCTTGCAGCCAGCGCGGGGCTGGCGGCACCAACGGTCAGGATAAGGGCAAGAGTGTTCCGCATGTCACTTATCCTTTCGTCTGTGCGTCTACTGCACTGTCGATGGCTTTGGCATCTGCCTCGCCGCCCAGTGCGGTGACCAGTTCAGCCGCCGTATCCTTGGCAACCACTTGAATGCTTTCCAGCGCACCGGCACGGATTTCGGCGATTGCCTTTTCCGATTCAGCCGCCTTGGCAGCGATTTCCGCATCCGCCTTGGCAATCGCGTCATCCAGCCCAGCCTGAATTTCAGCGCGTGCTTCGGCAGCGATACGCTGCGCTTCGGCACGGGCATCGGCCAGCGCCTTGTTATAGGCCTCTTCGGCCTCGACCGCCTTGGCCTTCAGATCTTCGGCCGCAGCCAGGTCATTTGTAATGGTCCCCTGACGTTCAGCCAGGATTGCCGCGATGCGCGGCAGGGCCACGCGGGACAGGACCAGAAAGATGACGACCAGCGTAATGACCAGCCAGAAAATCTGGTTGGGGAACCAATCGAAGCAGAGCTGCGGCATCCCGATGGCAGAGCCATAGGAGTCGACGCACGAGCCAGCTACCTCTTTTGTAAGGGGTTCAGTCGCCATGATATCCTCCGTCGGAAACTTGTCTTTACAACAGGTGGGCCGCTATGGCTTGGACCCACCTGCGCGTAAGGATCAGGTTCCGCAGATTATACGGCGAACATCAGCAGCAGCGAGACCAGGAATGCGAAGATCCCCAGGGCTTCTGCGAACGCGATACCGATGAAAAGGGTTGCGGTCTGCGAAGCAGCCGCCGAAGGGTTGCGAAGGGCGCCGGCCAGGAAGTTGCCTGCTACGTTGCCCACCCCGATTGCGGCTGCGCCGGAACCGATTGCTGCCAGGCCTGCGCCGATGTGTGCGAGATCGCCTTCCATGATGTATCTCCTTACGAATTGGAAGTTTCGATGTTGGGTGTTCGGACCTTAGTGCGACGGATGCAGCGCATCTTTCAGATAAACACAGGTCAGAATGGTGAATACGTAGGCCTGAATGAAGGCCACAAGGACCTCAAGACCATACATCGCGGTGATCGCCAGAACCGACACGGGCGAGATCACGGCAATCGCGGCGAAGCCTGCGAAAACCTTGATAACCGCGTGGCCAGCCATGACGTTGCCGGCAAGACGAATGGAGTGGCTGACCGGGCGTACAAAGTACGAGATCAGCTCGATGATCGCCAGGATCGGGCGCAGTGCCAGAGGCGCGCTGGAGACCCAGAACAGACCCAGGAATGCGGCGCCGTTTTTCACGAAACCCAGCACGGTCACGGTCAGGAACACGGCCAGCGCCAGCGGGATGGTCACGGCGAAATGCGACGTGGTGGTGAACGAGGTCGGGATCAGCCCCAGGAAGTTTGCGCAGACGATGAACATGAACAGGGTCATGACATAGGGGAAGTATTTCACGCCTTCCTTGCCGCAGATGTCTTCCAGCATCTTGTAGATGAAGCCATAGGCCAGCTCAGCCACCGACTGCATACGGGTCGGAACGATGGCGCGTTTCGAAGTGGGCAGTACCAGCAGAGCGATTATGGCCAGCACCGCAAAGAACAACCACAGGGTCACGTTGGTGACCGTGAACATGCCTACTGCACCGTCGCCGAACAGCGGCTTGACGATGAACTGATCCATCGGGTGGAATACCAGGCTGCTGCCTTCTGCTGCGGTGGTCTCGGTTGCCACGTTCAGTCCCTCTCGTCCTTCTCGGCAGCCGTTGCCGCCGTTTGTTTCTCTTGAACCTCTTTCGCGCTGCGGAGCATAACCTTCACGCCCGCGACAAGGCCCAGCAATGTAAACAGCACCAGAAAGATCGGGATCGTCCCGAGCAGGCTGTCCAGCCCGTATCCGATGCCAAATCCGATCCCCAGACCGGATACCATTTCGATGACCATCCGCCAGGCAAGCTCACCCCCGGACACGTCAGCATCCGCACGAGGCTTTGGCGCTTTGGCCTTTTTCGCCGCTTCGATCTTGGCCTCAAGCTGCGCCATACGCTGCTTTTGGTCATCATCGGTCACGGGCTTTTCCCTCGTACAATCTTGGGCATGGTGCTAAGGCGCGAAGCGCGCAGAGTCAACGACCTTGAATGCCCTCATTGACGCATCCTAAAGCATTGAAAATTTTATGGTTTTTAGAATTCCCGGGGCGTGTCATTGGTTTCGAGGGCCACCATTGCGCCGCCAAAGCCCTGAATTCGCATATTCAACCAAATGGTTGACCAATCCCGGCGGCTATGGTTGAGCGGGCGCATGTCCAACGATCTCGACACCGTCTTTGCAGCCCTTGCCGACCCCACCCGCCGCGCCATTCTGGCGATGCTGCTGGAGGATGACATGGCGGTGACGGATGTGGCCGAACCGTTCGAGATGTCGCTGGCCGCGATCTCCAAACACCTGGTCATACTGACCAGGGCCGGTCTGATCAGTCAGGAAAAACGCGGGCGGGTAAAATGGTGCAAGCTGGAACCTGACGCCTTGCGCGCCGCGTCGGTCTGGATGCAGGGGTTCGGACAATTCGAGCCCGTCAATCTGGACGCGTTCGAACGGTTTCTGGAAGCTGAACTGCCAAAGTCGGGCGAGGCCTAGCGCACCACAAAGACTGACATGCTGGCGTGTTTCGCCAGATAACCGGCGTGGCTGGAAAAAACATAGTCGGTGATCCGGGGCGCGTGGGTGCCGACAATGACCAGATCTGCGCCGATCTCCTCGGCCGCGCGGGTCAGATCGCTGTCCACCTCAGCGGCAACGTCAACCGAGTGGATTTTGCGCATCGAAACTTCTGATCCACTTTCTGCGGCCAACTGTTCGGTGAACCCCGCCAATTCCTTGTCGATCTCGGCCTCGGTTTCCGAGGTTTCACCCATATGGGCCCCGGTGACGCTGACCAGAGTGATTTTGGCGCCCTGCCACTTTGCAACCTGCCCGGCAACATCGGCTGCTTTGCGAACTTCGGGCGGTAGATGCCGGTCAACCGGCAACATGATATGTTTGAACATGATCTCCTCCATTTGCCTGCCAAAGAGGTTATTGAAGGGTCCACAGGGGTGCCTTGATCTGGCTCAACAAATTCCACCACTGGAATGCATCTTGGATCTGCCGGGTCTTTTCCAGCGAAGATGTGGCTTATTCCATGGCGCGGCGAACAGGCACCGAGGGCGCGACTTCCTCTTTCAACAACATCAGCAGGGCGATGATTGTCAGCGCCACACCACCCAGGATCAAACCGGTTGGCACGCCTTTGCCCAGCGCAATCTCCCACAGAATGACCCAGCTGGGAACCAGGTAGGTATAGGCCATGACTTTGGCCGACGGTAGCCGCAAGGAAGAAAACTGCACCAGCACGAAGCTGGCTGCCGTTGCAAAGAACGAAATATAGAACAGGCCGATCCAGACAATAGCGGGAAGCCCGGCCCAATCGGTTGCCATCAGGTCGGACCAGCCGAACACGACCAACAACAGACACCCGGCGACCAGAGTACCGAAGGTGAACACCACGGCGGGCTCTCCTCGGTTCAGCTTGCGGATCATGGGCGTATAGATCGCATGGGCGACGCAGCCCCAGAAATAGATGATTTCGCCGCCACCGATTTCAAAGGCGCGGAACATTTGCCAATCGGCCCGGAAAATTACCCAAAGCGCCCCAACAGCGCCAATGGTCAGGGCCAGCGCCATGCGCGGAGTCGTGATTTGGCGCAACAAGACCCACCCCGCCATGGCAGAGACAACTGGTGTCAGGGTGAACACCGCTGCCGCACTGACAGGTGGGGCGGTTTGCAACCCATAGAACATCAGGACGAAATAGGTGGCGAACAAAGCCCCGAGCACCAGATAGCGCCAAGGGGCCTGCGCGGCGCTGCGCGGCAGGCCGGTTGTCGCCAGTGCGGCCAAACCAATCACGGCAGCCGCAATCGCAAAGCGAACCGCATTCAGGGCGGCTGGCGCGATTTCGTTGGCGATCATGGATCCCAACGAAAAGCTGCCTGCCACAAGGGCTGAAAAGGCAAGCATGGCCAGATGGCCACGCATCTGCGGGCTCATGGCTGCCAGCCTTTGGCTTCTTCTTTCAGAAAGCTCAGAAAGGCCTGTACCTTGGTGGTGCGGTGCAAGTCCACGTGGGTCACCAGCCACAGATTGCCGAACCATTCCGGCAGTGGATCAATCACCTCGACCAGATTGTCGTGGCGGGCAGCCTCCCAACGGGCCATGAAGCCGATGCCGGCACCGGCCAGAACCGCCTCGCGCATGCAGAAGTTGTTGGTACAGCGGAAGGTAATGCGGTCGGCGGGTACCGTCGCGCGCAGCCAGCGTGTGAACGGCGCGCGGCTGGTTTCGTCATCGGAACTGACGAAGTGATGGCGTGCAAAATCTTCGATTCCGGATGGCTTGCCGAACCGTTCGATGTACGAGGCGCTGGCATAAAGACCAACTTCCTCTTGTCGGAAAGGCTGGACGACATTGTCGGGTTGATCGGGGGCCGATCCGGCGCGGATCGCCACATGCGCCTCACCGTATTCCAGCCGGAACAGCCGATCGCCCGTCAGGTATCGCACGATCAGGTCCGGATGCATCTTTTGAAACGCGGTGAGCGTCGGCACCACCAACGGGGCAAGAGACCCCAGGGAAGTCACGACCAATTCACCCGAGACATCGTCTCCGCGTCCCTTCATCCGGCCCACAAGCTGGTTGAACTGATCTTCGGTCGCCTGGGCCACGCGCAACAGATCGTCGCCTGCTTCGGTCGGCGTATACCCGCGGGCATGGCGCTGGAACAGTTTGACACCCAATCGCGCCTCGATCGCATCTATGTGGCGGATCACGGTGGCGTGGTGAACGCCCAAAACCTCTGCCGCGCCGCTGACCGTCCCCATGCGTGCCACCTGATAGGCGGTTCTCACTTCATCCCAATTATCCATGGCAATGTCGTCACTGTGCAATTTCCAACAATAACTGTTGATGTATCCGAGTTTTGTTCATCAACGCAATAATCATATTGGGCGCAGACCAAGATTCATCTGACCGAAAGGACCAAAACAATGACCAAAACGATCCTTCACATCGACTCATCCGCCCGCCGCGTGAACTCGACCACGCGCGATCTGTCTGACCGTGTGGTCAAGCAACTGGGCGCAGACCGTATCATCCGCCGCGATCTGGCCACCCCCCTGCCCCTGCTGACAGAAGACTGGATCGCCGCCAATTTCACCCCCGCCGACCAGCGCGACGATCTACAGCGCGACCGGCTGGCCCTGT
Source organism: Ruegeria sp. A4 (assembly GCF_056543025.1). NCBI lineage: Bacteria > Pseudomonadati > Pseudomonadota > Alphaproteobacteria > Rhodobacterales > Roseobacteraceae > Ruegeria > Ruegeria sp. A4. The sequence goes on along the minus strand of NZ_JBQGAW010000009.1, from coordinate 50,390 downwards.
CGGACGAACTGGTCTCCGAACTGCAAGAGGCCGACACCATCGTCATCGGCCTGCCGATCTACAACTTTTCGGTGCCTGCCGCATTCAAGGCCTGGGTCGACCTCGTGGCGCGCGCGGGCCTGACCTTTTCCTACACGGAAAACGGCCCCAAAGGCCTGCTGGAAGGGAAACGTGCCATTCTGGCCATCGCATCGGGCGGTGTTCCTGTCGGATCCGAAGCTGATTTCGCCACCAATTACGCGCGCCACGTTCTGGGCTTCATCGGCATTCATGATGTCGACGTCATCGCCGCGGATCAGATGGCCGTGAACCCGGATGCGGCGCTGGAAAGTGCCCACAAGGCGGTTGCGGAGCTTGCGGCCTAATCGCCTCTGGCCAATAAGCGCGGAAACGTCCAGTCTGCCTGATAGCAAACGGGCAGACTGGATGGGCCACATGAAGAAAATCGGCATTCTGGGCGGTGTGGGCTGGGCCTCGACCGTCGATTACTACCGGGCGATTGCCGAAGGGGCCGGGCGTTATCACGCGGAACGCGGCCATGGTTCGCCTTTGCCGATCCCACCGATGACCATCGAATCCGTTACGCAGGCCAGAACGCGCGCCCTGCGCGGTGTCGCCGGTGACGAGGCAAGCTGGGCGGATTTTGACGCGGTGTTCCGCGATGCCCTGCTGACTCTCGAACGCGCCGGGTGCGATTTTGGCATTATCGCGTCCAACACCCCTCATGCGCGGCTTCACGCGATACGGCAGGGTGTCTCAATGCCGATCCTCAGCATCTTTGACGCAACCGCCGAGGCGACGGCAGGTACCGGCGCATCACGGGCTCTGGTCCTGGGAACAACCGTGACGATGCAGGCCACCAACTATGCGGATAGACTGGCCGCCGAAGGCATTGCCGCGAATGAACGGTTGCCCGAACCCGAGATTTCCCAGATGCAGGCCATGATCGACAGTGATTTCTATGGTGGTGCGTCTGACACGGCCCGCGCCCGACTGCTGGCGCTTTGCGACAAGCACGCCAGCCCCGGAACAGCGATCCTGCTGGCCTGCACCGAGCTTCCACTGGCTTTCCCGAACCACCTGGATGATCCGGTGTTCGAGGCTGACGGGCATCTGTTCGTCAACCCGTCAGCCGCGCATGTTGCCGCCGCATTGAATGAGGCGCTGACGTAATCAGGGCAACCACGTGACCGCGCAGCCGATGCGATCGAAAAAGGCCATCATGTCGGCCCGAGTCAGGGCCACGGTGCGGTCGTTGACAAGGGGGTGCATGTAAATCACCTCGGCCTGCTGCGCCGCCGCATCCATGAAGAACCTGACATCATTCTGAACACCGTTGATCATCGCCAGCGGACTGACGGCGCCGGGACGTATGCCGAGATTCTGAAACAGCCGGTCCGCCGAGCCGAAGGACAGGTTGCCTATGCCCAACTCGGCCCCCAAAGATTTGAGATCAATCTCGCGGCTTTGTTCCAAGGTCACCAGATAATTGCGCTTTTTCTTGTCGCGCAGATACAGGTTCTTGACCCGCAGCGCGTTCTCTCCGGGTGTCATGAACTGGTCTTCGACCGCCTTTGCATCCTCGACCGTACGCAATGGCACATGGGTATGCAGGCGATAGGTCAGCCCCCAATCTTCCATCTGCGCAAGCAATGCGTCCGAACTCAGCGGCAAAGTGTCCTGATAGGTGGATGAAGCGTCCATGAAGCTCTCGCTTTTTTGGATTGCTCATCGCGCAACAAAACTTGGAATTCAAGCGCGGGACATAGAATTGCGGCGGGTGAGACCCGCCCGAATGATGTCGCGCGCATCACAGGCGCAGTCAGTGTCTGGCGTGCCGAACCTGGCCTTGACCCCGCCAACCACACTGCCCGAGATCAAGGACGGCGCTGCGCTGGCCCTGCGCGTTTCAGCCTGATTTCACGCAAGACGGTGATGAAACAAACTGGAACAGGGTGTTGGAACGGTGCTACCGTACCGCCATGAAAGTGACCCGAAACACCCCGAACCAACTGATCATCGCCAATACGCCCTGGTTCATCGGTATCACGCTGGTCATATTCATTCTGGCCTTTGTCGGCCCCGGTATTTTTCTGATGAGCACGGGCGGCGAAGGCATCTGGTTCGGCCTGATCTTCGCCCTCGGCGGAGGCGGACTTGGGTTTGGTGCGTTTTGCGCTTTCGTAAGACGGGTTCAGGTCATTCTGGATCGGAACAAGGACAGTATCCTGATCCGCCGCCAATCGGTTTTTGGGTATGAAGCGGTTGAACACAAACTGTCCAACCTGTCCCACGCAGAAATCGAAAGTACGACATCCCGAGGCAAAAACGGCACCTCGACGCTGTATCGCCCGGTCCTTGTTCTTGAGAAAGGCATGAGCGCGGGTCGCCATCCCATTGTCGAAGCGTTTTCCAGCGGCTCCGGCTCTCACCGGTTGGCCGAGGCGGTGAATGACTGGCTTCTATCCAAACCTGGCCAAGACCGTCGCGCAGTCGGGGCGAACTAAGACGCCAGGCCGCGTTCCAGCCACAAGCGTTCTTCGGCTGAGACCAGCCGGGACATGCAGGCGTCATATCGCGCCATGTCCTGCTCGGTCAGCTTGCCTTCCCACTTGTTGCTTGTGCCCGAAGAGAAGAACTGCGCAAAGTCGTGAAACCCGCTGGTGAATCCGGGGGTTTGCTCCAGACGTATGGCATTGTTTTTCATCGATCCGAAACTGCCGGCCTCGGCTATGTCCTTCACCAGGTCCGGGTCAATTTCGATGTCCATGATCCGTGCAAGCCGCGCGACCTGTCCCGGAAGATCCCGGCTGAGCTCGGCATAGTGCAGAAAATGGATGTTGGGCAGGTCGCGATACATCCAAAAGGAATGGAAGTGATGAATGATCGATCTGAGGGTCAGGTCATCTGTGCCCTTGGATGACGCGGGCCGGTTCAAAAACATGTCGAAAGCTTCCGACAGATCGTCGGGGAACAGGTAATCAAGCCAGTCATGCTTCATATTCTCGACATGGCGGCGCATTGAAAAATGAACGTCAACCGGATGGCGGTGAACAACCAGATATTGCGCATTTGGCGAGAAAGCGATGCCATCAAGCGGGGTATGTGTTTTGATACAGCGCCGATGGCTTTGCGCGCTCAGTTCATCCGCCTGCGCGACCCGATCGCGAAAACTGCAATCAAGCCAAGGTGAGACCCTGTTGTCGTACACGCCGGGGTCGGCCGTTTCGGTGATGAGCATGCGCACCAGTGTTTGCGTCCAAGTGGTGCCGCATTTGGGCGGTGTGCACACAAAGACGTCGCTGGGCCGGATCTCGAATCCGGACCATATATCGGTGTTGGTCACTTCGCCGACATAGTCGGTCGTCTTTCGCGGCAGACCATTCTTCATTGCCCCCTCCCTCAGCTTCAATCACGCAGAATAGGCTGCATTGTGACACTCACATAGCTTATCTTGACTCACACGGCCCAGAGGCGTAGATGACGCCCCAACATCCGGAAGCCTTTCGATCTTCCGGTCCCTTGAGTCGTTCAGGGATCGCCCCCCACCAGCGAGTTTCGCCCGTGGGGGCGTTTGTGCATTGACCCGTCTGCCCTTATCTAAGGGGCGCCAAATCAGAACCGGCTAAGGAGGCCGCAGGCATGTTTGAAAATCTATCCGAACGCCTCTCTGGCGTCTTCGACCGGTTGACCAAACAGGGTGCCCTGTCCGAAGAAGACGTCAAAACCGCCCTGCGTGAGGTCCGCGTTGCCCTGCTTGAGGCCGACGTCTCGCTGCCGGTTGCAAGGGAATTCGTCAAGAAAGTTCAAAGCCAGGCCACCGGTCAGGCAGTCACCAAGTCGATCACCCCCGGCCAGCAGGTCGTCAAGATCGTGCATGACGCTTTGGTTGACACCCTGCGTGGCGAGGAAGACCCCGGTGCGCTGAAGATCGACAACCCGCCCGCCCCGATCCTGATGGTCGGTCTGCAGGGCTCGGGTAAGACGACGACCACCGGCAAGCTGGCGAAACGTCTGAAAGAGAAAGAGGGCAAGAAGGTCCTGATGGCCTCGCTGGACGTCTACCGTCCGGCGGCGATGGATCAGCTGGCGGTTCTGGGCACGCAGGTTGGTGTGGACACCCTGCCGATCGTGCCGGGCCAGAAACCGGTCGATATTGCCAAACGCGCCAAGCAACAGGCAACGCTGGGCGGCTATGACGTCTATATGCTGGACACCGCGGGTCGTCTGCATATCGACGAGGTTCTGATGGACGAGGTCGAGCAGGTCCGCAACGCCGTTGACCCGCGCGAGACGCTGCTGGTCGTCGACGGCCTGACCGGGCAGGTCGCCGTCGAGGTGGCCGAGGAGTTCGACGCCAAGGTCGGTATCTCGGGCGTGGTCCTGACACGGATGGACGGCGACGGGCGCGGCGGTGCGGCACTGTCGATGCGCGCCGTGACCGGCAAGCCGATCCGCTTTGTCGGTCTGGGCGAGAAGATGGACGCGCTCGAAACTTTCGAGCCGGACCGGATCGCCGGTCGTATTCTGGGCATGGGCGACATCGTTGCCCTGGTCGAAAAGGCCCAGGAAACGATGGAGATGGAACAGACCGAGCGCATGATGAAGCGCATGGTCAAGGGTCAGTTCAACATGAACGACCTGAAGATGCAGCTGGAACAGATGATCCAGATGGGCGGCATGCAGGGCATGATGGGCATGATGCCGGGCATGGGCAAGATGGCCAAGCAGATGGATCAGGCCGGTCTGGACGACAGGATCCTGCGCCAGCAGATCGCCATGATCCAGTCGATGACCAAGCGCGAACGCGCCAACCCGCAGATCCTTCAGGCCAGCCGCAAGAAACGCATCGCGGCGGGGTCCGGGATGGAGGTCAGCGACCTCAACAAGCTGCTCAAGATGCACCGGCAAATGTCGGACATGATGAAGAAGATGGGCAAGATGGGCAAAGGCAAGATGTTGAAACAGGCCATGAAAGGCATGTTCGGCAAAGGCGGCCCCAGCCCCGAGGAGATGGCCGCAGGCATGGATCCCAAGGCGCTGGAACAGGCGGCCAAGGCCATGGGCGGCAAGATGCCCGGTCTGGGCGGCGGCATGGGTCTGCCACCGGGCCTGAGCGGGTTCGGAAAGAAAAAGTGACCCCCGCACGCTGTACCCAGCCCCCGTCCGGAAAGGCGGCGATGGCGGCAGCGCAATATCGCGCAGCCCTGCCGGTCATTCAGACCCGGCGGCTTGTACTGCGCGTGCCCACACTGGAGGACCTGCCGGTGTGGACGTCGATCTGCAAGGACAGCTTTGGCGACACCCCGCAAGCCGCGTGGACCGAGTTTTCCTATTATACCGCGGGCTGGCTTCTGCATGGTCACGGCCTGTTCACGGTCACGCACAAGGGTGATGATCGGGCAATTGGCTTCGTCGTTCTGGGCTTGGAATGGGACGATCACGAACCGGAACTTGGCTATATGTTCGGCGCTGAACACCGGATGCAGGGCTATGCCACCGAAGCTTGCGCCGCCGTGCGTGATTTCGGATTTGACCTGCTGGGATCGGGGCAGTTCGTAAGCTATGTTTCGCAATCCAACACCCGTTCGAACGCGCTTGCCCAACGACTGGGCGCAGCGCGTGATGCCGATGCAGAAAGCGCCTTTGGGCCAACCCAGCATGTCTGGCGCTACCGCGAGGTGCAGGCATGACATTCGCGATGCCGATCCCGACGCTGGAAACCGAACGCCTGATCCTGCGCGCACCGTCCGAGGCCGATGTCGATGCGGACACTGCCTTCTTTGCAAGCGATGCGGCCAAGTTCGTCGGCGGCCCTCTGCGCAGGGATGAGGTTTGGCGGGTTGTCGCCTCGCTGCTGGGGCACTGGGCCTTGCGCGGCTATGGGTATTGGAGCGTCGATGAAAAAGACACCGGCACCTATGTCGGGCGGATCGGGCTTTGGTTTCCCGAAGGCTGGCCGGAACCCGAAGTTGGCTGGACCCTGTTGAACCACGCCACCGGCAAGGGCTATGCGACCGAGGCCGCGCTGACTGCACGTGCCTACGCCTATGATGTATTGGGCTGGGAAACCGCGATCTCACTGATCGATCTGGACAATCACGCCAGCAAGGCCGTGGCCAAGCGTCTGGGCGCGCAGTTCGAGTATCACTATGACCACCCCAAGTTCGGAAAATCCGAAATCTGGCGGCACCCGGCGCCCTCGGATCTGGTGAATGGCGGAATGGAGGCATACGCATGACCTCTTTCACCATTCCCACCATTGAAACCGAACACCTGATCCTGCGCGCGCCGCATCTGGACGATCTGCCCGCAATGACCGCATTCTTCGCGACCCAGCGCAGCCATATGGTTGGTGGTCCCAAGGACGCGCTTGGAAGCTGGAGCTCTCTTTCGAACAGATTGGGTCATTGGGCGCTGCGCGGTTATGGTCTGTGGCATCTGACTGAAAAGGCCAGCGGCGCATTCGTGGGATGGGCAGGTATGATCTACGTACCCGGCTGGGCGGAGCCCGAGCTGGGCTGGACGCTGATGGCAGAGGCCGAAGGCAAAGGTCTGGGCTTTGAGGCCGCAGCGGCTGCACGCGACTATGCCGCCCGGCATCAGGGCCTTAACGGTGTGATTTCCTACATCGCCCATGCCAATGACCGCTCGCGCGCTTTGGCCGAACGCCTCGGCGCAACGCTGGAGATTGAGAGAGCCGAGCTTTTGGGCAAGCACGCTCAGATCTGGCGCCATCCGCAGATTGACTTGACCACCGAAAGGACCGGCCAATGACCAACCCCGTGACACAGGCTGCCACGCTGTTGAAAGAGCATCGCGAAAGCATCGACAGGCTGGACGCGATCCTCGTCTATACGCTTGGCGAGCGGTTCAAGCACACGCAGGCCGTTGGCAAGCTCAAGGCCGAACACGACCTTCCCCCGTCCGATCCCTCGCGCGAAGCTGCGCAGATCGCACGGTTAGAAGACCTGGCGAATGAGGCCGACCTGGACCCCGATTTCGCCAAGGCTTTCCTGAATTTCATCATTCAGGAAGTCATCCGACACCACAAGAAACACCAGAATTGACTGGGAAATCCCAGTAACGCCATTCAAAGGAGATACCACCATGGCAATGAAAATTCGTCTCGCCCGCGGCGGCTCGAAAAAACGTCCTTTCTATCGCATCGTTGCGGCTGACAGCCGTATGCCGCGCGATGGCCGTTTCATCGAGAAACTGGGTACCTACAACCCGCTGCTGCCGAAAGACAGCGAAGAGCGCGTGAAAATGAACATGGAGCGCATCCAGTACTGGCTGGATCAGGGCGCACAGCCCACCGACCGTATCGCACGTATGCTGGAAGCGGCCGGTGCCCGTGACAAAGCCGAGCGCAACAACCCCAACAAGGGAACTCCGGGCAAGAAAGCCCAAGAGCGCGCCGAAGAGAAAGCCGCCAAGGCCGCTGAAGCAGCCGAAGCCGCTGCTGCTCCGGCAGAAGAAGCTGCAGCAGAAGAATAAGCAGGCGCACGCGTGCGGGATCACCCCTTTACAGACGATTTTCGCACGCAGTTCGACCTGTTGTTGCGGCTCCGGCGGGATGTGCGCCGGTTTTGCACCGACGCGATTGACGAGGCAGTGCTGACGCGCTGCCTCGACGCATTTCGACTGGCCCCTTCAGTGGGGCTCAGCGAACCCTGGCGCGTGATCCGCGTCGAAAGCGAAGCGGCAAGGGCCGCAGCGCTGAAGAATTTTCGCGCCGCCAATGACCACGCTTTGGCGGGCTACTCGGGGGACAAGGCGCAGCTATACAGCAGGCTGAAGCTTTCCGGGATGCAGGAAGCGCCCGTGCAACTGGCCGTCTTCTGCGACGACAGCACCGAAAAAGGGCTGGGACTTGGCGCCGGCACGATGCCCGAGATGCGGCGCTACTCTGTCGTGTCCGCGATCACTTTGTTCTGGCTTGCACTTCGGGTCGAAGGGCTGGGGCTGGGCTGGGTTTCCATTCTGGATCCCGACCAGATGAAGCGCGATCTGAATGTTCCTGAAACCTGGCGCCTGATCGGGTATTTCTGTGTCGGTCGGCCGGAACAGATGTCGGATACACCTGAACTGGAACAGGTCGGCTGGGAAACCCGGGCGCAGGGCCTGACGATCGAAACACGGTAAGGCCACATGATCGGATTGATACGACTTCCCATTCTGCTGTTGATCGCCTTTATTGTGGGCGTGTTCTTCGAGCGCAACAACCAGCGCGAAGCCTGCAACGGGCTTGGCGAATGGAGAAACGGGATATGTTTGACGACTGGGGCAGCCAATGAGTGATCTGATCTGCGTCGGCAGCATCGCGGGGGCTTACGGTGTGCGAGGCGAGGTGAGGCTGAAGAGCTTTTGCGCCGTTCCCGAAGATATCGAGACCTATTCGCCGCTGACCGATGAAGCGGGCAAAGAGCGTTATCCTGTGGTATTGACGCGCACCATCAAGAACGGATTCGCGGCCCGCCTTGGTGGCGTTGAAACCAAGGAACAGGCGGATGCCCTGAATGGGTTGCGCCTTTATGCAAGGCGCGATCAGCTGCCGTCGCTGCCCGATGATGAATTCTACCACAACGATCTGATCGGGCTAGATGTCTATGACACCGGAGGCACCCTGCTGGGCAAGGTCAAATCGGTGCAGAACCACGGGGCAGCGGACTTGTTGGAATTGCACGGGCCGGGGTTGAAAACCACGGTTTTGCTGCCTTTCACGATGCAAGTTGTACCCACGGTGGATCTGGAACAAGGCCGTATCGTGGCCGATCCGCCCGAAGGCCTGATATAATGCGTCGGGTCCTGCTGCATCTGGGCCTGCACAAGACAGGCATGACCGCAGCACAGTCCTTCCTCCATGAAAACCGGAAACTGATCTGGCCACGCTTCGCGTTGGTTCTGCCCTACAAGACGCGCAACAGCGGCTTGAGCGAGAGCGCCACGCGTCACTCGCTTTACCGGCTGGATTCCACATTGGCGGGTTTTGGAAGCCACCTGCACGCGTTTCTGGACGATCTGGATTTCGGCGCACGCCGGGGGTTGATCCTGAGCGAAGAGAATTTCGCAGGCTTGCGCCCCAGCAGAAACAAGCGTGAAGGTTACGGTGCCGCACCGGAACTGGCGGAAACTCTCGTCAGCGTCGTGCGGCGTCGGTTCCTGGGTCATGAAACCGACATCACGATCTACATATCCTTGCGCGCCCGCGATCAATGGCTGCGGAGCCTGTGGGCACACGACTTGCAGAAATCACGTATGGTGCAGGATTTGGACGCCTTTTATTCCGACCTTGCCCATTTGCCATCCCTTCAGGAAACCGCTGATGCCGTCCGGAATCGGTTGCCATCCGTCACGGTCAGAACGGAGTGGATGGAGGCGTTGCAGAACCACCGCCTTGGTGCAGGTGCGCCGTTGGCCGAATTTCTGAATCCGCCACCCGATCTTTCGTCACAGCTTGTCGGGCCTGCACATGGCACGCCAACATTTTCAGACGATGTGCTACAGGAAATCCTGGCGCTGAACCGATCCTCGCTGGACGACGCCGCCATGATCACCCAGAAGAAAGCACTGATTCAATCCGCACAGAACGAACTGGCCCGCCAGACATGACAGAGAAACCCAGCAGATCCCATGGCCGCAAGGCGATCCGTCCTTCCCTGAAACCACGCGAGCTGATGACTCCGAGCCCTGATCTGCACGGGGTCTGGAAAGCCAAGATCATCACTTTGTTCCCGTCCGCCTTCCCCGGTGTTCTGGGCGAAAGCCTGACAGGCAAAGCCTTGCAGGAAGGGCTTTGGCAATTGGAAACAGTGGATCTGCGACAGTTCGGTATAGGCAAACATCGCAACGTTGATGACACCCCGGCCGGGGGTGGCGCGGGCATGGTTTTGCGGGCCGATGTTCTGGGTGACGCGATCGAACATGCGATGGCAGGCATTCAAGGAAACTGGCCGCTGATCTACCTCAGCCCGCGCGGGCGTCGCATGGATCAGCGCATGATGCAGAATCTTGCCCGTTGTGACGGCATGACCCTTCTGTGCGGTCGATTTGAAGGCGTGGACGAGCGCGTTTTGGAACATTTTGGCATGCAAGAGGTATCGTTGGGTGATTTCGTCATGACCGGCGGCGAAATCGCGGCACAAGCCCTGATCGATGCCACGGTACGGCTGATTCCCGGAGTGCTTGGAAATCAGGCTTCGACCGAAGAAGAAAGCTTTGCCTCGGGTTTGCTGGAGCACCCCCAGTATACCCGCCCCGCAGATTGGAAAGGGCGCCCGATCCCCGAGGTACTGATGTCGGGCCATCATGGCCGGATCGCGGAATGGCGGCAAAAAATGGCACAAGACATCACGCGCGAACGGCGTCCTGATATCTGGGCGGAATACGGCAAAGCCAGATCAGAATCCGAAGACTAGACCCGCTCGTTGTGGCCGGGATGCCTCAGTTTCGATGTTTGTCAGAATGCCATTTGAAGTTGAACGCACCTGAACTTATTCACTTCCATGCCCCATTAGTTTTTGGGTAATAAGAAGTGAAATAGAAGGCATTATGAAAACGCTATTGCTTGGCACGTTACTGGTTGCCTCCGCCTGTACCACCAAACCGCTTGGGATGTCGGTTCCGACGCAAGCCGGTCACAATCTGCACTCTGCGAAGGTTGCCGTTGATTCCTGCTCTCAGGAAGCTGACGAGGGCGGCAACAGCGCCGTAATCGGCGGTTATGCAACCAATATCCTGCTTTGGGGCATCATCATCGGGCCTGCGGTCACCGCGCCATTTCAGGACGAGCTGCGCCATCAGGGCGAAATCGATCAGGTTGATCGCTGCCTGCGCGCACGCGGTTTCGAGCGGCGCGAACTGACCGCGGGTGAATCGTTCTGGGTGCGAAACGCCTTTGGTGATGAACGCGAACGGCGGCTGGACCACTTGGTCGGGGGCGGCACTATCGAAACCTACGGAACGTCACAAAACTAGCGGCGCGCTTTCCAGCTGGCCCAAGTTTCTGGGGTGCCGTTGAACGTGTTGATGTCCACCCTGCCCTGAACCCCCGGCACCAGCCCGGTGCCGGTGTATTGCCAAAACCGCCAGACCGTGCGGGGATAGACCTGACGCGGATGGCCTGCGACGGATCGCAACCAGAACTCGGTTTTGGGCAAACGCCCGATATCCGTATCCGCAAAAAAATCCACTGTCGTATAGACGATGGGACGCCGGCCATAATGCCGTTCGAGAATGTCCAGAAAGCGCTGCGCTTCGGCGCGGACGGTTCTGCCATCGGGCCGCAACGTGCAGGTCTTGGAATGCGGCGTCCACTCCATGTCAAGAACATGCGGCAGATCTGCCCCTTTCGGGACGTTCTGAATGAACCAACGCGCCTGTTCCCGGGCCGATCGGCAGAAATAATAGTAATGATAAGCCCCCCACGGCACGCCCGCCGCCTGAGCACCGCGCCTGTGGTCGTCGAATAATGGATCCGCCACATCGCCGCCTTCGGTTGCTTTCAAAAACGCAAAGCTTACGCCCGAAGCTTTGGCTGTGCGCCAGTCTATCGGTCCCTGCCAGCGCGAGACGTCAAGCCCGTGGATCGGATACAAGCCGGGGTGACGGCCCTCCCAGTCATGCGGATCGGCGTCCCCAAAATCAGGATAGATTACGGACGGCGCTGTCCTGTCCACACCCGGCGTGGGTTCCACGACCTGCGGTTTCGGGCCGCCGCGCCCGCACGACATAAGCAAAGCGGCTGCAATCGTCAGCATAAGTGCAATTCGCATCATGAGGTCCTGTCTGAAATTTCTGCTCTTTCAATTTCCTTCAGAATGCCTGATCTGACCGCCGTGGCAACGGTGGGATTTTCGAAAGGCGGATTCCCACTGCTTCGTCATACGATTTGTTCTTGATCCCGGCACTCAATACCCTTAAACGACCGCAATCCGGTGCCGCATTCTGCGACTCCGGTGTTTTGGTTTGATTTTCGGCTTAAAGCCCGGCTTTCTTCGGCGGGGATGTGTCAGATCAAACCAGACCAAAGGAACATTCGATCTGACCTCTGGCGGGCTGCATGCAGGACCCGGTGAAGACCAAGAGCTCTCAGGCCGTGCCCAAACTTCGTGGGCCAACCACGAGCATATAGGAGTACCTGCGATGGATCTTATCGCACAGCTTGAGGCGGAACAGATTGCCGCCCTGGGGAAAGACATCCCCGACTTCAAGGCCGGTGACACCATTCGTGTCGGCTATAAGGTGACCGAAGGGTCGCGCACCCGTGTGCAGAACTACGAAGGCGTCTGCATCGCGCGCAACAACGGCAATGGCATTGCCGGTTCGTTCACCGTTCGCAAGATTTCGTTCGGCGAAGGCGTGGAGCGTGTGTTCCCGCTGTATTCGACCAACATCGACAGCATCACCGTTGTCCGCCGTGGCCGCGTTCGTCGCGCCAAACTGTACTATCTGCGCACCCGTCGCGGTAAATCCGCACGTATCGCAGAGGTTACGAACTACAAGCCCAAGGCTGGCGCCGAAGCGTAAGGAACGGAAAGATGAAAAAAGACATCCATCCCGATTATCACGTCATCGACGTCAAAATGACCGATGGCACAGTGGTTCAGATGAAATCCACCTGGGGCGCCGAAGGCGACCAGCTGGCTCTGGAAATCGACCCCTCCGTGCACCCTGCATGGACTGGTGGTTCGTCGCGCCTGATGGACGCCGGCGGCCGCGTGTCGAAGTTCAAAAAGAAATACGAAGGTCTGGGCTTCTAAGTCTGACTTGTTTCGATTTCGAAAGGCCGTCCCATGGGGGCGGCCTTTTTTCTGGAAGCTTCCATGTGTCTTATGGACGCGAAACCGGACAATGTGCGTTTTTGCAAAGACCCAGTGATGTTACACTCCGTGTGAACAACCCTCAGCTTCCACGGAGACCCGGACATGCCCCAGTACAACGACATGATCGAGCTTTCAGTCGATGATATGGATCTGATTGAAACGGCGTTGCGCGACTCGATCGCTTCGTTGTCTCATTCTGCTTCGGATGAACCAGAGGATAGCAGGACAGACCGGGAAGACACGTTGCGGCGCATTCACGAACTTTTGGGCAAGCTACACGATCAGAAGGTCTTTTTTCGCCCTCAGAAAGGGGTCTACCTCGGCGGTTAGGGGCTTGGTTGTCGCGGATTTCGGGTCAATTCCGCCGCACTGTGTACAGGGGGAACCGGCCCGCGCAGCAACATCAGCGCCAGCGTCATTCCGGCCAGCGCCGCAATCGCGGCAACCAACATGGCATTGTCAAAGGCGTTGTCCTGCACATCCCGCAGGGCCTTCGCCAATGTGTCTCCCGCAGACGGATCCATCCCCGAGATCAATTGCTGTATCTGGTTCGGCGTTCCATGTGCCAGCGCATGGGCCAGATCCGCGCGCTGGGTTGACCCGGCAGGCAGCGCGTCGATCACCTCGGACAGACCTCGGCGTCTGGTGATCGCTTCGGCCAGACCGCCCACCACGGCACCAAGGGTTGCTCCGAAATAGAGACAGGCGTTGATGACCCCCGAACCCTGCCCCACATGCTGCTCGGGCAGTAGGCGCAGGCCCAAGCGTGGCAACAGCGAAAAGCAGATGCCCAACCCGACACCGACGATCAGCAGCTTCCACCAGATTTCGGAAAACTGCGTTGTGTTCGTTGTTGTCATCAGCAGCAGGAACCCGCAGGCCATCGCCCCCAGGCCAATGGCGATCGGCCATTGAAAACTGTAGGGGGCAAGAAAGCGGGGTGCGGTGACCGAGATCACAAACATGCTGAGGCTGAGCGGCATGATCGCCAGACCCGCATCGATGGACGAATACCCAAAGGCATCGGGCGATTGGACGAATGTATTGAAATAGACGAAGAAGCAGAACAGCGTGAACCCGGTAAAGAACATCCCTGCCGCGGCCATCAGATAACGCGGGTGGCGAAAATATCGCAGCTCGATCAAAGGGTCGTCGCTGCGGCGGGATACGATGACAAGGGCAATTGTCGACACGGCTGCCACGACCAGGGGCACCAGTGTCAAAGGCGAAGTCCACCCGCCGCTTTCTCCGTTGCTGAGCGCAAAGGACAATGGCCCGAGGAAAAACAGAATGGCAACGGCCCCGGCATAATCGAACTTTGCCCCGGCAAGACGGGTATCGGGAACGTATTTCCGTTTGCTGACATGCAGCCCGATGGCAAAGGCCACAGCCAGCAGAACCAGGTCGGCTGCAAAGACCGCGCGCCAGCTGACATAATGGCCGAAAGCGCCACCGACGATGGGCCCGACACCGATCGCCAAACCGACAATCGCCCCCCAGATGCCGGTAACGCTGGCGCGCTGCTCTTCGGGCGTGGCCGCCGTCAACAATGACAGGGACGTGCCGAACAAAGCAGCCGCGCCCGCGCCTTGCGCGCCGCGCCCGATAAGCAGCATCGCCCCATCCTGCGCCAACAGGGCAAAGGCAGAGCCGATTGCAAAGACGATCATGCCAAAAAAGAACACGCCCATCTTGCCGGTAATGTCACCCAGCCGGCTGACGATGCAGACAAGCGTGGCGCTGGTCACGGAATACGTGGCCATCACCCATTGCAAACCTGAAGGGGTCAAATCGAACTCGGCCCTGAGATTGGGCAATATGGTGGTTACAGCGGTGGTGTTGAACCCCACGACCATCATGCAGATGGCCGTCATGGCCAGCACCACACGGGCGCGGAACTGCGGAGATACACTGGCCGAGCTCTCATCACCCATAAAACACCCACTGACCAAGATTGTTGAATACAAACATCATCAGTTTAACGATTTCTGGCCCTGCGCATAGGGTTGCGTCAGATCCAGTAAGACAGCGCGACGGGCAGCACCAGCACAGTGCTGAGCGTCGAGACAAGAATGAACCCCGCCACATCCGGCCCGTATTCCGGAACATGCTGGTCGATAAACAGATAAGTCGCCACGGAAGAAGGCATCAGGCAACACAAGATCAGCGCACCCCGCTCGGTTCCCGTGAAACCAAACAACCAGATCAGAACACTGGCAATTGCAACCGCCATCGCCAGATGCAGGGTCGTCAGCAGAACCGCGCGACCCAGGCTTTTCACACGCAGCGTCGCGAGCGTATGCCCCAGGGTCAGCAGCATGAGCGGGATCGACAATCCACCCAAGATGTCAAAGGACTTTGCGACCGGTTGCGGCAGGCTTTGCCCCGTTGCCATCAGGATCAGGGCGAGGCCCACGGCGTAGATAATCGGGGACGTCGCCAATTTCCTGGGCGAGAATTCTCCGGCCGGGATCCACATGCCGACGGTAAAGATGCTGATCAGCACAACCACCACGAACGCCATGGTATAGGCCATACCTGCATCGCCCAGCGCCAGCAAAGTGATTGGCAGGCCGATGTTGCCGACATTCCCGTGCATCAACGGCGTCAGAAATGCCCTCACCGGCAAGCGAAGAACCTTGAGCACGACATACCCCAACACCCCGAAACCGGCCACCGCAAGGGCAGCGGCCGCCATCATGTCAAGAAACGTGCCCACGGCCAGTTTGGTGTTCGACAGATGAGAAATGATCAATGTCGGATAGCCTACTTTGGAAACGATCCCACCAATGACCTTGTTGTCGAAAGGCGCCTGAATCACGGCAAGAACATAGCCAATTCCAGCGCAGATCAGGACGGGCAGAACCACGTTCAAAACGTTCAGGAACAGGTGCTCCAAGCAAAAATCTCCTTGCCGAAACCGTTTGTCGACAGTGAATCAGTGCCATTGCAATGGCAAGCGCTCTGTGTAACTCGTGCGCAGCGTTAGGTTTTCCCGAATAGAGTCTGATATTGCCCGAAAGCGCCGCTTGAGGTTCTTTCCTTCGCCGCCGACACAACATATAGTGGCTGACAACAACGTGTAGTGAAGCACGGCGGGACTTGGGAATACAAGCATGGCACATATCATTGTGGTCGGGAACGAAAAGGGTGGCGCAGGCAAATCGACCGTGTCGATGCATGTGGCGACCGCGCTGGCCCGATTGGGACACAAGGTCAGCACGTTGGATCTGGACCTGCGTCAGCGCAGTCTGGGACGATACTTCGAGAACCGCAACAATTTCCTCAAAAGCTCGGACCTGACCCTGCCCAGCCCGCGCCATCACGACCTGCCCGAGATCGATGCCGCGACGTTGAAACCGGGCGAGAACATATATGACCATCGCCTGTCTGCTGCCGTATCCCAGCTGGAAAGCGACAGCGACTTTATTCTGATCGACTGCCCGGGTTCTCACACCCGTCTGAGTCAGGTGGCACATTCGCTGGCCGACACGCTGATCACCCCGTTGAACGACAGTTTCATTGACTTTGACCTTTTGGCGCGGATCGACTCGAAGGGCGAAAAAATCCTTGGCCCGTCCGTCTATTCCGAAATGGTCTGGAACGCTCGTCAACTGCGGGCACAGGCGGGGCTGAAGCCGATCGACTGGGTCGTTGTCCGCAACCGGGTCGGTACGCAGCGCATGGTCAACAAGGAAAAGATGCAGCGCGCGATCGAGATGCTTTCCCAGCGCATCGGCTTCCGCGTCGCCTCGGGCTTTTCCGAGAGGGTTATCTTCCGCGAACTATTTCCACGCGGACTGACCCTGTTGGACCTGAAGGACATCGGCGTCAAACAGCTGAACATCTCGAACATCGCCGCCCGGCAAGAACTGCGTGACATGATGAAAGAGCTGAATCTGCCGGGTGTGGAGATTGATTTCTGAGCAGCTGTCCCGGCGGCCGCTATGCGGACTTTTTTAGGCAGTAGGAATGCTTTTTGGTTCTGGACTTGCATTCAGAAACAGCTGCAAAAACGTCCCGCATGGAAGCTTGAGATCAAAGAAAGAAGAGCCTGCAACGTTTCGGATCGTTTTGGCTGTGCCGCCCGTTTCAAGCACCGAGACCACCTTTAGTCGGATGTCCCGGTCGATGCAGCCATTGGACATATAGCCGACCATCCTCCCGCTTGAAGAGACAACGGCGAGCGAACCTACTTCGCGCGCCGTTCAGCCCTTGATACTGATCGATGTGATCAGAACAAACAGCTTACCAACGTTTAGCTGGTCAACTGCATGGCCAAGGACATCAACCCGGTGTTCAGGATGTGTGGATCAAGAAACGGGTTCTTCCGACATGACGTCTGCAAAGGACTTGAAGAATTTGGCGGCGAGTTTCTTTGCTGTACTCTGGATAAGACGGCTCCCAAGTTGCGCCAGCTTGCCGCCGATCACGGCCTTGGCTTCGTAGCGCAGAATGGTCTGAGACCCATTTTCGGTCAGTGTGACGTCGGCTCCGCCTTTTGCATGTCCAGCCGGGCCACCATTGCCTTGGCCATCCAGCGAAAACGTCTCTGGCGCGCCATCGGTTTTGAGCACCACATCTCCGCTGAATTTCGCTTTCACGGGGCCAACTTTGAGTACAACTTTGGCTTCAAGTTCGGTGTCGGATTTCTTGATCAGTTCTTCGCACCCGGGAATACAACGTTTAAGTATCTCGGGGTCGTTCAAAGCTGCGTAAACCACATCCCTAGAGGCATCGATGATAATTTCGTCGGCCAGTTCCATGGCGGTTCCTTTCTTTGTTCAGCAACAGGGGTATTTAATCGTGGCAAGCACCTCAGCCTGCTCTGTAGATGGCTTGAAACCACGAGTTAAGATTTTGAAAAGTTTACGCATTTGGGTTCCTTTCTACGGAATTCCTGCGCACGGTGATCAGTTCCGCCAGGATGGAAAGCGCGATTTCTTCAGGTGTGACAGCACCAATGTCCAAACCAGCTGGGGCTGAAACCATCGCGAGTGTGACCTCGGGCACACCAGCTTCGGAGAGCTTTTTAGACAGGGCCGCGAATTTCTTCTTACTGCCCACAAAGGCGACATAGTTTGCTTCACAAGCAAGCGCGTCGCGCAAGGCGTCAAGATCACCCTGCCCTTGCGTCGCCACGACGATCGCACTCATCTTTCCAAGTGCATTCTCCTCATCCACGGCACGTGAGATTGACCAGTGAAAATGCGGTGCGATTTGTGCCAAAGCCTCTGCGACCGGCGAGTTTCCGAGTATTGTCAACTCTGGCATCGGAAGACAGGGCTCAATAAAAATGTCGATGGTGCCACGAGAGGGACAACCGTTGCGCGCATAGAATACGCCCTCCACCATTGCTCCGGCACTGACGCCGATATCGTTCAAAAAGTCTTCCGGCGCGACCGACACAAGCTTGGGTGCGCCGGTTTCGAGGGCTTCCAAGGTGGCTCGCCTCACAGCGCCACGGGTGCAGCCGCCACCAAGAAACCCGTGCAATATGGTGCCATCCGCACCAATGATTGCCTTTGCGCCGGGTTTTGCCGCGGTGGTTCCGGCAGTGCGCACGATTGTTGCAAAGGCAAAAGGTTGTTCCTTGGCGCGCAGGTATTGGGCTGTCTCTGCCAGGTCAGATGAAAACAACTCAGCGGGGGTCATAGCGATACCAACTCCTTCTCCAGCGCGGCGAGGTCCGCCAGTGTGTTGGCGGCGGAAAAGAGGTCCAAATGAGGCAAGGCTGCCGTCATGCCCGCTGCGACGGGCGCATAGTCGCGCCAGCCTTTGAGCGGGTTCAGCCAAAGAATGCGGCAGCCGCGTTTGCGCAGCTTGGTCAGCGCCGCGTCAATGTGGTCAGGGGAAGAGGTGTCATAGCCGTCCGAGAGGATCATCACGACTGAACGCCCATCGACGAAACGGCGCGCGTAGGTAGATGCAAATCGATCCAGGCTTTCCCCGATTTTGGAACCTCCGCCGAACCCATCCGCCATCAAGGACATCCGTCCGATGGCGCGCATCGTGTCCTTATCGCGTAAAGCCTCGGTTATCCGCACGAGGCGTGTGTGAAACAGGTATGCGTCGGCGGTTGGATCACCGCGCATCAGGCCGGCCAAAAAGGCCAGGAATACTTGCGCATAGACGGTCATAGAGCCGGAAACATCGCATAGCGCTACGATTTTTCGGCTACGATCAGGGCGTTTGCGCTTGATGAGTCGGATGGGTTCGCCCCCTGTCGCCAGGCTGCGCCGGATTGTTTTGCGGAAATGCAGTCGATCGCCCTTGCGGGCAGCGATGCGGCGGCGGGAGCGGCGGTCGCGCAGCGCTTGTCCGAGGCGGCGAGCAACTTCTTCGGCCTCGGCAATCTCTTCTGCCCGTACCAGATCACGTAGATCGCGCCGGGACAGGTTGCGCATTTCGGTGGCGATCAGCTTACCGTCGCCATCACTTTCGGCATCACCGTCACCTCCGTCTGGCGCTGTCGCATCGCCAGCGCCTCCAACGTCTTCTCCTTTGGCATCTCGTGACGAACGTACGCTGTCGTCGCCCTTGGGATGGGTCGACATTTTCGGCATGACCTTTGTTCGCACGCGACCGGCATCCATCCAGAAACTGTCAAACAACAAATCAAACCTCTGCGCGTCGTCCTTGCATCCCGTGCAAACGGCCTTGAGTGCGCAACGCGCCTCTTCAGGGTTGGCTGCCTCAACACAGGTCAACGCCGTCAGAGCTGCTTCGGTTTCCTGCACGCCAAGGCGCAGGCCATTCTCCCGCAAATGGGCCAGGAACCCTGCCATGCGCGCCGTGGCGCCGGGATCGCGGCCAGCAAAGCGGGTCACGCGGGTCATGCGGCCTTCCCCGCGATGCGTTGCGCCACTTCGCGGGTTATATGTGCGCGATCGCTCTGTGTTTTTAGAAGTGTCGTGAGTGTGGCTTGGAGGGCTGCCGGGTTTTCCGTGAGATCAGCAATCCCTAACCCCATGAGCGCGGCGGCAAAATCCAGTGTCTCCGCGATTCCGGGCACCTTCTCAAGCTCTTCCTTGCGCAGCGTCTGGACGAACCCGATCACCTGATCGGCCAGCAGCGCTTCTATCCCAGCACACCGGGCTTTTAGGATCGCGAGTTCCGTTGTCCGGTCGGGATAATCGACATAACTGAAAAGGCAGCGACGCCTCAGCGCGTCCGACAAGTCGCGGGTGCCATTCGAGGTCAGTATAACTGTTGGCACGGTGGTGGCTTTGATGGTGCCAAGCTCCGGAACGGTGATTTGGTAATCAGCGAGGATCTCGAGCAGGAAAGCTTCGAACTCTTCGTCTGCGCGGTCGATTTCATCGATCAATAAAACCGGAGAAACGTCTTGCGTGATCGCCGACAGCAAGGGGCGCTCCAACAAATACTCCCGCGAGAATATCCGATCCTCGACCGCCTTGCCGGCCTCGCCTGCTTCAGAGGACGCACGGATCGCCAGTAGTTGTCGTTGGTAATTCCACTCGTAGATCGCCTGAGAGGCGTCCAGACCTTCATAGCATTGCAGGCGGATCAACTGCGTGTTCTGGGCCGCAGCCAGTACTCGGGCGACTTCGGTTTTTCCTACGCCCGCCGCGCCTTCCAGCAGTAGAGGGCGGCGCAAAGACAAAGCCAAATGCAGCGAAACCGCCAGATTGTCTGAGGCGACATAGTTCTGTTCTACAAGTGCAGATTGGAGATCGGTCCAGGTCATTAGAGCCTCAAGTGGTTTATGAGGCGCGCGCAGCCATCCCTGCCGCGCGCGCCCGGAACTTAGCCGTGAAGGCCCAGTTCGTTTGCTGTCTTCCAGATCCGCCAGTGATCGTGCGGCATATGGGTGTGACGCAGGCCAAAGGCACGGAAGGCATCATTCACCGCGTTGGAGAAACAGGGAACGCCGCCCACATGGGGGCTTTCGCCGACTCCTTTGGCGCCAATTGGGTGGTGCGGGCTGGGGGTAACGGTGTGATCGGTCTCGTAATTCGGCACTTCCCATGCGGTCGGCAGGAAGAAATCCATCAATGTGCCGGTCTTGACGTTGCCCATTTCGTCATAGGCGATCTCTTGCCCCAGAGCGACAGCCAGCGCCTCGGTCAAACCACCGTGCACCTGGCCCTCGATGATCATCGGATTAATGCGGGTGCCGCAGTCATCCAGCGCATAGAAGCGGCGAATGTCGGTCACGCCGGTGTCCACATCAATGTCCATCACGCAGACGTAGGCGCCAAAGGGATAGGTCATGTTCGGAGGGTCATAGTAGCTGACCGCCTCCAGTCCCGGCTCGATGCCCGGAATGGCCTGATTGTAGGCGGCAAAGGCGATTTCCTTCATCGTCTTGAACTTTTCAGGCGCGCCCTTGACCACGAAACGATCCACGTCGAATTCGACATCATCGTCATGCACTTCCAGCAGGTAGGCCGCGATCATCTGTGCTTTGGCGCGGATCTTGCGCCCTGCCATCGCGGTCGCGGCACCGGCTACCGGCGTCGAGCGCGAGCCGTATGTTCCAAGACCGTAGGGCGCGGTATCCGTATCACCCTCTTCGATGGTAATACTATCCGCCGGCAGACCGATCTCGGTTGCGAGGATCTGTGCAAAGGTCGTGGCATGGCCCTGGCCTTGCGAGATGGTGCCAAGGCGTGCGATCGCTGAGCCGGTCGGGTGAATGCGGATTTCACAGCTGTCGAACATGCCAAGACCAAGGATATCGCAATTCTTGACGGGTCCAGCGCCGACGATTTCGGTGAAATGCGTCAGGCCGATGCCCATCAGCTTTCGGGTTTTGCCCGCCTTGAAATCCTCGATCCGTTGAGCTTGTTCTGCACGCAGCCCTTCGTAATCGACGGCCTTTAGTGCCTTGTCCCACGCAGTGTGATAGTCGCCGGAATCATACTCCCACCCAAGCGCGGACTGATAGGGAAACTGCTCTTTCTTGATGAAGTTGATCCGGCGCAGCTCGGCCGCGTCCATGTTCAACTCTATCGCCAGAACCTCGATCATACGTTCGATGAAGTAAGCGGCTTCGGTTACACGGAAGGAGCAGCGATAACTGACCCCGCCCGGCGCTTTGTTGGTGTAAACGCCGTCCACTGCCAAATACGCAGTCGGAATGTCGTAAGACCCGGTACAGATGTTCATAAACCCAGCCGGGAACTTGGTCGGGTCGGCACAGGCGTCAAAGCCGCCGTGGTCTGCGGTCGTGTGGCACCAGAGACCGGTGATTTTACCCTCTTTGGTGGCGCTGATCTTACCTTTCATCCAGTAGTCACGGGCAAAAGCGGTGGTCATCAGGTTTTCCATACGGTCCTCGACCCATTTCACCGGAACACCGGTGACAATCGAGGCCACGACCGAGCACACATAGCCGGGGTAAGCCCCAACCTTGTTGCCAAAGCCGCCACCGATGTCGGGCGAGATCACGCGGATATTGTGCTCTTCAATGCCCGAGATAAGGCTGACCACTGTGCGGATAGCGTGAGGCGCCTGGAACGTGCCGTGCAGCGTGAGCTTGCCGTTGACCTTGTCCATCGAAGCCACGCAGCCACAAGTTTCGAGCGGACATGGGTGCGTGCGATGGTAATACACCATCTCTTCAGCGACCACGTCAGCCTCCCCCATTACCTGCTCGGTCGCATCCTTCTCGCCGACTTCCCAGGTAAAGATGTGGTTAGGGTGTTTGCGGGGGCCGTGAGCCCCATCTGGAATCGCTCCACCTTCGCCCATCAGGTCTTCGCGAAGAACCACGTCGGATTCCAATGCTGCGTGGGGATCGGTCAAAACGGGGAGTTCTTCATACTCCACTTCGACCAGCTCGACTGCATCGGCTGCAACATAACGGTCCTTTGCCACCACAAATGCCACTTCCTGACCTTGGAAGAGCACCTTGCCGTCAGCCAAAACCATCTGCTTGTCGCCCGCCAGCGTCGGCATCCAATGCAGACCAAGAGGGGCGAGGTCTTCGGCCGTCAGTACGGCAATCACACCGTCCAGCGCCAATGCGGCCTCGGCATTGATCGACACGATCTTGGCGTGGGCATAGGGCGAACGTACGAAATCACCATGCAGCATGCCGGGCAGTTTGATGTCGTCGACATAATTGCCTTTGCCTTGGGTAAACCTGGCATCTTCAACGCGCTTGCGTTTGCAACCCATTCCTCCCAGTGCGTCGGCGCGTTCTTCGCGGGTCAGTTCCTTGTTCATTGTGCCGCCTCCTTCGCAGAGTTCATCTCGGCCGCGGCGGCGAGGATAGATTTGACGATGTTCTGATATCCGGTACAGCGGCAGAGGTTGCCCGCCATGCCAAAGCGCACCTCTTCTTCAGTTGGGTTCGGGTTTTCTTCCAAAAGCTTGGATGCGCGGGTGATCATACCCGGTGTGCAGAAGCCGCATTGCAGACCATGGTGTTCTTTGAAAGCTTCCTGCAGCACGTGCAGGCTGTCCGGGTTGCCAAGCCCTTCGATAGTGGTGATTTCGGCACCGTCAGCCTGTGCTACGAACACGGTACAGGACTTCACCGATTTGCCGTTCATGGTCACGGTGCAAGCGCCGCAATGCGAGGTCTCGCAACCAATGTGCGGACCGGTCTTGCGCAGTCGTTCGCGCAGGGTGTGGATCAGCAGTTCGCGCGGTTCAGCCAGGAACTCTTGCTCCTCGCCATTCACTGTAAGAGTGAAGTGTTTCTTGTTTGACATGATCTCTCTCCTCAGGCTCTGGCCCAGGCGTTTTCGATCGCGCGGCGCAAGATAATCGCCGCTGCGTGACGTTTGAATTCAATGGGACCGCGGTTGTCCTGTGTGG
The DNA here is from genome assembly GCF_056543025.1 of Ruegeria sp. A4. NCBI lineage: Bacteria > Pseudomonadati > Pseudomonadota > Alphaproteobacteria > Rhodobacterales > Roseobacteraceae > Ruegeria > Ruegeria sp. A4. The sequence goes on along the minus strand of NZ_JBQGAW010000009.1, from coordinate 26,769 downwards.
GGTCAATGTCGCCCAACATCGCGTCCACCGACGCTTTGATTGCCGCATGATCCACGGACGTGCCGACAAGCGCAGCGCCAGCTTTTTCAGAATGAACCGGTGTATCGCTCAGATTGGTCATCGCGATGGAAGCCGAGGTGCAAGTCCCATTTTCTTTAGTTAAAAGGACCGCAGCAGCCGCGGTAGCGTAGTCGCCGATTTTGCGCTTTTGCTTTTCATAGGCGTAACCGCCCTTTGGTGCATCGAACTCCACCGCTGTCAGGATCTCTTCATCCTCACGGTCAGTCATATAAGCCGCTTCGTAGAAATCGCGGGCCGCGACTTTGCGTTCACCATCCGGCCCGACCAAGGTAAAGGTCGCGTCCAGGCACTGCATCAAACCCGGCATGTCATTGCCCGGGTCGCCGTTGGCGACGTTGCCGCCAACCGTGCCCATGTAGCGCACTTGCGGGTCAGCGATCTGGAATGAAGCCTCTCGCATGATCGGAGCAGCTGTCGCTAATGATGCGTTGTCGATGATGTCATGTTGCGTCGTCATCGCGCCGATGCGGATGCTATCCCCCTCAATGGAGATGCCGCTCAATCCCTCCACATCCTGCAAGTCGATCAGATGTGGCACTTCGGCCATGCGGAGTTTCATCATGGGTATCAGACTGTGCCCCCCTGCGAGGACCCGTGCGTCATCTCCGTGCTCCACAAGTACGGACAGGGCGCCCGCCAAATCCCTAGGTCTATAATATTCAAAGGCAGCTGGAATCATTGCCTCTCCTCCCTGCAGCAACTGTTCTGGCTGTTAGAGAAGCTCGCGCGATGCCGGGTTGTAGACCCGAGAAAACACTTTGTTTTCGCTAATTTTGCACGAAATGCGCTTCAGGACGCACGAGTTGCGCTGCCGGAATTACCACGCGTTACCCAAAGGCGGTCAGTGCTGCTTTCAGGTTTGATCGGCTGACCGGCACCGGGGGAAGATCGGCCTCACCAAAGGTGCATTGTCCCTTGTCTTTGGTCCGTTCAAACCGCGCGACTTTTTTGGGGTTCACAATATAGCTGCGGTGCACGCGCAAGAAACCAGTTGGCTCCAACCGTTTGACCGCTTCAGTGATCGGCCAGACGCAAAAGTACTTTTCCGTTCGGGTGTAGACCTGCGTGTAGTGACCATCCGCCCTGACGAATGCAACGTCAGGCGCGGCAATAAAGACCTTGCCTCCGTCTCTTTCACAGGGGATGCGAATGGGTGGGGTCTGATCTGGTGAAGGCTCTTCTTGGGCCACGCCTGTCATCGGGATCTCTGTGGCTTGCGTAGGCACAAGATAAGTTGTGCCGACCCACAAAAATGCGCCGAAGATAACAAAGCTCGACAGGATCACCCCAACGGCCATGACTTCGTTGCTGATGACGGGCCCAAACTCTCGGATATCTTTCAAGGCTACAAAATTGGTTCCGGCCATGGCCAGGAAATGCACTGAAAAGACAGCTACGCCAAAACACAGCGTGCCGATCGCGATGGTCCTGTTGGAACGCTCATTATAGGCAATGCCGATCGCCAGAATGCACAGGACAATAGCCAATACCGACGACCCGAGCACCCCTTGAAGGGTATAAACGGGTTTGCAAAGCTGCATGCCAGCCATTCCCACATAGTGCATCGCCAAGATGCCGGCGCCTACGATTGCTCCGGCAGCAATGATGATCCCCCTGGAACGCTCAGTGAAATGCAAAAGAACAAGCGCCAAAGCGACCATAAGGATCGCAATAAGCGCAGATGCGAGCGTGATTGCGGCATCATAGTAAAACAGGATGGGCAGCCTTAGGCCAAGCATAGCCACGAAGTGCATTGACCAGATCCCACCACCCAAAGCAACGGCACCCAACGCGATGGCCAACCTGCGTTGTGAAAGCGACTTTTCGGACAAATCCCTCGTCAAAGACAATCCCGTGGCCCCAGCAACTAGCGCCACAACGAACGATGTAACCACCAACCAAGGGTTATGTCCAAAGTCCAGAAATTCCATGGGCCGGACAATGCCGCAGCGGATTTCTTAATTCAATCTTTGCCTTTACCTGGCAAAGGTTCATCCGGCGGAAACAAATTCCTGCACGGCCATTGCAAACAAGGACCAGAGTCTACCTCAGCGTTTATCGCTCATTGGGCAGGACTGCTGTAAGATGAGTCATCGACAGCTTTGGGCTCTAACCAGCTTAATGTTCATATTCACACTATAGTCGAACATCCGGTCCAAACCGCCGCTCAAACCCGGCGGGTTAAAGGCGTTCCATCAAGCCTTTCAGTTTCGGAACCGCTGGAAGGAATAGCCGCAAATTCAATCGGATTCTGATGGCCCGCCGGGACTGTATACCGTAAACAACTCTTTCGGCTCATTCACGCCGCGCAGCATGTAGCGACCGACCGAGACAAGCTCCTGCGCGCAGGGCTGTGCAGCACGGGCGACATCGTCCGAGATCAGGATCCTTTGACCCAAAGACCGGTGCATTCCCGCAATGCGGGCGGCTTGGTTGACAGCCGGGCCGATCACAGTGAAGTCCAACCGCGTTTCGGACCCGATATTGCCATAGAGAATCTCGCCCGAATGTAGGGCCAGCGTATAGTTGGCCACCGGCAGACCTTGCGCGCGGCGCCTTGCGTTCAGTTCACCCATGCGGGACTGCAACAAAGGCACAGCATCAAGCGCGGCACGGGCGTCTTCGTCGATCTCTCCGACATCGAACATTGCCATCAGGCCGTCACCCATGAATTTCAGGATGTTGCCGCCCTTGTCATGCACCACACCCACGGCGACAGCGAGATAGTCGTTCAGCATGTCGATGATCTCATGGCCAGGCAGGTCTTCGGACAGCGTGGTGAAGCCTTCGAGGTCGAAATTCCAGATCACAGCATCGATTTGCTGCAAAGACCCACGCCGAATTTCACCCGACAGAACCCGGCGACCGGCATCCCGCCCCAGATAAACCCGCATCAAATCCTTGGCCAGATCCTGGTTCTTGGCGGATTTGAGCGCCAGCCCCAGATGCGGAAGTACAGATTGTATTTTGTTCAGATCGCTGTCTTCGAATCCGTTCGGTGCGTCGCTGGTCCAGGACATCAGAACACCATCGCTGACCTTTTTCGTGCCGTCGGGGCGTAGTTGACTGGCCCCTTCATATGACAGGCCGGTGGCATAATAGTCTGTCGCTCCGATTTCACGCAGATCATTCAACAAGGGAAAGCGGCTGGGTTCATTATGGTCGACCAGTTTGACCCGGATTTCATCCAGATCATCGTTCAGCAGGGCATAGAGTGGGCTTTGCTGCCAAACTTCGCTGGGCGTTTCCGTGTATTCAAACTTCTCGGATTCACCGCCCGCGCCGTTGTACCAGCTGTAACCGGTACCTCCGTAAACCGGATGCAAGGTCGACTGCGCCGCATGAAAGCGCATCAACGGAATACCCATTTCCACCAATCGGGCACAAAACCCTTCCAACAGCTCTTCTTGCCCGGCGCCCTCTAGCCCCTTGTTGACCAGCCAATCAATCAGGGAATGTGAGAAAACTGAAGCGGAATCTGGCAAAGTCATTTTGTTGTCCGTATCAAGTATGATCCCCATTTGGGGGCAGGCAGCGTCAATTGCCATAGGTCAGTCCAAACCAGCCAACCTTTGCAGCATTTGTCGCAACAACGCGGCCTCTTCCGGTTTGAACAGGCCTGACAGTTTCGCATCGTAATTGGCAGCAACGCCGCGCAGGTCACGATACACAGCTTGACCTGCTGGTGTTAGTGTCAACCATTCCGCCCGCCGATCCGCTTCGTCCCGTGTGCGTTTCAGGTATCGACGCTGTTCCAGCTTGGCGACAGCGCGGCTGATTTTGGTTTTGTGCATTCTGGCGCGCTCACCGATTTCCTTGGCGGTCATCTCGCCAAACAAACCCAGATGGAACAATACCCGCCATTCGGTTCTGAGCATCCCATAACGGCCCTTGTAAACTGCCTGAAACTCAAGCGAAGCCCGTTCGGCCGCCTGATTCAGCAGGAAGGGCAGAAAATTTTGCAGATAAAAGTCATCATTTTTTTCGGATTCATCGTGTGTCATGCTTGTTAGTTACAAAATCAACTATTAACCGACAAGCAGCAAACGGAGGAAAACGCAATGAATCGTCCGACTGATCCGCATACGCTGACACAGGCTGCGACGCCTGTCGGAACTCATGCAGGCTATATGCCTGGCTTTGGAAATGACTTTGAAACCGAGGCCCTGCCCGAGGCCCTGCCGCAAGGCATGAACAGCCCGCAACGGTGCAACTATGGTCTTTACGGAGAGCAGCTGAGTGGCACGGCCTTTACCGCCAACCCACCCGAGCGCACCTGGTGCTATCGTATTCGCCCATCCGTAAAGCATTCACACCGTTATGAAAAAATCGATCTGCCCTACTGGAAATCGGCCCCCTGCATTGATCCGGATGTGATCAGCCTTGGCCAGTACCGCTGGGATCCCATCCCGCATTCCGACGAAGGTCTGAACTGGATGACGGGTATGCGGACCATGACGACCGCAGGTGACGTGAACACGCAGGTCGGCATGGCAAGCCACATCTATCTGGTCACGGAATCCATGGTGGATGACTATTTCTTCTCGGCTGATTCCGAATTGCTGGTTGTGCCACAGGAAGGGCGCCTGCGATTTGCGACAGAACTGGGAATCATCGACTTGGAACCTAAGGAAATCGCGATCATTCCACGCGGTTTGCTGTACCGGGTCGAGGTTCTGGAAGGCCCTGCGCGCGGCTTTGTCTGCGAGAATTACGGTCAGAAATTTGAATTGCCGGGTCGCGGGCCGATCGGGGCCAATTGCATGGCGAACCCACGCGATTTCAAGGCACCTGTGGCGGCTTACGAGGATCGTGAAACCCCTTCTACCGTGACAATCAAATGGTGCGGGCAATTCCACACCACCAGGATCGGCCACAGCCCGCTGGATGTCGTGGCATGGCACGGCAACTATGCGCCCTATAAATACGACCTGCGCAACTATTGCCCCGTCGGCGCGATCCTGTTTGACCATCCCGACCCGTCGATTTTTACCGTTCTGACGGCTCCGTCCGGCCAGCCCGGCACGGCCAATATCGACTTTGTCCTGTTCCGCGAACGCTGGATGGTGATGGAAGACACGTTCCGCCCGCCGTGGTACCACAAGAACATCATGTCCGAGCTGATGGGCAACATCTACGGCCAGTACGACGCGAAACCTCAGGGCTTTGTTCCCGGCGGCACAAGCCTGCACAACATGATGATCCCGCATGGCCCCGACAGGGAAGCCTTCGACAAGGCGTCATACTCCAACCTGGGGCCGGACAAGCTGGACCAGACAATGTCGTTCATGTTCGAAACCCGCTTCCCGCAGCACCTGACCCCGTTTGCCGCCACCGAGGCGCCGTTGCAGGATGATTACATCGACTGCTGGACATCGCTTGAGAAGAAGTTCGACGGAACGCCGGGCAAGAAATGAGCCACCCATTGGTTCAGTTTCATTGCCGTCGTCCTGCCCGCGCTGAACATGCCGGAGTTGCACCGGTTGCCGAGCCACCGTGCCTCGGCAACCAGTGTGCAGTGACGCCTCGTGCATATGACGGGCCACAACCGCGGCGGCTTCGTGCTGTTGCTACCGCCGTTCCAAAGCCAAAATCCTTCCGAACCTCTTAGAACATAGAAAACAGGGACATCGTATGCCTCTAATGACATCCTGGGTGGCGTCGGCCAATGACGCGACACATCCGTTCCCACTGAATAACCTGCCGTATGGTGTCTTCTCGACCGAAGGTGATGATCCCCGCTGTGGTGTGGCCATCGGCGACATGATCCTCGACGTCACGGCCGCCGAAGCGGAGGGGTTGATCACCCTGAGCGATGAGCCCCTTTTCGACATGCCGTTCTGGAACCCTCTGATGGAGGAAGGCCCAGCCGTCTGGGCCGCGCTGCGCGCGCGGTTGATCAGCCTGCTGGCCGAGGTTTCAGATGAACAAGCCAAGGTCGAACCGCTGCTTGTCAAACAGGCCGATGCGGAAATGCATCTGCCCTTTGCGGTCAGCGAATACACCGATTTCTACGCAGGCCGACACCATGCCTTTAATGTGGGCACCATGTTCCGGGGCCCGGAAAACGCCCTGCCGCCGAACTGGCTGCACATTCCCATTGGTTACAACGGCCGCGCATCTTCGGTCGTGGTCTCAGGCACGGATATTCGCCGCCCCTGGGGGCAGTTGAAAGCCCCCGATCAGGACTTGCCCGCCTTCCTGCCCAGCCGTCGCTTTGACATCGAGCTTGAGATGGGCGCAATTGTCGGAACACCCTCGGATGGTCCGATCACCGTGCAGGAAGCGGATGACAATATTTTCGGCTACGTGCTTCTGAATGACTGGTCCGCACGGGACATCCAGGCATGGGAATACCAGCCGCTGGGCCCGTTTCAGGCAAAGGCCACGGCAACCTCGATCAGCCCATGGATCGTGACCAAGGCGGCCCTCGAGCCATTCCGCTGTGACACGCCGCCCCGCGAATTCGAACTGCTGGATCACCTCAAGGATTGCGGCCCGATGCTCTATGACATCGATCTGGCGATCACCATGGCACCTGCCGGGCAACCCGCCACGACGATTGCCCGGACCAACTACAACCAGATGTACTATTCCGCTGCGCAGCAATTGGCGCATCACACCACATCAGGATGCCCGATGAACACGGGCGACCTGCTGGGGTCGGGCACGATCTCGGGGCCGACGAAGGACAGCCGCGGTTCGCTTCTGGAACTCAGCTGGGGCGGCAAGGAACCGATCACACTGGATACCGGCGAATCCCGCAGCTTCATCGAGGACGGCGATACCCTGACCCTTAAAGGGGCTGCCAAGGGCGATGGCTACACGATCGGTTTCGGCGACTGTGTGGGCAAGCTGCTGCCCGCGCTCGAGAACCCTTACGAAAGATGACGCACTGATCTTCATCTTTTCCCAAATACTCCCGCCGGAGGCATCCAACCTCTGCCTTCCGCGCAACCGCAAAAGGACAAAACCAAGATGGCCAAAGCATTCGCGTCCCAGGGGGACATGTCGGAAAAAAAGATCAGCTTCACTGAAGTCGGAGAAGGGCTCTATGCCTTTACCGCCGAAGGCGACCCGAACTCGGGTGTGATCATCGGTGACGACAGCGTGATGATCGTCGAGGCGCAGGCGACTCCGCGTCTGGCAAACAAGGTGATCGAATGCGTGCGTTCCGTCACCGACAAACCGATCACGCATGTGGCCCTGACCCACTACCACGCAGTACGTGTTCTGGGCGCAAGCGCGTTCGGCGCGCAGCAGATCCTGATGTCGGACATGGCCCGCGCCATGGTCGTCGAGCGGGGTCAGGAAGACTGGGACAGCGAATTCCAGCGCTTCCCGCGCCTGTTCGAAGGGCATGAAAGCATCCCCGGCCTGACCTGGCCCACCACCACCTTCAGCGATACGATGACGGTGTATCTGGGCAACCGCCGGGTCGACCTGATGCATCTGGGCCGCGCGCATACGGCAGGCGATATCGTCATCCATGTGCCGGATCAGAACGTGATGTTCACCGGCGATATCGTCGAATATCACTCGGCCTGCTATTGCGGCGACGGTCATTTCAGCGATTGGGGTGACACGCTGGACGAGATCAAGTGGTTCGACGTCGACGCCATCGCGCCGGGGCGCGGCGATGCGCTGGTTGGCAAGGACATGGTGAATGCGGCCATCGAGAACACCCGCGATTTTGTCGAAAGCACATACCGGCCGGCGGCGAAGGTCGCGGCGCGCGGCGGGTCCCTGAAAGAGGCCTGGGACGCAGTCCGCGCAGAATGCGATCCGAAATTCGCCGATTACGCAATCTACGAGCACTGCCTGCCGTTCAACGTGGCCCGCGCCTATGACGAGGCGCGCGGCATTGACACGCCCCGCATCTGGACCGCCCAGCGCGACCTCGAGATGTGGGAAGCCCTGCAAGGCTGACGAAAAACGGTCGAGTTTGATCCAGATCGTTTTTTTGCGGCGGGATTCGATGAAACCATAATCTAAGACCTCCGGCGCCCGTCGCCGGGGGACAGGACATGCAGCACATCGGTGCATCTGTTTCGGGGGGAGCCCATGAACAAGATCTTTGAAACGCCGCTTTACGGATATGAACGCAGCCCGGATCAGGACAGCCCGACGCCCGTCAGGCATAAGGTGATCGTGATCGGTGCGGGGCCGGTTGGTCTGGCCGCCGCCATCGATCTGGCCCAGCAAGGGGTCGAAGTTGTGGTTCTGGACGAGAATGACAAAGTCAGCTTCGGCAGCCGCGCCATCTGTTTTTCTCAGCGCACGCTGGAAATCGCAGACCGGCTGGGTTGCGGCCAGCGATTGGTCGACAAAGGCGTGCTGTGGGACCGGGGCAAGGTCTTTTTCGACGACCGTCAGGTCTATGATTTCAACCTTCAGCCGGACGAAGGCTATGCCAACCCGGCCTTCATCAACTTGCAGCAATACCATTTTGAAAACTTCTTTGTGGAACGCGTGCGCGAATTGCAGGCAGAAGGCGCACCGATTGAAATTCGCGGGCGCAACAAGGTTGACGCAATCGGTACGCACGAAGATCACGTTCGGCTGGAGGTCGAAACCCCCGAAGGCCCCTATACACTCGAAGCTGAATGGCTGATCGCCTGCGATGGTGCCGCGTCGCCCACCCGGCGCATGCTGGGCATCGATTTCGAAGGGCGCGTTTTCGAAGACAATTTCCTGATCGCGGACGTGATCATGGATGCCGATTTCCCCTCGGAACGCTGGTTCTGGTTTGACCCACCGTTCAATCGCGGGCAATCCGCGCTTTTGCACAAACAACCCGACAATGTCTGGCGTATTGACCTGCAACTGGGTTGGGACATCGACAAGGAACGCGAAAAGCGCCCCGAGAATGTGATCCCGCGCCTCAAGGCGATGCTGGGCGATGACGTCGAGTTTCAGCTGGAGTGGGTCTCGATCTATACGTTCCAGTGCCGCCGCATGGAGAGCTTCCGCAAAGGGCGTGTCCTGTTCGCAGGCGACAGCGCGCACCAGGTCAGCCCCTTTGGCGCGCGCGGCGCCAATTCCGGCCTGCAAGACACTGACAACCTGTGCTGGAAACTGAAATTGGTGCTGGATGGGAAAGCCCCCGAAAGCCTGCTGGACAGCTACAACGCGGAACGCGTGCACGGGGCTGATGAGAACATCCAGAAATCCAGCCGGTCCACCGATTTCATCACGCCGAAATCCGAAATGTCGCGGGTTCTGCGAGATGCGGTTCTGGACCTGAGCGAGAAGTACGAATTTGCGCGTCCGTTGGTGAATTCAGGACGCCTGAGTCAACCTTGCACCTATGACGGCTCGACCCTGATTTCTGCCGACGCGCTGGATGGCCCAGCCGAGACGCGCCCCGGCTCGGCCTGCCCGGATGCGCCGCTGGGTGATGCGTTCCTGTTGCCCAAACTGGCAGGCAAATTCACCCTTTTGACGATTGATGCGGATGCCCCGGAAGTGCTGGAAGAAGACGGGGTCGAGGTCACGCGGTTGGCGCTGTCGGTCAAGGATGACCAGACCCTGGCGCTGAAACGTCGCTATCTGGGCGACGCAACCAGCGCGGTTTATCTGATCCGTCCTGATCAGCACGTGGCGGCGCGCCGGGACAGTTATGAAGAAAACAGTTTCCGCCATGCAATCCGCAGAGCCTGTGGCAAGGAGTGAGCGCGATGTCTGACCTGATCCTATCCCCGAATATCGACGATGCTGACGACTTCTATGCCGAGCTGCTGGCCGCGCATGAAGGGCTTGAAAAAGCCGACAGTGACGCGCTGAACGCCCGACTGGTTCTGGTGCTGGCCAATCACATCGGCGACAAGGCGGTGTTGTCTGACGCTATTCGCGCCGCCACCCTGGCCGACAAGTGACGGATTCGAATGTGAGCAAAACCGTCCTTTATGACTATTGGCGGTCCTCGGCCAGCTATCGGGTGCGGATCGCCCTGAATCTGGCCGGGATCGACTATCGCGCGGTTGTCGTCGACCTGGTGGGCGGCGAACACAAGGGCGATGCACATATCGCGCGAAATCCACAAGGGTTGGTTCCGGTGCTGGATATTGACGGGCAGCGGCTGACGCAGTCTCTGGCCATTCTCGACTATCTGGACAAGACACGTGAATTGAACCTTCTGCCCGACGATGCAGCAGGGCGCGCGCGCGTGCAGGCGCTGGCCTATGCGATTGCGGTGGACATTCACCCTGTTTGCAACCTTTCAGTTGCCCGCCATGCGACCACCCTCAGCAAAGACCCGACCGACATGCCCGGAGAGTGGATGCGGCACTTCATCCGGCCGGGGTTGCAGGCCTTCGAGACCATGTTGGGTGAGTTTGAACAAACCCCCTATTGTGTCGGTTCACAGCCCGGCCTCGCCGACATCTGCCTGATCCCGCAGATCTACAATGCGCGCAGGTGGAAGGTCGACCTGTCGGACATGCCGCGTCTGCTGGGTGTCGAAAAGGCCTGTGCCGATCACCCCGCATTTGTCGCGGCGCATCCTGACAGGCACGCACCCCAATAAGCTTGCACAGGTCCTGTGTGCCGGTGTGCCTAGGCGTTCGTCGCAATCGGACTTAGCTTTGCTTCATCAAAGCAAAAGAGGTTCTGATGCCCGAGATCACCGGATACCACGCCCATGTCTATTTCGACGCCGACACGCAGCACACGGCGCAACAGGTCTGCGAAGAGGCCGCCCGTCTGTTCCCCGTCCGGATGGGACGCATGCATAGCCGCAATGTCGGCCCCCACCCGCGCTGGAGCTGCCAATTGAGCTTTGCGGCTGATGCCTTCGATCAGGTCACTCCGTGGTTGATGCTGAACCGGCGGGGCCTTACCGTTTTCACCCACCCGGAAACCGGCGACCATCTGGCCGATCACCGCGATCGCGCGATTTGGATGGGTGAAATGCTGGATCTGGACCTGTCGATCTTTGACAGGCTTCAGCCCAGCGCCCGCGCCTGATCCCGCAGAACGAATTTCTGCACCTTTCCGGTTGAAGTCTTCGGCAGGGTGCCAAACACCACGGTCTTGGGCGCTTTGAAATGGGCCATGTTGTCCCGACAAAAGGCAATCAGCTCTGCCTCGGTCGCGGTTGTACCGGGCTTCAGCTCGACAAAGGCACAGGGGGTTTCGCCCCATTTCTCGTCTGGCCGGGCCACAACCGCGGCTTCCATGACTGCCGGGTGTTTGTAGAGAATGCCCTCGACCTCGACGGAGGAGATATTCTCGCCGCCTGAAATGATGATGTCCTTGGACCGGTCTTTGAGCGCGATATAGCCATCCGGATGCATGACGCCCAAATCGCCGGATGCGAACCAGCCGCCCTTGAAGGCCCCATCGGTGGCATCAGGGTTCTTGAGATACCCTTTCATCACCACGTTGCCCTGCATAAAGATCTCGCCCATGGTTTCACCATCCGCAGGCACGGGCTCCATCGTTTCGGGATCGGCCACCATCAGGCCAGACAGTGCCGTATACCGCACGCCCTGCCTTACTTTCAGGGCAGCACGATCTTCGGGTCCCTTGTCGTTCCATTCATCCTTCCAGGCACAAACGACCGAGGGCCCGTAAGTCTCGGTCAGGCCGTAAACGTGCGTGACCTCGACCCCCATCGCCTCCATCGCTTCGATCACGGCGGCCGGCGGCGGAGCGCCCGCGGTCATAACCTTGATCTGATGGTCAAAGTCTTTCAGTTCATCCGGCGCGTGGGCCAGCATGTTCAAAACGATGGGAGCACCGCAGAAATGGGTGACCTTCTCATCACGGAATGCCGCATAGATCGGCTCGGCACGCACGGCGCGCAGACAGACGGACACGCCCGCATTGGCGGCCATGGCCCAAGGGAAGCACCAGCCGTTGCAGTGAAACATCGGCAAGGTCCACAGATAGATCGAATGCTTGGGCATATCCCAGTCCAGCAAATCCGATTGAGCATTCAGCGTGGCGCCGCGGTGGTGATAAACCACGCCCTTTGGATTGCCCGTTGTGCCGGACGTATAGTTCAGCGTGATCGCGTCCCATTCATCCTCGGGCAGTGACCACTCAAATTCCGGGTCGCCCTCTGATATCAGGGCGTCATAGGTCAGACTGCCAAGCCTTTCACCGCCTTCAAAGCTGGGATCCTCGATGTCGATTACCAGAATATCATGATCAACCTGCTCCAGCGCCTCTTTCACGACGCCGGAAAACTCGGGGTCAACCAACAAGACCTTGGCTTGGGCGTGGTTCAGGATGAAAGCGACTATCGGAGCATCCAGACGCGTGTTGATGGCGTTCAAAACGGCGCCCGCCATGGGCACACCAAAATGCGCTTCGTACATCTCGGGGATGTTTGCGGCGATAATTGAAACGGTATCACCCTTTCCGATACCCCGCGCATTCAGGGCCCCCGCCAGCCGGCGGCACCGGGCATAGGTTTCAGCCCAAGTATACCGCCGCTCACCATAAACGACCGACGGGTAATCGGGATAAACCTGCGCTGTGCGCTCAATGAACGAGAGGGGCGACAAGGGTGTGTAATTCGCCCGGCATTTGTCCAAATGACGCTCATAGATATTGGTCGCTGCCAACTGCTGATCCTCCCTGCACTCGGTTTGCGCGACTTGAGCATAAACTTGGTGCTCTGACAAATCCGTAGTATTACGGTACCCTTATTGACTGGCAATACGGGATGGTGCGATCTGGCCCTACTTAGATCCGGCCATTCGCGGTGATCTGAAGCATCTTAAACATATGCCGGGGCACGCCATTTCCGCACCCCGTGCACCGCACCTCACTGAAAGGACTTGTCATGGACGGCACGTTCAACGAAAACGATCTTTCCCGCGTGGTCGAAGCCGACCGCGCCCATATCTGGCATCATCTGATCCAGCACAAACCCTTTGAAACCAATGACCCCCGCATCATTGTCGAAGGCAAGGGCATGCGCGTCTGGGACCAGAAAGGCAAAGAGCATCTGGATGCGGTTTCCGGCGGCGTCTGGACTGTCAACGTCGGCTATGGCCGCGAATCGATCTGCAAGGCCGTTTACGACCAGCTGATGAAGCTGTGCTATTTCGCCAATTCGGCCGGCTCGATCCCCGGCGCGATCTTTGCCGAGCAACTGATCGACAAGATGCCCGGCATGAGCCGCGTGTACTACACCAACTCGGGCTCTGAAGCGAACGAGAAGGCGTTCAAGATGGTGCGCCAGATCGCGCACAAGAAATACGGCGGCAAGAAGACCAAGATCCTGTATCGTGACCGCGATTATCACGGCTCAACTCTGGCGACGATGTCGGCAGGCGGTCAGGACGAGCGCACCGCACAATACGGCCCCTTTGCGCCTGATTTCGTGCGCGTGCCCCACTGCATGGAATACCGCAAGCACGAACTGGACGGTGCCCCCGAAGAGAACTTTGGCGAATGGGCCGCAGATCAGATCGAACAGGTCATCCTGCGCGAAGGCCCCGACACCGTTGGCGCACTGTGCCTCGAGCCGGTGACCGCAGGTGGCGGCGTGATCGAAGCGCCCGAAGGATACTGGCCGCGCGTGCAGGAGATCTGCAAGAAATACGACGTGCTGCTGCATATCGACGAAGTTGTCTGCGGCGTGGGCCGCACCGGCACATGGTTCGGTTATCAGCAATACGGCATCAAGCCGGATTTCGTGACCATGGCCAAGGGCGTCGCCTCGGGCTATGCCGCAATTGCCTGCATGGTCACCACCGAGGAAGTCTTTGACATGTTCAAGGATGATGCTTCGGACCCGATGAGCTATTTCCGCGACATCTCGACCTTTGGTGGCTGCACTGCCGGTCCGGCGGCTGCGATCGAAAACATGCGCATTATCGAGGATGAAAACCTGCTGGGCAATTGCGCGACCATGGGTGACCGCATGATGGGCAACCTTCAGGCGCTGATGGAAAAACACAAGGTCATTGGCGACGTGCGCGGCAAGGGCCTGTTCCTGGGTGCCGAGCTGGTCGCAGACCGTACCAGCAAAGAGCCTGTGGACGAGAAACTGGCACAGGCGGTTGTGGCCGACTGTATGAACCAGGGCGTGATCATCGGTGTCACAAACCGCTCGATCCCAAGCCGCAACAACACGCTGTGCTTCTCGCCTGCCCTGATCGCAACGGCCGATGACATTGACCAGATCACCGACGCGGTCGATGGCGCGCTGGGGCGTGTGTTCGGGTAAGTTCCCTCAATGAATTTACGAAAACCGGCGCTGAATGCGCCGGTTTTTTTGCGTTCGCGTGGCATCTACGCGGGCTTTCCTGCCATTCGTCTAATTTCTCAGACTTCTGAGAATTCGTTGATAGAACGCGCCGTGTGTATCTTCAGCGGTAGGTTCGGTGATCAATTCCCAATCCAAATCCAGTGTTCCAGCCGGAACTAGTTGCCGCGCGATCTCGGCTGGTGTGGTTTCATCGCTGGTTCCGTTCTCCCAATCGTGAAAAGCCGATGAGTATCGAACGACCGCCCCGCTGGTGGGCAAATCGAGCGAACCTCCCTCGGCAAAAAACATCAACCCGTCACCCATTTCCTCCCCTACGAGCTTGAGCCTAGGTCCCAATCGATGTTTGAGGATGGCGACAAAAACTATCGCAGCCGAAAACGTGAATTTATCGACAAGCACAACAACCTGCCTGCTTGCGTTTTCAGAGATGGCGTCGATCAAGGGCATCGTTTTGAGAAAGTCGCCACCGGTGTTTCCACGAATGTCAATCAAGAGCGTTTTTTCCGAGCAAACGCTTACTTGTTCTGCTGCACCTGAGATGGCTTTCGGCAGCGCACCTTCTCCTGAATCGAGAAAACTGGGCAACAGTATCGAAAGCCCAAGTCCCCGCCAGCCCTTAGTCTCCACAAGTCTCTCGGGTGTCCAAGCCGGATCGGCCCGGCCATGCTCGTTTCTCGGGTAGAGCGTTGATGCAGGAACCGTATGACCGTTTTCCACTTTGAATTCGGATATCTGACCGTTCTCGTCTTGCACGCGATACTCGGTCGTTTCGTCTTTTGAGGAAAAACCGAGACGAGCCAAAGCATAGGGCCACACGAGTATAATCGATCCGATTACCCGTTTCCTTTGGCGCGTTCCTGCCAGAAATGTTTCTGAGGCGGCTTCGATTTGACTTAACGGTGTGCCGTTGACTGCAACCAGCTTTCCTCTGGGCGCCGTTGTTTCTGGTGCCGTACCAACTAACTGGATGGCAGTTCCGATGCTCACGAATCTCAGCGGGAGCACCGAGATGGCATCATTTGGAATCAGCCGTGTGTGCCCGTTGTCGGGAAGTGCCAGTAGGCGCATTGTTGAAAACAGAAAGGCCTCTTTTAGACCTTCTGAAGCGTATCTTCGGGCATCACTAATGCAACTGTCTATCGCCGTCTGTTCGATCCGCCGAAAGCTGGGATCGCGTGGCAAGGCAGTTTCTAAAACTTGCTCAAAGTCTTGTACCAGCGACATAGTTTAAGGTGCGCACGACTGCTGGACGATGTCCAGAGTGTGCTTAACACCGACGTCCAATCTATGGAAAACAAAAAAGCCGCCCCAAATGGGACGGCCTTTCTTTCACTGTCACTCAAAAGAGGATCAGGCGGTCAGAGCTGCCTGAGCTTTGGCGACGATCGCGCCGAACGCTTCCGGTTCGTGCACGGCCAGGTCGGCCAGAACTTTGCGGTCCACTTCGATACCGGCCAGGTTCAGGCCGTTGATGAAGCGGGAATATGTCAGTGCCTCGTCATGCGAACGCACAGCAGCGTTGATACGCTGGATCCACAGCGCGCGGAAGTTGCGCTTGCGGTTCTTGCGGTCGCGGGTTGCATACTGGTTGGCCTTGTCGACGGCCTGACGGGCAACCTTGAAGGTGCTCTTGCGGCGGCCATAGTAACCTTTGGCGGCCTTGATGACCTTCTTGTGACGGGCGTGAGTTACGGTTCCACCTTTAACGCGGGACATCTCTTAATCTCCTCTTAGCGGTCGTAGGGCATGTAGCCCTTGACGATCTTGGCGTCGGGGGCGGACAGGGTGGTGTTGCCACGGGCGTCGCGGATGAATTTCTTGGTCCGCTTGATCATGCCGTGCCGTTTGCCGGCCTGGCCAGCAAGGACCTTACCGGTCGCAGTCACCTTGAAGCGCTTTTTGGCGCTCGACTTGGTCTTCATCTTAGGCATTTCCGTCTCCTTTTTCGGGTTCGGTTCCAGACGCGACTCGGCATGCCATCTCGGCCGGTCACGCGATCAGAAGCGCCGTTTACGCAAGTTCGGTCATACTGGCAAGAGGGTTTGGATCAGAATCTGCGCTTTTTGCCGGCTGATCGGGCACTGGGGCGACATAGGCCGCCCCAGTGATTGGGTTTAGTGTTCGAATTTCCGGATTTCACCGGTTTTCAGGCGCTCGGAATACGAGGCCAGCTCCTGACGCACCACTTTCATCAGGAAGTAGAGCGCAAAGACGTTGACCACCGCCATCGCAAAGATCGCCGCATCCGAGAAGTCGATGACCGGGCCAAGGTTGGCTGCGGCACCGATGACGACGAAGATGCAGAAGATGATCTTGAACACCAGCTCTTTGGTGTGGCCCTCACCGAACAGGTAGGTCCAGGCCTTGAGGCCATAGTAGGACCAGCTGATCATGGTCGAGAAGGCAAACAGGATCACCGCAACCGCCAGAATATACGGGAAGAAACCGAACGCGCTGCCGAAGGCGGCAGAGGTCAGGCTGACACCCGAGTTGCCGTCAACAGTGGCAATCGCCGTGCCGGCCTCATTCAGCATGTAGTTGCCGGTTTCGGGATCGATGATCAATTGCTGGGTGATGATGATGACCAGAGCGGTCATTGTGCAGATCACCACGGTGTCGATGAACGGTTCCAGCAAGGAAACGAAGCCTTCCGTGATCGGTTCCTTGGTCCGTACTGCCGAGTGCGCAATCGCTGCCGAGCCAACACCCGCTTCGTTCGAAAACGCCGCACGTTTGAAGCCCTGGATCAGCGCCCCGACCATACCGCCTGCAACACCCAGACCGGTGAAGGCGCCGGCGAAGATCTGACCAAAGGCCCAGCCGATCATATCCGCATTCATCAAGATGATGACCAGAGCGGTCAGAACGTAGAGAATGCCCATGAACGGTACCACCTTCTCGGTCACCCGTGCGATAGACTTCAGGCCGCCAACGATGACCATGAAAACAACCGCTGCGAAGACCAGCCCGGTAATCCAGCCCGGATAGTCACCCACGATTCCCGCGATCTGCTGATGCGCCTGATTGGCCTGGAACATGTTGCCCCCACCCAGCGCGCCAAGGATACAGAAGATCGAGAACAAAACCGCCAGGATCTTGCCACCCGGCAAGCCCAGTTCGTTGAACCCTTTGGACATATAGTACATCGGGCCACCCGAAACGGTGCCATCTTCGTACTCGTTGCGGTACTTCACGCCCAGCGTACATTCGGTGAATTTCGACGCCATCCCCAGAAGACCCGCCAGGATCATCCAGAAGGTTGCGCCCGGTCCGCCGATGCCGACGGCAACAGCAACACCCGCGATATTCCCCAGACCGACTGTACCGGAAAGCGCAGTGGCCAGAGCCTGAAAATGGCTGACCTCGCCCGCATCATTGGGGTCGGAATAGTCACCTTTGACAAGACTGATTGCGTGGCCAAAAAACCGCATCTGCACAAAAGCAAAATACAGCGTGAAGACCGTCGCAGCGATCACCAGCCACATTACGATCCATGGGAAACTGGTCCCGGGGAATGGCGCGAAGATGAAGCTGACGAATGGACCGGTCAGATTAGCGAAAGTCTGGTTGATTTTTTCATCAAGCCCCGGAGCTTCTTGCGCAAAGGCAGGGTTGGCGACAATAGCGGCTGCCATTGAGGCGCCGAGTTGTTTAAGCATTCTCATTTTGTCCCTCCCTTCAGTTCACAACCGTGACCGGAACATCGGCATGCATCACAAGGTTCTGGGTCGAGCTGCCGAAGATACGTTTCTTGATCCCGTCCGCCGAAGACCGGCCGACAACGATCTGCGAGCCGCCCATTTCCATTGTAATGGCGTTCAAGGTCTCGGCCACGTCGCCGTGGCGAACAACACCCTGCGCTTCAAAACCAGCCTCTCTGAGGGCCTCAACGGCAGGTGTCACGATCCGCGACGTTGCCAGATCAACCTCTTCTTCCCGTCTTTTGTGACGCTGTGCGTTTTCTTCCGGTGTCTGAAAGGTGTAAGGGGACCATTCGATCACATAAGCGACCACCAGTTCACACGACCCGATCAACTTTGCCAAATCCTTGGCAAAGGCAATCACGCGCTCACCGGTCTCTGTCCCGTCGAGTCCTATGACAATCTTTGTTGTCATGTCGTTCCTCCATTATTTTTCGTTTGGCCGAGGCCCGTGCCCCCGGCAGGGCAGCCGGAACTTGGAACTTTCAATAAGACCGCCCTTTGGTAAGTATCAGGAATTTTCACTAGGAATTGGGGATTTTTTTGGTCTATATTCAGTGGAAATTGTCGTTTTGCACTAAAATAACAGGAAGTTTTACTGATTAGTAGAGAATTGGACAATATCGATCAACGCATCCTGCACGAGCTTGAGGCCAATGGCCGGCTCTCAATAGTTGAGCTTGCGGCGCGCGTAAACCTTACAAACACGCCCTGTTCCGAACGTGTGAAACGGCTGGAAAAGAACGGCTATATCAAGGGCTACAGCGCCATCGTCGACAAAGAGAGAATGGGGCTTGCCCTTCTGACCGTCGTGCAGGTATCGCTGACCGCTACGGCCGAGCAATCCCTGGAAAAATTCAACGAGGCCGTACGGGATGTGCCGGAAATCGAAAGCTGCCTGATGGTGGCAGGGTCGTTCGATTATCTTCTGACTGTCCGCACCCGCGATATCGCGCATTTCCGGATGATACTGGGTGAGAAAATCAACAAGCTGCCCGGAATTCACCAAACCAGCTCATTCACGGTCATGGAGGCCGTGAAAGAGCCTGTTGGCCAACGGGTGTCCGGGCCTTGATACCCGTTCCGGTTATTCGGGATCCGTGCTGTAGATCAGTCGCTCGTCACAGGGTGCCACGCGCAGAATGTTGGTGGTACCCGGTACGTTGAACGGCACCCCGGCGGTGACAACGATCTGGTCGGTTTCAGTTGCAAAGCCCCCTGCCCTTGCGGCGCGCGCTGCGTTTACAACCGCGCTTTTGAACCGTTCAAGCTCGGGCGTCATGACGCAATTGCAACCCCAGCTCAGGCAGAGTCTGCGCGCCGTTCCCATCAGCGACGTCATCGCGATAATCGGAACACCGGGACGTTCGCGCGCGGTCAATGCGGCTGTCGTGCCACTTTGCGTAAAGCAGCAGATCGCCTTGATATCGGTTTTCTCGGCTATTTCACGCGCGGCGGCAACAATCCCGTCCGCAACGGTGGTTCCCTTGGCGGTACGCGACGCCGCGA
The DNA here is from genome assembly GCF_056543025.1 of Ruegeria sp. A4. Classification (NCBI taxonomy): domain Bacteria; kingdom Pseudomonadati; phylum Pseudomonadota; class Alphaproteobacteria; order Rhodobacterales; family Roseobacteraceae; genus Ruegeria; species Ruegeria sp. A4. Next base: position 7,248 of record NZ_JBQGAW010000009.1, on the reverse strand, counting down.
TGATCTGCGTATATGTCGGGTCGGCTTCGACTTCGATTGCAACCTTGTTCATCGTCTGCACCGCTTCGATCGGATAGGCACCGGCTGCCGATTCCGCGCTGAGCATGATGGCATCAGTGCCTTCGTAGATCGCCGTCGCAACGTCCGACACTTCGGCACGGGTCGGCATCGGGCTTTCGATCATGCTTTCCAGCATCTGTGTGGCGACGATGACGGGCTTGGCTGCCCCGCGGCATTTACGGACCAGTCGTTTCTGGATCGGAGGCACGGCAGAAACAGGCAGTTCCACGCCCAGGTCGCCGCGTGCCACCATGATCCCGTCCGACGCATCAAGGATGTCGTCAAACGCCTCAACTGCGGCAGGTTTTTCAATCTTGGACAGGATCGCCGCGCGACCATCCGCAAGCGCACGAGCCTCGAAAACGTCCTTGGCGCGCTGCACGAAGCTCAGCGCCAACCAGTCCACACCCAGTTGGCAGACAAATTCCAGATCCTCTCGGTCCTTGGCCGACAAAGCCGCCAGCGGCAGTACCACATCAGGAACGTTGACGCCCTTGCGGTTCGAGATCGTGCCACCCACCTCGACCGTACAATTTGCAAAAGCCTGCCCGCAGTCCTGAACGATCAGTCGGATCTTGCCGTCATTCACCAGCAGGCGGGCGCCCGGCTCAAGCGCCGCGAAAATCTCGGGATGCGGCAGGCAGACCCGGTTGATGTCGCCCGCAGCAGGGTCGAGGTCGAGACGGAAGGACGCACCTTCTTCCAGCTCCTCTGCCTCATTGGCAAAGACACCAACGCGCAGCTTGGGTCCCTGAAGGTCGGCCAGAATGGCAATCGGGCTGTCCAGATCCTTTTCCACCTGCCGAATGATCTTGTGCCGTTCGCGGATCTCATCATGGCTGCCATGGCTCATGTTCAGACGAAAGACATCCGCGCCAGCCTCGTGCAGGGCACTAATCGTGTCATAGTCATTTGACGCTGGCCCCAGCGTCGCCACGATTTTCACATTTCTCAGGCGTCGCATTGGCATAGACCTCCTTACGTCATCTCAAGTTTGCAGATCAGCTTCCGCAAAATGTTACCGCAAACATCATCTCGATGCTTATTGCGCAATTCCCTTTTCAAAGCAACTGCCCTACACCAGCGGCAAACAAGATGACAGGCTGATGACATACACTCCATTTTTCGTCCACGGTGCGGATCGCCCGTCTCGCTGGCTGATTACATGCGACCATGCAACCAATACTGTTCCCCCTGACGTAAATGGCGGCGATCTCGGTCTGCCGCGCGAGGATATGGAACGCCACATCGCCTATGATGTCGGCGCGTATGAGGTGTCGAAACACTTGGGTGAGATCCTGAACGCGCCGGTGATTGCCGCCAACTTCTCGCGGTTGGTCATCGACCCGAACCGGGGTGAAGACGATCCCACGCTGTTGATGAAGCTCTATGACGGGTCAATCATCCCCGGAAATCGCCACGCAGATGAAGACGAGCGCGAACGTCGCCTGAATATGTGCTACCGCCCCTACCACGAGGCACTGGCACAAATGGCGGCCCTGCCCCATGCTGTGATCGTTTCGATGCATTCCTTCACCCGCCAACTGCGCGGTCGTGAGCCGCGCCCATGGCACATTGGCGTGCTGCACACCTCGGACGAGCGGTTCTCTGGCCCGCTGATCGAAAGGCTTCAGGCCGAGGATGATCTGTGCGTTGGCGTCAACGAGCCGTATACCGGAGTTCTGCCAGGGGATGCGATTGACAAACACTGTACCGCGTTTGGACGCCCCAACGCACTGATCGAGCTGCGCAACGACTTGATCGCAGACCATGCGGGGCAAAGGGAATGGGCCGAGCGATTGGCGGTGATCCTGCAAGATGCATTGGAAGCCAGCGACCTTTGACCGCAAGTCCTGCGCGTACTTTACCCTGCGTCACGCTGTTGTTAGCACGGCCTTCATGTCCCATATCAACTGGGAAAGGGGGTCATCATGACACAAGAGTTTTTGACGACGTTTTTTGGTTGGATGGCCGTGCTCAATATCGCGGTGCTTCTGTTTACCACCCTGATGGTTCTGCTTTTGCAGGATTGGATTGCCGACATTCACGGCAGGATGTTTCGGATGGAACGCCCGGATGTGAAACGCGCCTATTTCAGGTATCTTGCGAACTACAAAATCCTGACGCTGGTTTTCTGCATCGTGCCTTGGCTAGCATTGAAATTGATGTGAAAAGGCGCTTCGGCACGTCCGTTTCTTGTAACGGGTCCACTGGATTGTTAGGTCAGAAGCAACTCATTCGCCATCCGGAGCCAGATCATGGACAAGCAAACCGAAATTGAACTTCAGGCTGCTGCATTTCGCCGGTTGCAAAAGCACCTGATGGAAGACCGCACGGACGTTCAGAACATCGACATGATGAACCTCGCCGGGTTTTGTCGCAACTGCCTGTCGCGCTGGTATCAGGAAGCGGCAAACGAAAAGGGAATCGAACTGGGCAAGGATGAAGCCCGCGAGATTTTCTACGGCATGACGATGGATGAATGGAAATCGAAATATCAAACCGAGGCCAGCCCCGAGAAACAGGCCGCCTTCAAGGTTGCGTTCGAAGAAAACGTCGGCACGAAAGACTGACAACGCAGAGCTCAAAAAGGCCCGCCGATCCGGCGGGCCTGTTGATTTGGATTACCGTTTCAAGCTGTTGTGCCACGCCCGCCATACGCTTTTGCGAGGCCCCTGGCCCAGACCGACAGATCAGAAGTCATGCGAAAAGCCCGTTTGCCTTGCCAAAATCAAGGTAGCACCATTTGCTACGCAGGTTGTCGAGCACGTCATCATCGACGGATTTTGTATCTGAATGATACTCGGTAATTCCGGTGCCCTCCAACACACGATTCATCAAGTTGAACAAACCACAAACTTGTATAGCGTCAAACAGCGCATTCTCGGACCAACCGGCATCGTAGACTGCTTTTGCATCGGCTTCAGTCATGCGGGAGGGGCTGGTTGTTAGTTTTCCGGAATAAGCCAGAATGGGTTTTAGACTGTCGTCGATATCCGCGCTTTCAAGATCATCCATCAAGTCCTCGATGGTGCTGACATCAATGCCGAAAGCCTTGGCATGCACGGTGTGCGCGCCATGAAAAAAAGCGCAGGCGTTCAATCCGGAGACATAGGCTGCAATGATCTCTCGTTCCGCGATGCTGAGTTCACTGTCGCCCCGCATGACACGATTTTGGTACTCTGCCAGAGGTCCAAGTTTCTCCGGGAAAGCGCGATAGACGTGGCCCAGATTCGCGTCTTCGGGCATGGACGGAAACAGGTTTTTCATTTCAACCTCGCGAAAATCAGTATCTTGCATCCTAGCTGGGCTCCGGGCTTTCGCAAACAAGCAACCTTTTGCATGTCGCAAGGCGGCATGGGGTAGTTGGTGTTATCCCCGAGTATTGCAGTCAATTGCCGCGTTGCACGGTGTCAGAGTGCGCAAACTGTTGGCTAGCTTTAGGCATGCATGGAGTGCCTGGACCTGTTTTGGAAGCTGTGGAAGCCTGTGACTGATGATCCAGCCATTGCCGCAAACACGGGGGTTCCGGGTGACCACAAGACATTGAACATCTAGCGTGGTTTGGCCTTCAATCAACGCTCCTTGCCCAAAACAGACATCTTTAGCAGTCACATTACGATCCTTCACGAACTCTGGGTTCGGGCAGGTACCGAGCCGCTCGCCCACTATTGGAGCTGCAAAATATCCGGAACACAGAGTTTTCTTTTGGCCGGCATTTTATCCGCACCATCAGATCGTTTCAGCCTTTTCGGCCCATCCTTGACCTTGACGTTCGGCTTGGACAATGGACCCCTCAAAGTCACTGGCCAGGGGCTTTTTGAAAGGGGTTCGCCAATCTTTCGGGGTTGCAGGTTCAAATCCAGAGATTTTCCCGCCACATTAACATCGCCAAAGACAACAACCTGGACATGATCTGTTTCCAGGGTGGTTTGTTTTGTCGAAAAATTTCCATTTGAAATATTGATCGGCGCGCGCAAGCATACGATTGGCGCAACCTTTTGTTTTTCTTTTGTAAATACCCAAGGCAAGACCCCAAGGCCCGCCAGATCCAGAAGCTGCGTTTCGATCGAGCCGTCCCGCATTGAAACTGTGGCGCTGCCATTCATGGTGTTGGCAAAGTGTTTTGGTGAATCAGTTCCGCCGGTCACCGAAAAATCAGCATAGATCGTACCGCTGGCGCCCTTTTTGAAGTTCAGATTGTGGAGGATGTCATCCAGCTGCCAGCCGCCCGCCTTGCCGGTCAAAGTAAGCAGATGCGCGTCATTCGACAGATCCATTTGCCCGCTGACGTCGAAATGGGCGCCTCCGTATTCAAACTTCAACGGCCCGGCCTTAAGCTCTTCTTCGTTGAGAGTCAGATCACTCTGCAAACTGCTTATGCCTCTGGCGCCTTCGATATGCCGAAGATCAATATCAACATCCATATCCATACCGGACAAGAGAATTGAACGGCCGATAGGTTCAAGCGTCACATCTCTCAGCGGACCGGTAGCACTGTCTTCTTGATCGGCATCTTCCTCGTCTGCCTCTGAACCGCCTAACTTCCTCAACTGTGCGACGGCCTGAATGATGGTACGGATCTGATCTACCTTGATCAGCTCACTTTCAATAGTACCCCGCAATACAGGGGCACTTGTTGCATCATCAAGATCGGCCACGATTTGCAGGACAGAGTCGGCTACCTCGACAGCAGCATTTGCGTTCCAATCAGTGCCCTGGCTGACAAGCCCGATTTCAAACCGCGCAGGACCGGTTTCGACACGTTCAAGTGACAGCGCCTCCAACAGATCCGCCCCGGATGGGACATCGACATCAATTGCAAGATCCAGATCCTCGAATTTGAGCACGTTCTTGACCTTGCCATGCACCTCGAGATTCCAGACTTCCGTTTCGCTTGTCTGGCCATCCAGATTCGTTAGAGACAGCTGATTGATGCCGCCGTTCAAATGAAAGTTGCCGGAAAACCTGCCAAGCTGGTCGTCCGGCCCCAACAACTCTGGAGAGATCAGACTGCTTGCCGGAATATCCATCAGACCTTCAGCTGATATGCCTTGCAACCTCAGCGCATCATCGACCGATCCGTTCAAAATGACAAACGGATCAGCGGGGTTCCCAATTCTCAGGTTGATGCTTCCAACACGCAAGGCGCCTTCGGGTGTTCTGGATAGCTCGGAAAACTTGATTGGAGGCGGGCCTTCGCCCGAGGTGTCCAATGTGAACCCGTTGGTTTTGATAACCATTTGTCGCTGAGGAACCTGCCCAGGAACACTGTCCATTACCATATCAACCGCAACAAGTTTAAGATCATATCGTGATGCGGCGGAGGCTGGTTCAGCATTTTCCGGGTACAACCGAATACGTGTTGTCAGCGATACATCTTCGGGGTTTCCCAATTCCCCGATTTGCCCGTTCAGCGAGAGGCTTTGACCACCATCCAACTCCGCCAGCACGGCCAGATCATCGATCCGGGAAGTGCCGTTGGCCGTTTGGAACGTGGCGCCAATACGCCCAGAGCCTTCCAATACTCGATCTAGTTTCAGGATGCCGAGAAGCTGACCAAGTTCCACAATCTCTATCGTCGTCCTCACCTCAAGCCCGGCTTCCGTAGGGACTTCTTCGGCAAGAATAGAGACTTGTTCAAAAACCGCTGTTATCCGAAACGGGTCTTCCGCTGGAAACGTTCCGCTGAGCTCAAACCTCTCGCCGTTCAGCGAACCTTCCCCAGCCGCAGAGGCCGTGTTGGTTTGATCGTCACGCTTCAAAAGCAGTTCAGGAAGCTGCAGATTCAGTTCAAGCCCATTCAATTCATTCTGATAAAAAATGGTGATGTCGGTCAGGTCAACTGTGCGGTCCGACAGAATTCCGGCGACCGGTAGCGTCGGAGGTTTTGCGGTTTGCGAAGCTGCTGCATTCGGTTGAGAAACAGAGCGCCAATTTCCAACGCCATCCTTGTCAGTGATCAGGTTCAGGTGAAGACCCGAGACAGAGAGGCCACTTAGAGAAAGCTTATTGTTCCAGAGGTCACGCGCGGAAACCTCGAATTCAAGTTTGTCGATTGCCGCCAGCTTCGCATCTGCTTCCGGCGCCCCGGGTAGTACCAACCCCGCCGCTGATATCTGCAACTGCCGACCCAGACCGAGACGCACTTCATCTTCTATTCTGACATCCTGACCAAGTTTCTTACTGATCAGGCTCTCAACAAAAGTGGCCCTGACAGAAGAAAACAACGCGGAGGACAGGAATAGCCAGGTCGCAAAGACAGAAACAAGCGCAACAGCGCAACAAATGAAAACACCTTTGGCAACGTATCTCACGCTTCTCTCCCAAGGTTCCAAGTCATCTTGAGCATCCTCATCAGACTGGTCCAAGTTGATTGTTAGTGCATCATCGGCCTGTAATCCATTGAGATGATGGATTTAGGTGCACTAAAGCGATAACCACATTGGCTGAGTGAGCAGTTTTTTGTTGCGATGTCTTCTCGATAGTTCAATCGGTGTTCATGCGGCGAGCGGGTCGTAAATGACTTCGCCGTTTGAGCGGGTCACATTTAAAAGAAGCGAAGAGTTGTCATCCTCAGCAATATCGTCGGAAGCGCCGATCTATCCGCAGTGTCGACATGCTTGTTGTCGGCTCCAAACCAAAAAGCCAATGGAAATCGGTACGCGAGCGTCTTTAACGTTAATATCACTCAGTATGGTGTTAAATCATGGATTAAGAGCATTTATCCAAATCTAATAGATAAGATTTGGCCCTTAGGAATCGTTTTATGCGTCTTTTGTGTCTGTGAGTTTCGTTTTGCGAGGCTGTCGCGGAGAAGCCATTGATCCATTGGATCAGTTGGATTGATTTTGGTTTGAGGGTTTGTTTTGGGAATTGCGACGCAGGTTACGGGAGTAGGATTTGAACCTCTGACCTTCAGGTTATGAGCCTAACGAGGTTTGATCGTTTAGCAAACAGTCCAGTGGACTGTTTGTAGATCGAACGGGCTGCTGGAAGTTGGTTGCGGGGAGAGGATTTGAACCTCTGACCTTCAGGTTATGAGCCTGACGAGCTACCGGACTGCTCCACCCCGCGCCAGTGTCAGTTATTGTGTCATCGTGTTAGAGAGATGTGGGCTTTTACTAGGTTTGGCGGTGACCTACTCTCCCGGGGCTTAAGCCCAAGTACCATTGGCGCGGCAGTGCT
>NZ_JBQGAW010000008.1:0-118477 GCF_056543025.1 Ruegeria sp. A4 | reverse complement strand
TCGGCGAACCCTTCCGCCGCGACGCAATGAAAAAACCCGTCGCCGTCGCAGGAATCTCGGCCGAAGACATGAAAGTTCAGGAAGCGTGATCAAAGGACGAGGCCAGAGCGTATGACAATGACACCAATTGAACTGTTGCGTCAGAACGCCCCGGCCTCGCGCCCTGTGATTTCTTTATGCGAAGGCAGTGATCCCCGCGTCGTTGCGGGGGCACTGGCCGCCCACCAGGCCGGACTGGCTGATGTCATTCTGGTCGGTCCACAAGCCGACGTCGAAGCCACCCTCAAGAACCAGAATGCCGCTCGCTCTGACGGCGTCATGGTTCACGACCCGGCAACCTCGGACCTGACCGAGGAATTTGCCCAAACCTATTTTGAACTGCGCCAACACAAGGGCGTCGATCCGGCCAAAGCCCGCGCCGCCGTTGAAACACCGCCAGTCTATGCCGCCATGCTGGTACGCAGCAGGCGGGCCACTGGAACCGTAGGTGGTGCCGTTCACACGACCGGAGACATTGTACGCGCGGCCATTCAGGTGATCGGCATGGCCCCAGATGCCGGAATGGTATCATCCTTTTTCCTGATGTACCCGCCGGAAAACGCTCAGCCCGGAGCGCGGGCGATGCTCTATTCGGACTGCGGCCTGGTCATCGATCCCAGCGCTGACGAGTTGAGCAAAATTGCCGTCGCCTCGGCCAGATCGGCGCGGGCACTGCTGCGGGTTGACCCCAAGATCGCCATGCTCAGCTTTTCGACCAAGGGCAGCGCAAAGCATCCCGATGTCGACAAGGTGATCGAGGCCACTGAAACACTGCGCCAAAGTTCCCCGGATCTCGAGGTCGACGGCGAGCTTCAGTTCGACGCGGCCTTCGTGCCCTCGGTCGGGGATCGCAAATCGCCCGGATCTTCGGTCGCCGGTCAGGCCAACGTGATGATCTTTCCCAATCTCGACGCGGGCAATATCGGTTACAAGATCACGCAACGACTGGGGGGTTACACCGCGATCGGCCCGGTTTTGCAGGGGCTGGCCCGACCCGCCAATGATCTTTCCCGCGGATGCAGCGCCGAAGATGTGACCCAGATGATCGCCGTGACGGCACTGCAAGCTATCAGGGAATAAAACTCAGAACTCACGTCGTTTCCAGAACGATGTTCTCAAATCGGAAGGAAAGTGACAAAGTCCTCCCGACACAACCGACAGGACCCGCCAATGACCCATCAGCAGCCGATCCTTGAAACGTCTCCGAAAGTTTCGGACGAGGTCCGCAAAACCACCTGTTATATGTGCGCCTGCCGCTGCGGCATCAACGTTCACATGAAAGACGGCAAGGTCGCCTATATCGAAGGAAACCGGGACCACCCGGTAAACAAGGGTGTGCTCTGCGCCAAAGGCTCTGCCGGGATCATGCAGGTCAACGCCCCTTCTCGCCTGCGCAAACCGCTGAAGCGTGTCGGCCCACGTGGCTCGGGTGAATTTCGCGAGATTGAGTGGGACGAGGCGCTCAGCACTGCTGTGGGCTGGCTGAACGAACTGCATGAAACCGCACCGCAGAAGCTGGCCTTTTTCACTGGCCGCGACCAGAGCCAAAGTTTCACCAGTTTCTGGGCCCAGAATTTCGGCACTCCGAACTACGCAGCCCACGGCGGCTTCTGCTCGGTCAATATGGCGGCCGGTGGCATTTACACGATGGGTGGCGCGTTTTGGGAGTTTGGACAACCCGACTGGGATCACACCAAACTGTTCATGCTGTTCGGCGTCGCCGAGGATCATGACAGCAACCCGATAAAAATGGGGATCGGCAAGATCAAGGCGCGCGGCGCACGGGTGATCGGGGTGAATCCGATCCGGTCGGGCTATAACGCAGTCGCCGATGACTGGGTCGGCATCACACCCGGAACAGACGGGCTGTTCATTTTGTCGTTGATCCACGTTCTGATGAAAGCCGGCAAGATCGATCTGGATTACCTGAGCCGCTATACCAATGCGCCGGTTCTGGTGAACGCAAGCGAGGGTGCGGAAAAGGGCCTGTTCCTGCGCGACGAGGACGGCAAGCCGCTGGTTATTGATCGCAAGACGGGCGAGCCAACCGCATTCGACAAGCCCGGCGTGCGCCCGGACCTGTCGGCGACCTATGACAAGGACGGTGTGACGCACCGCCCCGTTTTCCACCTGATGGCTGAAAAATACCTCAGCGACGAACACGCGCCCGAGACGGTGGCCGATCGCTGCGGCATCCCGGCCAAACGTATCCGGGCCATTTCCGCCGAAATCGCCAGGGTCGCTTTTGACGAAGCAATCGAACTGAATCAGGAATGGGTTGATTTTCGGGGTGAAAAGCACTCGAAGATGATTGGTCGTCCCGTAAGCTTCCATTCCATGCGGGGCGTATCAGCCCATGCCAACGGATTCCAGACCTGCCGCGCACTGCATGTGCTGCAGATCATGCTGGGAACAGTCGAGGTACCGGGCGGTTTCCGCTTCAAGCCACCCTATCCCAAACCAGTCGAAGCACACCCGACGCCTCATGGCGACAGGCGTCCGGGACGTCCGCTGAACGGCCCGCATCTGGGCTTTCCACGTGGTCCCGAAGACCTGCTGCTGGACGACTGCGGCACGCCGCAACGCATTGACAAGGCATTCACCTGGGAAAACCCGATGTCCGTGCACGGGTTGATGCACATGGTGATTTCGAACGCTGCGGCTGGTGATCCCTACAAGATCGACACCCTGTTCATGTACATGGCGAATATGTCGTGGAACTCCTCCATGAACACCAAAGGTGTGATGGAGATGCTGACGGCCAAGACCGATGACGGCAATTACGTCATCCCGCGCATCATTTACTCCGACGCCTATTCTTCGGAAATGGTGGCGTATGCCGACCTGATCCTGCCCGACACCACCTATCTCGAGCGGCACGACTGTATCTCCCTGTTGGATCGCCCGATCTGCGAGGCCGACGCCGCAGCAGACGCCATTCGCTGGCCAGTGGTCGAACCCGACCGCGACGTGCGTGGCTTCCAATCGGTTCTGATCGAGCTGGCCAACCGCATGAGCCTGCCGGGCTTCACGAATGAAGACGGCAGCCCAAAGTGGAAAGACTACGCGGATTACATCGTCAACCACGAACGACGCCCCGGCATCGGCCCGCTGGCCGGCTTCCGGGGTCCGGACGGCGACAAGGAAGGCCGCGGCGAGGTCAATCCGGATCAGCTGAACCGGTATATCGAAAACGGCGGATTTTATGTGGCGCATATCCCGGAAGGCGCGGATTACTACAAACCGTGGAACACCGCCTATCAGGACTGGGCCGTCGGGATGGGCATCTATGACAGCCCTCAACCCTATCTGTTCCAGCTCTATTCCGAACCCATGCGCCGGTTCCAGCTGGCTGCCGAAGGTCACGGAGACCGCCAGCCGCCCGAGCACCTGCGCCAGCGCATCAAGGACACCATGGATCCGCTGCCGATCTGGTACGAAACCGATCAGCGGGGCAATGAAGGCTTCACCGTCAACGCCCTGACCCAGCGCCCAATGGCCATGTATCACAGTTGGGGCACACAGAACGCGTGGCTGCGCCAGTTGCACGGGCAAAACCCGCTTTACGTCCCGACCAAACTGATGCGAGAACACAACCTGCAAGACGGCGACTGGGCAAAAGTCAGCTCCCCCCACGGTGAGATCACCGTGCCTGTGATGGAGATGGCCGCGCTGAATGACAACACGGTCTGGACATGGAACGCCATCGGCAAACGCAAGGGCGCCTGGGCCTTGCAGGACGACGCGCCGGAAGCGACCAAAGGTTTCCTGCTCAATCACCTGATTCACGAATTGTTGCCGTCCAAAGATGATGGAATGCGCTGGGCCAATTCGGACCCGATCACTGGTCAGGCGGCATGGTTCGACCTGAAGGTCAAAATCGAAAAAGCCGACGCGCCTGCCGACGCGCAAAGCCAGCCGAATTTCGACCCGATCAAATCTCCTGTCGGAACCGGCCCTGAGAACCTGGCCTGGAAGGTGGGCAAATGACCCGGATCCGCACTTCATCTGGCCAAAAATATCCCGGGGGTGAATTGAGCCGCAGGCTCAAGAGGGGGCTGGCCCCCTCACCTGCCCTCAACAGCAGAGGTTCCCTGACATGACCCAGCTACCAAACTCCACTGACCGCAAGATGGGCCTGGTCATCGACCTGGACACCTGTGTCGGCTGCCACGCTTGCGTTATTTCCTGCAAAGGCTGGAACACGGAAAATTACGGTGCCCCTCTTTCGGATCAGGACGCCTACGGTGCAAACCCTTCGGGCACCTTTCTCAACCGCGTGCATTCCTACGAAGTGCAACCTGCCGACGGGCATGCCCAGCTGATCCACTTCCCGAAGTCCTGCCTGCATTGCGAAGACGCGCCCTGTGTTACCGTTTGCCCCACCGGCGCCAGCTACAAACGGGTCGAGGATGGCATCGTCTTGGTCAATGAAAGCGATTGCATCGGATGCGGCCTGTGCGCCTGGTCCTGCCCCTACGGTGCGCGGGAACTGGATGTGGCCGAGGGCGTGATGAAGAAATGCACACTTTGCGTGGACCGCATCTACAATGAAAACCTCCCCGAGGTCGACCGTATCCCCTCCTGTGTTCGCACCTGCCCTGCGGGCGCAAGGCACTTTGGCGATCTGGGCGACCCTGACAGCGATGTCAGCCAGCTGGTTGCAGAACGGGGTGGCATGGACCTGATGCCGGAAATGGGCACCAAACCCGTCAATAAATACCTGCCCCCGCGCCCCAAGGACACCGTGGAAGACCAGATCGACATACTGGCCCCCCTGCTGGCCCCCATCGCTGACGAGCCCAAAGGGTTCCTCGGCTGGCTCGACAAGACGTTGGAGAAACTCTGATGCATCCCGCACCCTCCGTCATTCTGTTCACCACCCTGTCCGGTCTGGGATTTGGACTGCTGTTCTTTCTTGGCCTGGGGTTTCCGGCTGTCTCGGGTTGGGTGGCTTTTGTGTTCTTCGCCATTGCCTTTGGTCTGGCCGTCGGCGGGCTTTTGGCTTCGACCTTCCACCTGGGCCATCCGGAACGGGCCTTGAAGGCCTTCACTCAATGGAAAACCAGCTGGCTCAGCCGTGAAGGTTGGTGTGCCGTCCTCGCGCTGGTCATCATGGGGCTCTATGCGATTGGCGTGGTGTTTCTGGACCAACGCTGGGGTTTCCTGGGCTGGATCGGCGCAGGGTTGTCGCTGGCCACAGTGTTCACGACCTCGATGATCTACACGCAGCTCAAGACCATCCCACGCTGGAACATGAACCTGACACCTGCCATGTTTCTCAGCTTCAGCCTGGCCGGTGGCGCATTGCTGGCAGGTCAGACAAGCGCAGCTCTGCCGCTGCTGCTGATCGCGGCGCTGGTGCAGATACTGTACTGGCGCAAAGGGGATCAGGCGTTTGCGTCATCGGGAACGGATCTGGGAACAGCCACCGGGCTTGGCGCACGCGGATCCGTCCGCGCCTTTGAGCCGCCCCATACCGGCACCAATTATCTGCTTCGAGAATTCGTTCACGTCGTGGGTCGCAAACACGCCGAAAAACTGCGGCTGATCTCGTTCACTCTGGCATTCGTGCTGCCGGTTCTGCTGTTGTTGCTGCCGTTCAATCACGTCTTCGCCCTGCTGGCCGTGGCCTCGCATCTGGCAGGTGTTGCAACGTCGCGCTGGCTGTTCTTTGCGCAGGCCGAACATGTCGTGGGGCTGTATTACGGCAAACGCTGAGGGGGCTCTGCCCCCGCCGCGGCAAGCCGCGACTCCCCCGGGATATTTTTTGGCCAGATGAAGTCTGGATACATGGAAAAGAAAGGGCGGCGCTCAAGGTTCGAGGCCGCCCTTCGTCGTATTCTGAAATACCGGTCAGATCAGGCCGGCATGGGCCATTGCGGCCTCGATTGCATCTTTGGTGCTGTTTTCCAGCTCGGTCAGGGGTGAGCGCACTTCGGTGCTGCAAAGGCCCAGTTTGCTGAGTGCATATTTGGCACCGACAAGGCCCGGCTCGATGAAGATCGCCTCATGCAGCGGCATCAGTTTGTCCTGATACTCCAACGCTTTTGCATAATCTCCGGCCAGCGTGGCCTGCTGGAATTCAGCGCATAGCTTGGGGGCCACGTTTGCGGTGACCGAAATGCAGCCAACACCGCCGTGCGCGTTGAAGCCAAGAGCCGTGGCGTCTTCGCCGGACAATTGGCAGAAATCTGCGCCGCAAGTTGCACGCTGCTGGCTGACACGGGCCAGATCGCCCGTTGCATCTTTGACACCGACGATACGGGGAAGCTTGGCCAGTTCACCCATCGTGGCAGGCGTCATGTCAATGACTGAGCGGCCCGGAATGTTGTAGATGATGATCGGGATATCCGCGGCCGCATGCAGCGCCTCGAAATGCGCGATCAAGCCGCGCTGAGTCGGTTTGTTGTAATACGGCGTGACGACCAGTGCCGCATCCGCTCCGACTTTTTCCGCGAACTGAACGAAGCGGACAGCTTCGACCGTGTTGTTCGACCCGGCACCGGCAATGACAGGAACGCGGCCCGCAGCGGTTTTAACAACCTCTTCGATCACCGTTTCATGCTCTTCGTGGCTGAGCGTCGGGCTTTCACCGGTTGTTCCCACAGGCACCAGCCCGGTCGAGCCTTCGGATATCTGCCAGTCCACCAGATGTTTGAGCGTCTTCAGGTCCAACTCGCCGTTGTTGAACGGGGTGACGAGGGCTGGCATCGAGCCTTTGAACATGACACGCTCCTTCAAGGTGCATTTTGCAGTTTTTACGCCGCGGTTCCTCACGTTTCCAGCTTTGTGAGTTGATCCCAGCGACGCACGGTTTATCCTCACAGGCTCTATCCTCGGTTGGTTGGGAAATGCAAGGGATGACACGCTTTCTGGCACTGTTGACTGCTGTGATTCTGTATTCGGTGACTGCGACGCATTCAGCACGGGCAGATGCTGCTGCTGATTTGCGCGCTGGACTTAACGAAATACGCAAAGGCGACTGGAACGCAGCGTTGCGCGTATCCGGCCAGCGAGGTTCCGTATCGCGCGATATCATTGTCTGGCACTGGCTGCGCGAGGGCTTCGGCAGCTCTGGCGACGTGTTGGTGTTTCTCGAACGTCGCCCGGACTGGCCCGGGCTGGCATGGCTGCGCCGCAAGAGCGAGCCTGTTTTCACCGGTGCCGATCCAGACAGGGTTCTGAAATTCTATGCCGGCATGCCGCCTCAGACGGCAGAGGGCGCGTTGAACTTTGCCGTCGCCCTGAAAGCCAAGGGACGTATCGGAGAGGCGGAGGCCGACATTGTGACCGCTTGGCGCACCATGCCAATGGGTTCGGGTCTGCAAAAAAGTTATCTGGAGAACTTTGCCAAACTTCTGAAGCCGCATCACGCGGCGCGCTTGGACAGAATGCTGTGGGACGGTCATCTTGTAAGCGCCGGGCAGATGTTGCCTTTGGTCGGTTCGGACGAACGCAAACTGGCCGAAGCGCGCATAGCATTGCAGAAACGCCAACCCGGTGTGGACACCAAGGTGGCAGCAGTTCCCAAGTCTCTGGCGGATGCGCCCGGGCTGGCCTTCGATCGTTTTGTCTGGCGCGACAAGAAAGAACTGGATGACAGCGCCGTCGATCTGATGCTGGCACGCTCTACCGGGCCTGACGCACTGGGTGAGCCTGACAAATGGGCGGAGGGACGGCGCCGTCTTGCACGGCTTGAGATGCGATCGGGCCGTGCGGCGCGCGCATATGACGTGGCCGCCAATCATCACATGACCCCCGAAATGGGTTACGGCTATGCCGATCTTGAATGGCTGGCCGGTTTTCTGGCGCTTCGCAAACTGAACGATCCTGCCACCGCCGTTCGCCACTTCCAGAACTTTTCGGACGCCGTGAAATCTCCGATCTCGAAAGGCCGTGGTGGCTATTGGCTTGGGCGCGCTTACGCGGCATTGGGTGACGCGGACAAGGCGTATGACGCCTATGCAATGGGGGCCGATTACCAGACCTCATTCTACGGTCTGTTGGCCGCAGAACGGATCGGACGACCGTTTGATGCGGAACTGGCCAATCCGCGTCGCGCGCCGCATTGGCGGCAGGCGGAGTTTGCCGATTCCAGCGTTTTGGAGGCCGGATTGCTGTTGTTGAAAGCCGGAGAAGCAAACCTGTCCGAGCGGTTCCTGACCCATCTGGTCGAAAGCCTTGATCCAGTGCAGGCCAATCAATTGGGCGACCTGGTTATCGAACTGAAACAGCCGCATCTGGCCGTGATGATCGCCAAGCGGGCGGCGACCACGGGAACCGTTTTACCCGCAGCCTATTACCCGGTCCATCCAGTGGCAGATATGCGATTGCCGATGGCCAAGGAAATGACATTGGCCATCGCGCGTCGCGAAAGCGAGTTCGACCCGGTCGTCGTCAGCGGTGCGGGCGCGCGCGGCCTGATGCAGGTAATGCCCGCCACGGCCAAGTTGGTTGCGGGCGAGCTGGGCATTCTCAGCGGCCATCAGACGGGACGTTTGACCACGGACTGGCAATACAACGCAAAGCTTGGGGCCAACTATCTTTCTGGTCTGGCGGCCGATTTCAACGGCAACGTTGTGATGATGGCGGCGGGGTACAATGCGGGGCCAAGGCGCCCGATCTCGTGGATGGAACGCTATGGTGATCCACGCACAGGCGAGGTCGATATCGTCGACTGGATCGAGACGATCCCGTTCAGCGAAACGCGGAACTACGTGATGCGCGTGACCGAAAGCCTGCCGGTCTACCGTGCCCGCCTGGGGCAACCCGCCCTTCCGATTCCGTTCTCGCAGGAGCTGATCGGATCATCTCTGGCGGCGTTCGCGCCATAAGGTGAACAAACCTGCGGCTACGACGATGGTTGCGCCCGCCACGACTTCGGGGCGCAACGTTTCGCCAAAGATCGAAATACCCAGGATCGCGCTCCAAACCAGGTGGAAATATGCAAAGGGTTGAACCGCACTGGCTTCGGCCACTTCGTAGCACTTGATCAGCAACCAATGCCCGAACACCCCACTGACGCAAAGCAGCGCCATCCAGAGCCAGTCGTCGTGCGCCATCGGCTCCCAGAACCACATGCCAAACACGGTCATCGCCACGGCACCGGCGACACCGGTCCAGAAAAAGCTGGTCGCCGCGCTGTCCTGGCGGGCGACATATCGCGTCAAAAGACCATAGATCGCAAACAGCAATGCAGAAATCAAAGGTATGACAGCCCACGGGTTGAAGACCCCGGCGCCCGGTTGCAGGATGATCAGAACGCCGATGCAGCCGACACCGATCGCAGCCCATCGCCGCCATCCGACCTTTTCGCCCAGCACCGGCCCGCTCAGCGCGGCGACAAGCAAAGGATAACAGATGAAAACCGCCATACTGTCGATCAGGCCAAGGACCGTAAAGCCGAACACCGCAATGCAGATCTCGGCCGCCAGCAACAAGCCCCGCACGATCTGCAAACCCAACTGACTTGTCTTTGTGGCCGCCTTCAGCCCACCGGGGGCCCGCGCGGCCAGAGCGATGACAAAAGCCGCAAAGAACCAATAGCGGATCATGACCACCATGTAGGTGTTGTAGGTTCCGGCCAGATGGCGCGAGATACCGTCCTGCAACGCAAAGACAATTGTCGCGCCCACCATCAAAGCGATGCCCGCGCCGACATTGTTCTTCTGGGTCATGCTTTGTGTGCCCGTGTCATGTGCCGCTTGCGACCATAGCCGGGCATGCGGGTTACGTTGAAACCTGCACTCTCAAGTCCCCGGCGCACGAAACCCGCGGCCGTATACGTGGCCGCTGTACCGCCTTTGACAGTGTGGTTTGCCACGTCCTGCAACAGGTCCGCGCCCCACAATTCAGGGTTCTTGGCTGGTGAAAACCCGTCGAGAAACCAGGCATCTGCCATTCCGTCCCAGTTCGGCAATGTCCTGCGCGCATCGCCGATCACCACCTCAAACCGAAGCGAATCCAACACACATGTGCGTCCTGTCCAATGCGCCAGAAACCGACTGCTCCACGGATGCAATTCAGGAAAGGCCCCAAGCGCGCGCTGCATGTCTTCCGGCGCCAAGGGAAAGGCTTCGAAACTAGTAAAGCGCAATGGCCCTTTCTGACCGGATGCCTCCCATTCCGACCAGGCGGTCAGCAGGTTCAGGCCGGTGCCGAAACCCAACTCGGCAATATGAAACCCCGGTGCAAACCGCGCAGGCAAATCATTTCCCGCCAGAAACACATGGCGCGTCTCTTCCAGCCCGTTCTGAAACGAGTAATATGGGTCGTCGAAGCGGTGCGAGACCGGTATCTGATCTTCGGTCCACGTCAATTCGGCGCGCTGGTCTGCCATTGGGGAATCCTGTAGCTAAGCGGCGCGACACTGAACAAGGAAAAGGGAATTGGCAATGGTCGATGTGACGGTTCGCGGCGCAGGAATTTTCGGCCTGTCCATCGCCTGGATTTGTGCGCGCCGCGGTGCGAAAGTGCAGGTTGTCGATCCGTCCGGTCCCGGCGCCGGGTCCAGCGGAGGTCTGGTCGGCGCATTGGCCCCGCATGTGCCGGAAAACTGGAACGCCAAGAAAGCATTTCAGTTCGACAGTCTGATCATGGCTGAACCCTTCTGGCGACAGATCGAAGACACTGGCGGGGTTTCACCCGGCTATGGCCGGCTGGGCCGCCTGCAGCCGATCCCGGACGCGCGTGGTCTGGAACTGGCCCGCCAGCGCGAAGGCACCGCAGATGAGCTTTGGCAAGGTCGGGCGGAATGGCGTGTCATCACCACGGCCCAAGCGGGTTCTTGGTGCCCACCCAGCCCCACAGGCTTTGTCATTCGCGATACGCTGACGGCACGAATGCACCCCCGGCGGGCCTGTGCCGCGCTGGTCGCAGCCCTGGAGGTCATGGGCGTTCACATTGTCAATGAAGCCGAGGACAAGGGGCAGGTCGTCCACGCCACGGGCCTTGCAGGATTGCAGGAACTGAACGACGCCTACGGCAAGACCGTCGGAAATGGTGTCAAAGGGCAGGCCGCCCTGTTGCGCTTCGACGCGGGGGAAGTGCCACAACTATTCGCCGACGCGATTCACATTGTCCCGCATGCTGACGGAACACTTGCGATCGGATCGACCTCGGAACGGGATTATGAGGACCCGACCAGCACGGACGAAGCTCTGGACGACGTGATAGACCGCGCTACGCGCGTCCTGCCCCTGTTGCACGGGGCCGAGGTGATCGAACGTTGGGCCGGTGTGCGCCCGCGCAGCAAAAGCCGTGCGCCGATGTTGGGCGCCCATCCCCTGCATCAGGGGCAGTTCATCGCCAATGGCGGGTTCAAGATCGGTTTCGGCATGGCACCCAAAATCGCCGAGGTCATGGCCGATCTTATGCTGGAAGATCGGGATACGATCCCTGATGAGTTCCGGCCCGAAACCTCATTGTGACTGCGCGACGGCTTGCATGCATTGCCGCCCGTCAGGGCCGCGCACCCACATGTTTTCACCCCTCCGGTACAACTGGGCCGTTTCGAAATGCATCAATGGTGAAGTCGCGCGGAACGAAAACGAGGCGAGCGGACCGATCAGGTCAACCGCGAAAAGCATCAGAAGCTGCGCCAGAAGCGGCCCGTGCACGACCAGCCCGCCATATCCTTCCACATCGCGCGCATAGTCCAGATCATAGTGAATACGGTGGCCATTGAAGGTCAGGGCCGAGTATCGAAACAACAACGTTGAATCGAACCCGACTTCGCGGGAATCGGTCTCATCAGTGCGCGCTGTGGGCGGTTGGGGCATTTCAGCATCCGGCGCAGGATCTTCGCGATAGACAAGATCCTGCCATTCTGTCACGCACAACTGACCGTTCTGCCAGATCTCGTGCCGCAAAGTGACAAAGCCCAACGGGCCGGACCGCCCCACCTTGGCGCTTTGACTTTCAAGAACCGATTTCTTTTCGGCGGTGATCCCTGCGATCAGAGGAGCGTGAAAGGTCAACCGCCCGCCAGCCCACATTCTGCGCGGCAACCCCATATCCGGGATCAAGCCCCCAACCTTGGGATGCCCATCCCGGCCCAATTCGTCAGCCGGTTGCGGGGTCCAGAAATAGAGCTGATGGAAGAAGGGCGGCAACTCCGAACCGCTGGCGATCGTTGGCACACCACCCAGCGCGACCTGAAATGCGGCCGCGCGGGCCGGATCCAAGAGATCGGTCTGTCGCCCTTGCGTCATTTGCCTGACCCGCGATCAGAAACCGGCCTCGGCCCGGAGTTTCTGCATCAAGTCATGCAAAGACTTTTCGTACCGGTCCGAACGCAGCTTTCCCTGATCGTCGAATTCGTTCGAACTGTTCGCCAGATGGATTTCGGGCCCCTGAAGGATGCGCGGCTGAAATGGAACCATACAGGCCCGCAGGATCATCTGCGCCCGTTCCCCGCCTGCACGACCAGCGGCCGCCGACATTACCGCAACCGGTTTGTCGGCCCATGGATTGCCTTGCGTTCGGCTGACCCAATCCAGCGCGTTCTTCAGAACACCCGATGGGCCCTTGTTGTACTCAGGTGTCGAGATGATCACCGCATCGGCTTGTGCGATCTGATTGGCCAGCGTATGAACCGCCTCGGGAATCCCTTCTCCGTCTTCCAGATCACCATCGTAGAGGGGCAGGTTCAAATCCGCTTCGACAAAGCTTGCCGGATCGAACAACCGTGCCGCCTCGCGCAGAAGCTTGCGGTTGGTCGCGTTCTGGCGCAGGGACCCGGACAGGCCAAGAAGGGTCGGTTGGGACATCGGGAAAACTCCGTTTCTGTGTTTCCCGCAAGTTAGACCGAGATCACCCCGATCCAAACCCCATTTGACGCACAGTCATTGCGCAATCCGAGCCGCCCATTGGGCGGCCCCGCTGTTCACGCCGCGCAGTGGTTACGCGTTTCCGCTGGGCACCACGACAATCTCGACACGCCGGTTTTGCGATTTTCCTTCGGGCGTCAGGTTGGACGCGACAGGGTTGTTTTCGCCCTGCCCGATCGTGCGAATGCGGTTATAGCTGACACCGTTGGCCTGAAGGATATCGGCCACGGCATTCGCGCGACGCTCTGACAGGCCCTGATTGTAGGTTGCGTCGCCGTCGCTGTCAGTGTGCCCGATGATCTGCACGTTCGAATTCGGGTAGTTGACCAGGTTCTGGCCCACTTTCACCAGATCAGACCGCAACGCCGGGCGCACGGTCGAACTGTCGGTGTCAAAGGTGATGTCATTCGGGACCGTCACAATCAGGCGATCGCCTGCGTTGACGATTGTAATTCCGTCATTCGCCAGCTGTTGACGCAGCTCCGCAGCCTGCTTGTCCAGTTGATTGCCGATCACGCCGCCCCCGGCAGCACCGATTGCAGCACCGGCCAGCGCGCCCAGACCGGGGTTCGAATTATTGGCAATCGCCCCGATTCCAGCGCCGACCAGCCCACCCAGAACGGCGCCCTGTTTGGCGTTCTGGTTCGGGTCGTCTTGTACTGTCAGCGTCCCCGGGTCGGTACAGGCCGCCAACACAAGGGCTGAACACAAACCTGTGGCCACGAAAAACTTGGAAATCGTCATGATATCACCTTCTGCTCCAGCACCCGTTATTCGGGCGTGCTTCGTTTTCCTCAGTATATCACCGTGCAGGCTTGGCGGCTCAAGCAACAATGCGGTGAAGTCGGCGAATACCCGCCAAACACGTATTCAAACCGCTTCAACGAACGTTTCTGCATTCTGCTGTTCCTGCCAGAGCTCGCGCAACGACCTGCTTTGTCCTGAAAAGCTATCTTCGGTGCATTCACTGGACCAGATACGGTCGGTGCGGAAATGGCGAAACCCGTTGCGCAATTCGCACCAGCCTGCCAGCATCGTGCATTCGATGTGATAGATCAGCGCCAAAGGGCGCACGACCCGAATCGTGCGTTCGCCTTCGCCATCTTCATAGGTGATACGGATTTTCCGCTCTGCCCTGATGGCTTCGCGGTAATGCGCGATCGAAACGCAACCCTTGTTTGGATCATCCGCCGGGGCACCCCATGGGGCAACCTGCAACCAATCCGCTGGGCAATGCAGCGCGTCGATCTTCTGGCATATCCGGCTGGCGGCCCTTTGCAGGTGACTGTCGCCGGTACGCGCAAGAAGAGACAGGCCGACCCACAAGGCTTCAACCTCTTCTGCATCGAAATTGAGCGGCGGCAGATCATAGCCGCGCCGCATCACGTACCCGATACCGGCCTCACCTTCGATGGGCGTCCGTTGCGCCTGCAACTCGCCAATATCCCGATAAACCGTGCGCACGGACACCTCCAACCTTGCGGCCAACGCCTCTGCCGTGACCGGAGCGCCCGCAGCCCGCAGGATCTGGATGATTTCAAACAATCGGGTCGAACGGCGCATTGCATCCTCCTGTCAACATGCTGACACCCTAGCACACCCCACTGACAAGAGGGTGTCAGGAGTGATGGGCCAGATTGGAATGGCATCGAAAGAAGGAGCACGAAAAATGCCTTACCTCGACACCCATGTCATGATGACACTCAGGCTGGGGCAATGGTCTCAGGACCATACTCTGCGCGCCTTCGAGATCGAGCGCGAAATCGCCATGGCCCGGCAGTGCAAGCAGCCCGTTTCACAGAAACGATCCAGACGATTTTCTTTGGGAAATCTGAAGATGCTCTGGACCAGCACGGCCTGAGATCAGAACTCGGGCCGGGCCCGAAACTTCATCGAAATCCCACCTTCCGGGTGTTTCAGACGCAGTTCTTCCGAATGCAGCATCAATCTGGGGAAGTCCAGCGCATCGCCCGTCGCATAGAATGGATCGCCCAGGATCGGGTGGCCCAGCGCCTGCATATGAACGCGAAGTTGATGAGACCGGCCCGTTTTGGGAAACAGACGCACACGCGTCGTATTGCCTTCGGTCTTCACGACACGCCAGTCCGTCACGGCAGGTTTGCCCGTCGTATGGCAAACCATCTGTCTGGGCCGGTTGGGCCAGTCCACGATCAGAGGCAAGTCCACGGTGCCGGTCTCAGGTTCCAGCTGCCCCCAGACACGGGCGACATAGGTTTTGCGGGTCTGACGCTGCTCGAATTGCATGCTCAGGTTGCGCTGCGCGTGCGGCGTCTGGGCAAAGACCATGACACCGGACGTGTCCCGATCCAGCCGGTGCACCAGCAGTGCTTGTGGAAATGCATCCTGCACCCGGGTCAACAGACAATCTGACAGATTCGCGCCCCGCCCCGGAACCGAAAGCAGGCCCGATGGTTTGTTCACCACGATCAGCTGTGCATCTTCATGCAACACATCCAGTGGGGTTTGAGGGGGTTCATAGGTGTCGCTCATGCAGGGTGCCTATCGCAGCTCGTGACCTCCCGCAACGTCGTCCTTGCATGCCCGCCCATGTTCGGTGACCTTCTCTTCAAAAGCGGAGGAGATGCCATGCACCCGACAATTGAACGCATGCAAGAGGTTGTCGCAAAGGGCGATGAGGCCTTGATCCATCAGCTCCTGGCCGAAGATGTGCAGTTCCTGCCACCCACATACTACAGCACCTGGACAGGGCGCGCACCGGTCGCTGCCGTTCTGGGGCATGTCGGGCAGGTGTTTTCAGATTTTCGTTATCGGCGCGTCATGGGCGACGGGAAAGACTGGGCATTGGAGTTTCAATGCAAAGTCGGTGATCTGGATGGTATCGGCGTGGATCTTGTTACGTTGAACGACGATGGGTTGATCCAGGTTTTCGAGGTCGTCATGCGCCCTTACAAAACGGTAGGTGCCTTGCGCGATGCAATGATGGCGCGGGTCATGACAGACGCTCGTTTTCTGGAATTCAAAAACGCGCTGAGCTGACAATGCCTCGTTCACTGGCTGCCGATCAGATTTTGCGGGTTCCGTTGCTTCCGGTGCTTGCCGCGCAGGGCCTATCGGTACGCAGGAACGCGCAGTTGCTGCCGGAACCAACTGGCCCGCGCGAAGGCCGCACAGGGCGCGGGCCGCGTCTGCGGCTTCTGATCACCGGTGACAGTTCGGCAGCCGGAGTAGGCGCAGGCACGCAGGATCAGGCATTATCCGGCCATCTGGTCAACTGTCTGGCCGGGCACTATGCGGTCGAATGGCGGCTGGAAGCGACAACAGGGCACACCACCCAGGACACGATCGACCGTCTTTCGCAAATGGAAGGCGAATTCGATGCTGTCGTTACGGCACTCGGCGTCAATGATGTCACCCGGGCTGTGACACGCCAGCAATTTGCGCGCCGCCAGACCCGCCTTATCCGCTTGCTTTCAGAAAACCTGGGGACTCGTCGCATCGTCGTAACCGCAGTCCCGCAGATGAACAGGTTTCCGGCCCTGCCTCAGCCGCTGGCCTGGGTGCTTGGACGCCAGGCTGCGCGCCTGGATCAAGGGTTGCAAGAGGTTGCGGCTGCATTTCCGCATGTTCAACACCTGCCACTCGACCTGCCGGACGACCCGGCATTGGCTGCACCGGATGGCTATCATCCCAGCCCCCGGGCGTATGCGCTTTGGGCGGATGCAGCCGCGCGCCTGTTGCTTCAGGCATGACCGCGAGCCTGCCGGATCATAGGGATCGAGTAAACGACCAGAGCCGCCCAGATCAGTGGGAATGCGATCATCCGGCCCGTGTCTATCTTCTCGCCGAACAGGGTTATCGCTGTAATGAAGATCATGGTCGGTGCGATGTATTGCAGGATGCCCATCGTGGACAGGCGCACCAGTTTGGCGCCGTTTGCATAGACCAACAACGGCAACGCCGTCACGACCCCTGCACAGGACAACAACAAGGTGTCCGACATCGCGACACCGAAATGACCAGTGCCCCGCACACCCAGAAAGGTGACATAGACCAGTGCCGGAATCAAAAGGATCAGGACCTCAAGCAGGAAACCCTGGTTCGGCCCAATCGGCAGCGAGCGCTTGAAGAACGCGTAGAATCCCCAACTGATCATCAACCCAAGAGCCGCCCAAGGCAACCGACCGGCTTCCACCACAAGTACCACCACACCCAGCGCGGCCAATCCGACCGCGAACAATTGTGTCCGTGTCAGGGGTTCCCTCAACAGGATTGCCCCCAGCGCGATACTGAACAGGGGGTTGATGTAATAACCCAACGCCGCATCCAGTGCGTTGCCCGTGGAAATGGCCCATACGTAAATCGCCCAGTTCACGGAAATAAGCGCTGCTGTCAAAGCGGCCATACCCAACATCTTAGGATTGCCAAGCGCGGCCTTCAGATCCCGGGTTCGGCCCAGGACAACCAGCAACAACCCGGCCACAGGCACTGACCAGATAACACGGTGCGCTACAACCTCAACCGCGCCCATATGATCCAGCGCTTTCATGTACAGAGGCAAGAACCCCCACAGGACATAGGCCGTGACTGCCAGCGCAAGCCCCTTTGGTGTGTCCGTGTTCTGTGAAGGTAGAAGCGTGTCTGCCACATCGGGTCTCCGGTTGATACCGGTTCGGTTTAAGGCAGAAATGAACGGGTTGAAAACTCTGAAAACAGTGAAGTGTCACATAACAATGTTTGATGAGTTGTCAAATCACGCTTTTTAGGTCAGGTCTGAAATGCGAGGCTCTGCCTCGCGCTCCGGGATATTTGTGGCCAGATGAACAAGGGACCCGCTCTTCATCTGGCCACAAATATCCCGGGGGAGTCGCCGAAGGCGGCGGGGGCAGCGCCCCCACCAAACCCCGTGGTCACACCTTCACCCGTTCGGATTTCGGGTCATACATCGGCTTGAGCGACGCCTCGGCCCGAACTTTCGTGCCACACACGTCGATTTCGTAGGTCGAGGCCAGAACGTCTGCGGCCTTCTCCCCTTCGCAGGGCACGTAACCCAAACCGATGGCGCCTCCCAGCGTGTGGCCATAGTTGCCCGAGCTGAGATAGCCCACATACTCGCCATCGCGGATGATCGGTTCATTGTGGAACAGCAGCGGCTCGGGATCGGTCAGGCGGAATTGAACCAGGCGCGATTTCGGCCCGCTTTCCTTGCGCGCGATCACCGCCTCGCGGCCGATGAAGTCGCAGCCCTTGTCCACCTTGACGGCAAAGCCCAGCCCCGCATCCACCACGTGATCCTCGCAGGTGATGTCATGGCCGAAATGGCGGAAACCTTTTTCGATCCGGCAGCTGTCCATCATGTGCATGCCACAGAGTTTCAGCCCCATGTCCTGCCCCGCATCGTGCAGCGTTTCAAAGACGTGGCCCGCCATGTCGGAAGAGACATAGATCTCCCATCCAAGCTCGCCCACATAGGTGACACGGTGGGCGCGGGCGAGGCCCATGCCGATCTCGATTTCCTGCGCGGTGCCGAAGGGGTTTGCCGCGTTGGTGAAATCGTTTGGCGAAACCTTTTCCAGCAAGGCCCGCGCATTCGGACCCATCACCGCCAGAACGCCTTCACCCACCGTGACATCGGTGATGACCACGTTGAAATCGCCCGAATGACGCATCATCCAGGTCTGGTCCGCCAGGCGCGTCGCCGCCGGGGTGACCACCAGATAGGCGGTCTCGGAAAGGCGGGTGACGGTGACATCTGCCTCGATCCCGCCGGAACGGTTCAGAAACTGCGTGTAGACGATCTTGCCATTGGGCACGGCATAGTCGCCGCCACCGACATAGTTCATGAACTTCTCGGCATCGGGGCCCTCGACCCGGATCTTGCCGAAGGAGGACATGTCGTACATGCCCACGTTTTCGCGCAAAGCGTGGTGTTCAGCGGTCGAGTTCTCGAACCAGTTCTGACGCTTCCAACTGTAGTTGTATTCGCGTTCCTGCCCTTCGTTGGCGAACCAATTGGCGCGCTCCCACCCGGCCAGTTCACCGAACACGGCACCGTGTTCATTCAGGTGGTGGTGGAATGGCGTCCGGCGCACGCCGCGCGCGGTGGCCTTTTGGCGATAGGGGTAGTGGTCGGCATAGAGCAGGCCCAGCGTTTCCTTGGACCGTTCGAAAAGATACTGTTTGTTGCCCTGGAAGGGTTGCATCCGGCTGATGTCCACATCGCCCAGGTCAAAGGGTTTTTCACCCGAATCCATCCACTCGGCCAGCGCCATGCCCGCGCCGCCCGCCGACTGGATCCCGATCGAGTTGAAGCCGGCGGCGACCCAGACATTGTCCATCTCGGGCGCAAGGCCAAGGTGATAGGCGTCGTCGGGCGTGAAGCTTTCAGGCCCGTTGAAGAAGGTGTGAATGCCTGCCTCGGCCAGCATTGGCATGCGGTTGCAGGCGGCCTCGAGGATCGGTTCGAAATGGTCGAAATCCTCGGGCAGTTGATCGAACTCGAAACTGTCTGGGATGCCCTCCATCGCCCAGGGCTTGGCGTTGGGCTCGAAGGCACCCAGCAGGATCTTGCCCGCATCCTCCTTGTAATAGGCGCATTCGTCCGGCACCCGCAGCACCGGCAGCTGGGTCAGGCCGTCGATGTTCTCGGTCACGATATAGAAGTGTTCGCAGGCGTGCAGCGGCACGTTGACGCCCGCCATGCGGCCAACTTCGTGCCCCCACATGCCGGCGCAGTTCACCACCATGTCGCATTCGATATGGCCCGAGGCGCTGCCGTCATCGGCCACCCAGTCCACGCCGGTCACGCGGCGCCCTTCCTTGACGATATCAGTGACCTTCACCCGTTCCTTGACGATGGCGCCGCGCTGGCGGGCGCCCTTGGCCAGAGCCAGCGCGATGTTGGCCGGATCACCCTGCCCGTCCAGCGGCAGATAGACCGCGCCCTTGACACCTTCAAGGTTGATATGCGGATAAAGCTCCTGCACGCGCTCATTCGAGATTTCTTCGACCTCGACGCCAAACGCCCGCGCCATCGCAGCCTGACGATAGATTTCCTCTTTGCGTTCCTCGGTCAGCGCCACGGTGATCGACCCGCAGCGCTTGAAGCCCGTGGCGACACCGGTTTCCTCTTCCAGCGCGCCATACAGCTCCTGGCTGTACTTCGCCAGCTTGGTCATGTTCGCGGTGGCGCGCAGCTGCGCGATCAGACCCGCCGCATGCCATGTGGTGCCCGAGGTGAGCTGCTTGCGTTCAAGCAACACGACGTCTTTCCAACCCTTCTTGGTCAAATGATAAGCGACCGAGCATCCGATGACGCCACCGCCGATGATGACCGCTCGGGCCTTGCTGGGAAGATCAACCATCCTGAAATCTCCGCTGTGTCAGGTTTGGCGTAGGTTGCCACGGAAGATCGACAACAAATGCACCAAAAGCGTCACGAAATCCGCAGTTTTCACCGATGTGATGCCGCTCGCTTTTGCCGACGTACGACAAAGGGCGTGACCCCGAAGAAGCTTTTGTAAACAGACGAAAACCCGTTCGGAAAACCACAGGCCAAACCAATTTCGCGTACGCTCATCGTGGTGTTCAGCAACAGGTTATTTGCCTTGGCCAGTCGCATTTCCCGGTAGAATCCGTTGGGAGTGGTTCCAAAAAAGGTTTTGAACTTACGCTCGAGGGACCGGTTCGACAGGTGCAGCGATTCGACGATCTGATTGATCGGCAGAGGGTCTTCGATATTGGCTTTCATAAGCTTTATGCACTGATCCAGCTTCGAATCGCCTGTCGCCGTCAACTTGGCGCCCGAAAATGGCTGCATCGAAGCGAAATCGCGGATGTTCTCATGCAGCATGATGTCGGCCACGGTCATCTTCGCAGGCCCCGAGATATGGCGCCCGATCACCGCCAAGGCGATATCCGTCGTGGCCTCCATCCCGGCACATGTCACAACCGCGCCCTGTTCGGTTGCGATCGACAGTTTGGCTTCGAACCGGGCGCCGCGTTCCCGCAGAAACGATGCGTTTTCCCAATGGGTTGCCAGGTCGGCCGTTCCCTGCTCGTCGATATAGCGGCTGGCGGCTTCGGCCAGCAGGAACACCTTGGCGTCCCGGAAGGTATAGTCCGACACCACCCGCCCCAACGACAAATCCGGATGGTCCGGGTCTGAATTGCCGATTACGAACAGGTAATCCGCCCTTGGCTGTGACGGCACCGCTTCTGTTTGAACCACGGCGTCACTGCTGCTGGCAATCGGGCCACCTTTGAGCGAGCGATAGGTGAAGGTGAACGGAGGGCTTGGGCATACGCGGTTGGCCAGTCTCAACACCTCAACCAACGACGCCAGCTCCAACAGCACGAAACCCGGCGCGACAAGGATGTCGAAATGCCGGATGGCCTGTTTTGGAGCGTCCGAAGTAGATTTTGCCGCCATTTTCTTCAAACGATGTTGTGACCGGCGGCCCGCAACCGGTTCGCCAGTTCTTCGATATGATTCGGCCCGATTTCGCAGCATCCGCCAACAATCGTTGCCCCCTGATCTATCCACCGCATCACCTGATCCGCATAAGCCCTGGGGCCAAGGTCATGACGTTCTTGCAGGGCATCCACGGTCGGCGCATCCTGAAGGAAATCATCCGAAATATGCGTGAAGCCATTGGCGTAGGCCCCAAAGGGCCGATTCATGCCGGACAGAACTTCCAGCGCCGCCGGGATCGCCTCGGGGCACGAACAATTGATCAACACGGCATCGGGCGAAAACTCCTTCACCAACGGAGCAATGTCCGCCAAAGGTTCGCCGGACCTGAGAAGGCTGCCATCGTCATCATTGACTGACAGAGACAGCCAAACCGGTTTTTCGCATCCGACCGTGCCACGCAATGCGCCCTCGGCCTCTTGCACCGAGGACACGGTCTCGATCAAAAACAGATCGACCCGCGCGGCCATCATGGCCACAAGTTCGGCGAACTTTTCGGCCGCATCCGCAGGGTCCGGGTTAAGGTCGGGGCGATATGAAGCGAGCAATGGCCCCAGTGCACCCGCAATCCGCCCCCCGGTTGCCGCGCGGGCAAGTTCGGCCTGTGTCAGGGCGGTGTCGATCAGGGTAGGCATATGATCCTCCATCCCCACCCGCACCAGACGAGAGCGATGGACGGCATAAGTATTGGTTGTCGCGACCGTCGCACCCCGGCTGAAATAATCGCGGTGCACTTCCGCGACCAAATCGGGGTGATCAATCATCACGCGCGTCGACCACAGCGGTGTCGCCTGATCGCCACTGCGTTTTACCAGTTCCTGCCCGATAGAGCCGTCCAAAAGAGTGATATCTGCCATGTCATTACTCCTCAGGGCACCAATACCAGTTTTCCCGGAAGGGTCTTCGATTGAAAGTCAGCCTGTGCAATACCAATATCCTTCAACGGATAGGTCCGGGAAACCAGTGGCTTGATCCGTCCGGTATTCACCAGTTCAACAAGACGGTCAAAGACTTCGAGCGCCTGGTGCGTGCACCCATGTATGGTGATGTCGCGCAGATATATGTCCCGCAGATCAGCTTCGACAATCGGGCCTGCTATTGCCCCCGAAACGGCATAGTGCCCGCCGGATTTCAGGGAAAGGATCAGCGATGGCCAGGCCGGGCCACCCACAACGTCGATCACCACATCGAACATATCCTGCGGAAGCGGGTCGTTCCGATCAAACGTATTCTCGGCCCCCTGGGATTTCACGATCTCGGCTTTCGTGCCCGCTGTTACAGCCCAAACCGACGCCCCGCGCAGGGCGGCCAGTTGCACCGCCGCCAACCCGACGCCACCCGAGGCGCCGGTGATCAGCACCTTGTGCCCGGCCGTCACGCCTGCGCGGGTCAGCAGGTTCTCCGCCGTCCCGAAGGCGCAAGGAATGGCGGCGATTTCCACATCCGAAAGGGGCGACGCGCTGACGTCATAGAGATCATCGGCTTCAACCAGACAATACTGCGCAAAAGCCCCGTCGATTTCGGAACCCAGCGCAATGAAGCCCTGCGGGTTTCCCGGGCGCGGGCGCGGCAGGTTTATCGGACAGGTCACGCGCTGACCCGGTTTGAAGGCAACACCCGGCCCAACCTGTTCCACGATGCCGCAAAGATCTCCGCCCTGAATGCGGGGAAAGTGCAATGCACCGCCCCAACCGCCCGCTTCGACCTTCTGATCAACGGCATCCGTCGCGCCGGTGACGTCCGAGGAATACCAACCGACCCGTGTGTTGATATCCGTGTTGTTCACGCCTGCGGCGGCGACCCGAACCAGAACTTGCCCTGCCCCGGGTTCAGGAACCGGGATATCATCTCGCCATTCCAGAACTTCGGGGCCACCGTGGCCCGTCAGATAGACACCGGACATCGTCTTTGGAGCATTCATTTCGCTGGCTTCTCAGGTCTGGTCGGCGGGATGGGGCGGAACCGGTCCCATCGGCACGATGTCATATCGGGCATTCAGGTCGGCCATCTTGGCCTCGTCCTCGAAATCCGCCGGGGTCATGGTTGCCAGTTCCGCAAGGAAACCATCAAACCCGGATGGTTGAAAGATCATGAGCATCCGTGCCGGTTTTTTGTCGGCAACCCGGCAGGCATGCGACACACCCGCCGGAACATGCATGGTGGTGCCCGGCGTGCACAGGTGCCAGTCTCCGTCGACATAGAAATCCACGGCGCCCTCCAGGAAATAGAACGTCTCGGCATGGCTGTCGTGGCGATGAAGGCCAAGCGCGAAGCTGGCCTTCAAGTTGTCTTCCATCAGTGTGTAGGCTCCGCCCGTGTCCTCACCGGAAACTTTCACGAAGGTATGGTCGTTTTCCCAGTCATAGTTGGGACCTTCACCAGGTCCCATCTTGGAATATCGCGGGCGCATGGGGGCCTCCTTTTTGTCAGGCGCGCAGCCGCTCGTTTGCGGGATCCCACAGCGGCTGATCCTCCTGTACCACGGCGCGGCACTTCTGGCCGTAGATTTCCACTTCGAGCTCGGTGCCCGGGTTGGCCAGATCGGCCTTGATCATGCCCAGCGCGATGGATTTGCCGACGCGGTACCCCCATGCGCCCGAAGTGGTCTCGCCCACGATCTGATCGCCCTGCCAGATGCAGGACATGTAAGGCGCATCGCAGTCACCGGCCTCGACGACCAGCGTAACGAAAGACTTCTTCACTCCACGCTGCTTTTCGGCCAGCAACGCGGCCTTGCCCGGGAAGTCCTGCGGCTTGTCGAACTTGATGAAGCGCTCCAGCCCACCTTCCAGCAGCGAGTAGTCGGTGCTCAGATCGCCCTTCCACGCGCGGTATCCCTTTTCGATGCGCAGGCTGTTCAGCGCATACATGCCAAACGGCTTGGCCCCGGCGGCGAGGATCGCGTCGTAGATCGCCGGCATGTGCTCGTTTAGCGCGTGCACCTCCCAGCCCAGTTCACCGGCGAAGGACACACGGATCAGGTGCGCGGGTTGCCCGGCCACGGTGGCGGCCTGATGGGTCAGCCAGCCCAACGAAAGGTCGGCATCGGTCAGACCCGACAGGATCTCGCGCGATTTCGGCCCGGTCACGATCAGCGTGTCGCGGGTGGTGGTCACGTCCTCGACGGTGACGCCCGCGGGCATCGCGTTCATCAGGATGTCGCGGTCGTGCCATTGCGCTGTGGCGGCGGTGATCATCACGAAATCATCCTCGCCCAGTCGCATGCAGGACATCTCGGTCAGGATGCGGCCACGGTCGTCAGCGACATAGACGAGGTTGATCCGCCCCACCTTGGGCAGACCACCGGTGATCAGCCCGCGCAGCGCCTCGGCCGCGCCTTCGCCCTTGACGACAAAGCGCGAGAAACCCGGCAGGTCGAGCACGCCGCAATGGTCGCGCACGGCCTCGCATTCTTCCTTGATCCGCTGCTCCCACGGGCCCGAGCGGCCCCAGGTGTGGGTGCTTTCCTCGGAGGTGTCATCGCCCGGTTGCGCGAACCAGTTGGCGCGCTCCCAGCCATTATAGGCGCCCATCACACCGCCCAGTTCCTTGACCTTGGCATGAACCGGCGACAGCTTCTTATCACGCGCGGCAGGCCATTCGTGATGCGGGAAGTGCATGGCGTATTCGTTGCCGTAAACTTCCATGCCCTTCTGGTTGCAGTAGTCCTGATCGGTGTAGTCGGTATAGCGGCGCGGATCGACGGCCCACATATCCCATTCGGTGGCGCCATCCACGATCCATTCGGCCAGTACCTTGCCCGCGCCGCCGCCCTGGGCGATGCCAAAGGTAAAGGTATGCGCTTCGAAGGCGTTCTTGACGCCGGGCATCGGACCGATCAGCGGCAGGCCATCGGGCGCATAGGGGATCGGGCCGTTGATCACGCGCCCTACGCCCGAGGTCGCCATCAGCGGCACCCGTTCCATCGCGTCGGTGACGATATCCTCGATCCGGTCCAGATCGTCGTTCCACAGCTGAAAGCTGAAGTCCTCGGGCATCGGGTCGTCCTCGGTCATCCAGTGCCCCTTGCAGTTGGGTTCGTAGGGGCCAAGGTTGAAGCCATGCTTTTCCTGCCGCAGGTAGTAGGAAATATCCACGTCGCGCAGCAGCGGCAGCTTGCCGCCGTTTTCCTTCGACCAGGCCTCGACCTCGGGGATCTCGTCAGTCAGCAGATACTGGTGGCTCATGACCATCGCTGGCACGGTACGGCCACCATAGGGCTTGAACCATTCACCCACACGCTGCGCGTAGTAGCCGGCGGCGTTGACGACATAGTCGCAGTCTATATCGCCCTTTTCGGTATGGACGGTCCAGGTGCCGTCGTCATGTTGGCTCACGCCTGTGGCAGGGCAGAACCGGATGATCTTCTGGCCCATGTCACGCGCGCCCTTGGCCAGCGCCTGCGTCAGCTGCGCCGGGTCGATGTCACCGTCGGTCGGGTCATACAGGACTCCCTCAAGATCATGAGTTTCCAGGAAAGGGTAGCGTTCCTTGGCCTGCTCCGGCGTCCACATCTCCATCGGAATTCCCTGATAGCGGCCCATCGACATGGCCCGCTGGAACTCCTGCATCCGTTCCTTGCTGTGCGCCAGACGGATCGACCCCGAAACATGGTAGTTCATCGGATAGTCGACCTCTTCGCCCAGACGCGAATACAGCTCGGTCGAATAGCGCTGCATGTTCATGATCGCCCACGAGGTCGAGAAGGTCGGAACGTTACCGGCCGCGTGCCAGGTCGAGCCTGCGGTCAGTTCGTTCTTTTCCAGCAGAACGCAGTCGGTCCAGCCTTTCTTGGCCAGATGATACAGCGAGGAAGCCCCCACCACACCGCCACCGATGATGACCACGCGGGCTTTTGTCGGAAAATCACTCATGTGTCTTGGTCCCTGTTACTTTGCCCGTTGGGGCAGATCGTCCGTGATGTCGTAATAGTCGCCCTTGTCAGCCACAAAGATGTGCCTCGAGAGCTTTTGGCCCGTGGGCGCATCGAACGCGCCCATGGAAATCGAGATCGTGTCCTCTTCGGTATGTTGCCAAAAGAGAAATGAGCCGCATTTGCTGCAAAACCCGCGCCGTGCGATGTCTGATGCGCGAAACCAGTTCAGCGTGTCGCGGGCCGAGAAACTCAGGTTGTCCTGATGGGTCGTGGTCGAGGCCCAGACATGGCCGGATTGCTTTCGGCACTGCCCGCAATGGCAGGCTGAAGGCGGAGAAAGGTCTCCGTCGATGGTGAAAGCAACTGAACCGCAAAGGCAGGACCCTCTGTACATAAGACTACCCCCTTGCCGCGGGTGCGGAACTGGTTCCCAGCAACACGCCGTAGATGATGAAACAGGCCGCCATCACCCGGCGCACCCATGTGTTGAACACTGCGCCCAGCGCCGCCTTGCCCATCAAAGCGCCCAACACGGTAAAACCGGTATAGCTGAGCGTTGTGATGAAAAGTGCGGTTGGCATGATCACGACCATCTGTTGCCAGATCGGCACGTCCGGCTGCACGAATTGCGAAAACGCGGCCAGATAGCCCGCGACGCTTTTTGGGTTGATCGTGGCCACTGCCAGCGCGTGCAGATAAACGTGCCGGGCCGGGCGTTCCGAGACCGGAGCGGGCTTTGTTGCGTTCATCCATCCCCGCACGCCCAACCAGATCAGAAAGCCCGCGCCGACCAGCTTGGCCACGAAAAATCCGGTCGGAGAAGCGGCAATCAGGGCCGTCACCCCCAGCGCGGACAGGATCAAAAACATGCTGGCCTGCGTCAGTATGGCCAATACACCCATCATGGCCCTTGGAAACGGCAGGCTCATCCCGTTCGAGATGCAGTTGACCGCGTTCGGCCCCGGTGTGGTGACGAATACCACCCAGAACAGCGCGAATATGGTCCAGGCCTCGAAGCTCATCAGTACACCGGCGGAGCAATGACCCAGATGGCCACGGCGGGTTCGTCATAGGGGTTGGCCCATTGATAAGGCTCATGTTTGATCCGAAAACTGTCACCCGGCCCCACCAGGAATTCACGTGACCCGATCGTCAGGTTCAATCGACCTGAAATCATATAGCCCACTTCCTGCGTCGGGCGGTTGGCCGGCGTCTGCATCCGTGATTTAGGCTCGAACGTGGAATGCACCATTTCGAAATCATCGGTCAGATCCGGCGACAGCAACTCTTCGATCAGCCCTTCTTCGTTCGACCCCATCGGGCGACGCGACCCAGCGCGCACAACGTAGCCCAATTCGTTCGCAGGGGCGGCTGAATGCGCAAACAGCATCGACATTGGCACGCCAAGGCATTCTGCAATCTGGCGCAGGTCCGAGATTGAAGGCTCGGACAAATCGCGCTCGACCTGGCTCAACCAACCGACAGAGCGATCCAGCCGAGTTGCAATCTCGGTCAGGGTCAACCCTCGGGCCTTGCGCAAGGCCCTCAGGTCAGCACCAAGGGTCGCGCTTTGGGGGGCTTGGCTGTTCACAGGCCACTCCGAATCTCGTGAAATTCTTTCCTCATTTTTCACGATGGAGCAAGCTGGTGAAATTTCCAAGCATTTTTTCACGCTCGGTTTCATTTGGGTGTCGATCATCATCGTGTGCGAAAGACAGAATTGAGGACCAGCAGGCGCACAGGCCCCTGAAACACCAGAAAAACCGCAGGGGTGCAGCAGCCGAATTTCAGTTTTTTCCGTACAAGGACTTCATTTCAAAAAGACAGCACATATCGCTCCCCCGTGGCGCTGCGGCGACATGGGAAAACCTTCGCGACAGAGACAGATCTGGAAAAGCCTGAATCGTGCAAAGCCCGCCTGGCTTTAGAGTTGAAGGCCGGCAAAAACCTTCACTTCATCCAACACATGTTGAGGCCAACGACGGGTGAAACTGTCGGCGATCGTTTCACGCTTTTCCGGCTCCAGCCCGGCAAGCAAGCTGGGAAAGCGGCGGCGATTTCTGGGCAGCGTCCACATTTCGATGCCGTTTTCGAAACAGTAACGGGCAAAACGCACGTCGACGAACTTCTCGCTGCCTTCCATGTATTCCAGTGTCGGGAACAGCGACCCGGACACCATAACGGTTCCGGTTCCCAGCTGGTGTACCCTGGTCGAGTAGGTCAGCCGTTGGTTCATACGCAACAACGTGCGCTGCCGTATCGACCTGGGCGTCGGGTTTGTGAACGTCGTGGCATGATAGCCGAAGACACGTTTTTCCAGTCCGACCCCCCGCGCCCGGCGTATGGTCTGACGGACATAGTTGTCCGCATATTCGATATCATCGTCGGCCAGAAAAACGGTATCTGCCGGATCCGGCTGGAAAATGAACTTGCCGACATCCTTGTAATCCCGGTCAGGGATCACGGCGGTGACGTTGTCGAACTCGCCCAGAAAATCGGGAATTTCCTGATATTCGTTCAGGCAGATGAAAACCCTGTCGACCTGATGCGCGATGCTTGCCACCGAATGGGGCAATACGCCGATGCGATCCGGGAATGTCGCCATATGGGCGCGTCTGATCCCTTTTGGAGGCGCTTCATCCGCGACCGTCGGATTGATGTCAGACTCTTGCATCCCTGAGAAACACCCCAAAACGAAACTTCGCTATGGATTTTGATAGGAGATCGCTTCGAAGCCTGCAAGACGAAGTCAGCCGGGCCGTTCAATCGCCCGGGAATCCCTTGGGTTGATGCACATCCGCAACGACCGCAGCGGTCAGAGCCCGGCAAACACGGCGGTCAAAATGCCTTCCAGATTTTGCGCATCCTGTTGCGTGAAAGCATCCGGCTGGTCGCTGTCAATGTCAAAAACGGCGATGACTTTTCCCGACGAATCCCGCACGGGCAGAACCAGTTCGGACCGGGTTGAGCTGGCGCAGGCGATGTGACCCGGAAACGCATCGACATCCGGCACCAGTTGCGTTTTGCCCGTTCTTGCGGCTGCACCGCAGACGCCCCGTTCGAACGGGATGACCAAACAACCATGCCCACCCTGATAGGGCCCGATCTTCAGAACGCCCGGTTCGGTGACACGGTAAAACCCGGTCCAGTCGAAACGATCGTCGGAATGGTGAACCTCGCAGGCGACAGTGGCCATAAGAGCAACCTGGTCCGTTTCGCCTTCGGTCAGGGCCGCGATGGTTTTGGCAAGCGTTTCATAATCGGCAGTCATTGATTGCAACCCCTTCGGATGGTCGGGGGCACGGCCCCCGAACCCCCGGAGTATTTGGAAAAAGATGAAGGGTCAAACGCGTTCGATGGCAATGGCCGTGCCTTCCCCCCCGCCAATGCAGATCGCCGCGACGCCCCGTTTGAGATTACGTTTTTCCAGCGCATTCAACAACGTAACGATGATGCGGGCACCAGAGGCACCGATGGGATGGCCCAGGGCGCAGGCGCCGCCATTCACATTCACCTTGTCTCGCGGCAAGCCCATTTCGTGCATGAATGCCATCGGCACAACCGCGAAGGCCTCGTTCACTTCCCACAGGTCGACGTCATCCTTGCTCCAGCCAATGCGCGACAAGAGCTTCTGCGCCGCCGGAACCGGAGCCGTCGTGAAAAGGCCGGGGGCCTGAGCATGACTCGCATGACCCAAAATCCGGGCCCGAACCGTCATGCCCTGCGCTTCGGCGGTTTCTGCCGACGCAAGAACCAGCGCCGCCGCGCCGTCCGAAATCGAAGACGAGTTGGCCGCCGTTACCGTACCGTCCTTGCGGAAGGCAGGTTTCAGCGTCGGGATCTTCTCGGGGCGGGCGGATTTCGGCTGCTCATCTGACTTAAGCAGAATTTCACCCTTGCGGGTCCGGACGGTAACGGGCGTGATTTCCTGATCGAATGCGCCATTTTCCTGCGCAGACAGCGCGTTGGACAAAGATTGCAGCGCGTATTCATCCTGTGCTTCACGGGTGAACTGATACGCCTCGGCACAGTCTTCGGCGAAAGTCCCCATCAGGCGGCCTTTGTCATAGGCATCTTCAAGGCCGTCGAGGAACATGTGATCAACCACCTGGCCGTGGCCAATGCGGGCACCGCCGCGCATTTTGGGAAGAAGGTACGGCGCGTTGGTCATGCTTTCCATGCCGCCCGCAACCATCGTATCTGCGTGACCCAATGCAATTTGGTCAAAGGACATCATTGCCGCCTTCATCCCCGAACCACACATTTTGTTCAGCGTCGTGGCGGGAACCTCTTCGCCCAGCCCCGCCGCGAATCCGGCCTGCCGCGCAGGTGCCTGGCCCTGCCCCGCCGGCAAAACGCAGCCCATCAGCACTTCGTCGACCGTCTGCACCCCTGCCTGCTGCAAAGCCGCGCGGATTGCTTCGCCCCCGAGGTCAGCCGCAGCAACACCGTCAAACATGCCCTGAAACCCGCCCATCGGTGTACGGGCGGCCCCTGCTATAACAACGTCTCTCATCCGGGTTTTCCTCCTGCTTTCCAGCTCTTGAATACCGAATGGTAAGAATTGCCGTCTAGCGTATTTCTACGACTCAATTTCAGTTTGGAAGGCGGCAGGATCATGGGGCTGACCAGCAAGACAACCGGCGAAACTCAGATCATCACCGTTCATGCCGACCGGATCGATGCTGCAATGGCCATTCAGTTCAAGGAAGACATGCGCGCCAATACCGAGGACAGCGCTCATCGCGTTGTGCTGGATCTGTCCGATGTCGAGTTCATTGACTCCAGCGGTCTGGGTGCAATCGTTGCCTCAATGAAGCAGCTGGGCAAGGATCGGAGGCTTGATCTGGCCGGATTGCAGCCAGTGGTCGAAAAGGTCTTTCGCCTGACACGCATGGATACGGTTTTCAGGCTTTTTGAAACACTGGATGACGCGTTGTCAGAGACAAACGCCTGACGGCAGCAGGGGATAGATGGCGTGGAGCCGATTGAAAACAAGACCTGTCTGGAATTGACCTTCCCTGCGACGGAATCAGAGGCCAGCGAGGGCATTGCAAAGCTCAGCGTCGGTCTGGCGGAACGGGGATTGCCCCCGCATAAAGCCGGTGATGTGAAGATTGCTTTGGCTGAAGCCATCAACAACGTCGTGGAACACGCTTACAATGGCATCGCCGCGGCCAAGGTTCAGGTCACCTGCCGATTGGACAGGGATCTTCTGGACATCTTGATCTCGGATACGGGGCGCCCGCTGCCTGGATACCGACTGCCGGATGGCACCCCTGCTCCGATTGGAACGGATCTGCAAGACCTCCCCGAAGGTGGGTTCGGCTGGTTCCTGATTCATCGCCTCACCAGTGATATCCGGTACGAGCGGCGCGGGGGATGCAATCGTCTGTCCCTGCGGTTTGACTTTGAACCCAACGAGTGATCGACCACAATTGGTCACAATAAGGTCATTTTCGAAACATTGTCGCGCCGCAAACAACCAGCATACAGTGACTCGTAGCTCAGATAGCTTCCCTCGGCGCCACATATCACAGCCCCCACCCAGTGAATGGCGCCGAGGAACTCCCACCCTGAAATCGCTGGACAATCGCTGATCAGTGAATAGCTTTCTCTTGTTCCAACGAGAGAGAATTCGCCATGCGTGATCTGCATAGCCCGGGCCGATCCGAAGTTTTTGCCACGCAAGGCATGTGCGCAACGTCGCATCCGCTGGCCGCCAAAGTGGCCATCGATATCTTGGGCCAGGGCGGCAACGCGATGGATGCCGCGATTGCCGGGGCTGTTCTCTTGGGGATTTGCGAACCTCAGATGACCGGATTGGGCGGCGATTGCTTCGTTCTGTTCAATCGTGCCGGCGAAAGCAGGATACGCGCGCTCAACGGATCGGGTCGCGCGCCGGCTGCCGCGCAATCCCAGTTGTTGCGCGATCAGGGCCTGTCATCCGTACCTTTGAATGGGCCGGATGCCGTGACCATTCCCGGAGCCGTCTATGCCTTCTGCCACCTGGCCCAGACCGAGGGTCGCCTGGGGCTGGGCGCGATTTTGAAACCGGCGATTCACTATGCTGAAGCGGGTGTTCCGGTGGCTCCTCGGGTCGCTTTCGATTGGAAATCGGGTGCCGCAACGCTTCAGGGCGCCGCCCGCGCCCACTATCTGATCGGCGGGCAAGCCCCGTCGATCGGACAGGTTTTCCGTGCGCCTGGACAGGCGGAGGTGTTGCGCCAGATCGCAGCCCACGGGCGCGACGCGTTCTATTCAGGTGAAATCGCCGATGATATGATCACCGCACTTTCGGAAAGGGGTGGTGTCCATTCCGCTGAGGATTTTCATCACACAAGATGTACTGAAACGCAGCCGATACATGGGGCCTACAAAGGTGTGGATTTGGTGGAACATCCGCCGAACGGCCAGGGCGCAACGGCGATTTTGCTGCTGAATATCCTCAAGCATTTTGACATGGCCGCGATGGATCCATTCGGAGCGGAGCGTATTCATATCGAAGCCGAGGCCACCAAACTGGCCTATGACGCGCGAAACCGATTCATCGCGGATCCCGACCACATGGCAAGAGTGGAGCGCTTTCTGGATCCGGATATCGCTGCCAGACTGGCTGCTTTGATCGATCCCCAAAAGGCGATGCCTGCTGCGGCGCCTCTGACCGAAGCAGTTCACAGGGACACGGTTTACATCACCGTCGTCGACCGCGACCAAATGGCTGTTTCGTTGATCTATTCGATCTTTCACAGCTTTGGGTCCGGTATCGCGTCGGAAAAATACGGCATATTGCTGCAAAACCGCGGGGCAGGATTCACATTGCAGCCCGGCCACCCCAACGAACTGGGCGGCGGCAAACGCCCGATGCACACGATCATTCCGGGAATGTTGGCGCAGAACGGTCGGGTCACGATGCCGTTTGGTGTCATGGGCGGTGCCTATCAGCCAACCGGACACGCGCGTTTCGTGTCAAATCTTGTCGATTTCGGGCTTGGGTTGCAGGAAAGCATCGATGCGCCGCGCGCCTTCTTTGACGGATCGGCTCTGAAACTGGAACGTGGCTACAGCGAGGCCATCGCGAAACAATTGTCCGATATCGGCCACAATATTGAAGTGCCGGAAACACCACTTGGCGGAGCGCAAGCGATCCGAATCCGAAACGACGGCGTTTTGGAAGGCGCCAGCGACCCACGCAAGGATGGCTGTGCGCTTGGATACTGATCTGCGGCAGACCCATGCCCGCCGGTTCGGCCCATCTAGTTCAGGTGGAAATGCAGGGGGTATGCACCATCTTCGAACGGTCCGAACATATTGGGAATATCCGGGTGCTCGACCGGTTCGCCTGAATAGTCTGCAACCAGATTTTGTTCTGAAACATAAGCAACATAGAAGGATTGGTCGTTCTCGGCCAGCAGGTGGTAGAACGGTTGCTCTTTCCTTGGGCGGCTGTCTTCCGGAATGGCCTGATACCATTCTTCGGTATTCGAAAACTCGGGATCCACGTCAAAAATCACCCCTCGAAAAGGGTGTTTCTTGTGACGAACCACCTGGCCCAAGCCGTATTTTGCACGTGTCTTTAGCATTGTATCAGCCCCCAACGCTTTTTTTACCCGTTTCCGGGCGGAAAAGCCAATCATTGATGTGAAAATCAGGGAAACAGTCTGTGAACCTTATACTGACAGTGTTCGAAATCGTGGCGCCGGTTTTTCTGTTGGCGGCTGTTGGTTTTACATGGGTCAAGCTGGGTTTCGAATACCGCCTGCAATTCGTCACGCGCTTTGCAACGATGCTGGCAATGCCCAGTCTGATATTTGTTGCCCTGATGCAAACCGAAATCCCGGGCAGTGATCTGTCGCGCTTCACGATGGCGACGCTGGTCGCAAATCTGCTGCTGGTGGTTGTGTTCTGGTTGATCGTTCGTGGGCTGAGACTGGACCCGCGAACATATCTGTCGCCTTTGATCTTCGGCAATACCGGAAATCTGGGCCTGCCGCTGTGTATCTTTGCCTTTGGTCAGATTGGTCTGGGATATGCTGTTGTCTTTCTGTCAGTTACCGCATTGTTTTCTTTCACTTACGGGATTTATCTGGTCGCTGGGAAAGGGGCGTGGGGACAGGTTGCGCGCCAACCTATGGCCTGGGCGACGATCCTTGGCGCAGTGTTTTTGTGGCAAGGATGGCAGACGCCGACATTTCTGACCAACACGCTGGAGCTTTTGGGGCAAATGGCTGTTCCGCTGATGTTGGTCACGTTGGGTGTGGCAATCGCCCGTCTGACCTCGCACAGCTTGGGGCGGGCGCTGTGGCTGTCAGCGCTGAAACTGGCGGTGTGCTTTACGCTGGGATGGGGAATAGGGAGATGGTTTGATTTGGATACGATCGCATTTGGCGTTCTGGTTCTTCAAATCTGTACGCCGGTTGCCGTAACCTCTTACCTGTTGGCCGAACGGTTTGGGGCCGATTCCGACGCCGTCGCCGGCATGGTCATGGTGTCCACAGTGCTTTCCGTAGCGGCGTTACCGGCTGTTCTGGCTATCATTTTATAGCGATTGTGATTTCCTCAGCGCTCAATCTGCGCTAGAATAAACAAAAAAGGCACGAGGCACATGAGCAGAATTCTTTTCGTACTCCTAGGGGTGCTGCTTCTGGCATCCTGTGGGGGCGGCTCTAAACAGCCGCCCAGCAGATTAAACGATGCGTGCAGTATTGCGCGTGAAAAACCCGACTATATCAAAGCCTTCAAGAACACCGAGCGCAAATGGGGCGTACCGGTTCACGTTCAGATGGCGACCATCTATCAGGAAAGCCGCTATCGGCATGATGCGCGCACTCCGCATAGATACGTATTGGGCGTCATCCCGATGGGTCGTCAAAGCAGCGCTTACGGCTATGGTCAGGCACTGGACGGCACATGGGAACAGTACCAGCGTGAAACAGGAAAACGCCGGGCCAAGCGCGATCGCATCCGCGACGCCTCGGATTTTATCGGCTGGTACATGAACAAAAGCTACGAGCGAAACGGTATCCACCCGGCAGATACGCGCAATCAATACCTGGCCTATCACGAAGGTCACACAGGGTACGCCCGTGGCAGCTACAACAGCAAATCCTGGTTGTTGAACGTTGCAAATGACGTAGACGCACGCGCACAACTATATCAGGCACAGTTGGCGAACTGCCGGTATTGATACGTACAAGTGGGTCAGCGATTGCCTGACCCGCTTCTCTTTTTGTCCGAGAACAGCTTCTGATCAAGGCGACCGCCTTCATTCAGGGCGCCCAGCAATACCGTTGTCTGGCTGCCCGCATTGTCGTGTATCACCCATTTGCGCAGCTCGACCGGATTGTCCGTGAACATCAGTTCGATCCGGCCCGCTTCGGGGTTCTTGGGATCCTGCGCGGTGACGACGGTGGCCGTGCCGTCAAAGCTGTGACCTACAACCATATTCGCCTGGCTCAGGTTCACGTTGCGCGCCAGCACGATGGACAGTGGTGTGCGCTTAAGCGGGTATTGCTCGGGCGGCTGGTTCGATTTCGGATCAAAGATCTGAACACTTCCGGATCTCGCCAGCACCACGGCACTGTTGGGCGGGTCATATTCAAACCGCATCTTGCCGGGGCGCTGCATCCACAGCTTGCCGGTGCTCAGCGAGCCATCGTCATTCACCTGGGTGAATGTCGTCTGAACCGTCTTCAACCCGTTCAGGTAATTGGAAATCTGCGAGAGCGGCAGCTTCTCCGCCGCCCATGCGGCGGGTGCGGCCAGTGTCAAAGCAAGGGCAAAAGCAATCTGTTTCATGCCGTACAGATAGGTCTTCTGCCCTTGTTATTAAATATCCTATTGCTCGGGGACGAGGATTTCGCGTTTCCCGACATGATTTGCTGACGAAACAACACCTTCGTCTTCCATTTGCTCAACCAGCCGCGCAGCTTTGTTGTAGCCGATGGCAAGTTTTCGCTGAATATACGAGGTCGAGCATTTGCGATCCTTGATCACGATTGCCACCG
Organism: Ruegeria sp. A4; assembly: GCF_056543025.1. Lineage (NCBI taxonomy): Bacteria > Pseudomonadati > Pseudomonadota > Alphaproteobacteria > Rhodobacterales > Roseobacteraceae > Ruegeria > Ruegeria sp. A4. Next base: position 82,270 of record NZ_JBQGAW010000008.1, on the reverse strand, counting down.
CCTGATCGTACAACGCGTCCTCTCCGTTCGTATTGCCGCCAGTGTTCAGGCCCAAAACGGCATCGATATTGTCAGCCTTTTCCTCGGCCGGACCGTCGACGACACCGCCAATGTAGTCCGGCGGACCGAACTGTTTCAGGTGGTTGACAACTTCCTCGACCTCTTCATCCGAGACAAAGGGCCCGTGGCAGCGGGTAATCTTGGCACCGCCGGCCATGTAAAGCATGTCGCCCTGCCCCAGCAGCTGTTCGGCCCCCATTTCACCCAGAATCGTGCGGCTGTCGACCTTCGACGTCACCTGGAAGGAAATCCGCGTTGGGAAGTTCGCCTTGATCGTACCGGTGATCACGTCAACCGAGGGGCGCTGTGTGGCCATGATCAGGTGAATGCCCGAGGCCCGCGCCATCTGCGCCAGACGCTGGATGCAGGCTTCGATTTCCTTTCCCGCCACCATCATCAGGTCGGCCATCTCATCGACGATGACGACGATATAGGGCATCGCTTCGGGCGCGAATTCTTCTGTCTCGAACGTTGGTTCACCGGTTTCATCGTCAAACCCGGTTTGCACCGTGCGGCTGAACATCTCGCCTTTGGCCAGCGCATCCTTCACCCGGCCGTTATAGCCCGCGATGTTGCGGACACCCATTTTGGACATCTTGCGATAGCGATCTTCCATCTCGCCCACGACCCATTTCAGGGCAACCACCGCCTTTTTCGGGTCGGTTACAACGGGCGACAGCAGATGCGGGATGCCGTCATAGACCGACAGTTCCAGCATCTTCGGGTCGATCATGATCAGGCGGCATTCATCCGGCGTCAGCTTGTACAGCAGCGACAGGATCATGGTGTTGATCGCCACCGACTTACCGGAACCGGTTGTACCAGCAATCAGTAGGTGAGGCATCTTGGCGAGGTTTGCTACGACGGACTCGCCGCCGATATCCTTGCCCAAGGCCAACGGCAGTGCCTGGTTGCCATCGCCAAAATCGCGGCTGGCCAGGATTTCGCGCAGAACCACCATTTCGCGGTTTTCGTTCGGCAGTTCGATGCCGATCACCGAACGGCCCGGAAGGGTCGAAACCCGCGCTGACAGTGCCGACATCGAACGCGCGATGTCATCGGCCAGGCCGATCACGCGGCTTGCCTTCAGCCCCGGAGCGGGCTCCAGTTCGTACATGGTGACGACCGGGCCGGGTCGAACGCTGACGATCTCACCCTTGACGCCGTAATCATCCAGCACGTTTTCCAGCATCCGCGCGTTTTCTTCCAAGGCTTCATCGCTCAGATGGTGGCGCTGAATGCTGGCCGGATTCGACAAAAGGCCCAGAGGTGGCAGTTCGAAGTCCGAGTGCCGCTCTTCAAAGGATAATGCAGGCTGTGTCTCGGCCTGTGCGCGGCGAGACGGTTGCGGTGTGCGGCGTACTGGTTGCGCGACCACGGGCTTGCGCGGCTCGGCCACCGGGATTTTCATCGCCGGGCGTGGTTGCAAAACAGCTTCTTCGACATCCTCGAATACCTCGTCCTCCAGATCCGGCTCGGGTGTATAGTGGTTCCGCATGGGTTCGGGCGCTTTTTCAAACGGCGTGGATTCTTGCCAGTCTGGCATGTCACCCGCTGTTACGGGCGGCTCGGGCGGCAGTCCTGCTGCTGTCACCGGCGGTTCCATTGGCAGGCCATCCGGCTGGCTTGCGTTCAGGATCAGCGGGCCCGGGCGACGGCCACGGCCCTTGGTCAGCGGAAGGTTCGGGTCGGGTTCGGGTGTCAACTCACCGGTGGCCACTTTTCGATTGCGCACAGCGGCCGAGATTTTCGAACGGATGCGATCTTCACCCGGCATTTCGTCGAAACCCGCGATTGGTTCCGGATCGACCAGCTCTGGCTCGGGCATGGGATCGGGACGCCTGATGAGTGACGGCATGCGCGCCAACAAACCGGACTTGACCGGAGGTTCGGGACTTTCCAGTTCAGGTTCTTCAAAGATTGGATCGGCATAAGCCAGATCATCCTCGAACACGGCCTCGGCAGCTGCGGTTCGCGCAAGTTTGCGCTCTTCCCATTGCGCGCGACGATCTCGCGCTGCCTGCGCAGCCGAAGCTGCACCACGGCCCATCAGGGTCATCAGCATGTCATATGCCATCACAAGCCCCAGCAGGAAGGCGCGGAAACCCCGCTTGACATCGGTTTTGGTGAAACCCAGCACAAAAATACCCAGTGCAATCATCCCGACCGCCATGGCCAGCGACATCAGCTTCACCAGAAAATGTGACGAAATCGGCAGCAGCGTCAGCAACGCGCCCATGACCGTATCGCCGAACAAACCGCCCAGACCATAGCTGTGGGTCGCGCGCCAGTCTGCATCAGGAACGAGGGTTGCGGCATACACCGAGACGACGGCGATCCAGATCGGCGCAAAGATCAGACGCGCAATGGCGCGATCTTCGCCGAAATGGCCCGCAAACCGAAATCCCCAACCGATCAGAACCAATGCGATGCCCCAGCTTCCCCAGCCGACGATCATGAACAAGGGCGCGGCGATCGAGGCCCCAATCCGCCCCATCCAATTTTGCACCGGCGCGTCGGTGGACACCATCCAGTTTGGATCATCGGGCGTGTAGGACCAGATCATCGCGGCCGCAGCCAAACCCAGCAGGATCAGGGCGATGCCAATCAACTCCTTGCTGCGTCGCTCCAGGGCTGCCTGCGTTGTGCTGTCCAGCAATGGATCGCGGTTGCGCGCGTTATATGATGCCATTTTGCCCTCGTACCTCACGAATAGATGCAGTCGCGGAGTGTGATCAGACCACGCTGCAACTCTGTTTTTGGGGCCACCAATGCAGCCCGGATAAATCCTTCGCCCGGGTTCTTTCCCGGATCGCCTTGTGAAAGATATGCGCCCGGCAGGACCCGGACACCGGTTTCCTTCCAGACTTTCAATGCGGTGTCTTCACCATTCTCGACCGGCAGCCACAGAAAGAACCCGGCCTCGGGCGGCATATAGCCCTGCACGCCTGCGAATACCTCATCCGCAATGGCGTATTTTTCCTGATACAGCGCGCGGTTTTGCCGAACGTGTTCCTCATCCGCCCAAACCTTTGCCGCGGCAGCTTGCAAGGGCAGAGGCAGAGGCGACCCTGCATAGGTGCGCAACTGCTTGACCTGTTTGATCGTCTTTGGACCACCTGCGACAAGCCCCGATCGCAAGCCGGCCAGGTTTGAACGTTTGGAAAGTGAGTTGAACAGCGTGATCCGTTCGGGATCAGCGCCCAGTTCCTGCGCGACAGTCAGAATACCTGTCGGGGCTTCTTCACGGTAAATCTCGGAATAACATTCATCCGCAAAAATACGGAAATCGTACTGCTCGGCCAGACGGATCAGGTCAGCCCAATACTCGCGCGAGGCAACGGCCCCCTGCGGATTGGCGGGCGAACAGATATAGGCCACGGCGGTGCGATTCAGCACGTCCGCAGGCAGGCCGGCATAGTCCGGCAGATGGCCCGTCGCGGCGGTGGCGGGCACAAAATAGGGCTGCGCGCCCACCGACAGCGAGGCGACCATGTAGACCTGATAAAACGGATTTGGGCACAGGATGATCGGCTGCTGACCGTTCTTCTGTTCCGGGCACAAAGCCATGGCGGCGTTGTATAGCCCCTCGCGCGTGCCGTTCAGCGCCATCACGTTGGCATCAGGGTCCATCTGAACCCCATATCGCCGCTTGATCCAATCCGTGATCGCCGTGCGCAGGTCATCCGACCCTTCGTTCGGGGGATATCCCTGAAACCCGGCGGCGTTTTCCATGATGACATCCGTCACCCAAGCCGGAAATTCATGTGTCGGCGCACCAATGGTCATGTGAACGACATCACCGCCCGGCTGGTGGTGATCCAACAGGGCGCGCAGACGCGGGAATGCATAAGCCGGTAGGTTCGAAAACCGCTCGGGGAAAACCATGGTACTGCCTCAATATCGGGGTCATTGGCGCCCCGTTTTTTTGGCAGATTACAGTCCGTGTGCCTCTTCGTCCAGACAAAGAGGTTCCGAATCAGGGGATTGTGGCATTCAGGCCAGCACCGTTTCCGCTGCCGAACCCAGCCGCAACAACGCCTCTTCCGAGCCGGGATAGCCCAGCATCATCAACCCGCAGCCGGGCGTTCCGGTGGGCAGGCTCAGCGCCGCCAGCCCCATCAGATTGCCAATCCGCGTGTTCCGCAGGGCCAGAAGATTCTCGGTTACGTAATAGTCGTGATCGCTGAGCAAGCGCTCCAGATTGGGCGGCAAAATCGGCGCTGTCGGCGCCAGAACCGCGTCAAACCCGGCGGTTGCCGCGTCCCAGGCGCTGCGGCATGCCTTGAGTTTGGCCCAGGCTGCCACATAGTCGGGGCCCGAATAGCCCATGCCAATGCGGAAGCGTTCGAGAATCTCGGGATACATTGCCTCGGGATTGGCTTCGATGACATCGCGCCACAGCCCATAGGCCTCTGTCGTGTATACGATGCTGGTCAACGTCATGGCCTCGTTCAACTCGGGCACTTCCAACGGCACGATCTCGGCCCCCGCGTCCGCAAGTTTGGCTACGGCTTCGTCATATGCCTTGCGCGGTGTGTCGCGCAGGTCGTCCTTGGCGATGTTCTGCAAATCGGCAAAACGGCGTCCTTTCAGCGAAGCGCCGCGCAGATCGGCAGGCGTTCCCCCCTCGAGCAGAGCCAGCACATGCGCTGCGTCCTCGACCGAACGCGCCACAGGTCCAACCGTGTCGAAACGCAGGCACAGCGGCACCACACCTTCCAGGCTGAGCCGCCCCGCAGTGGTTTTCAGCCCCACCAGATCATTCCAAGCCGCCGGGATACGCACCGAACCACCCGTGTCCGAGCCGATGCCACACGCCGCCAACCCCCAGGCGACCGATGCCGCCGCCCCCGAAGATGACCCCCCGGGCACTGCCGCCTCGTCATGAATGCAGGGCGGGGTTTCGGTGATCGGATTCAACCCGAGGCCGGAAAAGGCCAGCTCGCTCATATGTGTTTTACCCAGGCAAACGGTGCCCATCTGAGTCGCATTGCGCAGCACCAGCGCATCCGCATCCGGCACGCGATCCTTCAGCAGAGCCGAACCCGCCTCGGTCACGGTGCCGGCGGTGTCGAACAGGTCTTTCCAACTGATCGGGACCCCGTCCAGCAGCGACCGGCGCAGGCCCAGTTGCGCGCGTTGCCGAGCGGCTTCAGCCTCGGCCCGGGCGCGGTCATGGGTGACGCGGGCATAGATGCGGTCCCGATGCGGATGAGCGTCAATAGCGGACAGGTAGGTTTCCGTCAGTTCGACCGGATCGATCTGACCCATGCCAATGCCACGGCCCAAATCACACGCGGTCATTGTCAACCAATCCTGCATCTCATCCCTCCTGGTTTTTCGGCTTTGGGTGACGGTAGCGACAGGACTGCACATGGACAATCCCGAAAGGGCGCGCATATTGCAGGGCATGACACAGGCTTCTGACATTCTGATCGTGGGCGGCGGGTTGAACGGCCCTGCTTTGGCGCTGGCACTGGCACAAACCGGTCATTCGGTCACGGTGATCGATGCGCTGGCCGAAAAGGTGCGCAAGAACGCGGCATTCGACGGGCGCGCCTATGCGCTGGCTCTGGCCTCACAGCGGTTGTTGGATGCCATCGGCATTTGGGACCGCGTCGCGCAGCACGCCCAACCGATGCTGGAAATCAAGGTCACAGATGGCCATGCCGGAACGGGGCCATCGCCTTTTTTCATGCATTTCGACCATGCCGAGATCGAAGAAGGCCCGATGGGATATATGGTCGAGGATCGCCACCTGCGCCGTGCTTTTCTGGACGCGATGGCCGAAGAGCCGCGCATCACCCAGGTAAGCGGCAAATCCGTCGTTTCGCAACAGGCCGACACGGCCAGCGTGACCGTGACGTTGGATGACGGCACAACTCTGGGCGGCAGCCTGCTGGTTGGCTGTGACGGTCGCCGCAGCGGAACCGCGTCACGGGCCGGCATCAAGCGCACCGGTTGGGATTACGGCCAGACGGCATTGGTCTGCGCCATCGAACATGAGCTGCCACATAATGGCATTGCACATCAGTTTTTCATGCCACCCGGTCCGCTGGCGATTCTGCCGTTGACCGGCAATCGCAGTTCCATCGTCTGGAGCGAACGCACCGACACCGCACAGCACATCAACGCCCTGCCCGAGGATGACTACGTGCAAGTGCTGCGCCCGCGATTTGGCGATTTTCTTGGTGAAATCAGTCTGGCGGGTGATCGTTTCACTTATCCGCTGAACCTGACCATCGCCAATTCCTTCATCAGTGATCGCATGGCGCTGGTCGGGGATGCCGCGCACGGAATGCACCCCATTGCCGGTCAGGGCCTGAATGCGGGCCTGCGCGATGTCGGCGCTCTGGCTGAGGTTCTGACTTTGGCGGGACGGCGCGGCGAGGATATCGGCTCGCTTATGGTTTTGGAGCGCTATCAGGAATGGCGCCGTTTCGACACGGCCTCGCTGGCGATGGCGACGGATGTCTTCAACAAGCTGTTTTCCAACGACAACCCGCTGCTGCGGCTTGGACGTGACATTGGCATGGGGGTTGTGGGCGCTTTGCCCGGCCTCCGTCGCGGTTTCGTTCGCGAAGCGGCCGGGCTGACCGGGGATCTGCCCAGGCTGTTGCAAGGGCGCCCGATTTAATCCAGCTTCCTGGCCTCGTCGACCAGCATGACCGGAATGCCGTTGCGGATGGGAAAAGCCAAACCCGCCGCTTTCGAAACGAGCTCTCGCTTTTCGGCGTCATAGTGCAGGGTCGTATGTGTCTGCGGGCAGATCATCGCCTCGAGCATGTGGCGATCAAAGGCGTGTTCAGGGTCGGTCATTGCAGTTTTTCCTCGTTTGATCCGCCGCGCAAGGCGAATTCAATCAGCGTCACCAACGTTTCGCGCCGGGTGCGCAGGCAGGGGGCTTCCAGCAGGGCCTGTTTGTCTTCGGGGTCGAAATCCAGAAGCATAGACAATGAATTCACCAAAAGCTCATCCTCTGCGTCCTTGAGCGAATCCCAATCGGTGGACAATTGACGGGACGAAAAGAAACGCTCCAACAATGTCAGAAACGCGTTGCGGTCAAACCCGTTGTCTTTCTCGGCCTTTCCCAGATCACGGTCGAACCCGTCCCACGAGACCGCGCACCTCCGGTAGGGCGTGAACGAGTCCATCTCTGACATGACCCTGAACCGGGATATACCGGTCAACGTGATCAGGTACCGGCCATCTTCGGTTTCCGAAAACTGCGTCACCCGCCCTGCGCATCCGATACGGTGCAGCTTGTCTTCGTCATTGACCGAAGGATTGGGCTGAACCATTGCGATCAACCGTTCCTTGGTTTTCAGCGCGTCGTCCAGCATCTGAAGGTAGCGCGGCTCGAATATGTGAAGCGGCAAGCGCGAGCGGGGCAGCAGCAGTGCCCCGGGCAATGGAAAAACGGATACCGTATCCGGCAGGTCGGCGGGGTGCATCATGTACCCAATTCTAGCTCTGATGAGAGATTAGGCAAATATCATCGAACTGAGTTTGCGACGTCCGTTCAGAACAATCGGGTCATTGGCCTTGAGCGCATCGAAGATGGTGAAAAGCTGTGTCTTGGCCGCGCCCTCATTCCATTCACGATCCCGGCGGAACAGCTCCAGCAATTGCGCCACGGCTTCTTCCACATTGCCGTTCGCGTGCAGCGCCTGGGCCAGATCAAAGCGGGCCTGATGGTTGTCCGGATCCGCCTCGACAGCCGCCATCAGCTCGGCGACGGGGCCGGCATCTGCCGCCTGCTTGGCAAGTTCCAGCTGCGCATGTGCGGCTTCCAGCTCGGCCGATTTGGATATCTCGGCCGGAGCGCCGTTCAGTATCGCCTCTGCCTGCTCCAGATCACCGGTGGCGATATGCGCCCGCACCAGCCCGCCATAAGCCGCGGCGTGGTTCGGGTCTTCGCCCAGAATCGCGGCAAAGGTCTGAGCCGCGTCCGCGGCAGCACCTTCGGCAAGCATTTCCTCGGCAGCCTGCACGGCATCATCCAACTGGCCGCCCGGGCTTTCACCGCCTGCGGTTTCGATCACACGGTCCACGAAGGCCTTGATCTCGGACCCCGGCAACGCGCCTTGAAACCCGTCCACCGGCTGACCCTTGAAAAAGGCATAGACGGTCGGGATCGACTGGATGCGCATTTGCGCGGCAATTGTCTGTGCCTCATCCACATTGATCTTGACCATCTTCACCGCGCCTTTCGCGGCTGTCACAGCCTCTTCCAGCATCGGCCCAAGGGTTTTGCACGGGCCACACCAAGGTGCCCAGAAATCAACGATCACAGGTGTTTCCTGCGAGGTTTCCACCACATCGGCCATGAAAGTGGCCTCGGTCCCGTCTTTGATCAGATCGGTTGCTGGGGCGTTTCCGCCGTTCAGAAGGTCCATGGCAATCACTCTTTCGTTCGAACTTGCGCCCTATATGCAGCCGCTTGCCGCGGAAACCAAGGGCTGAGTTGCGGATCAGACGTCGAAACTGGCAAAGACCGGAGCGTGATCGCTTGGTTTTTCCCACCCACGGGCGTCCCGCAGAATGCGGCTGGAATGGCCCGCGTTCGAGATATCGGCCGTGGCCCAGATATGGTCCAGCCGGCGCCCCTTGTCCGCCGCATCCCAATCCCGGGCGCGATAGGACCACCAGCTGTAAAGCTGCCCTTCCGGGATGTCCTGACGGGTGATATCGACCCAGCCACCTGCTTCCTGTGTCTCGGCCAGATGCTCGACCTCGATGGGCGTGTGCGAGACGACCTTCAGCAGTTGTTTGTGTGACCACACATCATCCTCACGCGGAGCGATGTTCAGGTCGCCGACAAGGATGGATTTAGCCGGCTTTTCCGCACGGAACCAATCGCGCATATCAGTGAGATAGTCGAGCTTCTGGCCGAATTTCTCATTCACTTCTCGGTCCGGCACGTCGCCGCCCGCCGGGACATAAAAGTTGTGGACAGTGACACCATTTTCCAACCGCCCGGCAATATGGCGGGCATGTCCGAGACCCGCGAAATCCTTGTCGCCCACCTCTTCCATCGGCAGGCGCGACAGGATGGCGACACCGTTGTAACCCTTCTGCCCGCGCGCGATCATGTGGGTGTAGCCCAGTTCGGCAAACCCTTCGGTCGGGATCTTCTCAACCGGTGACTTGCACTCTTGCAGGCACAATACGTCAGGGGCTTCTTCTTGCAGCAATTTCAAAACGATAGGCTCACGCAGGCGAACGGAATTGATGTTCCATGTGGCAAGGGTGAAAGGCATGTCGGGGATTCCTTTGTCGCGATTGGCGCAGGTTAGCGTGGCACAAAGCCAGTTGCCACGAGAAAAGGCGGCTTCATCCCTGGACTATCCGTTGGCAGGTCAACGAGCTTCGCCGTCGAGCTTCCTCTTGCCCTGATACCTCGCCTGATGCAGACTTGTGTGCGAATGAGGAATGTCTGTTTCACCGCTGGGTCTGTTCGCGAACAGACCGGCCCGGCACGATGCTTTGGGAGGAGTGTGTCATGGCATCCGAGACCGCAGGTTCCACGCCACCGGAGAATCTGACGCCGCAGCAGCGGGACATTCCGCAGGTCAACAAGATAACGACAGATGACATCAGGGCGTCGCTGAAAGCCGGGTTTTCCGACTTTCTGGCCCGCCCTGTCCTGAGCGGCTTTTTCGGTCTGTTCTATGCAGTATTCGGAATTCTGCTGGTTTGGGCCCTGATCTGGCTTGGCCAGATCTGGATGATCATTCCCGCCATAGTCGGCTTTCCGCTGGTCGCACCTTTCGCCGCAGCGGGGCTTTATGAAATGTCGCGCCGCTTGCAGAAAGGCGAAAGCTTTGGCTGGGCTGAAATCCTCAGCGTCATGGCCAATCAACGCAAACGTGAATTGGGCTGGATGGCCTTTGTCACACTTTTCATTTTCTGGGTGTGGATCTACCAGGTTCGGCTTTGGCTGGCGATCATCCTCCAGAACGCATCCTTCTCGGACTTCGACGGGTTTTTGAACACTGTTTTCTTTACGCCGCAGGGTTGGATCTTCCTTGCCGTAGGCACCTGTGTCGGCGCGTTCCTGTCAGCCGTACTGTTTTCGGTGACCGTCGTCGCCATGCCCTTGCTGCTGGACCGGGACACCAACTTCATCTCTGCCATGTTGACCTCATTGCGCGTCGTATCCGAAAGCCCGGCGGTCATGCTCGGCTGGGCGGCGATCATCTCGGTCACCATACTGCTGTCGCTGGTTCCGGCGTTTCTGGGCCTGATCTTTACCCTTCCGATCCTTGGTCACACCACGTGGCACCTTTACCAGCGCGCCGTTGCCCCGGCGGAAGGGTGAACGCGGCAGAACTCACCTCCATCATTGGTCGAATATCGGTCAGTGCTGCTGTCTGCCTTCTGTGGAAACCACCCCTCAGCAGCGAAAAAAAGCCGGGCCATTCGGCCCGGCAGTCCAACAGGGAGGTACATGTCATAACCCGGACATGCACGGGTTGGGAGTAACCTAATTATGAGTGCAGAGTATCACTTTGATCCACATCAATCCACAACCAGTTAAGACACGAGCCTATATCCACCCGATTCTGTGACCAAAAGGCGCGCATTGGACGGATCGGGCTCGATCTTCTGACGCAGGCGATAGATGTGGGTTTCCAGCGTGTGGGTCGTGACCCCGGCATTGTATCCCCACACTTCGTGCAACAGCACATCCCGTGCCACGACACCGTCGGTTGATCGGTACAGGAACTTGAGGATGTTGGTTTCTTTCTCGGTCAGACGGATCTTGCGGTCTTCTTCCGTGATCAGCATCTTCATCGCCGGCTTGAACGTATAGGGGCCAAGAACAAATACCGCGTCCTCGGATTGTTCGTGCTGCCGCAGCTGAGCGCGGATCCGGGCCAGCAATACCGGAAATTTGAACGGTTTGGAGACATAGTCATTCGCGCCGGCGTCCAGGCCCAGGATCGTATCGGCATCGCTGTCATGACCGGTCAGCATCAGAATCGGGCTTTTGACGCCCTGTTTGCGCATCAGGCGGCACAGTTCCCGCCCGTCGGTATCCGGCAAACCCACATCAAGAATAACCAGATCATAGATCGCTTCGCGTGCGCGCTCCATCGCGGACTGGCCGTCTGACGCTTCGAAAACGTCAAAGTCTTCGGTCATGACAAGTTGCTCGCTGAGCGCCTCGCGCAGATCCTCGTCATCGTCCACCAACAGGATTTTCTTGAGTTGAGCCATTTCCCGATCCTCCAAACGCTTTTCCATCACTTGCGCGCGGAATATGCAATCAACAAGATTTGCTGCAACGGTTTCACGCCTTCGTGTCAGAGTTGGCAGAAATGTTTCACATTTCCTTTCGAAACAGCTAGGAGAAGGGCTGAGCGTTATAGGGTAACATAGATGAGCCTCATCCCCGATATCACCGAACTTCTTGCCCGGGCCCGGGCCGATCTGCGCATGGGCGTTCCAGTGGTGCTGACCGATGACAGCGGCTTTAGCGTTGTGGCGATCTCTGCGGAAACGCTCAACCCGCAACGCCTGGCCGATCTGAAAAAGCTCGGAGACCCGGTGGTGGCCATTACCGGGCGGCGGGCCGAAACACTCAAGGCGCGGGCCTATGACGGCGATCTCGCGCGCGTTTCGATTCCCGCCGATGCAGATATCACTTGGGTGCAGGCGGTTGCTGATCCCTCTGACGATCTGAACGCGCCGATGAAAGGTCCGTTGATGACCGAGCGCCATGGCAACGCCAATTTGCACCGCATCGCGATTGCGTTGGCCAAGTCCGCGCGCATTCTTCCCGCCGCGGTCGTCGTGCCGGTCGAAGACGGTCGGGCCTTTGCCGTATCGCACGGCCTGACCTGCATTGACCACACGCGCGCCGCCCCGCATCTGGCGGACCGCAGCGCCCTGCATGAGGTGGTTGCCGCGCGTCTTCCGATGGAAGTATCCGAGGCCGGCCGCCTGCATGTTTTCCGCCCCGAAGATGGCGGAGAAGAACATTACGCAGTCGAAATAGGCCGCCCGGACCGGGACAAACCAGTGCTGGCACGATTGCATTCCGCCTGTTTCACGGGCGATCTGATGGGCAGCCTGAAATGCGATTGCGGTCCGCAATTGCGGGGCGCGCTGGCACAAATGGGGGCCGAAGGGGCTGGCGTTCTTCTGTATCTGAACCAGGAAGGGCGTGGTATCGGGCTGGCCAACAAGATGCGTGCCTATTTTCTTCAAGATCAGGGTTTTGACACGGTAGAAGCAAACCACAGGCTGGGTTTCGAGGATGATGAGCGCGACTTCCGACTCGGGTCGGATATCCTGAAATCTCTGGGTTTCAACTCGGTGCGCCTGCTGACCAACAACCCTGCCAAGATCTCGATGATGGAACGCACGGGGATCGCCGTGACCGAGCGCGTTCCTTTGAAAGTGGGTGAAACCGCGCACAACCGGGGATACCTGGCCACGAAAGCCGCGAAATCCGGGCACCTGTTGTGACCCCAGACGATCTTGTGCTCACCCCGCGTGGCGTTCGCTTTCTTGGCAGGACGTTCCCCTGTTCGGTTGGCAAAGGCGGATTGAGCAACACGAAACACGAGGGTGATGGGGCGACGCCTACCGGATGCCATCGAATCGTCGGCTTGCTCTACCGGCCCGACCGGCTGGTCGCCCCCAACTTCTGGGCAATCCCGATTGGGCCGCAGGACTTGTGGTCGGATGACGTCGAGGACGGCCACTACAATCACATAGTGCCGGCCCCTTATGCGTTCAGTCATGAAAAACTGCGCCGGGCTGATCCGCTTTACGATCTGGTCCTGTTGACCGATTGGAACTGGCCGAATGCCGTTCCCGGCAAGGGATCGGCTATTTTTCTGCACCAGTGGCGCAGGCCCGGCTACCCCACCGAGGGCTGCATTGCCTTCCGTCGGGACCATCTGCACTGGATTGCAGGGCGAATTGCCCTTGGAACGCGCCTAATCATCCCTGAGGTTTGACCCGCTCGCCAAAAATGGCCGACCCGATACGAACATGGGTCGCGCCCAAGGCGATGGCCTGCTCGAAATCACCGCTCATCCCCATCGACAACCCCTCAAGCCCATTGCGTGCGGCAATCTTGGCCAAGAGGGCGAAATGCAAAGTGGGTTCTTCATCGACCGGCGGGATGCACATCAACCCGCGCACCGGCAGGTCCAGCGATCGGCATTCCGCGATAAACCCGTCCGCATCCGCAGGAAGAACGCCTGCCTTCTGCGCTTCTTCACCCGTATTGACCTGAATGAACAGATCGGGGCAGTATCCCACCTCTTGCGCCAGCCGCGCCAAGGTTTTGGCCAGTTTGGGGCGGTCGACCGAATGGATCGCATTGCACAGTTCCATCGCCTGCCTGGCCTTATTGGTCTGCAACGGGCCGATGAGATGCAGATCGACGGCATCGAATTGCTCTTTGAAAGCGGGCCATTTGCTGGCCGCCTCCTGTACGCGATTCTCACCAAAACACCTGTGGCCCTGCTCCAGCACCGCCTGAACCCGTTCGTTGGGCTGCACCTTGGACACGGCAATCAATTTGACCGAACCGGCCTTTCGTTGAGCTTTGGCTTCGGCTTTGGCGATACGTGCGGTGATTTCTTGCAACGACATGGGGCCCTCAATCTGTCTTTGGCGCAGAAAAACACCAAGTCGGCACAAAAGAAAAGGGCGAGTCCGAAGACCCGCCCTTAAACCTTACGGTTCAGATCAGCTTAGAAGTTGAACTGAGCACCGAAGTCAGCAACGATCTGGTCGTTTGCGCAGACAGAGCAGTCGTTGCGGCCGATACCACCACGCAGCGATGCACCGCCACCCAGGTCGTAGATCGCACCGAGCGCAATCTGCTGTTTGTCACCATCTGCACTACCGTCACCATAAGTGAACAGCAGAGTGGTTGCGGCGCCCAAGTTGTAGGCTGCCGACAGACCCCATGCCGTGCCATCTGTGGCCGCACCGGCAGGGCGGAAGTCCGTTCCACGGGTTGCCCCAGTGTTGTCGTCGTCTGCGACGAACAGAGTACCCGAGAAGTCGCCGAATTCAGCACCCAGTGTCAGAACGGTCAGGCTTGGGTTCGGGCCAGTGGCCGAGTCGGTCTGACCGTAAGCCAGAGCAGCGGTCACGTTGTTGAAGGTATAAGCTACGCTGATGTCCCAACGGTCGTTGCCATCGTTAACAGTGACAGGGCCCGGAGGCGTGCCAGGAGCGGGAACGGTTACGGTAGTCGCGCCAACATCGTACGACGCGCCAAATGCGAAGTCGCCAACCGAGTATTGGAAGAATACGCCATTGGAACCTGAGCCAGTAGAATCATAGGCCAAGAAGCCGTAGTCAACACCCGAATACTGACCTGCGAACAGCTCAAGGCCGACTTCGTTACCGTAGTAGTTTGCAAGGTTGTCGAACGAGCCAGCCACGTTGCCCGCGTCAACACGCAGACCGCCATAGATGACCGAGAAGCGCGCGCCGTTCAGACCAGCTTCGCCAGCTTCACCGTTCGCGTTTTCATCAGCTTGCAGACGAACACGGCCTTCAAAACGAACGCCGCTATCGGTTTCAACGATACCGTCGATGTTCAGGCGGAAACGCGATACCAGGATGGTATCGTCGACGTCTACGCCGTTAACGTCAGCAGTAACGGCATTGGTGGTTGTTACAGTACCGCCGTTCTGGGTTGTCCATACAGTCGGAGCAGCTGCCGGGCGCACCGAGCCTGTGACAGTACCTGTGCGATCTTCTTGGTAGCCAATACCAAAACGGCCGTAACCGCTGAAGTTAACTTCAGCTGCTGCAACGCCTGCGGTCGCAATCAGCGCCGTCGATGCGAAGAGAACTTTTTTCATCTTGTTTCCCTCGGTTTCATTCAAAAGAGTTTTCTACTCGACACATGCCTCGGCATATGTCTCAGCACGGACACCGTTTCGCTCTTTTTGCCCCCATTGCGCAAGCTTGGCATAAACCCGGTCACGTCATTGGGGTCAGATTGGTGCAAGGATGCCACAGTTCTTTTTTGCCCGGATCAGGCTGACACGCCTACATTTCAGAAGAATAGGCTTGTTGCAGCGAGGGTCCTTGGCTAGGAGTATGCCCTGAATACTGCACAACAAGTGAAAACAGGACCTGCTGACAATGCGCCTGCCTACGATTTTGGGATTAATCATGCTGACCACCACTATTGCGGCATGCGGGCAGAATCGAAGCACTTCGACATATTCCGCCAATCCCGCCAGCGGTAATTCCGATGAACGCGAGTTGAACGATCCTGAACGTTCGACGCTGTGGGACATTTTCGACCGCAGCACGGCCGAGCAGACCACCAATGTAAACCGGTACTTGTGGGCAGCTTCTCTGGACATATTGAATTTCCTGCCGGTGCAGGAGATCGATCCGTTTACCGGAGTGATCGTAACGGGTTACGGCACTCCTCCGGGCGGAGGACGGTCATACAGGGCGACCGTACACATCAGTGATCCGGCGCTTGCGGCCCGGTCTTTGTCCGTCGCGCTGCAATCCAGCGGCGGCGCCCCGGTAAGCGCGGCAACAACCCGCGCCGTGGAGGACGCGATTCTGTCCCGCGCGCGTCAGCTGCGCATCGCGGACAACAAGTTCTAGCACTCCGCCGAAAATCACACTAATACCACGCCGGGTTCCTACCCGGCGTTTTCATTCACGAAGGACCGCACAATGTCGCGCTATTCGGCCACCGAAATCGAAGCAAAATGGCAAGAAGCCTGGGACAAGGCAGGAATCTTCACCGCCAACCACAAGGCGGACAAGCCGAAATACTATGTGCTTGAGATGTTCCCCTACCCGTCCGGCCGAATCCATATGGGGCACGTGCGCAACTATACGATGGGCGACGTCATCGCGCGGCACAAGCTGGCCACCGGGCACAATGTTCTGCACCCCATGGGCTGGGACGCGTTCGGAATGCCAGCGGAAAACGCTGCCATGGCGATCGGCGGCCACCCCAAAGAGTGGACTTACGGCAATATCGCCGACATGCGCGCCCAGATGAAGCCACTGGGCCTGTCGATCGACTGGTCCCGTGAATTCGCCACATGTGATCCGGAATACTATGGCCAGCAGCAGGCGCTGTTCCTCGACATGCTCGAAGCCGGGCTGGTCTACCGCAAGAACGCCGTGGTCAACTGGGATCCGGTCGACATGACCGTTCTGGCCAATGAACAGGTGGAAAACGGGCGCGGATGGCGCTCGGGCGCGCTGGTGGAACGGCGCGAGCTGACGCAGTGGTTCTTTAAGATCTCGGATTATTCCGAAGAACTGCTGAACGCTCTGGACACTCTGGAAAACTGGCCCGCCAAGGTTCGGCTGATGCAGGAAAACTGGATCGGCAAGTCACGCGGCCTTCAATTCGGGTTCGAACGCACCGATGGTGGGGAACCGATCACTGTCTACACGACGCGCCCCGACACCCTGCTGGGCGCATCTTTCGTTGGGATCTCGCCCGATCACCCGATCGCCAAACAGCTTGAGACCGAAAACCCGGAAGTTGCTGAATTCGTTGCCGAATGCCGCAAAGGCGGCACCACGGAAGAGGCCATCGAAACCGGCGAAAAGCTGGGTTTCGATACCGGCATCCGCGTCAAGCACCCGTTGGACCCGAACTGGGAACTGCCGGTCTGGATCGCCAATTTCATCCTGATGGATTACGGCACCGGCGCGATCTTTGCCTGCCCGGCCCATGACCAGCGCGACCTTGATTTCTGCCGCAAATACGATCTGCCGGTGATCGATACGTTCTTTGCGCTGGACGACGACACGCCGGTCGACAAGATCGCCTTTGTCCCGCCAAAGACCGAGAAAGTCCGCTGGGTGAACCATTTCGCAGGCTTGACCGAAGCAACCGGAGAAGAAGCGATCAACACCACCATCGATTTCGCCGAAAAAGCCGGTTGGGGCGAAGGGGTCACGAAATATCGCCTGCGAGACTGGGGCTTGAGCCGTCAGCGCTATTGGGGCTGTCCGATTCCTGTCGTTCACTGCGAAAGCTGTGGTGTGGTCCCTGAAAAGAAAGAGAACCTTCCGGTTCGCCTGCCCGATGATGTCACCTTCGACAAACCGGGCAACCCGCTGGACCGCCACCCGACCTGGCGCGACTGCGCCTGCCCAAACTGTGGCGCCCCTGCCAAGCGCGAGACCGACACGATGGACACATTCGTGGATTCGTCATGGTATTTCGCCCGGTTCACCGCTCCGCGCGCGGAAACGCCCACCGATCTGGCCGAGGCGGAATACTGGATGAATGTAGACCAGTATATCGGCGGGATCGAACACGCGATTCTGCACCTGCTGTATTCGCGGTTCTTCGCCCGCGCGATGAACATCACCGGGCATTTGCCGGACAAAGCCATCGAACCCTTCGACGCGTTGTTCACGCAGGGCATGGTGACGCACGAGATCTACCAAACCCGCGATGCCAACGGTCGTCCGGTCTATCACCTGCCCGAAGAGGTCACGGACGGAAAACTGGCTGACGGCACACAGGTCGAAATCATCCCATCGGCCAAAATGTCAAAGTCCAAGAAGAACGTGGTCGACCCGGTCAGCATCATCTCGGCCTTCGGCGCCGATACCGCGCGCTGGTTCGTGCTGTCCGATTCGCCACCCGAACGGGACGTGGAATGGACGGCTGCGGGGGCCGAGGCCGCGTACAAGCATCTCAACCGTGTCTGGAATCTCTGCGACAAGATCGGCGCCATGGACCCGAACGCCACGGGTGAAGGCGATGAGGAACTGCTGCGCGAGATGCACAAAACCATCCGCGATGTGACATTGGGTGTTGAAAGCTTTGGCTTCAACGCGGCCATCGCCAAGCTTTATGCCTTCACCAACACGCTGGCGAAATCCAAGGCAGGTGCTGCGGCCCAAAAGCAGGCCATCAAAACGCTGGCACAGCTGATGTCGCCGATGACACCGCATCTGGCGGAAGATATTTGGGCCCATCAGGGCGGCGAAGGCCTTGTGGCCGTTGCGCCATGGCCCGTCGCCGACGAGGCAATGCTGGTTGATGACACTGTCACCTTGCCGATTCAGATCAACGGCAAGCGTCGCGCGGAAATCAGCGTGGCCAAGGATCTGGACAAAGCCGAGGTTGAAAAAATTGCGCTCAGCACCGAAGCTGTTCAAAAGGCGCTGGAAGGGAATGCGCCGAAGAAAGTGATCGTCGTTCCGGGCCGGATTGTGAATGTTGTCGTTTGATCGCAGAACGTTTTTGCTGATGCCGCTGGCGCTGGCCGCCTGCGGCTTTGAGCCCGTCTATGCACCTGGCGGATCGGGTTCGGCCTTGTATGGCCGCGTCGAGGTGTCGGCGCCCAACACCGTGGAAAGCTATTTGCTGGTCCAAAATCTGGAACAACAACTGGGGCGAAGCGCCGGGTCGGTGAACGATTACAAGCTGGATGTTCAGGTTTCGACCGTAACGCGTGGCGCAGCAATCACCACCACAAACGAAACGCAGCGCTACACCATCGACGGAAGCGCACAATACAACCTGCGGTCCAACGCAACCGGTCAGATCATCGCCTCGGGCTCGGTGGCGGATTTTGTGTCATATTCTGCCGCAGGATCGACCGTTTCCACATTGGCGGATGAGCGCGATGCCAAGAGACGGCTGATGATGATTCTGTCGGGTCAGATCATGAACCGACTTTACGCCACACCGGATCTGGCCGCATGAAGCTGAGCCCGCGCGAGGCTGAGGGGTATTTTGCCAAGCCGGACGCGGACAAGACCGGGCTGCTTATCTATGGCGCGGATGCGATGCGGGTTGCGCTCAAGCGGCAACAGGTGCTGGCCGCTCTGCTTGGCCCCCAAGCCGAAGAAGAAATGCGCCTGACCCGCATGCCCGGTGGCGATCTGCGTGGTGATCCCGCCCTGCTGCTGGACGCGGTCAAGGCGGTCGGCTTCTTTCCCGGTCCACGTGCCGTTTTCGTGGAAGACGCAACCGAAACCGCGGCGTCGGCAATTCTGGCCGCGCTCGAAGATTGGGCCCCCGGAGACGCCCAGATCATCGTGACCGCGGGGCAATTGAAACCCAGCTCGAAGATCCGCAAGGCGTTCGAAGGCCACCCTGCCGCCTATGCCGTCGGCATTTATGACGACCCTCCCTCACGCGCCGAAGTGGAACGGGTTCTTGCCGAGTCGGGTATGAAAAACGTGCCCCGTGATGTCATGTCTGCAATCAGCGAATTGGCAGTAAGCCTCAGCCCCGGTGATTTCGCCCAAACGATTGAAAAACTGTCTCTTTACAAACGCGGTGACAGCACTGATTTGACAATCGAAGATATCGAGGCCTGCGCTCCGCGCTCGACCGAGGCGGCGCTGGATGATGTTCTCAACGTCGTGGCCGAAGGCCGCGCCGGTGAGATCGGGCCGCTGATCCGGAGGTTGCAGGCGCAGGGCACCAACGGCGTGACTCTGTGTATCGGAGCGATGCGGCATTTTCGGACACTCTATGCCTGCGCGTCCGATCCCGGTGGTGCTGCGCAGGGCATCGGCAAGCTGCGTCCGCCGGTTTACGGTAAACGGCGTGACCGTATCCTGCGGCAGGCACAAGGTTGGGGGGCGGCCAAGCTGCAAACCGCGCTGACGGTTCTGACCGATACGGATTTGGCGCTGCGGTCTGCCGGGCAGACAGCCCCTGCCATGGCGCTGGTGGAACGCGCGATGATCCGTTTGGCGATGTTGGCGCGATCCCGCTAGGTCATTCGACCTTTTCCAGCCAGTCCGCGGCAGACCGACCAGCCCAGCGCCCGGTCGCCAGGCAAGCCGTAAGCAGATAGCCCCCGGTCGGGGCCTCCCAATCCAGCATTTCGCCAGCGCAGAACACACCCGGCAGGGCCGTCAGCATCAGCCCGTCATCCAGCGCTGCCTGTTTGATACCACCTGCGGTCGAAATGGCTTCGCCCATCGGGCGAAGGCCGGCATGCCGGATAGGCAGCTTTTTCAACATGCTCACTTGCACGGATTGAGGATGGCCGCCGCGTTTTGCCATTTCATGAAACAGGGCGATTTTCTGAGCAGACAGGTTCAGCGATTTTCTCATCCACTGGGACAGCGTTGTTTTCGACCGTTTCGCGGACAACCGCGCCAGCAGAGCCTGTTGGTCCAGATCAGGCGCCAGATCAGCAAACAATGGCTGCCCCGCGCGCAAGGCCGGTGTCAGCGAATACAGCCCTCCACCTTCCAGACCGGTTCTGGAAATCGCAGCCTCTCCTCGGCTTACCAAATCGCCTGCCATCCATCGGATCGATTTCAATGCGGCCCCGAAATGGGGCTGCATATGTGGGCTCCAATCAACGGAAATGGCTGAGTTTGCGGGTTCAAAGGGTGCCAAAGCCACGTCTTTTCCGGCCAATATCTGCGCCCAGTGACCGTCCGAGCCAAGGCGGGCCCAGCTTGCACCTCCCAGTGCCAGCACGGTGACATCCGTCGAAACACTGCGCCGCCCGTCCGGAGTGTCAAACACCGGCGCATCACTTTCCCAGCCGGCCCAACGCCAGCGGGTCCTGATCTCGACCCCGGCCTTGTCCAATCGTGCCAACCAGGCCCGCAACAAGGGCGAGGCCTTCATTGCTTCGGGAAACACGCGCCCCGTCGAGCCGACAAACAGCGTCTGCCCCAACCCGCGCGCCCAGTGCTGAACAGCTTCGGCATCAAAGTCAGACATGATCGGACGCAACCAATCTGCCGCTTCACCATAGGCGCGGATCAGGTCATCAAGCGGCTCGTCCTTGGTCAGGTTCAGCCCCGATTTCCCGGCCATCAGGAACTTGCGCGCGACCGACGGTTTGGCCTCGGCCACCAACACGGAATGCCCGGCTGCGGCCAACTGTTCTGCCGCCATCAACCCGGCGGGGCCTGCTCCGATCACCACTGCCTGCGCCATTCGCACCCTCTTGCCTTCGCCCGTCACAGGCGCAAGTTTCACATCATCATGACGAACAGCGATCCGATCTGCCCGCTTTGCGGCCGCCCGATCCCCGACGGGGCTGGCAGCCTGCATCATCTGATCCCAAAACTCAAAGGAGGCAAGGGCGGACCTACCGTTCTGCTGCATCAGATCTGCCACAAAGAGGTGCACGCCACCCTGACCGAAGCCGAACTGGCACGCAGTTTCAACACGGTCGCGGCCCTGCGTGCGCATCCAAGGCTCGAGAAATTTCTGACTTGGGTTCGCAAACGCCCCCCCGGATTTCGTTCGAAAGTTCCGGGCAAGCGGCGCGGGCGCTGATCAACCTGGCAGGATCTGGTCGCCGACAATATCTGTGAGAGGTTCGGACAGACCTTCGATCTCGATACCCTGAAAGTCCGGCACATGGGCGAATTGTGCGCCCGCAACATGCTGGAATTCCAACGTCGTATAGGCGCGTTTCCACAGCCATTCGCGGTTTTCAACAGCCCAAAGGTCAGGATTGGGCGGGGTTTCGTTGGTAAAGGCATAGAAATGCAGGTCAAAGCCGTAAGGGGCGACCTCCTGCATTGACAGCAACGACATGCCCCGGGCGCGCCAGAACGCGTCTTCGGCGGCAATATCGCCGGTTCGAAGGGTAATTTGACCGATCCGAGCCTGCGCGAAAGGCGCGTCGGGGTCTGCTGCATGCGGCGGCCGGTTGCCTTCGAAATCATGTTGCAGCAGCTCGATGACGAACCCTTCGGGATCCGCAAGATGGCACATGTAGCCGATGTCCAGAAACTGGTTCGGCGTGCTCACTGGAACGTCGAACCTGCGCAGATGAGCCGCAGCAAGATCGACATCCGGCACGGTGATTCCTATCTTCCAGTACCGCTGCCCCGTGTCGTGGGTGTACCCTCCTCCACCCGGCAGCAACACAATTTCTGCGTCTGCACCGTCATAGCCGACACGGTGGCCGGTTTCTGCTGGGCCGACGGACATGCCCAGAATGTCGCGATAAAACGCGGCCAGCCGACCCGGGTCAGCGACCCGCAGGCGCAGTGCAGACAGCCTCATGAGCACAACCTTGCGATTCCCGCCGCGATCTCGGGGTCGGCGTTCACGCTGTCGGCCACCAGATCGCGTGCGGTTTGCATCAGATGTTCGGGATCGACAATCCGGTCCACCAGGCCAAATTCATACGCCTCCTGCGCGGTGATTTTCTGACCGGCCATAAGGATCAACTTGGCCCTGGCCGGTCCGACCAGAGCCGCCAGCCGCGCGGGGTCGGACGGTTGTGGCAGAAACCCCAGCTTCATCACCGGATAGAAGAACTTGGCCGACGGCACGGCAATGCGCAGATCGCAGGCCAGCGCCATACCGTTGGCCCCGCCTGCCAAAGTGCCGTTCAGCGCGGCAACGGTCAGACAGGGCAACGCGGCAATGGCGCCGGACAGCCTTTCCCAGACATCCGATTTGGCCAGACCGCCGCGCGCTTCGTCCAGATCTGCCCCGGCGCTGAACACTTTGCCTGCGCCGGTCAGGATCAACGCCTTGGCCTCTGTCGCGGATTCGGCGATCTCGGCCAGTTCCGCGAGCATGGCCCCGGTCAGGGCGTTCGCCTTGCCGGGATTGTTGATCGTGACGGTCCACAGGCCGCCTTCTTTGGTCAAATCGATCATATCAGCCCGGCCCGTTTGCGAATGTCTTCAAGCCGCAGCGAAATTTCAGTGCCAAGAAACTCATCGGCATCATCCGAGCACATCCACAACAGCGCCCGTGCGGGCCAATCAGCGGGGATATGCACATCCCAGTCCAGCTGACTGACGGGATTTATGCCGCTGGCCTTGATCGACCGCTGCATATCGGTGGCCACCGTCCCCGGTGACAGGCCCATGGCGCGAATACCATTATGGGCTTCTTCCAGATGCAGACATTCCGTGAGCATCTTGGCCCCGGCCTTCGAGGCGCAATAGTGGCTCCAGGCCTCGACCGGATTCGATGCAGCACCGGACGAGATCGTCAGAATGCTCCCTCCTCCCGCAGCCCGCATCACTGGCAACGCCGCGCGCATCCCGTAGAAAATACCTTTCAGATTGATGTCGATGGCCTTGCTCCACGCCTCGGTGTCAGCATTCGAGAGATGAAAGATCGGATCGATCACACCCGCGTTGCCGATCAGAACATCCAACCCACCGAACCGGTCCACGCATGTGGCCACGGCTTGTTCCACCTGCGCGAAATCGCTGACGTCACAGGCCAATGCGATGGCCTGATCGCCCAATGCGGCCGCCAGAGCGTCAATCTGGTCCTGGCTGCGAGCCACCAATGCGACATTGGCGCCGGCTGCGGCAAAAACGCGCCCTGCCTCGGCCCCAATTCCTCGGCTGGCCCCGGTTATGAGAACAGTTTTTCCCTGCATTTGCCCTTCCTCACGCATTGTAATCTCTGTCGGCTACAGCCGTAGCGCGTAAACGGGGAAAGGGTCCAGCCCTTGCCCCCTTGACGATACCCGCCACAAAACCGACCATGCGCCACAAATTGATCAAGAAGGGTTACCTTATGTCCGTTTTCCTTCGCCGCAGCTGCGGCGCTGCCCTGGCTTATGCCGTTGCCACCCAAGGGGCGTTTGCCGATCTGTCGGCCGATGACGTCTGGTCCGATTGGCAGAGCTATTTCACCTCGATGGGTTACACCGTCACAGGAGACGAAAGCACCTCGGGCGACGTCACCACGATTTCCAACATGACACTTTCAGTGGCCCTTCCCGAAGAGGACGGACAGTTTCAGATGGTCATGCCAGAAATGACACTGACCGAAAATGGTGACGGGACCGTTACCATTGACCTGCCGGAAAGCTTTCCCATGGAAATCACCGGTCAGGCCGAAGACGAAAACTTCGCAGCCACTGTCACCTATTCCCACAGCCAACTGAACATGGTCGTGTCGGGCACACCGGACGACATGACCTATGACTACAAGGCTGACAATCTGGGCGTAAAACTGGATTCGATTGAGGTCGATGGTGAGGCTCTGCCCAATGATGTGTTTGGCATCGATGTCCAAGCAAGCGATCTGTCCGGCAGCTCGCGGATGCAGATCGGTGACAATCGAAACATCAGCCAGACGTTCAACGCAGCCACGTTAACTTATGATCTGAACTTTCAGGATCCTGAAAGCGGCGAAAACGGGTTGATCAACGGTCAACTGGATCAACTGGCATTCGAGGGCACCAACGTCGTCCCGCCGGATTTTGACTTTTCGGACCCAGAAGCCTTTTACAAAGCCGGTTTTTCCTTTGACGGCACCTTCACCTATGCCGCGGGCAGCACGGATCTGAGCGGGACCAGCGAAGGTCAGGCGTTCTCGATGAACAGCACGTCCGAAGGCGGGCGTTTTGCAGCCAGCATCGATGCAGAGCGTATCGTCTATGACATTGACCAGAACAGCACGAAGATGGCCGTTACCACGGCGGGCCTGCCGTTCCCGATCGAACTTTCGATGGCCAAGGCGGGCCTGAACTTCGAATTCCCCATCCAGCAATCGGACGAGGTTCAACCCTTCGGCTTTGGGCTGAACCTGACCGATTTCACCATGTCGGACATATTGTGGGGCATTTTCGACCCTGCGGGCGCGTTGCCGCGTGATCCGGCGACGATTGCGCTGGATGCGACGGGAACCGCGAAAGTGCTGATGAATATCTTCGATCCTGAAATCGACGTCGAATCCGACGAAGCGCCGGGGGAATTGCACTCTCTGAAGATCAACGAACTGCTGGTTTCGCTGGTTGGTGCCAAACTGACCGGTAACGGTGATTTTGCTTTCGACAACACCAATACCGAAGAGTTTGATGGCCTGCCCAGCCCAAGCGGCGTGGCGAACCTTCAGCTGGTGGGCGCCAACCAGTTGATCGACACCCTGATCGGCATGGGAATCATCTCGGACGAAGACGCGCTGGGTGCCCGCATGATGATGGGTCTGATGGCAGTGCCGGGCGAAGAACCGGACACACTGAACTCGAAGATCGAGTTCACCGAAGACGGCCAGATCCTAGCGAATGGTCAACGTATCAAGTGACAATCAACGGAAAGGGCCGCGCAACATGCGGCCCTTTCTCTGTCCTGCCAGTCCCTGCCCAAACCACTGAAACGGCGCGGGTTCACCGCGATCCTCAACGCACAATCTGGTCACAGGTCTTGCGAGACGGGCGGTCCAAGGCTAGGTCCTTGGCAATCAACCCGGAGGCCTCATGACCTGCTCACCAGAAGAAATCAGCCATCACTTGCTTGACGTGGCCCGCAAGGCAGGCGCGGACGCGGCGGATGCCATCGTTATCGACGGATCCTCTGTTTCCGTCGAAGTGCGGGGCGGCGCGCTGGAGCATGCCGAACGCTCGGAAGGGACTGATCTGGGATTGCGGGTGTTTCTGGGCAAACGATCCGCCATTGTGTCCAGTTCCGACAGCCGCCCTGAAACCCTTCGCGCCATGGCGGAACGAGCTGTCGCGATGGCCAGGGAGGCCCCCGAAGATCCGTTTTCCGGGCTGGCTGACAAGGACCAGCTGGTCACAGACTGGAACATAGAGTCACTGGAACTGTCAGACCCCGCCCCGGCCCCGTCTGCCGAAGCCCTGATGCAGGATGCTCTGACGGCCGAGGCCGCAGCACTGGCCGTCGCCGGCGTTACCCAGGTGTCGGATGCGGCCGCAAGCTATGGAACCCACCATGTGCATCTGGCCGCGACAAACGGGTTCACTGGCGGGTACGCGCGCAGCAGCCGGTCGGTTTCCTGTGTTGCGATCTCGGGCGAAGGCACAGGGATGGAACGGGACTATGACGGCGACAGCCGGACGTTCCAATCCGACCTGCGCAGCGCGGAGGAAATCGGGCGCACAGCAGGTGAACGCGCCGTGCAACAGGTTGGTGCGCGCAAACCTGAGACAGGAAGTTTTCCGGTGCTCTTCGACGAACGGATCTCGTCCTCGCTCATCGGCCACCTTCTGGCCGCCAGCAATGGCGCGGCGATCGCACGGGGCGCATCCTGGCTCAAGGATTGCTTGGGGCAGGGCGTTCTGCCCGCGCACCTGTCCCTGATCGAAGACCCGCATCGCCCGCGCATTTCGGGCTCGCGCCCATTTGATGCCGAGGGTTTGCCGACACAACGCCGGGCAATCGTGGAAAACGGCGTTCTGACCGGCTGGACGCTGGACCTGTCAAGCGGGCGAAAACTGGATATGGCGTCCACGGGAAATGCGGCGCGTGGGGTCTCGGGCCCGCCATCGCCCAGCAACTGGAACCTGAGCCTGACACAAGGTGACCAAAGCCGCGCCGACCTGCTGCGCGATATGGGGACCGGGTTGCTGGTCACATCCATGATCGGATCGACGATCAACCCCAATACCGGTGACTATTCAAGGGGTGCATCGGGCTTCTGGGTCGAGAATGGCGAGATCACGCATCCGGTCAATGAATGCACCATCGCGGGCAATCTGCGGGACATGCTGCGCCGGATCATCCCGGCGAACGATGCCCGCCCATACCTGTCGCGCGTGGTTCCGTCGCTTCTGATCGAAGGAATGACACTTGCCGGCAACTGATCTGCCCCTGCTGATCGAGGCGGCGCTGGAGGCCGGCAAGATCGCCACGCGCTATTCCGGCACGCAAGCGCAGCGCTGGGACAAACCCGATGGCGCCGGGCCAGTGACCGAGGCAGATCTTGCCGTGAACACGATGCTGGAGGAGCGGTTGTGTTCGGCGCGACCGGGCTATGGCTGGCTCAGTGAGGAATCCGAGGATTCCACCGACCGGCTGGACCGCAGCAGCACTTTCATCATCGACCCGATCGACGGCACCCGAAGCTTTGCAGAAGGCGCGCGCACCTGGGCACATTCCATAGCCGTCGCCGATAACGGCATGGTGACGGCGGCGGTCATTTACCTGCCGATGCGGGATTTGCTGTACACGGCGGCCCAGGGTCAGGGCGCGTCTCTCAATGGTAAGACGATCACGACCTCGGATACCGCAGAGCTTTTGCAATCAGAAATTCTGGCCGCCAAGCCAAATCTTGACGCGCGGCATTGGCGCGACGCGCAGGCGCCAGAATTCGAACGCGCGTATCGACCGTCACTTGCCTATCGCATGGCTTTGGTTGCGCAGGGGCGGTTCGATGGCATGCTGACCCTGCGCCCCAGTTGGGAATGGGATATTGCCGCCGGCGACCTGATCATCCGAGAGGCCGGCGGCATCTGTTCGGACCGTACGGGGCAACGGCTGATCTTCAACAACTTGCATCCCAGGTTGAACGGCGTGATCGCCGCCAGCGCCTTGGTTCATCAGCAATTGTCGGCACTGCTGGATCCGGCCGGGCCGGGAATCGGAACATGAGCAAACCGCGCTCACTCAGCCTGGCCGCCTACAGGGTGTTGTCATGGGGGTTGCGCAACGGGGTTGCGCCGCAATCCAACCTGCCGCGCCCCGAAGGTGAGTTGCTATGGATCCATGTTGCCACCCCGGATCGGCTGCGGGCTGTGACCGACTTCTGCCGTCGGCTGTCGCAGGTCAGGGCCAAGCTGAATTTCCTGCTGACAGCCCCCCCGGATGAGGATCTGTCCAACTGGCCAGACAGCAGGTTCCCTTTGATCAACCTGCCACAGGAACAGAGTGGCGCCGCCCGCGAGTTTATCGAATACTGGCGTCCGAACATGGGGTTGTGGGTCGGTGGCGATCTGATGCCCAACATTGTCACGCGCGCTGACGAACAGGCGATCCCGCTGGTCCTGTTCGACGCCCAATTCAGCGTCACTCTGTCCCGGAACGCCCGTTGGCTGCCGGACATCACGCGGGTGACCTTTGACTGTTTCCGCAAGATTCTCACGCCATCCGCCGAGACGGCTCGGCAGATCCGCCGCCTCGGAATCCAATCCGGAAAAGTTGCGGAATCACCGCCTTTGCGGATCAGCCCCAACCCCCGGCCCTGGCCAGAAGACGAACTCATCGAGACCACTCATACACTTGCCGGGCGTCCGGTTTGGTTGGCGGCATGGGTTCAGGACAAGGAATTCATCTCGGTTCTGACAGCCCACCGTCAGGCGCTGCGGATGCTGCATCGGCTGGTTCTGGTGTTGCACGTGGCAAACGAGCCGGAAGTCACGCCGCTGAGACGGCGGCTGGAATCGATGGACCTGCGCTGCATCAACTGGGATGAAGGGGACATGATTGAAGACACCACTCAGGTCGTCCTGACATCGGACCCCGAAAACCTGGGCCTGTGGCATCGCATGGCACCAGTGACCTTCATGGGCAGTTCGCTGGAACGCAGCGCGGGCGGTCAGGACCCGTCCGAAGCAATCGCGCTGGGGTCTGCGATCATGTTCGGACCATATGTGCACCGCCATCAGGAATTCTATTCCAGCCTGCAACAGGTGAACGCCGCCAAAGAGGTAAAAACGGCCACCGAACTGGGCGACGCCGTTGTGCAGCTTCTGGCGCCGGATCAAGCTGCCGACATGGCGTTGGCTGGATGGCAGTTGTTGACCGAAGGCGCACCGCAGGCTGACGCCCTGATCGAAATGGTACAGGATATTCTGGATCAGCGGAGAGCGGATCATGCGGGCACCTGATTTCTGGAACACGACCCCGGACCAACCGGATCTGAGGGCGCGTCTGCTGGCACCGTTGGGGCGCCTATATGCAGCGGCAACCGCCCGAAGGATCGCCTCGGAATCCGGCGAAAAGCCGGGTGTGCCCGTGATCTGTATCGGCAACCTCAATGCTGGTGGAACCGGTAAAACACCAACGGTGATCTGGACCCTTGAACAGCTTCGAGGCGCCTGGCACGAACCACATGTCGTCACGCGGGGGCACGGAGGCTCTTTGGACGGGCCGGTGCAGGTTGATCCGGCCCGGCACACGGCTGCCGAAGTAGGAGACGAGCCGCTGCTTCTGGCGATGTTTGCCGAAGTCTGGGTTGCCAAGGACAGGGCGGCGGGCGCACGGGCCGCCGCAGCGGCGGGCGCCACGGTAATCGTGCTGGATGACGGGTTTCAAAACCCTTCGGTGGCCAAGGATTTCTCGATCATTGTTGTCGATGCTCAACGCGGGTTCGGAAACGGTTTGTGCCTGCCTGCCGGGCCACTGCGGGAACCGGTCGACATCGGGTTGAAACGGGCCGACCTTGTGTTGTCTCTGGGCGATGAGGCCGCGCAAATGGCTTTCACCGCTCAGTGGGGCGACAAGTTGTCCGTTCCCCATGTCACCGGAGCAATCGAGCCCCTGCAAACCGGCATGGACTGGACCGGCACACGCGCTTTGGCATTTGCCGGTATCGGCCACCCCGAGAAGTTCTTCAAAACCCTGCGGCAGCTGGGCGTAGACCTGGTCCGCGCCGAAGCTCTGGACGATCACCAGCCTCTGACTCAGGCACTGATGGCCCGTCTGGAAAACGAGGCGCGCCAACTGGGTGCTCAGATGATAACGACCGAGAAAGATGCCGTACGTCTGCCCCCGGCTTTTCGGAGCAAAGTGATCACTCTGCCGGTGCGTCTGCGAGTCGGCGAAACCGACAAGGTCCGCGACATGCTGCTGAAGGCAGCACCTGCACCAAAATAGGCCCGGTCGGCCCGGGCGGGGCCAACCGGAAAAGGGTGTTCAGCCACCCAGTTCGTCTTCGATCAGCTTTTTGAAGTCAGCGTAGGACTGGTTGTCGACCTTCTTGCCGTTCACCACAAATGATGGCGTCGCCTGGATGCCATCGCGTTCGGCGTTTTCCTGATACCACGCAGCCAATGTCCGCGCCTTGGTACCGTCTTGCAGACAAGACTCGAGCTGGTCGCCATCGATGCCGGCCAAACGACCGATCTTGCGCAGCTCGTCCACGATCTCGGCCGGACCACCTGCGCGTGTCCATTCTGCCTGCCCTTCATAGATCAGGTCTGTGATACCGAAGAACTTTTCGGGGCCAGCGCAGCGTGCAACCATCGATGCCCAAAGGCCGTAGCGGTCAAAATACACCTCACGATAGGTAAACTTGACCTTGCCGGTGTCGATGAAGTCTTTCTTGAGTTGTTTGAAGGCGCCCTGATGGAAACTCGCGCAATGCGGGCAGGTATAGGACGCATATTCGATGATTTCGACAGGTGCATCCTCGGCGCCCAGCACCATCTCGACGATCGTCGAAGTATCCAGGTCCGCCTCCTGCGCTTCGGCGGCACTGACCAGTGGAATGGTGACATTGGTGTTCGACCCTGTCAGCCAATAGCCGCCAGCGGCCACGGCGACGGCCGCACAGATTACGGTTGCAATACGGCTCATTTTCAGCCCTTTCTCAGCGTTTCTGTTTGGATAAAACGTTGCGCCCGAGACGTTCAAGAGCCGCGCGCAAATCTTCATCATGTACTTCGCGTGACATTTTGTCGGCCTCGGCGGCAATGTCAGGCGCAATCTGGGGTTTGGCTTGCTTCGGCTTGTAGTCGAAACTGGCCTGCCCCTCGGCAAATCCGGTCGGAGCGGTCTGGGTGATACGGACCCGGCTGATGGCGTTATAGCCATAGACCGCGTTTACCTTGCCGCGCAGCTGTTCCTTCTGCATTTCCAGCATCGGAGCCTGTGGCCCGGTCGTCAACACGGTCAGGGTGGCACCAAATCCGCCCTTGCCATAACCCACTTTGACCGGGCGCGCGATGGCGGCGGTTTCCTGGCCGACAATCTCGGCCCAGTGGGTCAAAAGCCGCGACACGGCAAACCCCCGGCTTTCCCCGGCGCGCCGGATCTGATCGTTCAGCAAGGATGCGGTGCGTTTGAACCCGCGGGTCGAAGAACGTCTGCGTTGCATCTGGTTTCCTGCTCCTACGCCTCTATTGTACTGGGCAGGCCACCATGTGCCAGCGAAACCCGACCGGGAGTTGAATAAAACTTGCGTGACTCTGCTGAATTCACCGTCAGTGATGCGTTGCTGGAGTGGTACGACCGCCACGCCCGCGAAATGCCATGGCGCATCGGTCCGGCAGATCGCGCCGCCGGGATACGCCCCGATCCCTATCGGGTCTGGCTGTCCGAAGTGATGTTGCAGCAAACGACAGTTGCCGCCGTTCGCGACTATTTCCTGCGCTTCACCACCCGCTGGCCTACGGTTCAAGCTCTGGCCACCGCACCGGACGATCAGGTCATGGGGGAATGGGCCGGGCTTGGCTATTACGCCCGCGCCCGCAATCTTTTGAAATGCGCCCGTGCCGTCACGCAGGGCTACGATGGCCGGTTTCCTGACAGCTTTGAAGCGCTGCTGAACCTACCCGGCATAGGCCCCTATACCGCCGCAGCGATCTCGGCCATAGCGTTTGATCGGCCTGAAACCGTGCTGGACGGAAACGTCGAGCGTGTCATGGCCCGGCTCCATGACATTCACGATCCGCTACCCGGGTCCAAACCCCTGCTGAAGGAAAAGGCGTCGGCCCTGACCCCGGCCATACGTCCGGGCGATTACGCGCAGGCCGTCATGGATTTGGGGGCAACCATCTGCACACCGAAGTCGCCGGCATGTGGCATCTGCCCCCTGCGTGACCCCTGTCAGAGCCGCGTCGCAGGCACCCAAACCGACCTGCCACGAAAAACGCCCAAAAAGCCCAAACCCACGCGGTATGGGCACGTGTATGTTGCGCAAAGCGCAGACGGGGCCATGGTGCTGGAACGCCGGCCTGACAAAGGTCTGCTGGGCGGAATGCTGGGCTGGCCCGGATCAGAGTGGAACGATGCCCCGACCGAACGTGCCCCGTTCCCTGCGAATTGGAAGATGTTGCCGGGCGAAGTGCGCCACACATTTACACATTTCCACCTGATTTTGCGGATCTGGACCACGGATGCCGCTGATCACGACGTACCCGAACATCTGACGGTCGTCGACAAGCACAGCTTCAGGCCCGGCGACCTGCCAACCGTGATGCGCAAGGCCTATGATCTTTGGCGAGGACAATAAGTCCGCTGTGCAAGTCTTCGGGCCATGTCTAGGGTATGTCCAAAAAGTCGGAGCAGAAAAGATGATCGCAACTGGCACATTGTCCCGCTGGCAATCTGCATCCCCTTTCTGGGTGTCGCTGCTACTGATCCCGCTGGTCTGGTTTTCAGCTGCTACCGGTGGATGGTCACTGCTGCTGGTTCCTGCCGCAACCTGGTGGGCTTTTGCAGTGCTGGACCGGATCACCGGGCTCAACACTCAAAACGCCGACCCCGAGACGCCGGACACGGCGCTGCAATGGTACATATTACTAATAAAACTCTGGGCCCCGATCCAGTTCGTCACCCTTTTTAGTCTGATCTGGTACGCAACCCACAACACCCATCTGTCAACGCTTGAGAAAATCGGCCTCTTCTTTGGCATGGGCGTCATTTCGGGCACGATTGGGATCAATTACAGCCACGAGTTGATGCACCAGAAAAGCCGCTTGGAACGCTGGCTTGGGGACATCCTTCTTGCCATGGTGCTGTATTCTCATTTTCGGTCCGAGCACCTGTTGGTCCATCACCGCCATGTTGGCACCCCGCGCGATCCGGTGTCGGCGCGCTACAACGAAGGGTTCCATCGCTTCTATCCCCGCGTTCTGTGGCAATGCTGGGTTTCGGCCTTCAACGCCGAGCGCAACAAGCTGGCCCGCATCGATAGACAGTGGACAGATCGTTCAAACCCGTTCTGGCGGTACTGGGCGCTGCAAGGTGGGATGCTGGCACTGGCCGGCCTGATCGGAGGATGGTCCGGCGTGGCGCTGTTTCTGCTGCAGGCTAGTGTCGCAATATGGCAGCTCGAGCTGGTCAATTACGTCGAGCATTACGGCCTGACCCGAAAACACCTGGGCGACGGACGGTACGAGCATGTCCTGCCACGCCATTCCTGGAATGCCTCGCAGAAAGCTTCGAACTGGTTGCTGATCAATCTTCAGCGCCATTCGGACCACCATTACAAACCCAACCGCCGGTTTCCGCTGCTGCAACATCACGCGTCGGACACAGCCCCGCAATTGCCCTATGGCTATCCCGTCATGACCGTGTTCGCCATGATCCCTCCGCTGTGGCGGCGGGTCATGAACCCGCGCGTTCGCGCGTGGCGACGCCACTATTATCCCGAGATCACCGACTGGCACCCCTACAACAAATCTTTGAACCCCATGCCCAAAGCGTGACTGCAGCGCGCACAGGCGCGCTGCTTGGCCCAACTGTCAGCACTGCATCTGCGATGCTGTTCTGACGGGCGGGAGGCCCTCAGCTTTTCATCATCCAGACATCCATCGGCGCCTCGACCCCTCGCACGGTTTGGTCGCGGCAGGCAACAAAACCGGCCATGACCTCCGGCGCCTGCGGGTTTTCTTCCGCAACCCGCAAACGCACGGCATCGCTGACAACGATACGCGCCTTGAAATCACGCGTCAGTGCCTCAAGCTTGGCCGCCACATTGACCGCATCGCCAATCACCGCGAATTCCAACCGGTTGGCACCGATATCCCCAAGTACGACCGAGCCGTAATGCACCCCAACGCCGACATGGATTTCAGGCTCACCCGCCCGGCGGCGTTCCAGATTCCAACGGTCGATCACACCCACCATCGCACGCGCGCAGTCCAGGGCATTACTCGCGTCCAGGGGCGTTGGCACCGGAGTGCCGAAGGTCGCCATCAAACCGTCGCCCAGATACTTGTCCAAGGTCCCGTGGTGCCGGAATACCTCGGTTTCCATACGGGCATGAAACCCGCGCAGAACCTCGATCACTTCATAGGGATCCCGCCCGGCGGCGTATTTGGTGAATCCGACGATATCGATGAACAGAACGGCCACATCTTCTTTGCGGACCTGTTTCAGCGGCTCATCGTTCTGGCTCAGCTCATCCACCACGTTGGGTGAGAAATACCGCGACAGGTTGGCCCGCTCCCGTTCCAGTCCCGCGTTGTTCATCAACAATTGATTGAGACGCCGCATCGAAATGCCCAGCGTTACCGCGACCATTATGAATACGATCACTTGCTGGATACGTTGAGGGATCATGAAACTGTTGGGGTCCAACAGCTCGGCAACATCCGGATAGCCCTGCAAAGCCTCTGCAACCTTTTCGCTGATCCCCGGAATCGGCGTTGCCAACCACGAGGCAACGATCCAACCGATCGTCCACATCAATGCCGTCCACGAACCGATGGCAATGACCGTGCGCCAGGAATAGGCCAAGGTTCCAGCCGCCAGGATGACGAAAAAGTACTGAAAGTTGTCGAACCGGTATTGCATGGCCAGAGGGCGGACATCGTCACTGAACGGGTTGGGCACGATCATTCCAAGGGTCATGATCAGCAGATCCACGAAGATCAAAAGAAGCTCGACCCGCGATTGCCCCACCCGACCGGAACGGCGGATCAGCCAACCGTTGGCGCAGATCAGCAGCAGAATGAAGTGATACCAAAGCACCTCCCATTGCGGGTTCAGGAAAACCAGAAGAACCCCGGTCAGTGCCATCGCCACCCAACGCGCGCGGACGGCCAGTTCCAACCCTTCTCGCTTGTGCCGCTCCAACGCGGCCTCGGTGTATTTGTTGTCCAGATCGAACGTGTCAGGTTGCGTGAAAAACAGACTGCGGCGGGGCTGCGCGGTTGTCTCGGTCATGGCCGTGATCTTTCTTGCAGTGTCAGGGTCAACAACATGCAATCACTGTTGATGCCAAAACAAAAGACCCCGCCGTAGGATCGGCGGGGCAAGGCGTAGTGCCTTGTGTCAGGCCACAGGCACCGGCGGTGTTCTTTGTATCAGTTCATCTCGGCCCGGATCTGCTGGCGCAGAACGTCGATCGGAACCGTTTTGCCGTCACGCTTGAAGCACCAATAGGTCCAGCCATTGCAGGACGGAGCATTTTCCAGATGGGCGCCCACCTGATGGATCGAGCCTTTGACGTTGTCACCGACCAATGTGCCATCGGCCCGGACTTTGGCCTTGTGACGCCGGTTCATGGAATAAAGCTCTTCGCCCGGGCGCAGCATCCCACGCTCGACCAGCTGGCCGAAGGGAACGCGGGGTTCGGCGCGCTTGCTGGCGCTGACTTCCAGAGCCTCACGATCGAATTTGCGGACCTTGGCAATGCGCTTCTCGGCCACCTTGCGGTAGCTTTCCTCGCGTTCGATACCAATGAACTCGCGGCCCAGCATCTTGGCGACGGCTCCGGTCGTTCCGGTGCCGAAGAACGGATCCAGCACCACGTCCCCGGGGTTGGTCGAGCCGATCAGAACACGGTGCAGCAGTGATTCCGGCTTTTGCGTCGGGTGTGCCTTGTCACCGTTTTCATCCTTCAGACGTTCATGCCCGGTGCAGATCGGCAGCACCCAGTCGCTGCGCATCTGCACGCCTTCGTTCAGGGCCTTAAGCGCCTCATAGTTGAAGGTGTACTTGGCCCCTTCGCGCTTGGATGCCCAGATCATCGTCTCATGCGCGTTGGTAAAACGTTTGCCACGGAAGTTGGGCATCGGGTTTGATTTGCGCCAGACCACATCGTTCAAAATCCAATAGCCCTCGTCCTGCAACGCCGAACCAACGCGGAAGATGTTGTGGTAAGAGCCGATCACCCAAATCGCACCATTTGGCTTGAGCAGACGGCGCGCCGACTTCAACCACGCGCGGGTGAATTGGTCATAGGCACCAAAGCTGGAAAACTGATCCCAGTGATCATCCACCGCATCCACCTGAGAGTTGTCCGGACGATGCAGCTGACCTTTCAACTGCAAATTATAGGGCGGATCCGCAAAAATCAGGTCAACGGATGCCTCGGGAAGACTGTTCATCACTTCGATGCAGTCCCCGGATAGAATCGTGTTTAAAGGGGGCGCTATTGCGCCCTTTTTGGTGGTTGTCGTCATATCACTGCCTCAAGTGTCCACGGCGCTTTTGCGCTCATTTGGTTGAGACAAGGATGAGTCAAAGACGAATCGGCGTCAATTTCTTTTTTGAATCAGCAACTTACGATTTACTCTTGATACAAGATATTGTGCACCGGCTTGAACGAACGTCTATGGTGTGGGGTCACGCCAAGATTTTGAAGTGCTTCCTTGTGTTGTTTTGACGGATAACCGGCGTTGGTTTCCCATCCATATCCCGGATGCTGTTGCGCCAAATCCACCATCACCTGATCGCGCCAGTTTTTCGCAAGGATCGACGCGGCTGCAATCGACACCGATCGGGCATCCCCCTTCACGACGGCCTGCGACGGGGTTTTCAGGCCGCGTGGAATCATGTTCCCGTCGATCAGCAGGAAATCGGGGGCCGGTGTCAGTGCCTCGACTGCGCGCAGCATCGCCAGATGCGATGCCCTGAGGATGTTGATCTCGTCAATCTCGGCGACCGAGGCTTCGGCCACGGCAAACTCGGCGCTGTGCCGGATCTCGGCATCCAGCGCGGCCCGACGTCTGGCCGTCAGCTTCTTGGAATCATTCAACCCTTCGGGGATGGTCTGTGGGTTCAGGATCACCGCTGCCGCGACGACCGGGCCGGCCAAAGGGCCGCGCCCGACCTCATCCACACCCGCGATACGGCAATGGCCCCGGTCCAGCAGCGCCTGTTCAAGTTCGAAATCTGGTTTTGTCATCCTTTTGGAAAACCGTGTTTCACACAGCGCCGCAAGAAAAAAAGAGAGGGCAGCCCACACCACCCTCTCTCACGCGGCGCGTCTTTGGCGCCGCTCCTGCTCAACCGGTGTTACTGGTAAACGACACGGTATCCTTTCTGGCGCAGGCACGCGGGTTCGTATGCCCGCTTGACCTTTTGGCCATTCCAGAAACCGACTTTGCACTCTTGCGGCAGGCTTTTGGCATGTTTGTAGTGCTTCTTGAGGCATTTCGGCCCAAGCAACGGATGATCCTGTGAATACCCGTTGAATGTGCGCAGGCAGCGCTGGGGCAGATCATAACGCGCCACGTGCGGCGGCAGAGGGCGCACCGGCTGCGGCGTGTAAGGTGCCGGGGTATAGGTCTGATGGCGAGTCGCCCGATCCTTTTTCTTTTCCTTGTTGTAATAGTGAACCCCGGCCCCGATGAGCGCGATGGCCGCCAGCCCGCCAAGAATGTCCTTTGCGTCCGCGGCCCGTGCCTGAGACGCAGAAACTCCGGTTATTGCAACCGCGGTCGCAACGATGAAAGCGATGAATTTCCTGTGCATGATGCGTGTCCTTCATAGTGTTTGGGCGACCGTGTGACGGAGCGCGTCCAGATTGCCCTGACACTTGGGGGCGACCGGTCCAGACAAGCAATAACGGCCCGGTGTTATCGGATATCAGAGCCCGCAAACCCCTTGGGTTATTGAATATCGCGGCAACTCATGCGCAGGATGCGGCCTATGAAACAAATCCTCTCTTCTCTGACCTTTGCGGCCCTGATATCGCTTGGCTCTGCTGCGTCTGCGGCGGATTGCTATGCGGACTACAAGGCCAAGAAAGACAACCCGCTGCGTCTGCACTATGGGGTCATTCAGGTCTCGAACTGCGACAAGGGCCAGGCCCAGGCAGAAATCGCCCAGCGCCTGAGCGCGTCAGGCTGGACCTTGCTTGAAGTGCAGTCCGTTTTCGGGCCGGAAGGGTTGGATCAGAGGAAAGGCAATGCCGGAAAATTCTATCTCCGTTTCTGACGCGCGCCGGTCGGGGGTCCGTCTGGTCGTGCTGGGCGTCGCAGCCATTGTCGCCATTCTGATCACCGCCGCCGTTTTCCTGTTCTGGACCCTGCCGGACGCCAACGCATTCAACGCACGGGTCGAGCGATTGTTCATCGAGACCGATCTGACCTCGCAAACCGAAATCCGGTTGCTTGAAATTCTGGCCCAGTCCGGCACCGCCTTCGCCGACACCCTGTCCAGTTATCGGATGGTGATCTATGTGCTGCTGGTTTTTGCCTGCGCCATGATGGCCTCGGCATTGGTCTTTCTGGTGATGCTGGTACTGCTGAACCGACGCATGGCGCAGATCGAACGCACCGGCATTCAGGTGACCTCGTTGCTGATCAGCCGCGAGGAAAACACCGTCTACCTCAACAACATGGATTTCAAACTCACGCCCGCCGCCATGGAAACCCTGTCTGTTCTGGCTGAATCCCGGCTGGATGATGAGGTTTTGTCCGGCGCCCAGATCGAGGCGATGATTTCCGGCCGCAATGAGGCCGATTGCGACGAAGCCGCAGGCGCGACACGGATAAAACGGTTGCGGGATGCGCTTGGCAACCAGATGGTCAGTGAACTTCTGGTCAAGAACATCGCCAAAAAAGGGTATATGCTGTCCATCGAAAAAGACGTGATACAAATGGTCTGAGCCTTGCTGCATGACCGTATGCGTTGGCACTTTTCCGTTCTGCGCCTCTTGGAATGTGGGATGCAAAGCCCCATTCTAGAAAAAACCCAGGCAAGGGAGGTCGCATATGAACGTCCACGCCGCACCAAAAATCAATGGGTATGGAATCTCGGTTGAATCGCTGAATGGCAGAATTGCCATTTATCGCAATGATGTGCTTTTGGCTGAAAGCACAGATGCCAAGGTGATGTATGAAACGCGCCTGCCGCCCACGATCTATGTTCCCCGCGCGGATGTCTGTGTTGATCTGAGCGAAGAAACAGACCTGCAAACATTCTGCCCGTTCAAAGGCACTGCCACGTATCACGACATCAATCTGGGGTCCGAAAACCTGGCCAATTCTGTCTGGGCCTATGAAGAAGCCCTGCCCGAAAGCGCGGCCATTCAAGGCTGTATCGGCTTTGTGCCCGGCGCCTATACGAAAATCGATCTGGGCGACAACCGCCTTCGTGAACCTGAAGACGGCAACATCAGCGGCCCCCTGATCGATTGGTTAATGCGTGGTGCTTCGACCGCGGCAACACCCGAAAGCTTTACCAAAGCGCTGGCCGAAAAGATGCTGGAGCACGGCATCGCAATACAAAGGCTGAGCATTCTGGCCTGGTCCCTTCACCCCCTGATCGCGGGAAAGCACTATATCTGGGAAAAAGATGAAGAAGAGATTCTGACTAGGGCTCCGACATACGAAATCTATGATCACCCAGCTTTCATCAACAGCCCCTTGCGGCATGTCTCGAACGGCCTGGGTGGCGTGCGGCAAAGGTTGAATGATGAAAACCCGCAAAACAGCTTCCCGATCATGGAGGATCTGCGGGCCAAGGGCGCAACAGATTACGTGGCCATGCCCTTGCCGTTTTCCGACGGGCGCACCAATGTTCTGACGCTGACCTGCGATCACCCGGACGGGTTTACCACCGAAAATCTGGGCCTTGTCTTTGAATGTTCCTCGGTAATCGCCCGTTTCTACGAGGTGTTCATGCAGCGCGAAAACGCGCAGGTCCTGCTGGAAACCTATGTCGGCAAACGCACCGGCGCGCGCGTATTGGGCGGCGAAATCAGGAGGGGTGACGGGGATGAGATCGACGCCGCCATCATGTTCTGCGACCTCCGTAATTCAACGAGCCTGGAAGAGAAGCTGGGCCGGGGCGAGTATATCAATCTCCTGA
Source organism: Ruegeria sp. A4 (assembly GCF_056543025.1). Lineage (NCBI taxonomy): Bacteria > Pseudomonadati > Pseudomonadota > Alphaproteobacteria > Rhodobacterales > Roseobacteraceae > Ruegeria > Ruegeria sp. A4. Next base: position 42,781 of record NZ_JBQGAW010000008.1, on the reverse strand, counting down.
ACGAGTTCTTTGAAACGGTCTCGGGCATTGTTCATGACAACAACGGAGAAGTCCTGAAGTTCATTGGCGACGCTGTTCTGGCCGTTTTCCCGGCAACGGACGAGGATGCCAGTACGGCCCGCACCAATGCCCAGCGCTCGGCGATCAAAATCGTCGAAACTTTGGGAGAGCTGCGCAAAGAAGGTACGGACAGGCATTGCGACTGTTCGATCGGCGTCGCGTATGGGCGTGTCACCTACGGCAATGTGGGATCTCGCGAACGGCTTGATTTCACAGTTATCGGTCAGGCCGCAAACGTCGCCGCACGTTTGGGCGAGTTCGGCAAGTCGCAAGGGCACCGCATTGTCGTTTCAGAAGACATCGAACCGGCCTGTTCCAATGCTGTACCGCTGGGAGACGTCAATCTGCACAACGTGTCCCGACCCGTCAGATCATATGCTTTGCGAACCGCAGCCGATGAGATTCTGAACGGTTGAGGCCTTTCGTTGCAGTTCTGAAGAAAACCGCATTGCCTTGATCAGCGTGACGCCCTTGCGATCATGCTTCACCGACCACTTCGATCCGGAGGCGTTCTGCTCAAACGGCCACCAACAAGATCAATGCGGTCTGCGCCGGCGAGATCGTGTTCTGAAGTTGCGCAATCTGACTTCTGGCCAAATAGGTGTCGGTCAGTTTCTCGATGGACTTTGGGTTCGAAAACTGTGCCAGATCCTCCGAGCCGGTCAGTTTGAGCAACCTAGCCTTGAACTCGACGAGTTGTTTGTCAATGTCCAGCTGCGCAAAGGATGACGGCAGTCCAAGTGCCGTTTCCATCATGCTGCGCAAAGGGGGCAGCCCCATAAGATCAAACCACTTTGTGTCTGCGCTTGAGGTCCTGTTGGCAAGATCCGAAAGCTCTCGTTGTGCATAGAGCGAAATACGCATTGTTTCATCCGACTCGCCAACGGCAATTTCAAACCGGGCCGTCAAATTGGCCTGGGCGATTTGCTCCATGTCGGACGTCAGCGCGGTTTTTCGAACAGCACCGGGACCAAACCCAAAGGCGTCAGAAAATTCCCGGTATCGCTTGTCGGCCAATCGATTGGACAACGCGTCATCCGCCTGTGTCCCATCCTCGAGGATTTTGCGTATGAAAAACCGGTTGTCCAAATCTCCTTCCAACTCGAATGCACCCAAAGCGACCTGCAACAACCTGCGATCCGAAACCAGCTCTTCGGCGGATTGGATTTTCCCAATGTTGTCCAGAAAGTACTTTGTCTCTCTTTCATTCGCAGAGGACGACGAAAAACTCTGGAGCTGACTTTCATAGGTACGTTGCAGGAACCGCCAGCCCACGATTCCGCCGCTTGGGATGACGGGTTGGAATTTCATTGCTGGTAAGCCATCAGCCGCTCTTCGCGCGGCAGAAGCGAGCGAAGCGATTTGAGGCACTTGTAATAATGCTCTGCAACCAGGGCATCCGTGGCTTCGGCCAAGACCCGACGGCTATCTGCATCCGTAAAAACCTGGCTCAGCTCTTCCACGCGGCGCAACAATTGCTGACGTGCTTGGCCAGGTTCGATGTCCCCCGACAATACAAGCTGCGCGGCATAACAGACGCGGCGCACCGGCGTATTCACCTCATCCGGATGAATCGCATCCCGCAGTCGAAGTACATTTGCCTGTGGCGTCATGATCGAAAACCGGCCGCGGCGATCGCCATTCTCAATCACGACCCCGTTGATCAGAACCCTTTCTTTCGGGGCAAGCTTCAGGACCAGACCACTCATCAAGTTGCCCTCCTTTGGCGCAATCCGCGCAATACAGCCGTGTTGATTTCCACCAACGGTTCAACGGTTGCGCCGTCTCCCAGAACGCGGCTGCTGTGTTGTTCGGTGAATTCGGCAAGGTAGAAGATCCTAGCTCTCAGGTCGTTGGGCAGGGCATTCTCGGAATCGGCAACGCCGGTGGCGAGCACCCCCCATAGCCGCCGATTTTCGTGCACGGCCTGAACAAAGCCCGAAAAATCCGTTGCCTTTTGAGCGGTTGCTGCCTTCAGGCGCCGTGTGATCCTTGAAATCGCTTCGTATTCCGTGTCTCGAGGCGTCCGAGTCGGCGCGGCGGTTTGCGCATAGGTTTGATGGGCTAGGGTTTGCGGTGTCACTTGAAATCCTTCCAAAGGGCCGTCATCAGGCAGTCATTGTTGGGGCGCGAAGACCGCGCCCCAACCGATTTCGCGAATTAGCGGAACAGCGACAGAATCGACTGCGGTGCCTGATTGGCGATCGAAAGCGACTGTGTTGCCAACTGTTGCTGAACCTGAAGCGCCTGAAGCCGCGCCGAAGTCTCTTCCATGTCCGCATCGACCAGCGACCCGATACCTGACTTGAACGAGTCGGACAGGTTCGAGATGAACTCTTTCTGAGTTTCGATCCGGCTTTGAGAGGAACCAAAAGCAGCAGACGCGTCGATCGAAGTATCAATCAGCGACTCAACGGCGGCCAGGGCAGCGGTCGCACCCGCACCGGTCGAAACATCAATGCCGGCCAGCGCGCCCAGACCACCTGCACCGGCGTTCACGAATTGAGCCGAAAACGAAATGTCCGAGCCCGTACCGTTGGTGACAGACAAGGTTCCGGCTGTACCCGAGTCATAATCGACGGTCAGACCGGTAATCCCAAGCTCTTCAATCTTCGATTTCAACCCAACGGCAACCAGATCACCGGTTGTTGTCGCGGCAGCGTCTTCGGCGGAAACGGTATAGGATACGACCTGATCGTTGATCGCTACGACGACCTTGTCCCCGGCGGCAAAAACACCGCTGGATTCGTCGGTGACCAGTGCGGTTGCGGCGGTTGCGCCGTTATCGATGGTTGCGCCGACGCGATCGTTGCCTGTCGATGCGCCGGTCGAACCGTCAAAAACCTGCTTGGTGACATAACCACCGGTCGACAGGTTCTGCCCTGCAACGGTTATGGACGACGAGGTCACAGCACCTGTGTTGTCACGATCCAGCGATGCAAGGATCGAAGCGGAACCGGCAGAGCCGTCAACCAGGTTCAGACCATTGAACTGCGCCGCACTGACAACGGACGCGATCTGATCTTTCAGTGCAGTCACATCATCATTGATTTTGCCGCGGTCAACGTTGTCTTCCTGCGCCGCGACGATCTTGCCTTTCATCTGGGTCAGCAGATCAGTGACGGTTTCCGCGGCGTTCCGTGCTACGGCAACGGTCGATTCGCCAAGCGCAAGACTGTCCTTGATGGCGTTGAAACCTTTGACGTCCGACTCCATCACTTTGGAAATCGCCCAAACTGCCGAGTTGTCCTTGGCCGTCGCGACGTCCTTGCCGGTCGAGATTGCGTTCTGGGTCATCGCCAGGTTCTTGTTGACCGACTTGAGAGTTTGCAGCGCAACCATCGCGCCATTGTTTGTCAGAATGCTGGACATAGCTTTCATCCTTTTCCGTTCGGGCCATTTTGCCCATGTTCACCCCGCACTATTTGCGGGCATTGGTGTCTTTCTGACCTGTGCGACGCGCCGCGTGGCCGTTCGCGCCACCTGTTGATCTCAGGTGCAACACCACTTTTGAACCCGATCCCCTAACGGAGTGCTAAAGCGCCCGGCCCAGAAATTTCGGATTTGAATCAAACTTCCGCCTATGCCCGCTTTTCCAGCTTTGCCGTGCCGCGCACCGCGAATTCACTTCGCTGTCCGTCTGCACCATAGGTGCTGAATTCCTGCCGGACGCGCCGCAATTCGGCCATTCGGCTGGCGACCGCCCGGATGCCTTCAGCCGCGCTGTTCAGCAGCGCCTGATTGCGCTCGGCTTTTTGTTGAACGCGAATCAGTGCCTCACTTTCCAGCACCTGAAGATCATTGATTGCCCCGATCAGCTTTTCTTTTTCAGGCACCATGCTGGACAAACGGTCCAGATCCCCCTGCACAAGGGCGGCACGTTCCAAATCCAGGACTTCTTCCAAAGACTTGATCAACGCTTTGTCGGCCTTAGACGTCATCGGTTTTCTCCATCAGTGACTTGAACAGAATTTCGGAAAGGCCCACGCCACCGGACCGGGCCAGTTGCTGCGCCTGTTGTTGAACAAGCATCGAAGAAAACTGATCCTCACCGGCGCCACCGCCAAAGGACTGACGGGTCTTTCCCAACCCGGCGGATTTCAGCATTTCGGCCAGAAACGCGGCCTCCAGCTCTATGGCGGCGTTTTTCAGCCGGGTCTGGGGTGACTGTGATTGAGATACGTGAGGAAGGGTTGAAACCTTCATGGCATTCTCCGAATTTGCTTCGAACTTTCTCGATCAAAGGTGAAAGCGGTTAAAATAAACGTAACTTCCTACAGGCAGTGTTCCGACCAGTCACACGGAGCCGGAGCAAAATGCCCAACCCCCTAACGCTGGCGAACGCAACGCCGACCACGCCCGAGAAAGCCGTCACATCTCGTAAGGCACCGGGCCAAAACACTGGCTCGGAGAGCTTTCAGGATGTCCTCGGGCAAGAGGTTGGTGCCACCGGCAACCCTGAAGGCGAAAACGCTGCCATCAATGCCGAGCTGAAAAATGTCGAAGCAGTGCCCGAACCTGTGCCGGAGACAACGGCCGAGGCATCTGCAACGGCCCATCCCACCCAGATTTCAGAACACATCGGCGAACAGCAAACCCCTTCTGCATTCCCGCAAACCCCGGACTTGGACAAGGTAAAGATGGTGCCGGTTCAGATGGCGGAGGCAAATCAAGCACCCTCGGAAACACCAAATCAACCAACGGCATCGGTACCAAAGGGTTTGCCCACTCAAAGCGACGCGCCTTCCCCGGTTCCGGCGCCCTCGCAGAAGGCGCAGGGTCCGACGCCCCAGCCTGTGCAAGTGACAGCCATGACCGAAATCGGTCAGATGTTTGATCAGCTTGCAAAGCCCAAAGGCACGGTCGAACAAACGGGGGCCGTCCCCCTCCCGCTGGACGCTGAAAAGAAGCCGTTGCCCGAAGTGAACATTCCGACGCCCAAACCGTCAGCGCCTGACCGGGCGCCCTCGGTGGCGCAGCTTCAGCTGATGGCAACTGCCGTGGAAGCCGAAACCCTGGCACCCGTAGTCGAGGCTGAGGCCCTGCCTGCCGCCAGAGAGGAACCTTTGCCGCTGACCTCGCGTGAGTCCGTGCCTCAACTCGCGGCTCCGTCCACTGCCGCCCGAGCGGAAATCGCCCGGGCGATTGCTGGTCAGCTGTCGGCAGCTGTCCAGACTCGCACCGGATCAGGAGCAACGGAAATAGCGCTGAATCCGGAAGAGCTTGGGCGTGTGTCGATTGTTCTGAACGGCCGGGAGGACGGCCTGCAAATCACCATTGCGACCGAGCGCCCGGAAACCCTCGATTTAATGCGGCGTCATTTGTCCGTTCTGACGGAAGAGTTTCAGAAGCTGGGTTATGGGGATCTGAGCTTTGATCTGGGAACCTCTTGGGGTTCTGGCGCACATCAAAGGGACGCAAACGACGCTGACACACAATCCCCTTTCCATTCAGAAGCTGCGCCGCACGAACGGATCGATCACACAACTTCCCATCCACAGTATCTGGCCTCGGGCCGGGGCATCGACATGAGGTTTTGACCAATGATTACGCCTGTCAACACCACGCAGCCCGTTGCGGATCAACAAAAGGCCGGGGCACCTCAGAGATCCGCGATTACGTCGGACTTTGAGACATTCTTGCTGATGCTAACGGCGCAGGCAAAGAATCAGGATCCGTTGGAGCCGATGGATTCGACCGAATATGCGTCTCAGTTGGCGCAGTTCTCGATGGTCGAGCAACAAGTCCAGACCAATGACCTCTTGTCCAACCTGGCCAACGCATTGGGCGGCACGAAACTGAACGAGCTTGCAAGCTGGGTGGGCATGGACGTCCGCTCGACATCAGCCTTTCACTTTGACGGCCAACCCGTGACATTGTTCGCCCAGGCAGACCCTGATGCGGACGCGACGAAATTGGTGATCCGCGACAGTGATGGCACGGTAATCGATAACGTCACTGTACCCACGACAACCGAGGAGTTTGTTTGGGCCGGAGTGGATTCTTCAGGCAATCCATTGGCATCAGGCAACTACAGCGCAACCCTGGAAAGCTACAAAGGCGACAAGTTGCTCTCGGAAAAACCTGTCGCCGCCTACAATCGCGTCGTCGAAGCACAGGTTGGCGACGATGCTGTTTTGCTGACCTTGCAGGGCGGTCAGGTGATTCCCGCAACTCAGGTCACCGCAGTCCGAACTGGTGCTTGATCTGTCGGGCGGGACGGGCCAAACCTTGGCAAATCGACTCGCCATAAGAAGTGATGGAACCTCTGCCCGACTTGCCTGCCCCCCCTCGTGATCTGGTTGACCATCTTCACGCGCAAGGATTGGTCAACGCGCATCCTCGGTTCGAGACCTTGTACGGCGGGCGCACCAACAGGGTGTGGAAGGTCAAGGGCCGCGACAGTGACAAAGTCCTGAAACTTTACAGCACGGCATTGCGCAATCCTTTGTTTCGCAATGATGCAGAGTTGGAGGCCCAATGCCTGAAGGCGCTTGGCACCACGGGTTTCGTGCCAAGGCTGCGGGCCACAGGGCAATACGATGAAGCCCGTTGGGTGTTTTACGACCACGCCCCCGGAACCCCCTGGCGGCAGGATTCAGCCCAGGTTGGCGCCTTGCTGCGCAAGCTTCATACCCTGCCCATTGCCGTCCGGGCGCCAGCCGGATGCAATGGCAGCGCAGACTTGCGCGCTCATGGAAAAAGAATTCTGCAAGGCTGTACGTCAAACGGGCGCGACAAACTCGCTGATTTGCAACCTACGAATCCGGTCGCACCCACGGAACGGACGTGCCTGATCCATGGCGACCCCGTGGCAGGCAATATCCTGGTGGCGACCGGTGGTCTGACCTTGATCGACTGGCAATGCCCGGCCCTGGGCGATCCCTGCGAAGACCTTGCGCTGTTTTTGTCGCCTGCAATGCAGCAGCTTTACCGAGGCTCACCGCTGTCGAAGAAAGAGGAAGACCAGTTTCTTTCGGCCTACGGCAGGCCCGAAATCGTCGCGCGCTATGAACAGCTCAGGCCATGGTATGCGTGGCGCATGGCGACGTATTGCCTCTGGCGGGCTGAAAATGGTGCGCCCGATTACGCGACAGGGTTGAACTTGGAAACCGCAATTCTGTAACGCCCCGCCTCATCGCAGGTCGGCCAGCGCCAGCATGGCGTAGGCTGGCGGCATGAGCACACGGCGCCAGCGACCCAAAGGAAACCGACCCGGTGTTTGCGTCATCACGACCGGCAACCTGGAGTCCTGCCCCAGAACCAACCGTGCCAATGCTCGACCGCAATACGTGCCCATGGCGACGCCATTGCCGTGATATGCAAAACCGGCAAACATCCCCGGTTGATCCGGAACGGGGCCGACAAAAGGTGTCAGGGCCCGCGACAGGCACACCAAACCGGACCAGATATGAGTGACCTCGACCGTCGACCAAGCAGGAAACATACGTTTGAAATCCTGCTGAACCTTTCGCCGAATGGTTGCTTCAGCCTGGGCCGATGACCGCAGGCCGCCCCTCATACCAAACAGAAAGCGCCCGTCCGGCATCAGGCGGAAATAGTGCAACAGATTGCGCGTATCATAGCACATCTGATCAGATGTCCATCCCTGTGCCATCTGTTCGGTTCTACCAAGGGGTCGCGTTACCATAACGGTCGACTGAGCAGGCATGTATCGTCCGGACATCCAGGCCGGGATATCCTCGCTGGAATAGCCGTTGGTACTCACCAACACCGCCTGCGCTTTGACTGTCCCGCTCTGCGTTTGCAACACAAAGCCGGACGCCGTTTTTTCAACGCTCAGAACCGCGGAATTCCGGAACAGATGCGCGCCCATTGCTTCGGCGGCTCTGGCAATCCCAAACAGGTATTTGCGGGGATTCAACCCGAAACCAACCGGCGAAGTGTATCCACCATGAAACGCGCCACCCATGCCCTTCGCGGGCAGGTCTCTGGCTTCGTGCAGGGTTCCCGCCTCGTCGGCATTGCGGCGCAGCATGTCCATCGCCCGCCTGGAATGCGCCAGCTGGGTTTCCCCGCTGGAGTGGGTATCCGCATCGATCTGATGCTGTGCCAACAGATCGGCGACCAGTCGGACCGCTTCCTGTTCCGCTGCCGCATAGTCCAAAGCGGCATCGCAGCCAAATCGGCGCTGCATGGATGCGTGGCCAAGTTTTGAGCCGCCAAGACAGCAAAACCCGCCATTTCGGCCCGAGGCTCCCCACCCCGGTGCGCCGGCTTCGAACACCGCAACCGAAGCTTTTTCAGCCAAATGCAGAGCAGCCGAAACGCCTGTAAATCCGCCGCCAATGATGGCCACATCCACATGCATGTCACCCTGGAACTCTGGCCAATCCGGGCTGGCAACAGTTTCGTCCCACCAACAGCCGTCGCGAGGTTCGCTGCCATAGGCGTAGTCTGGAAAAATCCGCTTCATTCGGTGCGCGCTGCGGCCATTTCATCCTGCTGCTGACGTACCATCGCGCGTTTGGTCACAAGCGAGGCCGTGATTACCCCGACCGTCACCACAGCGATCATGATCGTCGACAACGCGTTGATTTCCGGGCTGACGCCAAGGCGCACGGCCGAGAATATCTTGATCGGCAATGTCGTTGCCGACGGCCCCGAAGTGAAGGATGCAATCACCAGATCATCAAGTGACAAGGTGAAGGCCAGCAACCAGCCCGAGATTACCGCTGGTGCGATGATCGGCAGGGTGACAAGACGGAAGGCTTGCGCGGGCGAACACCCAAGGTCCAGCGCAGCCTCTTCCAGCGAGCGGTCAAAGGTGATGAGGCGCGAGGATACGACAACGGAAACGAAACACATCGAAAAGGTCGTATGCGCCAGAACGATTGTCAGAATACCCCGATCCAGGCCGATGCCGATAAACAGCAAAAGCAGCGACAGGCCGGTGATCACTTCGGGCATGACCAGCGGTGCATAGATCATGCCGGAAAACAGTGTCCGACCAAAGAAACGCCCGCTGCGGACCAGCACATAAGCGGCGGCCGTTCCCAGAATAGTCGCCAGCGTCGACGAAAAGACCGCGACCCGGATCGTGACCCAGGCAGCATCAAGGAACGCTTCGTTCCGAAGCAGCTCTCCGTACCATTTCGTCGAAAACCCGGCCCAGACCGTGACCAGCTTGCTTTCGTTGAAGCTGAAGACGATCAGGATGATCATCGGGATGTACAGAAACGCAAAACCCAGCGTCAGCGAAACCGTGTTGAACCAGCTCAATCTGTTCATCCCTCGGCCTCCGCCTGTTTCTGCTGGTTGCGCTGGAACAGCACGATGGGAATGACGAGGATCAGCAGCAGCACGATGGCCACCGCACTTGCCACCGGCCAGTCACGGTTCGAAAAGAACTCTTCCCACAGAACCTTGCCGATCATCAGCGTACCGGAACCACCCAGAAGGGATGGGATCACGAATTCACCGATCACGGGGATCATCACCAGGAAACACCCTGCAATGATGCCGGGTTTGGACAGCGGAATGGTCACCAGCCAGAAGGCCTGCAAACGCGAACACCCCAGATCCTCGGCCGCTTCGATCAATGATCCGTCCAACCGTTCCAACGCAGAATAGATCGGCAGGATCATGAAAGGCAGATAGGTGTAGACGATGCCGATATAGACGGCAGTTGACGTGTTCAGGATCGTCAGCGGGGTCGAGATGATACCGGTCCACAGCAAGATCTGATTGAGGTACCCTTCGTTCGACAGAATGCCCATCCAAGCGTAAACCCGGATCAGGAACGAGGTCCAGAAGGGCAGGATGACCAGCATCATCAGTGTCGGTCGCCATTCCTGAGGCGCGCGGGCCATGCCGTAGGCAATGGGATAGCCCACCAGCAGTGTCAGGAATGTCGAAATCAAAGCGATCTTGACACTGGACAGGTAGGCTTTCCAATACAGATCGTCCTCGGTCAGCCAGACATAATTCTCCAGATCAAGCTGGCTGAAAAACTCCTTTATCCCCGCCCAACCGGCTGACAGGTCCAAAGTCGGGGTATAGGGCGGGATGGCAAGCGCGGTATCCGAAAGCGAAATCTTCAGAACGATGAAGAACGGCACCAGAAACAGGGCCAACAGCCAGACGTAAGGAATGGCGATCAGAACGGCGCGGCGCATCAGTTGGCCAGCAGAACCGCAGCCGTGGCTGTCCAGGACAGCCAGACCGGGTCTTCCCAGGTGAAAGATCGGCGCGAGATGCGGCGGGTGTTGGCCGTCTGCGCCTTGATGATTGTGCCGTTTGCCAATTCAACGTGATAGGTGGACAGATTGCCCAGATAGGCAATGTCGTGAACCTTGCCCTGCACGGCGTTGACCGCATCGACGGGCCGTTCGGCAGAGATTGTCACTTTCTCGGGGCGGATCGCCAGATGGCAGGACTGACCGTCTGAGAAAACAGCAGGCGAAGACGCCGAAAACGGGGCCTGACCTTCGGCCCATGCGATCTGATAGGCGTCCTCTCCGGATGGAGTCGCGCGGCCTTCGATGATGTTCACATCTCCGATAAAGTCAGCGACATAAACAGATTCAGGGTTTTCATAGATCCGATCCGGGGTGGCCACTTGCTTTAACTGGCCCTGATCCATCACCGCGACGCGGGTGGCAACTGTCATCGCCTCTTCCTGATCATGGGTGACGATGACGAAGGTGGTGCCGGTCTTTTCCTGGATATCCATCAATTCGAACTGGGTATCCTGACGCAGCTTCTTGTCCAACGCGCCCAGCGGTTCATCCAGCAGCAGAAGCTTGGGCGCTTTGGCCAACGAGCGCGCCAGTGCGACGCGCTGCCTCTGACCGCCCGAGATCTGATGCGGTTTGCGACGGGCGAACTGTTCCAGCCGGGTCAGGCGCAGCATCTCTTCGACCCGATCTTCCAGATCGTGCTTGGGCATGTTGTCTCGGCGCAGACCGAAAGCGATGTTTTCCCAGACACTCAGATGCGGAAACAGGGCATAGGACTGGAACATCATGTTCACGGCCCGCTTGTTCGGCGGGATGGGGTCGATATCCTGCCCGCCCAGCAGGATATGGCCTTCGGTCGGGGTCTCGAACCCGGCCAGCATCCGCATCATCGTTGTTTTGCCGCACCCAGAAGGGCCTAGCAGGGCAAAAAACTCACGTTCGAAGATATCCAGAGACAGGTTGTCGATCGCCGTGAACTCGCCAAAGCGCTTGGTCACGTTCTGGAACTGGATCAAGGGTTTCGCCTGTGGGTCATTCCACGGCGCAAAAACGTCAGAACTCAAAGCAGCCCCCGCATGGTCAGTTTGGACAATAGTGCGGCGGGGCGATCGCCAGACCGCCCCGCGCTTTTGACCGGATCAGGTGCCCGATTTGACCTTGGTCCACAGGCGCGTCACGACCCGCTGTGTTTTCGCGGGGTAGGGCGATTTAGTGTAGAGGTTGTTCATTGTTTCCTCTGTTGGGTAAATGGCTGGATCACCGATTACATCTTCAACAAGGAACTCCTGAGACGCTTTGTTGCCGTTGGCGTAGTAAACGTAGTTCGAGGCTGCCGCCATATTTTGCGCATCCATTATGAAGTTCAGAAACTTATGCGCACCTTCCGGATTCGGCGCGTCGGCAGGAATTGCCATCTGGTCAGACCACATGAGAGAGCCTTCTGCGAAAGCGTTGTAGGCTATCTCCACACCGTTGTCCGCCTCGATAGCACGATCCCGAGATTGTAGAACATCGCCCGACCAACCGACGGCAACACAGATTTCGCCATTTGCCAAAGCATTAACATATTCCGAGCTGTGAAATTTCTGAATGTAAGGACGTACAGACAACAAAGGTGCTTCCGCCTTAGCGATAACTTCTGGATCGGAACTATCGGGATCTTCTCCCAAATACTGTAGGACCATTGGAATAATCTCTGTGGGAGCATCTAAAAAATGCACTCCACAAGAAGCTAGTTTTTCCATATTCTCGGGCTTTAGGACCAAGTCCATGCTGTTTAGCGGAGCGTCTTCACCCAACACCTCTTTCACTTTGTTGACATTGATGCCGAGCCCCGTGGTTCCCCACATATAGTTAATCGAATACTCGTTCCCGGGATCGTATCTGGATGTCCTTTCTTCGATGACGTCCCACATGTTTTTCAAATTGGGCAATCGGGATTTGTCCAATTTTTGGTAAACACCCGCCTGAATCTGCCTTTGCATAAAGTCGGCCGTAGGCACCACCACATCGTATCCCGAACCACCGGCCAGCATCTTGGTTTCCAGAACCTCATTGCTGTCGAACACATCGTAAATCAGGGTCAGACCGGTTTCTTCCTCGAATTTGCTCAGCAATTCTTCGTCGATATAGTCAGACCAGTTGTAAACACGCACCTCTTCGGCGAATGCCGCCGAAGTCCCCAATGCGATGACCGCTGTCATGGTCAGCGTTTTGATTGTCATATTCTTCTCCCTGCAAGTGTACGGCTATTTTCCCGTTTTTTTGGATTTGATCAAGTTTTGCGTTTTTCCTCGATCCAGCGTATGGTTTCACGAGGTCTGTCACCTGACAAGTCAGGGTTAGTCGAAATGGGAAGAACCAATTGGATTTGATCAAAAATAAGGCATCTGCGTCGACAAACGACAAAGGGAAACAGCCCGCGCATGAGCAGGTTTATCAAACGCTCAGATCACAGATCCTGTTCGGCGAATTGGTTCCGGGCCAGCCTGTCACGATCCAGGGCCTGACTGATTCGCTGGGTGTTGGCATGACACCGGTGCGCGAAGCCATCCGCCGGTTGATCTCGGACGGGGCATTGGTGTTCCAGGGCAATCGGCGCGTAAGCGTGCCGCTGCTGTCCCCGGGCGATATCCAGGAAATGATCTTTGCCAGAACCTCAATAGAATCAGAGCTTTCAAGGCGCGCGACGTCGAATTTGCAGGCCGAGGACATCGATCATCTTGAGCGGCTCGATACGCATTTGGACCGTATGATCGCCGACGGGGATGTAGGCGGATATCTGCGTCTGAACCAGGCGTTTCACGAAACGCTGTACTCTCATGCAAACGCACCGATTCTCAGTGATCTCGCCGAAAGGCTTTGGTTGCGGTTCGGCCCTTCGCTGCGTGTCGTATGTGGTCGATTCGGGACTCAAAGCCTGCCGGATCGGCACAAGGATATCATTTCCGCCTTGCGCGAAGGCGACGCCGAAAAAGCGGCAAAGGCAACGGCTCAGGACATCGAACAAGGTATGGAATTGATGTCGGACGCCCTGACTTCCGCTTAACTCAGCCTGATTCGATTGACAGCGATGAATTTGATCATATTGTGATCCGCAACTGCGTTCTTGTAGGAGATTCTCCGATGTCCACCATAACCAACCATATGCCGACCGCCGAATTGCAGGCGCTGGATGCGGCGCATCACATCCATCCTTTCTCGGCCAATGGTGCGCTGGGGCAGGAAGGGGCCCGCGTGATTACACGCGCCAGCGGGGTTTACCTGACCGACAGCGAAGGTGAGGAAATCCTGGACGCAATGGCAGGTCTTTGGTGCGTCAATATCGGTTATGGCCGCGATGAGCTGGCCGATGTCGCGGCGCGTCAGATGCGCGAACTGCCCTACTACAACACCTTCTTCAAGACGACCCATGTGCCGGCAATCGCACTGGCGGCCAAAATCGCCGAACTGGCACCAGGTGATCTGAACCATGTCTTTTTCGCAGCTGGCGGGTCCGAGGCAAACGACACCAATATCCGCCTCGTGCGCACATACTGGGCCGAGAAGGGGCAGCCGGACAAAAATATCATCATCAGCAGGAAAAACGCGTATCACGGGTCTTCCGTCGGGTCGGCTTCGCTGGGCGGTATGGCAGGCATGCACGCGCAGGGCGGCATTCCGATCCCGAACATTCACCACATCAACCAACCCAACTGGTGGGCCGAAGGCGGCGACATGTCGCCCGAGGAATTCGGCCTGGCCCGCGCGCGCGAGCTGGAAGAGGCCATACAGGAGCTAGGCGAGGACCGTGTCGCGGCCTTCATCGCCGAGCCGGTTCAGGGTGCAGGCGGCGTGATCGTGGCGCCCGATACCTACTGGCCGGAAATTCAGCGCATCTGCGACAAATACGATATCCTGTTGATTGCAGACGAGGTGATCTGTGGGTTCGGCCGAACCGGCAACTGGTTCGGATCGCAAACCGTGGGCATCAAACCGCATATCATGACCATCGCCAAAGGGCTCAGCTCGGGCTATGCGCCGATCGGCGGGTCCATCGTGAATGACGAGATCGCCGAAGTGATCGGCGGGACGGAATTCAACCACGGGTACACCTATTCCGGCCACCCCGTCGCCGCTGCCGTGGCGCTTGAGAACCTGCGCATTTTGGAAGAAGAGAAGATCGTCGAGCATGTGCGCGATGTTGCCGCCCCCTATCTGAAACAGAAATGGGAGGCGCTGGCCGATCACCCGCTGGTGGGTGAGGCGAAGATCGTCGGAATGATGGCCTCCATCGCTCTGACACCCGACAAAGCCAGCCGCGCCAAGTTCGCGTCCGAGCCCGGCACGGTCGGTTATATCTGCCGTGACCGTTGCTTTGCCAACAATCTGATCATGCGCCATGTGGGCGACCGCATGATCATCTCGCCGCCGCTGATCCTGACCCCGGCGGATATCGACGAGATGTTCGTGCGGATTTACAAATCGCTGGACGAAGCGCAGGCGGAAATCATCGCTCAGGGGCTGATGAAAGCCGCTTCCTGAGATCAGAAAAAGGGTCTATTAAGGGGCGGCCCGCCTGGGTCGCCTCTTATTGTTCACCGCAGCCGCTCCAAAAGTGTCGCAGTTGGATAGCCATCCGGTACCAAGCCCTGCGCCAGTTGGTAGGCGCGAACCGCATTGATGGTGTTCGGCCCGGTGCGCCCATCGATACCCTTTGTATCGAACCCCGCATCAGTCAGGCGGGTTTGCAGCTCTTTCTTCTCGGTGAAGCTCAGCGCCCGCTCACCTCGGGGCCAGTCGGACTGAAACGGTGCGCCACCCGCAAGCCGGTCGGACAGGTGCCCGATACCGATCACGTAAACGTCGGCCCCGTTATAGGCCTCAATCACGCTGAAATTGTCGAAAATCATCAGCGCCACACCCTGCCCCCCGGCGGGCAAAAGGATTGCGGCTTGCCCGTGATCCGGGACCGGTTTGCCGTCACGCCCCACCACGCCGCGCGCCGCCCATTCTGACGGCAGCAGGGTGTAGTCCCGTTTGGCGGTGGCATAGTCGAACCCTTCGGGCAGGCGCACCTCGACGCCCCAGGGCTGCCCCTTTTTCCAGCCGTGCCGCGCCAGATAGGACGCGGCCGAGGCCAGCGCATCCGTCGGATCATCCGACCAGATGTCACGCCGACCATCGCCATCGAAATCAACCGCGTGATCCAGATACGAGGTTGGCATGAACTGCGTGTGCCCCATCGCACCTGCCCAGCTGCCCAGCATGTTTTTGGCGCTGACATCACCTGCCTGCACGATCCTCAGGGCGGCGATCAACTGCGTTTCAAAGAACTGCGCCCGCCGTGCATCAAAAGCCAGCGTCGCCAAGGAACTCAGCGTCCGGTTGCTGCCACGATAAGAGCCGAATGATGTTTCCAGCCCCCAGATTGCCGTGACCACTTCCTTTTCAACGCCATATTCCGCCTCGATTTGCTGCAACACCTGCCGATATCGTTGCATCGCGGCACGACCATTGGAAACGCGCGTGTCCGAGACGGCGGAATCCAGATACTCCCAGATCGGTTTCGAAAATTCAGCCTGATTGCGGTCTTTTTTCAGGATGTCCTCGTCAAAGATCATGTCCGAGAACACCCTGTTCAATGTTCTTTCCGATATACCCTGCTGCTTCGCGCGCTCCTGAAACGCGCCGAGCCAGGCCTGAAACCGTGCGGTCACGGCCGCGGACACCCGCAAAGCCTCAACCGCCGGGCGCGGGACCGGACGGATCGAAACCGCCACATCCGCCGAGACCAGCTGTATCGTTTTGCCGGACACTGCACTGTCTGGCCAAGTCGTTTTTTCTGATATGTCCGCCTGCACCATGGATGCCCACAATGCGACGGTCATGACGCCGCCTACGCATTTTTGCATTCCGATTTTTCCTGATTACTGCTCGGCCTCAGAGTAGCGCAAAATCGGCGAATCACAAAGTCTCAGGCACCCTCATCGCGGTCTTGCGCCTCGCGCGCTGCGCGGATTTGCGCCAAAACTTCGCGCAGCATGGGCACCCGGTTCGGTCTAAAGCTTTGATCTGTCACGGACATGTCCTGAATGCGATCCAACCGGAAAACGCGAAAATCCTGTCTCAGGTGGCACCAGCCAAGCAACACGTTTGATCGATCCATATAGACGATGCTCAGCGGGTTGACCCGTCTTTGTGTGGCATCGCCTTTTGCGTCCGTATACGAGAACTCGACCGCGCGTTCGTCCCACGTCGCCTGCCTCAAAATGGCCACGTCGATTGTCGGCGCGGGCGGGCGATTGAACCGCGTTGCCGCCAGAACCGCGTGGCTCAGCCGATGGGACTGTCGCTGTGGCAATCGCCCCTGCAATTTCCGCAGGGCGGCACTGGCTGCATCTGACAAAGCCGGATCACCAATCACCTGAACTTCGCGCAGGCCAAGAACCAGGGCCTCAAGCTCGTCATCGGTGAAACCCAATGGCGGCAATGTGGCATCTTCGATCAGGGTGAACCCAAACCCTGCCTCACCGTCGATAACGGCCCCCAGACCACGCAGCGCGTCAATATCCCTGTGTATCGTCCTGGCAGAAACACCCAGATCCTGCGCCAGTTGTTCAGACGTTCTGGGCGACGGGCCAGAACGCAGGGCTTGCATCAGTTGGAACAATCGGGCGGTGCGGGACATGATGAACCCTAGCCTATCCCTAATGACAAAAACTGTCATCAGGCCGGTTTACTCATCCGGCACGTCAAAAACACGGAGCCACGCGATGCTGACCCTTCTCACCTATCCTTCCGCCTTCGGACTGTTCAGCGCCAGTCCGTTCTGCGTCAAGACAGCCTTGATGCTTCAGCACTCCGGTCAGGTCTGGCAGCGTTCGGACATGCTTGACCCGCGCAGGATGCCGCATCAAAAACTGCCAGTGCTGCGCACGCCAGAGCGGTTGATACCAGACAGCGATCTGATCCGCGATTGGCTGGAACAGAAGGGGGCGGAGTTCGATCAGGGGCTTTCGGATGTGGAAAAAGCGCAATCCCGCGCGCTGGTACGCATGGCCGAAGAGCATCTGTATTTCCACATCGTTCTGGACCGCTGGGGAAATGACGAGGTCTGGCCGATCCTTCGCGAAACCTTTTTCACCGAAATTCCGGCTCTGATCCGAAAGCCGGCGTCCAATGCGATCCGAAAATCCGTTCTGAAAGGGATCACGTCACAAGGGATCGGCCGGTTCTCGTTGCCCGAGCGCCTGGACCGGGTCGAACGCGATCTCGAGGCAATCTCGGCCCATCTGTGGCAATCCCGCTTCCTGCTGGCGGATCAACCGACTTCAGCAGATATGAGCGTCGGCCCGATGCTCGCCGCCATGCGCGCAACGCCTGCCGATACCCCACTGACCCGCAGGATCAAACAGGATAATCTGTTGAACAGTTACGTAGACCGGATGGAACAGGCGATACCGATTGCATGAAACCTTTTGATGACCCCTCGGTCGCCTCGGCCTTTGAAGCCATGCCCCCGCAAGCACGCGCGGGGGCCCTGGCGCTTCGCGACCTGATACTGAACACAGCAGAGTCTCTGCCCGCCGCCAATCCATTGCGAGAAGAGCTGCGCTGGGGCCAGCCCGCATATCTTGCCCCCAAAGGATCAACGATCCGGCTGGGGGCTCACAAATCCGCGGATTTCGCACTGTTCGTGCACTGCCAAAGCCGATTGATCGGTGATTTCACCACGGCCTTTCCGGGCGAGGACCGGATTGACGGGAACCGGGCCATCCTGTTCGATGACCCGCGCCAGATCGATGAAACCCGCCATGGCTGGCTGATTGCCCGGGCGCTGACCTATCACCTTTGACGGCGCTTGCGTTCGACCTTGCGCTTGATCTTGTCCTTCTTGCGTTTGGTGCTGGCGGCCTTGCGTCGCGTCGACCGCTTGGCGGGCCCGCGCCCGCGCGGCAGCGCCTGATCGTCGATGGACAGCAGCTCCAGCTCCAACCCGCCGGTCACAGGTGTCGCCTCGGTCAGTCTCACCGTGACCCGCTGGCCGATGGCGATGATCAGCCCGGAATCTGAGCCCATCAGCGTTCCGGCCTCTCGATCAAAATGGAAGAATTCGCGCCCCAAAGACCGCACCGGCACCAGGCCATCCGCGCCCGTTTCGTCCATTTTCACGAAGGCCCCGAACTGGGCAATGCCACTGATCCGACCGGTGAATTCGTTGCCCACACGTTCGCTGAGATAGGCCGCCAGATAGCGGTCGGTCGTATCGCGCTCGGCCATCATCGAGCGGCGTTCGGTATCTGAAATATGCGTGGCCGTTTCTTCGAGCCGGTCAATTTCGTCCTCGGTCAGCCCGTCCTTGCCCCAGCCATGGGCCGAGATCAGCGCCCGGTGCACGATCAGGTCGGCATAGCGCCGGATGGGCGAGGTGAAATGTGCGTAGTTGCGCAGCGCCAGCCCGAAATGGCCGAAGTTTTCCGGGCTGTAATAGGCCTGCGCCATCGACCGCAAGGTGCTGAGATTGATCAGCTCGGCATCCTCGGTGCCGGCGGCGGCATTCAGCAGCGCATTCAGGTGACGGGTCTGGAGCACCTGCCCCTTGGCCAGATTCAGCCCGGCGGCCTGCGCCGTCTCGCGCAGGCTTTCCAGTTTTTCGGGCGCGGGTTCTTCGTGCACCCGGAACAGCAGCGGGCTGCGCTTGGCGATCAGCGTCTCGGCGGCGGCCACGTTGGCCAGGATCATGAATTCCTCGATCAGCCGGTGCGCGTCCAGCCGCTCGCGGAAAGCCACGCTTTCGACCTCGCCCTTGTCGTTCAGAACGATCTTGCGCTCCGGCAGGTCCAGCTCCAGCGGCTGGCGATCAGCACGAGCCTTTTTCAGCGCGCCATAGGCGGCATAAAGCGGCTTCAGAACGCTCTCCAACAGCGGGCCGGTCCGGTCATTGGGGGTGCCGTCGATGGCCTCCTGCACCTCGGTGTAGTTCAACGAGGCTGCCGAGCGCATCAGACCGCGCACGAACCGGTGACCGATCTTGTTGCCATCCGCGTCGATCTGCATCCGCACCGCGATACAGGCGCGCGGCACGCCTTCGTGCAGCGAACACAGATCACCCGACAGACGGTCGGGCAGCATCGGCACGACGCGGTCGGGGAAATAGCTGGAATTGCCGCGCTTGCGCGCCTCGCGGTCCAGCGCGGTGCCGGGCCGCACATAGGCGGCGACATCGGCAATGGCGACCCAGATGACGTGCCCACCGGGGTTCTTGGGATCATCGTCTACATGGGCATAACAGGCGTCGTCATGATCGCGCGCGTCCGAGGGATCGATCGTCAGCAATGGCATATCCCGGAGATCCTCGCGCCCTTTCAGGCCGACAGGCTTGGCCTTGTCGGCCTCGGCAATCACCTTGTCGGGGAAATCATCCGGGATGCCGTGTTGATGGATCGCGATCAACGAAACGGCCTTGGGCGCAGTCGGGTCGCCCAGCCGTTCGACGATGCGCGCGCGTGGCAGCCCCATGCGGTTTTTCGGCCCGGCTTGTTCAGCCTCGACCAGTTCGCCATCCTTGGCGCCCAGCGCAGCGCCTTCGGCCACCAGCCATTCGGTCGATCCGGCCTTGTCGATCGGCACGATTCGTCCGCCTTCGGCCCCTTTGCGGAAGATACCCACGATTTTCCGAGGGTTCGTTCCGATACGGCGGATCAGGCGGGCTTCGTAATTGTGATCTTCCTCATGCACCACGGTCAGACGAGCCAGAATGCGATCACCTTCGCCCAGCGCCGGGTCGCTGGCGCGGGCAATGATCAGAACGATGGGCTCGACCCCCTCGCCATGCCATTCCAGCGGCCGCGCGAACAGGTCGCCATCGGCATTCGGCGCCTTTACCTGCAACACGCTGACCGGCGGCAGGCGGTCCGGGTCGCGGTAACTGCGCTTGCGCTTCTCAAGATGGCCCTCGGCCTCAAGCTCTTTGAGGATACGTTTCAGATCAATCCGATCCGCGCCCTTGATGCCAAAGGCTTTGGCGATATCGCGTTTCGAGGTCAGGGTGGGGTTCGCCGAGATCCAGTCGAGGACCTCCTGCTTGGTAGGGATGCGAGTCATACGTCCGGCCTAGCACGCGTTTGCGACCGCGTCATGACCAAAAAGCCTCAGGGGTCAAGATCGGCAACCGTATCCACATCGCGCAGCTGATCAAGCAATGACACCCGACCGCCAGAAATCGAGGCCAGCGTGTCAGCCAATGCGTGTTCCGTCGACCAGCGCACGTTTTGGAACAGATTTGCCGGCAAGGCTGCATATCGTTGCGCGCCGACCAGCCAATAGCCACCATCCGGGGCTGGCCCAAACACCATCTGAGAACGCCCCAATGCGTCGAAAGCACGGGCAATATGGCGGCGCGAAACGCCCGGAATATCCGCGCCGATCAGGCAAACCGGCCCCTTGGGCATCCCGCGCAGCATCCGCCCCATGCGATCCCCCAGATCCCCACGCCCCTGCGCGGCGCGCGGCAGGTCCGCAGGCCAGACGCGGCTTTTCAGACCCTGCTTATCGGGTGAGACGGCCAAAACGATACGCCAGCGGGGATCACGCAGCCGCCGGATCAAGGACCGGGTCTGGTGCCGAAACCACCACGCCGCCGCGACCATGCCGATTTCTCGCCCAAGCCGCGTTTTGACGCGGCCCGGTTGAGGTTCCTTCACCATGATCACCAATGTGCGCTGCATGGATCAGGCGAAATAGTCGGTCAGGATGCGGCTATAAATCGATTTGAGCTGCTGGATCTGGGCCACCTCGACGCACTCGTCGACCTGATGCATCGTGCGCCCGACCAGACCGAACTCTACAACCGGGCAATGGTTCTTGATGAAACGCGCATCCGACGTACCACCGGTCGTCGAAAGCTCGGGCGTTGCGCCTGTTTCCGCTTCTACCGCTTTGGCCACCAGATCCGACAGGGGCCCCGGCGGGGTCAGAAAGCTTTCGCCTGAAATCTTGATTGCGACATCTAATTCAACGCCGAACCGAGCGGCCACCTGATCTGCTTCCGACTTCAGCCAGTCACTCAGGCTGGCCCCGGAATGCAGATCATTGAAACGAATATTCACCGTTCCCTTGCACTGCGCCGGGATTACGTTGGTGGCCGCATTCCCGGTGTCGATTGTCACCACTGCCAATGTCGACGCATCGAAGTGGTCCGTGCCCTGATCAAGTTCGTGCCCCGCCAGCCGATCCATCAGCCGCGCCATGGCTGGCAAAGGGTTTTTGGCACGATGCGGATAAGCCGAATGCCCCTGAACACCGGTGATGGTAAACCAAGCAGTCATCGACCCGCGACGGCCGATCTTCATCATTTCGCCCATCTTGTTCGGGCAGGTCGGCTCACCCACCAGACAGACAGACATATGTTCATCCGCGCCGTCCATATAATCCAGCAAGGCGGTCGTGCCATCCAGCGCGTCGCCTTCCTCGTCGCCGGTGATCGTCAGGATGATGGCTCCGTCCGGCGGGGTGTCGCGCACGAAATCGATTGCCGCCGCCGCAAACGCCGCAACGCCGGATTTCATATCCGTTGCCCCACGCCCATACATCACACCATCGCGTATTTCGGCCCCGAAAGGCGGCATCGTCCACGCGGCCTCGTCGCCGACCGGCACAACATCTGTATGGCCGTTGAACCCGAAACTGCGCGGATGGCCTTTCTGGCCCCATCGTGCGAACAGGTTGCTGACGCCACCACGGTCGACACGCGTGCATTCAAACCCCGCATCCGCCAGCACCGATCCCAGCAGAACCAGCGCGCCACCTTCGGCAGGTGTGACCGATGGGCAACGGATCAGATCGGCTGTCAATTGGACGGGGTCGGTCATGCAATGGCCTCTGGAACTGTATCTTTCGCGGGTTCGCGCACAGATTCAACGAATTGGCCGGTTTTCCAACCCCAATTCGCAAAAATATCGTTGCGACCAAATGTGCAGATATCAAAGCGACACCCTAACAAATCATGGCGGTTTACCCGGCGACCATCTTGCCGCCCGCTGCACAATCGCGTTACAGGGCCGCGAAACAGGTGAATGAAAATGAAGCGCGCATTCTACGCACTGATCTGCCTGACTTTCGCCGTCCTAGCGCAGCAGAGCATGGCACAGTCCCTCACGGTCACGACGGTGACCCGTCCCCCGTTTTCTTATGTCGAAGACGGTGCGGAAACCGGCTTTTCAATGGATCTTCTCGCCGCGCTATCAGAGGCGCTGAACTGGGACTATTCCATCAATCGGGTCGATTCATTCTCGGATATGCTGGAGGCGGTTCAGAATGGGTCCGCCGATCTTGCGGTCGCCAATATCTCGATAACCGCGCTGCGGGAAACGCAAATGGACTTCAGCCAGCCGATCTTTGAGGCGGGCCTACAGATCATGGTGCCATCGGAAGCCGCGCGCCAGCCTTCGCTGCTGCATGCGCTGCTCTCAAAAGAGTTGTTTATCGCCATCGGCCTGGCCTTCGCCATTCTGTTGGGCGGCGGCATGTTGATGTGGAGCTTTGAACGTAGTGCTCAACCCTATTTCGATCGCAAGCTGAATGAGGCTTGGTTTCCCTCGTTCTGGTGGGCGCTGAACCTTGTCGTGAACGGCGGGTTCGAAGAGAGGATGCCGCGCACGCCGTTCGGCCGGCTTCTGGGTGTCGTTCTGGTTGTTTCGTCACTGTTCATCGTGTCCGTTTTCACGGCCCGCATCACCTCGGTCATGACCGTGGATGCGATCACAGGCAGCGTGAATTCGGTGAATGACCTGTATGGCAAAAGTGTCGGGACAATCACGGACTCGACCGCGGCAAGTTTTCTGAACCGGCGTGATATTGAATTCACCGGCTATCCCGGGTTAGAGCAGATGCTGGATGCGTTCCAGTCCAAACAACTGGATGCCGTCGTATTCGACGCGCCGATCCTTTCCTACTATGCGGCCCATGAAGGCCGGCGAACGGCGTCGATGACAGGCGGCGTCTTCCTGCGCGAGAACTATGGCATCGCTTTCCCGACCGGGTCGCCTCTGGTCGAGGATGTCAACCAGGCCCTGCTGTCATTGCGCGAAGACGGAACTTATGACGAAATCTATCGCAAGTGGTTCGGTATGCGGAACTAGGCCTGCGCCTCGTCTCCGAAGAACGGTGTCATCTGCGCGACGATCACGGCGTTTTCATCCAGAGCACGCTGCATCAGGGCACGTTCGTCAGGTTCGATTTCATGTCCCTGTGCCTCACGCTCGGCCAAGGTCCCGTACCCGGTGACATCCAAAGGCGCGGTGTCGGCCTGCTTCAGAATAGCCACCGTCTCGCGCACGGCTTCGGCTTCGTCCACGCCACTGGCGTAGCAGATCAGTGCCGCCCCGGTCGCACCGTCGGGCAGCCCGTCGCCATCCTTACGGCCGATTTGGACCAGAAGGGTATAGACTTGCTGACGTGAGGGCTTCTTGCGCTTTTCCATGGGCCCTGCATTACGCGCGGCGTTTTGAAGGGTCAACTGCTTCCATTGATCCTAGCTTTAAGTATGGGATCTTACGCAGCCCCTTGCCCCGCCCATAGGCACTGAGGACTTGCAGAAATGCGACTCAGCAAAGCCCTTTTCCCGTTTTCGCCCAAAAATTGAGCAGCGTTTCATCTCCACTCCCGGAGTTGAATCGGGCACATTTCTGCCACATCTTGGCCTCAATTATAGCTATTTCCTGCTGAGTTCGACGCGCTTCCTGCCTTTCACAACGGTGAAGAGAAGCCAACTCTCAGATGCAGCCACTGCGTAAGTCATTTTTTACAGGAAAATTAAAATGAGTGTTCTGTCCAAGTTAATGATGACAACTGCAAGTGTGATTGTGCTTTCCGGAGTACCTTCTGTCGCCGTGCTGTCTTTTTTGACGCCAAGTGCAGTTCATGCCCAAGACGGCGGCGGTGAAAGCGAAGGCGACAGCGAAAGCGGTGGCGACAACGAAAGTGGCGGCGACAGCGAAAGCGACAACGAAAGCGGCGGCGACAACGAAAGCGAAGGCGACAGCGAAAGCGAAGGCACGGAAACCAACGCAGGAAGCTCAGAAGTTGACGCTATGCAGGGTGAAAATCGCTGATCCACACAGAGCGTTCGTCCGAGCCTGGACACAATCTCAGGACCGGCTCTGACCAAGGTTCGGTCACATACGCGTAACACCCCAAAAACTGGAAAGGCCGGAGCGGTTCAGCTCCGGCCTTTCTGTACAACCGGGGCGATCAGTCCCGCAGCAATTCGTTGATGCCGGTTTTCGACCGGGTCTTTTCATCCACCCGCTTCACGATCACCGCGCAATACAGGCTGATGTTGTTCTTTGACGGCATCGAACCCGCAACGACCACGGAATAGGGCGGGACTTCGCCATATGTCACTTCGCCGGTTTCCCGATCCACGATCTTGGTAGATTTGCCGATGAACACGCCCATACCCAGAACCGAGCCTTCGCGGACGATGCAGCCCTCGACCACCTCGGAGCGCGCGCCGATAAAGCAGTTGTCCTCGATGATGGTCGGGCCGGCCTGCATCGGCTCCAGCACGCCGCCGATGCCTACACCGCCCGACAGGTGGACGTTTTTGCCGATCTGCGCGCATGAGCCGACGGTCGCCCAGGTGTCGACCATGGTGCCTTCATCCACATAGGCGCCAAGGTTGACGAAGGACGGCATCAGCACTACGCCCGGCGCGATATAGGCCGACTTGCGCACAACGCAGTTGGGAACCGCGCGGAACCCGGCCGAGCGCCATTGATCTTCACCCCAACCTGCGAACTTGCTGTCCACCTTGTCCCACCAACCGCCGTCCTGCGGACCGCCAGTCTGAATTTCCATGTCCTTGATGCGAAAGCCCAGCAGAACCGCCTTTTTGGCCCACTGGTTCACGTGCCAGTCGCCGTTTTCCAGCTTTTCGGCAACACGCAGCGACCCGCTGTCCAGCGCGTTCAGCGTGTCTTCGATCGCTTCGCGTTGTTCACCTGCCGTGGCGGGTGTGATCGTGTCGCGTGCCTCCCAGGCGGCTTCGATGGCGGCTTCCAGTTGCGCGTTGGACATGGGGCGTCTCCCTACAGAATCTGTTCATGTTGGTTTGGCCTATACGCAAGCCGGGCCAATGGCGCAATGCGACGAACACGGGCCGTTTTGCGTCTGAAAGGCCCGCAATCAGCTGGCGCGGCGTATATGTCGGGTCAGAATACCTTTTGCCGTGCTCAGGTCCTTCCGCCTGAGCGCCTGAACAAGTGCAGCGTGATCCTTGTCAGTTTGTTGCACCCATTTCGACCGCCAGTGCGCAAACAAGTGGCGTGCGCTTGCGATATGCAGATCGTCGATGGTGTGCAACAGACGGGGCAGCCCGCAAGGTGTCAGGATGGCGCGATGAAATGCTCTGTTCAACGCTTCCCATTGGGGCATCGTCTGCGCCTCGTCACAGGCGATGCGTGCGCGATCGATCTTGTCCAATGCGACCGGAGACATGTTCTGCACCGATTGTTGCAACGCCAGTGTTTCCAGCGCCACACGCATTTCGATGACCTCTCGCACCTCTGCCGGGTCCAGCGCCGTGACCCGCATGCCCCGGCGCGGCTCGTGCCGGGCCAATCCATGCGCCTCAAGCCGCAACAGGGCTTCCCGCACCGGAACATGGCTGGTGTCAAAGGTGCGGGCAATATGATCCTGCCGCAGCTTTTCCCCGGCGCCCAGCTCTCCGGTGATGATTTGCTGGCTGAGGTTCTGGTAAATCGTGTCCGAGATCGTAGCGGTCATAAATTATAGATAAAATCTACGACAGCTATCCTCAACCAGATAATTCACCCCGCAAGCGGGTCCGGCGCAATGTTCGCGCCGCACACCAGAACGGCCACGCGCTCGCCCGGTTCGGGCCGATACACGCCCGAGGTCAAGGCTGCCAACGCCGTGGCGCCCGCCGGTTCCACCAGAATACGATGCGCCTGCCACAGCATCTTCTGCGCCGCCGCGATGGCGTCATCCGACACCAGAACCGACGTCATCCCCTGTGCCAGGTCGAAACAGATCTGCCCGATCCGGCGCGCACCCAGCGCGTTTGCCGCGATCCCGGATACGGAAACATCCACCGGTTCACCGGCCTGC
Organism: Ruegeria sp. A4; assembly: GCF_056543025.1. Lineage (NCBI taxonomy): Bacteria > Pseudomonadati > Pseudomonadota > Alphaproteobacteria > Rhodobacterales > Roseobacteraceae > Ruegeria > Ruegeria sp. A4. The sequence continues at coordinate 16,406 of NZ_JBQGAW010000008.1, read as the reverse complement.
AACGCCGCATTCAATGCGCAAGAGGTCTGGGGTTCGACCGCCACGACCTTGCGCGCTCCGTCGAACCAGGCCAACGCGCCGGCGATCAGCCCACCCCCGCCCACGGCGACCAGAACCGTATCTGCCTGTAGACCCTGCGCATCCCATTCCGCAAAGCAGGTCCCCTGCCCCGCCACGGTAGCCGGCGCATCATAGGCGTGAATCTGCATCGCGCCGGTTTCCGCTTCATGCGCCTGCGCCTGTGTCAGCGCATTGGCGTATTCGCCGGGCACAACGCTCAGATCCGCGCCGGTTTGCCGGATCAATGCGATCTTGGATGGCCCTGCCAGTTCGGGCACGAAAATCTTGGCCGGATACCCAAGCGCCTGCGCCGCAAAGGCCGCCGCTGCACCATGATTGCCACCGGATGCAGCCACGACACCTGCATCGGGTACGTCGAGGCTCAGCAACGTATTGAACGCACCGCGCGCCTTGAAACTGCCGGTGTGCTGCATGTGCTCCAGCTTCAGCTCAATGGGATGGCCCGGAATTCGGCTCTCGATCACCGGCGTCACCTGCGTATGTCCGGCGATACGATTCCGCGCCGCTGATATTTCGCTCTTCCAATTCATTCTTGTCTTTCCGTGACTGGCACTCTGCCCGCGAACCCTATAGCTGTTTGGAAAACACGCAAGCAGGGATCGATCACCCATGAGAGAAGACCGCCACAATCCGTTTCGCGATGCGCAGACAGATCGCTCGACCGCGAGCGAAGTGCCGGACACGCCGCAGACGCGATCGTCCGCCTATCGCCTTGCCTTTGCCGATGACGAATTCCTGTGCCGGGACGAGCTGCGCCCGGTGCGTCTGCAACTGGAACTGTTGAAACCCGAGATGATCATGAGCGAACGCGAGATCACCTCGACCATCGTGATGTTCGGCGGCGCGCGCATCCCTGAACCATCGCAGAAACACACCGCACGAACGGAAACGCTGGCTGGTCTGTCGGCCTATTACGACGAGGCGCGCGAGTTCGCGCGGCTGATGACCGTGAAATCGAACGAGACCGGCTGCCGTGAAAACGTGATCGTCACGGGCGGCGGCCCCGGAGTGATGGAGGCCGGCAACCGTGGGGCACAGGACGCGGGCGGATGCTCTATCGGGTTGAATATCGTTCTGCCGCACGAACAGGCCCCGAACCTTTATGTGACGCCGGATCTCAGCTTCAACTTCCACTATTTCGCCATCCGCAAGATGCATTTCCTGATGCGCGCCCGCGCCATCACGATTTTCCCCGGCGGTTTCGGCACAATGGATGAGCTGTTCGAATCCCTGACCCTGATTCAGACCGGCCGGATGGACCGCGTGCCCTTCCTGCTGTTTGGTCGCGAATTCTGGGAAAAGGTCATCAACTGGAAAGCGCTGGCCGATGCCGGAACCATCTCGGACGAGGATCTTGATCTGTTCCGCTTTGTGGACACGGCGCAGGAGGCGGTCGAGATCATCGAAAACTGGGAGCCCGCCCCGCCCCGCGACGAAATTCCGGGGCGCTGAACCATGGCACCCAAGACCGGAGAGATGCTGCATCTGCGTGGAAATGCCCTGAGCAAGGGCGAACCCGTAGCGCTGCCGCTGACCCAAAGCAGCATGTACCACCTGCCGGGCACCCCGGACGGGCGGGCGAGTTACGGTCGGGTGGACAACCCGACTTGGGTGCATCTGGAACATGTTCTGTCGCATTTGGAGGACGCGCCCTGCCTCAGCTTTCCCTCGGGCATGGCGGCGATTTCCGCGGCACTGTTTGCCACCGTAAAGGCCGGATCACGCCTGCTGATCCCCTCCGACGGCTATTACGTGACGCGCCTTTTGGCCGATCGTTTCCTGTCGCGGCTGGGTGTGATCGTTGAAGAACGCCCCACCACCGCCTTTGCCGAAGGCGGTTTTGACGGGTTCGATGTGGTCTTTGCCGAAAGCCCTTCGAATCCGGGGTTGGACATGATCGATCTGACCGAGGTGGCGGATCGGGTGCGCGCTGCCGGGGGCATAACCATTGCCGACAATACGACGATGACTCCGCTGGGTCAGCGTCCTCTTGATCTGGGCATCGATGTGGTCGTCTCGTCCGATACCAAGGCGATGGGCGGGCATTCCGACATGCTGATGGGCCATGTGGCCAGCCGCAACGGCGACATCATGGAACGGGTCGGGGAATGGCGGAAAGTCTCTGGCTCCATACCGGGGCCACATGAAGCATGGCTGCTGCATCGCGGCCTTGAAACGCTGGACGTTCGGTTCGACCGGATGTGCAGCTCGGCCGAAGTATTGGCCGAACGCCTGGCGGCACATCCCGCAGTGAAACAGGTGCGCTATCCCGGGCTGGCCGATGACCCGTCGCACAAACTGGCGCAAGAACAGACCACACGTTTCGGCTTTCTTCTGTCCCTGACGCTGAACAGCGAAGACCAGGCCGAAGCCTTCATCAACAATTGCCCGCTTCTGCGCCCGGCCACGTCATTCGGAGGCGTCCACAGCTCGGCCGAGCGGCGCGCGCGCTGGGGCGACGACGTTGATCCGGCCTTTATCCGCCTGTCCGTCGGGTGCGAACCCGTGGAAGAATTGTGGCACGCTATCGAAGCCAGCCTGAACGCTGTGTGATTACTTTTTGGGCTCACGCAGTTCTTTGAACACGTAGATCGGCAGCACCACGCTGGCGATCAACGCCCCCAGCCAGACCAGCAATGTTGCCGCAAGCAGGTTCGAAACCCCGCCAACGGTCAGCCCGGCAGCAATCAGGTCGGTCACGAAAAGGCCCACGAAGGTCACGATCAGGGCGATCCCACCCTTCAGGGCGGGCGCTTTCTTTTCGCCCAGTTTCAGGATCAGGGGTTCAGCGACAACTTGTACGACGGTGAAGACTATCACCACCACGATGAACGAGATCGGCTTGATCGCAAATCCCGACAATATCAGCGCGGCAAGCAACAACCCAATGGCATTCCCGGCCAGCAGGGCCAGGGCGGATTTTATTCTGCGTGACATGCGGCGGTCTCCGTCATTCGACAATTATAAATATGCAGATACTATCAGGTCTGCGGGATTTTACGAGACAATTCAATCGCCTCTTTCGTTTTACCCGTTGAAATCTCATGGTAGAACACCTTCATCCTGATCAGACCCGTCCTTGACCTGAGAGAGTGATATGAGCGACGACCCCTACACCGTTCTTGGTGTCTCGAAGGACGCCAGTACAGCCGAGATCAAAAAAGCCTACCGGCGTATCGCCAAGGATTGCCATCCGGATCTGAAACCGGGCGATGACGCGGCTGAGGCCAAGTTCAAGGCCGCCGCGGCTGCTTATGATCTGTTGAAAGATCCTGAAACACGTGCGCGTTTTGACAACGGGGAAATAGACGCCTCGGGTCAGGAGCGCCCGCAACAGCAGTATTACCGGGACTATGCCGAGGCCGCTGGAAACCCCTATCGCGGGCGTCAGGCCGATCCCGACGACATGTCAGACGTCTTCGCCGAGTTCATGCGTGGTCGCGGCGGTTTTGGGGGCCAGCGCGGCCACCAGTTTCACGCACCGGGTCACAATCTGAACTACTCGCTTCAAATCAGCTTCCTGGACTCCGTGTTCGGCGCCAGTCAGAAATTGACCTTGCCGGATGGAGACCGGATCGAGGTCAAAATCCCGGCCGGGATCACCGACGGCCAGACCATCCGGTTGCGCGGCAAAGGCGCGCCGGGATATGGCGAAGGCCCTCCGGGTGACGCACTGGTGACGGTTTCGGTCGCCAAGCACCCGGTTTTTGAACGTCAGGGCGATGACATCCATATCACGCTGCCGATCACGATCGACGAGGCCATTCTGGGCGGCAAAGTCCCCGCCCCTACGATTGATGGCGGCGTGAATGTCAGCGTACCGGCGGGCACCAGCAGTGGTAAAACCCTGCGATTGCGGGGCAAGGGTGTCAAAAAACGCGGCTCATCCGAGCGTGGGGATCAGTTGATCGAACTGACCGTCTCGATGCCCGACAAAATCGATGACGATCTGAAACAGTTCATGGAGACCTGGCGCAAAACACACAGCTACGACCCGCGGAAAGGAATGCCGTCATGACCCTGACCGAGAAGGAACTGATCGAAACCGTCGCCCGACTGACCTCGGATCGGCTGACCGAATATCTGGCGGCCGAGATTGTGATCCCCGAACAATCAGACCAAGGGCTGATCTATCACAGTATCGACGTCGCCCGTCTGGAACTTGCCTGCGAGTTGCACGAACAGTACGACATGGAGGCAGATGCACTGTCGATGATGATCTCGCTGATTGATCAGATGCATGGGCTGCGGGCCGAACTGCGCGAAGTTCTGAACGCGATCGAGACGCAACCCGAGCCTGTGCGACAGCAACTGGTCAAGGTCATCGGTACAGCGCGATTCCGTCGCAGATAACGGGGTTTTGGACTCGAAACATTTGGATTAGAAGGCCGGCTTGATCCTTTTACAAGTGGCGCCATGACCCAGTTCAGATCTGAATTGCTGATGCCTGCGGGCAATCTGCGCAAGCTGAAACTCGCTGTCCTTTACGGGGCGGATGCGGTGTATCTGGGCACGCCCGATATGTCGCTGCGCACGAAATCCGAGTTTTCGCTGGAAGAGGTGATCGAGGGTGTCGAGTTCTGCCACAGCCATGGCCGGCGCGCCTATCTGACGCTGAACCTGTTCTCGCACAACAAGGACATCCCGAAGCTGGACGAATATATCGACACGGTCCGCAAAGTGCAGCCGGACGGGTTGATCATCGCCGACCCCGGCGTGTTTCAGTACGTGCGGGACCGCGCGCCGGAACTGCCGCTGCATATCTCGACCCAGGCCAATATCTGTTCATGGCTGTCGGTGAAGTTCTGGCAGGATCAGGGCGCGGAACTGGTGGTTCTGGCGCGCGAGGTTTCCTACCCCGAACTGGTGGAGATCCGTGAAAAATGCCCCGACATCAAGCTCGAGGCCTTCGTCCACGGTGCCATGTGCATGACCTATTCGGGCCGTTGCCTGCTGTCGAACTTCATGGCGGAACGCGGCGCGAACCAGGGCAACTGCGCCAATTCCTGCCGCTGGAACTATGCGCTGAAACTGCGCCTGAAGGATGGCACCCATCAGGAGCTGCGCATCACCGAGGAAAACGCCGACCTGTTCGAATTCCTGCTGGAAGAAGGCTGCCGCCCCGGCGATCTGATGCCGATCGAGGAAGACGACCGCGGTTCCTACATCCTCAATTCGCGCGATCTGTGCATCATGCCAAAGCTGGACGAATACCTGAAGATCGGCGTGGACAGCCTCAAGGTCGAGGGGCGCGGCAAGTCGGAATATTATGCCGCCATCGTCGCGCGCGCCTATCGCATGGCCATCGACGATTACTATGCCGACCCCCAGAACTGGGACCCGAAACCCTATATGCGCGAGTTGGAGACCGTGGGAAACCGCGGCTACACGCTGGCCTTCCACGAGGGGCGGCTGACCAACTACGCCCATGATTACGAGCACACGGCGTCCATCGCGCAGTGGGAATATGCCGGGATCGTCACCGAAGTGACCGAGGATGCCTTTCTGGTCGAGGTAAAGAACAAGCTGGAACCGGGCGATGTGCTGGATTTCGTCTCGCCCATCTCGCGCGAGACGGTTCTGCTGCGGGTCTATGATTTCGAACGCGCATCCGATGGCGCGCGGATGGACGTGTTGCATGGCAGCACCAAAACAGTGATCCGCCTGCCCTTCACCCTGTTCGACCACGAGGATATCGACGATCTGCGCGCCCGGTTCCCCGCCTATTCCGTTCTGCGGAAGGAGCGCGCCCTGACCGACGAACACTGGAGCCGCATCCGCTTTGACAAGCTGGTGCAGGGTTTGGAAACCTCGGGCCGTGACAACCCTGGCGCCTATGCCCGCCGTCGCGACGCCCTGGTTGAAAAGATCGGCGAAGACGGTAACGAACGCCGTTTCAAAACCAACCGCATCGGCACCGAGGGTTGCTGTGGCAAAGGATGCAACGGCTGCTTGATTTTCTGGCAGGACGACAAATACGCGCTGGCTCGTGAAGTTCTGTCAAAGCGCAAGCAGGGCGAACAACTCAGCCGCCGCGAGGCAACGGAACTGAAACTGCCAGGCGCAAAACAAGCCTGAGCCGGCTCAGTCGCGTGTTCGATACTCTTCCGGCACGTAAAACGTATAGTCCCGATCTGCCACCTGTTCGTGGCAGACATGGCAATAGGCCACGGCACCGGCGCGGTCGCCCATAGTGTCCCCAAAGACCGAGCCGTCCGGCAAGACCATGATGTAACGCCAATCCGCTGTGTCCGGGCTGGCATCTTCTGCCAGTTTCTCCATTACGAACATGGCACCGGGATGCACGTGACCTTCATCCGTCACGGTCATGCTGTCCTTGGCAAGAACCGACCCCATGGGAAGTTTTTCACCTTCCTGCAACGTCGCGTAGTTATGCGCCATGCGATTGGCATAGCTGTTCACATACCTTTGCCCGTGGGTTGCCGAAATATAGGGCGCATCGTTGAAAAGCGGCCAGCTTTGGTAGTTGAGGATCAGGTCCAGTTGCGCCACGGCGTAGCCACGCGCCATGCGGCGATTGAGGGATCGGTAGTGTTCCAAAGCCTCTTGTTTGCTCAACTCGGCAGGGTTTTCGATTGCGATATGAGCGTCCTGGCCGTCAGCAAAGGCCAAGCCTGAACCCGAGACGATAGCAAGCGCAGCGGCACCAAAACGGATGATCGAAAAAGAACTTGCATTCATAATCGTGGCCCACCTGAAATTCAGTTCACCTGAGCGCTTTCTGCACCACTTGGAACAGTCTAGCGGAATCGCAAAAACTCGCCATCTCTGACCCGGACACCTCACCGGCTTGTGCATCGAATTGAAGAGGCAAATTCAGCGACGGGCACGAGAAATATAGCAAATTATGCATGTGGTTTCAGCATCTGAAACATTAAGTTTGAACAAAACAATTGTGACGTGCAGACAGAGCCAGAAAACACTTAAGGCGCGATCTGATCAAGCCTGGCCCAGATGGACCAAACCCTATCGGCTCAGACCCGTTTCGGCCTCGATTTGTTTGCGTGATTTGCGCGCCCGTTCGGTCGCCGACTTCAACTGACCGCAAGCCGCCATGATGTCCTCACCGCGTGTCTTGCGGATGGGCGAGGCATAGCCGGCCTGATAGATGATGTTGGCGAAGGCGCGGATGCGGTTGTTCGAGCTGCGCTTGTACGGTGCGCCGGGCCATTCGTTGAACGGGATCAGGTTGATCTTGGCCGGAATGTTGTGTCGCTTGATGTGATCGATCAAACGATGCGCATCTTCGTCACTGTCATTCACACCATCCAGCATCACGTATTCAAACGTGATCCGTTCGGAATTCGAAGCATTGGGATAGCTGGCCAAAGCAGTCAGCAGTTCCTCGATATTCCAACGTTTGTTGATGGGCACCAGAACGTCGCGGGTTTCATCGGTGGTGGCGTGGAACGAGATCGCCAGCAGGCACCCGATTTCCTCGGCCGTGCGCGCGATCTCGGGCACCACGCCCGAGGTCGACAGGGTAATCCGCCGGCGTGACAGAGAAATGCCCTCGGGGTCCATGGCGATCTTCATCGCGTCGCGCACGTTTTCGAAATTGTAAAGCGGTTCGCCCATGCCCATCAGAACGATGTTCGACAGCAGGCGGGTTTCGTCCTTGGGTGCGCCGGGGGTTGGCCATTCTTCAAGATCGTCGCGCGCCATCATGATCTGGCCGACGATTTCTGCGGATGTCAGGTTTCGTACAAGTTTTTGGGTTCCGGTGTGACAGAACGAACAGGTCAGCGTACAGCCCACCTGGGACGAGATGCACAGGGTTCCGCGATCTTCTTCGGGGATATAGACCACCTCGACCTCATGCCCGCCGGCGATGCGGCACAGATACTTGCGGGTACCATCCTCGGACACCTGACGCGTCACCACTTCGGGGATTTCGATCACGAAATGCTCGGCCAGTTGTGCGCGATAGGCTTTGGCGAGATTGGTCATCTGGGCAAAATCGCGTACACCCCATTGATAGATCCACTGCCAGATCTGGCCGGTGCGCATCTTGGCCTGTTTCTCGGGCGTGCCGTGTTCAATCAAGGTGTCGCGCAACCTGTCGCGCGTAAGGCCGACAAGGTTGATCTTCCCGTCGGGCAATTTGCGCGGGATGGTCATGACGTCTTGGGTGATCGGCGCTTTGGGCGACATTGGCGTATCTCAAAGGAATCGGGCTTGGGATGCGCCTCTATATAGGAACCTGCGCAAAGATCAAAAGGTTTCCTAAGCCGGCAGGCCCGGCACGATTCACATGCCGGGCCTTTTTGATCAGTTTACCGGCGGCGGTGTGTAGCAATCACTGGCGTCCAGGGTCTGAACCGGATCTTCCGGGCCACATTGCTCGCCCGATATCGGATAGGAATCAGCGTTCTTCTCGCAAGCGCTCAGCACGGCGACGGATGCGGCAAGAACCAGAGTGATCCAAGTTTTCTGTTTCATCACGATGTCCTCTCTAGGTGGCTGAACCACTTAGTTCACATTGCCGAGCGCGAAACTTTGATACGGATCAAAACTGGCAGATGACCAGACGTCAAAAGCCCCGCTCCGAGGCGGGGCCTTATCAACAATCGACGCGAAAAGATCAGTTGGTGCAGCGCTTCTCAGCGTCTTCAATCGCTGCGGTAAATCCCAGCAGCGAGAAGGTGTCTTTCGTCTGCGTCCCGCGCTCGGACCGGGCGGTCAGTACCGCCTCGGTTCCGCGCTTCAGGGCGGTAATGATCTTGGCATCATCCGCATCCGATGCGGCCCAGGCCCATTCGCCTTCTGTGAACAGTTCGAACTCGGTCCCGTCCACATTCAGGTTCACCGTCGAACCCGCGGCAAACGGGTAGCCGCCAGTAAAGGTCAATTGGCCTTTCACCTCGGCATTCGGGCGATAGAACACAAACAGCAGGATATCGCTGCGCCGTACGGAAACCACACGTCCACCGCGGGTGTTTACGGTTTCCTTGGGTGCCGAGACGCTCCAGCATTCGGTGGGATCGTCTTCGACAAAAACGCTCCAATCCGTTTTTGCAGCAACCCGGTTGGTGCTTGTCGCCTGTTGGGCGATTGCAGATGTTGCGGCGATGCCTGCCACACACAGGCCCGCTATCGTGCGAACGAGCATTGATCCCATTTGTCCAGCCTCCTAGCTCGACCCTTACCTCATACCCATCGGACACGTCTGCGAACCCTGCCGGTTCGTCTATTCGTTTGCGTCTTCCGATGATTGCCGACATACACACACTAACGCAGATTTCGCCACAGGCGAAAGGGCGATTGGCAGAATTTTGCGCATAAATTTCGGAGGTCCAGATGACGCAGCCCGTACCCATGACAGAACTTTGGCGCGGCCCTCTGCTGGAAAGTCTGCATCTGGGTCATGCGGTTATTTGCGATGACACGGGCCAGATCGTGCGCAGTTGGGGCGACCCGCAATCCGTCATATACCCGCGGTCATCGGCCAAGATGATTCAAGCGCTTCCGTTGGTCACATCAGGGGCAGCGGCGAAATACGGGCTGACCAGCGAACACCTCGCGTTGGCCTGCGCTTCGCATAACGGGGCGGCAATCCACACGGATCGCGTGACGGCGTGGCTGGACCATCTGGGGTTGAACGAGCACGATCTTCGGTGCGGCCCACAGGAGCCCGCCGACACCGCCGCGCGCGACCGGCTGATTTTGGCGGACGACACGCCTTGCCAGATCCACAACAACTGTTCCGGCAAGCATTGCGGCTTTCTGACTCTGGCACAGCATATGGGCGCCGGGCCGGAATACCTTGAAATTGATCATCCGGTGCAACAAGCCTGCCTGTCTGCCGTCGAAGAAACAACGGGCGAGACCAGCCCGGCATACGGCATCGATGGCTGTTCCGCCCCGAATTTCGCCACATCTCTTTTCGGTTTGGCACGTTCGATGGCTTGGTTTGCTTCAGCCGCAGACCGGTCCGACCGTTCCAGCGATGCAGCGATGCAGCTGGTGGCCGCGATGGTGAAACACCCGGAACTTGTTGCCGGTGAGACCCGGGCATGCACCGAACTGATGCGCGCGATGAACGGACGTGTGGCCATCAAAACCGGGGCCGAGGCCGTGTTCGTGGCCATCATTCCGGAAAAACGCATGGGCGTTGCGCTGAAGATCACCGATGGCACCACCCGCGCCAGTGAATGCGCGATTGCCGCGATACTGGTAAGCCTTGGCGTGCTGGAGGCCGAACACCCGGCCACCCGCAAATTCATGAACGCCACGCAATACAGCCGTCGCGGGCTGGAATGCGGCGTGATCAAGCCTGCGACGGGTTTCCCCGACTAAGGTCCTCACATCTCGATTTCGTGGATTTCGGCCACTTCAACCGAGCCTGTGCCGTTGACGACCATCGGACAGCCTTTGGCCATCTCGGTCGCAGCGTCGATATTGTCAGCTTTGATCACCGTGAAGCCCGAGGCCGGGTTCGCGCCGCCGTTATCGACCACTCCGTTGTTGCTGACGGTGTAAGACTGCCCCACCGGGTTTCCGGGGATGTCGAGGGCGTCTCCCATATCCTGAAACCAGGCGCCCCAGGCGGCCATTGTCGCCTCGATCTCGGCGGGGTCGGTCGGGGTGTGACCCCCGTGATAGACAAACAGAAACTTGGGCATATCGCTCCTCCGTAACAAAAAACTAAGTGCAAAGTGCTTCGAGTTTGCGCAGCGAAGACGTCCAACCCTGAGTGTGGTTCGCAGCTGCTTCGGCATCGGCCAGTTCACGGTGGTCCAGCACAAGGCGGGCACCGTTTCCGGTTGCGGAAACGGAAAGGGTCACGTGGCTTTCGGCACCGCGTTGATCCTGATCGTCATGCCAACCCCATGTAAAGCCCACCGATTTAGGCGGGTCGACATGCGTCACGTGGCCCGAAACCTTGTATTGCTGGCCCTCGCCATTCTCCATCACCGAATACCAAGGACCGGTGCGCGAGAAATCCAGGTTGTGGTCCGGCACGTGCATCCCTTCGGGCCCCCACCACTGAAGCAATCTGGTGCCGTCACTGATCCAAGCAAACAGTTCTTCGGGGCTGACGGGGAATTCCCGTTCCAGTTTCAGGTCGGCCATGAATTCTCCCTTTCAATAATATCACTCAGACGATCCAGGCTGCCTTCCCAGAATTGCCGCTTGGAAATCGTCCAGTCGGCAATCGCCCGCAATCCTTCGGATCGGATGGAATACATGCGCTGGGTTCCTTGCACGCGCTGCTGCACCAACCCGGCCTCGCGCAGCACCTTGAGGTGGCGCGAAATCGCGGCGCCAGACATGCCGCGCCCTTCGATCAGATCACCGGCAGGCAGTTCGCCCTGCTCCATCAGTTGCTCGACAATCGAGAACCGGGTGGCATCGGACAAAGCGGAAAACGTGGTCAGAAGTGTGTTCATACCCTTTATTTAACACAAATGTTAAATAAAAGATAGTCCTGATCAGCCGCCTACGAAATCGGCGCGGCAATAGCCTTGCAGGTAAAGCAGCGCCGTCAGGTCGCCGTGATTCACCCGCACATCACATTGTGCGGCCACCGACGGTTTGGCATGAAGGGCAACCCCGGTCCCGGCCCGGCCAAGCATTCCAAGGTCATTGGCCCCGTCACCCACGGCGATCACGTCACTTTCCGACAGGCCCCGGCGCGTTGAAATCTGCGCCAGCGCTTCGACCTTGGCCTGACGCCCCAGAATAGGACGCGCGACGTCTCCGGTCAGCTTGCCATCTTCCGCCAGCAAAGTGTTGGCCCGGTTTTCATCAAACCCCAAAAGCTCTGCCACCCGCGCGGTAAAGGCCGTAAAGCCACCGGATACCAATGCTGTATAGGCCCCGTTGGCCCGCATCGTCGCCAGCAATTCCCTGCCTCCGGGCATCAGGGTGATCCGTTCCTGCAGAACTTTGCCGATGACGCGTTCATCCAGATTTTTCAGCAAACCAACCCGCTCGATCAGGGCGCCTTCGAAATCAAGCTCTCCGTTCATGGCACGGGCCGTTATGTCCTTGACCCGGTCGCCGACGCCGGCCTCATCCGCCAGTTCATCGATACATTCCTGCTGGATCATCGTGCTGTCCATATCGGCCAGCAGCATCTGTTTGCGCCGTCCTTGCGCAGGTTGCACGATCAGGTCCACCCCCATCCCTTGCAGGTCTGCCCAAACGTCCCAGCGATTGTCGGGGATGGCGTTCAACTCGAACTCTGCCGCCTCATCCGGGTTGAGCCAGAGGATGTCCCCGCCACCCCACGCATTGCGCAATGACTCGGGCAATGCGCTATCCAGCGAAGGCGCTGCCGGATTGGTCAGCAAAGTGGCGACATACATATTCAATCTCCAAATTTCTTAGCCGGGCGAGGTGATCTAGGGGGTCAACGGCAAACGGCCCTGATCGGTCAATTCCCAGCAGGTCTGCCCTTCGAACACCGCGACACCCACCGGACGCCCATATCCGGCACCTGTGTCCAGATTGACGCGATTTCCATAATGCGTTGCCCGGTCTACCGGAGTATGGCCATGCACGATCAGCTTGGGATGCGGGCCCCGATGGGCATGAAAATCCTGCCTGATCCAGACCAGGTCGTTGTCGCGCTGCGCGTTGAGCGGTACGCCCGGGCGAATGCCTGCGTGAACAAAGGCAAGCTCGGGCGTCTGATGCATCAGAACCAGATCTCGCAAAAAGGTCAGGTGCGATTTCGGCACCGCCGCCTGCGCCATCTGATGCAGATCTTCCAGGCGAATCTGGCCTTCGAATTCCACCCCATAACTGCGCAGGGTCTCGACCCCACCCAGCCTTTCATGCAGCCAATGATAACCGACAAGCAAATGCGGATCGTGACGCGGCGTATCCTCCATGAACCAGGCGAACATGCGATCATGGTTGCCCAGCAGAGTGACCCAGTTCAGGCCCGCATCGCGCCCGGCAATCAGACGCTCGATCAGCCCGCGGCTGTCAGGGCCGCGATCCACGTAATCACCCAGAAACACGATCTGGGCGTCCGGGCCGCCATCGCCCCGGATCAGAGACAGCGCACGTTCCAGCTCGGCCACCTGCCCGTGCAGATCACCAACAACGTAGACAGGCTGTGTCATAGATCCTCCGACGGTAGGGTTCAGCTCGCTTGTGCCGCAGATTGCAGCCCGAGAAAACAAAGGACCCGGGCCTTCGGTCAACCGGGTCCTGAACTGTTTCTCAAACTCAACAGGCCACGTCAGGTGACATCAAATTCCAGCGGCTTGATCTGCGTGAACAGACCCGTTTCCGCCAGCTTGGCGCGTGCCTCGGCCGGAACGGGTTCGTCGACATAAAGCAACGCAATCGCTTCTCCGCCGGCCTCGGATCGACCAAGGGTAAAGTTCGCGATGTTGACGTTGTTTTCGCCCATGGTCTGCCCCAAAGCACCGATGATGCCCGGCACGTCTTCGTTGGTGGTGTAGAGCATATGGGCACCGACCTCGGCGTCGATATTGATGCCCTTGATCTGGATGAACCGCGGCTTGCCGTCGCTGAACACGGTGCCACCGATGGAACGCTCGCGCTTGTCGGTCACAACGGTAACTTTGATATAGCCTTCGAAGGCACCCGATTTGTCCTGATTGGTGGTCGAGATCTTGATCCCACGTTCCTTGGCGACAACCGGGGCCGACACCATGTTCACCTCGGGGTTGAACTTCTTCATGATCCCCGCGACGACCGCGCAGTTCAGGGCGGCCAGATTCATCTCGGCGGCAACACCGTCATAGAGGATGTTGATCGCCTTGATCGGCTCGTCCGTCATTTGACCGATAAAGCTGCCAAGATGTCCGGCCAGTTTGATCCAGGGGCCCATGATCTTGGCCTCTTCCGCCGTCACGCTGGGCATGTTCAGCGCATTTTCCACCGCACCGGTCAGCAGATAGTTCGAGATTTGCTCGGCCACCTGCAGGGCCACGTTCTCCTGCGCTTCGGTCGTTGCCGCACCAAGATGCGGCGTGCAGACCACGTTGGGCAGATTGAACAGGGGGTTGTCCTTGGCAGGTTCTTCACTGAACACGTCAAACGCGGCACCCGCAACGTGGCCGGATTGCAGCGCCTCGGCCAAGGCCTCCTCATCGACCAGACCACCCCGAGCGCAATTTATGATGCGCACGCCTTTCTTGGTTTTGGCGAGGTTCTCGCGGCTCAGAATATTGCGGGTCTGATCCGTCAGCGGCACGTGCAGGGTGATGAAGTCGGCGCGGGACAGCAACTCGTCCAGCTCAACCTTTTCAACGCCCATCTTGGCGGCTTTCTCTTCGCCCAGATAGGGGTCATAGGCGATGACTTTCATCTTCAGGCCAAGCGCGCGCTCGCACACGATGCCACCGATGTTCCCCGCACCAATGACGCCGAGTGTCTTGTTCGTCAGCTCGATCCCCATGAATTTGGACTTTTCCCACTTTCCCGCATGGGTCGAAGTCGAGGCCTCGGGGATCTGCCGCGCCACGGCAAACATCATCGCAATGGCGTGTTCGGCAGTGGTGATCATGTTGCCGAATGGCGTGTTCATCACGATCACACCTTTTTTCGACGCCGCTTCCTTGTCGATATTGTCAGTGCCAATTCCGGCGCGGCCGATCACCTTCAGCTTGTCGGCTCTTTCCAGAATGGTCGGCGTGACCTTGGTGGCCGAGCGGATGGCAAGACCGTCATACTGGCCGATCACCTCGGCCAACTTGTCCTTGTCCTTGCCCAGATCGGGCATGAAATCCACGTCGATGCCGCGATCACGGAAGATCTGAACGGCGGTTTCGCTGAGTTTGTCGGAAACGAGTACTTTGGGAGCCATGTTTGTGGTCCTTGAATGTATTGAGAGGTCCGGGCCGATGCGGCCCGGTAAAGATGGGATGCGATCAGGCGGCTTCTGTCTGCGCCGCGATTTCGGCCTCGAAGGCCCAGGCCAGCCAAGGCAGCATCGCTTCGATGTCCGAGGTCTCGACCGTACCGCCGCACCAGATCCGCAAGCCCGCAGGCGCGTCGCGATAGGCACCTACGTCCAGCGCGACATTCTCGGATTCCAGCCGTTTGGCCACGGCCTTGGCAAAGCTTGCGCCGTCCTGAATTCGGGCATCGGTGAATTTCAGACAGACGGATGTGTTCGACCGCGTCGCAGCGTCTTCGGCCAGGTTTTCGATCCAGTCGTTCCGGTCGCAGAAGGCATGCACGGCATCGGCATTGGCGTTCGCGCGGGCAATAAGGCCCTTCAGACCGCCCACCGAACGGGCCCAATCCAGTGCAAACAGATAATCCTCAACCGCCAGCATCGACGGCGTGTTGATCGTCGCCCCCGTGAAGATGCCTTCGATCAGCTTGCCACCCTTGGTCAGGCGGAAGATCTTGGGCAGCGGCCATGCAGGGGTGTAGCTCTCCAGACGTTCAACGGCGCGCGGCGACAGGATCAGCATCCCATGCGCGGCCTCACCGCCCAGAACCTTCTGCCAGCTGAAGGTGGTCACATCCAGCTTGTCCCAGGGCAAGTCCATCGCAAAGGCGGCCGAGGTTGCGTCGCAGATCGTCAGACCCTGACGATCATCGGCGATCCAGTCGCCATTCGGTACGCGCACGCCCGAAGTCGTGCCATTCCAGGTAAATACGACGTCATTGGCGAAATCGACCGATGTCAGATCCACGATCTGTCCGTAATCGGCGGTCTTCACCTCGGCGTCGATCTTAAGCTGCTTGACCACATCGGTCACCCAACCGGACCCAAAGCTTTCCCACGCCAGCATCTCGACCTTGCGTTCGCCCAATAGCGACCAAAGAGCCATCTCAACCGCGCCCGTGTCCGAGGCGGGAACAATGCCGATCCTGTAATCTGCCGGGATGCCAAGCACCTCGCGCGTACCTTCGATGGCCGCTTTTAGCTTGTCCTTGCCAACGGCGGCACGGTGCGAGCGTCCCAAGGCGGCATCGGCCAGTTTGGTCAGATCAAATGTGGGGGGTTTGGCGCAAGGGCCCGAGGAAAAACGCGGATTGGCCGGCCGCGTCGCCGGTTTTTGAGTACTCATCTGTATTACCCTTCCAGATACACGCCCCTCGTTGGGGAGGGGTGTCCCACGCACAGAGCTATGAGCCCTTCGCACGCGCAGCAAGCGAAAAAGACGCTTCACTGGGTAAAAACGACATCCCAAAAGGGCTCAAATCAGAACATGAGTTTCCGATTGGCGAAAAACCCCGCCGAAACCCGGCGGGGTTTTTTTGATGCTACTCCGCGGCGTCTGCGTATGCGTCCATTGGGGGGCATGTGCAGACGAGGTTTCTGTCACCGTATGCGTTGTCGACGCGGTTGACGGGGGACC
>NZ_JBQGAW010000007.1:0-178418 GCF_056543025.1 Ruegeria sp. A4 | reverse complement strand
TGAGCGAACTCACAGCCAACTGCGACAGCGGGAATGTCTCTTGCCCCATGCTCTCAAAACTGCGCACCGACTAGTGAAACTTCGGGCTCGACGCGGTCATTCGCAGTATCTTCGTGAGCGTCTGCTCCGCGGACAAACCCGCCGTTCTCTACGAAAACGGATAGGCATACCTTTTGAATAATCGCTTCCACGGTCTTTGGTCAATTCGAGATCTTAGTTAACGATCATTCCACGGCACGTTTACAGGTATTAGGCAAGTTGCCGGTTCTAACAATCTATGAACGTGGTAGTGTTTTCGAGCCAACTTGCGGGAAGTAAACATGAGTCAACGCCGCCTTGCTGCAATCGTGTCTCTCGATGTCGTCGGCTTCAGTCGGATGATGCAGGGCGGCTCCAAGCTACTTCTCAAAACACTGAACACCTTGTACCGCGATTTGGTTACGCCGATCGTTGAACAAAAATCTGGCAGGGTGGTCAAGCTGTTGGGCGATGGAGCATTGATTGAATTTCCGTCAGCAGGAAACGCTCTAGAAGCGGCAATTGCGATTCAAACCGAGTTAAGAGAGCCAGACCATCCCTATCTGGTTCCGGAACGTATTCAGCTTAGAGCGGGTTTGCATGTCGGCGACGTTACCGTCGATGGCGAAGATATCTTCGGAGACGGCGTTAACATCGCTGCGCGGCTCCAATCGGCAGCTGAACCCGGGGGCATTCTGGCCTCAAAGGTACTTTGTGATCTTGCCGGAGCGGATTACGCCAAACGATTGCGCCGAGAAGGGCTGCATACGTTCAAAGGCATTGAACAGCCGATCGAAGTGCTGTCGTTCAACTTCACCGATGAACATGTGTCCAAATCGCGCGCTAACTTCGCCAAAACACAGGAAATTCGTTACTGCAAAACTGACGACAACATTAGTCTGGCCTGGAGCTCAGTTGGAGACGGTCCTCCGGTCGTAAAGGCGCCAAGTTGGATTGGACACTTGGAACTTGACTGGCGCAATCCCGGGAAAGCTCCAATTTACACTTCCATCGCTCAAAGACATCGCTTGGTCCGTTTTGACGCCAGGCTCAACGGTCTATCCGACTGGGACGCCGAAACTTGTACGTTCGAACGGTTCGTTGATGACTTGGAAACTGTTTTCGACGCAGCGGATATAAGGCGCGCGCCGATCCTTGCGATATCGCAGGGGTCCGCAGTGGCAGCCGCCTTCGCAGCGCGCCGACCTGACCGCGTGTCTGCGATCGTAATGATAGGTGGGTTCCCCGTTGGTCGGGCAAAAAGAACATCGCAAAAAGATGTGGAACGCGCCAACGCAATTAAGCAAATGATGACTGCCGGGTGGGACGATGATTATCCGTCTCTGCGTGACTTAATGGCGCAAATCATCGTGCCGGGCGCAAGCCAAGAAGAACGGCGGCAATATGCCGAAGATATGCGAAAGATGATTTCACCCGAAAACATGGGGCGGTATCGCGGCGTGATTGATAACATTGATATCTCACCGATATTGTCCAAGGTCGAGGTGCCGTGCCTTGTTTGTCACGGGAACAGTGACAGGATGCAACCGGTCGAACAAGGACGATTGTTTGCAAAGGGATTACCCAACGCGAAATTCATCGCCTACGAAAGCTCGAACCATACCATCCCGGACAACGACCCGGAATGGCCACGTTTTGAGAGGGATGCTCTGGCTTTCTTGGCTGAACACAGCTGACTTATTGCTCCAAGTGCCTTCGGGTTTGGCGCTATATCTCTCTAAACAAATGCTACAAGAGTACCTCGCCAGAGTAATGGAACACAGAGTTGCGATAAGTGCAGTCAGGCTATCCTACGCACAATACGCCGAAGGTGAGCCTGTGGTCTTTGTTCATGGTTCGAATGCGGATCATGGGATTGGCGGGTTTTGCAGATATGGTATCCTTTTAGAGGGAGGCGAATTGACAGCCGAGCAGTCTTGCGGCTTTCAGCTATTTGCCAAGATAGCAGGATAAGTATATCCAGTAAGTCGCTTACTCTGGCCGTCCCAAAAGTTTGCGACATATCCAAATCGGGCTAGAGTAGAGCGACGAATTAGCATCGCATCAGGAGAGTAAAAGCCGCGCGTCATGGCGAAGATACCGTCGTTGAAAAGCATTCAGGCCTTCGAAGCGGCCTGCCGGCATCTGAGTTTCAAGGATGCCGCCGATGAACTATGCGTCACTCCGACTGCCATTTCCCATCAGATCAAATCGCTGGAGGATCAACTTGGGGTGCCCCTGTTTCACCGGCTGACCCGCGCCTTGAAGTTGACGGAGGATGGGGCCAACTACGCGCCCCACATCATTGAGGCCTTCAAGAACATCGAAGCCGCTTCTCTTGCGCTGGAGGAAGACGACCTTGCGGGCACATTGACAATCTCAACAACCGGGTCTTTTGCCGCCAATTGGCTTAGCCCGCGGCTGCGAGGCTTTTACGAGAAATACCCGGAGATCTCGGTAAGGGTTCTGTCTAGCGATCAACTGGTGGATTTCAAATCTAGCGATGTGGATGTGGCCATTCGGTATGGCTTTGGCGACTATCCTGACAGCAATGTGGCATGGGTCTTGAATGACTGGGTAGCCCCTGTCTGCAGCGTGGAAAAAGCGAAGTCACTGAGCTCCCCCGAATTTCTTCTGAAGTCTCGTCTGATCGAATACCAATGGAGCGGGTTTTCTGATGTGGATCCGAGTTGGGAACGCTGGATGGACGCGGCTGGCTTGCAGACGGGTGATGCCGAGCCCTATGTCACCTATTCCGAGGAACACATCTGCTTGCTGACGGCAAGCGATGGTCATGGTGTGGCCCTGGTCAGCCTTTTGGCCGCCGCGCGTTTTCTGGAACGCAATATGCTGGTCGCCCCCTTTGATACGGCATTGAAGAACAGGAGCTATTTTCTCGTCTGTCCGGAAACTTACGCCAATCGTGCACGCGTTCGTGTGTTCCGGGAATGGCTATTGGACCAAGCAGATGAGTTTCGCGACAGCGCCGTCGGTCAAAGGTTTTTTGAAGATTAGTGCGTCCGCAACGATCTAATCCGTCGCTTGAATTTTTGTTATTTCTATATCGCCGAGAAGCATACGTTTCTGAACCACTAGGCAGGAGTTCTTGCGCATGTAGAACTTTAACCCTTCCCAACAGGGACGCGGATGTACTTGCGACGGCGTCTCATCTGGAGAAGGAATTCTTTGCGAATAGAGATGGCTGAGGTCAGTTCACTCTATTCAGAATTTTCTTCATTTGTACCTGCGCGTCTCTGGCTTCACCTTTGAATAGTTCTTTGCAAACTGACTAGGTGACGAGATGACCACAATCCTGAGAATTGACGCCAGCGTGCGGCGCACCGACAACCCTGTTGCGGCCTATAATTCCATTTCCCGCGCTTTGGCGGACAGTTTCGTGGAAGAATGGAAAACCGTTGATCCGGACGTCGAAATTGTTGTGCGTGACGTCGGAATGACCCCGCCGGATTTCATTTCCAACGACTGGATCGCGTCTGTCTTTACAGCAGAAGAGGAACGCACTCCTGAACAGAGCGCTTTGGTCAGCTTGTCTGATACGCTGGTTGACGAGCTCGACCGCTCCGACATCCTTCTGATTTCGACGCCCATGTACAACTACGGTATGCCCGCAGCCCTGAAGGCTTGGTTCGATCAGATCATCAGGATCAACAAGACATTTACGTTTGATTTGGCGCGCGGCGACTTCCCTCTGGAACCGATCATGTCAGGCAAAACCCTGGTGTTGCTGACCTCGTCTGGTGAATTCGGTTTTGAGGACGGTGGGATTCGCAATGACTCGGGTCACCTTTCTGCGCACATCAGAACATTGCGCCAGTACCTGGGAGCAGAACGGATGTTCGAAGCTGCGGCCGAGTACCAGGAATTCGCTGATGAGCGTCACGAAGCTTCGGTCGCCTCAGCTCAGGCTCAGGCACGTCACATTGCTCGTGAGCTAGCCTAGTCAAGGGTCAGTTTATGGAAAGTAGAACCTGACGAAATGAACAGTTTCTACATTTCCAACTGATCACGGCTCAAGTTGTGTGAAGCAGGTGGTTATGTTCTGCGCCCTTACTTGAGTGGTTCAAGTCGCTAAAAATACGAAACGGCAGCGAATGCAGTTGTAAACCTTCATTTCGGATTGGCAGACTGTTTAATCTAATATCTTGAAACAACATCTCCGTATTCGAACTCCAGGTTCAAAAGCGGACTTTGCCATGCTGCGTTTTTACGGCAGATTTGTTCGCGTTTTGCCAATTCGATCTGCGTGTATTTTGCTTTCGCAGCGAATGTCCCGAAAGTGGGCGAAAGCCGTCGTTGGCTACATTGCAGCACATTTGGTTTAAGTGAACGACTGCTTGAGCGGATCAATCTTGGTCTTGGTTAGCGGATCGAGAGTTTCAATGGGGCTCAGAGCGGTCGTTCGCTGCAGAGCGGCGCACTATTGTCAAATTAGGGTCCGCTTTTGGCTCGAAACAGCCGTTCGACCAAATTTGTTAAATGTCTACTTTCTGGACTTTGCATCCATCTGCATTCTTGCTCCTCAGGGCCGCAATCAGCCTAAAGCAGACCTTCAAAAACGAGTCTTGGACAGGTTCACGCGTGCGGATGGGGGGCGGCGGACCCCACTCACTTGAATATTTGATTTTATGCATGCTTTCTCGTACACTTTTGCTTTAGTTTTTTTGTCTGGGGGGCAGTCATGAGAACTCATTTTGAACCCACGAATATTTTGCATGCTGCAACCGTCTTAGCGCTTTCATTAGGAACGCAAGCAGTTGGCTTTGAAGGCGAAGTACCTCCTGATAAGGTGGTTCCTGCACAGACTTACTCTCCGTTTGTCGACCGATCTTATCCCGATCAGGTTCTATTTGGTGATCTTCACTTCCATACTGAAATCTCATTCGACGCAGGGCTTGTTGGGACTTCTTTGAACATCCACGACGCCTTCCGCGTGGCCCGCGGTGAGAGGATAACCTCAAATACCGGACAACCTGTTCAACTCATTAGGCCCCTCGATTTCCTCGCGATTACTGAACACGCGGAAATGTTGGGACTTGCGACCGCCGTTCGAGCAGCTGACCCTCGGCTTTTGGCTGACGAGTGGGGTCGTTTGACTTACGAAAGGTTCAATTCCGGGCAAGAAGGTCGGATGGAGGCGTTCGCTGATATCATCGAAATCGCATCAATCGAAGGGCGAGACCCGACCGCTGGATTGGATTTAGACGGTGACCTTTGGCAACAAATCGTGGAAACGGTCGACGAATACTACGAACCTGGAGTCTTCACATCATTGGCTGGGTACGAGTGGACATCAACTCCGAGAGGTAACAATCTCCATCGGGTGGTGATCTTCGGAGACGGCGCCGATAAGACCGGTCGAACCCGCCCATTTACCTATTTTGAAAGCGAAGACCCTGAGCCGTTGTGGGACTATCTGGCTGCGTACGAAGAAGAGACGGGTGGAAGCGCGGTATCTGTTCCCCATAACGGAAATATATCCAATGGAATAATGTTCGCGCCTACGAAATTCGACGGCACACCTATGGACGCGGAATACGCCGCCAAACGCATTCGTTGGGAACCGATGCATGAGGTAACCCAGATCAAGGGGGACGAGGAAACGCACCCACTCCTGTCACCTGATGATGAGTTTGCGGATTTCGAAACCTGGGACGTTGCGAATATCTCGGGCACCGTCGCAAAGACCCCTGAAATGTTGCGCTACGAGTATGGGCGCTCCGCCTTGAAGGTCGGGCTCGAAGTTCAGCGAGAGACAGGCGTTAACCCATTCAAGTTCGGCTTCTACGGCACGACGGACACGCACACCGCGCTCCCAACCACGCGAGAAGACAACTACTTTGGTAAGTACCAACACACAGAGCCTTCAGCGAACC
The DNA here is from genome assembly GCF_056543025.1 of Ruegeria sp. A4. Classification (NCBI taxonomy): domain Bacteria; kingdom Pseudomonadati; phylum Pseudomonadota; class Alphaproteobacteria; order Rhodobacterales; family Roseobacteraceae; genus Ruegeria; species Ruegeria sp. A4. Next base: position 172,506 of record NZ_JBQGAW010000007.1, on the reverse strand, counting down.
GTCACAACTTTGATGTAATCCCGGCCGAAGACCCGGCATTGCGTATCATTACGGCGCAAGAATCGGCTGCAGGCCTCACCGCTGTTTGGGCGCGCGAAAACACCCGCGAGGAAGTCCACGGAGCAATCAAGCGCAAAGAGGCCTACGCTACGACCGGGCCGCGAATGCGAGTCCGGGTCTTTGGCGGTTGGAATTTTGATGCCGATGATCTGTACGCCTCGGATTTTGTTTCCAACGGGTATAAGAACGGTGTGCCGATGGGCGGAGACCTTAGGAACGCGCCGGATGGGGTTTCTCCCAGATTCCTGATCCGGGCGCTGCGCGACCCAGACGGCGCGAACCTCGACCGAGTCCAAATTATCAAAGGCTGGATCGACGAGAGTGGCGAAACTCATGAGCGGATCTTCGACGTGGCCGTCTCCGATGGCCGAGAGATTGGAGAGGATGGCCGTGCACACGAACCAGTAGGCTCGACGGTAGATATTGGAAGCGCGACATACAGCAACTCAATCGGTTCCGTGGAACTCGCCGGTTATTGGCAAGACCCAGATTTTGACCCGAACAACAACGCGTTTTACTATGTGAGAGTGATCGAAATTCCAAAGCCGCGATGGACGACCATAGACGCAGCTTTCTACGATATACCGCTGCCCGAGGCGGTTCCCGCAGAAGTCCAAGACCGTGCTTACACATCGCCGATCTGGTTCAGCGCTGAATAGTGAAGCTAGTATTGCGACAAAGCTGGTCTTGATCAATTTCGATTCCCACGGAACACGTTGGCAACCAGTTCCAATGGCTCGAAAATCTCTAAAGCGTAAGATCGCCTTCTGGCTCTGTTGCAGGACAAATCAAACCCGTTCTGATGCCACCGCGTCTTCTCGCTGGTAACGCCGGCAGTGGCCACACGCTGTACTTTGCAGAGTCAACTTTCTGCGCATTGCCGTCGTTAGTGCGGACCGCAGCATCCGTTTACTTCGGGCTCGAATTGGACGTTTGACACAATACCTCGAATGACAGATTGCGAACAAAGCGGGCGTTCGCTGCGGACGCGAGAACTTGATTTGGCAGATCTAGCAGTCTGCGGGACGGCTGTTACGGTACGTGTCAGTTCAAATGTCATTGAACGGCCCCGTAGAAAGTCGTTCCAAAACACACTGCTGCACCAAAGCTTCGCTTTGGTATATTTCGATCATTTTTTGTCAAAACTGGCGCAAATAGCTTTCTTAAACAACAGTCTAGCGGAATTCTGTTCTGCGTCGCCAAGCCCCTTCATCTGCAGTGTTGAAGAAATTACAAGTTTGTTGCGGGGTCATAAAAAAATTAGGCTATAAGCTAAGAGCAAGCATATAAAAGTCATCGCTAAAAATCGGTAGGCAGCTCTTCACTCCACTTTCTTAGCTCATCGAGAAATCCAAGGGCTGTGCTGCCAAACTCGGTGATGGAATATTGAACCGAAACAGGGGAAGTATCCATCACTTGTCTTGCAACCAAACCCTGCTCCTCAAGTTGGCGTAATCTCTCAGCGATCATCTTCTTACTAGCCCCACCGATCATACGCGATAGATCGTTAAAACGCACGGGACCATCTTTGAGGTGCCACAAAATCGATCCGGTCCATTTTCCGCCAATGATCCGCATACCTCTTTCGATTGCGCATGGCTCCAGACAGGCCTCCGAGACCTGTCGACGGCCTTTGGCGTCCTCTTCAATCCGCGCTCGCATTGTCATCCTTCCGCCCAGATAACTAGGTTACCAAAAGTATACTGGTTGATTTCTCATACCTACACTCTCAAATGCTCTCTGAACCCGGCGAAAGTCAAGGGTTCAGAAACTGCACATATGGATATGGACATGAGCAAAATCCTGATCGTGAACGGCACCCAGCCCTACGAATTCGCCCCCGGACAGTTGAATGCAAGCCTCGTTGAACGTGCACGGAATACGCTGACAGCAATGGGGCACGACGTGCGCGTGACCACTGTCGCTGATGGATATGACGCGAATGCAGAGGTCGACGCGCACCTGTGGGCCGATACAGTCATCATGCAGTTCCCGGTGAACTGGATGGGCGTTCCGTGGATTTTCAAGAAATACATCGATGAGGTGTACACGGCCGGTATGGACGGCCGGTTGTGTGCAGGTGACGGCCGAACGACCGACGCGCCCAAAGCCAATTACGGTACCGGCGGCACGCTAAACGGTAAGAAATACATGCTGTCAGTTACCTTCAACGCCCCGAAAGAAGCATTCGATGACGAGTCCGAGCCTTTCTTTGCGGGTGCCAGCGTCGACGACCTGCTAGCGCCAATGCACCTGAACGCAAAGTTCTTTGCCATGCAGCCCCTTACGACTTTTGCTGCATTCGATGTTATGAAGAACCCGGAAATCGAGGCCGATTTTGCTCGATTTGACGCACATCTGAAAACCACATTTGCCGAGGTTGAACATGTCCCAGCCTGATATTCACCTGTATACCGCAGGCACGATGAACGGCTACAAACCGGTCATTTTTCTGGAAGAGGCAGGTATCGCCTACGACCTGACCCATATCAACTTTTCCAAACACGAGCAGAAGGCGCCGGACTATTTAGCGCTTAATCCGAACGGAAAGATCCCAACGATTGAGGACCGTTCGGAAGGCCGCGCGATCTTCGAATCCGGCGCGATCCTGTGGCATCTGGCCGAGAAATACGGAAAATTTCTGCCTTCGGACCCGGCCAAGCGGTCCGAGGTAATGCAGTGGATGCTGTTTCAGGTCGGTCACGTCGGGCCGATGATGGGTCAAGCGATGTATTTCCAGCACATCGCTGCGCCTAATGGCCATGAAGAGCCCTTTTCAATCCGTCGCTACGTGGACGAAAGCCGCCGGTTGATGGAGGTGATGAATACGCGTCTGGACGGGCGGGACTGGATCGCAGCGGACGAATACACCATTGCCGACATGATGCTGTACCCGTGGGCGCGTGCTTATGTCTGGGCACGGGTGGATGTGTCGGACCTACCGCATCTGAACGCCTGGTTCGACCGTATGGATGCGCGACCTGCCGTCCAGCGAGCGCTGACCATCCCCAAGGCTAACCCACAGTTCTGGGATGCTGACGCAGATTCCAGCGCCTTTGCCAAGGAAAACGCGGCGCGTTTTTCCGGCGACGTGAAAGGAACCTGAGCCGTGCAAGCTGCTCTGCCTATTCCTATTCGCGTCGATATCGTGTCAGACGTCGTTTGCCCGTGGTGTGTGATCGGCTATCACCAACTTGCCAAAGCCGCGCGCGACACTCAGACCGAACTGGATATCCATTGGCATCCATTCGAGTTGAATCCGCAGATGGCCGAGGGTGGTGAGAACCTGCGCGACCACTTGGCATCGAAATACGGGACGACGCTGGAAGGGTCGATCAAGGCACGAGCCCGCCTGACAGAGATGGGCGCGGCACTGGGGTTCACGTTCAATTACGCCGATGACATGCGGATGTATAACACCTTCCGTGCGCATCAATTGATTGACTGGGCCGCCGAACCAGGCAACGGCCATGAAATGAAGCAGGCCCTTTTTTCGGCGTTCTTTACACGCCGCGAAAACGTCTCGGACATACAGGTTCTGGCAAATGCGGCTGCTGGCATCGGGCTGAACCGCGCGGATGCGTTGGACATGTTGCAAAGCCAAGATCGGGCCAATCACGTGCGCCAGAAAGAGCAATTCTGGATCAGCCGAGGAGTTCAGGGTGTGCCCGCAATGGTGTTCGACAAACGTCACCTTGTGACCGGCGCGCAGGGCGAGGAAAACTACGCCCGCATCCTGCTGCATCTACGAGACGACAGGGCCGCGTGACTTCCGTGGATACCGGGCACTGCCAGCGCAATAAACCCACGATCGAACTGGTATTGCCTGGCATGCAATCGCTGAACAACCATTGTGGGGGTTGCATGACGAAAGTCTCCGCGACAACCTTCATCTTATAGTGAAACTCAATCTGGGTGGCCGCTGGTCGGCCACTACAGCCTTTCAACCTTGAAGAGTTCCCAATTTATGGCATTGCATGACCACCCCATGTGGCGAAAGCCCCAACATCACCAGGACCTTGACCATGCACATGATCATGTCCACTGGGCCGAGCTGTTCTACGACCTGATCCATGTCGTGACGATCTTTCTGTTGGGCAATTACTTGTCGCATCATCTCGATCTGCATGGGTTTCTTGTGTTCGCTGGTATCTTCATCACGCTCTGGTACGCGTGGGGCGAACTCAGCATATTCAACTCGATCTTCGTCAGCACCGATTTCTGGCACCGGCTGATTATGGCCGTGATGATTTGCACGGTGATGTTCATGGCAGCGGCGATCCCGGCTATTGACGGCAAGGGTTGGGTTTTCTTCGCGTTAGGATTTGCAGCGAACAGGGCCATGCTCGCGGCGCTGTACTATCGCGCCCGGCGGGCCAATTCATCTGGCGAGTCTATGTCGACGGCCCAGATCCGGAATTTTTCGGTTTTTGCGGTGATCTTTGCCATCACGGCATTTCTGCCAACACCCTTGGCCTATTGGGTGTTTGCTGCCGCAATGGTGGCCACGCAGGCGATGTACATGATCCCAGGCTTCACTGTATTGCGCTTCGAACGTTTCGTCCCGCGCCTTGGCCATATGGCGGAACGGTTTGCTCTGCTGACACTGATCGTTCTGGGCGAGGGGTTCTTCAAACTCGTCGTAACTTTGTCCGAGAAAGGCATCTACAAAGTCTCACTTGATGTGCTTGTTAATTTCGTCATCGGCGGCGTTTCGATGTTCGTCATGTGCTGGATTTATTTTGACTTTGTCGGCAACGCCAAGCCCAACGACAAGAAGGTGTCGACATTGGTCATCTGGTGGCTTGCGCATCTGATCTTGATGTTATGCGGCGTCATGGTAGGCGTGGCCCTAGCTGCCGAGGTCAAAGTCGGTTTTTGGGAGCCATACCCGACCGAATATGCCGCCATTGGCTGTTTCGGCCTTGCAGGATATATCGCCATGCTTTGGGTGCTCCAGAACGTTATTGAACACCGTCTTGCATCGGACTTTGGGCGCTGGGATGTAAGGGTATTTGGGATCGTTCTGGCTATTGCCTGTTTCTTTATCGTCCCCCATGTTCCCTCGTTGGTTGGCAATCTGATCTGGGGCACAGCCTTGCTATCGCAAATCGCGATTCCCCTGACGCGCGCCTGGACGCAGTTTCGACATGAGTGAGGCAGTTACAAATTCGGGCTATCTAAAAAGGAAAGTCTATTGGTGGCTCGAGCGCCCGGACAGGGCGGCCACCGGTCCATGGTTGCTTGAGATAGCTCTAATTGCCCTCATCACACTGAACGTGGCCGCCGTTATCCTGGAAACGGTCGACTCCATATATACTCGTTGGGGCCTGGCGCTGAACCTCTTTGAGGGTTTTTCTCTATTCGTATTCGTTGTCGAATACGCGGCAAGACTGTGGGTCGCCACCGAAAATCCAAGTTACAAAACGCGCGCTGCCTGGGCCGTCTCCCCGATCGCCATCATCGATTTACTAGCGATATTACCTGCGCTGCTCTATTTGATCTTCCCGGTTGATCTGCGTCTGTTGCGGACCTTCCGCATGTTGCGGCTCCTCAAACTCACTCGGTACTCGCCTGCACTCGGAATGCTGCTCGCTGTGTTTGAGGAAGAGGCCGGCGCCTTTTTTGCAGGTTTTTTCATCCTGATGGTGATGCTGATCTTTGCTGCCAGCGGTGCATGGCTAGCAGAGCACGAGGCGCAACCGGAGGCATTTGGATCGATCCCAGCGGCGATGTGGTGGGCGATGGCAACGCTTACGACCGTTGGTTATGGCGACGTAACGCCCGTGACAGTTGCCGGTAAGATCTTCGGCGCTGCGATCACAGTGATTGGCATTGGGATGGCCGCATTGCCCGCAGGGATCATTGCCAGCGGCCTGAACGACCAGTTGCACCGCCGACGGGCCAGCCTGGAACGTGAATTTCGAAAGGCCTTGGAAGACGGCGATATCTGCGACGCCGACGAGGCCGTTATTGAAGCCGTTCGCAAGCAATTGGGTCTCTCGCGTCGCGCTGCCGATCATATCCGAAACCGCGTGCATGCTGAGACCGTGTCACAGGCCGATCACTGCCCTACCTGCGGGCAAACTGTGCAAAAGGCCAAGCCCTAAGCTTGAGCAATTGGCCTGCCACTGATCAGGTGCCGAGCTCCCAACTGGATCACAGCAAATCTGTGAAAATGTGGGATTTCGAATAGAGTATTTCGCGTGCTTGGGTGTTTCGCCGCTGTCCTTCGAGATCTGTGTTGTCGACGGCATCCACGCAACTTGCTGTCGATAGCACGATGGAACAGAGCAAGCTTTCTCAGGTTTTTGCGAGTTCAAGCCGGGGGTGAATGGCCCTAGCCTGCTTTGGCTGCAATGGCCGCTTCTGTACCAACGGCCGTTCCTTGTTCCAGGGGCGCGACGTGTTGCGAAAACGGGAACTTGGTTTTTGAACATTGTGATGCCTACATCCATTCCCGTCCTTCCCAAAATCGGCAAGTTGCCAATGGCTGTGGTCTGGTTGCTGCTCGCGTGCCTTCCCTTCGCACAAAGTCGCCCAAGCTCGCTGAAATGAAAGCCAGAAGAGCTGCCGATCAGCTCGATTAATACTGGTACCACCTGAGGTGTCTTGACGAAGAACTTGCGGGGAAGCACATGCTGAGGCTTCAAAATGCAGCAGGAGCCGACCACTCTGATCTGCCGCTTGTTGCCTCTTTGTCATCTGTTCTTTTGTCTGAGTTCGTGGGGATTTACCTGCGGTTGAAGGGTATAGGCCGCGCCGTGACTTAATAAAAACCGCAGAACCTTACCCATAAATCTGCGCGGTGTTTGGTCACAGCTTTGCACAGCTATCCCACAGATTTGCATGCCACAGAGAACCCCAGGAACAAAAAGGGTCCTCTGGCACAGTTGCTAAACACAAAAAACAGTTTACTCCCAGCTTCCAGCAGACGAGCGCCAAGTCTTGGCTTCGGCATCCCAAACACTTGCGCTGACGCATGGCGTCGGATTTATTCCCTCGCAATCGGATCCATGCACGTCCGCGATGACAATGCGTTGGCTCCCAAAATCAACGACCGTCCAGCCTTGGTTGAGCAAGGAATGCACCTCTTCGCTAACCCAAAAGTGCGACATGCATCCGCCAGTTCCGCAGTAAAGAGATGCGGCGCTTGAACACGCGAAACCGGACTCATTCAGAACCCAGTCGCGTTGTAGATCTCCGTCGAGATCGACCCGTTCAACCGCGCCCCAGGCTATGTCAAACTGACCGTCGTTGAACTCCGCGCAGGCTCGTGCCGCCAGATCAACCTTCGCCTGCAAACCGGGCGGAAGTTGCGATACATCAGCCGCGACAGCTGGTGAGATCCAAACTAGACCCGAAACAAGTACGATCCCGGAAACCAAATACTTCAGCTGGTGCACTATTGGGGAAGCTGGTTGGAAGGCGGCGTCAATTGCATTGATCATATCTGAAGTCCCCGTATTCCAGCCAGTTTTCCGCGCCTTCGTTAAAAATCAGAAATTCGGACCTGTCTTCCCCAAGCAGGGCGACGACAAATCCGGCGGGCGGTACAGAGTTTCCGAAGTAACTGTAGGCTGTCATGGCTCTGATCGACTCGCCGTTGACCGTTACTCGCGCGTCCCACTCCCCCTCTGGATTGTCCAGAATTACATATTCGATCTGGCGTTTTATCGCTCCGCCACCACAATAGACAATGCCTTTGGGCGCTTCGTAGGAACCCCCCTGGCGAGCACCTGAATCGCAGGCGGAACGAAGGGACCGAATTGCCGTGCCGGAACCCTTCAAGTCAAAGATCCCGTAGCTGACATCTTGATCAATCATCGACAGATTAACCGATGCATTGGCCGCAAGCTGGTCCAGTACAAAACCATAATCCTGCTGACTATTAAAACTGACCTTGACGGGATAGTTGTCGACGATCTGCACGGCAGCGTTTTCTACGCCAACCTGAAATGCCCCAACTTCGGTGGTGCCGTCCTTAAAGAAACGAATGGAAAGCCCCTGCTTCTGCACAATGTCCTGGCTGTCCTCAAATCCGGCCGGAGCAAAGCGGATATGGTTACACTGAAGTTCCAGCGTCGTGTTTCCGGTCTGAATAAACGCATTGGGGTTGGGCCCGGAACTGAACGACCACTCCGCCGATGCTGTGGTTGCCATTGCCATCATCAGCGCTCCAACGGAAATCGGCTTGAAATTCATTCTTTCTCTCTCCACGGTGTTGCATTTGGCTCTTTCTTTCAGCAGAGCTTCGGGCCCACCGCCCGGGCAACCAGATCAGGAAACAGGTGCGCCGTATTCGTTTGCGCCTTCTTGAGAAGGTCGTGTCAGCCACCAGATCATCAGGATGGACAGAACCAGTTGAAGAATTGAGAACACAACAATGCCGGTTGCGCCCAAAACTGCCGCGGGTCCACGCAATGTATCGGGGTTTTCCGTTCCTTGCTCCAATACCGAAAAGAACGCCACCCCGCCCAGCATAACAAAAAGCGTTGTAATGCTAAGCGCCATCGGCAGCAGCAAGTACCAGCCAGGTCGCCCTGTATCATGCAGCCTCCGCCAACCGGCGGCCAGCATGGGAATAAGAACGGCCAGTTGGAAAACAGAGGACAGAACCCGAGATCCCTGCCCCGTTTCGGGATTGGTCCCGAATATGATCGTATCCAGCACAGCTAATACGGCACTCACGAGAACCACGAACAAGAAGAACCACCAGTATTCTGATCGTAAAGCCCGACCAGAGAACTGGAAGTATTTCGAAAAACACGTTTTTACTGCTTCAAAGAATCCCATGTTTTTGTCCCTTCGTCCTTTCTTGGCGGCGTCAAAAACGCTTGGCTGCGTAGGGAACACTCGCTTTTCTGAAAATCCCCACATTCTTTTTGTTTGAAAGCAAAAGCCTTTCGCACGAAAGCCTAGAGAAATTTACGCGCGGAAAAAATATTGATTTATGAAAAATTAGATTCAAATATGAGAATTCGACGCAACTTTATTTTACCTCCGTTGTTGTCGCTGTCGCCCGATTTACCGGGCCCTTCCGACTGCCGGAGTGAGTGCTGGCAGTCGGAAGGCGTTTTCAATGATCGAGCGTTGGGAGAACGCGATGCCAAGACTCAAAGCACTAGCTCTTCTTCCAACGTTCGCTCCAGCTTTTTCCAGTGCGGTCACGCGTTGTTGGCAGTGCATGCGATCAACGCAATATTGTTCTGCCGGCCAAACCTTGAATGGCGAGTCTTTTGGGAACGGCAGTCACCAGTTCGAGGTATGCACTATTGGCCGCTTAGGCGCTGGAGCTTCAAAACGTCGCCTCTAATTCAATTGAGATCAAAGAACCTAAAGGGAGAAGAAAATGACCAACAAGATGGTGATGGTTGCAGGCACGACATGTTTCGCACTGCTTGCGGCCTGCGACGATACGGGTACATCAAGCGCGTCTGCCGAGCTCACGCCCGCTCAGCAAGCGTGTTTGCGAGACGTAGCCAACACAACGAACAATTCGCAAGTCGTTGTGCTGTCGTCTGCGTTTAGCGAGGCGGGAACCCAGGTCACCGTCGGCGTTGGCGAGGATCGTGCCCCATGGAATTGTATTGCTTACAGTGATGGCGCCACAGCCGGTATCGAGTTCCTGGGCGACGAAGGCGCATTGTGACCTGTTTGGTGCGTGGCTGAACACGGCCGCGCAGCACTGGCTCGCTCATCGGAATGCTCGACTTGGTTTGTAGAATAGCCACTATCATATTCGCGATCCTTTACCTGTTGGCGTTGGTTGCGTTCTTGACGGGTACATTTGGCTGGTTGGGGCAAGAAAAAGACTCTTTGTCCGGGGTGTTCCTTTTGCCGTTGGGGTTGCCCTGGATACTCGTAGCGGACTTGCTCTCGGAGTCGACCAAACCGTGGTTCGCGGCGCTCGCACCGGTTTTCAATCTTCTAGCGCTGGTCTTGATTTGCAAATGGGTACGCAGTTTGCGGCAGTAGTGAACGCCGAACGCATTCCCACCAAAAGGGAGGAAAACATGGGAAAAGTGATCTTGGGTATCGTGATCGGGCTCGTCCTCGGCGTGGTTGGGGCGATGACCTTGGGTGGAGGTGCCGCGATGGGTGTTGGCGTTGCGACAGGCTTGTCCGCCGGTGTCTGCTCTACATTGAAAGGCGCACAAGCCGAGAATCTGATCACCGCCGAGCAAGCGGATCAGATCCTCAATCGCGTGAATTCCGAGATGGCATCACTGCAGGGAGTTGAAACGACGGACGAGATCGTCGGCAGCGCACAGGCATGCGATGAGTTTCTGTCCAAGTTGCGGGAAGCGAAGTGAAGTTCCGCTTTGTACAGAAGAACACTGTAAGGATTAGCCAACAGGGGACAATCTGATGAAACTCCGTTTACTGAACCTCCTCACACCCATGTTTGCAATTTCGGGCACAGCTGCTCTTGCAATGTCGGAAGCCGATGACGCGTGTATCGATCATTTACGGCAAGTTGGTGGGCCAGACGGTCAATCCGGTACGATTGAGAGCTCAGAGTTTTCCGAAGCTGGCACGCTGGTCATGTTACGTGACGCAGGTGGGACACTCTGGCGATGCATCGCGTACAAGGATGGAAGCATTGGAGAGATGTCGGTTGTCGAGGCGATGGATGATGGTGGTGGAGCTATGGCCGGTGCCGACGGATCTACTGAAAGCCAACGCGTCAAATTTGATGCTGGTTCAACTGGCGCCGAACTCGTTGGACAACTCGCGCCCGGAGCGTCCCAGCAATATGTCCTTGGCGCCAAAAACGAACAGTTCCTTTACGTTCGCGTTGCTCCGCGAAACGGCACATTGGATTACGTTATTCGCAACCCCGATGGTTCTGAACTGTTGGGATTGATGTCGGCGGACAAGGAGTATCGAGGGCAGCTGTGGCAATCCGGTGATCATGTTGTCGAGGTCATCAACCGCGGCAACTCTTCCGTCGGCTACAACGTAATTTTAGGAATTGAATAGGTGATCGACGGAAAACCCTGGAACGGCAACTCAAATCAGCTAGGAAAAAACAGATGAAATCCAAAGTCTTTTTGGTGATCGGTACAGTGTGTATTTCTGTACTCGCAGCATGCGACGAGAGTGGCGGGTCAGTGGATGCGAGTGCACCAACTGTGGGCAGCTCTAACGATCTTTCGTCATTTGAAGGGGCCAGAGCGGGTCAGGCTGAAATGGGCATCCAAAGTCTTGGGTTTGAACTTATCCGAAGCGAAGGGCTGACCTCTTACTGGTTTAACAAAGATACCGGCGCATGTGCGCGGATCACGACATCTGAAGGAAGGTATTCAGATGTAACTATGCTGCCATCAGGCGACTGCTGACAATTTTCAACAATCCCAAATCAGAAAAAAGGAGCTCTAGTTTGCATTTCGATCTGGCACATGCGGCGGTCATCGTTGTCGCTTTGATTATCACAAACCTGGCATTGAAATCGGCCGGCGTGATCAACGAAGAAAACAAACACCAGTGGAATTGGAAAGTTGTTCTGGCCTACTTCGTGGTCGTCGTTATCATCAATCTGGTGTGGCCAATTTGAAGCTTCGCGGCGGGACGCTAACCGCCACCAAAGATGTTTACGGTGAATGTGTCTCTCCGAGAGATTGCCGGCAGGAAAAGTGTGAGCATCACGGGCTGAACACAGAAAGGAACACGCATGCGGTTTTTGACGTCACTTATATTCATTGGTGTTCTGGCAACCGCTGCGATTTCTGACGTCACCAGCCGAAACGGTGGCCCTAGCAACAGCCAAATGCTTTCAAAAAGTGGCGACGGAGGCGTCGATGGCGTCGCTTTCTTCCGCCCAGTCTTAAGCGGTGTGTTGTATCGATCCGGTTTCAAGGGCGGCGACAAGGATCGAACAGGTCTGAGTGACGTTCAACGCGAAACCTTGTGCGAAAAAGGGTTTTCAACCGGATTTTATGCCGACTTCGGCAAAAACACTCAGTACGGCCGCACCAGTTGTGGGAACGGATCCTTTGACTATCAGAGCGCCAGATCCTCCCGTCCCGGTGCCGTCATGGCATCCATACACGAAGTAATTGAAAACCCTGGAAAGGGCCCTGTCCTGGTACACTGCATGTGGGGCGTTCATTCCTCGGGTGCATTGTCGGCGATGGCGCTCGTTCAGTTTTGCGGTTGGACAGAAGAAAGGGCCAAGGAATATTGGAATGATGCCCGAAACGGTGCCCCATGTTCAGGCGGATGCGACAAGTGGATTGACGCAAAATTCTCCAACTTCAGTGTCGACCCCAATCTGAAGATTTCCGCCGAACAACGGGCTGCGATTTGCCCTAGATGATATCCGGAGGACTATTCAAATGAAGTTCCATCTTCTGGGGTCTCTTGCTTTCATTGCACCCACCATCTTGTGGGCGAACGACGATGTTCTCGGTGAAGCCACGACATTTGATAGTCCCAACGGCGTTACTGAACGCTGTATTCGGATCGAAAAAGTTCCAACGGGCGAGTATAAGAAAAGCGATCTTGAGGAAGAAACAACCTATTGCGAGATTGATTTCTATGCCTCCGAAATTGCTGTTTGCCCAAAAACCTGGAGCACCAGCCCAGGAATGGGCGTCTACGATATTTCGGAAGGACCCTACGCCGGGAACCGTTCCGAATTCGAGAGAAACGCTTGCAAAGAGGGGAAGGCGGCAAAAGATCTGGCAAAGGACAGGGTGGCTAAATTCAAATCCACCATGAACCAGAAGGGTACAAGCGGAACGTTTTCAACCTCTTCGCTGCTCTACTACCATTTCTCCAGGTATTTCGACGCGACGGTGAACGTTCCGGTGGCGGTCTGGCGTAGCATGGACGCTCAGGCGCATCTCACCGAGGTCGCAGAGCCCGGCCTTGCGATTTCTGGTGGCTCTCATGGCGGGCGCATGAACCATGAAGGCTGGCGGGTATTCTTGGCTGCGGATGCCGATCCGAACTCGTACCAGCCAACCGATGATCTGTTCACCGCGGATCGAACGCAGATATACGGTGTCCTGCTTGACAGCCCCGGTCATCGCTACGGCTCGGAAATCAACGGCACCCGTAAATCCGGTTGGGGCAAAGGCCAAAACCGCGATTTTCAGGAAACACCCGCCTTCTTGGCCTTGCGGTCTTCAAAACCCTTGCCCGAGGCCATTGCAGAGGGTGTCAGGGAAGGTCGAAAGGATCGGCAGATCAACAAGGATCTCGGCCCCGATGTCAGCGACCAACAGATGGCATTTTGGATGCAAGAACTTACCGAGATTGTTCTGCTCGACTTCATCTTTAGCCAGCAGGACCGCGTAGGAAACATAGACTTCACACCCTATTGGTATTGGGTCGAAGACGGAGACCTGAAGCACAAGAAGGCCAAGCACCATAAGCCAAACGATGGAGATGTTCCAGCCGATGCATTATTGATCCGTCGCAGCAATCTAAACGACAACGATGCTGGTGGGCGTGTCGAATATGCCAACTTTGCGAAATCCACTCAGATGCTGGAGAAAATGCGACACTTTTCTCCAAGCACTTACCAGCGCTTGTTTGCTTTGAATAACGACCTTCAAACGCAAGGCCCGATTTATGACTGGTTGTCGCAAAGCTTTGGCCTGTCAGATAGGCAGATTGCGCAAGCCGTTAGAAATACAGCGCTGGCAACGTCCATTCTCCAGAGCAATTGTTCAAAAGGTGTTTTGATGTTCGACTTGGACCCCGTCGCATTCTTTTTGAAAAACGACACCGAGGTTGAGGCTGTGGACTGTTATGAACCGTAGGTGTTCTGCTCTTATTGCGGTGTTCATTTGGACCGCTTTGCTCGCCTGCAAAGCGGCGGCATTGGATGTCATCGTCATATCAGATCTGAATGGAAGCTATGGCTCGGTAAAATACGATGCGCGCGTCGACAAGGCGATTAAGCGGATAATCGAGATTGATCCAGATCTAGTGATTTCGACCGGAGATATGGTTGCGGGTCAGCGCATTCCCAACTTGTCAGACAAACAGGTCAGAGAGATGTGGAAGGCTTTTCACGAGGCCGTTTCAGATCCTTTGGAGGCCGCCGGGATTCCATTTGCGGTCACGCCAGGAAACCATGATGCCTCTGCCTACCGTGGGTTCGAACATGAAAGAAAAATATACGCCGAGGAATGGGCGCCGAGAAAGCCAGACGTCGACTTCCTGGTTTCGGATGACTATCCGTTCTTCTACGCGTTTGAGATGCAAGGCGTCACGTTTGCGTCTTTGGATGCCACGACCCTTGGGCCGCTATCCGGCGGTCAGCAGGACCAACTTGAGGAACTGGCGGCGAATGGAAACCCGATTGTCACTTTCAGCCACCTGCCGCTGTGGCCCTTTGCGATCCAGCGAGAACGCGAAATCATCGGTGACCCGACACTTGAGAAAACCTACCTGCAAAGCGGGGTCGTTCTGCATCTGTCCGGCCACCATCATGCCTTTTACCCAGGCTGGAAAGACGGTGTGGCTTATGTTTCGCAAGCTTGTTTGGGCGGTGGTCCACGACGGCTGATTGGTGATAATGCCAGATCACCTCACAGCTTCACTCATGTTACATTCCAGCCGAACGCAGAGTTTGGGATAGCAGTATATCGAGGGCCCGATTTCGAAAGGTCGGTAAACTTCAAGTCGCTCCCGAAAGAGATCAGATCCCCGAATGCGGTGTTGAAACGATTGGACCTTGTGAAATAACTAGAGGCTGAGTTTCAACTCAACTTTTTCGGGGACCAGATCGTTTATCATCTCTTCGATCCGGGCTTCTGAAAGTCCACCCGAAGTAATGAAAAGCAATGAAACGCGAGACTTGCCAGGGACGTGGTGTTTTCTGACCAGCTTCCAGCCAGCGTCTGCGGCCATGGCTTCAATGGCGCCGCTGACGTTCAATGAGTGTTCTTCGTCTGAAGCTTTGAGCGAAATTTCCACGCCCTTGTTTCGCCCTCCAAGCCAAATGAAACACCAACATACAACCGCCACCAGTGTGGCCATCAGCGGCAAGCCCAAACCGACCGCAAGACCAAGAACAGTTACGACTATCATTTCGACGGTGTCTACCGGATCATCCAGATTGGAGCGAAACCTGAGCAAAGCTCCGATGCCAAATATGACAAAACCAATCATTGATCCGTGCTGAACCACCAGGAATCCAACAGCCATGCCAATAAGAGCATAAAGGAAGAACAGCCTCGGCATGACCAAGTCGCCGATGCTTCTACGGGCTTTGCGTCTCACCGGATGATAGACGATCAAGCCAGCCAGAATGATCGTGACCACCACATCGAGAGTAAAGAAATACAGTTCCTGTTTGCCGCGAAACTGAGTCCATTGGCGTTCGATCAGAATTTCCGATTCCGAAGCTCCGGCCAGCATCGTTGCAGGGTCGATTTGCGACACCGCAGCGCCTGGCAACAGCAGCATCAACAACGCGGTTTTAAACGGGAATGTCGTATTCAGCTTTTCTTCCTTCCTGCTCAGGCCAAGGGCTTAGGCTTCACCACAGGCACATCGTGCCCCATTCAATTCAATCGCAACAAGCGGGATCAGGTAAAGAGTTCAATGAGCATTCTTCCGACATCGCATCTGAGTTGTGATAAGAACGCGATAAAGGGATGTGATCCACGGGCGAGAAAACTGAATGGCAGAAAACAAACTGTTTCCGTCAAAACCTGAAATTTCACGGAGCTTCTTTATACTTAGACGGCTCGCTTTTGCGCCCGGATTTTTGGCGGCGGCGCTCCTGCCATGGGCTGGTCTTGCCTGCGCCGAAAGTGCTGATCTGGTTCTGGTCGATAGGTTCAAGGTCGCAGACAAATCAGAAGGATTTTCAGAGCCTTCAGGTCTGTCGCTCTCCAGCGCTGAAGGCTTCTTGTGGTCTGTCAGCGATGCCGAACCTAAACTGCATCTCCTTGGAATCGACGGGGCATTGGGAAACTCTTTCAAGTTGCCATCACTGAAGGGATCAGACCTCGAGGGTGTCGCTTCGCGAAAAGATGGATCTGTTTTGGTTCTTCAGGAAACTGACCGGTCAATTCTAGTCGTTCACCCAACCGACCCCATTCAACTGACAACGGTTCCACTTGCTACTCTCAAGGGTTATTCGGATGCAGCTGAAATGCTCGTCGGCAATCCATTGAACAAAGGGCCTGAGGGCATCACAGTCGATCCGGACACTGGGCGAGTATTCGTGGTCATCGAAGGGAAACCGCGGTTGTTGCTGGTATTGTCCCCAGAGCTGACGGAGATTGAGGAAATCACCCCCTTGGATCGCGAATCTGGTTTTATTTCCGATCGCGTAAATGACGACGAGCTGGATGTAAGCGGATTGGCTTGGTCTGCGTCCTCAGGTGTACTTTGGATTCTGAGCGACAAAGGGCGCCAGATCTTTTTGTACAATCCCGAGAAGAGAACGGCAGAGAAAATAGAACTAACTTATATGAAAGACGGCGACCGTAAGGTTGTAAAGCATCCAGAAGGGATCGCTCTGGATGAACCCAATGGACTTCTCTACATCCTGACAGATGTTGCCGAGAAATCGCGACTGTATGTTTTTGATATTCCCGAATTTTGATAGCTAGAAAACGAAGCTCACACCGCCACAATGGCTTCCGCAAGTTATTTCAGCTTGCTTTGTACGCATCTGCCTTTGTCCGCCTCAATCAGAACCTCCGTTAGAGTGTGGCTGGGATTAAGCGATCTTAATCCAGCGCAGGACACTGCGCGGGTAAATTTCATGCTCACGTCATACGTCGCAAAAAGTCTTCAGCCGTCGTGACATGCTTGTTTTTGACCTCTGGCGACATGCGCCCAGCCGTACGGCACATCATCGCCCAACGGGGATTGCCAGCAAGTCTATCGGTGTGTTTCAGGATAAAGCGCCAATAAAGCCCGTCCCAGATATCTGCCCAGGGCCCTTTGCCCCAATGGCTCATTTTTCGAATGTAGTTTGAGCCGGAAAAATACGGTTTGGTGGTGATCAACCCGCCATCGGCATGCTGGCTCATCGCGTAGGCATTGGGAACCATCACCCAATCATAGCTGTCGACGAACATTTCCATGAACCAGCGATAGACATGGTCTGGATCAATCTCACACAGAAACATAAATCCTCCCAGTACCATAAGGCGTTCAATGTGGTGGCAATACCCGGTTTCGAGCACCCTTTTGATCGTGTCGTCCAGCGGATCAATACCAGTGGTTCCGTTGTAGAAAGAACGAGGCATAGGGCGATGATGGCCCCAATGGTTTGTAGTGCGCATCTGCACACCAAGGTTCTCATAGGTAGCACGCATAAACTCGCGCCAGCCAATGATCTGGCGGATGAATCCTTCTACCGAGTTCAGGGGAATTCCCTTGCGATCAGCATGCGCCAGGGCAGCGTCCAAAACTTGCTTAGGCGTCAACAAGCCAATGTTCAAAGCGGGCGTAAGAACGGCATGCCACAGCCAGTTTTCCCCCTCGACAATGGCATCTTCATAGTCGCCAAAGTGTTCGAACCGCCGTTCCAAAAACTGCTCCAGCCAATCGGATGCAGCTTTGTGTGACGTCGGATAAAATAGCGTATCCAGGCTGCCCAATGCATCTGGAAACTCAGCGATAACGCTCGCTTTTGCGGCTTCATCAACTGCGTCATGGGCAGGCCAGTCGATCCAAGGCAGGCTGCTCAACAGCGCCTTGGGCACTTTTTTGCGGTTTTCCTCGTCAAAACTCCATTGTCCCCCGGCCGGTTGGCCGCTGTCCATCAACACGTTCAAACGGCGGCGTTGGCCCTTGTAGAACTCTGCCATGAACCAGCGTTTTCGACCGGCAGACCAATCCAGATTGTCGGCCCGCGTATTCAGAAAGCCGGGGGATGGCTGGATATCGAGCGTGATGTCGGTATTGCCAGCCGCTGCCCGAAAACGTCTTTCTGCAATGAAGTCTACTGGATCAGCCATGATCACTCGGCTGACACCACGATCACGCAGGTTCTGAAAAAGCCGCAGACATGCACCCGGCTGCCGCTCAAAGGGCCAGATCGCAGCATCAAAGCCCTTGGCGACCAAGCCATCGCGATAGCGCGCCATTGTGGCGCGGTGCAGCCAAAGCTTTTGCTTGTGCATCGTGGCGGGATAATACGCGTCGCCAAAGAACAGCGGGTCTTCGAAAAGCACAACAGTATCGGGCCGGGCGGCCAGGCCCGGGTGTTGGGCAAACAATTGGTTGGGAAGTAAAAGGGCGGCAGTGGACATGGGCTATGGTCTTTGTTGGGTGGCCAAGTTCAGTTGGCGTAGAAGCGACGGGATCTTCTTTCGAAGGCCGAAGAACCCGGCCTTCGCATGAGGCCATGTTAAAGCGTCGTACGGCCGCATTATCCTGTTCAAAGAAAGGCCTGCGTCTCTCAATACAGGTTCCGCACGATCCAGCCGTGACCGAGTGGGACCGACAGGCGCATAGGCTGTTGCAATGGTCGTAACACCTGCATTCCGTGCTGCCTCGATCAACGTACCACACCAGTCCTCGGTCGATTGCCCGAGTTTTCCGTGGGGTTCCAAAGCGCTGCTCATCGCGCCCTTGGCAAAATCCTGTACAACGTCTCCCAACGGGTTTGGAGACCGACCACGCGTCGCCAAAAGTCCAATCGCGGCAACGGGCGGTGTCGGCATCAATTGATGAGCTGACAGATCATCCTCTGTCAACAGCAACAGATAAGGGCTGTCTGAGTGCATGTGCGGACTTGAAAGGGGAACGAGCGGGTGATCTACCGGCTCGGTCAGCGGTTCTGCAAATTTAGCCAGGCCTTTAGGTTGAAACCGTCCTTCAGTGTATTTGGCAATATTGTCAGGGCGCGCGAGGTAAATTTTGCCTTTCGTGTGCAATCCGCCAACCCAGCGCCAGCTCAGCGTGTTCGATGCGGGATCGCCATCCAGCAAATGTCGCAAAAAGAAATCCGCGCCAAGCTGCCAAGGTAAGCGAAGTGTAAAAATCCAGATTGATGCAAACCACATGCGCGCATGGTTATGAAGGTAGCCTGTCGCCACCAGTTCCCGCGCCCAATGGTCGAAACAGTCGATGCCGGTATTGCCGTTCACTGCATCATTGAAACGGGTCTTTAAGCCCTCATCATCTCTTAATCGCTCACAAGCGCTCAGCAAATCCCGCTGATACAGTGACCAGACGCTGGGCCTTTGTTCCAGCCAACCCTTGAAGTACGTGCGCCAAAAAACTTCTTGCACGAATTTCTCCGCCGCGTCGAAATTATGCGACGCT
Source organism: Ruegeria sp. A4 (assembly GCF_056543025.1). NCBI lineage: Bacteria > Pseudomonadati > Pseudomonadota > Alphaproteobacteria > Rhodobacterales > Roseobacteraceae > Ruegeria > Ruegeria sp. A4. The sequence goes on along the minus strand of NZ_JBQGAW010000007.1, from coordinate 153,189 downwards.
AAAACCGTTGCCAGTACTTCTTTCTCCGTTATCAAACGGTGGCGCAGCCAAGGTGACAAACCCGAAACATTGCTGCGACGCTCAGTCCCAAAATCGTAGTTTCGCGCACTTGCGTAATGGCGCCCGGTGCGTCCCACGAACTGCTCCAGCCTTATAAGACCGTTGGTCCTTGTGGGTTTGAAATCAAACGTCTCTTTCGCTTCATCAAGTTCTGAAAACATCTCGATCATGCAGCCGATCTGCATTTTTTTGAGCAGTATTTCACCTCATCCCAAACGTTTTCCCATTTCTTGCGCCACGTGAACGGGCGCTGGCAGACCGGGCAGACCTTCTGGGGTAAGTCGGCTTTGTTGCGCATCTTCATCACTGATCCTCCAGAGGCAGGCTGAGTTGCTTTTGATTTTGAGACGCCCGCGCGACTTTGCGAGGATTCCGCCGATTCTTTCGGCTGGCGTGTTTTGTCACGATGGCGTGTGCTTCGGAACGAAACTCCGCACTTCGGCGCACGCCCCAAACCCGCTCGCGCGCGGCCTTGGCTGCCGCTAGATGGTCAAAAACACGCTCTGGATAAAGCGTTCCAATGATGTCTTTCGCGTTGTGAGCTTTCCAGGGTTCATGGATATGCTGATCCGCAATTTGGGACAATTCCGGCAACCATGTCCGAATGAACAACCCTTCTGGATCCTGATCATAGCCCTGCTTAACCGGATTATAGATGCGCACGGTATTGATGCCAGTGGTGCCTGATTGCATCTGCACCTGACTCCAGTGAATGCCCGGCTCATAGTCGGTAAACATGCGCGCCAAATGCTCACCCGGGGCCCGCCAATCCAGCCAAAGATGATAACTCGCAGTGGCCATCACCATTGCGCGCATCCGAAAGTTAAGCCAGCCCGTTGCCTGCAATGACCGCATGCATGCGTCCAGAAATGGATATCCCGTTTCTCCGTTGGACCATGCGGTCAAGAGCTGGGCATCTGGCGCTTTCGGTCGAAGACCATCGTAGAGCCGATGCAGATTTTCAAATTCAATCCGGGGTTCATCCTCAAGTTTCTGAATAAAATGGCAATGCCAATGCAAACGGCCCGAAAACGAGCGAAGCGATTTACGCCAATCCTTTGCCTGCGGCGGCAACCGGCGTCTCTGATTTTCAGTAGCTTGCGACACCTCGCGCATCGAAAGCGCACCCCAAGCCAGATAGGGCGACAGCCGCGAACACGCAACGGCCCCCTCCAAGGGGCTGGACATTTCGCGTTGGTATCTTTTGCCACGGTGGGTCAGAAAACTGCTCAGACGTTCCAAACCCACAGCTCGTCCACCGGCTTGACGACCAACACATGTATCATCCCGCAAGCCAAGGTCGCGCCCCGTGGGAATATAGCCTGGTTCTATGTCGATATGCTTAAGCGCAACTGGTGAAGCAACGGGCAAAGCCATAAACCGGTCCCAACGTTCCGCCCAGCCATCGCGAGACCTGAGCCTGCGAAGAACGCCATGGTTTTGTACTTCGTGCCACCGCACGCCGTGGTCCCTGCACCATGCAGCAACCTGACGGTCCCGCTGATACGTCCAATTGTTTCCTGTTTCTTCATGTGACCAAAGTACGTCTATCAGACCACGATCTTTTAACTCGGAAAGGACCGCCACAATTTGTCCCTTGCGCAAAATGAGTGGTTGTCCCAGTTTCCCAAGGTCATCACGCAACTCAGCGATTGTCTCAGCAACAAAGTTCCACTGCCGTGTTGACGCGTCAGGTTGCTGCCAAAGCTCAGGTTCAACCACATAGAGTGGCAGAACTGGCCCGACCTCAGACGCTTGCGCCAGTGCCGGATGATCATTTACCCGTAAATCCCGTTTGAACCAGACGACCTGCACGATACCTCCGTTTTCAAGGATTGTACGCATGGCCACTAGAAATGGATCTATGTTCCAGTCTTCCTCGCGTTCCGCTGTGACGTGGTTTTTGCAGAGAAACCATTGGCCTTCGGAACATGAATGTCGGAAGCGCTCGCGAACCCAACCAAGGCATGTGGCCAAGAGAAAAAGACCCCGACAAAGGTGACATTGGCAAGTGATCGCTCTGGGCCCTAAACCACCAAAAAAGGAGCGGGTTAGCCCATCTCTGTCTTATTTGAATTTCTGATTTCTGAGTAAAGGATAAAGAAACCAGCCCGTCGATTTGAACGCTATCAGGCACGGTTGGCAACGGACCTCAGAGCATCCGCCCCGAAAGCAGTGTAAACGCAAGAGGGAGGTATTCAAACGGGACCATCTTGTTTGCGCATCGAAAGCAGTAAGCTTGACTTATGCGGTATCAAGCCCCGTGGATCATGAGCTGCGCCAACCGCTGAGCTTGTGAGATTGCCGTAGTCATCTTCTGGTAGGGCAACTTTTCAGTGCCTTTCGGAAAACAACGAGGTACCTACAAACCCCTCACCCTATTCGATAAAATTGCCCGCACGCCTGCAATTCGGGCGACGCAATCGCTAAAATTTTGCTAACATCATCACAAGTTGCGGCCTCATAACGCATCTGTATGTCAAGGCTGAACCCTCGTTTCTTCGGTATCTGCGCTAAGTCTAGCAACGGGGCGGATGAAGCCCGCAAGACGAGGTCAAACAAAATGGACAAAACGGACAAAGCTGAGGTTGCGCTCACATCTGATGACGCCGCAACTGATCATTCGTTTGCTACGGTTTATTACGACGGATCTTGCCCGCTTTGCTCCGTTGAGATCGAGCACTATGCCTCCTGCGAGGGCGCTGAACGCTTGAGGTTTGTCGACGTTTCAAAACCAAATGTTCGAATTGATGAAGATCTAACGCGGCAAGAAGCTATGGATCGTTTCACTGTGCGTCGACCAGATGGACAACTAGTATCCGGTGCACGCGCGTTTACGGAACTCTGGGGCACTTTACCCAAATGGCATTGGCTGGCACGGGCGGCAAGCTTGCCGGGGATAACGCCTTTGCTAGAGCTTGCATACCGGTGCTTCCTGCCACTAAGACCGATGCTTTCGAGGATCGCGTCTTGGGTCGGAGCGAAGTCGGCTAACGGGACAGGTTCGTCGACATGATCAATCTGGACGATGGTCGTTTTCAAGGACTGGTTTGGCTCGTAAAACGGGGGCTCGAACCCGCACTTGGCAACACTCGCATTATACTCGCGCTTTGTTTTGGGTTGGTCACGCATATCGGTGCCGCGGGTTCTGCTATTGCTCGGTTTGCTGGGTTAGGGAGGATAGGGGTCGTTCAGATGACATACTTTGCAAGAAGCGTCTTTACAGGCAGCGAGGCACTCAATCGCGTGGCCAATAAGAACATCCCCCCAATCTTTCGCTGAAGGTAAAGAATATCCATTGGCATTGGGGGCGGGATATACCCGGCCCGGGCCAAGGCCATGCCTTCCTTGTTCAGGTGGTTGGAGAGCGTTCGGTCAGAAAAATCAAATTCATTCGCGGATAGGATTGCGTCGAAGACACTGCGGATCATTCCGAGGATCCGGTCGTCGAACGGGCCATCACCTTCAACAAGCTTCAATTGGATGGCAGCGTTACGAAGCTCTTCTTCATCTTCCCGCAGGCCAGCACGCAGCAGATGCATATACCCATCAATTGCCAATGGTTGCAGGGCTCGGGCCGCGCCAAAATCCAAGAGGCTGATCTTCCCATTTGACGGGTTGTATCGGTAATTGGCAAAATTTGGATCGCTTTGCATGATACCGAACTCGAAAACCTCGCGCAGCGTGAGATCGACCAAGGCTTCTGAGACTCGATTGCGTTCCTCTCTGGTCGCATCACTCACGGTCTCGATAGGGCGACCTTCCAGAAAGGACATCGTTAGAACTTCGGGAGTGCTCCAATCCGGAAAGAACTCCGGAATTTCGAACGCATCATCACCCTGCAAGAGGTCAGCAAAGTGGCGCATGTGCCGCCCCTCGCGTTGATAATCCGTTTCTTCATGTAATTGACTGCGGGCCTCTTGGATATACGGCCCCAGATCAAAGCTTTTGGGAAGTAGACCGGACATTCGAACCAGCGCGGCCACATTGGCAACATCGCTGTCGATACTGCGAGCGATACCGGGATATTGCACTTTGATCGCCATATCACGCCCGTCTTTCAAAGTTGCACGATGTACTTGCCCGATACTCGCCGCCGCAATGGGCCTTACATTGAACGTTTTGAAGGATTTGCGCCAATCTGTACCCCAGTTTCGGTTCAGGACGTCACGCAATTGCTTCGGTGGCATGAAATGCGCCTGATCCCGCAAACGTGCCATGATGTCAGCCAGCTCAGGTGGCAAGGCCTCGCCTGCATCCATCGAAATCAGCTGACCCACCTTCATCGCCGCCCCTCGCATGCGCGAAAGCTGATCCGCGATCCGTGTCACGTTACCTGGGGTCATCAACAAACCACGCATATCGGGTCGCGCACCGCGACCGATCTCTCGAAGGGCGCGCACTGCCACGTTTCCTGCAATGCCTGCCGTCATGCTGCTTAAACCGGCAACACGGACCAAACGGCTTGTAGGAACTGCCAAAGAGGTTGTTGAGGATTTAGGGTCAGTCATACATCCTCACCAAAATTCCGTGCCCGGAGAGCCTTTGATGCGACCTTTCAAATTCTCGGTGACCCAACCCCCATAAAAGTCCCCGGGTTGCGGGATCACACGATGCTTGCCAACGAAACAACCGTCCATAAGCCCGGCGTAGAAGGCGACATAGCCCTTTATCTGTTCAAACCTGGTGGTTGGTTCCTCGTAACTCCATGCGGCTTTTGTGGCCTTGGCCGCCCCGCTCTGAACGTCCCAGTAACTCGCAACGCCCTTCCATTCGCAGTATGACCTGACCGAGGTTTTTGTCAGAACGGCATCAATGTCATGCGGTGGGATGTAGTACGTTGGGGCGTGGTGGGTCTCGAGTACCTGAAACGCCTGATCGGTTTCTACGATTGTTCGACCGCCAAACTCTATCCGCACGTTATGGGGCACCTCCCGCAGCGCAGGTGGCCGCGGATAGTCTTGCACGTCTTCAATTGTCAAAGCTGTCATTGTGGAACCGGGTTGTGTATTAGGCTGTTCCTTCTTCGAGATAGCGCGCCGACAGCGTTATTCTAGCGAAAGAACTTTCAACACAAGGTAGGCGAACTTGAACCACAATTGGGCTTAGTGTCAGCTTTGATCGGGCTGCACTGTTAGACCGACTTTGCAGCCCGAACCGTCAAAATGAATGTCCTAAGTCTGCCAGTTCGCCAACAGTTCACCCATGCGCTCTAGGCCAAGGTCGAGATTGGCAGCAGCACCTCCTCCGACGCCTAGTCGGACGTGGTTCTGCATCCCGTAAGACGAGCCCGGTAAAAGAAATGTCCGATACGGATCGGCGAGCAAGAGTTTGGCGAAAACATCGCCATCAATCCCGTCAAGCCGTGCCAAACCAATCAATCCAGCCTGAGGTTTGACCCAATCGAGGCGGGGTTGTTCGGCAACAAACCGATCAAGGCGTTCCAGTGTTTTCATCCCAGCTGCCCGCGCAGTTTTCATTGACTGATTGTATCGGTCAGGCCTCAAAGCGATTTCGGCAATGACTTCGCCGAGTATATTCATAATCTCGCTGGAGTTTTCCCGCAGAATTATGGCATCCCAAATCAGATCGGGATCACGGCAAATCATCCAGCCGGTGCGCAGCCCCTGGAGCCCCAATGCTTTGGACACGCTGCCCGTCGTGATACCTCTCGGATACAAACCGGCAATCGAAGGGGCACGGGACCCGTCCCATTCCAATCCTGCGTAAACTTCATCAACAACCAGCCATGCGCCGACACGGTTTGCAATTTGCACAAGCCTTTCCAGCTCTGCCCGGGTCATCAGGCGGCCGGTTGGGTTATTGGGGTTGGTGACAAAGATGAGCCGCGTGCGTTCCGTTACTGCGGCTTCAACTTCGTCCAGCGGCAATACCCAACCAGCACTCTCTTCTCGGTCTACAACTTTGAGAGTCGCGCCAACAGCCTCTGCCAATACGCCCGCTTGCGGCCAGCCCGGGCGTTCTGTTACGACTTCGTCACCCGGTTGGACCAATTGCATAAATGCAAGGTAATTGGCTTCCGCAGCGCCTGCGGTGATCAGAACATCGTCTGGTTTGCAAACATCAGACAAGCCTGCGCGGTCCAAGACATGTCGTCGTAAAGCAGGCAGGCCCCGAAAGCTCTTTTGGTTCCAATCCAGCGGCAGTGCTGGGTCCAACGCATCTATGAACTCACCCAAACGCGGCGACTCTGACAAGGAAAACCCAACGAAAGCTTCTGGATCCGCTTCGGTGGTATCCAGCAGGTACTGAAAGAGTGTGTGTATCTTGACTTTCATGCTCAACTCAAAATCCTTGTAGTCAATCAGGGAGAGAGTCTGTGCAAGCAGAAGGATTTGTCAAAGGGCGACCGAGTGACTTGGCAGTTTTGGACTACGGGCTATTCAAGGTCCATTCCACCGGCCGCATTATTGGGATCTGCGGGTTTCTGATCCGGACGGACTTAGGAGAAGCAATACTTATCGACACTGGGTTTCCTGAAAAATACGCGACAGATACCGACGCCGCAGTCAAAGAAGATCGATTGGACGAGTTCGGCGAGGTCCTGAAGTGTGAACCAGACAATCTGCCACGCGCACAACTGGCAAAACTCGGACTGACTCCGTCAGACATCACATTGCAGATTTGTACGCACACTCATATCGACCATATCGGCGCATTGGGCGACTTTCCAAGCAGTCCAATTCTTATCTCTTCCGCGGAGCGAGCCTTGCTTCGCCCATTGTATTGGGGCGATATACGGCCTTTGGAATGGCCCGATCAGGATTATCTCTTGGTTGATGGCGACGCAGAGATTGGACCGGGCATCTTCGTTTTGGCCTCGCCCGGTCATGCGCCAGGTCAGATCGCCGTGATGGTCGATCTTCCTTCGGGTGCAATTTTGTTAACGAGTGATGCGATATCCCGACCGGCAGAAATCGACGAGAAGTTTGCAGGTTCATGGGACGAAGATGCCGCAATTGCCAGCGCAGACAGGTTGATGCGTCTAGCATCCGAACAAGATGCCTTTGTAATCTATGGGCATTGTCCCAAGCAGTGGCCCGCTCTGAAGAAAGCACCAGAAGTCTACCGTTGATCCCAACCTGTAGCTCACTTTTCCCGAATAGTGATGTTGCGCCTGCCAGTTATCTGACGTCGCGCCCTTGATTCAGAATAATCACGTTCCCGCTGGAAACATCACCGGCCGGCGAAATTAGAAAACTGACCCAAGAGGCGATTTGCTCGGGTAGCATCGCGCGACCATGCGGCATGGCACTAACGGCTTTCTCCAAGACTTCCTCGGTCAAGACATTGAACAAGGGTGTTTCCGTCATGGCAGGTGCCAGCGAATTCACACAGATTTTTTCCTGTGCGTATCGACGGGCAAGGTCTTTCGTAAGGGTATCCATAGCAGCCTTTGACGCCCGGTAGTGCGGAGGGTCGAACACATCGAAATTGTAAGCTCCGTTCGAAGAGATATTTACAATCTTTTTGATGCCTTCGCGTTCCAACATAAACTGAACCGCCTGCTGGCAACAATGGAACGCAGAGTTAAAGTTGATTGCCATCTGTTTTTCGAGTTCCTCGGGCGGAATGTGCGGGAAGTCGGACATGAAGCAGGTGCCCACGTTGTTTACCAAAGCATCCAGACCGCCGTGCGCTGACTTAATGCCATCAAACGTCTGAGCGATAGCCATGGAATCCGTTAGGTCAACGGAGATCGGCGTGAAATCTGGGCCTAATTCTGTTGCCAGTTCGTCCAGACCCGCCTCATTAAGGTCCAGTCCAATGACGTGGACCCCATCTGCCCGCAATTGGCGGCAGATGGCCTTCCCCATCCCTCCCGCGGCGCCAGTCACAACCGCTGTTTTCATAGCAACTCCTCCCACCTTGGCATGAATTGGGGTACTTCGAATTAAAGAAGGAAACTCACAACCCTTTTATCTGAAAGCTGGGAAAGTCAATTCTGCTTGAATTCAGTGCCCGCCCGTTTTGGGCTTTATGCGATCATTCCCTGCTGTCTGCTTTTTAGCTGCTTGGCAGTCAAAACTGCCGTCTGCTTTTTTCACCTGCTTGCCGTCTTTTTTTACTTGAAGGCAAGCCCGGCACTCAAGTACTTCTCGATAACACTGCCGATGGCCCAAGCACTTCTCCCCGGCAGAACGGGACTGCAAGTGTAAGGGATGTTTAACTAAGCCTTCGCATTGCCGTTTCGATTTGACCACAAAACTTATCAATATCGCGCTCCAGCATATCGCTTTCTCGGGTCTCATCTCTGACTGCGGATAGTTCATCTACAACAGCCCACGCTTCCTTTTCTGGAGCCGCTTCAGCAATGCGCACCAAAGCTCGAATAAGGGCGGCCGTCACGAGGCCATTGCCCCGAGCGGCGCGTCTTAGAGCTGGAATCGAGTCGTTAAACAACGACTCTGCCGTGATGGATGGGTAAACCACCCGCACGGCTCCGTCGTCATCTCGATACACACCCGTGCAGAGCTTGGACGACCACGCACGGGCCAGAGAGGCCGATAGACGGTCGATGCAGACAATTGCTGTGAACGTGTCGTTGACACCCGGCGACAATGCCCGAAGTGCGATTTCAACGAGAAGATGGACAGAAAAACGGATATCTCCGTTAGGGTCTCGCGCGGGGATCAACGGAGCTGCCGCTTGCACCAGTTCATTGAGGCTCTCATTACAATCACCTTGAACATTGGCCAAAATGTCCGATGGAACCATAAAGTCACCAGGCTGCACATCAAAAACGACGACTGCTCCTGCTTGTTTGGCCGCATGCACCAGTTCTTCGGTGTTGATCGAGTTCACATAACCAGTTCCCGAAGCCGGGACCGGGCGCTTGTCTCCCTCCTCGGGGATTGCCTCTGAAGATGGAATATCTGCACTGTTTTCGATCGCGGTGCTCACTTGACCATCCAAGGCTTCAGAAATCCGCGCCGCCTCCTGATCAATGGTTACGCGCGTCGATACTGTATGGACGAAGAGCAGCAGCAATAGAACTGAGACGATCGAATAGATTATGCCAACCACCACGGCTAGGTTCACTGATGTGTCATCGCGTACCAACCACAAGATCATCAAGCTGTATAAAAACGTTGCTCCAAGTGAACCAACTGCAATCTGATTTACCCTGTCTTCGCCAAAGCGTTGCAAGAGCCTGGGGCCAATAGATCCAGCTGCCAAGGTGTAGACCAGAAGAACAATGGAATAGACCATGACCAATGCGGACATGGATGCTGCCGAGATTGCGCTCAGTACATCGCTCGCAGTGCGATTCGAAACGCTGAGCCAATCGGACGCGGACCAACCCCACTTCACAAGCGCTTGCTCGGTCTTGAAGACAATCCCAGCCACCACAAGACCTGAAAGACTTATGGCGGCAGGGATGGTTAGGAACCCGCGAAAATATCTCACTAATTCTCTGGGTGTTTGCATTCCAGTCCCCATTCACAACACGCGCTTTCTAAACGAACTCTGCTTTACGCGAACCGGTCGGCCGCTTTTTTCAAAGCACTCTGCATGTCATTCCATGCAGCCTCGTAGCCCTCTTTGACGTCTTCCCAGGCCTCGTCGCTGGTCGACTTCAACTCTTTCAGCTGAGCTTCTGCGTCAGACCTTACCTTGTAGAGCTTGCTGAGTTGTTCCTCGAGCTCGATCTTGGCATCCGCTTCCGCCACTTTCAGCTTGGCTTCAAGAACATCAATCTGGGCATTCCAACTATCCAGTTGCAGCTGCGCCTTTTTCTCGTACCCAACACGTGTCATGAGTTTTCCTTTCTTCTCAAACGGTGGTTCAGATCGACGGGAGCCGCCCACTAGGCCGCAACAATCGCCTTGAGCATCCAGACTGCTTCTTCATGCTTGGCCATCCTGGCGTTCATCAGATCCTCTGTAGCCCCATCGCCATAACGGGCGGCGGTCGCGGCAGTCTCACGCAGGTTTCGGGCGATCGCTTCATGGTCTGCAACCAACTGCTTGATCATACCTTCTGCGTCTTTGACCGTTTCTTCTTCGGTCAACTTTGCCTGGCTAACCATGTCAGTGAACGAAATCGGTGCCACCTGACCCAACGCGCGCACGCGCTCGGCCAATTCATCAGCGGCCTCAAACAGGTCACGATACTGACGCTCTGTCAGCTCATGAATCGGCAGGAAAAGCGGGCCGACGACGTTCCAATGTGTGCCTTGCGTTTTCACCATCAGGATCATTGTATCGGCCAGTATTTCTGTCACCGCGTTGGCGATCCACGCATTTTTGTCGATGCCTGTATCGTTCGTTTCTTCCTGAACTTCAGACTTTAAAACTTGCTGTATCATTTTCACTCCATTTCGTTTCTTACAGAGTAGAAACTAGGGAGAAGATGAAAAATTTCAATTAAAATCATATACTTATTATATGTATCCAACACATAATGGGGCGCTTCATGATCATGGGTATCCAGCCCAACATGCCAACATTGATGTAGACACACAGGCCCATTGCCATACATGCTTGGAGTAACTGACGTAAGCTACTGAGGTCATGCCGGTGTCTGATCAAAATCGACCACCAAAGCGCACTGAAAAACTGCAACTAATGCTCGACCTCGAAGAGCTTAAGGCCATCGATGATTGGCGGTTCGAGAACAGACTGCCATCCAGAGCGGCCGCCATTCGAGAACTCATCCGTCGCGGTCTGATTTCCAATGAGTTCGAAGAACCACCTACTGACGCGCCTTCCGGTGAGTTTCGTGTTGTGGACGAGTGACAGAAGCATCTACAGCACATCTCGTCTTTGCAAGGACGTGACACTGACCCAACCGAACCATCCGGCACGCGAGAAATTGTATGCTGATCTTGTTGCATACTGCACACGTGACAATAGGGCGATAGCCGCAATCCACCGGAGTATTTTAGCGATTTTCTGTACTGTGCAACACAGTGCTTTGTACCCAACTGATCCGCGAGGGCGCTATTCGACTTGTCGGGTTAAGTTAAAGTCAACGCTCAATTATTCCACTGGAGCCGATATAGTACGTGGTGGCCACGTAGACCTTTGAGCAGTCTGGGTTCTAGGCCGGAAAACGAAAAACCGGTCTGTCCGGCAACCATGGCGCGGGTCACATCTGAAACGAGTATTTCACCTGCCACACCAGCCGTTGTAATGCGTGACGCCTTGTTGACCACGGTACCGAAAAAATCTCCACGTGATTGCACGACATCGCCAGTGTGAATTCCAATACGAATACCGAAAAACGGCTCTTCGGACACCGACGCAATGGCCTTCTGAATTTTGACGGCAGCCGCTAATGCTTCTTTCGCAGACGGAAAGACAGACAACGTTCCATCTCCAAGGGATTTTACGAACTGGCCATGATGCTTTTCAATGATCGCCGACAAGACCCGGAAATGGTTTTCGATCAGCACCGACCAACGCTGATCACCCAACGCCTCTGCCAATGCCGTACTGCCCTCCACATCAGTGAAAAGTACCGAAGCTAAACCTTCGGTTTGGGTCAGCTCGGGCCCTTCATCGCGTGCGGCATCAATCAGTTTTTGGATGGCCAGCTGTTCCTTACCCACAAGTTCAATATTCGGAGTGGGTACTGAAGCGTGGCGATTGATGATCTTCCAGGCCGCTCCCTCCAGGACAAAAATCAGGACGGTGCGATAGAAGACGGCTTCATCAAAGCCGACAAACTGAATCTTATGGACAAAGGATGACCATCCCGTTTCTCCGTTTTCGAAGGCTTCCGCTTCAATTTCTTCGAAAACGACCGGTGCCGGGATTTCCGCGAAAAAGCCGCTAACCCCATCACGAACGGCTTGGCCGCTCCAATACTCGCCTTCGCCGGTTCCAACGAACCGAAGTTCTTCTGCTTTCGACAGAAAGTTCCGCAATTCCTCAGTATTCTTCTTGGTTCTGAGAATCTCGTACCAACGCCTGGAAACTGCCAGCAGTTCAGGTGAGGAATGTATCATCGCAAGCAACCCGAGACTCTACATGGGAAGAAACTAAGAAGGCCTTGCAAACGGTATCCCCATTTTTCGAACAACGCAGGTCAATGCTGCCGCCGGGATTTGTTCAGATCAAGACTTTTGTGTTTCTTCAGGACATGACCTGAGCCCGCAAATCTTCTCCTGTTTTGCGTAGAGTCTGGTCAACTAAAGGACGGACAAGTGAAAGTGAGATTCACCCGCGAACTGATCATTCAGATGATAAAGCAACAGGAAGCTTGCGAGAATACGGGAATGTTTTCTAGCGCTTTGGGATCAGCCAGAGCACCTTCTACAAATACAAATCGAAGTTTGGCGGCATGGAACTGTCTGACGAGAAGCTGCGTGCTTTGGATTCTTAGAACCGGCGGCTGAAGAAGCAGCTAGGCCGCAAGTTCCGCTCACAGTTCATCAAAAACACCCCTGTATTTGAACCGCACGCTCCGCGGAAATCTAATTTTTGTCATCTAAACTGAAGTCCCGGTCACCCGTGAGAAATGAGACATTGAGAGCATAAGCGTTTGTCAGAGTCCGGTGCAGTATTTGCATTCGGCCAGCAAAGAACGCCCGCAATTGATAAGCCACACCGGGTTTAGGTGCCTCAAAACGCGGCTTTCTTGCCATAGATTTCGTTCATTAAACTCAAGTTTAACGCCCATAGCCCTGCCCGATTTGCCCAAAAGTCTGCACAGTCAGTATTTTGCGTTGGATTAAATCCCTCCGAATGTCTCTTTGAGTTCTGCGACTTGTTCTGCATCCAACGTTCGGGTTGGCATACCCCGCAGTGTCACGAGCAATTTGGCCGTTTCTTCCAACTCTTCTGCTGCACAAACTGCTGAGAACAGATCCTTTCCCGAGACTACGGGTCCGTGGTTGGCCAACAGTACAGCACTGTATTTACCGCTCAGTTCGCGGATCAGGTCACCAGATTTCGGATCACCCGGCTTGACGTATGGAACCAGTTTGACCTTGCCGACGCGCATCACCACGTACGGCGTCAGCGGAGGAATACAATCATCTGGATTGGTGTCTTCCAGACACGACAGGGCGGTGGCCCAGGTCGAATGCAAATGAACCACCGCGCCCGCTTCTGGTCGAGTCTCATAAAAGGCCTGATGCAGAAAAACCTCTTTGGTCGGCTTGTCGCCAGAGACGTGGTTTCCATCCAAATCAATCTTGGCGATGCGCTCGGGGTAGATATCTCCTAAAGTTGAGTTGGTTGGCGTCATCAGGATACCGTCGTGTAGACGTGCGGAGACATTGCCCGCAGTGCCGACGGAAAATCCACGCTCAAACAGCGAGGCACATAACTCCGACATCTGCTGCCGCAATACCAATTCTTCAGATTTCATGTGCCTGCCTCCATCATTCTGAGAGCCTTCAAAAAGAAGTTCGGAGCGCCAAAGTTTCCAGACTTCAACGCCAGCGCGATGGGTTCGGTTTTTCCAACGCTCAGGACCGGCACGCCCGGGTCAATCTCTGGCCCAACCGACATGGCAGGAGACCCCAGTGCCGCAGACACAGCCTTGGCGACAGCGCCCGACGTCTCCCCTCCTGCCACCACCAATCGCTTGTACCCCGTCAGGACAAGTTCTCGCGCGGTGTCTGCAAAGAGATTGTCCAGCTTTTCCGCTACTTCTTCCTGACCAAATTGGTTTTGGATCGCGCGCACATCTTCCGGGTTTCCCGACGAATATGCGAGCGGCGCCTGACCCAAGTGCGTTTCAAAGAATTCCAACAGGGTTTGCGTGGTCACATCCCCGGAAATGACGCCCGAAACATCGATTGAGAAGGTCGGATGGGAACTCGCATGAACATCGATCTGCTCACGAGTAGCGCCTGAGCAAGACCCTGCAAGGATCGCCTCGGGCCCCGTGATAGCGGGGAGCACACTGCCAGCACTATTGGGTGAAGTCCCTCTCAAGAAGTTTCTTGGTAACCCCAGTGCTATACCCGATCCCCCAGTAATGAGCTTGGCACCCTTTAGAGTTTCACCCCAGGCCAACAAATCTTCATCCGAAATCGCATCGCCAATCACAAATCGTTCGTCGGCGTTTTTCAAAGCAGCAGCAATCGCCTCGGATCCTTGCTTCACGGCGTCAATGGGCACCAACCCGACCGCTTCTTTGGTCTGACGCTGCAACCATCGCCGGATGTTGGCATCCGTCATCGGAGTAAGAGGGTGATTTTCCATCCCAGACTCGTGCAACAGCTTGCCGTGCACAAAAAGATGTCCCTGATAGACGGTACGCCCCGTGGTGGGAAAGGCCGGACAGAAAACCACCTTTTGCGCACTCAGTTCATTGGCCAACGCTTCCGCAACGGGGCCGATGTTTCCCGCCAACGTGGAATCGAAGGTCGAGCAATACTTGAAAATGAACTGACCGCATCCTTGATCCGCGAGCCAGCGCAGGGCGCGCACGCTATCTGCAACAGCTTCATCGACGGGTGCAGTGCGGCTTTTGAGAGAGATCACACCTGCTTCGATCTCCTTATCCGCCGGGGTAGTTGGAATGCCTGTATACTGAGCCGTGCGTAACCCACCTTCCGGCTTAAGGCCCTTTGCCAAGGTGTTCGCAATATCACTCGCACCAGTGAAGTCGTCCGCTATGACGCCGATCTTCATAATTTGATGTCCTTCGTCGGCCCTGGATCCAACCTATGGATATGCGGTGCTGCTCCGACGGGATAAATCTCGCGCACAAGTGGATCGTGGCCGGGCACTATGAGTCGAGGATGCGAAGCCAACCTCTCGAGCGTCTCGAAACCATCCATCATGTCCTGCAGGTCGACGACGATGGGAAAAGCTTTGCGCGCCATGAAATTCTCGTAGTAATGCGAGGCATCTGAGGCGAGTACCATCCACCCGCCTGACGTCCTTACCCGAACGCATTGCAACCCGCGCGAATGCCCCCCGATGCAGTGCACGGTCACCCCATCTGCTATCTCGGCTTCTCCGTCGTAGAATATGACGTGGCCTGAATAGAGACGCTTTACGACCTCGCAAATATGGCCCGCCGAGAAAGGCGCACGCAGATGATCGTGGCACATACAGGGGCCCGTGGCGAAGGCAATTTCCGCCGATTGCATATGCAACTTCGCGTTAGGGAACATATGCAGCCCCCCCGCGTGGTCATAATGAAGATGGGTCACGATGACATCGGTCACCGCTTCGGGCGAAATACCTAAGGGCCGCAAAGCCTCGCGAGGGTCCATCGCGATGGGACGACCCCGGGCAGTGGCCTCGCCGCTATCGTAACCAGTATCTACCAGAATGACTTTGTCGCCGCGTTTGAGCACCCAAACGAAATAATCCATCGCATGAGGCGCGTCGTGATTGTCATCCAAGATGAAGCTATCGCGCCGAGTGCGGGCATTGCGATCTGCATATTTGACGGCGTGGATTTCCCAATTGTTCATCGGATGACCTCGGAATACTGGTGAACAGCTTTGGCTTCTATCATATCAGCCACCGCAGCATCGAAGGACTTGAAATGCGGGCTTTCGAGGTGAACGCCGAACGCGGCAGCGTCCTCATAAACCTCGTAGAGGAACACCGTCTCGGGATCGTCACCGAAGCAAACGTCAAACTGATGGCATCCGGGTTCTTCACGCAGAGAGGTTGAAGCGTTTTCGACCATCAGCGGTAAAAAGGTGTCTCTCGTACCGGGCTTGAGAGTGAAGGTGACAGTAACCGCAAACATCAGACAGAAATTCCTTTTAGGCGTGAGAAAGCGCGCTTTGCGACAGGCAGTTGGCTGAGGATCAAACCAATGTTGAGCAGCAGCAGAATGGTCGCACCGGGTCGAGAAAAGAAGACCGAAAGATCCCCATCCGACAGAAACAGCGACCGGCGGAAGGTTTCGTCAAACAGGCCGCCCAGAATAACACCAATCACCAACGGGGCGATTGGGTATTTCATCAGGTTCATGAAATAGGCAACGGCACCCACACCAAGCATCAGATAGAGATCATTGATGCCCCCACCAACGCTGAAAGACCCAATTGTTGTCAAAACCATAACGACGGGCAAGAAGATGGTCTGCGGGATGGCGAGTATTTTGATAAAGACCCGAGCGGTGAAAAGCCCCATAAGGAACATCGTCAGTGACGCCAGCACTAAAATTGCAACCACGCGCAGAATGATCTCGGGGTCTATCGTGGGTCCTGGGATCACGTTGTTGATCTTGAACGCCCCCATCAAAGCCGCGGCGGGTGGCGAACCGGGAATGCCCAACACCAAAAGAGGGATCAGAGCACCACCAATACAGGCGTTGTTTGCAGTCTCAGAACACAGCAGACCCTCCAAAGAGCCTTTTCCAAACTTGTCGCCCTCGGCAGATACGGTCTTGCCGACACCGTAGCTGACCCAACCGGCTACATCTTCGCCAACTCCGGGAAGAGCTCCTACCCCGGTTCCAATCACACCTGACCGGCCAATGGTGGGCAGGTAGCGTCGAATTGAGCGAAGGTTTGGAAGAATACGGCCTTTCAGGGCTAGGACTTTCCCAGTCTCAACATGCCTCAAGCCGTCGATAATTTGGGGGATGGCGAAGGCTCCCATCAAAACTGGCACAACCTGAAATCCGCTCATCAGGTAAGACCAGCCGAAGGTATAGCGTGGTTCAGACAACAGCGGGTCGAGCCCCACCATGGACATCGCAAGCCCGATCAGACCAGCGATCCATCCCTTGATCACCAGGTCTTCGCTCATCAAAGTGCCAGAAAGCAGAATGCCGAACAGGGCCAACAATGCTTTCTCTGGGCTTGCGATGTTCTTTGAAACCAAAAGCAGCGCCCAGACGAAAATCAAAAGCGTGATGGTCCCGATTACTGTGCCAATGAAACTGGCCGTCGTGGTGAGCCCTAATGCTTCGCCCCCTCGACCCGCATTGGCCAGAGGGTAGCCATCCATGGCCGTCGCCGCGCTGGCTGCTGTGCCCGGTATATTCAATAGAATTGAGGGGTAAGAGCCGCCATAAATCGCGCCGACATAGGCCCCGAGCAAGGCAATGAGCGAATAGTCGAGCGGGATTTTGTTACCGAAGAAGCCCGTCAAGATCGTCACGGCCAGGGTTGCCGTAAGTCCGGGCAATGCTCCAAATGCGATGCCCAGGAATACGGATGCGACCAAGTACAGATAGGTCAGCGGGTCCACTGCCAGGCCCACGAAAGCGGCCCCAAATCCAGCGAGTTGCGAAAGGATAAAGTCCATCCGGTCAGTCTTTCCAAAGCGGACGAAGCGTCACGTAATAGTGGTATTCGATTTGCTTGAAGATCAGTCCGCCGCGCGCGGGCACGTTCTGCCGGAAAACAAAGGCCATCGCGCTTACAAGGATGAGCGGGGCAAGTATCGCCACCACTGGAACGAACCGCAAAACGCGTTCAGTAACCGCTTTGGACAACACCACAAGTGTAAGCGTGACCCAAACGGCCAATGTAAACCAATCATCACCGTGTTCATTCCAATCCGCCTGCGCGGGAAACACGGCGAACGCAAACAAACCGGCAGCGACAACTGCGACACAGGCCACCAAAGCACGCCGCGCATGACCCCCGTAATAGCCGTAAGTCAAAGCCGTGATCAGCAACCCAGAGCACAAAATGAAGTCCACTCTGGGAACCAGTCCGACGACATATGCAAGAAGGATCAGGCCTATTGTCGAAGCACGGTAGGCTTCGCACTTATCCCATCCAATCCCCAAGGCACTGAACGCGTTTTGAGCTCCGCCCGAACGGACCGAAATAGCCAGCAAAACGAAGGAAAGGACAAGTAACCCGCCGAAGATGAATAACGGTACAATTGCAGCCGAGTTGTACCAATCAGATCCACTTACACCGGCGCGGTTTTCACCCCAAAGTGGAATGTCCAATGTCTTCCAAAGGAAAAAGAGGGACACTGTGATAAGAACAATCGATGCCCAAAAATCGCGCGTCCGCAGGATCAGTGTTTCGTCAGGTTTGTCCATGGCCTGCCTCCTTCAGGAAGGGGCGCGATCGAACGCGCCCTTTCAAAATTGATCGGATTAGGGCTTCTCGATACCCAGCGAGGCCGGATCGACAGTGGCAGCACCAAGGTCCTGCAAGGTATAGGCAAAGGTAGCCTCAAGGTTCGCAAACAATTCTTGAGCTTCTTCGCCGTGCTGACCGCCGACATCGTATTTGTTTGCCGCAGCCCATTCAGCGACGGTGTCGGACGCAATCGCCTGCTCGAAGGCATCACCAAGTGCGGCCTTTACGTCATCTCCGGCTGAACTGTGAACTGCAAACCCGATGGCCTGTTTGAGCGGCAGATACTGGTCGAGCCCGTCATAGATGCCAAAGGCAGATGGCACTGTTGTGCCTGCAATCTGCGCATCTTCGGGCGTCAACATTGCGAGCGGTTTAAGTTGACCGCCCTCAATCAACGGAGCCTGTTCAGCCAGTGAAGTCACAACCAACGCAACTTCACCCGCTATCGCCGCTTCCTGCCCGGGTGCTGAGCCTTTGTATGGAACAAATTTGAATTCTGCACCGGACCCTTTTTCGATGGCCAGAAGGTTCAAGTGGTGGATCGAACCTGCACCGGACGCCGCTGCTGGAATAGTACCCGGAGCAGCTTTGGCAGCGTCGACCAGTTCTTCCAGCGTATTGTAAGGGCTGTCCGCTGGAACCGAGATCAGATCAGGCGATCCGCCGACAATAAACGGATACCAAAAATCAAATTTCTTGTCCCACCCCCCCTGCACAGCGGCCGTGACATTCGATTCTGACAGCCCGACCAATGTATAACCATCGTCTGGTTGGTTCATAACATAGACCATGCCGTTGGAGCCTGCGACCCCGCCAGTTTGATTGATCACGTTGATCGAGACCGGAAGGTGTTTTTCCATCTCAGCCATGATCATTCGGTTAATCGTGTCCGTGCCGCCACCGGCCCCCCAGACCACAGCTGTGGTGATATCACGATAGGGATAATCCTGCGCGGCAGTTGCCCCTGCGATCCCGGTCGCCATCACGGCTGCGGCCGCTAACCGCCCTAGCTTTAGTTTCATTTCCAAGTCCTCCCAAAACAACTTCGCGTTTATTGTTGCATTTATTTGCGTATACATTAAAGAATGCATTGTCAACGGACTGTAGTGGAAGCTGCTATCGCGCTATGAATGCAAAACGGGAAGGAAGCGGGCCAAAATGAAAAAGACTTACGATATCGCGGTTTTCCACGGGGACGGGATCGGCCCGGAAATTATGGCGCCTACGCTTGAAATTTTGCGCCATCTCTCGCGCGGCAATCCGACCTACGAGTTGGCGTTTACAGACGCACCAGCAGGCGCAGGCCACTACGCCAAAACTGGAGAATCTTTCCCATCAGGATCACTCGAAACTGCACGCATGGCCGACGCGATTCTGCTGTCAGCAATGGGTTTACCGGATGTTCGATATCCTGACGGAACCGAGATTTCTCCACAGATAGACCTGCGAAAGCAGCTTGGCCTTTTTGCTGGCGTGCGTCCGGTAAAGGTAAGCAGCGGACAAATGACACCCTTGGAGTTGCCTCCCGGAAAAGAGATCGACTTTGTTTTGATTCGTGAAAGCACCGAAGGGTTGTTCTTCACCCAAGGAACGGGCGAAGTCACGGAAGATGAGGCGCGTGAAACCCTGCTGATCACCCGCGAGGTATCCGAAAAGCTATTCCGTTTCGCGTTTGACCTCGCCAACAACCGCAAGGCGTCCGGTCGCGGCCCGGGACGAGTAACCTGTGTCGACAAAGCCAATGTATTCCGCGCCTTTGCATTCTTCAGATCAATCTTTGACGCCGAGGCTGCACGCCATCCCGATTTACAAGCAGACCATGCTTATGTTGATGCGACCGCCCTCTGGATGGTCCAGAAGCCTTGGGAATTCGATGTTTTGGTAACTGAGAATATGTTCGGAGATATCCTCTCTGACCTTGGTGCAGGTCTTATGGGCGGTCTTGGACTGGCTCCTTCAGCAGATATCGGATTGAACCACGCCGTGTTCCAACCCTGTCACGGCTCCGCTCCGGACATTGCGGGACAGGGTGTTGCCAACCCTTTTGCAATGTTCCTGTCCGCGGCAATGATGCTTGAATGGTTGGGTTTGACCCATGATCACCCGGAACTGTCCAGCGACGGCGCTCGATTGCGCGAGGCCGTAGAAAAGGTGGTGGCGAACGGTCAAAACCTGACGCGAGACTTGGGCGGCAAAGCTGGAACTCAGGAAGCGGCCTCAGCAGTATTGGAAGCATTGCCGGAATGAATACTAAAGAAGCCATTCGGGTCGCGTGTGTAGGTGCGGGATACTTCAGCAAGTTCCACTACGAAAGCTGGTCAAGAATGCCCGGCGCTGTTCCAGTTGCATCCTGCAACCGTGATATCAAAAAAGCGAGGGAAACAGGGCTGGCGGCTTATGATGATCTGTCGAAAATGTTGGAGGCAGAAGAACCGGACCTCGTGGACATCATCCTTCCACCTGTGGCGCAGGCCGAGGCCATCCGCACGGCACTGCGGTTTGGTATCAAGTGGCTGATCTGCCAAAAGCCATTCTGCTTGTCTCTGGGTGAAGCGGAGGAGGTTGTTTCCGAAGCAGAAGAGGTTGGCGCAACTATTGTTGTACACGAGAACTTCCGCTTCCAGCCTTGGTACCGCGCAATCAAGGAAGCGATGGCTGAAGGTCGAATTGGAACGCCTCTACAAGCGACTTTCCGGCTTCGGCCCGGTGACGGACAGGGACCACGCGCCTATCTGGACCGGCAGCCCTACTTTCAGGACATGCCGCGTTTCCTCGTTCATGAAACAGCGGTTCACTGGGTAGACACGTTTCGTTTTTTGTTCGGGGCGCCCAGCGCGGTTTATGCCGACCTGCGTCGAGTGAACCCCGTTATCGCGGGCGAGGACGCAGGTTACATCTTGTTTGATCACCCCAACGGCTTGAAAGCTCTGTTCGACGGGAACAGGTGCCTTGATCACAGTGCCGAAAACCTGCGTCAAACCATGGGCGAAGCGCTTATTGAAGGAACGAAAGGATCGCTGGTTCTTAACGGCGACGGTTCAGTTGAACTCCGCGCTTTTGGAAAACAGGAGCGAAAGCAGATTCTGCCTCCGAGCGATCACGATGGATTTGGAGGAGACTGCGTCCACGCCTTGCAAAGTCACGTCATTTCGGGCCTTCTACGGGGCACGCCGCTGGAAAACACGGCCCGAGAATATTTGGATGTGATCCGCATAGAAGAGAAAATCTATCTCTCGGCTGCGGAGGGACGAAAGATCAACCTGGAGACGCCGTGAAGGATCAGGACGCAAAAACTCTTTCCAATACACAACGCGCTGTAAGGGATTTGCGACGGATGATCCTGTCCGGCGAACTTGCTGCCGGAACTGACCATCTGGAATCGGAACTCGCCGAGACCCTTGGCATGTCCCGCACCCCGATACGGGAAGCTGCGCTGATGTTGGAAAGTAAGGGTTTGCTGGAAATGCGGCCCCGGAAGGGCGTGCGGATACTGCCTGTTTCGTCAGATGATATGCGTGAAATTTACGACATATTGACGGAACTCGAGAGTCTCGCAGCACAGCGCGCCGCCGAAGCGGGTTACTCGGAAGATGAATTGGCGGAACTCGCCGGATCAATTGCAAAGATGGACCAAGCCATCGAAGCCGAAGACCTTGAAGCCTGGGCCGAGGCCGATGAGCTGTTTCATCAGGAACTCGTGCGTTTAGGTGGCAACAAGCGGGTCGAAGCGATTGTGGCCATGATGAGCGACCAGGTTCGTCGCGCACGCGCAACGACACTGTTTATCAGGCCGCTACCAGTCAAATCCAATGAGGATCATCGTGTTGTTTTCCAAGCGATAAGTGAAGGTCGGCCGGATGTGGCGCGTGAACGCCATCGAGAACACAGGCTCCAAGCCAAGACTATGCTTTGTGGGATACTCGAGAAGCATCGGCTCAACAGCCTTTGAACCACTTGGACGGCTCTTCGAAAGTTCATTAAACCGCTAGGACCACGGGATAATTTGCTGCGCCCGGCTCGTTGCAGCCATTTGGTGAAGTTCACCGAGGGTCTACTCCTCAAGTGCAGAAGACATTTATTCTCGGCCGGAAATACTCCGTACCGGAGTTGTGTTATGATGCCTCCAATTATGGAGGAAAAGTTGTTTCGCTATGTTTTACCCCTCGCTCTCATTTTGGGGAACCCAATCCTTGCTCAGGATGCAATAAACCCGTCTGGGCTTTCTGGACCTTCTGGTCGCCCTTATTCACCTTACGCTGAGCGCGCGTATCCAACTCAAGTCTATTTTGGAGACACCCATGTTCATACCGGTCTTTCCGGGGACGCTGGCGGCGGCGGGACACGCCTGATGCCGCGAGATGCTTATCGGTTTGCGCGTGGCGAAGAGGTAATCTCTAATACGGGTCAACCAGTAAAACTTTCGATACCTCTCGATTTCTTCATGATTACAGACCATTCGGATGCGATGGGAGCAATCACCGACATAATTGGGGGTGCACCCAACATCCTGGCGGATGAGCAAGGCAGATATTTCCACGAGGAATTCAACAAAGGTGGGGAAGCCGCCTTGGCAGCTGCGCTTGAGCTTACCGCGGCATTTGCTCAAGGACAGGTTTCCCCTGCGCTGAACTATCAACCCGGCAATCCCGCTTACGCCCGTGTTTGGGACGACATTATTGATGCCGCGGAGGAGTACAATGACCCCGGCGTGTTCAGCACCTTCATAGCCTATGAATGGACATCTCTCGTTGCAGGGAACAATTTGCACCGAAACGTGGTATTTCGCGACGGTCCTGAGCTCACAAGGCAGATACTGCCTTATACAACGACGCCCCCGGTCGGCTCACCAAACCCTCGTGATCTTTGGAAGTGGTTGGAAAACTATGAGCAAACAACCGGCGGGCGTGTGCTTGCTATTCCGCACAATGGAAACTTATCGAACGGCTGGATGTTCCCGCTCGTTGACGATTTTGCAGACGGGGTGCCGTTGGATCCCGCATACGCAGAAGCGCGAAACAAATGGGAAAGGCTATATGAACCAACCCAGATAAAGGGGGACGGTGAGGCTCACCCGTTCCTTTCACCTGACGATGAATTTGCTGACTTCGAAACGTGGGACTTCGGTAACCTTGATGCTTCGGTTCGAAAAGAGACGGATATGCTGCCCGGCGAATATGCCCGATCCGGGTTGCTTCGCGGCCTGTCGCTTCAAAAAATTTTAGGGGTGAACCCTTTCAAGTTTGGTTTGGGTGGGGCCAGTGACACGCACACAGGTTTGACCGCCCCTGACAACGACAATTTCTTCGGAAAATTTACCGGCTACGAGCCCAGCGAAGAACGGAGCCAACATGTCAGCAAGACGTATGCTGACGGGACGGTTGCGCTGCGGTCGTCGCAATATATTACCGGCGGTCTGACAGCAGTATGGGCCGAGGAGAATTCCCGCACAGCCATCTGGGATGCGATGCATCGGCGTGAAACTTACGCAACAACAGGTCCCCGAATGCGCGTCCGTATGTTCGGTGGATATACTTTTACCGAAGAGGATGCCTTGCGGCGGGACTTGGCGCTTGTAGGATACACCAAAGGTGTGCCGATGGGTGGCGATCTTGGCCCTGGGGAAGGCTCTCCTACTTTTCTGGTATACGCGCTTCGTGATCCGATGGGAGCAAACTTGGATCGAATCCAGATCATAAAGGGTTGGTTAGATGCAGATGGAGAGCAACGGGAAAAAGTCTACGATGTGGCCTGGTCCGGTTCCCGCGAACCAGATGCCGCTGGTAAGCTGCCATCCGTAGGCACCACAGTTAACCTTTCAATCCCCTCGTGGACCAACACGATAGGTGCTTCTGAGTTAGGAACCGTGTGGCAGGATCCCGACTTTGATCCGTCAGAAAGCGCATTTTACTACGCCCGAGTTATCGAAATTCCGACACCCCGCTGGACGGCGTATGATGCCGTTAAGTTTGGAATTCAAATGCCAGACAATGTCCCATTGACAGCGCAGGAACGCGCATACACTTCGCCAATTTGGTACGCACCTGACCAATAGTCCGAACTTGCTGACTGTTCTGCTTTTCGCTCTAGGCCCTCATATCTTGCGTCGAATACTTCAAGTATTTCAGCCTTTTTATGAGGTCGCTCGATTGGTCATAGCGCATGGATGCCGAATGGATCGGAGAAACCCTTGATCATGGCTCCACCAAATGTGTCCAACACATATGCCGCCACCGACAGATCGAAGACTTCTTGATCAATCAATTGCAGGCTTCCGGTTTTCTGCGTCTCTGTCCCAAGGTAAGCAGCAAGGTTTACGGTCGATCCGATACAAGTATACGTCGCCCAATTATCCGTACCGGCATAGCCCGCGACGACTTCGCCAGTCGCTATTTCCGATGCTGATTTTCAGGTCACTTTTCCCTTCTGAGCGCGGCTCGTGAACTTACATCTCAATCGTGTTATGCATTTCATGCCCTTCCTACCCTGAGCTTTGCGCCAAGTTCGGCGGCGGCTGCGGAACTCCGAAACCGTCGCCCGGCATCAGACTGACAATTCCGCCATTGCTGGTATGCGAAATCAACACTTACAAACGAAACAACCTCAGGCGTCATAGAACAAACTTGCCATCGCATGGTCCGGCGTAGTCACCTAGGGCATACGGTTGGAGGAAACCTATGGCGCAATGGAAGTTCGTGATTGGGGTTTGTTGCGCGCTGTTTCTTGTCGCTTGCGCTCCAAAATCCCGTACATATGAAAAGACAGCATCGGCTGCGCTGCCGGCGAATTCGGGCACGGCTCTGGGCCAGGCGGCCGATCGCCTTGGGGACCCCAAAGACGGTCGGTCAGGCATCAAGCTGATCAGTGATGGAGAAGAAGCGCTTGTTTCACGGCTGCTGTTGGCGGCTGCTGCCGAGCGAACGATAGACGCGCAATACTACCTTCTACACAACGACCCGACAGGTCACCTTTTTGCAGCCAGTCTTTTGCAGGCAGCAGATCGGGGTGTTCGTGTCCGATTGTTGCTGGATGACATGGACACGTCCAGCTATGACGCGATGACGGCCGCGTTGGACAATCACAAAAACATTGAGATCAGGCTATTCAATCCATTTTGGCGGGATCAGAGTCTTTTGATTGCGGGTATCACAGATTTCAAACGCATCAATCGAAGAATGCACAACAAGTCCATGACGGCAGACAATGTGTTCACGATTGTGGGTGGAAGGAACATCGGTGCCGAGTACTTTCTGGCCCGGGAGGAAATGAACTACGCTGATTTGGATGTGCTGGCCGCAGGCCCCGTTGTACGCGAAGTGTCGCGTAGCTTTGACTCTTACTGGAACAGCGAGTTCGCAGTTCCGGCGCGTGCGGTCGTTGGGGAACCCGAAGAATTTGACCTTAGCGATGCGCGAGGCAGGTTGAAGGAACTGGTCGAAGAAGCGAAGCAAACGCAGTACGGCGCCGCCCTCAGAAAGTCAGCACAAGAGAACTTTGCAGATGGAGCCCTGTCACTGGATTGGCTGCCTGCGAAACTATATTCTGATCCACCTTCAAAAGCGGCGGGTCTGGATAGTTCAGACCCCGTTCTGGCGTCTCGATTGCTTCCGTATTTTGAAAATGCCCGCAGTGAGGTGAATATCGTGTCCGCCTATTTTGTGCCGCGCAACAACGGTGTGAAATGGTTGACCGAACTCGAGAAGCGCGGGGTCGACGTAAAGGTCGTAACCAATTCACTTGCATCTAACGACGTCGCACCCGTTTACGCACACTACGCTAAAAAACGCCGAGCACTTTTACGCGGTGGAGTAGAACTCTACGAACTGCGTCCCGACGCTTATCAAGTTCAACGCCGCGGGATTAACTGGGCTCAATCGCGATCAGGCCTACACTCCAAAGCATTTGCGGTTGATGACCGATACTTGTTCGTAGGGTCGTTCAACTGGGACCCCCGGTCTGTCAACATCAACACCGAGATGGGAATTCTGATTGACTCGCCAGCATTGACTGCACAGACGATGGGTGCCTTGGACGACGCGCTGCCCGCATACACATATCACGTCACACTCGAGCAAGCTGGCCAGCTTAAATGGGCGACAAGAGATGATGATGGCAACGTCCTTGAGTATGAATCCGAGCCGACAGGATCAGCCTGGGATCACATAATTTCCGGTTTCCTGAGTATTTTGCCAATTGGGTCGCAGCTTTAGGGCTTTTTAACAAATAATCTGATGGCATGTCGCCCTTATTTTGGGGGGCGCGGCTACACCGAAAGGGGGACGCCCAGACATATTTCTGGCCATCGCCCGGGCGACCTTCAGTAAAACCCAATCTCGCTGACATCCACACTGGCCGCGTGATCGCGCCCATAGGCTACAACTCCAACCGAGGTGATTTCGTCAGCGACGGGAATAGCGCGCAACATGGCACCTGAAGCTTTGTAGTCTGACAAAGGCAAAGAGACTTCGGTCCAGTTTTCTGAAGTTGGAAACTCGGCCTGATAGTATTGCCAAGGAAGTACGGTGCCACGTGTCCTGAGGTGAACAAAGTATTGCTCGCCGTTACCCCGGACCAACAGCCTTACGCCCGATACGCCCGCATCGGGCCGATCAGGCAACTTGCGTCGGAACTGGATGAAGCCACCGTTGTTTTTTGTACTGACGGTTCCGGTCAGACGCGCGAATGCGACATCACCTTCCGAACGAAACTGCACTTGCCCTGAAGAGACTCCTCCCATGACTGTGTCCGCAACATAGTCCCAACGCGTCTCTGGAGACTTGGAAAAGTCCTCAGCAAGGTTTTCATCAGCCTGTGCCATTGTAGATCCGAGCATAACAAGACCCGAAAAAAGCCCAAAGAAGTTGGCACGCATGTTGTTCCGTCTCAATTCAGTATCGCAATGGAAAGATTAAGCACCGTGGCAAATGCGACCCATGCACAATACGGCAGGAAGGCCAGCGCGGAGACTGGATCCGAGTTCCTCACCCGAGCGATGAACACGAAGATGACAGCCAGCAACGCAACAATGACCACAAAGGCAACCCACGGCATTTGCAGTACGAAAAAGGATGGAGACCACAAAAAGTTCAGCCCCATCTGCGCCCACCACAACTTCATGGCGGCCGAGCTCCGGTCTGCTTCGAACTGGCGCCAGCCCGCCATCGCGATCAAAACATAAAGCGCCGTCCAAACCGGGCCAAAAATCCAATTTGGTGGATTGAAAGCAGGCTTAGAAAGTTGCGCATACCAAGCACCGGGTGCGGTTAGTATCCCGATCAGGATGCCGCCTCCGAGCATGAGCGCAAGAAATGCTATGCGGATCAACCAGTTCGACATTGCCGGGCAGCTCTCAGCAATCCTTGGTCGTCAGGTTGACGAACGCTTCGGAAGAGAAGGTCGCAGTATTGGTCTCATCCGAGGCAGTATATGACACCATGGCGCCCTCGATCTCCGACCCAGAAACAGTGATTTCGCGTTGCCCAATGGTGTCATCTACATCGATGGTAAAAGCGAGTTGTTCCCCTGCCGCGAGGGAGGCGATCTCAAGTTCAATTGTATTTTGCCCGTCCACGACCGAAGGAAGCTGACGCAGTGCCTCAGCACCTTCAACGAATTCGAGAGGTTGAAATACCTCCACGCCCGCGCCTTTTTCGGTAACGTCGAAAATCAAACGTCCGGCAGATTGCGACAAGTCAATCTTGACGGTCGAGGCTTCGACGTCGCACGTTCCGACATTTGTCAGAACAAAACGGTCCTTTGGTGCGCCCTCTACGAAGCGAATTTGAACACCAGCTTGAAGCGAAGTGGCTGCGAAAAATCCAAGGGTCGCAGCGATAATGCTGGGTGGAAGCATTCTTTTCTCCTTGTTAAGAGGTACTTGATAAATACGCCTCGGCGGGTGTCTTGGATCAGATTAATGCCTTTTGCCTATCGTGGTTCAGCCAATAATTGCTTTCGAAGTTACGGCTACAATCGCGCCTGGGAGATCAAGTGCGGCCTCGATGAAATGCAGGTAGCCAATAACTTCGACTGCCACGGGTGGATCGTCGGAATCGTTCCCAAAGTCCCTGATAAGAAGCTCCGCACGCAATTCACCGGGAACATTGGCGGGCAACACTGACGCGCAGTGCTTTGTTCCGACCTCGCCTGACTTTGTTAAAACACTGACGTCACCCGCTGCATGGCTTCCATTTTTTCCTCGGTTGAAAAAATATAGGCATCCTGTCTTTGCCCCTAGATCCCCAGAAAAGGAGATTTGCGACCCGAGGTAACGCCTCGGGCCCGTGGAAAGCAGAAAACAACTCGGCATCTTGTCCTCCGGCTGTACTCGGCAATCCGGGTTCCGGGGCTGCATCGTCAAGTTCTGGACCTGAGACGTCCTGCGCGCATACAGCCGTGCCCGATAATACAAACGCAGTGGCAGGTGCGGGTCATGTGATCGCTTGAACCAATTTCCCAATCTGTTTCAGCAATCAGGTGTTTCTCCTTATTTGGTCCTCGGCGCTGCGGGCTTTCGGGCAGTTACGAGTTGGAAATAAAGGTTCATACGCAAGCAAGTTTGGTTGAACTTGCCGCTATGCGGTCGCCAACAACGCATCGGAAAGCTCGTATTCTGACAGGGCACCCGGTGCACCTATTGCAACAAGCCTTGTTTCGCGTTTTCGGCGGCCCCATACCCCATCCCTTGCGATGTCCATACGTTTTCCAACGACCTGAACGAGAATGCGATGATCCGGGTCCTCCTCGCTAAAAACAAAACCCTTGAGGCGATAGACATCGCCTGGAAGCTTTCGAATTGCGTTCCGGAGAGAAGATAGGCTTATTGGGCGTTCAGCTTTCATCATGGTTGTTGAGAAACTGTCCGAGTGATCAGAGTGGTCACAACCACAATCTGGTCCATGTTCGTGATGATCGGGTATCGCTGTTTCGAGCTGTTCGGCGGCAAAGCGACCAACGGAAAGAAGTATATCCAGTGGGACGTCGGCATTGACAGCTTCGACCAGGCGATATCGACGGAAGCGAGACCCAAGCCAATCGTGCACCTTCTGAACAGCTGCCCTGTCGACGAGATCGACCTTGTTTAAAATAACCATGTCCGAGAACGCGATTTGACGGAGCTTCAGTTCCATTTGTTCCGGCGCGGCAAATAGCTGTTCCGCATCGACAAGACACATTAGGCTGTCCAAGCGGATCATGTCCCGAAACTTCTGATCGGTAAATGTCATCGCGATAGACGACGGGTCGGACACACCACTTGCCTCAAGGATGATGTATTCCGGCTTCTCAGGCCGGGCAAGTACGGCTTCCACCGTTTCGATCAGGTCATCTCGTATCGAGCAACAAACGCAACCATTAGCCAGGCTCATCACATCATCTTCGAGGCCGACTACAAGATCGGCATCGACATTGATGGATCCAAAGTCATTTACCAGAACCGCAACCCGCAACCCGTGATTGCCTGTCAGGATGCGGTTCAATAGTGTTGTCTTACCGGCTCCTAGAAAGCCGGTAAGGATCGTCACGGGGATCGCAGAAGTCGAACCAAATTCAATCATCGTTCGATCTCCTCTCAGTCTTCATCACGCGTGCCGATTACATCCGAAACTTTGATGGTAAAGTCCTGCGGCCAGTCCCCGCCGGGTGCTCGGAAAACGTCAGTTGGGTAGTACTCGCGTGGATCAATCTCCATATCTCTGTACTTCTGGTCTTGCTGATCTGCTCGGGTGAGCCTCGGGTTCGGTAGTGTGATTTCATCCGGAAGCTCAATACGTCCGGCCTCGGCTGCCGCAGCCAGTTCCCGGAATGGCGGAACGGTACCGGATTTTCCGGGCAGTGCAGCTTTCCTGTACCAAATTGCATCCTTGGTCACGTTCACAACGGCTACATCGAGACCCCATTGGAACAGACCGTCGTAATGAGCGCGAATACCAGCCAGCATTTCAGCGTCGATGTCTTCGTCTTGCGTGTAGTGTGTCACCATTCCCAAACGCGGCCTTGTGTCAGCAAAGAGCTTACCCACGGCATAGTGGGAGGTGTGATGCGTATCGATGGTGTAGTTAAAGAGATCCTGTGGGATACCATATTTGTAGGTCATCAGCTGACCAATATCCTGTCCCGACATTTCGGTTACAAAGACATCAACACCTTCGCCGTATTTACGTGAAAGCTCATCCGGGCGACCATCGCCGGTCCATACAAAGCTCAGCCCGTTCCAATCGAGCCGATAGCCAACCGCACCGTCCTTGGCGTGGCTTCGTGGCCAGGACCTAACAGTCACGCCATCTTCGTCATAAACGATGCCGCCTTCCTGACGGAAATCGAATTCGTTGACTTCGATCTCGTAGCCGTCCCCAATCGGGAACACATCAAAGGCCTCCAGATGCCATTTGAGCATCTGTTGCATGCCTTTGACCATTCCGGCGGTCCCAAGTTCCGGTGTCCGACCAGAGGGACCGTGAATGCGCAATGGCGTGTAGCCACCCGACCAGGCACGGAATGGGTAAATATAGGGAATATCGGCGTAGTGGTCGACATGCAGGTGAGAGATGAAGATGTCGTTGATCAGTTGCCCAGGTACTTGCATGGCAATGATGTTGCGGACACAACCGGATCCAAAATCGAAAAAGAACCGCTTTCCATTCCCCAACTCCACCATGATACAAGTACCCGCCTGATCTTCGCGCGGTGGATACGGTGTTGAACCACAGAATGAGATGCGCATCTCATCTGGCCCCAACTCCTCACTCAGTGGAAAATAGTTCGCGTTTGAACCGGTCATGTACTTCGTCGGGCGGAAGTACTCTGGCAATGATATGCCGCCTGCGGGTCGACCGCCATATGGGTTCTTGAGTGTTTCTCCCAGGGGGCCATCTCCTTCGTGGGCCTCGGCACTTCCTGCCGCAAACCCAGCTGCCCCTGTCGCGGCCGCTCCAGTGGCCAAGCCCTTTAGAACACTCCGCCGCGACGGGTCTTCGATTTGCTCTGTTGGTTGCCCCTGTTTGTTGTCCAGGTCTTTCCCAGTGTCTTCCTTAGTCATGGACCAGTCCTCAGTTAGAAGTGTTGCGAAGGCTTCGCTTCACCATCCGGCGAAGCTCGTTGATCAGCTCAGATTTGATGTGGGTCCATTCCGCGCGCTCTGGGGCTGGTATTGATGTGTCATCCAACAGTGCCGATACTTTCTTCAGGTCTTCGATTGCCTCGCTGAGCAACGCATCCGTTTCGTTAAACCCTGAGAGCGCATCGGAAAGCTCTGGAAGCTCGTCACTCAGTTCCCAAGTCACTGGATTATCCATGGTTCCCACTATCTATTCTCAGATCAAGATGAGTGCGGTTGACGATGCAGTCCAAGTGAGTCACCGTGAGTTGGGGGTGAGTTTGCTTTGAACCAAGCTAATGAATTGCCGATAGATCAAGATATTGCACCGCCATCGCCGGAGCTTGTCCGACAGGCACTTCAGAGCGTTGTTTCAAGCGTCGCGTTCCAGGCTTCGCCGCGACTCCAGCAATTTATTACTTACGTGGTCGAAGAAACTCTCGCTGGTCGCGGCGCCCAAATCCGTGGCAAAGCAATCGCAGTCGAAGTTTACGGTCGAAGTATTGATGGCACCGGTGGCCGAAATCTCGTTCGCGTTGAAGCCAGACGGCTGCGTCGACTGCTTCATGAGTTTTACGAAGATCAATGGAACGGCAAAGGGGTTCGCATTTTTGTTGATCCGGGTGGATACAAGCCACGGTTTTCGCAAAAAAATACGACAGCATACGACACTTCAGAGGTACCGAGTAGCGATGTGCTAGCAGAACATCCGCGTTTGAAAAAAATGCTGCCGCTTGGACTGGGTTGTCTTGTATTGATTGCTGGAATTGGCTTTTGGCTGGCTCAAGATAGCAATGTGGTTCTGCCCCCAACCCAATCCCTAGGACAGGCTGAAAGAGCAGCCCTTGGTGAGCAGTCCTTGACGAGACTTCAGGCGGCTAACCTTGCGGATCAAGCCAGAGGAATGTTTTTTC
Source organism: Ruegeria sp. A4 (assembly GCF_056543025.1). NCBI lineage: Bacteria > Pseudomonadati > Pseudomonadota > Alphaproteobacteria > Rhodobacterales > Roseobacteraceae > Ruegeria > Ruegeria sp. A4. The sequence continues at coordinate 121,121 of NZ_JBQGAW010000007.1, read as the reverse complement.
CTGTTTTCGATGTCAAACGACAGCAAATAGCATTGGGAATGTTCCAACATGCCACAGAGTTGGACCCGGCACTTTCCGATGGCTACGCCGGATCGGCACAAGTTCTGGCGACTTTGGCTATTTTGTCCCCCGACACAGCGCAAAGAGATGACCTCATCAGCAAGGCTTCGGAGATGTCGGGAAGGGCGCTTGATCTGTCTCCGACAGATGCCTGGGCAAACGGCGCAAACGGTTGGGTATTGGCTGCCAAAAATAATCCAGTCGAGGCTAAGAAATATGCAAGAATGTCCGTCGAACTTGCTCCGAATGATGGTCATATCCTGGATCTTGTCGGCATCACAGCCATCCTGGCTAACGCACCGGAACTTGCTGCCGAGGTTAGCAATCCCGAAAGACTAAGGTCAGGATCGGGCCGCTTTGGCGCACGTAATATTTGGGGTGTATCGCAGCTTATGCTCGGGAATTACGAAAAGGTTGTCGAAGCATTTCAAGGCGCGCCCGCTGCCGGTGCGCCCGTAAGTGCTCCGTCGCTCCTATTCCAGGCCGTTGCGCAGGATCAGCTGGGACATTCGCAAGAAGCACAACGACTGGTCACTGAAATGCGCAAAACGTGGCCTGAGTTTCCATCGGAGTTTCTCGCCGGCAGGATCTTCCACAATGATGACGCAACGCGGCAAGCGATACTTGATACTCTGACTAGATACTGATCAAACACGTCGTATCGCAGCCGATGCAAAGTGTTCTAGGGTCAATCCTTGATGTCACATTCAGAGGTACAATGCGACGTTGAACTCGAATGATTGGTCTTGGTCCGAAGGCTTTACAGCGTTGAAAGCCATTGAAGATTGCAAGAATTGACGGATCCGGACGGCTCTGCACAGCCCGCTTTCTGCGCATCGGAGACATTTGCGAAAGTCCAAGCAAGAAAGGCTGCATGGAACCCAAGGTTCCTAAGGAGGACCTTTGCGGGATTCAGCAACGCAAGGGGCCGTAACCGCAAAGACTACGCCAAAAGACTGAACTATTTTGCACGATTTACTTGCGACAATGCGCGGCTCGAGAAACGCGTTCAATTGATTGTAGTCACCGCACTTCTTCCTCAACTAAAACCGGGCGCCTCTCAATCAAGGATGCATCCTGATTGGATACATTCAACCCTGATCATATGGCAGCAGTTCATTTGCAGGCTGGTGATAGGCCCTCGCCTTAAGAATAGAGATCTCCGTAGTTGCTGGGTGAGCGCGTCCAAGCCGGCGCGCTCACTTTGCTTGGCATAGCCTGTCGCTATGGGGTTAAGAGCGATGTATCACTCTGCAGCGACTGCTTCCTCTTCCAGTGCCGGATAATCGGTATACCCTTTTTCATTGCCGCCGTAGAGAGTGGTTGGATCGAGCTCATTCAGTGCGGCGTCTTTCTCCAGCCGGTTGACAAGATCCGGGTTGGAAATAAACGGCCGACCAAAGGCCACCAGATCGACGGCGCCGGTCTCGACCGCTTCAATCGCCATGTCTCGGTCATAAGCGTTGTTGCCCATTTTAACTCCGTCAAACAATTCATAGAGCGCCTTTAGGTCACCACCTTCAGGAATATCGCGCGGGCCGCCGGTCTGCCCTTCTACGAGATGGAGATAGGCCAACCCATAGCTATTCAACAATTTGATCGCATGCGAGAATGTCGCCTGTGGGTCGCTGTCGGAAATGTTGTTTGCGTCCGAGAACGGGCTGAGGCGGACACCGACGCGGTCTGCGCCCCACACGTCGACAACAGCGTCCATCACCTCTTTCAAGAATCGCGCTCTATTCTCAACAGGACCACCGTATTCGTCTTTACGCTTGTTCGACCCGTCGCGCAGGAACTGATCGATAAGGTATCCGTTGGCTGCATGGACCTCTACACCGTCGAAACCAGCCTCTTTGGCGTTTTCCGCGGCCCTCCGGTAGTCCGCAACAATGTCAGCAATTTCTTCGATGGCCAGAGCTCGCGGTTCAGAAGTTTCAACAAACTGCTCACCATCAAACGTCTTGGCCTTAGCGCCAATTGCGGATGGCGCGACAGGGGCTTCACCACCCTCCTGCAAGCTGTAATGCGAAATCCGTCCGACATGCCAAAGCTGGATCACGATCTTCCCGTCTTTGGCATGGACGGCCTCAATCACTTTTTTCCAGCCGTCGATTTGTGCTTTGGAATAAATGCCGGGCGTCCAGGCATAGCCTTTGCCTTGGGGCGAGATTTGCGATGCTTCCGTGATGATCAGACCAGCAGCTGCCCTCTGCGCGTAGTACTCGGCCTGCAATTCATGGACACTGTCATCCTCAGCTCTTGCCCGGTTACGGGTAAGTGGCGCCATGACAATGCGGTTCTTCAGCTCGATTGCACCAGCTTTGATGCCCGAGAACAGTTTTTCATCAGCCATTGCTGCTTCCTTCTTTGGTAAACTTCGTTCAGATATTATTGGACCAACTAGTCCAATATTGTGCTCACTGTCTCTTGTTTGAGTTTGTGTTAGGTTTCATTTCGTTATGGTGGCGGAAGACCTTATGGCGAAATCACCAACCGGGCTTGTTTCAGGGTTTGCGATATCTGCTCAGCGGGAACGCCCGCCTTACGCAAGGCTAGCGTGCCAATAGCAAGGGAGGCATAGGCGCGCGCCCTGTCGAGCGCCAGACTCGGATCTGAAGGCTCAAGCGCTTCCGCAATAATTTTGTCAATGCTCTCCAAATGATGTCGCCCGAGATCGGCCACTTCATCATCATGCGGGGCAAGCTCGGTAAGGCAGTTGATCAGCATGCAGCCGTCACGACCTCCTTGCGGATTCGCCAAGGCTTCCATTATCGCGCCGACGGGGTCATTTCCGCCCGCGTCCGCGACGTCGCGCAAAGCTTTCAAACCACGTCTTGAATAGTGGCTGAGGGCTTTGCGAAACAAAGCCTGCTTATTTCCGAAGGTTCCATAAAAGCTGGAACGGCTCAAACCCATGGCCTTGGTCAGATCGTCCACCGACGCGGCCTCGTAGCCCTTGTGCCAAAATACGCACAAGGCTTTTTCCAAAGCATCGGCTTCGTCAAAGGCACGAGGCCTACCCGGGCCTGCGGGCGACTTGATGTCGGCAATTGGAAGGGTTTCTTTGTTCATGGCATAGATGTGGAATGATCAGTCCAGAATTTCAAGGGACCAGTCAGATAAAGCTGTTCATCCGACTTCATTCGCAGGTCTGTTCGGCAAAGGAACTTGCTACCACATGATGTAGGCGTGCGCATAACGCTGCATTCCTAACATTTATTTTTTTCAGAAAATCTGGGGGTCTTCGCCCATATTTTTACGCAGCATTTGCGCATAAGTTTGCACGATTTGCCCAAAAGTTTGCGCGGTTCACTATACACGCTCAAACTTCGATTGTCGTAGCGTAATTCTATCAACTTTAACGCATTAAAACTCAATCAAGAGTGCAATCTGACTAGTATAATTCAACCCAAAACCGAACAACACAACTCAATTGAGAGGTCGCGGCAGATCCCTTTCAATGTAGCGCGGCTCGGTCGGCCCTAAATGTCCACTCACCGTGGCTCAACCAAACAACGGTTCATATTTCCATAGACATTTCGTGCCAAGTCATTCCTCCATGATCAGAGCTTGATGGCCGAAGATACTTGTACCCAAATCTCTGATAGAGAGGGACGTGATGCTCTTTACACATAAGGAAGATCGCGGATTTGCCCATTTTCCTCATGCGGTCGACGAATTCATTCATCAATGCCCGCGATAGGCCTATTCCTTGATGCGCCGAATCCACGACGACAGACATAATAACAACATTTGGCGCGCCAGGGTCATGCCCTACAAGTTCTTTGAATTCCTCATCAGACATTTCGACGTTGTACGCACATCCGCAATTCACAAAGCCAACAATCTCACCTTCGACCTCAAGAACAAGGAAACCATCGGGATAGACTTCGATTCTCTTTGCTATCTTTTCGAGGGTAGCTGCTTCGTCGCCTTCATAGGCATCAGTCTCGATCTCAAAGCATCGAATTGCATCAGAGGGTTGGGCATTTCGAAATCTGTTCATGTACTTACACTATTAGCGATAGGTGAAGTTGCATAGCCGCCGTTGGTTCCGCTCGCACTATTGCTCAATCTACGCTCGGCGCAGACTCTCTCTGCGCTTACCCCTAACGGCAGCTGTGCGGGCAATGTTGCCCTAGGCGCGAACACATGCTTTTCATTCCACAACAGAGCAGCGCGCTCTTTACCGTACTCACTAGCGCATCTAGTAAAACTGATCTGCCCGCTGGGACGACCCGGCCGAGTAAGGGCGTTTTTCAGGACGACCTGGCAAATTAGAGGTCGAACATGACAACTAAAACCAAACAAGCCAGGAAACTGATCGAGGGTAGACCTGCCCTGATCGTAATCGACATTCAAAAGAGCACGTTTATTGATGACAGCGAAGTACGCTCCATCGACAACATGCCGGGCTGCAAAGAGCGCATGATCGCCGCGCGTGATTTGGTTGATGCCGCACATGAGAACAAAGTGCCAGTCATTTTCATCCAAGAAATCCATCGTCCCGATAGGATAGACTTCGGCCGTGAACTGGATGGTGACGAAGACATACACTGTCTCGAAGGTGATCCAAGAACGGAAGTTGCAAAAGATGAGATGGGATATCGCAAAAGTGACTACATCGTCCCGAAGCGGCGGTATTCTGCGTTTTTTGGAACCGATTTCGAAATCCTGCTGCGCGGTTTAAAGGTAGAAACACTTGTGTTGTGCGGCGGGCTGACAGATGTTTGTGTGCACTACACATTCGTCGATGGTCACCAATCAGACTACTTCTGCCGCGTTGTAGAGGACTGTGTTGGCGGGTCATCTGTCCAAGCCCATGAAGCTGCTCTCAAAGCCATGGAGTATCTACAAACCGGCGCTGTTCAGAACCGGGAAGCAGTGATCAAGGCCATCTCGTCGCTCTAAATTGCAATCGAAACGTTAGTGCCAGTTGGGATGCATAGTTTATTGGGTGCAGAAACGGGCAGAGATTTTTGTCGCTTGGCCGCTCCGGCTTGGCCTACACCATGATCAGAAATCCAGATTCTCAACACTCAAGGCGTTTTTCTGGATGAACTCCCGACGAGGTTCCACGACGTCACCCATCAACTTGGTGAACAGATCATCCGCCTCGACCATGTCATCCACGCGCACTTGCAGCAGTGTCCGCGCATCCGGATCCAGTGTCGTTTCCCACAGCTGGTCAGGGTTCATCTCACCCAGACCTTTGTAGCGCTGCAAGGACAGGCCTTTTTCACCCTCTTCCAGAATGGCGCGCAACAAGTCCAGCGGACCGTGGATCATCTGGCTGCGATCACGACGGTTCAAAGTGGCCGGAGAGTTGTAGATCTCTTGCAGGCTCTGCGTAAAGCTTCCGGTCTTGCGCGCCTCGCCCGAGCGCAGCATCGGGCCATCCAGCGTGCGGACCTCTTCGACACCGCGCAGGATACGGGCCAGCCGGATGCCGTGATCCTGTGTGATCCGACCCTGCCAACCGCGTTCGTATTCCAACGCGATCAGATCCAGCCGTGCGGCGACTTTGTCAGCCACACCTTGCAGATCGGCGTCCACTGCACCCGGCACGAAAGCCCCAGCCACGGCGGCCTGTTCCAGAATATGACGCGGATAATGCGTTGGAAACGCGTCCAGCACACGTTTCAACTGGCGCGCTTCGTCCACCACGCGGGTCAGGTCCTGGCCGATGATTTCCTCACCCGAGCCGAGTTTCAGAACCGCGCCTTCGACGCCCTGATTGATCAGATAGTCATCCAGAGCGGCCTGATCCTTCAGGTAAACCTCTGACTTTCCGCGGGAAACCTTGTACAGCGGCGGTTGTGCGATGTAGAGGTACCCGCCCTCGATCAGCTCTGGCATCTGCCGATAGAAGAAGGTCAGCAACAGGGTCCGGATATGCGCGCCGTCCACATCCGCATCGGTCATGATGACGATCTTGTGGTAGCGCAGCTTTTCGATGTTGAATTCATCGCGGCCAATGCCCGTACCCAGCGCCATGACGAGGTTGCCAATTTCCTGAGACGACAGCATCCGGTCGAACCGGGCGCGTTCCACGTTCAGGATTTTCCCCCGCAAGGGCAGAACCGCCTGCGTCAGACGATCCCGGCCGGTCTGTGCCGATCCACCAGCCGAGTCACCCTCGACCAAGAAGACTTCGGTTTTCGATGGATCCTTCTCGGAACAATCCTTCAGCTTGCCCGCCAGATAGTTCACATCCATCGCCGTCTTGCGCCGGGTCAGCTCGCGCGCCTTCCGCGCAGCTTCCCGGGCCAACGCAGCCTCGATGATCTTGCCGACGATATTCTTGGCCTCGTTGGGGTTTTCTTCGAACCACTCGGCCAGTTTTTCATTCATCAGACCTTCGACGGCCGGACGGACCTCGGAGGAAACCAGCTTGTCCTTGGTCTGGGACGAGAATTTCGGATCGGGCACTTTCACCGACAATACGCAGGTCAAACCTTCGCGCGCATCGTCACCGGTGAAGCTGACCTTTTCCTTTTTCGCAATCCCGCTGGACTGCGCATAGTTGTTGATCGTCCGGGTCAAAGCCCCCCGGAACCCAGCCACATGGGTCCCACCGTCGCGTTGCGGGATGTTGTTGGTGAATGGCAGCACCGTTTCGTGGTAGCTGTCATTCCACCACATGGCGATCTCGACACCGATATCGTCGCGCTCGCCCTTGATATAGATCGGCTCGGGCATGGCCGGCGTTTTGGATCGGTCGAGGTATTTCACGAATTCCTTGACGCCGCCCTCGTAGAACAGCTCGGTCTCCAGCCGCTCGGCAGGGCGTTCGTCGATCAGGATGATCCGCACGCCCGAGTTCAGGAAGGCCAGTTCGCGCAGCCGTTTTTCCAACGTCTCGAACGAGTATTCGAGATTCGAGAACGTGTCGGTCGACGCCAGAAACCGCACTTCGGTTCCCGTACGATCGCCGCATTCGCCGACAACCTTCAGATGCTCTGCCGTTTCACCACCCTCAAATCGCGCCACGTGCTCTTTGCCCGCGCGCCAAATGCGCAGCTCCAGCCAATCCGACAGGGCGTTTACCACCGAAACACCCACGCCATGCAGGCCGCCCGACACCTTGTATGAGTTGCTGTCAAACTTGCCGCCCGCGTGCAGCTGGGTCATGATGACCTCTGCCGCAGAAACGCCTTCTTCCGGGTGGATATCAACCGGAATTCCGCGGCCGTTATCGCTGACCGAAACGCTGGAATCCGCGTGAATTTTCACGGTCACATGGTCGGCGTGACCCGCCAGCGCTTCGTCAATTCCGTTGTCGACGACCTCATACACCATGTGGTGCAGGCCCGATCCATCATCCGTGTCCCCGATATACATCCCGGGGCGTTTGCGAACGGCTTCTAAGCCCTTGAGAACTTTGATGGAATCTGCGCCGTATTCTTGAGGAGCCTGTGCGTCTTCGGACATTCAGTCAGTACCTATATTATTTTGGTACCTTATACGTTTTCTGGTGGGGATTGTCACGCGATCCCCCAATATTTTGTGTGTGCTCGGGTCGTTTTCTGCCCATCCGAATCCACCTCATAACCGGTCGATGTCAGAAGCGATATCCGCCGCGATTTCCAGCGCATCGACATCCTTGCGTTCGGCCGACAACCGAAGCCCCAGAATGTCCGACTGATACCGGGCCGCCAGCCGATCCGGGTCATGTTCAGGCCGGATTTCACCGGCAGCCTGGGCGCTGCGAAACAGGTCGGCGAAACACGCCTTCATTTCCGCCATGTGAAGCGCGGCCTGATCCGCAAGCGCGTGATCCTTCGCCTGCAACTCGGCATATGTCTTTGCCAACATGCAAGCCTTTGCCGGGTTCTCGACCGCCTCGATGACCAAACGAGGTTGCGCCTTGAGCGCTTCCTTCGGCCCCAGTCTTTCAGCAAGGGCTTTCAGGCGCGCCACGCCTTCTTGCGTGTAGCTTTCCAGCGTCAACGCATAAAGCGCATCCTTCGACCCGAAAGCCGCGTAGAAACTGCCGGGTTTCAGTTTCAATTCCCGCTCAAGGTCCTTCAGCGACGTACCAGCCCAGCCCTGACGCCAAAAGATGTCACGGGCCTTCTCGATCAACGCGTCGCGATCATATGCGGGTTTACGGGGCATCGGCATCACCAATTTTTGAACGTTCGCTCAAATATATACTTGAGTGATCACTCAAGAAACCCTAAATACCACCCATCGCGCCAGAAACAGGAGTTCCGACATGGCCACTTTCCCGTCTCATGATATCGAATCCGCACCCGAAGCATCCAAACCACTGCTGGAAAAGTCCCAGGCCGCCTTTGGCCGTTTGCCGGGCCTGCACAAGGTGATGGCAGAAAGCCCACAGCACCTTGAAGGTTATCAAGTTCTGCACAGCCTGTTCTTGCAGACCGATTTCGACAACAATGAGAAGACCGTCGTCTGGCAGACCATCAATGTGGAAAACGAATGCCATTACTGCGTGCCCGCGCACACCGGCATCGCAAAGATGATGAAGGTATCAGACGAAATCTCCCAGGCTCTGCGCAATGAAACCCCACTGCCTTCGCCCAAACTCGAAGCGCTGCGCACCTTCACCCTGCAAGTGATGGAAACCCGTGGCAACCCGACCGATGAACAGCTTCAGGCGTTCTTCGACGCGGGCTATTCGCATCGCGCGGTTCTGGACGTGGTGCTGGGCCTGGCACAAAAAACCATGTCAAACTACGTCAACCACATGGCCAAAACACCAGTCGATGAAGTCATGCGCGGTTTCCTGTGGGAGCGCAAAGTCAACGAACCGGCCTAAGCCGACACCACCGACCCCTCATCGCCTTCGGTGACGATCAGCGTCTGGGCCCGGTCACCCAACTCCTCAAACAGTTCAGGCCCGGTGCCCGTCATCCAGGCCTGAGCACCCAACGCACAAATTTCGTCATAAAGTGAAGCGCGCCGACCCGCGTCCAGATGAGCAGCCACCTCATCCAGCAATACGATCGGTGGCGCACCCACCATTGCGGCCAAAGCTCGGGCATTGGACAGGATCAATGAAACCAGCAGCGCCTTCTGCTCACCGGTCGAACAATCCTTGGCGGGAACACCCTTGGCAGCAAACACGCCATACAAGTCTGACCGATGCGGCCCAACCAAGGTCCGACCCGCAGCCAAGTCCCTGAACCGGCTTTCATTCAAAGCCTCGCGCAAATCCTCAGCCGTTTCCGGCATCGCGCCTTCGGTCTGCACCAATTCCAACTCGGCAGACGGAAAAGCCGTTTCCGCCTGGTCCTGCGCCACCCGCAGATGGCTCAACGCCGCCAATCGCGCTGCGTGGATACGATGCCCCATCTCGGCCAGCTGACCCTCAAGCGCAGCATACCAATGCGCGTCCCGAACCTGCTCTTTCAGCAAACGGTTCCGTTCGCGCATCGCTTTTTCGTAGGTCAGCGCGGCCTCTGCATGAGACGGATCAAAACTGAGCGCAATGCGATCAAGAAACCGGCGCCGGCCTTCGGCCCCTTCAATCCACAGGCGGTCCATGGATGGAACCAGCCAGACCACCCGGGCAAGTTTCCCCAGATCAATCTGGGTGGCGGATTTTCCGTCAATCCTCACCTGCCGTGCTGCACCACCCTCAGACCAGGTTTCGATTTCGAAATTCTGACCCTGCGATTGCAACAGTCCCGACAGTTTCCAGCCCAAAGCCTCGGGCCGCCGCGTCATCTCGGCCGCGCTTGCCCGCCGCATTCCGCGACCGGGTGAAAACAAGGATACCGCTTCCAGAATATTGGTCTTGCCCGCCCCGTTCGGCCCGTGAATCGCCACCGGTCGCCCGTCCAGAGACAACCGCGCCAGCTTGTGAGACCGAAAATGCGAGACCGTAAGCTCGGTCAGGGCCAATCCCATGACCCCTCCCTTCATCTTTTCAAAAATACTCCCGCCGGAGGCATCGCGCGTCCGCGCGATCAGACGCGCATTGGCATGACGACGTAAACCGCACTCTGATCATTGCCTTCGCGCATCAGGGTCGGATCGCCAGCTGAATTGAACATGAACACCGCATTCTCTCGATCCACCTGAGACGCGATCTCCAGCAGATATTTGGCATTGAACCCGATCTCCAGACGCTCATCACCATAGGCGACGGCCAGTTCTTCCTCGGCCGCGCCACTGTCTGGCGCGTTCACCGACAGGACCAGCTTGTCGCCATCCAGTTGCAGCTTCACCGCACGCGAACGCTCGGAAGACACCGTTGCCACCCGGTCCACGGCCTGTGCGAACTCGGCAGCATCCACTTCCAGCTTGCGCGTATTCCCTTGCGGGATAACGCGCGTGTAGTCGGGAAAAGTGCCATCGATGACCTTCGAGGTCAGCGTGATATCCGGCGTGGCGAAACGCACCTTGGTTTCGCTGACCGAAACCGCGATATCCATTTCATCATCGTCCAGCAGCTTGCGCAGCTCGCCCACGGTTTTACGCGGGACGATAACGCCCGGCATGCCCTCTGCACCATCCGGCAAATCGGCATCGATCCGAGCAAGCCGGTGGCCGTCGGTGGCCACGCAGCGCAGTACCTTGCCGCCATCGGATCCGTCGGCCACATGCATGTAGACACCATTCAGATAATACCGTGTCTCTTCTGTTGAGATTGCGAATTTCGACTTGTCGAACAGCCGTCGCAGCAGGGCAGCCGAAGCCGTGAAATTTGATTGATACTCCGAGGACGCCATGACCGGGAAATCCTCTTTCGGCAGCGTCGCCAACGAGAAATTTGACCGACCGGCCTCAACCGTCAGACGCCCTGCCGCGCTGTCGGCGGTCAGCGTGACCAACGCTCCGTCGGGCAGTTTTCGCACGATCTCGTGCAAAGTGGTCGCTGCCACGGTGGTGGAACCGGCTTTCTCGACCTGCGCCGGGGCTTTGTCGACTACTTCGATATCCAGATCGGTCGCGCGAAACAGCGCCTGATCGCCTTCCGCCTCGATCAGGACATTGGCAAGTATGGGAATGGTATTGCGGCGTTCTACAACGGATTGGGCCTGCGAAACGGCCTTGAGAAGGGTGCCGCGTTCGATGCTGATCTTCATACCCTCAATTCCTCTGACTTGCGTACCGACATGGGCGGGACTGGCACGTTAGCGGTTCCACCCTGAGGCACAAGGATTTTTTACGGATTTCTGGGTTGGATTGCGTCCAGCGTCAAGGGCAGCGTGCCTGACGAGCACCAGTTCTGATCCAACCGTGGACTAATGCGCACAAGAAACGCCCCGGGTCCGAGGAACCGGGGCGGTTTCCTAGACTACAGGCGCGGATCAGGCTTCAAGCGACCGGCGCAGCATTTCCACATCTTCAGCGATCTGGCCGTCGGTCAGCTTCAACTCTTCAATGCGCTTGACGCCATGCATGACCGTCGTGTGATCGCGCCCGCCAAAACGGCGGCCGATCTCGGGCAGCGACCGGCTGGTCAACTGCTTGCACAGATACATCGCCACCTGGCGCGGACGTGCATAAGAGCGTAGGCGCTTCGGGCCGATGATGTCAGAAAGCCGGATGTTGTAATACTCGGACACCTTCCGCTGGATCTCTTCAACGGTGATCTTGCGTTCCGAGGCGCGCAGCACATCCGCCAGACAATCCTGCGTCAGTTCCATGTCGATCTCGCGACCAACCAGCGAGGCAAAGGCGAACAGACGGGTCAGGGCACCTTCCAGCACCCGAACATTGGTCGAGATGCGATGCGCCAGAAATTCCAGAACGCCATCAGCAATCGCCAGGTCCGGATAGGATGAGCTGTATTGCTGCACCTTGTTCTGCAAAATGCCCAGACGCAGTTCATAATCGGTCGGGTGCAGGTCAACCACCAGACCACATTGCAGGCGGGATTTCACCCGATCTTCCAGATCCTTGATCTCACCCGGGGCGCGATCGGCCGAGATGATGATCTGCTTGTTCTGGTCCACCAGCGCGTTGAACGTGTGGAAAAACTCTTCCTGAGTGGAATCCTTGCCGGCGATGAACTGCACGTCATCAACCATCAAAACGTCAACCGAACGGAACAGGTGTTTGAAATCCATCATCCGACGCTCGCGCAGGGCCTGCACGAACCGGTACATGAACTGTTCCGCCGACAGGTACAGAACATTGAGTTCCGGATGTTTGGTTTTCAGCTCCCATGCGATGGCATGCATCAAGTGGGTCTTACCCAGCCCTACGCCGCCGTACAGAACCAGCGGATTGAAGGTCACCGGCCCGCCCTCGGATACCCGACGCGCAGCCGCATGGGCCAGTTCATTGGGCTTGCCGACGACAAAACTGTCAAAGGTAAAGCGGGAATCCAACGGGGCAGCCTGAAGCGATTCCAATGTATCCTGCGCCGGGTCCTCACTCGGCGCTGCGACAGGTTCAGGCTTTGCCAACGGTGGCGTGTCGACAGCTGGCTTGGGCCGGGCAGGTGAGTTTGCGGCGACGCGGAAATCCAGACGCTGCACAGTTTCACCTGCGGTGTTCAGCTCGTATAAAATGAGGTCCGCAAAATTCTGGCTGACGTAATTGCCCATGAAATTGGTCGGCACCGAGAAAACCGCCACGCCGTCCTGAAGCTCCTTGAATTCCAAAGGCTCGATCCAAGTCGTATAATTGTTCCGACCGATGGCCTTCAGCAACTTGTTACGCAGTAGTCCCCATTTCTCTTGTGTCATTAAGCGCCTCACGCATCCCATTCTTATTGGCCTGTCAGCCTTATTCATACGAAGCCGGTTTCCCGGTGTTGTATTCACACGCAATAGGTATCGATTCGCCAAACCAGTCGGCTTGGCGGGACCATCCCGAAGAGCTCGGCAACCCCAGTTCTGACGCTCAGCAATAACGGAACGTCCCGAAAATCGGGTTGCACGTCGCAATCTCAATTTTTAGACAGGGCCAAGATCACCGGTTTTATTCCGGCTTTCATGGCAGATCGGCAGCCTGGCTCAAGCCAGTCGTCGACAATTGTCCCCTGATCGCTCTGATGCCCGTCAGTTCGATCGGGAAAACAGCCTGTCCCCCCAAGCGAGTGAATCGCTGACATCAGTCGTAGCAATTCCGAGAGGGGCGCGGCAACGAAACTCTGATATTGACTCGGGTCTTTGGGCGAAAGAATCTCTCGGTTTTGTGAAGGCGCGGTTTTCTGGCAACACGAAAAAAGGCGCCGTGATGTGCGGCGCCTTTTCAGAATGGTTCAGCCTTTCTGACGTGACCTTGGGTCACCCCAAAGCTTAGCCCAGTGCTTTGACGCGCGAGGACAGGCGCGACATTTTACGGGCAGCAGTGTTCTTGTGGAAAACACCCTTGGTGACGCCGCGCATCAGCTCGGGCTGAGCCGCACGCAGAGCAGCAGTCGCCGCGTCCTTGTCGCCGGATGCGATCGCTTCTTCGACTTTACGCAGATAGGTGCGGATGCGCGAACGACGCGCTTTGTTGATTGCAAAACGCTTTTCGTTCTGACGAGCGCGCTTTTTTGCCTGAGGCGAGTTTGCCATGTGGATCTGACCTTCGTTCGGTACGTTAATCTTGGGTTGCGCGCCACGGGCATATCCGCACCGGATCAGAAATCACGAGTGTGAGTCGGGCCAAGCGGGCCGCACGCGCATGTATAACGGGGGTCTTTAGCCAAGATTCGAGAGATTGCCAAGGTGATTCTTGGAACCATGGCCAAGAATATGGGGCGGGCTTGAAACACCCGCCTCAGAGGTCCCGCGCTTTACTTGTCGCGGAATTGCGCTGTGCGCTTTTCCAGGAACGCGGCCATGCCTTCCTTCTGATCTTCGGTTGCGAACATCGAATGGAAGACACGACGCTCGAACAACATGCCTTCACTCAGCGGAAGCTCGTAGCTGCGGTTCACCGCTTCTTTCGCGGCCATTGCGGTCAGCTGCGATTTCTCGGCAATCTTCTGTGCTGCGCTCACGGCTTCTTCGATCAGCTTCTTGGCCGGCACCACCCGGCTCACGAGACCTGCGCGTTCAGCTTCGTCCGCATCCATGAAACGCCCCGTCAGGTTCATGTCCATCGATTTGGATTTACCCACAAACCGTGTCAGACGCTGACTTCCACCCAATCCGGCAATGACGCCCAGATTGATCTCGGGCTGGCCGAATTTCGCGGTGTCCGCCGCGATGATGAAATCGCACAGCATGGCAAGTTCACATCCACCGCCCAGCGCATAGCCCGCAACGGCCGCGATGATCGGCTTGCGAATCGCGGTCGCACGATCATTCGCATCGGCAAACAGGTTGATGTTGTAGACGTCGACAAAACTCATCTCGGACATTTCCCTGATGTCCGCGCCGGCGGCGAAGGCCTTGTCCGATCCGGTTATCACGATGCAGCGCACCTTGTCGTTGCTGTCCGCATCTTCCAGCGCGGTGCAGAGCTCACCCAGCAACTGGGTGTTCAACGCGTTCAGCGCATCCGGTCGGTTAAGTTTGATAAGTGCGACGTGGTCTTCGATTTCGACGATGATCGTCTCAAAAGCCATGAGGAGAAAGCTTCCGGTTGTTCCGTTCAGGTACGATTCCTTACCACGCGAAAAACTTGGATCAAGCTATCTTTGGCATTGCGCACAATAGAAGGATGAGCGACCGGACTGGGTGATTCTCTTGATCGGCGCTCCGCACCCTTCGGTCCGGCAGGCCTCGCCCTCGCGGCCGTAGACATCAAACTTGTGCTGAAAATATCCAAGTTCTCCATCGGCTTGGCGGAAATCCCGCAGCGAAGACCCACCGGCTTCGATGGCGTCCTGCAACACCTGCCGGATGATCGGAACAAGCGCCGCCACGCGGGGTGCGGAAATCTGTCCGGCTTTGCGACGTGGCGACACTCGGCCGCGATAAAGAGCTTCGCAAACATAGATATTGCCCAGACCGGCAACGATTCCCTGATCCAGCAGGGCGGATTTGACAGGGGTGTTCTTGCCTTTGAACGCCTTGATCAGATGTTGGTCGTGAAAATCGTTGCCCAAGGGTTCAGGCCCCAGAACCGACAGCAGCTTGTGATCTTCGGCGTTGGCCGTTTGCAACAGGTCCATCGCGCCAAACCGGCGGGGATCGTTGAAGGTGATGCGCGCGCCGTTGGCCATATGAAAGACCACATGGTCATGTTTTTGCACGGCGGGATGGTCATGGACGAATTGCCCCAACGGGTCACCCGACACCGTCATCCGCCCCGACATACCCAGGTGGATCAGCAACGTCTCACCGCTGTTGAGATCCGCCAGAATGTATTTCGACCGCCGCCGCAGCCGCTCCACCCGCTGCCCGGTCAGCCGTTCGGCCATACGTTCGGGGAACGGCCAGCGCAGATCGGGGCGGTTCACATCAGCCCGTTCGATCACGACCCCTTCCATGGCGGGACTCAGGCCGCGTCTTACTGTCTCGACCTCAGGTAATTCGGGCATTACAGGGCTCCTAATTCAAAGGGCCGCATTGTGCCCGCCTCTCTTGGCCCTATAACAGAGGCGAAATTCGACAAACGGCAAGGCAAATGTCCGACAACATCGACAAGACCACTCATTTCGGTTTCGAAACCGTCCCCGAGGCCGAAAAGGCCGGGCGCGTGCAGGGCGTTTTCAACTCGGTTGCCTCGAAATATGACGTGATGAACGACGTCATGTCGATGGGCATCCACCGGGTCTGGAAGGACGCGATGATGGACTGGCTGGCGCCACGCCCCGGCCAGCGGCTGCTGGACGTGGCCGGCGGTACGGGCGACATCTCGTTCAGGTTCCTCAAGCGCGCGGGTCACGGCCACGCCACGGTGCTGGACCTGACCGAGCCGATGCTGATCGAAGGGCGGCAACGTGCCGAGGCAGATCAGATGTCGGACAGCCTGAACTGGGTCGTGGGCGATGCCATGGCCCTGCCCTTCGAAGACAATACATTCGATGTCTACACGATCTCGTTCGGCATTCGGAACGTCACCCGCCCGCAAGAAGCTTTGAACGAGGCTTACCGCGTGCTGAAACCCGGCGGCCGTCTTATGGTGCTGGAATTCAGCCAGCTGCCCAATGAGGGGCTGCAGAAGCTCTATGACCTTTACAGCTTCAACGTCATCCCGCGCATGGGAAAACTGATCGCCAATGACTATGACAGCTATCAGTACCTGGTCGAATCGATCCGAAAGTTCCCCGATCAGGAAACGTTCCTGAACATGGTTCGCACAGCAGGCTTTGAAAACGCCAAATACCGCAACCTGAGCATGGGTATCGCTGCGCTGCATTCCGGCTGGAAGATCTGACACATGCGTGGTCCCCATAACATCATCCGCCTGATCCGCACAGGCGCCACGCTCGAGCGCACAGGCGCCATGAACGTGGTACTGGATGCGTTCGAAGCCCCGCGCGCCGTTCGCATTCTGGCCCACGCATTGGGCAAACCCTTTCAATTGCTTGGCTACAAAGGCGACCCCGGCATGCCACCGGCCACGCGCGCCCTGACGGCGCTTGGCCCCGCCTATATCAAATTCGGGCAAGTGCTCTCGACCCGCCCTGACGTCGTCGGAAATGAACTGGCCGAGCAACTGCGCGTTCTGCAAGACAAACTGCCCCCTTTCTCCAAAGCCGACGCGATGGCCGAAGTCGAGAAAGAACTGGGTCAGCCGATCTCAGACATGTTCAGCGAATTCAGCGAACCGATTGCCGCAGCCTCGATTGCGCAGGTTCACAAGGCCAAGCTGACCAGCACGGGCGAGGATGTCGCGGTGAAAGTCCTGCGTCCGGGGATCGAACGCGCGTTCCGCAAAGATGTCGATGCGTTCTATTTCGCCGCCCGGATCGTCCAGCTCTTCGCCCCCGGCGCGCGCCGTCTGCGACCGGTGGAGGTGATCGAGCATTTCGACGGTGTCGTACGCGGCGAACTGGATCTGCGTCTGGAAAGCGCGGCGGCCTCCGAATATGCCGCCAACACAAAGGACGACACCGGCTTCTGGCTGCCCCCCGTTGTGTGGTCACTGTCCGCGCGGCGCGTCATGACGCTCAGCTGGGCGGACGGGATCGCGCTGGGTGACAATGATGCCCTGGATGCCGCAGGTCACAACCGCAATGATCTGGCCGAACGTGTCCTGCGCCTGTTCCTTCTGCATGCCCTGCGCGACGGCTTTTTCCACGCCGACATGCACCAGGGCAACCTCAAGGTCGCCGCGAACGGAGACATCATAGCCTATGACTACGGCATTATGGGTCATATCGATGAATACACGCGCCGGGTCTATGCCGAAATCCTGTTCGGTTTCATCCGCCGCGATTACAAACGCGTGGCCGAGGTGCATTTCGAAGCCGGCTATGTTCCCGCCAACCAGGACGTGGACGAGTTCGCCCGCGCCCTGCGTGCCGTGGGCGAGCCGATCTTCGGCATGGACGCCACGCATATCTCGATGGGGCGGTTGCTGAGCTATCTGTTCGAAGTGACCGAACGGTTCGGGATGGAAACACGTACCGAGCTGATCCTGCTGCAACGCACCATGGTTGTCGTCGAAGGCGTTGCGCGCTCACTCGACCCTCATATGAACATCTGGGAAGTCGCCCGACCCGTGGTCGAAGACTACATCAAACAGTCCATCGGCCCCCGGGCGGCCCTGCGTGATTTTGGGAAAACCGCAATGGTGCTGGCCCGCTTCGGCCCGCGTCTGCCGGCACTGGTCGAAAACGCACTGATCGCGCAGACCCAGAAGGACGAACCGCAGACGCCCACCCTTTGGTCCTTTGCTCTGCCCGCCACGATCGGCGCCGCAGCAGGTGCGGCGCTGGTCTTGCTGATCAACGCGCTCAGCTGAACCAACCGCCTGCTTCATCTGGCCACAAATATCCTCGGGGGGAATCGCGCCCTGGCGCGATGGGGGGCAGACAGCCCCCCGCACCCCATCCGGGTCAGAGCCGCTCGATGGCGATGGCAATCCCCTGACCACCCCCGATGCACATGGTGATCAACCCTTTGGATCCGCCGGTACGTTCCAGCTCGTACAGTGCTTTCAGCGTGATGATCGCACCCGTGGCCCCCACCGGATGCCCCAACGCAATCGCACCGCCGTTGGGGTTCACCTTGCTCGCGTCCAATCCAAGCTCCTGATTCACGGCCAGAGCCTGCGCAGCGAAGGCTTCATTGCTTTCGATCACGTCGAAATCTTCCGCTGACAGGCCCGTCTTCTTCAACAGGTTTTGCACTGCCGGAACTGGACCGATGCCCATGACTTCCGGCCGCACGCCTGCATGCGCATAACCAATCACACGCGCCTTCGGTTTCAAACCGGCCCTTTCGGCCGCATCCGCTGTCGCCAGCACCATCGCCGCCGCGCCGTCATTGATGCCCGAGGCATTGCCGGCTGTCACACGCCCGTCCTTCTTGAACACCGGGCGCAGACCGGCCAACGCTTCGGCGGTCGTCGCCTTTGGATGCTCGTCGACTTTGAAATCGACCATGTCCCGCTTGACCTTGACCTGTACCGGAGTGATCTGGCTGTCGAAGTACCCGGCCTCGATCGCCGCTGCCGCACGTGTCTGGCTGTCCAATGCGAACGCATCCATCTGCTCGCGGCTGATCTGATGCTCATCCGCCACGTTTTCGGCCGTCACCCCCATATGTCCGGTGCCGAAGGGGCAGTTCAACGCGCCCAGCATCATGTCTGGCGAGGTGACGTCGCCCATCTTTGCACCCCAGCGCGCCTGCGGAACGATATAGGGGCTGCGTGACATGCTCTCTGCTCCGCCTGCCACCGCAAAGTCAGCATCGCCCATCATCAGGGACTGCATGGCTGACACGATCGCCTGCGCGCCGGATCCGCACAGGCGGTTCACGTTCATGGCCGGCGTGCCATTGGGAATGCCCGCCTGCATGGCGGCGACGCGCGACAGATACATGTCACGCGGTTCAGTGTTGATCACATGACCGAACACCACATGCCCGATCTGCGCCCCCTCGACCCCCGATCGCTCAAGCGCCGCTTCGGTCGCGACAGTGGCCAGATCAATCGGCGCGGTTGAAGCCAGCGCACCACCAAAGGTGCCAATTGCGGTGCGGGCACCGTCGAGAATAACTATATCGCTCATGAGCTACTCCTCCTGAATTTCGCTGCATTATGCATGCGCAGAATGGCACTGTCGCCCCAGACGTCCCGTCACGGCGGGAATTGACATTGCGTTGCGCAGCCCCCATGGATTCCGTCATGACGGAAGACACAGACGATATCCTGAACCTCCTGCCCGCCCGCCTGAAAGAGGCACGACGCGCCAAAGGCCTGTCCCTGGAAGCGGTCGCCAATCTCAGCGGTGTGTCCCGGTCCATGGTCAGTCAGATCGAACGCGGAGAAAGCAGCCCGACGATCTCGACCTTGTGGAACCTGACACGCGCCTTGCAGGTGGATTTCGCCGGTCTCTTGGAGGGCACAAAAGCCACGGACCAGATCGAGGTGCTCAGAAACTCCGAAGTGCCCAGCATCGACAATATGGGGCAGAACTGCCGAATTCGCATCCTGTCACCGCCGGAAGAGGCCGGGGGTCATGAAGTCTATGATATCGAATTCGACGAGGACGGGGCCCTGAACAGCCAACCCCACGCCCGCGGTGCCCGTGAACAGCTCACCGTGCTGGAAGGCGCGGTCAAAGTCACTTCAGGCAATGCGGAGTCCGCGTTGAACCAAGGGGACACGGCCCGATACGCCGCCGACATTGCGCATTCCATCTGTGCCCAAGGGCCAGCCCGGGTATTTCTGATCGTAAAAAACGCCTGACATCCGCGAAATTCCGCCTTCACGGATATTTTTCCTTCATATTGAATTTCCCCTATTTGGGAATTTCGTCCGTTATGTTAGATGTACGACTCAGTTGAACGGAGGTCGCCATGGCAGATGCATTCCTGTCCCATATCACGGACACACTTGCGCAGATCGAATCTGAGGGTCTTTACAAACGCGAACGAATGATCACCTCGCCTCAGGGCGGTGAGATCACTGTGGGCGGCAAGCAGGTGATCAACCTCTGTGCCAACAACTATCTGGGTCTGGCGGATCACCCGGCGCTGATCGAGGCCGCAACACAAGCGATGGGGCCCAAAGGATTCGGCATGGCGTCGGTTCGGTTCATCTGTGGCACGCAAGACATTCACCGCGAACTGGAACAACGTCTTGCCAATTTCCTGAACAAGGACGACTCCATCCTTTTTGCCGCCTGTTTCGACGCCAATGGCGGGTTGTTTGAACCTCTGTTGGGACCGGAAGACGCCATCATTTCGGACAGCCTGAACCACGCCTCGATCATCGACGGCGTGCGGCTGTGCAAGGCCAAACGCTATCGCTATCTGAACAACGACATGAACGACCTCGAAGCCTGGCTGAAACAGGCGCGCGAGGACGGGGCGCGGCATATCATGATCGCCACCGATGGCGTGTTCTCGATGGACGGCTATCTGGCCAACCTGCCGAAAATCCGGGAACTGGCCGATAAATACGATGCGATTGTTATGGTGGACGATTGCCATGCGACCGGCTTCATGGGGCCGAACGGTGCCGGCACACCCGATCATTTCGGCGTCGATGTGGATATTCTGACGGGAACCTTGGGCAAGGCACTTGGGGGGGCAATCGGCGGCTATATCGCCGGGCCGCAGCCAGTGATCGACCTGCTGCGGCAGCGGGCGCGGCCCTATCTGTTCTCAAACTCGCTGCCGCCCTCGATCGTCGCTGCCGGGTTGGAGGCGATCCGTCTGGTCGAAGAAAGCGACATGCTGCGCGCGCAACTCTTCGGCAACGCCAAATATTGGCGCGCCGGGCTGGAAAAGCTTGGCTTTGACCTGCTGCCCGGGGAACACCCGATCATCCCGGTGATGCTGGGTGAGGCGACGCTGGCACAAGACATGGCGTCACGGCTGTTCGACGAAGGCGTCTATGTTTCGGGCTTCTTCTTTCCGGTCGTCCCACGCGGGCAAGCGCGGATCAGAACGCAGATGAATGCGGCTCTGACCAGGGATGAACTGGACCGCGCCCTGTCCGCATTTGGCAAGGTCGGCAAAGAGCTGGGGGTCATCGAATGATCCTTCCATCGGTCATCGATGTGATCGGCGACACCCCCATGGTCGAACTGTCGCGCGTGTGTGCCCAGCAGAAGCTGAACGGGCGTATCATCGCCAAGCTTGACTATTTGCTGCCGGGATTTTCGAAAAAGGACCGCGCGGCGAAGTCCATCATCGAAACGGCGCGCGCATACGGGACTTTGTCACCGGGGCAGACGGTGGTCGAGCTGACCTCAGGCAACATGGGCACCGGCCTGGCGATTGTCTGCGGCATTATGGGGCACCCGTTCGTGGCAGTCATGAGCGCGGGGAACTCGGTCGAACGCGCCCGCATGATGCGCGCGTTGGGCGCCGAGGTGGTGATCGTCCCCCAGGCCCCCGGCAGCAAACCCGGCGAAGTCTCTGGGGCCGATCTTGAACTGGTCGATGTCGAGGCGAAACGCATCACGACCGCACGCAACGCGTTTCGTGCGGATCAATTTGGTCATTCGGGCAACCCCAAGGCCCACGAAACCGGGACCGGGCCCGAGATCTGGGCGCAATCCGAAGGCGCCGTCACGGCATTCTGCGACTTTGCAGGATCGGGCGGAACGCTGGCCGGAGCGGCAGAGTATCTGAACCGGCACGGCGTGCGGTGCTATGCCGTGGAACCTGCGGGCGCGCGCGCTTTGGCCGGTGAGCCGGTTTCGACTCCGGACCATCCCATTCAGGGCGGCGGTTACGCCATGGATGATCTGGTGCATTTGAAGGATAGCCAATTGGCCGGCCACCTTGCTGTTTCGGGGAAGGCCGCGCGGGATTGCGCCCGGCTTCTGGCCCGGACCGAGGGGATATTCGCCGGCTATTCGGCAGGCGCGAATCTTGCCGCGGCGATTGAACTGCTGCGCGGCCCCGAAGAAGGCGGCTGCGTCGCCATCGTCATGTGTGACAGCGGCCTGAAATACCTGTCGACCGATTTGTGGGAGTAAACATATGCGACCCAACACAATGAAAGCACTGGAAAAATCCAAACCCGAAGAAGGGTTGTGGATGGTGCAGGCCCCGATCCCCGAAATTGGCCCGGATGATGTGCTGATCCGCATCAACAAGACGGGTATCTGCGGCACCGACATCCATATCTGGAACTGGGATGAATGGGCGTCTCATACCGTGCCGGTTCCGATGATCACCGGCCATGAGTTTGCTGGAGAGATCGTCGAGATCGGGCGCAACGTGACAGGGCTTGAAATCGGCCAGCGATGCTCGGGCGAGGGTCATCTGATCACCACCGACAGCCGTCAGAGCCGCGCCGGAAAGTTTCACCTGGATCCGGGAACTCGGGGCATCGGAGTGAATGAACAGGGCGCATTTGCCGAATATCTGAAACTGCCTGCCTTCAACGTGGTGCTCTTGCCCGAGGACATACCGGATGAGATCGGAGCCATCCTCGATCCGCTGGGCAATGCGGTGCATACCGCCCTCAGCTTTGATTTGCTGGGCGAGGACGTTCTGATCACGGGTGCGGGCCCCATCGGCATCATGGCCGCTGCCGTCGCTCGTCATGCGGGTGCACGCAACGTGGTCATCACCGACATCAACGCAGACCGATTGAAACTGGCCGAACATGTGGTTCCCTCGGTGCGGACCGTCGATGTCTCCACGGAGGACTTGCAGGGCGTCATCGCCGAGCTTGGGATGAAAGAAGGGTTCGATGTCGGGCTTGAAATGTCCGGCTCGCAAGCCGCCCTGGACCAGATGGTCGAAGCCTTGGTGATGGGTGGAAAGATCGCGTTGCTGGGGATTCCTCCGGGCAAATCTCCGGTTGACTGGTCGCGCATCGTGTTCAAGGCGATCACGATCAAGGGGGTCTATGGGCGAGAGATGTTCGAGACGTGGTACAAGATGATCGCCATGCTGCAAAACGGTCTGGATGTGTCCCGCGTGATCACGCACCGCTTTGCGGTTGATGATTTCACCAAAGGGTTTTCCGCGATGAAATCAGGCCTGTCCGGCAAGGTTGTTCTGGACTGGACCTAACGCGCTGGAAAGTTGCACCCTCAGCCCCTAGACAGGTGCAGAACTTGCACAAGGGAGGCATGAGATGGGCGAGAACAAAGACGATCGTCTGTTGCAACGGGGGGTCGAAGACACCCTGGTCACTGATTTCGCCGAAACGCACCGCAAAAGCTATGGCGACTTCCTGCAACTGAAGACGCTGCTGAACCTGCAAAAAACCTTTCAGGACCCCGCACAACCTGACGAGATGCTGTTCATCATCATTCATCAGGTCAGTGAGCTGTGGCTGAAACTGATGCATCACCAACTGGTCGAGGTGTGTCGGTTCCTGCAACAAGACGAATTCGGACCCGCCATGAAAAACCTCGACCGCATCAAGGCCATTCAACGGCAATTGATTGCGGCCTGGGAAACGCTGCTGACCATGACGCCAGCCGACTACATGACGTTTCGGCAGGCCCTCGGCAATTCTTCCGGGTTTCAAAGCTATGGGTACAGGCAGATCGAGTTCATTCTGGGCAACAAGGATGCCTCGACCCTGAAAGTGCACGAGCATGACCCCGAGGTGATGGAGATGCTGAACGCCGCCCTGACCAAACCGTCCCTGTATGACGAAGTGTTGCACATGCTGGCCCGGCAGGGGTTCGACGTTCCAAGGGATTTGATCGAGCGGGACTACTCCGAACCCTATTCCGGTGATCCGCGCGTGGTTCAGATCTGGGTCGACGTGTTCCGCAACACGGACAAGTATTGGGATTTGTATGCGCTGGCAGAAAAGCTCATGGATGTGGAAAGCCTGTTTCAACGCT
The DNA here is from genome assembly GCF_056543025.1 of Ruegeria sp. A4. Taxonomy (NCBI): domain Bacteria; kingdom Pseudomonadati; phylum Pseudomonadota; class Alphaproteobacteria; order Rhodobacterales; family Roseobacteraceae; genus Ruegeria; species Ruegeria sp. A4. Next base: position 97,249 of record NZ_JBQGAW010000007.1, on the reverse strand, counting down.
GGCGCTTTGACCACGCCACCGCGGTTGAACGTGTGATCGGAATGCAACCCGGTACCGGAGGTTCCAGCGGCGTGGCTTTCTTGCGAAAAGCACTTGAGTTGCGGTTCTTCCATGACCTCTATGATGTGCGGACGGAACTGATGTACAGCGGGCAGGGCTGAGCCATGCTGTATCGCGGATTTTCACAAGCCGAACTGGAGCGGGAATACTCTCCCAGTTCGATGATCGGTGGCGACCTGACCCCCTATCTGACCAGCTATCAAACGCTGAGTGCGCAAGCCCGTGCCGAATTGCCCGTCCAGGCCAACCTGGCCTATGGCGACGCCCCGGCCCAGGTGCTGGATTTCTTTCCCGCGAAGGGGGCCGGCGCCCCGTTGCATGTCTTTGTTCACGGTGGGTATTGGCAGGATCTCAGCCAGCGCGAATCGGCCATGATGGCCCCGGCGCTGATCGAAGCCGAGCAATCCTTTGCCACCTTGAACTACACGCTCGCCCCGGATGCGCGGCTGGATCAAATGGTCGACGAATGCCGCGACGCCCTTCTGTGGCTTGCGTCACAGGCCGAGGCACTGGGATTCGACCCGACGCGGATCACCTTGTCAGGGCACAGTGCCGGCGCTCATCTGGCAAGCATGGTCATGGCGACCTCGGCCGGCGCATTGGCCCGTGCCGGGCTGCGTGTGCGTGACGTGCTTCTGATCAGCGGTGTTTATGATCTGGAACCCATCAGTTTGACGTCCGTGAATGATCCGCTGCACCTGACCCCGGTCGAAGTGAACGATCTGTCCCCGATCCGCAACCTGCCCCCACCGGGCCCCCGCTATCATGTTTCAGTGGGGGAACGGGACACCGGCGAATTCATTCGACAAAGCCGCGACTATGCGGAACGGCTGCGCAAGGCCGGGCACTCGGTCAGCTTTGCCTTGAAACACGGAATGCACCATTTCGACATCATCCTGCATTCCGGGACATTCCTGCCCGACACGCAATGAGGCATTTTTTCAAACAAAAACAGCGGCCCGATCGGTGCCGCTGTTTTTTTTGAGTCCATCCCGCTTGGGATCAATCCAGGGTGCGGGTAACTTCTTCGCGCTCGAAGATCTCGATCACGTCGCCTTGGCGGATATCGTCGTAGTTTTCGAACGCCATACCACATTCCTGACCCGACTGGACCTCGGCCACTTCGTCTTTGAAGCGCTTCAGCGTCTTCAGCGTGCCTTCGTGAATCACCACGTTGTCGCGCAGCAGGCGAACGCCTGCCGAACGGCGGGCAACACCTTCGGTCACCAGACACCCGGCAACCTTGCCGACACCGGTAACCTTGAAGACTTCGCGGATCTCGGCATAGCCGATGAACTTTTCGCGGATCTCGGCGCTCAGCAGGCCGGATGCGGCCGCTTTCACGTCGTCCACGAGGTCATAGATCACCGAGTAATAGCGGATCTCGACACCCTTTTGGTTCGCCGTGTTCCGCGCCGATGCGTTGGCACGGACGTTAAAGCCCATGATCGGTGCGCCCGACGCTTCGGCCAGACCAACATCCGTCTCGGTGATCGCACCCACACCCGAGTGCAGAACGCGCACGCGCACTTCTTCGTTGCCGATCTTTTCCATCGCCTGAACGATGGCTTCGGCAGAACCCTGCACATCGGCTTTGACGAGGATCGGCAACTCGGCCACGTTCTCGTCTTCCTTGGCCTTCTGCATCAGCTGTTCAAGGGTGGTCGCGGCACCTGCCGCGGCGCGTTTGTCCTTGGCGGCCTGTTCGCGATAAGCGGCGATTTCACGGGCCTGCGCTTCGGTCTCGGTCACGTTCAGAACGTCGCCCGCTTCGGGCGTACCGTTCAGGCCCAAAACCTCGACCGGAACGGAAGGCCCGGCTTCCTTGACGCGCTCACCCTTGTCGTTGATCAGCGCACGGACCTTACCGTACTGCTCACCCACAACGAAGATATCGCCCTGACGCAAGGTGCCGTTCTGAACCAGAACCGTGGCGACCGGGCCACGACCCACGTCCAGCTGCGCCTCGATCACGGCCCCTTGGGCGGCGCGGTTCGGGTTTGCCTTCAGTTCCAGAATCTCGGCCTGAAGCGCGATGGCTTCCAGCAATTCGTCCAGACCCTGACCCGTGATTGCGGACACTTCGACATCCTGGACGTCACCGGACATTTTCTCAACGATCACTTCGTGTTGCAGCAGATCGGTGCGCACCTTGTCCGGGTTTGCATCCGGCTTGTCGACCTTGTTGATCGCCACGATCATCGGCACTTCGGCCGCTTTTGCGTGGTTGATCGCTTCGATCGTCTGCGGCATCACCGCGTCGTCAGCCGCGACGACCAGAACCACGATATCCGTCACCTGAGCACCGCGCGAGCGCATCGACGTAAACGCCGCGTGGCCCGGAGTGTCGAGGAAGGTCAACGTGGTGCCGCCATCGGTTTTCACCTGATATGCGCCGATATGTTGGGTGATGCCACCGGCCTCGCCCGCCACAACGCGCGCGTCGCGGATTGCGTCCAGCAGCGAGGTCTTGCCGTGGTCAACGTGACCCATGATGGTGATGACCGGCGGACGCGGTTGCAGATCGTCTTCGCTGTCTTCGACCTCTTTGATGACGTCTTCAACATCCGAATCGGATACGCGAGTGACCTTGTGGCCAAATTCTTCGATGATCAGTTCCGCGGTGTCTGCGTCGATGGTCTGGTTCTGCGTAACCATCATGCCCATCTGCATCAGCGATTTGACCACGTCAGCCACACGCTCGGCCATACGGTTGGCCAGTTCCGAGACCATGATCGCCTCGGGCAGCTGTACGTCGCGGATCACCTTTTCCCGTTCAACGGCACCGCCCATGGCTTTCTGACGCGCACGCTCCTGCTTGCGCTTCATCGCGGCCATCGAGCGCTGACGGTTGCCTTCGCCACCGGTCGCCTGACCCAGAGTCAGCTTGCCCGAACGGCGGTTGTCGTCACGACCCTTGCCACGGCCACGCTGCTCACGTTCGCGGTCCTGTTTGCGCGGCGTGGCTGCCGGCGCAGGTTTGCTGGCCGGGGCACGAGCCGCTTTGGGCTCTTCCGGTGCGGGCGCGGCAGCGGCGCGTTTGGCAGCTTCTTCCGCCTCTTTGCGCTTGCGTTCTTCTTCCTCAGCCTTCTGACGCGCACGCTCTTCGGCTTCGCGCTGTTCGCGTTCTTTGGCTTCCTGTTCCGCACGGCGGCGTGCGCGCTCTTCTTCGCGCGCCTTTTCAGCAGCTTCGCGCGCCGCGGCCTCTTCGGCCTCACGCGCCTTGGCCGCTTGCAACGCCTTCATGCGGCGCGCCATTTCCGCATCGGAAATGCCCGCAGGACGACGCGACGGATCACCCGAAGGTGCTGCACCGCCACCCGGCTTTGCTGCGCCCGGCTTGGGAACCACCACGCGTTTGCGTTTGGTTTCCACCACGACATTCTTGGTACGTCCGTGGCTGAAACTCTGTTTCACATTTCCGGGGCGTGCCCCGCCACGAAGACCCAATGTCTTTTTGCCGTCATTATCGCTCATAAAGCTACTTACCCTTCCGCGCGGCCCCTGCCGCCGTCATCCGTTTCGCGCAAGCCACGCAGGCGCTGCGCTTCCTCTACAACACGTTTGGCGAGTCCGCCAGAGGCCAAGGCCGCATGAATCACCGTTTGGCGCCCAAATGCCTGTCCTAATTCGTCTGCCGTCAGCCAACCTATGTATTTCCCGAAGTGCGGCGTGCTCAGTTTGGACTTGCCGCGCCCCGATCCATCAGCGGCCTGAATCAGCACCTGCGCCTCTTCCCGGTCCAGCCACGTCTTGACCTTTTCATACCCGGCGACCGCGTCGCCGGACTTGCGCGCCAGGCTGAGCAGCTCGATAACGCGGCGCGCGATCTGCTGTTCAACCTTTTCCGCCAGGTCCTTGGGCACAGACACCTGCGCCTTGAACCCCCGCGCAAACAGTTTCTTGCCAACGGCCTTGTCCAGGGCGGCACGATCCGCCGCCACATAGACCCCCCGCCCGGGTAGTTTCGCCGCGACATCCGGAAAAACCTGACCGTCCGGCCCCGTCACAAAGCGGATCAGCCCGAATTTGGGCTGCACCTCGCCCGTGGCGATGCACTTGCGCTCGGGTCCGTCGGACCGATCCTTATGGGCGCCACCGCGACTCATAAACGCCACCCGAAGCCCGAGATCAGGCCTCGATCTCCTCGTCTGCTGCGTCGCCGTCGACGTCTTCTTCCGCCTGTTCCAGCTCGGCCGGATCAACCCAACCCAGCAGGATACGCGCCGTCATGACCATATCTTGCGCCTCTTCCAGCGTTACGCCGAAAGGCTCCAATACACCGTCATCCTTGACACGCTCACCATCGACGGTCGTCCAGCCACCGGCCAGTTCCCAGTCGGCGCAAGTTGCAAAGTCTTCCAGAGTCTTCACGTCGTCCCTGGCCAGCGCCTCTACCATCTGGGGTGTCAGACCTTCGAATTCAATGAGACTGTCCTCGGCCCCCAATTCACGCGCCGCATCCAGTGCCGCCTTGGCCTGTGCTTCCAGGAATTCGCGGGCGCGGGTTTGCAGTTCCTGCGCGGTACCTTCGTCAACGCCGTCAATGACCAGCAGTTCTTCAATCTCGACATAGGCAACCTCTTCGAGGTTGGTGAAGCCTTCCGAGACCAGCAGCTGAGCAAAGAATTCGTCCAGATCCAGGCTGTCCATGAACAGTTTGGTACGGGCTTCGAATTCCTTCTGACGGCGGGCCGATTCTTCGGCTTCGGTCATGATGTCGATGTCCAGACCGGTCAGCTGGCTGGCCAGACGCACGTTCTGACCGCGGCGACCGATGGCCAGCGACAGTTGTTCTTCGGGCACGACGACCTCGATCTTGCCGGCTTCTTCGTCCAGAACCACCTTGGAGACCTCGGCAGGCTGCAACGCGTTTACCAGGAAAGTCGGTTGATCTTCGTTCCACGGAATGATGTCGATCTTTTCACCCTGAAGCTCGTTCACAACGGCCTGAACACGGCTGCCGCGCATACCCACGCAAGCACCGACGGGGTCGATCGAGCCATCATAGGAAATCACAGCGATCTTGGCGCGCGAACCGGGGTCACGGGCCACGGCCTTGACCTCGATGATGCCGTCATAGATTTCCGGCACTTCCATCTTGAACAGCTCGGCCATGAATTCCGGCGCGGTGCGCGACAGGAAGATCTGATGGCCACGCACTTCGCGGCGAACCTCTTTGATGTATGCGCGCACCCGGTCATTCGGGCGATAGCTTTCGCGGCCGATCTTGTCGTTGCGGCGCAGAACCGCCTCGGCCCCGCCCAGATCGACGATGACATTGCCGAACTCTTCGCGCTTGACCGCACCGTTGATGATGGTGCCCGCACGATCCTTGAATTCTTCGTACTGACGGTCGCGCTCGGCTTCGCGCACTTTTTGCAGGATGACCTGCTTGGCGGACTGAGCCGCAATCCGACCCATTTCAACCGGTGGAACCTCTTCGACGAAGACGTCGCCAACCTCGGGCGATTCCATGTACTGCTTTGCCTGCTCGACGGTCATTTCGGCCTGATAGTTTTCAAGCTCTTCATCTTCGACCACCGTGCGCACGCGAGTGAAGGTCGCCTTGCCGGTCTTGCGGTCGATGCTGACGCGGATGTCCATCTCGGCGCCGTAGCGGCTCTTGGCGGCACGGGCGAGCGATTCCTCCATCGCTTCGACAACCAGGCCGGGGTCGATCATCTTTTCGCGGGCCACGGCCTCGGCGGTCTGCAACAGCTCCAGCTGGTTTGCTGAGGTGATTGCCATCAGTTCGTCTCCTCTTCGGACCCTTCGGTCTCAATCTCGTCGAAAGCGTTTTCGTTCAGGGCGCCGGCATCCTTGCGCTGGCGCAGCATTTCCTTGATCAGGTCATCGGTCAGGACCAGCTTGGCATCGCTCAGCCAGTCGAATTGCAGACCGATGGTGATGGTTTCATCCCCCTCGGGGATGTTGATCAGAACCTCGTCCCCTTCGATCCCGGCCAATTCGCCCTTGAAGCGTCGGCGGCCGTCAATCAGTTCGGCGGTCTCGATCTTGGCCTCATACCCTTCGAAGGTCTCGAAATCCTTCAGACGGGTCAGAGGGCGGTCGATACCGGGGCTCGACACCTCGAGCGTATAGGCGTCAAGGATCGGATCCTCGACATCCAGCGTGGCGCTGACCGCGTTGGAAATTTCGGCGCAGTCATCCACTTCAATACCGCCATCGGGCTTGTCGGCCATGATCTGAAGCGTGGTCTGCTTGCCGCTCATCAGGCGGATGCGGACCAGCTCATAGCCCAGATCCTCGATCACGGGCGTGATGATCTCGGCCAGTCGCCGGTCAATGGCAGCTTTTGCTATCAGGTCGTTTGTCATCTGGTACTCTACCCTGTCAGTCGGGCACAAAAAAACGGGCGCGCGGCCCGTCGAATTTTCCGGTGGAGCCTTGGACCAGAAGTCCAACGCGCCGCTGTTGAAACTGCATATACGCAGGATGGCCCGAGTCTGCAACCCCCCGAGGGATTCGCATTCGGATTTACACCATCCACCACCGTTCGGCGATGCGGCCATCGTCCAGCGCACCGTTCCCGGCAATATGCCGCGGCATCCCGACAGCATCCGATACGGCAAGGGCCATGTCGGCCTCGGACGGGTGGAACCGGACACCGCGCGTGCCTCGCATTCCGGCCCGATCCGGAAGCGCCGCGATATCGACATACCCGTCCCGCAGCGCCTCGGCCCGCACGGCAGGGTCCGGGATTACAATGACCTCAAACGCGTCAGCCCATCCGGCCTGACCCTCTTTGTAATGCCCCTCGACACGGCGACCCAGAAAATGGCGGCCATCTTCTGCCCGTTCGACACGATAGCAGCCGGTGCCGTTGGCCTTGCGCAACGGGGATATGGTTTCACCGGCGCGCGCAACAACAAAGCGGCTGTCGGCCAGCAGGAAAGGCAATCCGGGATTTGCCTCGGCAAGTTCAAGCCGCAGGCGGTTGGGGGCAAGGGCCTCGGGCCTTCCGATTTCGGCCAGAACGGCCAGGACATCGGCAATCTGCAACGGTTCGCCATCGTGAAAGACCGCATCATCACGCAGATCAAAGCTCCAGACCCGTGCGTCGGCGTCGGTTTGCCAGCCGGTCGCAAGTTCACCGCGCAACGTACCATCCGGGGCGATTTCGGTCATTGTGTCGAAAACGGCCCCACGCGCTACTTGCTCGAGGCTGTCATCGCGCGGAACAGCCAGACGCAATGTCCCGCCTTTCTTGGGGGTACCGGCAAGGGATGCTCCTGTCGCCGCCAGCAATGCGGCAGCGGCACCAGAGGCAAAGAGAGCACGGCGATCGATGCGGGTCATGCAACACCCTCCGCCACACGGTCCATGATTCGCACCAGTTCCGCACTGATGCCCGGCTCGGACAGGGCGTGCCCCGCCTGACGAACCATTTTCAGTTCGGCATTCGGCCAGCGTTCCGCCAGCGACCACGCGGCCTGCGGCGGGCAGATCATATCATAGCGCCCCTGCACGATATGGCCCGGGATATGCGCGATCCGGTCCATCTGATCCAGAATCTGCCCGTCCGTTTCCAAAAACGCCTTGTTGGTAAAATAGTGATTCTCGAGCCGCGCAAAGGTGCGCGCGTATTCGCCGGGGCTTTCGCCAACCGATCCGTTGGTGTGGATCGACGCCAGCGCGTTTTCCCAATGCGACCAGGCCCGCGCATACAGGATCTCTGTCGCGCGGTCGCCCGAAAACAGACGTTTGTTATAGGCGGCAATGGTGTCGTTCAGTTCAACCTCGGGCAGCAGTGAAGTGAATTTCTGCCATTGCTCGGGCCAGAACCGCCCGGCGCCACCGCCGTAAAACCAGTCAAGCTCGGCCTGAGTCGCAAGGAACACCCCGCGCAACACCAGTCGACTGACGCGATCGGGATGGGTCTGGGCATAGATCAACGCCAGAGTCGCCCCCCAGCTTCCGCCAAAAGCGATCCATTCTTCGATCTCGAAGAGTTTGCGTAGCCGCTCTATGTCGGCCACCAGATGCCACGTGGTGTTGTCTTCGACCGAAGCGGTGGGGCGCGACCGGCCACATCCGCGCTGGTCAAACAGAATCACCCTGTAGGCCTGTGGATCGAAGTATCGCCTCATGGCCGGGCTGCACCCCCCACCCGGCCCTCCGTGCAGGATCACGACGGGTATGCCGTCAGGATTACCGCATTGTTCCACATAAATACGGTGCCCATCGCCCATATCGACCATCCGCTGGTCGAAAGGGTCGATCGGCGGGTACAGATATTGAACTGCGCGCTTTTGGTCCGGGTACTTGTCCATTATGGCCCTATATAGTCCTTAAGCGTAAAAGAGCACACGGAGACAGGAATGCAAGCGCATCCGAACACGGTGGACCCGTCCGAGATCGCAAAATTCGAGGCCATGGCCGCCGAATGGTGGGACCCGCACGGGAAATTCAAGCCATTGCACATGCTTAACCCGTGCCGGCTGGACTATATAACGCAGCAGATCGCCGGAGAATTCGATCGCGACCTAAAGTCGCCTGTGCCGTTCGAAGGTCTGCGCCTGCTGGATATCGGCTGCGGCGGTGGGCTGCTGAGCGAACCGATGGCGCGTCTTGGGGCCGACGTTGTGGGCGCCGACGCCGCGGAACGCAATCTGCCCGTGGCGCGCATTCACGCTGAACAATCCGGGCTAAAGATCGACTATCGCCATACCACGGCCGAGGACATGGCCGCTGCCGGTGAGCAATTCGATGTTGTGCTGAACATGGAAGTGGTGGAACACGTGGCTGATCCCCTGTCCTATCTGACCGCCACGCGTCAGTTGCTCAAACCCGGCGGGTTGGAGATTTGTTCAACTATCAACCGCAACCCGAAATCCTACGCCATGGCGATTTTCGGGGCCGAGGTCGTCATGCGTTGGCTGCCGCGCGGAACGCATGAATGGAACAAGTTCATCACGCCGGACGAGCTGTTCGACCTGCTGCGTCAGGCCGGGCTGGACCCGGTGGACCGCAAAGGGTTCGTGTTCAACCCGATCCTTTGGAGCTGGTCCATCTCGGATCGGGACTTGAGCGTGAACTACGTGACGGCGAGCGTGAAGCCACAGTAGGGAGTTATTCCCCCTCCAACTGCATGCGCAAATCCCGAAGCACTGGTAGGGCGCTGCGCACACGCTCCAGCCCCAGCTCTCCGACCACGCGGTTGATCAGCGGGGCAATCGAGGAAATCGCCTGATCCCGCGCCCGTCGACCTGCGGGGCTGATCGCCACCATCTTGCGGCGGGCGTCGTCCCAGTCGGGGCGGATGTGGATGTAACCGGCCCATTCCAGCTTGGCCAAAGTATTGGTCATCGCGCCACGGGTCACGTGGAATGTGTTGGCCAGTTGCGCCGGGCTACGCTCGTCCCCGACGAAAACCAGATGATTCAGCACCGAGAAATGCGAAATTTCCATACCCTTGGGCAGCACCCGGCTGAGCCGGTTGCGCAACAACTGATCCGCGGTCAGGATCTCGCTGAACAGCGTGACCGCAAGGGCGTTGGTGTCTTCCGTCATTGTTCAATTCTGTCAGGGTCCGGTGAAAGACCGGGTGTGTGTCAACGACGGCACGCGGCGGCGCGCCTCTGTCACAGAACTATCATCCAAATCGAAAATGTGAATGCCCGGATCTGTCCCTGCGTCGATCAGCACCTTTCCCCAAGGGTCCACAACCATGCTGTGCCCATGGGTAAAACGCGTCTTTCCGCGCGTTGATGGGTGTTCCCCCGTTTGCGCGGGGGCCAAGACCCAACAGCCTGTCTCGATCGCCCGGGCCCGCAACAGCGATTCCCAATGCGCGGCGCCCGTAACAGGTGAAAACGCTGCCGGAACGGTCAGGATGCGCGCGCCTGCCTGCGCCAAAGCCGCATGCAGGTATGGAAACCGGATGTCATAACAGATGGTCAAACCCACCTTGCCAAAATCGGTTTCAGCTATGACCGCCTTTTCGCCGGGGCGATAGTTCTTTGATTCGCGAAACGTCTCGGTCTCGGTGACCTGCACGTCGAACATATGGATCTTGTCGTAGCGCGCCACGATCTGACCTTGCGGATTGATCATGAAAGACCGGTTGGCAAACCGCCCGTCAGCGTCATGAGTCTTGATTCCCAGTGACCCGATCAACACCCACACGCCCAGTCGGGCGGCCTGATCCCGCAGGCCGGCCAAGGTGATGTCGTCTTCTTCGTGCCGAAGAACCTCGTTTTGCCGCGTCGTACTGTTTGACACGCAATTCGTGACCTCTGGCGTCAGGATAAACCGCGCACCCTGCCCTGCCGCGTCGGCCGCCATGGCGCGCACCATGTCCAAGTTTTCGACCGGATCATCCGACGACGTGATTTGCAGCAGCGCGGTCTTCATCAGGCCGCAAGCAGACGGTCAAGCTTGCCTTGCCGCTCCAGCTCGTAAAGGTCGTCGCAGCCGCCCACATGCTGTGACCCGATGAAAATCTGAGGCACGGTGCGTTTGCCGCCTGCGCGCTGGATCATCTCGGGCTTGCGTTTGGGGTGCATCAGAATGTCAACTTCCTTGAACTCAACGCCTTTCTGCTTCAGCAGACGTTTGGCCGCGTGGCAAAAACCACAGAGCGGCGAGGTATAGATTTCTACGGGCTTCATGTTCCGGTCCCTTTGGGTTTCGTGCGATCTTGGGCGAATTAGGCATCCTTGGCAACGCGCGCCAGTGCCAACACGAAAATATGATTTGCCCCTGCGGCCTGACACGCACGTGTGCACGCCGCCAGCGTCGCGCCGGATGTCATCACGTCATCCACCAGCAGGACATCGCGCCCCTTCAAATGCAGCACCCGCCTTGGGTGGATGTCAATTGCGCCCTCCAGGGTCTCGCCCCTTTCCCGCGCGGTCTTTCCGTCCAGCACCGGGGTCCGCCGTTTGCGCACCAGCAGATCCGGCACGCAGTCCAACCCGGCTTCTCGCCCCAGGTTGCGTGCCAGCAGCGCAGACTGATTGTATCGCCGTTTCAGCAGGCGCGACCAATGCAACGGCACCGGAGCAATCACCATCCCGGGCCGCAACAGCTCGCGCCCGGCCTGCGCCATCCAACGCGCAGCGGGGCGGGCCAGTTCGGTCCGGTCACCATGTTTCAAGGCCAGAACAAGTGACCGCGCCTTCCCATCATACATCAGCGCAGCGCGGCCCGCGTTCCAGGGCGGAGGGGTTTTCAGACAATCGTCGCACTCGATCCGGAACCTGTCTGCGCTTCCGATCACGGGCACCCCACAGCTTTCGCAAACCGTGCCACCGATGAACGGTGTATCCCGCCAACACGCCCCACACAGGCCGAAATCGGATTCCGTCAGCTCTCCGCAGCCAATGCAACGCGGCGGATAGATCAATGCAAGGGCAGTTTGAATCCGCTGCGCAATGCGATACTTGCGACCTATGAAACTGCCCGAGCCCACCGCACCCTCTCTTTTCGACCGTAACGCCATTCTGCATCATCGCGCCCGCGCGAAGGACGACGCCCTGTTCTTGCACCGCGCCGCCATTGATGAGGTTCAGGATCGGCTCTCCATGGTTAACAGAACCTTTACGGCACCTGCGGTCGTGACCCCTTTCCCACAGCTTTGGGCGGACGGTTTTCCGGATGCCGCCATTGTCGCGGATGACGATGTGCTGTCGCTGCAACCCGGTACGCATGATCTGGTGATTCATGCGATGGCGCTGCACTGCGCCAATGACCCGGTCGGCCAGTTGATCCAATGCAAAAGAGCTTTGAAACCGGATGGGCTGGTTCTTGTTCTATGCCTTGGGGGTGAAACCCTTCACGAATTGCGCGCCGCGCTGGGTCAGGCCGAAATCGAAGTCACGGGCGGGCTCAGCCCCCGCATCGCCCCGATGGCCGCACTGCGCGATCTGGGTGGGTTGCTGCAACGGGCCGGTCTGGCATTGCCAGTGGCCGATGCCGTACCGCTGACGGCAGAATACCGCGATATCTGGCACCTGATGCATGATCTGAGGGATATGGGTGAGACCAACGCATTGGCTGCCCGGTTGAAATGTCCGACCCGACGCAGAGTGTTCGAAGCCGCGCAGCGCGTCTATTCGGATCACTTTTCGACGGGAACAGGCCGTCTTGCCGCAACCTTCGAACTGATTTGCCTGACCGGTTGGTCCCCCGATGACAGCCAACCAAAGCCGCTGCGCCCGGGGTCAGCCCAAATGCGCCTGGCAGATGCCCTGCGCACGGAAGAGGGCAAACTGTCGGATTGACGCGCAACCAAATCCCTTTATCTCAGGTCGGAACACGAAAATTCAGGAATGCCCAATGTTTGATGCCACTCGTCCCGCTCATGCCCCTGCCGACCATCCCAAGGTCAAGATGGGCCGTGTTGGCATTTTGCTGGCCAATCTGGGCACGCCGGACAATTATACCTATTGGCCGATGCGTCGCTATCTGAACGAGTTTCTGTCGGATCAGCGGGTCATCGACTATCCGAAATGGAAATGGCAACCGATTCTTCAGGGAATCATCCTCAGCAAGCGGCCATTCAGTTCGGGTGAAGCCTACAAATCGATCTGGAATCATGAAAAGGGCGAAAGCCCGCTGATGACGATCACCAAGGACCAGACTGCCAAGCTGCGCGACGCGATGCAGGATCGGTATGGGGATCAGGTGATGGTCGATTTCTGCATGCGCTACGGCAACCCGTCAACAAAGTCCAAAGTGCGCGAGATGGTTGCCGCGGGCTGTGACCGTATTCTGTTTTTCCCGCTTTACCCACAATACGCGGGCGCAACCACAGCCACCGCCAATGACCAGTTCTTTCGTGCACTGATGGATGAGGCCTGGCAGCCTGCCACGCGAACCGTACCGGCCTATTTCGACCAACCCGCCTATATCGACGCTCTGGCGCAATCCGTTGAACGTGCTTATGCAGCGGCGGAGATAAAACCCGATATTCTGGTCTGCTCGTATCACGGGATGCCGGAACGGTATCTGCAACAGGGTGACCCCTATCATTGCCAGTGCGCCAAGACGACACGGCTGCTGAAGGAACGGCTGGGATGGTCTGACGATCAACTGGTTTCAACGTTCCAGTCGCGATTCGGCCCCGAGGAATGGCTGAAACCCTATACAGTGGATCATGTGGCGGATTTGGCCAAACAGGGCAAAAAGAACATAGCGGTCATCGCGCCGGCATTCTCGGCCGACTGCATCGAAACGCTGGAAGAGATCAACGAAGAGATCAAGGAAAGCTTTGAAGAAGCGGGCGGCGAAACCTTCACCTATATTCCATGTCTCAATGACGATGCGGCGCACATTGCTGCATTGGGCACAGTGATCGAAGAAAACTTGCGCGGCTGGCTGGACTGACCTGCACAACCTTGGAAAAACAAAAAAGGCGGTGGATTGCTCCACCGCCTTTTTCATGAATTCCGTGTCGGATTAGCTTGCAGCAACAGCAGCAGCAACAACGACCAGCAGGATCAGCGGCAGCAGGATGCCCTGCGACGAACCCTGAGTTTCTTCTACAACAACAGGTGCTTCAACAACCGGCTCTTCCAGGTTACCAGCATAAGTGGTCGAAGCAGCAGCAGTCAGTGCAGCAGCGAGAACGAGTTTCTTCATATTAACCTCCAGAATTTGCGCAGTTCCAATGCCCGGAACCACACATCTAAGACTTACCTCGTGGTTTTTTCTAATCAGCATTGACGCTGGAATGCAATTGCAACTTGACCGCTAAGCGGGTTCCCACACGAAAATGTCGTCAAATTAGCAACACTTGCGTGCCGACCTTCGCCATCGAGAACAGCTCGGCAATGTCTTCGTTGAACAGACCGATACAGCCATTCGACGACCGACGTCCGATTTTTCGCGTATCGTGCGTTCCGTGAATGCGATAGTACTTCCAACTCAGGTATAAAGCATGTGTTCCCAGCGGGTTATCCGGCCCCGGAGGGATATAGTCAGGCCATTCCGGGTTTCGCTTTTTCATGGACGGTGTCGGAGACCAGCTGGGCCCTTCAACCTTTCTGATCACGCTGGTACGCCCCCGGCGGGTCAGTTCCTCGGTCAGGGGAACCGATGAAGGGTAGAGTTTGTATATACTTTGATCATCTGACCAATAGTGCAGCGCGCGCGACACGGTATCGACCAGAATGGCACCGTTTCTGGTGTTCGAAAAATACGGCTGCCAATCCAGCGCCCGGAAACCCGATACGTTACGGCGCACCGACGGTTCGGGTTCGGGTGCAGGGCGCAGCGGATCACCGGGGATGTACTGCGCCAGTGCGGGTGTTGCCAGCGTTGCAGTGGCCCCAGCCAGAAAACCCCTGCGTGTGGACGTTTGAATGCGCTTTTTGACCATGACAACGGGTCCTGTGTTCAAGTGAGGTCTGAAATCCGTGACATTCTATTGCCAGAATGCTTCAGTCGCAAATCAAACCGGCAGAATCACGCAAGTTTAGGCTATTGCGCGTTTGCTCAGAGCTGTCAGGCGCGCTATGCCCTGTAATGACACAATAACCAGGTCGATCATGACGCGTATCGTTTCTTTACTCTTGATTTGCTTTGTCGCGCTGGCGGCATGTACAGACACCGGCACCACGACCATCGGTGCAGACGGTCGCCCGCTGCCCACGGTCTACAAAATTCGCGGCAACCCGGAAAAGTTGCAGTTCCGTATGGTTGATTCGGTCAATGCCCTGCGTCAGGCCCAAGGATTGCAGCCTGTCCAGCTGAACTCGCAGCTGAACGCAGCAGCGGCGACCCATTCCAAGGACATGGCCAGACAGAACCGGCCCTGGCACTTCGGGTCCGACGGCTCCTCTCCGATCGATCGGGCTGCGCGGGTCGGATATTTCGGCACGTTCCTCGGTGAAGCAATTTCCGAGACCTACGAAACCGAAACCGAAACCCTTGCCGCTTGGATGCAGGAACCCGGACCGCGCGCCGTGATCATGGACCCCAAGGCCACGCAGATGGGGTTCGCCTGGCATCAAGAAAAAGGCGGGAAAATCTGGTGGACGCTGGAAATGGGAACCGGCGGCTGACCCCGATCACCGTACACACAAAAAAGCCCCCGAAATCCGGGGGCTTTTTTTCTGATTACGCTGCTTGCATAGACTGCGCTTCGGTCAGGATCGCATAAAGCTTGACCGGATCGGGGTTCGCCCGAAGCTTGGTGCACACCGAGGTGTCCCTCAGCGTGCGTGACACAAGGGCCAGCGCCTTGAGGTGATCGACGCCGGCCTCTTCCGGTGCAAACAGTGCAAACGCAATGTCCACGGGTTGACGGTCAACCGATCCAAAGTCGATGGGCTTTTCCAGCATGACGAATACGCCCGAAACCGAATCAAGCTCGGGCAACCGCGCGTGCGGAAGCGCAACGCCATGCCCCACGCCGGTCGGGCCCAGGCTTTCCCGTTCGAGCAGACAGTCGACTACGGCCTGAGAATCGAGGCCCAGATTGGCGGCTGCGACATCGCCGATTTCCTGAAACAACCGCTTCTTGCTGGAAGCGGCGGATAGTACACGTACTGCTTCGGGCTTCAGTATGCTCGAAAGCTCCATGATCATGCTCCATAGGCACGGCACCCGCGTCGGCGGGTGCGGCCCCGTATCCTTGCCTGTTAAGGATCAATCCAGCCGATGTTACCGTCTTCGCGACGATACACGACGTTCAATCCATCCTTGTTCTCATTTCTGAACACCAGCACCGGGGCACCGGCAAGTTCCATTTGCATCACGGCTTCACCTACGCTCAAAGATGGGATTTTTGTTTCCATCTCAGCCACAATCATGGGCTGCAGCGATTCGGGTTCATCGGCCGCGTCCGATTCGTCAGAAGCGAGGATATAAGAGGACGCTCCAAAGAGTTCAACCGGCTCGGACCGATCCTTGTGGTGGTCCTTCAAACGACGCTTATAGCGCCGCAGTTGTGTTTCCATTTTGTCGCAGCATGCCTCGAACGCAGCATAAATTTCGGTTGCATGCGCCTTGGCCTGAGCGGTCAACCCGGTGGACAGGTGCACTGTTGTTTCGCATACATATTCATGCGCTGAACGGGAAAAGACGACGTTGGCATCGGTAGGCCGCTGGGCATATTTACCCACAACCTCGCCCAATTCGGTCTGCACGTGAGTCTGAAGCGCCGCACCGATGTCGATCTGTTTTCCGCTGATTTGGTAACGCATGTGATCTCCTTCACAATTCACACCCATTCTGACGTCACGTTACGCGACGAACTTGTTTTTATCGGGTGGGGGGTCGAGACACTTTCCGCGGTTGTCTTAACTCCAGCCCTTCAACGAAGGGACAACGATCTCCAGACTGGAACCGGGTAAATGCCATGGGACAATTGAGGCAAGAGACGACGGAAGAGTCAATCAAAACAGGTGTGTATATACGCGATTTCCGCCATGCATCCGACGCAGACCATAACAAGCCTATGAAATACGGAAGTTTTCGCCAAGATAGACACGGCGGACATTCTCGTTCTCGACGACCTCGTCCGGTGTGCCCGACATCAGAACCTGCCCGTCATGCAGGATATAGGCGCGGTCGACAATTTCCAGCGTTTCCCGCACGTTATGGTCGGTGATCAGAACACCGATCCCCCGTTTTTTAAGGTCGGCAACCAGATGTCGGATATCGCCGACGCTGATCGGGTCAACACCCGCAAATGGTTCGTCCAACAAAAGATATTTCGGGTCTGCGGCCAAACATCGCGCTATCTCAACGCGGCGGCGCTCACCGCCGGAAAGGGCAAGAGCGGGCGCGCGGCGCAGATGTTCGATCGAAAAATCCGACAACAGCTCTTCCAGCCGTTCTTTCCGCCTGTGAGCATGAGGAACCGTGATATCCAGTACCGCGGCGATATTGTCCTCGACGCTCATGCCGCGAAAGATCGACATCTCCTGCGGCAGGTAACCGATGCCCATTCGCGCACGCCGGTACATCGGCAACGTCGTAACATTCTGGCCGTCAATCGTGACTTTGCCGGCCTCTGGGAAAACAAGCCCCGCCACGGAATAAAAGGTCGTGGTCTTACCCGACCCGTTGGGTCCCAACAGGGCAACGACTTCGGACCGGTCCAGTGTCATCGAGACATCGCGGATCACCGTTTTCTTACGGTAGGATTTCCGCAGCTTCTCGATGCGCAGCCCGGAATTGCCTTCGGCCACTGACAGGTCGGGTCGCGCCATCAGTTGTTTCCCTGCTGAAGGATCGTCTTGACGCGCCCGGTCATGGTCGCTGTGCCCGTTGTCAGATTGGCGTTCATCTGATCGCCGCTGATGATGCTGGGGCCTTGCGTCAGCAGGACATTGCCTTTCATGACGATCACACCGGATTCGATCGTGTATTCTGCCCAATCGCCCTCTGCCGCATCGGGCGGGCTGACCAGAACAACATTCTCGGTGGCTTCCATCCGTTCAATCGCCGAACGTTCCTCGTTGTAGATCACGAGAACCCGTTCAGCGGTCAGCCGCATTTCGCCCTGAATGACGACGACATTTCCGAGGAATTCGGCAGAACCGTCCTCCTGGTTGACGTTCAATATTTCGGATGTGACCTCGACCGGAAGGCTCGGGTCGGCATTTGCAGAACCAAAAGCCACCTGCGCCTCCTGCGCAGTCGCGGTTACGGCACCTGCAAACAGAGCAAGGCACAAAGGAACAAAACGAAAATCGAACACAGGTTATCTTTCTGCTTTTTCAGGCTCGTATACCAGCTTCACGCCGTCTGTAAAAACAATATGGACCGGTCCGTCCTTTTTTTCAGTCCCAAAGGTCATGCGGCCGGCGGAAAAATTGCCGATCGGCCCGGTTCCGTTCACCCGCCCCGGCGTGTCGCCCCGGATTTCGTCCAGCGACGTGTTGAGCAGGTCAGTCGTGACTTGAAGCCCGTCGGCAGTGGTAATCACCACGTCGCCGACAAAAGTTGCCGTGCCCTCATCAGGGCGGATCAAACCTGAATTGGAATCCAGAAATATCGTTCCACCGCTGAGAAGCCCCAGCCGGCCCCGAAATTCGGATGCGGTCGGGGTTTCGTCTTCGCCGCCCTGCTTGGCTTGGATGGCTTCGATCTGAACATCCTCGCCTTTGCGGGTTGTCCCGCGATATTTCGGCTGTGTGACCACCTGTTGCGCCAACCGCTCGTCAATGTCTTTTTCTGCGAATGGCACTGATACGTTGGTTTCGATGCTGCGGGATAGCAGGAACACTGTAGACAGCATCAGAATGGCCGCAAGCGGCAACAGAACCTTCAGGAACTGTACCATGCGGGAATACCTGTCCAATTCGGCCTCCCTCAGCCCAGACCGACGCGCAAGCAGTCGTGGATATGCAGAAGACCCAGCGCCTGCCCGGATGCAGCCTCGTCGACCACAAACAGCGAAGTGATCTTGCGATCATTCATGATCGCCACCGCCTCTTCGGCCAATGCGTCCGGTGTTATGGTGGTCGGATTGGCGGTCATGACCTGCTCGGTCGTTTTGTCCAGCAGACCGTCCATGTGTCGCCGCAAGTCACCGTCCGTAATGATGCCCGACAAATGCCCCTGCGCATCCGTTACACCGGCCACGCCGAAACCCTTTTGGCTGATTTCGATCAGCGCGTCGCTCATCGGGGTGTTCGCCGCGACCAGAGGCAAGGCGTCGCCGGTATGCATCAGGTCACGCACCGTACTCAGCCGTGCACCCAGCTTTCCGCCGGGGTGGAAGGCGCGAAAATCCTCGGGGCGGAAGTCGCGATACTTCATCAGCGCAATGGCCAGCGCATCGCCCATGGCAAGGGTCAGCGTCGTCGAGATCGAAGGCACCATGCCGAAACCGCAGGCCTCGCCCATCGCCGGGATCAGCAGATGCACATCGGCCTGTTTCATCAACGTGCTTTCTGGCTTGCTGGATAGCCCGATCAGCGGAATGCCAAAGCGGCGCGTAAAGGCAAGCAGGTTGGCCAGCTCGGGCGCTTCGCCCGAATTCGAAATCGCCAGCACCACATCGCCTTTGGAAACCATGCCCAGATCGCCATGGCTGGCCTCGGCCGGGTGCACGAAATAGGCGGGCGTTCCGGTACTGGCCAGAGTGGCGGCAATCTTGTGGCCGATATGGCCCGATTTTCCGATGCCGCTGATGATGATGCGCCCGGTTGCTTTCAGGATAAGATGCACCGCCTCTGCAAAATGCTCGTCAAGGCTGTCGGCCAGCACGTCCAGCGCGCGGGCCTCGTCGGTGACGACCTGGCGGGCGGTTCTCAGGAATGCTTCGGTGTCGGTCATGAGTGTGCAAAGATATCCGTTTCGGGCCAACCGGCGAGGTCCAGCTTCGCACGCATCGGCAGGAAATCAAAACAGGCCCGCGCCATCTCGGTCCGGCCCTCGCGCGCCAGCCGTTTGTTCAACTCGTCGCGCAGGCGGTGCAGATAAAGAACGTCCGAGGCTGCATAGTCCAGCTGAGCATCGGTCAGGGTATAAGCGCCCCAATCGCTCATCTGCTGTTGTTTCGAGATATCCACGCCGATCAGTTCCTGGCACAGGTTCTTCAGCCCGTGGCGGTCGGTGTAGGTGCGCACCAGCCGGCTGGCGATCTTGGTGCAGTAAACCGGCGCGGCCAGGGCGCCAAAGGTGTGATACATCGCGGCGATGTCGAACCGCCCGAAATGGAACAGCTTCAGGACATCGGGGTTTTCCAGCATGGCACTCAGGTTCGGGGCTTCGGTCTGGCCCTTGTCCACCTGGATGATATGGCTGTTTCCGTCACCGCCTGACATTTGAATCACGCACAGGCGATCGCGATGCGGGTTCAGCCCCATGGTTTCACAGTCAATGGCCACAACGGGGCCCAGATCCAGCCCATCCGGCAGATCGTTTTTGTACAAATGGTTCGCCACGCGACTATTCCTTTGTGCGATATCGCCCCCGAGATAGGCGGTTTGGTCCCCAAACTCAACGCCGTCCGAAAGTCGCGGGCCATTCGATGCCAAATCCTTGACCATATCCCCATCGGGAGGATATGGATAAGCCATGTCAGACAACACCCACCAGTCACATTCGCAGATCACGGCCCGGCTGAAGCGGGCCCATGGGCACCTGGCCAAGGTCATTGCCATGCTCGAGGAGCACGCGCCCTGTTCGGACGTCGCCCAACAGTTGTTTGCAGTAGAAAAGGCCGTCACCAATGCCAAACGCGCTTTGATTCATGATCATATCGAACACTGCCTGTCCGCTGACGACGATGGCGGTGGGATCGAAGACTTCAAGGCGATTACAAAGTACCTCTAAGCCATGCTGAGTATTCTGAAACACCGCACCTACCGCCACCTGTTCGCCGCCCAGATCGTTGCTCTGACCGGAACCGGGCTGGCCACGGTCGCCCTTGGGCTGCTCGCCTTTGATCTGGCCGGGAATGCTGCGGGACTTGTCCTTGGCACGGCACTGACGATCAAGATGGTGGCTTATGTCACCGTTGCACCGCTCGCCGCTGCTTTTGCCGAGCGTCTGGATCGTCGCAAGATGTTGGTCGTGCTGGACCTGATCCGCGCAGCGGTTGCAGTATGTCTACCTTTCGTGACTGAAGTCTGGCAAATCTACGTGCTGATCTTCGTGCTCCAATCGGCGTCGGCGGGCTTTACGCCCGCCTTTCAGGCCACGATTCCGGACGTTCTGCCAGACGAAGCTGAATACACGCGTGCCTTGTCACTGTCACGCCTGGCCTACGATATGGAAAGCCTGCTGAGTCCCATGTTCGCCGCCGCATTGCTGCTGCTGGTCAGCTTCAACAGCCTGTTCTGGGGTACCGCGCTGGGTTTTGTCGCATCGGCAATGCTGGTTGTCTCGGTCGTGCTTCCGTCACCTAAGCCAAGCCGATCCCGCGGCATCTATGACCGCACCACACGCGGCATACGTATCTATCTGAAAACACCCCGGTTGCGCGGGCTGCTTGCGCTCAGCTGGAGTGCGGCGGCCCTGAGCTCGATGGTGATCGTGAACACCGTGGTCATCGTGCGTTCCAATCTGGGCCTGTCGGAAAGCGCGGTGGCCATTGCCCTGGCGGGGTTCGGGGGTGGGTCGATGCTTGCAGCCTTTACCTTACCCCGCCTTCTGGACCGGATCGAGGACCGTCGTGTCATGGTCGCGGGCGCCGCTTTTGCCACTGGCTCCATGGCCGTCGCCGCGATGTTGGCCGCAGCTGCTCCTCTGTCGCTCGGGTTGCTGACCGCGTTGTGGGCATTCACCGGTTTCGGATACTCAACCACCCTGACACCTTCGGGCCGCCTTTTGACCCGGTCGGCCCACCCCGAGGATCGCCCAGCCGTCTTCGCCGCACAGTTTACCCTGTCGCATGGTTGCTGGCTGGTTCTTTACCCGCTGGCGGGGTGGTTGATGACCGTGTTCGGCCCGACCGTTACACTCAGCAGCATGGCGACGCTGTCCGTGGCGGGCGTCGTCGGTGCAATCGGCCTGTGGCCGCGCCTCGACCAGGAACCGATCACCCATGATCACCCCGACCTGCCGCCCGATCATCCACATCTGGCCGGGTCAGGCCCGCACGCGCATCCGATCATCATCGACGATCTGCACCCGCGCATCCCGCGCGAACCCTGAGCGGGCGCTTGGACCTGATCTCAACCCGCAATGACCACAAACCAGAGCCCCAATGGACCAGCTTGACCGTCGCATCATCGCCGCCCTGCAAGCCAACGCGCGCGCCTCGACCACGCAGATTGCGACCACGCTGGGTGTGGCCCGGACAACCGTGCACGAGAGAATAAACCGGATGGAACAGCGCGGCCTGATCGAAGGATATTCCGTGCGCCTCGGGTCCACCGAAGACACCCCGAAAGTGCAGGTCATCGTCATGCTTGAAGTGCAGCAAAAGGAAACCAGCCGGATCATCAAGCGGCTCGAAGCCTACCCAGAAGTCAAACTGTGCCTGTCGATCAACGGAGAGTTCGACCTTTTGCTGTCCGCAGAGGCGCCAAGGCTGGAGGATCTGGACATTCTGGTCGATGACCTGGCGAAAATTCCCGGTGTCTTGCGCACCAATACCAGCGTTGTTTTCGGGCGCAGGATAGATCGAAACTGAAGCGGCGATAACTCTCTGTAAACCGATCGTTGGCTAGCTTGGCCGGGAGAGATCAGAATCCCGGACCGGCAGAATGCCAAATCAGAAGTTCCCGCTTTTACTCATGATGCATATGCTTTTTGCGCAGGCAGGGTTTGCCATGCCAGATGCCAAAACCGGTGACCTGTGCGATCATGCCGCGCGCCGCGCCGCTTTGTCCGAAGGCGTGCCCCTGGACGTGCTCCGCGCCATCTCGCGCGTTGAAACCGGGCGCAGGCTGGACGGCCGGTTGCAGCCTTGGCCTTGGACAATCAACGTCGGCGGTCAGGGATACTGGTTCAAGTCCGAGGTCGAAGCCAAGGCCTATGCGTTCAAAATCTTCAAATCGGGCACCCGCAGCTTTGATGTCGGCTGTTTTCAGATCAATTATCGCTGGCACGGCAAAGCCTTCCGTTCGATCGACGCGATGTTCGATCCAGATGAGAACGCGACCTACGCCGCCCGGTTCCTGAATGAACTCCATGCCGAGCTAGGTTCGTGGCCCGCAGCCGCGGGGGCTTATCATTCCCGCACGACACCCCTTGCCGAAGCTTACAAAGAGCGGTTTCAAACGGTGCTGGCACAGCTCGAAGGGGCCCCCCGAACCCGGGTTGCGGGCACGTCTCGGGATCCGTTCACCGAGGCCGGACTCCCCTTGATTCCCATTCCGACGGCCTCGCCCCGCACCGGCGCGCTTGGGTCTCTGGTGCCAGCCGCAGGCGCCGCAACCGCGTTTATCGCCTTCAACTAGGAGTTTCGCGTGCCCAAGGTAAACATCCAGTCGCTGTTTTCGCCTACTGTCCTGCTGGCGATTGCGCTGATGACGGTCATCGTCATGATGATCCTGCCCATGCCAGCCTGGGTGCTGGACGTGGGGTTGGCGGCCTCCTTTGCCCTGGCCATCCTGATCTTCACCCTGACGCTGTTCATTGAACGCCCGCTGGACTTTTCGTCCTTCCCGACGATTCTGCTGGCGTCTTTGATGTTGCGCCTGTCGCTGAATGTGTCGTCGACGAAACTGATCATCGGGCAGGGGCACACCGGCCCGAATGCTGCAGGAGACGTGATCGAAGGTTTTTCCAGTTTCGTCATGGGCGGCAGCATTTTTCTTGGCCTAGTGGTGTTCGGCGTGCTGCTGATCGTGAATTTCATGGTCATCACCAAAGGCGCCGCCCGAATGGCCGAAGTCGGCGCGCGCTTTGCGTTGGACGGGATGCCCGGCAAACAACTTGCGATCGACAGCGACATGTCCGCCGGGGCAATCGATCATCAGCAGGCCAAGGAACGGCGAGAGCTGGAACAGCAGGAGACGACATTCTTCGGTTCGCTCGACGGTGCGTCGAAATTCGTGAAAGGTGACGCCGTCGCCGGGCTTCTGATCACGTTGCTGAACCTCGTCATGGGCCTGGTCATGGGCGTCGTCGTACATGGAATGCCCGTGGCCGCGGCGTTCGAAACCTATGCGATTCTCACCGTCGGCGACGGGTTGGTGTCCCAAATTCCCGCCGTCATCATTTCCATAGCGTCTGCCCTTCTGCTGGCACGAGGCGGCACGCAGGGGGCCACGGACAACGCCATCTTTTCTCAACTTGGCCGCCACCCGGCAGCATTGTCCACCGTCGCGGTGCTCATGGTCCTGTTCGCTCTGGTGCCCGGTCTTCCTTTTCTGCCGTTCATCCTCGGCGCGGCCATTCTGGGATATGCGGCTTACAATGTTCACCGAAAGCAGCAAGACGCAGACGCGTCGGCAAAACTGCCCTCGACCGAAACCGAAGCGCCGACATCCCAGGCTATCGGCGACATCCTGGACCTGGATGATGTCCATCTGGAGTTCGCTCCGGATCTGGTCAGCATGGTTCTGAATCCTGGCACGGGGCTGGACGCTCGTATCGCCAATATGCGGACCTATGTGGCGTCGACCTTTGGCCTGATCCTGCCCGAAATCCGCCTGACCGACCGCGCCGACCTGCCGACCGGGACGTATGTGATCAAGGTTCAGGGCGTCGAACAGGCACGCGGTGTCTTGCATCCCGATCTCATCCTGGCGCTCGTGCAGGACGGGTTTGACCTGCTGCCGGAGGGCAATGACGTGACCGAGCCGGTCTATGGTGCTCCGGCGCGCTGGATCCTGCCGAAAGATCAGGAGGACGCCGCGCTGAGCGGTGCCACCATAGTTTCACCGCCCGAGATTCTTGCCACCCATCTGCTGGAGATCATCAAACAGAACTTCTCGCGCCTGCTGACACTGAAATCCCTCCGGCGCCTGCTGTCGGAAATGACCCGCCTGAGCGACCCGGTACGCGCCGAAGCCAACCGTAAGCTGCTGGACGAACTGATCCCCGACAAAGTGCCGATCGACACGTTGCACGCTGTTCTGCGCCTGTTGCTCGACGAACGTGTGTCGATCCGGAACATGGCGCTGATTCTTGAAAGTGTCGCCGAGGCGCGGCTGACCACAACCCAGCCCGAAGGCATCTGTGAACTTGTGCGTCAGCGTCTTGGCTTTCAGTTGGTCGCGGACATGAAGCGCGAGGATGGTTCGATCCCTCTGATCCAGTTGGCCCCGGAATGGGAGGACACATTCGCCTCTTACCAGATCGACGCCCCAAATACCGGCATGGATGTCGCGCTGCCCCCGAACGTGTTCAACAAACTGGCCGACGGAGTCGTGAGCACCATCGCCAAATCCGCTGACAACGGTCTGTTTCCAGCCGTCGTGACCTCGACCCGGCGTCGTCGGTTGCTGCGCACCGTCATGCAAGCACGCGGCGTGTCCAACCCGGTTTTGTCCTTCGAAGAAATCGGGCTGGAAGCCAAACCTGCCTTGGTCGGAACTGTTGCAGCGTGATTGCCCTGCCGCCAGAGATGCTGTCGCAGCTGGCCGAAGCAATCTGGCAGGCCTTTGTCGTGTTTCTGCGCGTCTCCGCTCTTGTTTCGCTGCTTCCAGCTTTCGGTGAGCGCAGTATTCCGACACGGGTAAAGCTTGGTGCTTCCGTTGCTTTCACGCTGATCATACTGTCCGCTGCGCCCCCCGTCAGAATAGATCCCAGCCTTTGGGCGACCGTGCGGCTGGTCGGCACCGAAGTTCTGATCGGGCTTGTCCTGGGGATAGGCCTGCGCCTGTTCGTTCTCGCGCTGCAAACCGCGGGGTCTATTGCGGCTCAGTCCACGTCATTGTCGCAACTGCTGGGTGGCGCGGCGGCCGATCCGATCCCCGCCATGGGATACCTGCTGACCCTGGCAGGACTGACACTTGCCGTAATCATGGACCTGCACATCCGGGCCGCGCAGTTCCTGATCCAGAGTTATGCCCTGTTCCCAATAGGGCTGGCACCTGATGCCGCGGATGCGTCGCGCTGGGGATTGCATCAGGTCGCCAACAGCTTTGGGCTGGCTTTTGCACTGGCAACACCGTTCGTCATCGCCTCTTTGATCTACAACCTGGCACTTGGGGTCATCAACCGGGCAATGCCCCAGCTGATGGTGGCCTTCGTTGGTGCTCCTGCAATCACCTTCGCCGGGCTGTTTCTGCTGTTCGCCGGCACACCGCTGATCCTGTCCGTGTGGGCTGACGCGCTGGTCGCCTTCTTCACCAACCCGATGGGAGCGCAAAGATGAGTGCAGGTGATGACGACAGCGACAAGTCATACGAGCCGACACCGCAAAAGCTGCTGAAAGCGCGCGAGAAGGGTGAGGTTCCAAAATCCAACGACTTGTCGGTCGTGGCGGCATATACCGGGCTTCTGATCGCCCTGCTTACAGTCGGTCAATACAGTGTCGAGCATATGGGCACCGGGTTCATGGTTCTGATCGATCAGTCCGACGCATTTGCACGGCTTCTGACGGATGGGCCATCGCATGCTCCGGTTGCGGGGATATTGAAAAGTGCCCTGCTGCCTGTTGCTTTGCTGTTCTGCCTTCCTGCCGCGGCTGTTCTGCTGAACTTGATCGCCCAGCGCGCGCTGATCTTTGCCCCAAGCAAATTGAAGCCAAAACTTTCGCGTATCTCTCTGGTTTCGAACGCAAAGAACAAGTTCGGGCGGGGCGGCCTGTTCGAGTTTGCCAAAAGCACCACCAAACTGTTGATCTACAGCACCTGCCTTGCGCTTTTTCTGAAAGCCAATCTAACCGAGATTCTGTCTGCCAGCGCGGCGCCGGCAAAGTCATCCATTCTGCTGATGATGAACCTGCTGTTTCGCTTTCTGTTCATCGTGATCGCGATCGCACTGGCCATCGGGGTTGTCGATTTTATTTGGCAATATGCCGAACACATGCGCAAGAACCGTATGTCGCGCAAGGAGATCATGGATGAAACCAAGGATGCCGAGGGCGACCCTCATGTCAAACAACACCGGCGCCAGCGCGCACAGGAAATCGCAACCAACCAAATGTTGGCAGATGTTCCAGGCGCGGATGTCGTGATCGTAAACCCCACCCATTATGCTGTGGCGCTTAAATGGACACGGGTTGCGGGCAGCGCCCCGGTTTGCGTTGCCAAAGGGGTGGACGAAATCGCCGCCACCATCCGATCCGCCTCAGGAGAAGCAGGCGTTCCGATCCATTCAGACCCTCCCACAGCTCGCGCCCTTCACGCGACCGTGGACATAGGTCAGGAGATCGCCGAAGAGCACTATCGTCCTGTTGCCGCCGCGATCCGGTTTGCCGAAGCGATGCGAAAACGCGCGAAGGAGCAAGTTCGATGACCCACACGCAATTACCCGATCTGGAAAAAGTGACCAACGCTGCGTTTCAGAAGCAATTTCAAGTGCTACGACCGATCCTGGAGGCCGAGGCACGGATCAAGCAGCAACTTGCCAGATTGGACGGTCAACTCCGTCAGGCGCGTCAAGACAGCACCAAGGTCGAAGGCTATCAGGTTTCAGGGACCGACGTTCTCTGGAATAGTTGGGAGTCCGCGACGCGGAGACAATTGAACCTGCAACTGGCACGAACGCGCGCGCAGAAACTGGCCGGAATGGAAGCTTTGCGTACTGCCTTTGGGCGAAAACAAGCGGTGGAAAAATTGCGAAAGAAAGTTCAGCAAGCAAACCGAAAAGCAAATGCCAAAAAGCACTTCGGGCCCTAGCTTGACCGACCCGAATTATCGGGTCGGTCAGTGTCAGCTATCTTGTCGGTTTACACTCAGGATCAGCACTTTGGACACGTCGTCGCCAAATTCTTTGCGCGCCACTTCCAGCAAGGAATTCCGCAATACATCCAGGTTCCCGGATTCTGTAAAAGCCCCGTCAAAGCCACCCGTGTTTGCATGGTCAAAAAGAACCTGAAGAAAGCCATCCCTGAGTTTAGGCTCGATTGCATAATAGGTTTCTGTAATGGCCGGGTTCGCCTCAAGGCTCAGCGACAGCGTTACCATGGCTTCGATCTGGTCGTCTTTTACAACGGGGACGACGAATTGCTTGGTCATTTTCAGATAACCAAAGCTCTCCCCCTTGCCTTTTTCCTTTGATTTCCCGGTTTTCTTGCCGGCCGACTTATCCTCTTTGACTGCTTCTTTTTCGGCAACGGCAGTTTCAGGTTTTTTTGCAGGTGCAAGAACCAGACCCGCGCCAATACCCGCACCGAGTCCAACAATCAGAAAAATCACGGGAATCAATTTCGCGACCACGATCTCACCTCAGAACGGCAAAAGGGAATCAAGAACCTGCTGACCATAGCGGGGTTGCTGGACATCCGTTATCTGCCCTCTGCCGCCATATGACATGCGCGCTGACGCGATTTTGTCATAGGTTATTTCGTTTTGCCGCGATATGTCCTGCGGCCGGACATATCCCGTCACAAGAAGCTCTCGCAGTTCGAAGTTGACCCGCAACTCCTGGGACCCCGATATTGAAAGAACTCCGTTCGGCAACACATCCAGCACTGTTGCGGCAACACGCAGGGTCAGTTTTTCATTTCTCCTGACGGATCCCCGGCCAGAGCTCGAGGAATCCGCTTCAATCGAAACGGCTTCATCCAGTGACGCGCCCTGGGGCAGATTCTTTTGCACGCGTTGAGGCAGGCCGAAGAGGCTGGGGACTTCGAGGTTCTCGGACCCAGATCTGGATCGTCTGGTGTTGTTCGAAATTTCTGCCTTCTCGTCCAGCTCGATGACAACGGTCAGGATGTCGCCTTTCTTGATCGCGCGCTGGTCGCCCAACAACGAATGCTGCCCGCCGCTCCACAAAGAGGACCGGTCGACGTTTCGCTGGGGTTGGGTGTGCAATGGCAAACCCGGCCACAACATTGCAACCTGTTCCGGGGAATCCTCGTTGGGTGTGAAACTTGGCGGTTTGCCCAAATGATCCATTCGACCACATGCGGACAAGGTAAAAGCCGTCAGGACAAGGGTTTTTGGCAATCCGTGCATCACTGTACCTCGATTTGACCGTCCGGACGGATTCGGCCTGTTACGGTTGTTCGGGATGAAAGGTTCATGACCCGAATGCGATCCCCCGCCGCGCCGCGCCCCAAGGCCCGGCCCTCGGTGGTGATCGACAAGGGTTGGCTGCTGAACACCAGCACGACCAAATCGTTTCGATCCACGATGGCAGGTGGCCCGACATCAGTGCCGCGAATTGGCCGACCGGGGTAGAGCGCCACCCGGGCCTCTTGTCCGATCAGAAGATCAGGGTCTGAAATTGCATCGGCAACATCTGTTGGCTTCAACTCGAGATCGGTCGCAGAAATGACTTCCTTGGACCGGATCGTACGTGTCGGCACCACAATGTCAGCCTGGGCGGCAATTGGCACCAGAAGCACCAGAGAAAGAACCAGAAGTCGCATCACCGTACCTGCGTTGTCGCGCTCATCATCTGGTCCACCGCCGTGATGACTTTGGCATTCATCTCATAGCCGCGTTGCGCTTCGATCAACTCGGTAACTTCGCGAACGGCGTCAACCGAACTGTCTTCCAGATAACCCTGTCGCAAAGTTCCCAGACCGTCTTCGCCCGGCGTACCCAGAACCGGAGCACCGGAAGCTTCGGTTTCCTTGAACAGATTGCCTCCGACGGCTTCCAGGCCTTTGGCGTTGGAAAAACTGGCCAGCGTAAACTCCCCAAGCAACTGACCTTCGGGGGAATCGTCAAAATATGCATAGACCTCGCCCGACGCGTTGATCGAAACAGAATGCGCATCGTCGGGGATGGTGATTTCCGGCGAAACCGCAAACCCGTCAGAGGTGACGATCAGGCCCTCTGCCGACCGCTTCAAACTGCCGTCGCGCGTATACGCGGCCTGACCGCTGGGCAAGGTCACCTCCAGATATCCGCGACCTTCGATTGCAACATCCAGGTCGCTCCCGGTGGCCGACAAGGCCCCTTGTTCCAATTGCACTGTCACCGCGGCCGGTCGCACACCCAGACCCAGTTGAATACCCGTGGGCAGAACCGTTCCGTCCGACGCGTTCACGGTGCCGGCCCGCGCCATCTGTTGATAATGCAGGTCGGCGAATTCGGCCCGTCGGGCGTTGTAGCCGGTGGTGTTCATATTCGCGAGGTTGTTCGAGATCGTCTCGACCCGCATCTGTTGCGCTGTCATCCCGGTGGCGGCAATTTTAAGGGCCCGCATGTCTATCTCTCCTCATCCAAATCAGCGCATCAGCGCCTTGAGTGCTCCACGCACGCGCGCATCTTCACTCTCAAGAAAGCTTTGCCCCAGCTCATAGGCGCGCTGGATTTCCACCAAACGGGTCACTTGCTGAATCGCGTTCACGTTTGACCCTTCGAGAAAGCGATGCAAAACCACCGGCTCGTCGACCGGCTCAATCGCACCGTCGGTGCGGAAACGAGTGTTTCCTTCGCGTACAAGTTCGTTCGTGTCGGCAACGTTGAAAACGCCCAGCTGACCCAGAAGTTGACCATCGACACTCAGCGTTCCGTCGCTGCCGACATCGATTGACGCCGCGTCAGGCGGGATGAACACAGGCGCGCCATTGGCATCGAGCACACGCGCACCATCCATTGAAACCAGATCGCCATCGGCATTGGGAGAAAAGCTGCCAGCCCGCGTCAGCCGGTTGCCGTTCTCGGTTTCGACCATGAAGAACCCGTCGCCTTCGATGGCAAAATCAAATTGCCCGCCGGTTTGCGTCAGCACGCCTTGTTGCATTGACGAATTTCGCGCCTCGGCCCGGCTCATGGAAAGGGACGGGCTGTTCGGCATATCTCGAATGTATTCCGAGAACACCAGCCCCTGCTGGCGATAGCCGGTCGTGTTGGCATTTGCGATGTTATTCGCCACCAGGCGCATTTCATTCATCAGCCCGGACTGGCGGGACAGGGTGACATAGGCGGTGTCCATCAGCGACCTCCTGCGATCAATGGAACAAGCGTACCGGTGAAAAACGTAACAAGTGTCTGAGTCATGAACCCCATCGAGATCCAGAACACGACGACGATGGCGATCAGTTTGGGAACAAAGGTCAGTGTCATTTCCTGTATCGACGTCAGGGCCTGAAACAGACCAACGATCAGGCCTGACACCAGAGCAACTGCCAGAATCGGGACCGATGTGATGACGGCGATCCAGAGAGCCTGACGCACGATGTCATAGAAAAGACCTTCGCTCAGCATCGTATCAGACCGGCATGCGCAGGATTTCCTGATACGCCTCGACCACTTTGTTGCGCACTATCACTGCTGTCTCGACGGCCAGTTCGGTCTGCGCCAGCGCTTGCACCAGAGCGTGCGGGTCGGCCTGCCCGGTCATCGCGGCCTGAGACATCTGCTCGCTGTGTTTCAATGTGGCTGCAAAGTCCTGAAAACTGGCCTTCAGCCCCTGCGCCATCCCGGTATGTTCGGGATCGACCTGTGTTGCGGGGCGTGCGCCGGCATAGTTCTGTGCGGCGGTCAGGGATCGGATGTCCATTCTGGCTGTCCTTTATTTTCTGAGCAATTCCATCAACGACGACGACATTTGCCGTGTTTGATCGAACATCTTGAGGTTGGCTTCGTAGCTCCGCTGCGCCTCACGCGCGTCAGCGATTTCGATCATCAGATCGACATTCGATCCCAGATAGTGACCGCTGGCATCTGCCATCGGGTGGCCGGGGTCGAAAATTCGTGTCAGGTCGCGTCGATCAAGCTTTACGCGGCCAGCTTGCACCACGTTCTGACCATCTTTTTCTATGGTCTCAAACGGCACCGTCTTGCGCCGGTACCCGGGCGTATCCGCATTCGATATGTTTTCGGACACGTGGCGCAGACGGGCTGCCTGCGCACGCAGGGCGCTGGCGGATGCCGCAAGTGAGTGGGAAAAATCGCTCATCCTCGGCCTCCTTATCCACGTCCCAGACTGGTGCGAAGGATGTTCATCGAGGATTTGTAGATCGCCAAAGCGCGGTCGTGCTGTCGTTTGACCTCGACCGATTTCAGCATCTCTTCTTCAAGCGATACGCCGTTGCCATTTGGATCACCCGACGGAGCGGCCTGGTGCTCTGCCCAGGGCTGCGCAACCGTACCGCCGTGCAGATGACCCCGCCGCGTGGCCATCATGGTCACTTCGCGTCCCGAGGTTTCAAGTGCTTTGTAGAAGGGCTCGATATCGCGC
The DNA here is from genome assembly GCF_056543025.1 of Ruegeria sp. A4. Classification (NCBI taxonomy): domain Bacteria; kingdom Pseudomonadati; phylum Pseudomonadota; class Alphaproteobacteria; order Rhodobacterales; family Roseobacteraceae; genus Ruegeria; species Ruegeria sp. A4. Next base: position 65,554 of record NZ_JBQGAW010000007.1, on the reverse strand, counting down.
GGCTGGTAGCCCGGCGTATCGGCATTGGCCATGTTGCGCGCAATCACCGCCTGCCGTTGCCCGGCATGGGTTGCCATTGCGTACGCGGTCTTAAGGACGTTCAAGTCATAGAACATCGGGGCTTCTCCCTCGATCAATTTCAATCAAGGCTTAACCCCGATTCCTTTAGAAACCGTTTTCAGAACTCAGTTGGAGAACCCACAATGTCCGATCTCGACCCTATGCTTCTGAAACATGAATTCGATCGGATGACTTCGATCCGCCACGTGGGCCTGGTCAGCGGCGTCGCACAAGGGTTGATCGAGATCAGTGGCCTCAACGAACATGCGCGAATCGGAGACTTGCTTACATTGCGGCGGCGCGCGGGGCCCGATCTGGCCGGTGAAGTGCTGCATGTCGGTGCAGACCATATTCACATGATTCCGGGTTCCGCCCCGGACGGTGTCAGCCTGGGGGACCGTGTGTACCTTGATCCCTCGCCGGGGTTCGCGCCTGCATTGCACTGGCTTGGGCGCGTCATAGATCCGTTTGGCAAACCGCTGGACGGAAAACCCCTGCTGAACGGGCCACAGGATCGCGACATCATGCAAGCCCCCCCGCCTGCGGTGGCGCGCAAGCCATTGGGAAAGCGGATGGCCACCGGACTATCGGTTCTCAACACCATGCTGCCGATTGTACGCGGTCAACGCGTTGGGTTGTTTGCGGGATCGGGTGTGGGGAAATCGACGCTGCTGTCGACGCTGGCGCGCTTCATGCAGGCTGACGTGGTTGTGGTGGCTCTAGTCGGCGAACGCGGGCGTGAAGTGAACGAGTTTGTTGCCCGCGCCATAGGCCCGGAAGCCATGAAGCGCACTATCGTGGTCGCCGCGACGTCCGACCAGTCTGCATTGGCGCGCAGGCGGTGCGCGTGGTCGGCCATGTCGGCGGCCGAGTTCCTGCGGGATCTGGGGCTGAACGTTCTGTTTCTGGCCGATTCGGTAACCCGTTTCGCGGAAGCGCACCGTGAAATCGCCGTTGCCACGGGCGAAGCCCCGTCACTCCGAGGGTATCCGCCCTCTGTCACCCCCCTGATTGCCAACCTGTGTGAACGCGCAGGCCCCGGCACGCAGGAGCAGGGTGATATCACTGCCGTGTTCAGCGTCCTGGTTGCGGGGTCCGACATGGATGAACCCATCGCCGACATTCTGCGCGGTGTGTTGGACGGGCATATCGTGCTCAGCCGCGAGATTGCCGAACGCGGGCGCTTCCCGGCCATCGATCTAAGCAAATCCGTATCCCGCAGCCTTCCAGAGGCCGCGTCCGAGGCCGAGAACCAGATGATCAACGAAACCCGCAAACTTGTCGGCAGCTACGAACAATCCGAAGTCATGATAAAGGCCGGGCTGTATTCAGAAGGATCAGACCCGCTCTTGGATCAGGCCGTGCGCGTTCATGAGGAGTTGGACACGTTTTTCGGCAAACCCGATTCCGAAGGGATTGAAAACAGCTTCAACCGCTTGTCTCTGCTTCTGCGCCGTGCTTCGGCCGGCCTGCCGCGTTAGTGAACTCGGAACAGTTTTAAGTATTAAGGCCGCCTTAAGACCTGCACTGCTATTCCGATAGTCGGGTGATAAAAAGGTGGTGGAGATGGGTGCGCAAACCAATGCAGCGCCAATCATCATCAAGAAGAAGCGTGTATCGGGTGGCGATGGCCATCACGGTGGCGCGTGGAAAGTCGCGTATGCCGACTTTGTGACGGCCATGATGGCCTTCTTCATGTTGATGTGGCTGCTGAACGCAACAACGGAACAGCAACGAAAAGGGTTGGCGGATTATTTCGCGCCGACAATCCCGCTAAGTCCGGAATCCGGCGGCGGGGACGGGGCGTTTGGCGGCGACAGCATGCTGTCTGAAGAAGTGCTGCTGCGGGACGGTCAGGGTGCCACGACCACACATCCGACCGAATCGCATAAGTCCCGTGGCTCGATCGGAGTGAATGCCGAGGGCGGCGGCAAAGGGGCCAAGGAAGATTTCTCTACGTTGGAGGCGCAACTGCTGGGGCGCACGGGTGAAAGCGAGGTCTCGGACAAACTGCTCAAGCATATCGTCACACGGGTCACTGATGAAGGATTGGTGGTGGAACTGTTCGACACCGACGATCAGGCATTGTTCGAATCGGGTTCTGACAAGCCAACAAGTTTTCTGCGGTCCCTGGCCCTGATCATCGCCCGAGCCTCGGATCTTGTCGTCAATTCGATCGCCGTTGAAGGGCATGTCAGCGCGTCTCCGGTTGTGCAGGCGCGCAACACTGCCTGGGAACTGTCCACGGCAAGGGCCCAAAAATTGCGTCAATTGCTACAGGACAAGGGCGTTGCGGCACAAAGGATGGATCGTGTTACGGGCCATGCAGACCGAGAATTGTTCGCCGACAATCCCATGGCTGCGCGGAACAACAGGATCGAAGTGATCTTTCTGCGCCAGCCCTAAATGATAGAGCGTATTTTACATGTTAGCGCGCTGTTAAGGGGCAGCGCGTTACCTGTTGCATCAAAGACGGACGCAACAGAAGGGCGCACCCATGACCATTTCCTCTTCGCTCAATGCCGGTGTGGCGGCGCTGAAAGCCAATGCCAACAGGTTGGCGACGATTTCCGACAACATCGCGAATTCTTCAACCTACGGGTATAAACGGGTCGAGACGGATTTTCATTCAATGGTCACGTCAGGCCAGGGTGGCAGCTATTCGGCAGGCGGCGTGCGGACGACAAGCCAGCGCATGATTGATCAACGCGGGCCCCTGGTCACAACCAGCAACTCAACCGATCTGGCAGTTCGTGGGCGCGGCATGTTGCCTGTGCGCCCCAGTTCGCAGATCGGGAATAATTCGAACGAGATGCTGCTGACAACAACCGGGTCGTTCCGCACCAATGAAGAAGGGTATTTGGTTACCGAATCCGGTCTTGTTCTTCTTGGGTGGCCCGCGGCACCTGATGGCACTATTCCACCGGTTTCGCGCGACACACCCGCCGCGCTTGAACCCATTCAGCTGAGCGTGAACCAGCTGTCGGGTTCCCCAACCACAGAAATGAAACTGCGTATGAACCTTCCGGCCACGGCAACAGATGCGGGCGCGCCCGGCGACATTCAACCTTTGTCAGTTGAGTATTTCGACAATCTCGGCAAGTCTGAAAGCGTCGATATCCACCTGATCCCAACAGTTCCCGCAACCGGCAGCAGCAACGAATGGACCATGGTCTTGCGTGACTCGGCGTCGGGTGGCGCAGTCATCGGTGAATACACGCTGACATTCACCGACAACCGAACGGCAGGCGGCACTCTGGCCAGCGTCACACCTGTTTCTGGCGGAGCTTATGATCCAGCAACGGGCAGTGTCATGGTCAACGTCGCCGGCGGAGCGATGGAGGTCAATATCGGCCTGATCGGAGATGCAGACGGGATAACCCAATTGTCCGACACGTTCGCGCCTGTTTCGATCACACGTGACGGTTCTGCCGTGGGAACAATGACCAGCGTTCAGGTCGATGAGAGAGGATATGTCTACGCGTTCTACGACACCGGCGTCAGTCGCCGGATGTACCAGATTCCGTTGGCAGATGTACCCAATCCCAACGGTTTAACCGCGTTGGACAGCCAGACTTACGCGCCTTCCCGTGAAAGCGGTACGTTCTTTCTTTGGAATGCCGGCGAAGGCCCGACCGGGGATCTTGTTTCTTTCGCGCGTGAGGAATCCACCACGGATGTAGCGACCGAGCTGACCTCATTGATTCAGACGCAACGTGCTTACTCCTCCAGCGCCACGGTGATCCAGACGGTGGACGAGATGTTGCAAGAAACGACAAACCTGAAACGTTAATCCAGCTCTGACCCAAAGAAAGGAGCGGCCTCATGAACATGTCGACAGCACTCAATAACGCATTGGGCGGGCTGACTGCGGCCAGTCGCGGGGCCGCTGTGGTGTCCGGAAACATCGCGAATGCGCTGACCCCAGGCTATGCGCGCCGGTCCCTGGAACTTGCCACAAGCCCAATTTCCGGAAATGGCGTACGCACCGTTGGCGTGATCCGGCATCAGGATCCGGTTTTGACCGCCAACAGACGTTCGTCTGATGCCGAACTCGCCTATCGGTCGGACGTTTCAGATTTTCACGCACGGTTCGAACAACTGGTGGGGTCTCCTGATGGCGGCCCTTCGCTGTCTACTCGTCTTTCCTCGTTGGAAAACGCCTTTATCACGGCGGCCAGTCTGCCTGACTCGATCGAACGGCTGGATCAGGTTGCACGCTCGGCCCGCGATCTGACCAACGAGCTGAACGCGGCGTCCGAAGGCGTACGCCAGGCACGCTCGGATGCTGATCGAAAAATTGGCGCCCAGATCGACACCCTGAATCAGACTCTGAAAGATATCGAAGACCTGAACGCCAAGATTCCCGCCGTTCAAAACTCTGGCGGTGACATCGGTGCCCTGCTGGATCAGCGGCATGTCCTGATCGACCAGGTCAACACCCTGATCCCGGTCAATGTCGTGCCGCGCGCCAATGATCAGGTATCTCTGTACTCTGAGGGCGGGCTGATCCTGCTGGAAGGCACAGCCTCGGAGTTCACTTTTTCCACGACCGGCGAAACAAAGCCTCACATGACCGTGGCAAATGGTCTGTTGTCCGGCCTGGAGATGAACGGCAACCCGGTACGGACAAGCGGAGACAACGCTCAAATCCGCGGCGGGGCACTGATGGCGCAGTTCACCATCCGCGACGACTTGGCAGTCGAGGCGCAGGTTCAGCTCGACACGGTTGCAAGGGACCTGATTGAACGATTTGAAACGCCCGGTTTGGATTCGTCGGCTCTTGCGACAGATCCTGGTCTGTTCACCGACGATGGCAACCGATTTGATCCTGCATCTGTTGTCGGGCTTGCATCACGGATTTCACTCAATTCAACCGTGGACCCTGACAAGGGCGGGGACAGTTGGAAACTGCGCGCGGGTCTGGGTGCCGCAACTCCGGGTGATCCCGGGCAGGCTGCTCAATTGCGCGCGTTCGGGAACATATTGAACGACGCACGTCCGGTACCCGGCGGGCTGTTCGGCACGGGAAACATGCGCGCTGCCGAGTTGACCGAGGCCCTGTTGTCGAAAGCGGGCGCACACGCCCATGCCGCAGATCAGCGCAAGACTTTTGCAAACAGCTTCCAGCAGCAAATGGCGCAGATCGAGGCCGCGCAGGGCGTGGATACCGATCAGGAACTACAGCGGCTCATGCAGGTCGAACAGACATATGCCGCAAACGCTCGTGTCATCTCGGTTGTTGACGAGCTTATGGAAACTCTTCTGAGGTTGTGACCATGAATATCACTTCTATCGGCGATTTGGCGCGAGGAATGACCTTGCGAACCCGCGCAACAGATATCAAAACCCAGATCGAAACCCTGTCTTATGAAATGTCCACCGGGCGGGTACAGGACGTCTCGGGGCGGCTTGGCGGGGATTATTCGCAAATTCTGGATCTCGACCGCAGCCTCGCCAGACTCGACGCCTTTGGCATCGCAACGTCCGAAGCGGCCCTGTTCACCGATACCATGCAACTGAGCCTGAAAACCTTCGGAGATTCGGTCGGAGACATGACCGCGTCTTTGCTGGCCTACGGAACCGCCAATCAGCCCGTCAATCATGAACAAGCGTCCCAAAAGGCGAAGAATGAACTGGACACGATGATCTCGGCACTGAACACGCGCGTAGGAGGGCGCAGCCTGTTTTCCGGTACCGCCACCGATGTGTCGCCCCTGCAATCTATGAACGATCTTTTGACGGCGCTGAAATCGCAGTTGACGGGGCTTGCCACGGTCGCTGATATCAGGCTGGCGGCAGAAAACTGGTTCAATGACCCAGCCGGTTTCGACGCCGTGATTTATCAGGGGTCAAACAGCACACTGTCTCCGATGCAGATTTCGGAAAACGAAGGCGTCACGCTGCCGATCACGGCAACGGACCCGGCGTTCAAGACCGCACTCAGGGATGTCGCCGTTGCGGCGCTGGCCACCGACAGCGCATTGGCACTTTCCCCCGATCAACGCACGGCTTTGTTCACGCAGTTAGGGGTCGATCTGGCCAACGCACAGGATGCCACTGTCAAGCTCCGGGCAAAGGTCGGGGCGGCCGAAGCCCGCATCGAAGAGGCCGCAACACGCAATTCCTCGGCCCGAACCAGCCTGGAATTCAGCCGGAACGAACTGATCGCGGCCGATCCTTTTGAAACGGCAGCGAAACTGCAAACGGTGCAATTTCAGTTGGAAAGCCTGTATTCCGTAACCGTTCGCAATGCGAACCTGTCGCTGGTGAACTTTCTGAGATGAGGGCGCTGATATTTCTCCTGATTTTCCTTCCCGGCATGGCTTGGGCTGGGACAATCCGTCTCAAGGACCTCGTGAATTTTGACGGTGTGCGGGGCAACGATCTGGTGGGTTACGGCCTGGTGGTCGGCTTGAACGGAACCGGCGATGGGTTACGCAACGCGCCCTTCACCGAAGAAATCATGTCCAATATCCTCGAACGTCTTGGCGTCAACGTCACAGGTGAGGATCTTCGGCCCAAAAACGTGGCAGCGGTATTGGTCACGGCCAGCCTGCCGCCTTTTGCACGGGTGGGTGGTCAAATCGATGTAACGGTTTCAGCCATAGGCGATTCAAGCAGCCTGTTGGGTGGAACATTGATCATGACCCCGCTTAACGCAGCCGATGGCCAAATCTATGCGGTCGCGCAGGGCACAATCCTTGCAGGTGGCGTTTCGGCTGAAGGAGAGGCAGCCTCGGTCGTGCGTGGGGTGCCGACTTCGGGCGTGATCCCATCCGGTGCAAGGGTCGAGCGTGAAATTGACTTCGACTTGTCAACTCTCACTCAGATGCGCCTTGCACTCAGAGAGCCCGATTTCACCACAGCCGCGCGCATCGAAACCGCGATAAACACCGAGTTCAACAGAGCCGTGGCGATCATGCGGGATTCCGGAACGGTTGAGATCAACGTCGCGGCGACGCAGGCGGTTTCGACAGCCCACGCTATAGGGCGTATCGAAAACATTCTGGTCGAGCCTGAATCGAAAGCGCGCGTTGTTGTCGATCAGCGCTCTGGCACCATTGTCATGGGGCAGGAGGTCCGAATTTCGCGTGTTGCGGTGTCTCAAGGCAACCTGACTCTGACGGTTCAGGAGGCACCGATTGCGGTGCAGCCCAACCCGTTCGCCAGAGGTGAAACAGTGGTCGTGCCACGTACAATCGCAGGGATCGAGGAAGAAGAGGGAACCGGCCTCGCCGAAATCCCCGAGGCCACCACGTTGTCCGAGGTCGTCGCAGGTCTGAACGCGCTTGGGGTCTCGCCTCAGGACATGATCGACATTCTGAAAACGATCAAGGCAGCAGGCGCGCTGCATGCGGAATTCATCGTCAGGTGAAGGGCACCGCCAGCGGGATGGGCGTGCTGCTGGCACGCCCACCAAAGCTTGTATCTATTTCGATTTCCAGCTGTCCAGCCAGCGCCGAAATCTGTTGTGTCGCTCTTCTATGGCGTCACCCGCCGCATATAGGCCGTCTTCCACGTTTTCGATCATCGGATCAATCCGTGCTTGCCGGAACCTGCGCCAACGCACCCATATCGCCCAGACGAACGCCGCAAAGATCGTCAGGAAGATGATATTGAACCAGGGAATGATCCGAACATCCGGCCCTTCAACGTCTTTGATGAAAATGGCGTTGGGAAAGATCGACATGAATTCGTTGCGCCACCCGTAGTGGGTTACGACCACCCATTTCGGGTTTTCCTTGGTGGATTTCGCATCATTGGCCTCGGTATACAGGTTCGCCGTGTCGAACTTGAAATACGGGGGCCATCCCCAGCCGGTATCCTCATTTCGGTACACGATGGGTTTTCCGTTGGCCCGCACCGCCTGAATGAACTGCACATCCCGGTTGGACAGGCTGGTGGATTGATCTTCCGGCTCTGACCAGAAGATCCGGGTCCAGTCGTTCAGATCCTGCCGTTCTTCATAGGTGTTGACGATGCGCACAATGTCATGCTGGGGCAGAGAATATTGCAGGATCACGGCAATCGTACCCCAGAAAATGATAATGAACGCCCATTTCACATAGGCCATGCCTAAACCCTCACATGTAATTCACGATGTAGATCAGCGCGCCAATCGCCAACCACGGCACGATATAGACACCCAGGATCAGTTTACGCCGAAACGAGTTGTCATACACATGCAATCCGCGTTCGACAAAGGCTTCTTTGTTGCCCGTCTTGCCCTTTTCGTCCCACCAGTTCTCCAGTTTGCGCCGGCGTATGCCGCGCGAGTAGAACGACAGCCCGACATAGGCAATCGTCTGGATCACCAGCAAGATCAGCAAAAGGCGCAATAATCCAATCATTTCAACCTTTCCTCACCGAACCCCACGGACCGACCCGGGCAATTATGTCATCGCTGACGCGATCGTCGCCGCTCATATCCGGCTCATGTCCGAACAGGGCGGCGCGGGCGCCTTGCTTGTCCACCTGATATTCGCGCGCAAGGAAGTCGGCCACATAGGCCTTCTTGCTCTCGGGCCAGCCCGAATATGTTCGGTAGAACAATTCTTTGTGGCAGATGAACATCTGGCGCGGGTCCAACGGGGCCAATTCGGACAACAGCATATTCACCAGATCGCGGTTCGGCGTATCGGCGGCGCGCAGCGTGTAGAAATAGGCCGGGTGGTCCGAAGTGATGCGCGGCCACGGCCCTCCATCGCTTGCCCAGCGCAGCAGTTGCGCAAGCCCGTGATAGGCCTGCGGCAGGCGATCCGCGTGGTTCCGCGCCAACCGCCGCATGTCGCTGCGATCCAGCCCGGTCAGGTTGACATCGGCATCCGCCGCTGCGTCGACGGTCAGGAAATCCATCTTCTGTTGCAGGATCGCGGCCGCATCCACGCCGCGCGCCTTGACGATGGGCTCAACCAGATCGTTGTAATCCAGAAACTTGGCAATCTGGTTCCGCTGCGACGGATCAAACGTGTATTTGATCGGCAAGTCGTCAGGCTTTTCACCCATGCAAATCGCTGCCGGGTGATCAACGTCGGGAAAAAGATAAAGCCCACCGAAATGTGCCGTCCAGAAATTTCGCTGCTCAAAATCCGTATGGCGCAAGCGGACCGGGTTGCGGGTGACGTCGCCGGTTTCCCTGGCGGTTTCGATCATCCTGGCGATCAGCACATCGTCGAACCAGGCGTCCTCTTCGGTTTTGAACCGTTCGACCATACCCGCCAGTTGCTGCGCCTTGCGCAGGGTGCCGCCAACCGTGTCGGCCTCGATCTCGATCTTGCGCAGGTTCAACAGGTCGCGCGGTGTGGTGAGTTTGAAGACCGAGTTCACCAGCTCTCCGGCCACCGCATCGGTGGCGGTCAGGGCGAACAACTGCGCCTCGTTCATCTCAATGAATTCGCGCAGGATATCACGCGAGGTCGAGAATTTGACGTTCAACAGAGGCGCGCGTTTCTGCTCGGTTGTCAGCAGGATGAACTGCCGGTTGACCCCGTTGGGGTTGAGGTAGAGCGGGTCGTCCAGCTCAATCCCCACCTCCGGCGAATAGCCCGAGATATCGACATGAAAATCCGTCAGCGCCGTGGTCTTGCCCGCCAGGTGCTGCAGCGCGCGGTTATACCGCTCGACCAGAGCCGGGCTGGAGATGTGGACGAGGTTGCCAAACATCAGGCCTTTTTCGATGAGGCGGATCATCTGCCTACCCCGTTTCTCAGAAAGACCGGTGTTTTTCGCCCTTCAATTTCACCCACAAGCTCGGGTTCTAACCATAGCAATTTTTGTCTCGCGTTTCTATCCGGCAAGCGATCCAAAACCAATTCGGTTGCGATCAACTCGTATGCTTTGTTAGCCCACCGTGTCGCACTCAGGTTCCAGTCCAACCAGTCTTTCAGTAGCTGGTTTTTTTCCTCTTTAGTCCTAAGGGATGCGCCGGCTCGGTTTAGACGCCCACTAAACATTACTTCTTCGCCAAATGGATACCATGAGTTCCCATCTTTGTTGTGCAAGTATAGCTTGCAGTTCGCTCGATCTGAAACGTGACCGATGTTCTTTTTGGCGGCCTTGAAGGAATAGTGATTGGTAGCTCCGTGCCTTATGGCGCGGGCAATTTCGTATCCACGAAGTTCTTCAAGTATTGAAAACGCATCGAAGGATTCCTTGGCGAGACGAATAACGTTATCGTCTTTTGTACCGCGGGAATTGGATATCTCGGAGATGCTTTCAAAAAACTCAAAGAGTTTTGCAGACCAGTATCTTAGCAAAACCATGATTTGAATTGAAATCGCCGAGTCCACGATTTCGTCCCCCGTCATCTTGTGAGTGGAAAACAAGTACAGCTTGCTAATCGTATTAGACTCAGAAGCGGCGTAGCTTGCCAACGCAAGAAGGGCTTTCTCGTCAAGTGAAAGCGATTTCAGGTCGTCCCAATAGATTGGGATTTCGACTATTTTCTCAATTGCTTTCATAAATGAATTCTACCCCTTCCCCTCCAGATACCGTCGCTTGGCCTCTTCCATCCGGCCCATCTCGCGGACGGCGTTCTCGATGGCGACCTCGTCGCTCTTGTCGGCATAGCGGAACTCGCTGTCGGCATAGCGGTTGATCTCCTGGATCACCATCTCGACTGTAATCGGCTGGCGCAGGTCCTCGATCATCGCCTTCTTGGTGTCGTAGTCGCGGAATAGGAACAGGTCCGGGTTCTCCATCCATTCGTCGGGCAGTTCGAAATCCATCGCGCGGACTTTGACCGCGTCGGTGATGTTCTTGATCGCGCGGCCGGTGAACCGCTCATCCGCCTGTTGGATCGCCTTGAGGTAGGTGCCCAGTTTGGCGATGGTGTCCATCTGGCCGATCTCGCCGGAGACCCGGTCATAGACCTGCAACAGAGCGTCCTCATGCGGACGGGAGTGGCTTTCGAAACTGGCGGCGACGGCCTTTTTGATTTCCTGCGCGGCATAGGCCTCGTGCTCGCCCAGCGGGATGTCATGGTTGCGGCCCATCAGCAGGTGCAGGATGTCGATGTAATCCTCGCGCGTTTGCGGCCCGTCCACCAGGAACCGCGCGCCCGCCCGCTGGCGAAGGGCGTCATCTACATTCTCGGGGTAGTTCGAGAACATGCCAAAGGTGCAGTTGCCGCGCACGACGGTGTTGGCACCCGCAAAGCTCTCCATCAGCACGGCGGTGATTTCCAGCTGACCTGCGCTGGACTGCCGGTCGCCGCGTTTGCCCGCCAGTTGGTCTATATCGTCGATGGTGCCAAAGCCGATGACCGAGGGGTCGATGATCGTGTTGATAAACGCCTTGGCGTTCTGGCCGGATTTGCCCTGATAGCTGTCGATATTGTCGGTGCTCAGGTTCTGATAGCGGAACGGATAGCCCGCGTTCTGGCAGTAATCATGGATCAGCCCGGCCATCATCTGGATCAGGGTGGTCTTGCCGGTGCCCGGCTTGCCGTCGCCCATGAAGGTAAAGATGAACCCGCCCAGTTCCGCGAACGGGTTCAGGCGGCGATCGAAATCATAGGCCATCAGCATCTTGGCCAGTTTCATCGCCTGATACTTGGCGATATGGTTACCCACCACCTCATTCGGTTTCTTGAACGTCATGGTGAGCGTGGTGGATTTGGCTTTTGAGGCCGGCTCAAACCCTCGGATGGTCAGGTCGTCGGCCTCGATTTGCCAGGCGGCATTCTGGAACGGGGCCAGATGGCCTGCGGACCCTGCACGCAGGGCGGCCTTTTCCATCAGTTGTTCGGCATAAGCGCTGGTTGCCGCGATCAGATGGGCGTCGTCGGGGGCGTGTTTGGCCAGCACCTGATCCAGCTCCCACAGCGCACCATGCAGGGCAAGCTGGCCATTGTCGGTCAGAACCTCTTCGATCTCATCGAGATCAACCGTGGTTTCGCCCAGATGCGAAGACATCAGATAGGCCAGCGCGTTGCCGAACGTATGGAGCGTGATCAAAGCCTCGGCGGTCAGCAATTCCGAAAATTCAGTCTTGCGCGCGGCAGGTAGATCCCCGGCCAAATTGGCACGTTTCAGATCAGCCAACGGCGTCTGCTCCGCATAAGTCTCGGCCACGGCCAGAGCGATGGCAATCGCGCGCCGGATGGCCTGCTGCGCATTGGCCTGTGGGGGTGAGACCAGCGTATCGCCATCATCCGAGGCCTCGATCCGTTCAACCAGATGCACCCCGTCCGCCCGCACCGTACGCCGCGTGACCAGCCCCGGCGTCGTGGATCGAAACCGCCGCCCCGTCGACACACCCGGAGACCGTTCGACGGCGGCCTCAACGGGCTTGGCAATCCGCGGTGCATGCTCGAACCCGTTCAACAGGGCGGTCGCTGCGGGATAATGCTTGCGAATGTCGTCTTCGCGCAATTCCATCTGATCTGACGTCAAACTCATCTCAATAACCGCCCTTGCTTCATCTTTTCAAAAATTCTCCCGCCGGAGGCGAAAAATTCAATATCTCAGCACCTGCCCGGTCTTGCTGACGACGAACTTGCGCACATCGGCAAAGCCTGGCGGGTTGCGCTCGGCCAGCACCTGAAACTGCCGCTGGGGCAGGATGATCGACCGCTGGGTGCGCGTAGCCCCAGTCTCGGCCCCCTGCCCGCCGAACGGATCCAGTGCAAAGACCTCGCGTTCGACGGTAGAAAACCAACCGGCGCGTTCTTCGATCACCTCTTCGCTTTCCAGTTCCTCGGTGGTCCAGGCCAGCGCCCAATCCTGACCTTCGGGCGCCTGTGCGTCCTCCAACACCTGCCGCAGGGGGCCGGATTGCTCGGTATAGGCCGAGGAATACATCGGGCCCACATGGATGCGGCGCATGTGTTTGGGGTGCAGGTCGTCGAAATCCTGATCGAACCCCTTGGCGATCGTCACCAGTTTCAGCCCGCCCAAGCTTTGCGCCATCAGATGCGCCTGTACCTCGGGCCAGCGGCGTTGATCCTTGGGCAGGGCAGTTTTGCCGCTGTCCTCCAACTGCATCAGATAGATGACGGGCAGGTTGATCTGGCTGTCATAGACCGCCCAGTGGATCAGGAACTTGCGCCGCTCGCCCTCATTCCCGATCCAGTGGCATTCGGGATCGTTGCGGGCCCAGAACAGCTGACCTTTCAACAATTCCTCGTAATAGAGCCTTTGGGACAGCGCGAATTGCAACTTGGTCGGGATATCCCCCTCACCAATGATCGTTCGCACCATGTCGGTTTTCAGATCCTCTTCCGAGGGCATGTTCGCCAGATGCACCTGCGCCTGCTGCGCGTCATTGGCCATGGTCAGCAACTCGGCCGCCACCGGAAACCCGCTTTCGCGCTTGTCCATGGCAAGGCTGCCAAAGAACCGCCCGGTATCGCGCCCGACCAGAAAGTATTTCATGCTGAGCGCGCGGAAGGTGTAGAGCAACCCCGAGAGGTAACGCGACACGATGCGCACCTCTTGCTTACTGATCGCGCCCTCAGCCTCCATCGTCGCGGCCACGCGCAGAAGGTGGACAGTGATCACCTCGAATTTGCGGAAATAGCGGCGCGAGGCGAAGGTGTCGGTCAGGCCGACATGGTCTTGGGTGGGGTTAGTCATTCGCGTCTCTTGGCTGCATTTCCCGTATCATTTCTCGATACAAAAATGGCCACGTCAATCGCTGGCTGTAGGCAACCGATGGATCAGTCACGACTTGTTTGCAAAAAAAAGTACCGAGCTTGAAGCCAACTACTTTCTCAAGCAAACAAAAGTACTTCCAACTCACCCAAAGAGTTAGAGGTAAAACGACGTTGTACATCCAAATCAGTAACCAAACAGCAGGCAATATTGCTAGCAAAACTGCGGTCACAACTTGGACGAGTTGCCAATCTACCGACCCAGACTTTGAGTAAGTGGCAAAACCAATAGTCAAGCTAGATAGAGTCGCCAGAACCATCACGGTCGCTATGAAAAACAATGTGTATTTCATCCGAAATTGCGCCCGCCTCCGCTCAACCCCCATACAAATTCTTATCATGCTTCTCGACAATCGAGGCAAACCGGCGGGCAAAGCGCTCATCCGCCTTGGCCTTTTTCTCCAGCACGTCGCGGGCAAAGACCATGTGGTCCTCGTGTGCCTCAAGCATGTCGGCCATTTTCTGGTTGGTCGCGGTGCCGATGGCGGCCATGGCGGTTTGCGCCTCTTGGTCGGTCTGCACGCCGATCTCGTTGATGCGGTGGGCCACGTCCTGCTGCTGCGCGGTTTTCAACGATTTGGTCAGGGCATCGTACAGCACCACGCGCTGTTGCGTGTCTGTTTGCAGCTTGTTGATCAGCACCATCTGCGTCGCCGCCTGGTTTTGCAGCGAATCGACCCAGGTCTTGCCCTTTTCGATGTAACGCTCCAGCGTTTGGCTTTTGGCCAGCTTGACCTGCTCTTCCTGAACCTTGGCGTTGTATTGTTTGTTCAACTCGGCAAGTTCGGTTTCCAACTGGGTGCGCGCGGCGGCGTCCTGTTCGACGCTGATCTTGTTTTCCAGCGTGATGATCGTCGGATCCATACCCTGAATCTCGGCGCGCAGCGCCTCGAGTTCCGCCACAGTCGCCTCGCGATCGTCCAGCGTGACGGTCAGGTTGTCCTCGACCTTGACGCGCTGTTCCTCCAGCACGGCCAACTGCCCTTGCAGCAGTTTGACGATCACGTCGGATTTGGCGATCAGGTCTTGCAGCTTGTCATCGATATTGGCGGTGCGCATCCGCTCCTGCCGCATCGACTCGGATTTACCTTTCGAGAAGATGCCGACAAACGACTCCCACCCGGTTTTCGAGCGCATCTCGTCAAAATCCTTGGAAAACGCGCTGGTGACGTCGTCCAGCCCCATGATCAGTTCGGCGATATTGGCGTTCATCACCTCGGTATGGGCGTGCACATCCTCGAGCGTGGCGTTTTCGATGTCGATATCGGCCTCGGCAGTGCCGATCTTGGCGCGGGCCGCTTCAATGCGCGAGGTCAGCCCTTCGATCTGAGACTGGCTTTCGCGCACTTTGGCTTGAGTCTCTTCTATCAACGCTTCGAATTGCTGGTTCGACATCGCTTCTATCCCTTTTTTCTTCTATTACCCAATAAGATAGGGAATGTTACACTGATTTACATCCCCTGGGTCTCAAAATTCACCCAGACTTTGGCAAACTCCTTAGCAAAAAGAAAGGCGAGACCGGCCAATGAAACGCGCAGATTTCGGGTGACTCAATTAAATTAACTTGTTAAGTATTTTTTGATCAAACCTGGATTGATTCCACATCCAGAGTGGCCATAGACAATTGAGACATCACCTGATTGGGTGCGCGCAACCCAATTCACGCCGGAGGCTTATCATGCTGGACGCAACGACCGATCTGAAGTCAATCCTGAAGAACCCCGAATTGCTTGTAACCAAAGCCTATATCGGCGGTCAGTGGGTGGACGGTGACAATGGCACGTTCAAAGTCACAAACCCCGCTCGGGGCGATGTGGTCGCCGAAGTGGCAGACGTCAGCCGCGCTCAGGTCGCCGGAGCAATCGCACAGGCCGAAGCCGCGCAGAAGGAATGGGCCAAACTGACCGGCAAGGAACGTGCAGCCATCCTGCGGCGCTGGTTCGATCTGATGATGGAAAACGCCGAGGATCTGGGCAAGATCCTGACCGCTGAACAGGGCAAACCCCTGGCCGAAGCCATCGGCGAGATCGGCTATGGCGCGTCATTCATCGAGTTCTTCGGTGAAGAGGCCAAGCGCGTCTATGGCGAGACCATTCCTGGCCATCAGCGCGACAAGCGGATCATGGTGATGAAGCAGCCGATCGGCGTTGCGGCCTCGATCACGCCTTGGAATTTCCCCAACGCGATGATCACCCGCAAGGCAGGCCCGGCTTTGGCTGCCGGCTGCGCGTTTGTGGCCCGTCCGGCCACCGAAACGCCCCTGTCGGCGCTGGTGCTGGCGCTGCTGGCCGAACAGGCCGGCGTACCTGCGGGCGTGTTCAACGTGGTGCCCTCGTCACAGGCCAGTGAGATCGGCAAGGAGTTCTGCGAAAACCCCGGCGTGCGCAAGCTGACCTTTACCGGATCGACCGAAGTGGGCCGCATCCTGCTGCGCCAGGCAGCCGATCAGGTCATGAAATGTTCGATGGAGCTGGGCGGCAACGCACCGTTCATCGTGTTCGACGACGCCGATCTGGATGCCGCCGTCGAAGGCGCGATGCTGTGCAAGTTCCGCAACAACGGCCAGACCTGCGTCTGTGCGAACCGTATCTATGTGCAGGCCGGCGTCTACGACGCCTTCGCGGCCAAACTGAAAACGGCAGTAGAGGCACTCAAGATCGGCGACGGCTTGACCGAAGGCACCACCACCGGCCCGCTGATCAATGCCGACGCGGTCGCCAAGGTCGAAGAACATATCAAGGACGTGACCGACAAGGGCGGCGCGGTCCTGACTGGTGGCCTGCCTCATGATCTGGGCGGCACGTTCTTCCAGCCAACCATCGTGACCGGCGTGACGCAGGACATGCTGGTGGCGCAGGACGAAACCTTTGGCCCGCTGGCCCCGCTGTTCAAGTTCGAGGACGAAGACGACGTGATCGCCATGGCCAATGACACGATTTTTGGTCTGGCCTCGTATTTCTATGCCAAGGACCTGAGCCGCGTCTACAAGGTGGCCGAAGCCCTGGAATACGGCATCGTCGGCGTGAATACCGGCATCATCTCGACCGAGCTGGGCCCGTTCGGCGGCGTAAAGCAATCCGGTCTGGGCCGCGAAGGCAGCCATCACGGCATGGAAGACTATCTGGAGATGAAATACGTCTGCATGTCGGTCTGATCCAATACGGTCTCTGTCCCATTGCGGTGGGCAGAGACCCGGCGTCCGGAAACGCAATCGCGGCGTCTTTTGACTGTTCATGGCGGCGACCCATTCGACGCTGACGCGGCTATTCTGCGGATTTGTCGCGGATTTGTTCGATTGCGCGGGTCGCGACCTTTCCCTGCAACGAACCGTCCACCATGGCTTCCAACGCGGGCAATGCAGAGGAGGCCGCGCCACCTATTTTCCCCAATGCAATGGCTGCCTCTTTGCGGACAAACACCGACGGGCTTTCAAGAAGCGCGATCAATTCCGGCACCGCTAGCTCTGCCTCGGGACCAAACAGGGCCAGCGATTGGGCTGCCGTCCGCTGATCTTTGGCATCCCCCCGTGACAGATCCGCCCTCAGGCTTGCTATGGTTTTTTCCGGAGGCAACGCCGCCAGACGCAGCCCGTCGTTCAGCCGGGCGTTCAAATGCTGGTTCTCACCGACCCAGCGAATGATGAAAAAGTAATTCTGAACGGCGTCCTGGATGACACCGGCATGCTTGCCCTTTTGCCATCGGTCGATGATCGCCCTGCCCGCACGGCGATCTCCATTCAGGGCCAGAACCGAGGCTGCAAATGGCATCAGCTCGGTTGCCTGCGGATTTCTGTTCAACTCTTTCTCGATCACATCTGCCGCGCCCGTCAGGTCATTCAATGCGTAAAGAGCCGCCGCTTCAAACAGCGCGTAGTGGCTGGGATAATTGGGATCCAGCCGGGTCGCAGCCTGTACAAAGGCCAATCCTTCCTCGGGCTCACCAGCTGCAATCAGCGCCCATCCCATCGTCAGATGCGCCTCGGGGTCGCTGGGTTGCAGCGCGATCGCTTTCGCTGCTTCTCGTCTGGCTTCTTCCGTTCCCCGGCCCACACCTTCGGCACCGTCCCAATCCGGAAGGTTGAGACTGACAATAGCCCGGATAACGTGCACCAGGGCGGTGTCCTGCTCCATCACATCCCGGTAATATCTGTAAAACAGGCCGATATGCATTTGCGCGCCTGCACCTGCAAACCCATTCCAATGATGAAAGATGTGCGGTCGCAAATGCGCCAGGGCAAGCGTCGCCCATGCACGCCCATAATCCGGATCCAGTTCCACGGCCTTTTCAAAATGGGGAATTGCCGCAAGGTTGTCCTGTTCGTTGAACTGCGAATACAACTCCCACCCGCGTTGGAAGGCTTCGCGGGCTGCAATGGTCTGGGTTTCCACGCTTTCGATGGCTTGCCGGCTTTGAGGGTCGAGCGGAAGATCCAGCTCCTGAGCAATTGCGAGAACAATGGTTTTCTGCACTTCAAAGATGTCATCAATCGCGCCATCAAACCTGTCCGCCCAGATCAATCGCCCGTTCAATGTGTCGGTCAGGCGAATGTTGATCCGGAAATCTTCATCCGCGCGTCGCACGCTGCCGTCAACGACGTAGCGAACCCCAAGTTCTTCGGCGAAACGAGCGATATCTATGTTCCTGTCGCGGTATGCAAAGGATGAATTGCCGGCGATGACGAACAACCCGGATATTCGTGACAGGTCCGTGATCAAATCCTCAGAGATACCGTTGATCAGCATCTCCTTGGACGCGTCATCGGTGTAATTCGCAATCGGCAACACAGCGATGGAAGGCAGATCCGGCAAAGGGTAAACCATCTGCGCCTCTGAGGCGCGCAATTGGCCCGTCTTCCACGGTTTCGTCAGAAAAAGCCCAACAGCCGCCAACATCACCAGCAGAGCCGCCAGCGGCAGCCAGCGGGATTTCCTTCGCGTGCGGCTTTTTCGCGGTGAAGGCAAAATTTCCGCTTCTACGCGAAAGGCCTGAACCGGGTCTGCGATGTTCTTTACGTTCTGTGGCCCGATCGGAGCAAAACCATAGGGCACTTTGTTGCGCACATAATCGACGATGGATTGTGAAACAATGATACCACCGGGATCTGCCAGTGCCTCGAGCCGCGCGGCAACGTTCACCCCGTCGCCAAGGATGTCACCCCCGTTCGAAACCACATCGCCGACATTCAGGCCGATCCGAAACGTGATGACGCTATCCTGATCGGTGCCCGCGTTTCTCTTTGCAAGGTCGGCCTGAATTTCCACGGCAGCGTGAACCGCATCGACGGCGCTGCGAAATTCGATCACAAAGCTGTCTCCCGCAGTGTTCGCGATGCGCCCGGAATGCCGGGCGATCGCCGGCTCTATGACTTCGCTGCGGATCAGGCGAAGCCTTGCGATGGTACCTTCTTCGTCCAGACCAACCAATCTTGAGTATCCGGCGATATCGGCTGCCAGGATCGCTGCTAGTCGACGTTTGGGTCGGCTTTCCATAATACCCAAGACTATCAGGCGGGTAATTTGCTGGGAACCGGTTTTCGCACACGCCCAAAACACAACGCCCCGCGTCTGGAGGAACGCGGGGCGTGTGTTGCGGCAGCCCGGGAGGAGTGAACTGCCGCGGGATATTCAGAAGCCTCAGTTCACGGCTTTGGCGTCCACCACATCCTTCTCGATGGCTTTGGCCGAGGTGATCTCGATCCGGCGCGGCTTCAGGGCTTCTGGAACCTCGCGCTTCAGTTCGATGTTCAGCATACCGTTTTCATGGCTCGCACCGGTGACGCGGACATGATCCGCCAGGGCAAACCGACGCTCGAACGCGCGGGTGGCGATGCCACGGTGCAGATAGGTGCGCTCTTTGTCTTCGGCGGCTTTTTTGCCTGACACGACAAGCGAATTCTCTTTCACTTCCACGGTCAGGTCGTTTTCCGAAAAACCGGCAACGGCCACCGAAATCCGGTAGGTGTCGACATCGGTTTTTTCGATGTTGTAGGGTGGATAGCTGGGCTGGGCCCCATCATTGGTCAGAACGCGATCCATCATGTCGGCGATCTGGTCAAAGCCAATGGTGGCGCGGTGCAGCGGTGCAAAATCAAACGTACGCATGTGTCATATCCTCATTCTTGAGCGATTTGCGATAAGTGCCCTCGCATCGGACGGGCGATTTCAAACACCGGACCCCGTTGTGGCGGTCCGATACACTTCACATGGGTAGCGATTTCGCCGAGTTCAACCCCCGCCGGAACGGATGAATTTCGCACCGGATTCCGACTTGCCGGACCCGACCTGCAACCGGCGGATCGAGGCACTGGGCCGAGGCGCGTCGCGCCGCATGATGGCCTTGAGCTCGGCGACGATCCCGTCAAGCTCCATGCCAAACCCCACCTTTCTGCGGCCGTTCGTGCCTACCGCGGAAACCACGGACAGGATCTGCCAGCGCGCACCGTTTTTGGCCAGAATTGCAGACCCGGAAGACCCGAAAGTAATGTCGCAATCAAAGGTGATCAGACCCTGCCTGCGGTCGATGATACGGCACGACCGTTCTCGGGTGATCGCCTCGGACCGTCCGCGCCCATACGAGGCAATGCTGATCTCGTTGCCAGGAACACGGCCGCTGTGCAGCGCAAAAGGGTCGGCAACCGAATAGGGGATAGGCTCATCCAGCCGCATCAGGGCAACGTCCAACTGGACACCTTCGTGCGACAGCGGGTTCTGCGCCCCATAGCTGGGATGAAGGGCGATTTGCGTGACTCGACGCTCGGCCAAGGCGTTGCCGTTGCTAAGGCCTGCACGAAACGTGATATCTTCGGGCACATAAGTCTTCCCGGTACGACGATCCACCGCACAATGGGCTGCGGTCAACACCATGTCCTGCGCGATCAACGTGCCGGTGCAATACGAGGCATCGCGGACATCCAGCCGACCGATAGCCTCCCAACCATAAAGGTCATCCCGGTCGGTCAGCTTGCGCTTGTTGGATTGCGCTTGCGGCGCTGTTGCCAAGACGCTCAGGCCCAATAACAGGCTCCAGAAGACTCTCATCATGGTCGAATGAACCTTGCGCCTATGTTCTTGTTCGTTCCCGATCCGGACGAGGAAAGCCCAAATCCCCGCCCCGCAGAAAGTTCGTCACGCAGCAATTGCAGAGAATGCTCAACCGCAGTTCCAATTGCGACACTTTGGCCGTCCATACTGGCCTTGGCCGCAACCACCGATACGATCTGAGGGCGCGCGCCCGTGAAAGAAAAAACGGGTGCCCCCGAAGACCCGAAATCAACATCGCAGGACATGACCATAACCCCGGCCTGCCGATTCATGACCGAGCAGACCTGTTGCAGCGACGGAGCTTCTGACCGGTCATGCGCATAAGACACAACGCCCACTTCAGCGCCACGTTTGGGCTGATCGCCCGACTCAAATGGAATGACGGCGGTATTACGGATCGGCTGCCACAGCTCGATCAAAGCCACGTCCGCGCTTACCCGGTCGGCCGTAGAATCGACGCCATATTGGTAGTCCGGATGGATCACAGCCTGGCGCGCGGTCCGATAGGCCAACGCACGTCCCAAACGCCACCCGGCCAGAAACTCGATATCCGCGGGGTTGATCCGTTGTCCGGATCTTTTGTCGAACAGGCAATGCGCCGCTGTCAGTACAAGCGTCGGCGACACCAGCGTTCCGGTGCAAAACCCTGCGCCGGCGATATCCAACCGCCCGACAGCCATCCACTCGCGCCCGGAATCCGACGTATCCAGGCTTTCCAGCCCGGTGTCCTGCGCCGTGGCCGCCAATGGCAAGACACAGAGCACGATCGCCTTGATCCAGTTACGCACGCGGTTCTCCGAGACTCACTTCGAAGCTTTTGTCCTACGTGCCGCGTTGGGCGAAAATAGGGCGGTCATGCACCAAAGGTATTTCCCTGGGAAATGATGCGCGCTGGCATCAGCATGATTCACCGCAAGACGGGAACCGGGTTCCCTGTTCTCTGCAAGGCCGGTGGCTTTGGTCCGCCGGTCGCCCAGTCCAGCAACTCTACCGTGTGAACGATCGGCAGTTGCGTACCAGAACCGATCTGCATCATGCACCCGATATTGCCGGCGGCAATGATATCAGGCTGTTTCGCCTCAAGAGTTCTGACTTTTCGCTGTTTCAACTGGCCTGATATGTCCGGCTGCATCAGGTTGTACGTTCCCGCGCTGCCGCAGCACAAATGACTGTCGGCGGGTTCGACAACCGTGAAACCCGCGTGTTTCAGCAAATCTTTGGGATAGGATTTGATCTTCTGCCCATGCTGCAATGAACAGGCTGCATGATAGGCGACGGTCAGGTTTTGGTTTTCCCCCGCCGGCAGGTCCAGCTGGATCAGAAGTTCACTGACATCCATGGCGATTGCAGACACACGCGCTGCATCTTCGGCAAGCGGGCCATTGCGAAACATATGCCCATAATCTTTCACGGTGGTGCCACAGCCAGAGGTATTGATGACGATGGCATCCAACCCATCACCGTCCATTTCCTTTTTCCAGGCTCTGATATTGGCGGTTGCCGCCATATGACTGTCTTGCACCTTGCCCATGTGATGGGTCAAAGCTCCGCAACACCCGGCACCTTCGGCGATCACGACCTCGCACCCCAACCCTGTCAGCAGGCGGATCGTGGCGTCATTGATATCGGTGTTCAGTGCCTTTTGTGCGCAGCCCGTCATCAGCGCCACCCGCATTTTTCGTTCACCGCCGGGCGCAAAACTCTGCGGGTCATCGTTGCGGCTGACAGATGGGATATGCTTGGGCGCCATCTCCAACATCGCGCGCAGCCGGGCATCAGGCATCAGGAACCGGAAAGGACGACCCAGCCTGGCCCCGATCAGGGCCCAACGGAACCGCATCGGATAAGGCAGGATCTGCGCCAGAACCCAGCGCAACACCCGATCCGTCAGCGGACGCTTGTAGTTGGCCTCGATATATTCACGCGCGTGATCGACCAGATGCATATAATGCACACCTGACGGGCAAGTGGTCATGCACGCCAGACAGGACAGGCAGCGGTCGATGTGCTTGACCGTCTTTTCGTCGGGCACACGCTCGTTTTCCAGCATGTCCTTGATCAGGTAGATGCGCCCACGCGGACTGTCGAGCTCGTCTCCCAGCACCTGATATGTCGGACACGTGGCCGTGCAAAATCCGCAATGGACGCAGTTTCGCAGAATCTCGTTCGAGCGCTGGATCGCCGGGTCTTGCAATTGCTCATCGGTGAATTTTGTCTGCATCGCCCTATCCCATCAACCCCGGATTGAACAAACTCCGAGGATCAAATTTCGCTCGCAAGCCCTTTGTCAGAGCCGATATTGATGTGGGTTCCGGATGAAATCGCCCCAGTTTTCTGATCGTGTCGTGGTCGGATCGCACCAAAGTGGCATGACCTGAAAACGCACCAAGCCGGGCACGCACATCCGTGCCTGCCGGGACCCGCAGCCAGACAAGACCGCCGCCCCAGTCAAACAACGCTTGATCCGCTTCGGCGCGCGCCGAAATCTCCGCCGCGTCACCCGGTTTCACCGAAAGCCGCCAGACGTCCCCGTCCTTGCCCTGAAATGGATGAACGTCACGTATTCCAGCCCAAAGCGCCTCGGACTTGCTTTCCTCGGCAACGTCCCCAAAACCTTCCAGCTCAGCAATCAATCTGCTTGTCCGATATACAACCGAAGCCGCAAAACCTTCGACCCTAATCAGGGCTTTTTGAAGATCTGGGTCATATGCCGCGCCCGTCACCTCGAATGGCGATTTCAGTGCTGTCGAAAGAACCCGCACAGCAACGCCGATGTCTGAGACTGCAACAGAAAGGGTTGAACTTCGCTCCGGCTTGGGCAGGACCTTCAACGACACCTCGGTCAGAACGCCCAAAGTGCCCCACGACCCACCCATCAGCTTGACCAGATCGTAGCCGGTGACGTTTTTCATCACCCGCCCGCCGTTCCTGATCACCTGCCCGCGCCCGTCGACGAAGCGCACTCCTAAAAGATAATCCCGGCACGCCCCGGCCTGAATCCGCCGCGGGCCCGAGATGTTGGCCGCCACAACACCACCAATCGTCGGCTCACCTCGGGTCGCCAGCAAACCCCGGTGATCCATCGGTTCAAAGGCCAGCTGTTGCCCTTCCCCATCCAACGCCGCCTCAATCTCAGCCAGCGGTGTACCCGCCTTTGCCACAAGTGTCAGCGCCCCGGGTTCATAGAGGGTAATACCGCTCAGCCCGGATACCTTCAGTTCAGGCTCTCTCCCGGTCACACCGCGCGTACCACCTCCGGCAATCCGCACCGGACCGCTCAGCCCGGCCACCAGCTCGGCCAATTCAGCTTCCGTCTCAGGTCTCATTTGCTTCATCTTTTCCAAAATACTCCGGGGGCAAGGGGGCAGAGCCCTCTTACTCCGCCGCAATGCGCCGCGCCCGAGACACATCCAATGGGAAAACTTTCGCAGGATTCAGCAGCCACTTGGGATCGAACACATCTTTGACCGCCATCTGCGCCTCAAGATCGACAGGGGCATACTGATGCGACATGAGATCCCTCTTCTCGATGCCAACGCCATGTTCACCGGTCAGACAACCGCCTTCGTCCACGCATAATTTCAGAATTTCGGCCCCAAATGCCTCGCATTTTTCCAGATCACCCGGTTTGTTGGCATCGAAGAGGATCAGCGGATGCATGTTCCCATCCCCTGCGTGAAATACGTTTCCAACAGGCAGCCCGAATTCTTCACTCAACTCGCCGATGCGGCGCAGCACCGTCGGCAGGGCCGACACCGGGATCGTACCGTCCAGGCACATGTAATCGTTCAACTGCCCCATGGCGCCGAAGGCCGATTTCCGACCAAGCCAGATTTTTGCGCTTTCTTCGGCCGACTGGCTTTCTCGCAGTTCGACCGGGTTGTGGCGTTTGGCGATCTCGATGATTTTCGATAGCTGATGGTCGATTTCCGCTTCAGACCCTTCCACTTCGACAATCAACAGCGCATGGCAGTCGGGGTATCCGGCATGCGCAAAGTTTTCGCATGCTTTTATGCACAGCGTGTCCATGAACTCGATCGCAACCGGCAGAATACCCGATTTGATAATGTCCGAGACACACCGGCCCGCCACTTCGTTGTCGTCGAACCCCATCAGAACCGGCCGCGCGCCTTCGGGTCTGCGCAGAACGCGCAGTGTTGCTTCGGTCACCACGCCCAACTGACCTTCCGAGCCGCAAATGACGCCCAAAAGGTCCAGACCGGGCGCATCCAGATGCGCGCCGCCGATTTCAACGACACTGCCATCCATCATCACCATGGTCACACCCAGAAGGTTGTTCGTTGTCACGCCATATTTTAGGCAATGTGCGCCACCTGAATTCATCGCGATATTGCCGGCAATGGCACATGCCAGTTGCGAGGACGGATCCGGCGCATAGAAGAAGTCTTCTTCCTCGACCGCACCGGTGACGCTCAGATTTGTGCGCCCCGTCTGCACCCTGATGAAACGGTTGTCATAGTCAACCTCCAGCACCTCATTCATCCGCGCGACGCCCAGAATGACGCAATCAGCCGTTGGCAATGCCCCACCGGCCAGCGACGTACCCGCACCGCGCGGCACGACAGGCACGCCTTCTTCATGGCAGATGCGCAAAACGTCCGAGACTTCCTGCGTGCTCGACGGCAGCACGGCCAGCATCGGAGGGCATTTGTAGGCCGTCAGGGCATCGCACTCATAGGCTCGGGTTTCAGCCGGATCATGGATAATTGCCGTATCTGGCAAAACCCGCGACAGCCGCGAAACGATCGCGCTTTTCCGGTTCAGTACGTCCGGGCTTGGCTTTGGCATTTCCATGGCATCCCTCCCTTTGGTAAAATAATATTACCAATTTACCACTCTGGCAAGTTCCGATGTCCGGTCGTACTGTCGCGCCATGACCTGGATCGAACGTGCCGCCCTGTTTTCCCCTTTGGATTATGCTGCCATGGCAATATTGCTGGGTGCGTGGCTGTGGATCGGATGGAAGATCGAACACCCGTCACCACAGAAGCCGTCCGTCGCCCTTGTGATGGATGGCTACCGCCGCGACTGGATGCACGAGATGGTGACGCGCCAGCCACGGATGTTCGATGCGCAGGTCGTGGCTGCCATGCGGCAAGGCAGCACCTTTTTTGCCTCAACCACGATGATTGCCATCGGGGGTGGTCTGGCCCTGTTGGGCAATACCGAGCGATTGGCCGGGGTGGCGACGGATTTTGCCATCGGCAGCGCACCGGCGATGGTCTGGGAAATCAAGATACTTGTGGTTGTCCTGCTGCTGGCCAATGCTTTTCTGAAATACGTCTGGGCACATCGTCTTTTTGGATATTGCGCCGTTTTGATGGCCTCGGTCCCAAACGATCCTGAAGACCCGAACGCCTATCCTCGGGCCGGTCAGGCGGCCGAGATCTGCGTGACCGCCGCCCGAAGCTTCAACCGCGGTCTGCGCGCCACCTATTTCGCCCTTGCTTCGCTGGCCTGGTTTCTCGGGCCGATGGCATTGGTGTTGGGCACAATGATCACATTCGGTGTCCTGTATCGCCGCGAGTTTGCATCGCATTCCCGCGCGATCCTCACGGCCCAAACTTCGAACACAGAGACGTGATCCCCAAGCGCGGCATTAAACCCTAGGTTCGAACCATGCGATATGTGATTCTCAGCGCCCTTCTGGCTGCACCTGCCCTTGCCGACCCGCCGACAATCGAACAGGTCCGCGCCAGTGCCACCGGTGACACATGGCGGTTCGACGTGACGATCCGGCATCCCGATACAGGCTGGGATCATTACGCCGACGGCTGGCGCGTTCTGGACATGGACGGGAATGAACTGGGAATGCGGGTGCTGCACCACCCGCACGAGACAGAACAACCTTTTACCCGCTCGCTTGGCGGCGTGGTGATTCCGGAAAACGTTTCACAGGTGCAGATTCAGGCCCGGTGCAATGTGGATGGCTGGAACGAAGACACGACGTTGGTCGAACTAAACTAACCTTCAGAAAATCCCCATGGCAAGGCCCGCACCCAACGCGGCGCCGATCTCGCGACACCGATCCAGCTGATCTTCCGGAATGGTTTTTCGGGCCAGAATGGCCTCGGGCGTTTGCGCGTGCGTGCAGACAATCAGCGGCGACTGGACCTCTTTCAACCGCCAGCCAGTGGCGATCCGTGCGATCTGGCGGGCTGCATTCTCTCCGTCCGACCCGGCGCAAATCATCTGCGCATATGGGCGACCTTCGATCTGTCCAAGAACCGGGTAATAGCAGCGGTCGAAGAATTCCTTCATCAAGCCAGAGATCGCCGCCAGATTCTCTGGCGCGCAGAAGATGTAGCCGTCGGCGGCCAGCACATCCTCCGGCCCCGCCTGATCCGCAGGCACAAGCTCAACCTCGGTCTCTGCCCGTGCCGATTCAGCCGCCGCTTCGGCCATCTGCCGGGCACCACCTGTGCGCGAATGGTAAACGATCAGAAGCTGCGCCATGTCAGACCCGGTGATAGGGGCCACCTGACAGAATGGTCGCGGCCCGATACAGTTGCTCAGCCAGCATCACACGGACCAGCATATGAGGCCAGACCATCGACCCGAACGAGAGGGAAAAGTCGGCTTCGGCCCGCAAAGCAGGGTCTATTCCGTCCGCTCCGCCGATGATCAGCGCCAGATCCTGCCGCCCCGCATCGCGCCAACCGCCCAGTTTCCTGGCAAAATCGGGCGAAGACATCACGCGCCCGCGTTCGTCCAGCGTACAGATCACCGCGCCCTTGGGCAGCGCCTTGCGCAGCAACGCGGCTTCGGCCCCCATGCCTGCGTTTTTCTTGTCCTCGACCTCGATCACCCGCGCGGGACCAAGGCCCAGGCCACGGCCGGTCCGGTCAAAGCGGGTCAGGTAATCATCAAGCAGGGACTTCTCCGGTCCGGCGCGCAATCGCCCGACCGCAACTATGCTGATACGCATATCTCTCTCGCCTCCGGCCCCTCAATACGGGCCGGGATGGCGCCTCAGTTCGCCGAGGCGCTGCCGCCCTGTGGCAGCCACATCTTTTCCAGCTGGTAGAATTCGCGCACTTCGGGGCGGAAGATATGGACGATCACGTCCCCCGTATCGATCAGCACCCAATCGCCGGCATCCTTGCCTTCGACCTTCGAGGTGAAACCGAATTCCTGCTTGATGCGATCCGTCAGCTTTTCCGCCATGGCCGAGACCTGACGGGTCGACCGACCCGAAGCAATGACCATGTGATCCGCGACAGACGACTTGCCTTGCAGGTTGATCTGCACGACGTCTTCGGCCTTGTCATCGGAAAGTGAGGAAAGGATACGCTCAAGCAGCTTGTCGCTGATTGACTGAGAGTGGGCCATTACACCGGCCCCGTCTTCGGCGGGCAAACCCGCCTGTGTATGTAGTGACAGGACATAGTCCTCCTTTGCTGCGCGCCGTGAAACCCCGGCGCCGGGGTACTAATAAGGTAACAAGGGGAATGCAACATTTCAATGAAAGCGCGTCCGGCCCCGCGCAGGGTTGGTCACTCTTCTGCGATTTGTTGCATGTTTGCGTTTTCCGACAAAAGCCGAACCTCGCGCTGCGGGAAGGGGATCGATATCCCCTCGGCCTTGAAGGCGTCCCAGAGGGCGAGGTAAACATTGCCCCGAATGTTGGTCAGCCCCTTGGTCGGATCGCTGATCCAGAACCGCAGAACGTAATCCACGCTGCTGTCGCCAAAACCGGTGATATGGCAAACCGGTTCATGTTTTCCACCACTCAATACGCGGGTCACTGCCTTTACAGCCCGGATCGCCGTTGCCCGCACTTTGTGGGGGTCATCCTCATAGCTGGTGCCGAAATCCAGATCCAACCGCACGAATTTGTCGGAATGCGACCAGTTCACCACCTGGTTGGTAATCAGGTCCTCGTTCGGGATCAGGTATTCCCGCCCGTCCCGCGTGACAACCGAGACATAGCGTGCGCCCAGCGCATTGATCCAACCGAACGTATCGCCCAGCGAGATCACGTCGCCCGGCTTGATCGACCGATCCATCAGGATGATGATCCCCGATATGAGGTTTGACACCACTTTTTGCAGGCCGAACCCGATGCCCACGCCGATCGCGCCCGACAACAGCGCAATGCCGGTCAGATCGAAGCCCAGCGTGCGGATCGCAGCCAGAAAGACCGCGCCATACAGCAGCACCTGAATTCCCTTGGCCAACAACACCTGCATGGATGGGGTGATGTCGTCATTGCTCTGCAATCCACGCTCGGCCGCGCGGGTGCCGATGCGGGCCAGAGTCAACAGGACCCCGATCAGCAGGGTGGCCTTGAGAATGCCCAGCAAGGAAATATGCAGGTCACCGACGGAAATCGCGACCCCATCAAGGAATTCGGCCACGTCATCCGTCAGATTCAACGCAACAAGCGTTGCATAGACCCACATTGCCCACTTGAATATCCGTCGCAGCGTCCGGTTGCGGACAAGCCTCGCGACCAGTGCAATCGCCAGCCAAGCAGTTGCCAGAGTTGCAATGATCCCAATGAGATAACTGCGCGACGGCCAGGTGACATGCTGCATTACCTGGTACAAGAGCCAGGACAGAAGTACGAAATAGACCAGTGTCAGCCGCTGCATCAGCTGTACCATGGTGCGAAGCCGCCATTTCGGCCATCCGGTGCGTGCGCGTGTCCAAGCATCCCATCGCGGCTGTGTCAGAACTTTCAGAAGGAAAGCCAGCGCCCAAAGGAAAAGGATGATGACCAACTGATACTGCCGCCAGCCCGGCGTAACCACCAACTCGACCAGTTCTTGAAACTCGGAAGAGAACCCCGCGACCATGTTGTTGTAGAGGTCTGCCAGCGAGCTGGGGATCAGGTCTTGGTTCATACGCGCCTCCTGCACGGCAGCTTGGACAGCAACGCCGGGCGATGCAAGCCTGACACCGGTTTTGAACCTTGATTGCAGCAAAGGCGCGGTATATCTGAACCGCATGAGACTCAATGTGGCCCAAGAACAGAATCTGGAAGACCGCGCGCGTCTGCGCGAACGGTTCTTTGGGGCTGCCCGCACGGTCCTGGCACGCCTACCCGTCGCCTGAGCCAACTCGCCAGCTATTTCTCATTACATACGGGAGAGGACACATGTCCCCCAAAACACTCTATGACAAGATCTGGGATGCCCATGTCGCGCACGAAGCCGATGATGGCACCTGCCTGCTGTATATCGACCGCCATCTGGTCCACGAGGTCACCAGCCCGCAGGCGTTCGAAGGCCTGCGCATGGCAGGCCGCAAGGTGCGCGCTCCAGAAAAGACCATTGCCGTGCCGGACCACAACGTTCCGACCACACCGGACCGGGTGAACGGTATTGAAAACCCGGAATCGCGCATTCAGGTCGAAGCGCTGGACAAGAACGCCCGGGATTTCGGCATTCACTACTACCCGGTGAATGACGTCCGTCAGGGCATCGTGCACATCGTCGGCCCCGAACAAGGCTGGACCCTGCCGGGCATGACCGTCGTCTGCGGCGACAGCCATACCGCCACCCATGGCGCATTCGGCGCATTGGCCCATGGCATTGGTACGTCCGAGGTCGAACACGTTCTGGCCACGCAGACCCTGATCCAGAAGAAATCCAAGAACATGAAGGTGGAAATCACCGGTAAATTGCAGCCGGGCGTGACCGCCAAGGATATCACCCTGGCCGTGATCGGCGAAACCGGCACCGCTGGCGGCACCGGCTATGTCATCGAGTATTGCGGTGAAGCCATCCGCAACCTGTCGATGGAAGGCCGCATGACCGTCTGCAACATGGCCATCGAAGGCGGCGCACGCGCAGGGCTGATCGCACCGGATGAAACCACGTTCGAATATGTCAAAGGCCGTCCGCATGCGCCGAAAGGTGCGCAGTGGGAAGCGGCTTTGGCATGGTGGAAGACGCTCTACACTGATGAAGATGCGCATTTCGACAAGGTTGTCACGATTCGTGGCGAAGACATCGCGCCTGTCGTCACCTGGGGCACCAGCCCCGAGGATGTTCTGCCGATCACGGCAACCGTGCCGCACCCCGAGGATTTCGAAGGCGGCAAGGTCGAGGCGGCCCGCCGGTCAATCGAATACATGGGTCTGGAAGCCGGTCAGAAGCTGAGCGATGTCGAGATTGACACCGTCTTTATCGGGTCCTGCACCAACGGACGTATTGAAGACCTGCGTGCCGCGGCCGAGATCCTGAAAGGCAAGAAGATCAAGGACGGTATGCGCGCCATGGTCGTGCCGGGTTCCGGGCTGGTCCGCGCTCAGGCCGAAGAAGAAGGCCTGGCCGACATCTTCAAAGAGGCCGGGTTCGAATGGCGTCTGGCAGGCTGTTCGATGTGCCTGGCGATGAACCCCGACCAGTTGCAACCGGGCGAACGCTGTGCCGCCACCTCGAACCGCAACTTCGAAGGCCGTCAGGGCCGGGGCGGGCGCACACATCTGCTGAGCCCGGCAATGGCTGCCGCAGCGGCAATCACGGGACGGCTGACAGACGTCCGTGAATTGATGTAAGGTGCCCTCATATCTAGATATTTGAGGGATTGAACAAATGAGTGACTGGGTCAAATGGCTCCTGCTGGGGCTTCTATCAATTGCGTTCGGCGTCTTTGCGCTGGGCAATGCGATTGCGGCTTCGCTTGCCGTAACGGTCGTGACCGGTGCGCTGCTGCTGATTGCGGGCGCGATGCAGGTGGTCGGCGGTTTCACCGTCGAAGGCACAGGCAACAAGATTTTGTCACTCATCATGGGTGCGGTCATGCTGTTCCTGGGCTGGTCCTTTCTGGATCACCCGCTACAGGGAACACTGACGCTGGCAACCGTGATGCTGATCCTGTTCATGGCAGGCGGCATCGCGCGGGTCATTCTGTCGTTCCAGATGAAAGGAACACAGTTTTTCTGGCCCACGATGATCTCGGGCATCTTGTCGATCATCCTCGCAGGTATCATCTGGTCTTATGCAAGCAGCGAACCCGCCGCTTTGCTGAGCCTTCTGGGTATCCTGCTGGGCATCGAGATGCTGTTCAACGGGTTCGGATTGGTGTTCATGGCGTTCTTCGTCAAGAACGCACCCAAGGACGAAACAACAGAAGCGAAAGAAGCTTAATCGCGGGATACGGGCGCGGCCCTCTCCTGCAGGAGTGCAGACATGGAAAAGTTTGAAAAAGTCCACGGGGTGGCCGCCCCGATGCCACTGATCAATATCGACACCGATATGATCATTCCCAAAGTGCATCTGAAAACCATCAAACGGTCCGGCCTTGGCGTCGTGCTGTTTGATGAAATGCGCTATCATGATGACGGGCGCGAGAACGAAGAGTTCGTCCTGAACAAGCCCGCCTATCGCGAGGCCGAAATTCTGGTCGCCGGCGACAATTTCGGCTGCGGCTCGTCGCGCGAACACGCACCCTGGGCGATCAAGGATTTCGGCATCAAGGTCGTGATCTCGACCAGCTTTGCCGACATCTTTTTCAACAACTGCTTCAAGAACGGCATCCTGCCGATCGTGGTCGAAGAAGAACACCACGCGATCCTGATGGAAGACGCACATAAGGGTGAGAATGCCCGCATGACCGTGCACCTGGAAGATCAGCAGATCACCACTTCGGATGGGGTCGTGATCGAATTCGACATCGATCCGCACCGCAAGCACTGTCTGCTGAACGGTCTGGACGATATCGGTCTGACCATGGAGAAAGACCACCACATCGACAAATTCGAGAATCACGCAAGTCAGGCCCGCCCCTGGGTGTAAGGCCTTAGCCGATTCTTTGGATACTCAACCTAACGGGGTCGCCAAGGCGGCCCCGTTCTCATTCTTGGGGTTGAATTTACCAGAACCACAACATCTTGGTCTCACATTGAGATACACGTCGGATTTGCGTCGAAAATGATGCAATCCCGCACCAGTTGCGCCATCATTTTGCCCGAAATCACGTGTTTTCTGCACCCTGTCTTGAGCGAAATGCCGCTTATCGTCCATGTTGGCGCTAAAGAGGCATCCGTCAAAAACTCGAGACGATGGGCACAAGTTGGAATGTAAGTCGGCGAAGATCGACTTATCCGGTTTGAAAAAGGGTTCGGATAGTGATTGCGCGCACAACAGGGGCGGCGATACGCGGAATACTTGTGGCACTGATGGTGCTGACACCCGCGTTGTACCTGCCTGTATCATCGACGAACGGGACCGAGATTCTGGTCTTCCTCGCGATTCTCGCGTTCATCCTGACATTCGCCGAGTACAATTCCGCCTTTCCCAGCTTTATTGAATTTCGCGATGCGCCGCCGGTGAACCGTCTGCGGTTTGTCGGGCTGATGTCGATGGTCACCTTTCTGACCCTGGTTTGCAAAAACGCCTATGAGCCGACTGAGCTGACCGCGTTCGCCTACACCGCGGGTCTGGCCGTCGCGAATGTCGCGGACTTTCCCTATTCCCCGGTTCGGTTGATCGTGCTGATGCTGCCCTTGGATGCGGGCCAGCCATTGATCGAATTGGTTCGGATCGCAGCCAGTGTGGCCTACGTGGCCGCCTTGGTCACCGTCGCCAGCTTTGCCTATGCGGTCAAAGTGCGTGGCTGGCCCACGGGCAATGGCGCCTTCAACGTGTGGACCAATCTACCGTTGTTTGATCCCACCAAGGGCGGCGATGTCGTTACCCGTCTGCAACGCGATGGTCGCCTGAATATCTGCATTGGCGTTCTGCTTCCCTTCCTCATTCCGGCTGTCATCAAGCTCATGAGCAGCGTCGTCGCCCCGATCTCGCTGAGCAATCCGCAAACGTTGATCTGGACCATGTGCGCCTGGGCCTTCCTGCCCGCCAGCATGATTATGCGCGGCATGGCGACGCTTCGCATCGCGGGTCTGATCGTGGAAAAGCGCCGCGCCTATTCGACAAGCGAGACAACGCAAGCCGCATGATCCGTGCCCTTGCCCTGCTGCTGCTGCCTTTATCGGCGCAGGCAGAGGTTTATCGCATCGCCACCTACAACACTGAACTCAGCAGAAACGGCCCCGGCCTGCTGCTGCGAGACATCCAGCGGGATGATGCGCAGGTTGAAGCTGTTGTCGAGGTCATTGCCGCTGCGCGACCTGATGTCATTGCCCTGCAAGGCATCGACTGGGATCTGGAAGGCGCGGCCCTGAGCGCCCTGTCCGAGAAACTGCGCGAGGCGGGCCTGGATTTCCCCTATCACTTTTCCGCCCAATCAAATGCTGGGCTGGAAACGCCGCTGGATTTGGACGGTGATGGCAAAACGCAAGGCTCCGGTGACGCGCAGGGCTGGGGGAAGTTCACCGGCCACGGAGGGGTGGCAGTGCTGTCCCGTTTCGAAATCATGACCGATGACGTTCAGGATTACACCGATCTGCGGTGGAAAGACCTGCCTGGGGCTGCTTTGCCACGCAGGGATGGGCTTCCCTTCCCGTCTGAAGCTGCGCACGACATTCAGCGCCTGTCCTCGACCGTGCATTGGGTGCTTCCGATCGAAACCCCGCAGGGGCGATTCAGCCTGATGACTTTTCACGCTGCCCCACCGGTTTTTGACGGACCCGAGGATCGCAACGGTCTACGCAACAGGGACGAGATTCGCCTGTGGTCGGTTTTGCTGAATGGCGGTCTGGGGCCAGTTCCTCAAGACCCCTTCGTGATAGCTGCGGACGCCAATCTCGACCCGACCCGCGGAGAAGGCCACAAACAGGCCATTCGCGCGCTTTTGACCGATCCCAAGGTGCAGGACCCGATGCCAAAGGACCCATCGGGGTCATCAGCAACGGTCGAATGGAAAGCCACCGGGGAAATGCGCGTTGACTACGTGTTGCCGTCCAGTGATCTGCAAATCTCGGAAACCGGCATTGTCTGGCCCGTAGAAGGTGACATGCTGTACGACAGTGCCCGACGTGCCAGCAGGCATCGACTGGTCTGGGTTGACATAATCCTACCCTAGAACCTCGCCCCTGTTCCCGGTTGTTGACGATGAAGCGGCACGTTGGGGCGGAATGGCGGAACGCAAGGCATCCTCCAGCTTCGTTTCAGAAAACGAGGACAGCAGTTCCTTCATATAGCCGCCATCCAATTGATGCGGCACGTGCCAGAGGTACCGCATCTCGATCAAATGAGGGGCCATGCGCCAGAACGGACGGGCCAATTGCAGAGGCCACCATTTCATGCGCCGCACTGCAACCGGCCGGCCGGTGACTTGTGAAAGCGAGTGGGCAATCTGCGTCCCGGTCAAAGTATACCCTTCAAATGGAACATCGCAGAAACGGGGAAGGTCTTGCCGCATCTCAGCCAGCGCGACGGCGGCGCGGGCCAGATCAGGCAGAAAGGCCCAAGCGTGCGGCGCGTCCGGATCACCGGGGTAAACGAACTGACCGCGCGAAAGACGCTTGATCATGACCTGATCGAACCAGTTTCCGGATGCATTGGTGTCGATGAAATCCCCGGCGCGCAAAAGGATGGTGCGCACGGTTGATGCGCGATAGGCCTCTTCCATCTCGATCCGGACCCGGCCCAGCGGGTTGGTGGCCCGATGCGGCGTCCCGCCCGACCATGGACCCGGCGTATTTCCACCAAATACGTAGACATTGCCCGGCACGATCACGGTCGCCCCCGTATCTGAGGCCGCATCTATCACCCGTTTGGTCAGTACCGGCACATCGCGCGCCCAATCGGGATAGGGAGGGTTCCATCCGTTCACGATGACGTCCACGCCGCGCGCCGCCCGTGACAGCGAATCAGACCTGCGGTCAAATTCCGTCACGTCCCAGCCCGCGCGCCTGAACGCCAGGGCTGCGTTGCGTCCAAAACGACCTGTTGCGCCCAGTACCAGTGCAGATTGTGCCATGTTTGCCTCCTGTCTGAGATCAATCTACCCATTCACTTCGCGCAGGGAATTGCCGCAATTCGCAGAACATGTATTCATTTCTGAATGGACAAAGCTCTGACACATGCAGATTGGTCTCTGATCCAATGCTTTCTGGCCGTGGCCGAGACGGGATCGCTGTCTGCCGCCGCACGACATCTCAATCGTAGTCAGCCCACTTTGGGGCGACAGGTCCAAAACCTCGAGGATGAGCTGGGTGTCTCTCTTTTCGATCGCCACGCGCGTGGTCTGAAGCTCAGCGAAGCGGGTTCACAGCTTTTGCCGATGGCCCAGCAGATGCACAGCGCCATGACCGCGTTCAGCCTTGCCGCCGCGGGGCAATCGCAACAGCTTGAAGGTTCGGTGCGCATCACCGCATCCGTCTTTGCCTCGCATCACTTGCTGCCACCGATACTGGCGTCCATCCGCAAGCAGGAGCCCACGATCCAGCTGGAACTGGTGGCCACTGACACCACCGAGAATCTGCTCTATCGCGAGGCGGATATCGCTGTGCGGATGTATCGCCCGGCGCAGGTGGATCTCATTTCCCGCTATCTCGGGGATGTGCCGCTGTGCTTTTGTGCGGCAAAGTCCTATCTGGATCGGAAGGGGCGCCCCAAGACACCCGAAGAACTGTTTACGCATGATCTGGTAGGGTTTGACGCGAACCAGGAGATCATCAAAGCCATGCGTGAAAAGGGGTGGCCTGCCAGCCGCGACAGTTTCGCCACCCGCTGTGACCTGCAAAGCGCCTATTGGGAACTGATCCGGGCGGGCTGTGGCATAGGCTTCAGCCAGGTACAGGTTGCCCAAGCCGACCCCGACGTGGAAATCCTGCCGCTGGATGTGGACATCCCGATTCTACCCGTGTGGCTGGCCGCACCTCAGGCCATGCGCCAGACCCCGCGCATCCGCAGAGTCTGGGATTTGTTGGCAGAAGGGCTCAAAGCCGCTCTTTGAGGGTCAAAGCGGGCCGGTATAAGTTCCACGCGCGGGATAGTTGTTGCCCAATGTGAATTTCAATCCACCCGCAATATCCGACATGGACGGGCGACCGAAAGGCGTGGTCTGTTGCCACGCATAGTACAGCGTCCGGTCGGGTGCCACGTAGAAGTGCCCCGGCTCTGCGAACAAGTCCGGTTCGGCGCTGCCTTCGCGCTTGGTCGAGATGTTAAGGCCCCAATCATCCCGCGCGGCGGACAGGGGAAGGCTGTGGCCCACACGCAGGCGCGACGCTCCGGCTTTTTCGGCGGTTTCCGCCGCGCGCTCAGCTGTATCGGTGGTGATCATGATGACCTCGACGCCCAGCGCCGCGAAATCATCCAGCGCCGCTTCGACCTCGGCCATCTGCTTGATGCAGATCGGGCAATGCAGCCCGCGATATTGAATCACCAGCGTCCCGTTTTCGCCCTTGTCCGCGTCAAGATCGAAGCTGCCATGGGCAACAGTTTCGATTTTCAGCGCAGGAACCGGATTTCCAGGAGTCAGCATGTGTTTTCCTTCTGTTTTGGCAGGTTCGTCTCATTGACCCGATGCAACGCAGACGCTAGGCCCTGTGCAACAAAACGCAAGGAGACCCTTCATGTCCAACCCTTCGCTCCTTATCCTGCCCGGAGACGGAATTGGCCCGGAAGTCATGGCCGAAGTGCGCAGAATCATCGATTGGTTCGGCGCCAATCGCGGTCTTCAATTTGACGTGAGCGAGGACCTGGTCGGCGGTGCCGCCTATGACGCCCACGGCAAGCCTCTGTCCGATGAGACGATGGCCAAGGCGCAAGAGGTCGACGCGGTTCTGCTGGGCGCTGTCGGCGGTCCGAAATACGACGATCTGGATTTCAGCCTGAAGCCCGAGCGCGGCCTGCTGCGCCTGCGCAAGGAAATGGACCTGTATTCGAACCTGCGCCCGGCCCAGTGCTTTGACGCGCTGGCTGACTTCTCGTCGCTGAAGAAAGACATCGTTGCCGGTCTGGATATCATGATCGTGCGCGAACTGACCTCGGGCGTTTATTTCGGTGAACCACGCGGCATCTTCGAGGAAGGCAATGAACGCGTCGGCATCAACACCCAGCGTTACACCGAATCCGAGATTGAACGCGCCGCACGCTCGGCCTTTGAACTGGCGATGCGCCGGAACAAAAAGCTGTGCTCGATGGAAAAAGCCAACGTGATGGAATCGGGCATCCTGTGGCGCGAAGTGGTCAACCGCGTTTCCGCTGACTACCCCGAAGTTGAGCTGAGCCATATGTACGCCGACAACGGTGCCATGCAGCTGGTGCGCGCGCCGAAACAGTTCGACGTGATCCTGACCGACAACCTGTTCGGTGACATCCTGTCCGACTGCGCCGCGATGCTGACCGGGTCTCTGGGTATGCTGCCGTCGGCATCGCTGGGCGCGCCGATGGCCAATGGACGCCCCAAGGCGATGTACGAGCCCGTACACGGATCCGCCCCCGATATCGCGGGTCAGGGCAAAGCCAACCCGATCGCCTGCATTCTCAGCTTTGCGATGGCTCTGCGCTACAGCTTTGATCAGGGTGAGGAAGCCGATCGGCTGGAAGCTGCGATCGAGAAGGTTCTGGCCGACGGCGTTCGCACCGGCGACCTGCTTGCGGATGAGGGCGTTCAGCCCGTCTCGACCAGCGAAATGGGCGACGCGATCCTATCTGCATTGGACGCAAGCGTCTGAGTGACGAAAGTAAGAAAAACCAAAAGGCGGTGCACCGGGCACCGCCTTTTTTTGTTTTGGCGTTTCGAGATTGCTTTAGTTGCCGCCGAAAATGTTCTTCAGCAGATTGTTGATGTCATTGGCAAAACCTCCGCGCTTTCGGCGGGGCTGCGGCTGGGCAACCTGAACCGGTGGTTCCGGCGCCATCATCGGCAAGGGCGTGGGTGTCATCCCCTCGGTCACGCGCAGCATGGTTTCTTTCCAGATCTCGGCCGGCAAGCCACCACCGGTCACGCCGGACAAGGGCGTGTTGTCATCATACCCCATCCAGACCCCGGTCACATAATCCGCCGTGAACCCGATGAACCACGCATCGCGCGCGGCTTGGGTCGTGCCGGTCTTGCCGGCCACCTGCCAGCCGGGCAATTTGGCCCGCCCGCCGGTTCCTTCAGAGACCACGCGCTCCATCATCCAGGTCAGTTGTTTGGCAGCCTTTTCATTGATCACCCTCTCGCCAATACCGGTCGTCGTGACCATGACGGGTGTTTCGTCGCCCAGCAGCTTCAGTTCGGTCAGCCCATAAGGTTCAACCTGTGACCCACCATTCAGGATGCCTGCATAAGCCCCGGTCATCTCGATCAACGTGCTTTCAGATGCACCCAGCGCCAGCGCAGGCCCCTGTGCCAGGTCGCTGGCAATCCCAAAGCCGCTGGCCACCGTCCGAACATTGTCCAAGCCGGAAATCTCGGCCACTTTCACCGCCGGTATGTTCAGCGAGTTTTTCAGCGCATCCGCCAAGGTCACCCGCCCATAATACTTGTTGGTGTAGTTCTTGGGGCACCACTGGCCCGACCCCGGAATATCGACGCAATAGGGTTCATCCATTACCGTATCCAGCGGCGAATATCCAAGTTCCAGCGCGGTGGCATAGACGAATGGCTTGAACGATGATCCCGTCTGTCGCAACGCCTGCGTCGCCCGGTTGAACGCGCCAGAAACGCGTGTCTTGCGCCCACCAACCATCGCGCGCACCGCACCGTCGGCCGACATCACCACAATGGCCGCCTGTGCCTTTGATCCTTCGCGCACTTTTTCCTGAAAGATGAACTTCAGCGCCTCTTCCGCAGAGGTCTGAATGCGCTGATCCAAGGTTGTCCGGATCACCACATCTTCGGTCGTGTTGCGGGTAAAGAACTCGGGCCCGCTGGCCATGACCCAATCTGCAAAATACCCCCCGGCCCGCGCAGCCGCCGCCTCGGACAGTTGGGCCGGGCGCGCCCGCGCTTCGCTGGCCTGCGCAGCGGTCAGATAGCCCTGATCCTCCATCAGACCGATTACAAGGCGGGCCCGGTCCTGCGACCGTTGCAGATTGTTCGTCGGCGCATAGCGTGTGGGCGCAACCAACAGCCCGGCCAACATCGCTGCCTCGGCTGGCGAGACTTCGGCGGCGGACTTGCCAAAGTACCGCTGGCTTGCGGCCTCGAACCCGCGCGCGCCTGCACCAAGGAAAGCCCGGTTCAGGTAGATCGTCAGAACCTCATCCTTGGAGTATTTCACCTCCATCGCCATTGCATAAATGGCCTCTTTGGCCTTGCGCCACAGCGATCCCTGACGGCAATCGGCTTCATAGGCGGCCTCTGATTCCCATTCAGTCGGATCATAAGGCACGCCCAGACACAGCAGTTTGGCCGTTTGCTGCGTTATGGTTGACCCGCCATGCCCGGACAACGGGCCGCGCCCTTCACTCAGGTTGATGCGCACGGCGCTTGCCACACCGCGCGGGCTGACCCCGAAATGGCGATAGAACCGTTTGTCCTCGGTCGCGATGACCGCGTTTTT
Source organism: Ruegeria sp. A4 (assembly GCF_056543025.1). NCBI lineage: Bacteria > Pseudomonadati > Pseudomonadota > Alphaproteobacteria > Rhodobacterales > Roseobacteraceae > Ruegeria > Ruegeria sp. A4. The sequence continues at coordinate 25,419 of NZ_JBQGAW010000007.1, read as the reverse complement.
CAGATGCGGCGACACCGTATCGGCAGTGATCACCCCGCCAAACTGGTCGCCGCGCCAGGCAAACACTTTGCCGTCGCGGTCCAGCAGAGTGACAGACCCGCGCGCACGGCCGTCCAACAATGCATCCAAGTCAGGCAACGTGGAATAGACGACACCCACCGCCAAGGCGATCAGGATGGCCACGACCGCTCCGACCCGCCAGGTCAGACCCCAGACCATGCGCCAGACCCAACGGAAGAAACGACGCAAGATGCCGCCGCCTTTGCCCCCCGATCTTTTGCGCGTCTTTTTGCGCGCAGTTTTGCGTGAGGTGGTTTTGCGAGCCGTCGCCTTCTTGCCCGCCGGGCGCTTGGATGCCGACGGTTTACGACCCTTTGACGGGTACCTTTTATCCGCAACCAATTTCGGCTTGCGTCGCTTGGACTCAGTCATGCTCAAACTCTGCCCGGGTTTTCTTTTGCGCCACCATACCCCGGTGATCTGAGTATGTAGAGGTCCGAATTTCCGAAATTTCCCCTCACAATACTGCCTATTATTTAATCAGCGTGCCTATTTTGTGCAAATAATGTGCAACTTTTCGCCGTTTGGCGATCCTTTGGCCCTCAAGAGCCGTTTCTTACCACGATCAGTCGCGCATTTTTCTGCAGGTGCAAACAAACCGGTTCCACCGGAGAACCAGAGGGGAAAGACGTGAAACTGATCATTGCGACAATCAAGCCGTTCAAGCTGGAGGAGGTGCGCGAAGCACTGACCGAAGCCGGCGTGCGCGGCATGATGGTAACCGAGATCAAGGGCTTCGGCTCGCAATCCGGCCACACCGAAATCTATCGGGGGGCCGAATACGCGGTGAACTTCGTGCCCAAGATCAAGCTGGAAATCGTGGTGCCTGCCGCGATGACCGACCAGATCGTCGAGACCATCACCAAAACCGCCAAGACCGGAAAGATCGGCGACGGCAAGATTTTCGTCCTCGATGTCGAGCAGGCGCTGCGCGTGCGGACCGGGGAAACCAACGAAGAGGCGCTGTAGGCGCCGCGACCGACAATCATTCGAGGACTGAACATGAACCTGATGAAATCTCTCATTCCTGCCGCGGCGATCGTCGCGCTGCCGCAGATGGGCCTGGCGCAAGAGGCCACCGGCGAGACTGCGCAGCATACGCAATACATCCTGACTTCGCTGTTGTTTCTGGTCGGCGGTTTTCTGGTATTCTGGATGGCCGCGGGCTTTGCCATGCTCGAAGCCGGCCTGGTGCGTTCCAAGAACGTTGCCATGCAGCTGATCAAGAACATGGGCCTGTTTTCCTTTGCAGCCATCATGTACTGGCTGGTGGGCTTCAACCTGATGTATCCGGGCGACGGCTGGACGATCACCGGCATTCTGGGCGCGTTCTCGCCAACCTCACTGGAACCGGTTGGTCTGGCAGGTGTCGAAACCGACCTGTCCTATGCGTCCGTCGGATCGGACTTCTTCTTCCAGCTGATGTTCTGCGCCACCACCGCGTCCATTGTGTCGGGCACCATGGCCGAGCGCGTCAAACTGTGGCCCTTCTTCTTTTTCGTGATCGTTCTGACAGGCATCATCTATCCGATCGAAGCGTCCTGGCAGTGGGGTGGCGGCTGGTTGTCCGAGATGGGCTTCAGCGACTTCGCCGGCTCGACCCTGGTTCACGCCGCAGGTGGCTTCGCAGCTCTGGCCGGTGCCATCGTACTGGGCCCGCGCATCGGTAAATACAACAAGGAGGGCAAAGTTGTGCCTATCCCCGGCTCGAACCTGGCGCTGGCAACCCTGGGGACGTTCATCCTGTGGCTGGGTTGGTTCGGCTTCAACGGCGGCTCGCAGCTGGCAATGGGCACGATCGGAGACATGGCCGATATCAGCCGTATCTTCGCCAACACCAACATGGCCGCCGCCGCCGGTGCCGTCGCCGCCCTGATCCTGACGCAGGTGATGTATGGCAAGGTCGACCTTACCATGGTTCTGAACGGCGCGCTGGCCGGGCTGGTCTCGATCACCGCCGAACCGCTGGCGCCGTCGCTGTTCCAGGCACTGATCATCGGGGCCATCGGTGGCGTGATCGTAGTCTACACCGTGCCGCTGCTGGACAAGATGAAGATCGATGACGTGGTCGGCGCCATCCCGGTTCACCTGATCGCGGGCTTCTGGGGCACCTTCATCGTGGCATGGACCAACGGTGATGCGTCCTTCGTGACCCAGATCATCGGCTTCGCAGCCATCGGGATCTTCGTCTTCGTGGTCAGCTTCATCCTGTTCTCGATCCTCAAGGCCACCGTCGGCCTGCGGGTGGGCGAGGAAGAAGAGATCAACGGGCTCGACATGGGCGAACTGGGCATGGAAGCCTATCCCGAATTCTCGAAAGGCTGAGCCCACCTCCACCCAAACAAGAAACCCGGGCACGAATGCCCGGGTTTTTTTGTTTGGCAATGCCTGAAAATCAGACGCCGACGTCGACAATCGCCTGTGCAAGGATCGGAACGGTGTTGGCGTTCAGACCGGCGATGTTGAGGCGGCTGTCGCCAACCATGTAGATGCCGTGTTCAACGCGCAGCTTCTCGACCAACTCCGGGGCCGCACCCAAGCGCGAGAACATGCCGCGGTGCTGGGCGATGAAACCAAAGCGGTCCGAGCCGCTCAGACGCTGGAGTTCGTCGGCCAGTTGGCGACGCAGGCCCAGCATCGACAGGCGCACCTCTTCCAGTTCTGCCATCCAGTCGGCGCGCAGGGCTTCGTCCATCAGGATCGTGGTCACAACACGTGCGCCGTGGTCGGGCGGAAAGGAATAATTCTGGCGGTTCAGGAATGCCAATGTACCCTGGTTCAAAGCGGTCTGCCCGGCATCGGCGCTGATGGCCATCAGCAAACCGGTGCGTTCGCGATACACGCCGAAATTCTTCGAGCATGACGCCGCTATCAGGCATTCCTTGACCGAAGACGCGACCAGACGTGTTGCTTGCGCATCCTCTTCCAGACCGTCGCCGAAGCCTTGATAGGCGATGTCGATCATCGCAACGAGGCCAAGTGCGTTGATCAGGTTCACGACCTCCTGCCATTGAACCATGTTGAGGTTGGCGCCGGTCGGGTTGTGGCAGCAACCGTGCAGCAGAACCACGTCACCCGCCTTGGCGGTCTTCAGGTCTTCGATCATGCCGTCGAAATCGACGCCACGTGTGTCACCATCGAAATAGCGGTATGGAACCGTCTCGATCCCCAGGTAGTTCAGGATCGACAAGTGGTTCGGCCATGTCGGGTTCGACACGAAGACGCGGGCCGACGGGTTGGCCATACGGATCATCTCGAAGGCCTGACGGCAGGCGCCGGTGCCGCCCGGTGTCGCCACGGCGGCGATGTTGCCGCGTTGAACCGAGGTGCCGAGGATCAGCCCGATCATCGCATCCGCATAGGCCGGGTCGCCGGCCAGCCCGGTATAGGCTTTGGTTTCCTGCTCTTCCCAGACGCGCTGCTCGGCCGCTTTGACGGCGCGCATGACCGGGGTGATACCTTCCGCGTTTTTGTAGACGCCAACGCCCAGGTCGATCTTCTGATCACGCGGGTCTTCGCGGTACATCTGCATCAGCGCCAGGATCTTGTCGGCAGGCTGCGGTTTCAGGTTCTCGAACATCAGGTCTCTCCGGTTGCGACGGGCAGGGTCGGGAAGGCGCCCCATTCAGCCCATGAGCCGTCATAAAGCGAGTGGTCTTTCTTGCCCATGCGTTCAAGCGCAAGGCTGAGGATCGCGGCGGTCACGCCAGACCCGCACGAGGTGATCGCCGGTTTCGACAGATCGACGCCCGCGGCCTCGAATATGGCGCGGCACTCTTCCGGCGACTTCATGGTACCATTGGCGTTCAGCAACTGGCCAAAGGGGACATTGCGTGAACCCGGAATATGCCCCGAGCGCAGCCCCTCGCGCGGTTCGGCCTCGGCCCCGGAAAACCGGCTGGCAGAGCGGGCGTCGATGATCTCATGATCACCCAGCTTGGCGGCGGCGGAAACTTGCGTGACATCCCGAACAAGCTGATTTTGCACCCGGACGGTCATATGACGATCACGGATGACTGGCGGCAGGTCTTCGACCTCGCGCCCTTCCGCCTGCCATTTGGGGAATCCACCATCCAGAACTGCGATGTTTTCCTGCCCCATCAGACGGAACAGCCACCAGACGCGCGCAGCCGACATCAGCCCAGCACCATCGTAAACCACGACTTGATGACCGTCGCCCACACCCATCGCCCGCAGGCGCGACATGAATTTCTCGACCGGAGGCGCCATATGCGGCAAGTCGGAACGGTGGTCTGATATCTCGTCTATGTCAAAGAACCGCGCCCCGGGGATGTGGCCTGCGTCATATTCCGCCCGTGCATCACGATTTTGCGCGGGCAAGTACCACGACCCGTCCAGAATCCGCAGATCCGGATCCTTCATATGCGCGGCCAGCCATTCGGTGGATACGACGGTTTTTGGATCGTCCTGCATCAAAGCCTCCCCTAAGCGCGCTTGATTTTTCCCTATACCCGGCGGCATAGGGGTTCAAGGCTGGATAGCGCTCACTTGGCGCTGCGCAGGCGGAAATGTTGGATAATCCCAATGAGGCTGATCAGAATCCAGAACCCTTCGATCAACATTGATGCGAGATTGAAGTTCTGGAGCAGGGAATAGACGATCAGCACCGAGCCCAGCAGGTTGATCACGGGAAAGGCCAGATCATCCGAGTTCATCATTCGCATCTGTGTTGCGAAATACGCGGCGACCACGATCAGAGCCCCGAAAGAGCCGATGGCGTCGACGATGGTCAGGCTGTCGAAAAATGCGGTCATGAATGGGCCTTGCCGTTCTCTACAAATTCGGTGTGTTGGGCGTAATGATGCATGTTCAGAAAGGCCGCCCCCGTTGGACCGGCGCGATATCCGTGCGGAAGATCGGCCGCGAAACGCAACCCCTGCCCGGCCTGTAGGGAAACCCACTCGTCTCCGCGCAGGATCTCAAGCGTGCCGTTCAGAACAAAGACCTCCTCGGTCACGCCTGTCGCGTGGGCGGGCGAATCGTGGCTTTGGTTCGGCTTGAGGTTGACGTGGAACGTCTCGGCCCCCAGAGCGGGATCGAATGGAAAGACGATCTTGACCTCGATCGTGCCGGGGAAAGTTACGGTCTGAAAAACCGAAGGGTCCCCGTTCACCGTATCGATCAACGCGCTGAGCGGCAGTTGAAACCCCTTGGCAATTTTCCACAGCGTTGCGATGGTCGGGCTGGATTCGCCGCGCTCGATCTGCCCCAGCATGGCTTTGCTCACGCCCGTCATCTCGGCCACTTTCGACAGGCTCAGGCCCGATGCCGCACGCACGTCTCGCAGTTTCAGCGTTATATCGTCAGAGTTCATCTCGTCGTCCCGCGAATCCTCTTGTGCGTTATAGCGCACATGTGGTACGTGCGCTATAACGCACGAACCCCAAGACATGCAACCCGAGGCAACAGGGAAACAGCATCATGCCATTGTACCGATCCAGAACCTCAACCCACGGCCGCAACATGGCTGGCGCACGCGGCCTTTGGCGCGCCACCGGCATGGGAGACGATGATTTTGGCAAACCGATCATTGCCATCGTCAACTCGTTCACCCAGTTCGTGCCCGGTCACGTCCACCTAAAGGACCTGGGTCAGATGGTTGCGCGCGAGGTCGAGGCCGCCGGTGGCGTCGCAAAAGAATTCAACACGATCGCGGTGGATGACGGCATCGCAATGGGCCATGACGGGATGCTGTATTCGCTGCCCTCGCGCGAAGTCATTGCGGATTCGGTCGAATACATGGTCAACGCGCATTGTGCCGACGCCATGGTCTGCATCTCGAATTGCGACAAGATCACCCCCGGCATGCTGATGGCCGCGATGCGCCTGAACATCCCTGCCATATTTGTCTCGGGCGGGCCGATGGAGGCCGGCAAGATCGATATCGCAGATCTGGATGCCAAGAAAATCGACCTCGTCGACGCCATGGTCGCCGCGGCGGACGACAAATTCACCGACGAACAGGTTCAACACATCGAAGAGAATGCCTGCCCGACCTGCGGGTCCTGTTCTGGCATGTTCACTGCGAACTCGATGAACTGTCTGGCCGAAGCGTTGGGCCTGGCCCTGCCGGGCAACGGCTCGACACTGGCGACACATGCCGACCGCAAAGAGCTGTTCCTTGAGGCAGGCCGCCGCATCGTCGAGATCACCAAGCGCCATTATGACCTAGACGAAAAAGGTTTTCTCCCACGCGAGATTGCCACCTTCGAAGCATTCGAAAACGCCATGAGCCTCGACATCGCCATGGGCGGGTCCACCAATACGGTGCTTCATCTGCTGGCCATCGCGCATGAGGGTGGCGTCGATTTCACCATGTCCGACATGGACCGCCTGAGCCGCCGCGTTCCCTGCCTGTGCAAAGTCGCGCCCAACACCGAAAATGTGCACATGGAAGACGTCCATCGCGCCGGAGGTATCTTCTCGATCCTCGGAGAGCTCAGCCGCGCAGGCCTGCTGCACGAGGAATGCAACACGGTACATTCGGCCACAATGGGTGAAGCGATCGCCAACTGGGACATCAAGGTCGCCAACAATCCAAAGGCGCAGGAGCTGTTCAAGGCCGCCCCCGGCGGGGTGCGCACCACACAGGCGTTTAGCCAGTCCAACCGGTACAAGGAACTGGACACCGACCGCGAAGGCGGCGTGATCCGCTCGAAAGAACACGCGTTCAGCCAGGATGGTGGTCTGGCCGTTCTGTTCGGCAATATCGCCCGCGACGGCTGTATCGTGAAAACTGCTGGCGTGGACGCCAATATCCTGAAATTCACCGGCTCGGCCTACGTGTGCGAAAGTCAGGATCAGGCGGTCAACGACATTCTTACGGGCAAGGTGAAAGAAGGCGATGTGGTCGTCATCCGCTATGAAGGCCCGCGCGGTGGCCCGGGGATGCAGGAAATGCTATATCCGACGTCATATCTGAAGTCCAAAGGACTTGGCAAAGCCTGCGCGTTGCTGACCGATGGCCGTTTCTCGGGCGGCACATCAGGCCTGTCGATCGGCCACGTCTCACCCGAAGCGGCCGAAGGCGGTGAGATCGGTCTGGTTCAGAATGGCGACACGATCGAGATCGACATCCCCAACCGCACCATTCATCTGGCGGTTTCGGATGAAGAGCTGGCCACCCGCCGCGAAGAACAGGACGCAAAGGGGTGGGAGCCCGCCGCACCGCGCAAGCGCAAGGTGTCAACCGCGCTCAAGGCCTATGCCAAGCTGACGACAAGCGCAGCAAAAGGGGCTGTGCGTCAAGTCTAAGCACCTGCGCGACCGGCTTGCCGAGGCGGCGAGCCGGGTAATCAACCGCCCTCAAGAGCTCCCACGCCCAAATCGCACCATCAGCTTCGCTGATGCCACGTTTGGCCTTGGGCCCGGCGCCGCGCAACGCGCGGCGCCGGGCCCAACCGGAGGAGATGTTTCGCAAGAAATATCGACGACGGGCAGGAGCACCCCACCGTCAGTCGCCCAATTTGGCGTGGATTTCATCCAGATCGATTTCACCGATCGGCATCTTGTTCGCCGGGTTTTCGAAGTCGTATTTGAACAGCTCGAAATCCTGCTTGTAGATCTCGTAGACCAGATGCATTGACAGATCGTCAAAGTAGTCCTCGACCGGATGCGCACGTTTTGGCCCGTGCCCTTCGGATTCATTGAACCGTGGAATCTCGGACAGTTTGACCGGGTGCTTCAGATCGACACTGTCCAGAACATCCTGCATCCCGTCATTGAACGCTTCTGTCCAGAATATCCGGTCATAGTGACCGCCGTTCACGATGAAAGTGGACACGTGGCCTGACATCGCAGACCAGTGAATGTCCGGGTCCATCGGGCGCCGCCACCGGATCGTATCACGTGCAAACAGCAGAAACCGGCGGAAGCTGGCGATCTGGTCAAACTCTCCCTTGCCGTCGTCGCCGCCCACTTCGATCCCGTAGTTATAGATCAGCGTCGGCACCAGATTGCCCCGGTATCGCTTGCCGTTGCGTTGGATGCCGCAGATCTTGTCAAAGAATGAGCTGAGGATGCGGGTGTAGGGATTGCGCACGCAAGTGAAAGAATAGGACGCGTGATTGCGCACGTTGTTCGAGATCAGCTCCTGGCTCTGATCAAACGCCCATTTGTGCATGCCGTCCTTGGCATCATGGATATCACCGTCAAAGAACTGACCATGATCCGAGAAATACATGATCTGACCAATGGTCGAGCAGGCACATTTGGGCACCACGCGGTACACCATGCTTTCGCTCTCGGTCATCCAGGTACCGGGAAACCCCATCTGCTGCGCCTCCTCCGCTGGCCAGGTCTCGATGCGATACGCCAGCTTTTGGTTACAAAGAACCAAAATTATTCTGTTTATTCAATCGTTCATCCTCAGTATCACGGTTGAAATCAGGCAGAAACGGATATTGCGTAATCTCAATGGCAAAAGTCGCCTATATATTGCTGTGTCACAAGGACCCTGAAGCCATCATTGCACAGGCCGAACAACTGACAGCTGTCGGCGATTGCATGGCCATCCATTTTGACGCCAGCGCCAGCGCCAAAGCCTATGAACGCATTCGTTCCGCACTGGATCAGAACCCCAATGTGACCTTTGCAAAAAAACGCGTCAGATGCGGCTGGGGAGAATGGTCGCTGGTCCGGGCCACGCTGAACGCCCTGGAGGCCGCTGTGGAAACCTTCCCCCGCGCCACACATTTCTACATGCTGTCGGGTGACTGCATGGCGATCAAAACCGCTGAATACACGCACCGTTACCTCGACGATAACGACAAGGATTTCATCGAAAGTCACGATTTCTTTGAAAGCAACTGGATCAAGACCGGCATGAAGGAAGACCGGCTGATCTATCGCCACTACTTCAACGAGCGCACGCAGTCCAAGCTGTTTTATGCCGCCTATGAATTGCAAAAGCGCCTCGGTCTGACGCGGGACATCCCCCAGGACATTCAGATGATGATCGGCAGCCAATGGTGGTGCCTGCGTCGCAGAACCGTCGAAATGATTCTGGATTTCCTGCGTCAGCGCCGGGATGTGATCCGTTTTTTTTCGACCACGTGGATCCCTGATGAAACCTTCTTTCAGACGCTGGTGCGTCACCTGATCCCAAAAAATGAGATTGAAAACCGAACGCCGACCTTCCTGACGTTCTCGGACTATGGAATGCCGGTCACGTTCTACAATGATCATTATGACATGTTGCTGGGCCAGGATTATCTGTTCGCCCGCAAGATCAGCGCCGAGGCGCATGAGTTGAAGGCCAGGCTCGGCTCGCTCTATGCAAGTGAGGGTGTCGATTTCCCGATCTCGAACGAGGGGCGCAATCTGTATGCGTTTCTCACCGGCCGCGGGCGTATCGGCCGCCGGTTCGGACAACGCTTCTGGGAAGCCGCGAGCGTACTCGGCCCGGAACGGGAACTGTTCGTGATCGTCTGCAAGAAATGGCATGTCGCCAAACGTCTTGTCGATCAGATCGCATCTGAAACGGGTATTCCTTGCGTAGAATACCTGTTCAACGAAGAAAATACGTTGCTGCCGGACCTGGGCGGGATCGAATCCACACTGACCAAGCGCTCTCGTCACCGGCGCGCCGTTCTGCGCCTGTTGTTCGACAGTTTCGGCTCGGATCAGCTGGTGCTGTGCCTTGACCCGGCCAATCTTGACGCGCTCGAGGATTTCTGCGGCGACCAGGCCAAAACTCACGTGCTTGAGATCGAATGCGAATACTCGGACGACTATCTGATCGGCCACGCGCGTCGCGTCGGGCTGGCCGGAGACAACAGCCCAACGGAAACCGTTGCTTCCTTGCTGCCGACCCTTCGCAACGATCTGGGCTATGAATCCGAACGGATCCGCGCCGCCTGGCTGGACAATTACCTGCGCCTACGGGAAACGGCCCCGCGCGCCGACAATGAAGCGGTTATTGCCATGTTTCTTGGGGTTGGTGAAGACAAAGCCCAAGCCATCATGCAGTTGGATTACCTTTTCCTCGACTGATCCCCAAAGCCCTTCACAGATTGTCTGCCCGAAGGCTGGCACCCGTGACCCGCGCAATCCAAATCGCGGATGGCAGATGTTCCGCCACGCAAGGCAGCAGCCGCCTCCGCAACTGCACTCGTGATTTTTATTCAAATATCGGATACTGTGCAGCCAATTGGGCCATTTTGTTCATACTTTTTCCATCAGCAACACGGCCCTTGCCAGGAACAAACACAGATAACAGGCAGGTCTTTTATTCTGAATGACCGGTGTCCGAGCTTCGAAGAACCAGAGGCACTGGCTGACCGAAGATTGAAATATTGCAACGCAACTCCGGGGGGACACAGTTGTGACCATAGATCAAATTTCCAAATCCAGACCTTACACCCCAAGCGACGCAGACTGGAAGATGATATATGATGTTCTTCCGGGCAAGGCTCAGATCGCCGACCCAGCCGTCATCAACCCACAATTCGAATGTATCGAGGTGACCGGAGACGCGGTTCTGCCTGCGAACGGCATGTATATCGTGCTGCGTGGCGTGGTTCAGTTGCGCCAGAACGGGAAACCATTGGCCAGCGCGGATGTCGGTGATTACTTCTATGAAGAACACCTTCAGATCTCGGATATCCCTGTCAGCCTTGAAGCGCTTGCGCTGGATGGAACCCGGTTGGCGTATTTATCCAGCCAGAACTGGCTTCAGATACCAGAGAGCGTCCGGCAACCCTGTTTTGCAACGATGTTTGGTGATCTGGTCAGCGTTCAGTTGCAGAATTTTCAGCAGCCGATCAATTGTTGCAGTGTCACTGCGGCCGCTCTCAGCATGTCGGCGCTGGGGTTCAGCTGCGAAGTGAATGACATCTTCCGCGAATGCGCATTGCCCTCGTCCTTTGTCGTGAACGACGGAATCTCGCTGGGCGAGCTTTTTGACGTCGCCTGCACCTACATTCACACGCAGGGGCTGCGCGAGAGGGTTCAGGTTCAGGCCTATTTCATGGACGCAGACACAACCAGTGTGCCGCTGCTGCTTGAGGCGATCGACGAATCCAACCGGCTGGGCGGTGACAACGACATTCTGGTGGCGAATTTCCAGGTCGGTCTGGCCCATGGCAAACAGAACATGCCCGGCGGCCATTTTGCCGTCATCGCCAAGTGCAATCCAAGCACGGGGCTGGTGCATATGATGGATGTGCATCCTGAGAAATACGGCAAGCTTTGGGTGACAACCGTCGAACGGTTGTGGCAAGCCATGTCGGATCGTGACGGAACCTCGATGCGGTCCCGCGGCCTTTTGCGGTTTTCGGCACGGGCCGCCGTCAAGACGCACCTGAAGACCTTCAAGCAGCGGTGCAATTACGTCGACAGCACACGTTACCTGGCGAAAGATCCCAAGAAACGCCGCAACCTGTTCCGCCGGGCAACGCCCAACATGAACTCGATCGGCGTTTTGGTGGAAAGCCTGGCCATTCACGGCGACTACAGGGTGGACGAGGACGAGTTGCTGCGGGCGGCCCAGGTGTCGTTCACGGATACTGTCCGCCGGGTCGCCACCGCCAAAGACATGCATGACATGGTCGAAAAGTATATCAGACAATCCGAGAACCTGCATCTGAGCAGTTCGTTCCAGAGCTTTGAGACCCGCGACGACAAATCAATCCAAACCCCCGAAGACTGGTTCAAGGCGCAGTTGAAAAGCCTGACCCCCGACAGCAATCGCCACCTGATGATCAACATCGACTTCAATCGCGTCACCGGGATCGAGGCGATCCGCCCGCCGGACAACGTGTTCCGGGAAACTGCGTTGCTCGAAGAGTTCTGGTGCCTGTGCATAGACTATGACGAGGATGAAGACGTTGTGACCATAGTCGATATGAGTCCGGCAACCTCGCAGGTCTGGCAAGCGCCGCGGGGCAACATTTTCCGTGGTCTGCGGGATCTCGAAGACCCTGCATTGTTGGTGATCGAAGAGGTCGAGCCGCCCGAGAACCCAAGCGATGTTGCCAGCATCATCAAGCACAATACGATGGTTCTGTTCTACGAGGACGAGGACCCGTGGTCCTATATGCTGCGCAGCATTCTTTCGAATATCGGGGCAACGACCGTCAAGCAGATCGACGTGGGCGGGCGCGATCCCAATATGATCAGGATGCGGAGGCAACTGGTGACGCTGGGGGAAAGACCGGACGTGCCGTATTTGTTTTTCAAAGGGAAATGCATCAGCAAAAGTGAAAAGCTGGAAGACATCGTAGACATGATCCAGGCCGGTGAATTGCAGGCCAGGATGCGCAAGGAAGGGCTGCCGGTATCCGAACTGAATGAAACCCCAAGCCTTGAGAAGAACCCATTCGGCTACCCCAAGGGGGTGATGAATCAAGTGAACGCCGGAAAGCGAAACGTATTGCTCTGCGCCTGCGGGTCGTCGGCGGCGGACAAGATCCCCGAGCTTGTCGAACGTATTGTCGACGCGGGGCATAACGTGAAACTGATCCCGTCTGTTTCGGCCGAGAAATTCTTTCGGGATTTCGGCGCCGAACGGATCGACGCCAAGATCACCCACAATGACTATTACCGCGACGATGACGAGTGGAATTTTCGCTATTTGAATTTCGACATGCCGGTGCGCGCCTCGCATCTGGCACTGTGTGACTGGGCAGATTGCGTCATCGTGGCCCCCATCACCTGCAACACGATGGGTAAAGTTGCCAATGGCATCGCCGACAATCTTTTGACCTCGGTCTTCGTGGCTTGGCAATACCAGAAGAAACCTGTGATCCTCTGCCCCGCGTGCAATACGAATATGTGGAACAATATCACCACGCAGAACAACGTCGACAAGCTCAAGACGCTTGGGGTCGATTTCGTCGGACCGCGCGAAGGTCGCCTGTCGAACGGCCGGATGGGCATCGGCATGATGGCAACGCCGGACCAGATCATGGAAGCTTTGGCGGATGCGTTCGAGGAATTGGACGACCAGAAGTATCGCGTCTGCAAATGGGCGCGCGAGGCCGCTGCCGCCGATGACATCAACGAATGGAAGCGCGTGTTCCGTGCCATCGACGAAGGGGTCGTGGGCGTCAACATCGTGGACGAGGCCCATGGAGATTCACTGTTGCACTATGCAGCGGGCGGTGAAGGCGAACTGGGCGAAAGCGGCCATGATCTGGGCAAGCCGGATTATGAGGCCGCCCAGGACCTGATCGACAGGGATATCGACGTCAACATTGTCAACGATCACGGGTTCACCGCATTGCATGTGGCGGTGATGAACAAGGCACCGAAGATGGTGGAAATCCTGCTGCGGGCTGAAGACATGGATGCGACCCCGTGCATCGAATTCGTTCAGGGCATGCAGATCGAACCGGAAATCCGTTCCATGCTGGACGCCTGGGCGCAAGATCACAACCTGAAGATGGCAGACCCTGAACAGGGGCGTGACGAAAGCTTCGTGGCCGTCAAAGAACCCTCCTACCTGTATTTCACCTATGGATCACTGAAGCAGGGGTTCCCCAATCATGACGCACACAGCGCGGTCCTGAATGAATTCGTGGGAACGGCGCGCACCCGGCAGCCAATGCCCCTGATCATCCCGAAGGAACCATTCTGCGACAATCCCAACTGTGGGTATCTGCATCGCATGGCAACCCTTGTGGATCAGCAGGGGATGGGCAAGCAAGTGGGTGGAGAGGTCTACCGTGTCACCGAATCCGGTCTCCGCGAACTGGACAGGCTGGAAGGGTATCACGGCCCCGGCTCACCCGAGAATGTCTATGTGCGCAAGAAAATCAACGTCGTCATCGACGGGGCGATGAAACCCGCATATGCCTATGTGATCGCGGATCCGGAAAAATACCTGAAAAGCTGGCGCGAGGGTACATCCGAAGTGGTGAGCGACTACACGCTGGATATGGCGCAAGGCGAACCCAAACCCGGGTTTGAACCGGTGGCCTAACACTCCCGCGTGCTGATCGATGGCGGTTCCAAGCTGTCCTTGATGCTGAGGTTATAGGCCGTGATCGCCACCATGCACAGCAGCACGAAGGGCCAGAAACTGGCCTTTGGAATCAGGTTGTCCCGATAATGGATGATCCGCAGCGACGGCACCGCCTCTGACGCGAAAAGGTACGTGTTGATCGAAACTGCCAACAGCATGAAGTACATAAGGAAAAAGAACGACTCCATGTAGATCACGGGCGATCCGGCGAATCCTTCGCGCAGTTGCACATGGGCCAGCAGGATCACGAAGAACAGAACCGAACAGGTGCCGATCACGCTGGACGTGCTGAAGTCATGCCGCGCTACCAGCCCCTCGCGGCGCGTGACGGTCATGACCGCACCGAACAGCAGCATCACCACGACCAGCAACGGGATCATGTGAACGATGAACGCGTTTGCAAAATTGCGTTTGATGACGAAGTTGTAATGCAACTCGGGCGTGTTGGTCTGGTAAGCGTTCTGCCGGATGCCCAGCGTCGTATCCAGTTTCGACAGCTTGTAGTCGAAATAGGTGTTTTCTCGCTCCCACGTGCCCATCACGATCCGGTTGTCGATCCCGAAAATGTCATCCGGTCCGGTCGCCGGATAAGCCTCGAAGTCAGGAACCAGCGCGATATTGACCTCGAAAGAAGCGGGCGAGAACCTCACCCAAACCGTTTTATGATCGAAGGGATAGCTGGTGTAGTCGAAGCTCTGGCGCAGGGTTTGTTCAAAATACCAACCAATCAAGACGCCGTCGGGTTGTGACAAGCGGTATGCCTCTTCAACTAGGCCGCTTGCCGTATCGACCGCTTCGGGCAGAAGAAATCCAACCTCACCTTCGGCGGGAAGGATCGCATCATGTTCCTTTTCCTTGTAGTGCTGCCAGATATAGCCGGTAAGCCGCACGTCACTGGCGCCCAGAAAGCTGAACGACTTTATGAAAATCCCCGTTCTCAAACGATAGTCCGGCGCCACGTCCATTCTGCACAGATACGCATCTACCGAAGCCTGATCGGGCAGCTGCGTCAGGTCTTCCTCGAAATGGTTCAGTTCGATCCAAAGCTTGAGCAACAAGGCGGCCAACCCAAAGGTCAGCAGGCCAGAGATAAGCCAAACCTTTTTTTCGACGCTCATTCAGCCTCCTGCCTTGCCGCCTAACCGGTCAGAAAATCCGCGCGGCCCAGCAAGGATTGGGTAATGCCCATCGCGGCAAAATGTTCGGTCATACCGGCAAAACCGCTATGCTCTGACGGTGGAATATTCTGCCTTCCGCTCTCGGCCAACAACCGTGTTTGACGAATGGACAAGTCAACCATCGGCAACGGCTCGTTCCTGGTGAACGCGGCAAGGCCTTCCGCATATTCAAGTGCGGCATCCCAATCACCACGCGCCAGCATGACGGCGCTGGCATCGGGGAAAAAGTGCAGATGGCTGTGGCCGACACATCCCTCGGCGATGATCTCGGAACCCAGTTTCAAAAGGCGCGTTTGCTCATCCGGGTCCGTTTCGGCCATCGCCAGGGCTGAAAGGGCCTTGGGTCCAACAAAGTTGCGGCCATGTTCAAGCGCAATTTCGACCGCTCGCAGACCGGTTTCACGTGCGCGCCCGACCTGGCCGGCATAAATCTGCGTTCTGGCCAGATGTTCCAACGCCTGCGCTTCAAGGCGTTTTGCGCCCACGCGCTCTGCGATTTCGGCAGAAACCCCAAAGGCTTCCAGCGCACGGTCGAGGCTGCCCAGAAAGGTCTCGGCCACACCAAGGCATGTTTGCGCGACACATTCCGGAACGAAGGCGAAATAGGTCTGCGAGATTTCAATCGCCTCATTGGCATCTGCTCGGCCCTGCCCGACATCCCCAGCATAGCTGCGCGCCACGCTGAGATTGTGCAGATTGGCCGCAAGGTCCCGAACCAGCCCTTTTTCGCGCGCCCTTTCCGCAGCTTGGGTATAGAACCCCGCCGCCGTCTTCATCGAGGCTTTCATGAAATTGGCGTCGCCAAATCCACTCAGCGCCCCAACCTCAAGGCGCGGGGATTCCAGCTTGCGGGCAAGCAAGAGCGCCCGCTCGTTGGCCTTCAGCGCTTCTTTGTTCCGGCCCAGCGGGAAATAGACGTTGCCGCGCACATAGCTTATCTGGGCCTCATCTTCCTCGGACCCGCAGCGCTGTGCTGCGGCCTCGGCCGTGTCGAGCGCTTCCAGCGCGTCCTGATACAGGCTTGCTTGCCGCGCCGCCTGCGCAAGCCCGATATGGGCCCGGGCGATTTGCTCGTCTGTTTCAGCCAAACGGGCGGCGTCTTTGAACTCGTCCAAAGCTTCGTTTGACAACCCCTGCAACCGATGGGTTTCGCCCCGCGCGCACAGCAGGTCAAATCGGACACCCGCCGGGGACGGCAATTCCAAAGCACGCTCGATCAGCGGGCTGGCATCGTCGAACCGGAAGGCTTGTATCAATTTGTCGGCTGCTTCCAGATAGGCTTGTGCCGCGTTATTGGCCCCGGCCCGGTCCAGATGCTGGGCGCGCAAGGTTGCATCCTTGTCTTCGAACCACTGAGCCGCCTGTCGGTGCAGACGGGCACGTTCGGATTTGACCAATGTTGCATAGGACCCGTCCCGGATCAGCGCGTGGGTAAACATGAAATCGGGCCCTGCCTCTCGGATCAACGCCGAGCGGATCAGGTTGCTTGTATCCAGATGCCCTTCGCCCAGAATGAAATTCAGAACTTCGGGCGAGAAGCGTTGACCCAGAACCGATGCGGCCTGAATGGCGGTTCGGCTGGCGCGATCCAGCGCATCCAATCGCGACTGAACGATACCCTGAATACTGCCTGGCACAGTCTCCTGTTTGAGCACATCCGTGTTTCGCAACAGCTGTTCCAGAAACAACGGATTTCCACCGGCGCGCTGGACGCAGGTTTCCAGCAAGTCGCGATCGATGGCCCGGAACTCTTCGACCAGTTGCCTGACGTGCTCTTCTCCCATCGGTGCCAGTTCCAGTTTTGACACCAGCGCGCCATCCGTGGCCATCTGCCACTCTCTGTCGATCGGATCGCCCTCGGCCCGGCTGGTCATCATCAACACACAAGGCGTGTTCCGCGTCACCGCGGCGATATGAGAACACGCCGCCAGGATGTCGGGCGTCGCCCAGTGGATGTCTTCAATCTGAATAAGCAAGGGCGATTCCCGACTGCTGGCGGAAAGCAGCTCCTCCAGCACCTGCCGCCGCCCCCGCAGACGGGTTTTGTTGTCCATCACCGCATAGACCTCGGCCAGGCCCGGATCCTGCTCGAGTTCAAGCAGAGCATTGAGATGCGCAGCATTGGAAGGGCTGACCCAGCCTTTGGCAATGGCCTCTTTAGCAACGGCCGCCCCGGTTTCCGCCCCTTCCGACGCTTCAAGCCCCAGAATGCTGCGTGCAACGGTCTGAATGGCTGAATGACCTTCGCGCGCGCCGAAATCCATCACAACGCCGTTGTGGATGGTGTAGGACAGGCTTGTCGCCAGTTCCGCCACTTGCTCGGACAGATGGGTTTTTCCAATTCCGGGTTCGCCCAGAACGATATGCACTTCACCTTTTCCATGGCGTTGGCATCGGTCGAATGTGGCCGAGAAAATCGACATCTCGCGCTCGCGCCCGATGAATTTGTGCCGTCTCGTCCGAATGTTCCTGGCCAGCCGGTCCAGACGCCAGACCTCAACCGGCTCGTTCAACCCCTTGATCGCCTTGACCCCGATGGATTCGCCCACGAACAACGGGCCCAGCGCGCGTTGAATGTCATGTGAGACCAGAGTCTCGCCGCCCCCTGAGATATCTGTCAGCCGAGACGCCAGATTCACCCCATCCCCTGTCACTGTATACTCCGTGTGCGACTGGCTGCCTGTCGTACTGGCGATGACCTGACCCGAAGAGATACCGATATGACAGGACAGTGGCGGTGATAACGTTGGAAGAACCGCGTGGATTTCTGCTGCGGCTCGTGCTGCCCTTTCCGTGTCATTGGTATGTGAGATCGGCGCTCCGAAAACGGCCATGACCGCATCACCGATATGCTTGTCGATGCGTCCGCCGTATTTTTCGACCACATTGTCCACTTTGCTGAAGAACTGGTTGAGCAGCGCGTGCAGATCCTCGGCATCCAGCTTGCTGGACATTTTCGTGAACCCGGTCAGGTCCGCAAACATCACCGTGACCTGCCGCCGCGCAGGTTCGTGCGGCGCTGCGGTTTCAGGCTCTGCGGCGATCTGCGAGGAATCAAGTTGCTCGATGGCACGCAAAAGCCGCCGACGATCGCCGACAGCGGTCACACCGATTTCGATCAGATCCTCGGCCGTCAAGTCAGGCAGAATGGAAAAGTCGATCTTGTTATCAATGAAGGCCTGCGCGTACTCGTTTAATCCATTTGCGCTCAACCAGCCCCTCAGGTCTTGAGACATATCGCCCCTCTGAAGTCCCCCACTTCAAACGAGAACCTAGCATGGCAGCGGGCGTGAGTCTGCAAAAACCAAATTAATTTGTGATTTTGAGCAGGGTTAATCCCCTTTTGATGCATTCACAGGCTTGAATTTCCAAATCCACTCGACAGGACAAATGAACGGCAGGCCTCCGAGATTTCTCGGAATCGCGACCTTTCCCGAACGTATAGATACACCTCGCGCCTGTCCGGCAAATCCGAAATCGGACGAAAGGCGACTGCGTCCGGAATGAATTGCGCGACGGTCTGCGGCAGGACCGTGATCCATTGGCCTGCCCTGACCGTCGTGATCAGGGAATGCGTGTTGTGAATGGTAACCTCGGCCCCGTCCAGAATCTCTCGGAAATGCGCGGACTCGATAAAGTCACACAGGGCGTTTCGAACGAAAGGCTCAGCCACCAGATCCGAAATGGCTGGCGGTTCTGCCCGTGTCATCAGCGGATGATCGGATGCTGCAACCAAACCAAAGCGGTCCTGAAACAGCGGCTCTGCACTGACCCCATTCAGCGGAAAGTGGCCTGACGCTATCCCGATATCAGACGTGTCGCCGGCAACCGCATCCAGAACCTGCTGCGAATCTCCGTCGCGCAGCTCGATCTTCAGGCCGGGAAAGCGAGACGTCATATGATCCAGCAGGTCAGGAAACACCAACGCCCCCACGGACGGCACGGATACGATACGGATCAGCCCATGCTCGGCCTGTGCCGCCAGTTCAATATTCTGAACAGCCTGATCGAAATCCCGCACCTGTTTGAGCGCAAGCTCGAGAACTTGCTGACCCAGCGGTGAAAGGTGGTTTTTCCGTTCGCCTTCAAACAGTTTCTTGCCAAGATGCTCTTCGAATTGTTTCAACATCATTGAGACCGCGGATTGCGTGCGGCCCAAACGGCTGGCTGCCTCGGCAAGGTTTCCGGTTTGGGCCACAGTGCAAAAGCACCGCAGCATTTCTATTTTCACGGCCATGCTTCAATCTTTCTGAAGTTTTCTAAAGTTATTTGAGTTTGACTGATGTCGCCGGCAAGTTCCATTCTTTCGCAAACTGAAATTTGCGAATTTGGGGCCTGACGTGACCAAACTGAATCTGATTGCCGGCGAATGGCTGGCCGGCGAAAGCGAAATCGAAAACCGCAACCCATCGGATCTGAGCGATCTGGTCGGCATATTCGCGCAGGCCAGTGCTGATCAGCTTGAGACGACGCTGGATCAGGCGCGCGCGGCCCAGGTGGAATGGGCGGCTTATGGGTTGGAGCGCAAGCAGGCCGTGCTGAACGCCATCGGCAACGAACTGATGGCCCGCGCCGAGGAGCTCGGCACTCTGCTCAGCCGTGAAGAAGGAAAACCGCTGGCCGAGGGCAAGGGCGAGGTTTACCGCGCAGGTCAGTTCTTCACCTACTATGCGGCCGAATGTCTGCGACAGATCGGAGAAAACGCCGATTCCGTGCGCCCGGACATCGAGGTTGACGTGCGCCGCGAGGCTGTTGGCGTGGTTGCCATCATCAGCCCGTGGAACTTCCCCACCGCAACGGCTTCGTGGAAGATCGCCCCGGCGCTTTGCTATGGCAACGCGGTTGTTTGGAAACCCGCCAACATCACCCCTGCCTCGGCCGTGGCCCTGACCGAAATCATCGCGCGGCAAGACATCCCCAAGGGTCTGTTCAGCCTGGTGATGGGCTCGGGCCGTTCCATCGGTCAGCGTCTGGTGGAAAGCCCCAAGGTCAATGCGATTTCATTCACCGGATCGGTTCCCGTGGGTAAAGGCATTGCTGCTGCGGCCATCCAGAACCTGACCAAGGTGCAGATGGAAATGGGGTCCAAAAACGCGCTGGCCGTGATGGACGATGCCGATCTGGATCTGGCGGTGACGCTGGCGCTGGGCGGGGCATTCGGCGGCACCGGTCAGAAGTGCACGGCTTCGTCGCGTCTGGTCGTCCACGCCGGTATCCATGATGCCTTCGTCGAAAAGCTTGTGGCCGGTGCGCAGGCCATCAAGGTCGGCCACGCGCTGGAGGACGGGGTTCAGATGGGTCCGGTCGTCAGCCAGCAGCAGTTGAATGAAAACCTTGCGTATGTCGAACTGGGCAAAACCGAAGGCGCCGAGCTGGCCTGTGGCGGTCAGCGGCTAGAGATGCCCCATGACGGGTTCTACATGTCGCCGGGCGTGTTCCTGAACACCACAAACGACATGCGCATCAACCGCGAAGAAATGTTCGCACCGCTGACCAGTGTCATCAAGGTCGGCAGCTATGACGAGGCGCTGAGCGTTGTGAACGACACCAATTTCGGCCTGACCTCGGGCATCGTGACCAAATCGCTGGCCCGCGCCACCCATTTCCGCCGCAACGCGCGCACCGGCGTGGTAACGGTGAACCTGCCCACCGCGGGCACCGATTACCACGTGCCTTTCGGTGGCCGCGGCGACAGCTCGTACGGACCCCGCGAACAGGGAAAGGCGGCGGCTGAATTCTACACGACCGTCAAAACCGCCTATATCAGCGCAGGCCCTGTCTGATGCGGATTGATGGCCTGCAATATGCCAACTGGTCGGAAAAGATCTTCCGCCAGTTGCGCGAAGGGGGCGTGGACGCGATCCACGTCACCATCGCATATCATGAAAATTTCCGCGAAACGGTACTGAATTTCGAGAAATGGAACCGCTGGTTCGAGCAATACCCGGATCTGATCATGAAAGGCCAGTGGGCCAGCGATATCGACACGGCCCGTAAAACGGACCGAACCGCCGTGTTTTTCGGGTTTCAGAACCCGTCGCCCATTGAAGACGATATAGGGCTGGTCGAAATCCTGCACGATCTGGGCGCGCGGTTCATGCAACTGACCTACAACAACCAATCCCTGCTGGCGACCGGTTGCTACGAGGCTGAAGACACCGGCATCACCCGCATGGGCAAGCAGGTCATCAAAGAGATGAACCGTGTGGGCCTTGTGGTCGACATGAGCCATTCGGCGGACCGCTCCACGATCGAGGCGGCTGAAATCTCGGACCGGCCCATCGCGATTACACACGCCAATCCGCACGAATGGTCCCCGGCCCTGCGCAACAAGCGGGATGACGTCATCCGCGCGGTAACGGAAAAAGGTGGGATGCTGGGCTTTTCGGTCTACCCTCACCACCTGAAGGACAAGTCCGATTGCACGCTGGAGAGCTTCTGCGAAATGATCGCCCGCACCGCCGACAGATACGGGGCCGAACATCTGGGGATCGGCACCGACCTGTGTCAGGATCAGCCCGACAGCGTCGTGGAATGGATGCGTGTGGGGCGTTGGACAAAAGAGATCGACTATGGCGAAGGCTCGGCCTCGGCTCCGGGATTCCCACCGATGCCGGGTTGGTTTCAGGACAACCGAGGTTTTGGCAACATCGAGAAAGGGTTACGCGCGACCGGCCTGAACGATGACGAAGTGGCCGGGATCATGGGTAGGAACTGGTATCGGTTCTTTGCCGAGAACTTCGTCCCACAAAGGTAACCAAATGGAACCACACGCGCAGACAGAGATCGCCAGACGTGACCCATCCACGGTCATGCGGCTGTCACGTTTGGGATCGTTGCACCAATGTCGGCTCAGCTTTATGCGGCAGCTGACGCGTCGCATGGCCGAAGAAAACTGGAGCTTTTCGCGCCCCGCGTTCGAAATTGACAACAAGGGTGTGGGCCATGCGGTCTATACCGCGCAAGGCCCCGATCGGGCCTATTCGCTGGTCGCCTTTGCCCATGACCTGCCACCCGATCAACGATCGGACCGGGTGATTGCCGAGGCTTGGGATGCCACCTTTACCTTGTTTGACGGCATTCCAACGGCGGACGATATCGACCGTCTGTCGCAGAATGTTCCGTTGCAAGAAGCCGGACGCGTCAGCGAAGCCGAACTGTCCCTGTCGCGGGCGAACCGTTCTGTGCGGCTTTGGGCTCATGTGGTGGATCAGCTTGCTGCGGGACGGCAACCCGACCTCGAACAGATATACAAGGTCGGCTATCTGATGCGGACCACGGCCGTTTATGGTTCGGGCAAATTCGGCGCGGCGGACCGCGAAAAGACAGCCGGCCGGTCCGAAGTCAGCGGTCCGTTCCAGATCGAGATGCTGTCAGTCTATCTGACCCGCGCCTTTGTGCGCGATCTGGTACAGCACATGGCATGGGTCAAAGGCCGAGACCAGACCGCAGAGCTTGATCCGGACATCGCGCGCTGGCTGGGTATCGGGAATTCGACCGGCCTGGGTATGGCACCGTTCATCGTCAATCACCCGGTACTGTTCAACAACTGGATCATGGTGCGCGAGGAGGCGATCTCGCGCGTTCGGTCCATTGATGTGGCTTCGGCGGATGAGGCACGTGTCTTTCGCGATGTCTTTGCACGCTGCAAACAGTCAATCGCCTGGTGGCGATCTGAACACCCGGTGCAGATGGAAAAGCTGGCGGCGCTGGATTCGGATCTGCAAGAAATCGAAAAATACCTGGCCAAGGATGATCTGACACAGGATCACCCCTGGAACCGTCTGATCCTTTGGTCCGAAACCGCGCTGACCGAAGAAGGTCAGGAGCTGCTGGCCTCTTTGATCCTTGAACCTTACGGCGCGCTTGTTGACGGGCTTGCGAGCTGCATGGCAGACACCAACGCCTCTGCACAGGTGATTGATGGGACAATGCCGGTATCAGCGGTGCGTGCGTTGATCCGGAACAGCTTTGATTGGGCTTTGAACCTTGATTGGGCCGCCGCCGAAAACTGCGCGCGGGCCTGGTACGTGTCCGAAGAAAAGCTGGAACCCCGGCTGGGGGAGCGGTTCGAAGAGCCGATCTCGGATTATGAACAACCTCTTGCACCGGCGCGGGATGCAACCCTGGCTTTCGAAGCGTTGCAGAACTGGCCTGATGACGCTCCAATAGCAGAGTTTCTGTTGCGCCATCCGGAACACCGCCACAGCGTGCGCCGCGCGCAAATCAGCCGTATCGCTCCCTACGGTGAAATTCGAGACAACACGATCAGCGCGCAGGTGATGCCCATTGATATGCTGCGCGCCAAACTGTCCTTCTTTGGGGCGACGCATTTCGACCCACGTTCGGATCGGTGGGTGCGTATCTGCATGTATGCGGGCGCGCCCTACCCGGAAGAGCTGAACACCGCGAACGCCGATCTTTGGGTTTATCCGGAGGTTGCGCAATGACCTTCTCGTTGAACGAAGTGGAAGCCACCGCCAAACGCGCAACCCGTGGGGCGGGATATGCCTGGGGTGTGGCGGAAGAAGCCGCGAAAGCAACCCGATGGCTGTGCGTCCAGGGGTTTGACGGGCCTGCGATCCTGGCCCAGTTGCTTGAGCAGGAATTTGCGCCGCAACTGGAACATCACATCCCAGAGGCCAGGGACGGCATGTGGACCGGCGCCCGGGATCTGTGTCCCCTTATGACCGGATCGGCATTATCCGATTTCCCGAACGCCCTGTCGCAGGGCAAAGTTCTGATTTCCAGTGTTGCCGCACCTCTTCTGTTGCTGCCCTTTGTCGCCACCATGGCGAAAAAGCTGAAATCGACTTTGGAAATCACATTGGACGGGGTTTCAGCGACCACTGATGGTGTTCATCTCAGCTGTGGCGATTTCGGAATGGAGAGGGCAAACCGGGTCGGGATAACCGAAACCGGCCGCATCAGGCCCACCCGTTCCTTGCACAGCCGCGCTGACCCGGATCCGGGGGCGTGGCAATTCCTCAACACTGTGGCGCATCGCACCTATGCCCCCGCAACCGAAGAATCCCGGCTGCTTGGCGCTGGTTCAGGCTTGTCAGACAACGATTGAAGGACCACCCGATGACCGAAACCAGAACCCTCTCGCTTGCCGAAATCGAAGAGCTGTCATTCAATGCGCTGGTTGCGGCCGGCACAAGCGAAGAAAACGCACGCCCTTTGGCTGTTGCCACAGCCGCGACCGAGGCAGACGGCGTGGCCAGCCATGGGCTGGCGTATATCCCGATCTATTGCGAGCATGTTCAATGCGGCAAGGTCGACGGTCAGGCAAAACCTGCCCTTGAAACCCCGCGTCCGGGCCTCATCCGCGTCGATGCCAAAACCGGGTTTGCACATTCGGCCATTGATCTGGGTTTCGAGGCGCTGATCCCTGCGGCACAGGAACAGGGCATCGCCGCATTGGCGATTACAAACAGCTACAATTGCGGTGTGCTGGGCTATCACACGTATCGGCTGGCCCAGGCAGGGCTGGTCGGATTGGGGTTCACCAATGCGCCAGCATCCATCGCACCTTCGGGCGGATCGAAACCTGTCGTCGGGACCAATCCGTTCTCGATCGCTGCACCGGGAACAGATGGTCAACCCGCACTGCTGATAGATCAGAGCGCCAGCACCATCGCCAAAAGCGAAGTGATGAAGCATGCAAGGGAAGGCAAGGCCATTCCCGTCGGATGGGCGCTGGACGCTGACGGCAACCCTACAACGGATCCTGACGTTGGACTGAAAGGCAGCATGGCCCCCTCGGGCGGCTACAAGGGCGTGGGTGTTGCTTTGCTGACCGAAGTCATGGCCGCAGCCCTTACCGGATCGACACTTGGGTTGAACGCATCGCCTTTTTCCGGAACGGCCGGTGGCCCCCCGAAAACGGGGCAGTTCTTCATTGCGATTGATCCCGTGGCGTCGTCCGCAGGTTTGTTTTCAAACGCCATGGCAACTCTGGTTGAGTCGATCAGATCTCAGGACGGCGCGCATCTGCCAGGTGATGGCCGCCGCAAGAGCCGGCTTTCGTCAAGCAAAGCGGGAGTTGCAGTGAACTCCGCAACCCTGTCAAAGATTGAAGCAATTTTGGGCTCAGGCTAGGTCAGGACCCATAACCAGTAAATTACGGTTGCCGCGAGTGCGATGGCTGATAGGAAGACCTTGGGACAACGGTCATAGCGTGTCGCCACG
>NZ_JBQGAW010000006.1:0-207022 GCF_056543025.1 Ruegeria sp. A4 | reverse complement strand
AGTTCTACTTCCGTACGACGGACGTGACCGGCACCGTGACCCTGGCCGAAGGCACCGAGATGGTCATGCCCGGCGACAACGTGTCGTTCGGCGTTGAGCTGATCGCGCCGATCGCGATGGAAAACGGCCTGCGTTTCGCCATCCGCGAAGGCGGCCGCACCGTCGGCGCCGGCGTTGTGTCGAAGATCATCGAGTAATTCGCGCAAGCGAATGATCAGACGGAAAGGGCGCCCCGCGGGGCGCCCTTTTTGTTAGGACTCAAATGCCATGCTTGCCTCGATTTCAAGACAGCATGCCAATACGCCAAGCTTGCGTTGAACGGCGTCCCTCGACACAATTGCAGTCAGAAATGTCCTGTAGGGGAGGATGGTGGGATGACCAAGCATGTTGAAATCGGCCGGACTGGAGTCAGGCTGCCGCAAATAGGGTTCGGTTCAACAGGCCTGGGAAGCATACCTCAGATATATGGGTACGAGGTAGACGAAGGCCGTGCGCTGGACACAATAAGGGCAATTCTCCAGCGCCCGGATGGCTTCATTGACACAGCGCGTGGGTACGCGATGGGTCGAAGCGAAGAGCGTATCGGGCAAGTCATTCGTGAACTGGGGGGGTGGCCTGAAGGCCGGGTTCTTTCCACGAAACTGGACCGGGACATGGAGAGTAACAGGTTCGATGCGACACAAGCGCGACGGTCACTTGAAGTAAGTCTTCAAGCCCTCGGGGTGGAACAGGTGGATATTCTCCATCTACATGACCCCGAATACGCTGCTGATATTTCAGAGGTGACCGGCACCGGCGGTGCACTTGATGAGCTGTTCCGGATCAAGGAAGAAGGTCTGGCGAAGGCAGTGGGGCTTGCAGGCGGCCGGATTGACGTTCTGATGCCGATGCTGCGTGATCGCGAGTTTGACGTCCTTCTGACACACAACAGGCATACGGTGGTCAACGTGAACTCCGCTCCAATGATCGAGCTTGCGCGATCCAAAGGTGTGGAGGTTCTGAATGCGGCGCCCTATTCCGGAGGCATTCTGGCCAAGGGAAGTTCTGCTCATCATTATTACGTCTATCAGCAGGCGACCGAAGCCGTTCTGGGCCCGGTTCGTGCAGTTGAGAGTATCTGTTCTCGTTACGATGTACCGTTGGGGGCGCTTGCGTTGCAGTTCTCAGTCAAGAACGCAGACATTGCTTCAACAATCTGCGGGGCGACATGGCCGCAACATGTGGACCAAACATTCGAATGGGCCAACTGGGCTATTCCGGATGCGGTTTGGAGCGAGTTGGCGGAACTGGGTCAATCCCAAAACGATCCTGAAACTGGGTAGGGTATATCGGTTTTTACGTTGCGCGGTGGCTCATCACCCATTTTACAAGCTGTATTGGGGTCCTGGTCGCATTTCGCCCCCTGCCAGGTCCTGCGAACCTCACCAATACACGCGGGTTCTCAACAAGAACGTCAAGGTGGGATGTTTCCCGCCAATTGGGTTTGATGAAGGGTGGTGATGCGCGTCTGTCCTCCTCTCAACCGCAATGTCAAGGAAACGGGCAGAGCGCCTTATTTGGGCGTGTTCCGCGCGGGCTTAAGTCCTTGTTTGACAAGGGCTGCGATCCATACCGGCGGCTGACAGTCTTGCTGACAGCCGCCGGTGATTGCAAATCAGGACAGCGCTGATTCAGCAGCTGCCCGGACGGCACGGATGTTGTCTCCGTAGATCTGTGGGGTTGAAACCGATCCGCCCTTGAACACCGCAGAACCGGCCACCAGCACATCCGCACCTGCCGCTGCCACAAGCGGAGCGGTTTTCGGGTCGACGCCACCGTCAATCTCGATATGCACCGGACGATCACCGATCATCTGACGCAGTTTTTTGACCTTGCCGGTCATGTCGATGAATTTCTGGCCCCCAAAGCCGGGGTTCACGGTCATCACGCAAACCAGATCCGTGAGGTCCAGCAGATGCTCGACCGCTTCGGCTGGGGTGCCGGGGTTCAGGGCAACGCCGGCTTTCATTCCGGCGCCGCGAATGGCCTGCAAGGTGCGATGGGTATGAGGGCCAGCCTCGACATGTGCGGTCAGAATGTCCGCTCCGGCATCGGCATAGGCCTGGATGTATGGATCGACCGGCGTGATCATCAGGTGAACGTCCATCACCGTTTTCACATGCGGGCGAAACGCTTTCACGGCTGGAGGGCCAAAGGTCAGGTTTGGAACGAAATGGCCATCCATCACGTCAACATGAACCCAGTCGGCGCCCTGCGCTTCGATGGCCTGAATCTCCTGCCCAAAATTGGCGAAATCGGCGGACAGGATAGACGGCGCGATCTTGATGGTGCGGTCAAAGCTCATGGTGGCCTCGTATCAGCTGAAGAGTCGCGGATGCGTATACCCCTGAGCCGGTGGGATGGATAGCCCCCGCAAACGCTGTGTTGCCACAAAACTCTCACCGCGCGGCATCCGGCCCAATGGGCTGAGACCTGGGACCGGCGGTCGGAAGCGGCTGAGAACCCTAGTTCGCTTATGCCTCGTTCAGGGTCAGCGTTACACGCTCACCCGCGAAAACCGTGCGGCCGTACTCGACTGGCCGTCCATCCGGGTCGGCATTGACGCCGACCGAGAAGAGAACAGGAGCGCCTTCTGACAATTGAAGTTGCAGCGCCTGCGTTGCGGTCGCCCCGCGCGCGGTCAGGCGAGTCGACACGCGGACGTAATCCGTGACGCCGCAGGCTTGCAGCGCCTTGGTGACGGATTGGGTTTCGGCCAATGTCTGCAAGATATCCGGAAATCGTACCGCGGGGAAAACGCTTTGAAACAGGGCTATGGGCTGCCCGTCTGCCAGGGACAATCCGTCGTAGACATGCACTGGATCACCCTCGTTCAGACCCAGAGCTTCGGCTTCGGCTTCATCGGCGATGCGCGTGGTCAAAGCCAGGATTCTCTTGCCCGGTATCTTGCCGCTGGCCGAGATGTTCTTGTGATAGCGCACCCTTTTGCCGATCGGATAATCCGTTGGCCGTGCCGCAACAAAAACGCCCGCACCGCGCCGGGCGTGAACCAGACCCTGATCAGACATGTCAGCCAAAGCGCGCCGTACCGTGTGGCGATTGACGCCATATGTGGCGGCCAGCTGGGCTTCGGTCGGCAGGCGATCTCCGGTTTGATAGCGCCCCTCGGCGATGTCCGAGGTCAGGCGCAGGGCAATACTTTTCCAGATCGGCGTTTTGCTCATTTCACCAAACCTTCAAGCGGTCGCAGATTGCGTTTTGACAACCTGTCAGTTAACATTTGTCTAGTTGTATAGTTCATGTAGACAACCTGTCCAAGAGGCTTTGATGACAAACCAGACGGAAATCGGGATCAAGGCACGGAAGGAATGGATGGGTCTGCTGGCGCGCGCGCCGGACGCCGCCCTGATGGCGCTGTGGGACGGCATTCAGGACTGCCCGAGTTTCGAATGGCTGCGCAGGCCCGAAGTGGGCGGTGTCATGGTGCGTGGCCGCATCGGAGGGATCGGCGCTTTGTTCAACCTGGGCGAAATGACCGTTACGCGCTGCTCGGTCGTGTTGCAGGATGGTACGGTCGGTCACGGATATGTTCAGGGCAGGTCGAAATCCAAGGCAGAAGCGGCGGCATTGATTGATGCGATGATGCAGACCGCCGCTGCGGATGATTTGCAGGAACGGCTGCTTGATCCGCTGAGGCTGCAAATGCAGTCGATCAAGACAGCGCGCGCCGCAAAGGCAGCGGCCACCAAGGTCGAGTTTTTCACGCTGGCTCGGGGGGAAGACTGATGCCGGATCAAATGCGGTACTCGGGGGGCTTTCAAGACGCACCTGTCGATGCGGCACATGCATTCCGCGCGGCGATGACTGTCATGGCGCGCCCGGGTGAAATCCGCACCCTGACTGGCTGTGCACCACCTGCGCCCTTGTCCGTCGCGGCTGGCACGCTGCTCCTGACGCTTTGCGACGCCGAGACAAAAGTTCATCTGGCGGGTGAAGCCGACACCGATGCGGTGCGCGAATGGCTGACCTTTCACACGGGTGCACCGATTGTGGCGGCGGAAGAGGCTGATTTTGCCCTTGGCACGTGGGATGCGTTGGGGCCGCTCAACACCTATCGTATCGGGACGCCGGAATTCCCGGACCGGTCCGCGACGCTTGTTGTGGAATGCAGGCGGCTGGAGCAGAACGGAGCGGTTCTGAGCGGCCCCGGCATCCGGGACACGGCGCGGCTTTCTCTGCCGGATATTCCGGCTCTTCAGAACAATGCGCTGCTTTACCCTTTGGGGTGTGATTTTTTCTTCACCTGCGGTGAGGCTGTCGCGGCTCTGCCGCGTAGCACGCAAATCAGGTCCAGGGGGTAAGCGATGTATGTCGCTGTCAAAGGGGGCGAAAAAGCCCTCGAAAACGCCCATGCGTGGCTTGCCGAAGAACGCCGCGGTGCGACAGATGTCGCGGAACTGAGCCTCGCGCAGATCCGCGAACAGTTGAGCCTTGCGGTGAACCGGGTCATGGCCGAGGGGTCGTTATACGATCCCGACCTTGCTGCGCTGGCGATCAAACAGGCGCGCGGTGACCTGATCGAGGCGATTTTCCTCGTCCGCGCTTACCGCACGACCCTGCCTCGTTTCGGCCATTCCAACCCCGTCAAAACCGGCGATATGGCCTGTGATCGCCGGATCTCGGCCACGTTCAAAGATGCCCCGGGTGGTCAGGTTCTGGGGCCAACCTTCGACTACACCCACCGATTGCTGGATTTCAAGCTGGCGGCCGAGGGCGAAATTCCAAAAGCGCCTGAAGGCCCTGCGCAAGTGGAACCGACGCCACATATTACCGCATTCCTGAAGGACGAGGGTATCATTCAGGATGAACCGGCCCGCGATGACGTTCCGGGCGATCTGACCCGTGAACCGATGGGGTTCCCGTCCACCCGCCCGGTGCGCCTTCAGTCGCTGACCCGTGGGGATGAGGGTTTTGTGCTGGGCATGGCTTATTCGACCCAGCGCGGTTACGCCCGCAACCACGCCTTTGTCGGAGAATTGCGTATCGGCAAGGTCGTGGTTGAGCTGGACATCCCCGAGCTGGGCTTTGCCATCGACATCGGCGAGGTCGAGCTGACCGAATGTGAAACGGTGAACCAGTTCACCGGTTCGAAAACGGAGCCGCCGCAGTTCACGCGGGGCTATGGGCTGGTCTTTGGCCAGTCTGAACGAAAATCCATCGCGATGGCGCTGGTCGATCGGGCCTTGCGGTGGGAAGAGTTGGGTGAAGACAACGTGGGCGCGCCTGCGCAGGATGAAGAATTTGTCCTGAGCCATGCGGACAACATTCAGGCCACCGGTTTTCTCGAACATATCAAGCTGCCGCATTACGTCGATTTCCAGTCCGAGCTGGAACTGGTCCGCAAACTGCGCCGAAAGGCCCAAGAGCGCATGTCAGAGGAGGCCGTGGAATGAAAGCCGTCGTTTTTGATATCGGAAACGTTTTGGTCAAGTGGGATCCGCATCTGGCATGGCTGGAGGAGATGGGCAGCCGCGAGGCGGTGGCAGAGTTCCTGGCGCGCATCAATTTCCCCGAACGCAACCTGCGGGCCGATGGAGGAGAGATGTTCGCCGATCTGGCCGCTGAACTGGAAAATGCGGAAGATCGGCAGCGCCTCAGTGTTTACGTTGAACGTTATGCCAGAACCGTTCCGCAAAAGATCGAGGGAAGCTGGCGCCTGCTTTACCGCCTGAAAGAGCAGGGCACTCCGGTTCACGCGATCACCAATTGGTCAGCGGAAACCTGGCCTGTCGGCGTGGGGGCACATCCCGAATTGGGCGAAGTGTTTGGTGTCACCGTCGTGTCGGGGCAGGAGAAGCTTTTGAAGCCTCAGCCAGAGATTTTCCATCTGCTGTGCAAGCGGGCCGGGCTTTCACCCGAGAACTGCATTTTCATCGATGACGGGCTGCACAATGTCGAAGGCGCGCGTGCGGTGGGCATGGATGGGATCCACTTCACCGCGCCGCAAGCGTTGGAACATGCCCTCATCGAAAGAGGCTGCCTATGAGCGCGTACAATTTCGCCTATCTGGACGAACAAACCAAGCGGATGATCCGCCGGGCGATCCTCAAAGGCCTGGCCATACCGGGGTATCAGGTGCCGTTTGCCAGCCGCGAGATGCCGATGCCCTATGGCTGGGGTACCGGCGGCGTACAGGTTTCAGCCGCGACGTTGACGCCCGAGGATACGTTCAAGGTGATCGATCAGGGCGCAGACGACACGACCAACGCCGTATCCATCCGCAAGTTCTTTGAAAACACCGCAGGGGTCGCCACCACGGAAAAGACGGAACAGGCCACGATCATTCAGACCCGCCACCGCATCCCCGAGGCGAAACTGCGCGAAGACCAGATCATCGTCTATCAGGTGCCGATTCCCGAACCTCTGCGCTTTCTGGAACCGCGCGAGACCGAGACACGCAAGATGCACAGTCTTGAGGAATACGGGCTGATGCATGTGAAACTGTACGAGGATATCAGCCAGCCCGGGGCGATTTCGACCGCTTATGCCTATCCGGTGAACGTGGCTGGACGCTATGTCATGGACCCGTCCCCAATTCCGAAATTCGACAATCCAAAGCTTGAGATGGACGCGATCCAGCTGTTTGGTGCCGGGCGCGAGCAGCGGATTTACGCGGTGCCTCCGCATACCAAAGTCGTGAGCCTCGATTTCGAGGACTACCCGTTCGAGGCCAGCAAGGCCGATCATCCCTGCGACCTGTGCGGGGCCGAAGACAGCTATCTGGACGAGGTTATCACGGATGACGCGGGCAACCGGATGTTTGTCTGTTCCGACACGGATTACTGCCGGTCACGCCGCAAGGCGGGCCATGCAGGCCAACTGGCCGAAGGGAACGCGCAATGACCCCTCTGTTGCAAGTCAAAGGCATTGAAAAAAGCTATGGCCGCCGGATCGGATGCGCGGATGTGAATTTTGATCTCTTCCCCGGAGAAGTGATGGGAATCGTTGGTGAAAGTGGGTCGGGCAAGTCGACCTTGCTCAACTGTATGGCCGGCCTTCTGAAGCCGGATGCCGGGCAAGCGATCTTTGATACCCGTGCAGACGGCCCGGTCGATACGGTCACAATGTCCGAGCCAGAGCGCCGGATGCTGAGCCGCACCGACTGGGCCTTTGTCCACCAACACGCGCGCGACGGGTTGCGGATGTCTGTCAGCGCCGGTGGCAACATTGGCGAGCGGCTGATGGCTGTCGGCGGTCGCCACTATGGCAGCATTCGGGGCAAGGCCATTGACTGGCTGGGCCGGGTCGAGATTGACGAGAGCCGCGTCGATGACCGCCCCAGCGCGTTTTCGGGCGGGATGCAGCAGCGTTTGCAGATCGCGCGCAATCTGGTGACAGGTCCTCGGCTGGTGTTCATGGACGAACCGACCGGTGGTCTGGATGTGTCGGTGCAGGCGCGTTTGCTGGATTTGTTGCGCGGACTCGTGCGTGAGATGAGGTTGAGTGCGATCATCGTCACCCATGATCTTGCCGTGGTGCGTCTGCTGGCGGATCGGTTGATGGTGATGAAAAGCGGTCGCGTGGTCGAGGCCGGGTTGACGGATCAGGTGCTGGACGACCCGCAACATGCCTATACGCAGTTGCTGGTGTCCAGCGTTTTGCAGGTTTGAGGCTTTGGGGAAAGATGAAGCGATGATTGAACTTGTTGACGTCAGCAAAAGCTTCACCCTGCACAATCAGGGCGGCGCCACGATCCCGGTGGTGAAAGGCGCGTCTCTGAAAGTGGAACCGGGTGAGTGCGTCGCCCTGACCGGGCCGTCGGGTGCAGGCAAATCCACGCTGATGCGTGTGATCTACGGCAACTATCTGGCGGCCTCTGGTCAGGTGCTGGTCGCAGGTTTGGACGTGGCCAGGGCTGAACCGCGGCAGCTCCTGTTGCTGCGTCGTGACACCTTGGGCTATGTCAGCCAGTTCCTGCGGGTCGTGCCTCGGGTGCCGACGCTGGACGTTGTGGCAGAGCCGCTGCTGGCCGTGGGTTGTGACAGGCAAGTGGCAATGGACAGGGCAGCCGGGTTGCTGAAACGGCTGAATATTCCCGAACGTCTGTGGACCCTCAGCCCGACGACCTTCTCGGGCGGCGAAAAGCAGAGAGTGAACATTGCGCGGGGCTTTGCGCATGAATATCCGGCAATGCTGTTGGATGAACCGACCGCAAGCCTGGATGCGCAGAACCGGGAAACCGTTTTGTCCCTGATCGAAGAGGCCAAGAACAATGGCGTGACGATTGTCGGGATTTTTCACGATCTCGACGCGCGCGAACGGGTCTGTGACCGCGAGGTCGATGTCTCGGACTTCACGCCGGGGATGGCTGCATGACGCTTGCTCCGGTCATAGCGGTCGTGGGTCCTTCGGGGGTCGGAAAGGACAGCGTAATGAACGCGCTGGTGGCCCGGACGCCGGGTGTTCAGAGGCTGCGGCGGGTGATTACCCGTCCCGAAGGCGAAGACGGCGAAGATTTCGACCGCGTCTCGGCCGAAACACTTCAGCGGATGGAACGGGATGGCGCGTTTGCGCTGAGTTGGCATGCGCATGGGCTGTATTACGGTGTGCCGAAGACGATCACGCGGCAGCGGCAGGTGGCCGAGGCCGTTTTGGTCAACCTGTCACGAACGGTGTTGCTTGAGGCGCAGGAGGTGTTTGGTGATCTGATCGTGATTTCCCTGACGGCAAAGCCCGAGGTTCTGTCCGAACGCTTGTCCTTAAGAGGGCGGGAAAGCAAGGCGGAACAGACGCGGCGTCTGGACCGGGCCCAAACGTCTTTGCCCAACGGTTTGAACCAGGTCCTGGAAATCGACAACTCCGGTGCGATGGAAGATACGGTTGCCGAAATCCTGTCGCACCTTCAACCGGAAAGCCCGTAGCGATGGATAAGGTGGAAGCGCCCGTCCTCAGCCTCGCCCGTAAGGGCCAGATCCGTGATCTGGAAGGGCTGCGGCAGCAATGGGGCCAGATGGGTTTGCAGCGCGTTCCGAGTTGCTCTCAGGGTTGGTTTGTCCAGCTTGCCGCTCAGCGTGATGTGAAAGCGGAACGCGTCCAGTACGTAAGGATAGCCCCACTGAACCAGGTTGGCGTCTTGCTTCGGGGTCAACCCGGCGGCGCGGCGGCGGGCCAGTTCGGCCTCGGAGGTAGGCGCACGAAAACAGTCCAATTCCCGAACACAGGCCGCGGCAAGCGCATTCAGCGCCTGGATCTCACCCAGCGGACGCAGGGCCAGAAAACGCCCAAACCGGGCGATCTCGAGGCCATCCAGCGACACAGGTGGTTGGCGGGAGGCGAGCGAGCTGCACGCCTCTTGCAGGGCTTCGAATGTTTTGCCGTCGCGCAGTCTGAACGGTGGCTTCAGCGTCGCGTGCAGCCCGTACTTGCGCGGCACCTCCGTGACGGCGGCAACGTCGATGCCTTCGACAATCGGATGGGCAACCGGCTTTCCCGCCTCGATATCCCAACCCAGCCAGCTGGTTGCAAATTTCGCCCATTCCTTTCCCGCGGGCGGCGCAAAATAGATCGCGTATCGCGTGAATGTCATATCGGCCTCCTTTTGCGTAGCCTTCCTCGGTCTCAACATGCGTGAAGTTCAGATGACAGAAGACTTGATCCTTGCCAATGCCACGCTTGTATTGCCGAATGAAACCGTAACCGGCAGTGTCCGGATTGTGGGTGAGGCCATCGCTGAAATCGACACCGGAAACAGGGTTCCCGCGGGCGCGATCGATTGCGAAGGCGACTATGTCAGCCCAGGGCTTGTCGAGTTGCACACCGACAACCTTGAACGTCACATTCAACCGCGTCCACAGGTGAACTGGCCCCATGCCGCCGCAATTCTTGCACATGATGCGGAATTGGCCAGCGCCGGGATCACGACAGTGTTCGATGCCATGCGGATTGGATCGATCCCTTCGGGCGCGCGGCGGTATGGGAAATACGCCCGTGGCCTGTCGCAGGAGTTGTGGGATCTGCGCGAACAGGATGCGCTCAAGATCAGCCACTTTCTGCACTTGCGGGCCGAGGTGTGTTCGGAAACTCTGGTTGAAGAGCTGAGCGAATTTGGACAGGAAGACAGGGTTGGCATTGTGTCCATAATGGATCACACGCCCGGTCAGCGTCAGTTTCGCGACATGGGCAAGCTGGAGACCTTTCTGAAGGGCAAATATGCCATGGACGATGACACGTTCTTTCAGCACGTGGCGCAATTGAAAGGGCTTCGAGATCGCAATAGCGCACTGCACGAGGTCGAAGCTGTCAAAGCTGCCCGCCGTTTCGGAGCAGTATTGGCCAGCCATGACGACACGACTGAAGATCAGGTGAAAGTGTCCGCAGGTCACGGCATCCGTCTGGCCGAATTCCCCACAACCGTCGAAGCGGCACGCGCCTGCCACAAGAACGACATTCGGGTCATGATGGGCGCGCCGAACATAATCCGCGGGGGGTCGCATTCAGGCAATGTTGCTGCCTACGAGCTGGCCCAGCTTGGGTATCTGGACATCCTGTCTTCGGATTATGTGCCGTCGGCCTTGTTGCTGTCGGCGGTTAGGCTGGGCGAGATCTGGGGCGACCTGGCGCGGGGGATGAAGACAGTAACGCTGGCCCCGGCTCGGGCGGCAGGGTTGGAGGAGCGGGGCGAGTTGCGCGCCGACGCCCGCGCCGATGTCATCCGCTTCCGGATGCGCGCGGGTGTACCCGTCCCGAGTTCGGTCTGGGTGCGCGGTCGACGCGTGGCGTGATCAGGCCGTGTAGAACAGGTAACGGTCCGGGGCGATTGTCTTGGGCCCCTGGATCTGGGCAAAGCCGACCAGGGGCTGACCTGAAATCAACAACCCTCCGGGCTGCATGACTTTCGCGATCAGCGGGCTGAGACGCTCTGCTTCGGCGACGTCCTCGTGCTTGATGCCGCGTCCGAAATCGTAATGCGCCAGCGCGATCCTATGCCCGTCGGCCGCCAGTCTGAGCAGCATCGGTTCGGCCTCACCTTGCAGGAAATCCTCGGCCGGGGGGGTGCTGTCCGGATGGCATTGCAGGATCCGGTCCATCACCCAGATCCGGCGCTCTGGCAGGATTTCACGCAAGTGGTCATAGGTGCGGCCATTGCCCAGGCCCATATCCAGCACATCCCCCGGCTGGCCACTGATCCGCTCGGCCGCCCAGTTCAATCCGTCGCGTTGGGCCGTCAGTCGGCGCAGCATGGAATCCAATCGGCTCATGGTGATGTCCTCATTCGTTCTCTGGCGCGACCCAGGCTGTGGCGGGCCCGCTCAGCAATTTGCGCAGCAGGGCCTCGGTAAAGGCCCAGATGTCCTGATCATGGACCAGATGATGGGTCAATATGCCGAAGGGCTCGGTGTTGTCTGAACGGCCTTCGCGTCGGTCTCGCAGAAGACCAGCAGTCTGCGCGATCAGGGCGTCGGCTGAGATCAAGCCACGCGACCCGCGCCAGTCGATCGGATCAAGGTGGGTGTTGATCTGCTCAAGCCCCGGTGCGGTCAGACGTGATTTGCGGGGCGTTGCGGTGGACAGGATGCGGTATCCCAGCTTTGGCAACTGTTTGGCCATCTCGGGTGCAATGCGATTCCAGGGGGGCACGAACATCTGTCGCATATTGTCACCAAACAGGGACCGAAGACGCGCCATCCCGGCCTGCGCATCCGCCACCATCACTTCCAGCGGACGATCAAGCCGAAACTCGGCCTTCTTCTCGCCGCGGGGCGCATGGTTTGTATGCGCCCACCCGTGCACGACCGGAACAAGAGACGCGTGCGCGGCGACGTATTCCGCCAGCGCGGGCGTCGCGTCGCGTGGAATGACGGCCAGATGCACGGGCAGGCCCAGTTTGTCGGCCAGCTCGGAAAGGCGGTCCAATTGCGGTGTTGGCGCAATGGCATCATCATCGCGCCACCACACAGGCAAGGGCAAGCTTTCGGCACGCCAATGGTTCAACTCGACGTCAAGTGGGCGCCAGTCGGGGTTCATGTGCGCTGCTCCAGCAGGCGCTTGGCGATGTGGACGGATTGGATGGCCCCGTCAAAACCGAAATCCTGTTGTACACGGGGGCCGTCGGCCACGACACGCTCCACCGCCCGAGCCAATGTCGCCCCGCTCAACGCTCTGCTTTCCAGAACTTCGATTGCGGGCAGATCGGACAGGCTCTGCCCGCGCAGCCCTTGTTCCACCTCTTTGCCGTCGTCGAAAGGCACAAACACGGCCGGGGTGCCACTTTGAAGGATATCCATGGCAGTGTTGTAGCCACACATGCTTACCGATGCCGCTGCCAGGGGCAGCATCTGGCGGAAATCCGGCCGCACAGGTTCCAAAACAACCGAAGCACCTTCGGCCATCCGGGACAATTCCGCGATCCGCGCCTTTGCATCCGTTCCACCGACCAGCAGGCGCCAGCGCCTGTTGGGCATCTTTCGGGCGGCCTCGATGGCCGCGCGAAAGATCGGTTGCCCGACGGATCCGCCGCCAGCGCTGACCAGGATTTCATCCTGACCCGCCGCGTCGGGGTGAGTTTGCGGCAATGCAGGCGCCACAAAGCCGGTGTAGTGAAGTCGCTTGGCCAATCGGTCCGACACCGGCCAGCTGACCGACAGGGGCGTGACGCTTTCGGTGGAATGAACCAGAATGCCGTCATAATGCCGAGACACGATTTCATCCGCGCGCTCGGCCTTGGCGGGTTTGGAGGGCGGAGCCAGAATGTCGCGGACCGATCCGAGAATGACGGGACGCTCAGGCAACGCGCTTGCCGCATTCAGGGCTGCATCGAACTCGGCCGACAGTGATCGGCGACCAAAGGGGTAAAGCTCGGTGATCAGGATCTGCGGCTGGAAGCTGTTCACCGCCTGCACCAGGGCGGCCTCGCGCGTGGCGTGATAGGCCGCGTCAGCCTCGTCGCCGCTGTCGGTCAGCAAACGGGTGAAGTTGGTTCCGTCTGACCTGAGCGGCGGCAAGCCGAACAGGGTCATGCCCGTGCTGTCCAATTGCGGCGCTGGCATGCCACCCGTCACGACCATGACGTCGTGGCCATCATCCCGAAAGGCCCGCCCCAATGTCAGCGCCCGGCTGAGATGCCCGGTGCCCAACAGGTGCGTGACGATGATCATCACCTTCATTGCGGGGGCTCGTGTTTGATCAGGCGAACGGGGTCGGCGTCGGCGGTCATGGTATTCATGTCGACGATATACAGCCGATTGCGTTTGATCTTAAAGGGGGCAGGTCCTTCGAAATTCCAACCCCATGCCCAAGCCAGAATGACCCGCATGATACCGATATGACAGACCGCGACCGTATCTTGCCGCAGCGCGGACAGCCAGGGGCGAAGCCTGTCCCGAACCTCGGCCGGGCTTTCTCCGTTTGGTGGGCGGAAATCCCAGCCCCAATGCTCGATATGACGATATCCGCTGGATGTGTCCGCGATCAGGTCGACCCCGCGTTGACCTTCCCAATCGCCCCAGTTCATCTCGGTCAACGCGTCCGAGGTGTTCGGGTCGCGACCTGTCACAATCCGCGCCGTCTCACTGGCGCGGTGCAGGGGGCTGGACCAGATGTCAGCCTCGGCCCAGTCCTGCGGCAATCCAAAGCCCGCCAATTCGGCTCGGGCGTCATCGTCCAGCGGTATGTCGCTGCGCCCCTGGATCCGTCCCGCGCGGTTCCAATGGGTGTGCCCGTGGCGGAGCAGTGCAAGCCGGGTCATGATACGTCCTTCAGCAGGGGGCGGAGGGTTGCCCACAAGCGCTCGGTCGCCTGTGGCATCAGGTGGCGCTCTGCCACGTAGTTGCGTGCCGCAGCGCCCAGAGTGTGGCGCAGCATGGAATCCGACAAAAGGGCCTGCATGCCATCCGCAAATCCCCTGGCACCGCTTTCGACGGATGGATAGGCCGCCGGGGACAGAACATCGCGTACGCCGGGCCGGTCCTGAGCGACCACAGGCAACCCCGCGGCCTGCGCCTCGAGGTAAATCATGCCGTAAGCCTCATTCACTCCGGGCCATGCAAGCAGAGATGATTGTTGATAGACGCGTTGCAGTTCTTCCCGGTCAAGCTGACCCAGAAAACGCACCCGCTGTCCGAACGGCGCCATCAGCGCCTCAACCTGCCTGCGCGCCGGGCCGTCTCCTGCGATGTTCAGGTGCCAGTCCCCGGTCAAATGCGCCAGGGCCTCGGACAATATCTGATAGGATGCCAGCTTGTCCCCATGCCGCATCATGCCGACGGTCAGCATGGGTGCGCCACCTGTGGCGGCCGGAGGCAGTTCCGAGATGGGCAGGAACGGAGGCAGTTCGACCAAAGCCTGATCGCCAAAGCGATCCCGCTGCAAAGTGATCAGGTCGTTGGCCGTATGATAAAAGATCACATCCGCCGCATCGCAGGCCTGATGCGCCGCCTTGGCGAACTCAGCCCACGGCCCGTTTAACCGACTGGATGCGCGGGTGCTTTCCAGTTGCACATAGGGAATGCCACGTGCCTTGCAAACCCGAGGGCCCAGCAGGTCAGGTGCCTTGTAATAATTGTGGTAGGTCACCCACAGATCGGTATCTGATGGCATGTCAGAGACAAGTCGCTTCGCTTCATCTTCTGCCGCGCGCCTCAAGGCTTGTTGCAGGTCTTCGTCGCCGCTTTTGTCATAGATGCGCAAGTCGGTCGCCAGAGCGACCGTATCACCCTCGGCGGTCAGCGCCTGCATCAGATTCCGGGCCATTTCACGGTCGCCCGAAGGTTTCGGGCTGTCAGGAGATTTCATCGGGGCATAAAACGCGACCCGCGCCATTACGCGTTTTCCATGCACATGGAGTTGAGGTGTTCCGACAGCCGTGCGATGCCGGGGGCCATCCGGAACTCGGCGATCAGGCGATCATAGGCCGCATGCGCCATCTTTGACGCTTGCTGCGGATTGGCTGACAAACGTTCCACGGCTTCCGCAAGTGCAGAGGGGGCGTCATCGGACAGAACCCCATGTGTTCCGGTTTCGATAAACTCGGGGATCGCCGAGACCGGTGTCGACAGGATTGGCAACAACTGAGACGCGGCCTCCATCAACACATTCGGCAACCCGTCGCGGTCTCCGTCCTTCGCGATGCGGCTGGGCAGAACGAACAGGTCGGCATCCCGCATTGCTGCGATGACCTCGGGCTGGTCGCAAGCCCCTTTCCAGGTGATCCGGTTCGCAATGCCGGCTGCGTTCGCCTGTGCCCGCAAAACGTCACCCAATGCGCCGCCGCCGATATGTGTCCAGTGCCAGTTCAGGTCATCGGGCAGCAATGCAAAAGCCGCGATCAGACGATCGAAGCCTTTTTTCTCGACCAGCCGCCCGACGGAAATCATGTGAAAACGATCATTCACAGCACGCAGCTTTCGCGTCGGAGGCTTGGGAAAGCGAGACAGGTCCAAACCGTGATAGATCAGGTCCACGCGCTTGGGGTCATCGGCCAGGCTGCGCAGATGCTCGGCTCCGATGGCTGTGCAGGTGGCGCCAAACGTGGCCCCGTAGGATGCGGCTTGCAGCTTTTCACGTTTTTCCCAATCCGGCGACGTCCAGATATCCTTGGCATGAGCCGAAAAACTCCACGGCAATCCGCGCATGATGGCGGCGTAACGGGCAACGGATGACGGCGTGTGCATGAAATGAGCGTACAACCCTTGCGTCCGGGCTGGCAATTCCGCGGCCAGAACGCAGGCTTGCCCAAACCGTCGGATGCGATTGGGTGTCGGGTCGCGCTTCAAGTCCTGACGCCAGATCCGATAGGCCCTGTCGTAACCGGGAAGCGTTTGGGCAAGGGCCCGTGCCGCCCAGACCCGTTTGGGTTCGTCGTGAAGATACTCGGGCAGGTATCGAACCTGTCCTGTGAACCGGTCGTGCAAGGGATGGCGTTTCGTATCGGTCGGGTGCCGCAAAGACCAGATGTCAAAGCGATGCCCGGCCTCCTGC
The DNA here is from genome assembly GCF_056543025.1 of Ruegeria sp. A4. NCBI lineage: Bacteria > Pseudomonadati > Pseudomonadota > Alphaproteobacteria > Rhodobacterales > Roseobacteraceae > Ruegeria > Ruegeria sp. A4. Next base: position 191,047 of record NZ_JBQGAW010000006.1, on the reverse strand, counting down.
AAGGCGACAAGTTCCTGCGCAATGAACGTTTCGGACAGTCGTGGCCAGCCTTTGACCACAACCGCCAATCGAGGAGAATCTGAGGTCATCCGGTGGCTCGTTCCTGTTCCCAGGTCAGCAGGCTTTCGATGCGGTCGGTGACATAGTCTAGCCCGTCCAGCAATCCGCTTTGTATCGCCTGCGACGGCAGGGACTGGTGCGGCAATTCCCGAATGGCGCGGATCATCGCGTCCGGCGTCAGGCCATCCCGGTTTTCATCCAGCATTCGGACAAGTCCCAGCCCTTCTGCGCGCGAGGCCCGTATCCACTGTTCCAGACGAGGCGTGGTGCGCGGGACGATGACAGCGCGTTTGTCAAAGGAAAGAACCTCGCAGAACGTGTTGTAGCCGCCCATGCAGACGACGCCTTCGGCCCCTGCAAACAGCGTTTCGATCTGGGATTCGAACCCAACGGCGGTGACGCGACCGTTCAATGCGGCAACGCGTGTTTCGAAATCTTCGCGCAACTCACCGGACAGGAAGGGGCCATAGACCAAAACCGCCCGCGGCGACAGGTTTGGATCTTTTTCATAGGCAGACAGGACCAGGTTGACCATCGCCTTGCCGTCGCCGCCGCCGCCGGGCGTGATCAGGATATAGGGTTGTTGAGGAGGCTCGCCGACCGGACCAAGATCGCGGCGCAGATATCCCGTCCAGTGGATGCGGGATTGTGCCGCGGCGCTCAGCGGCAACCCCCTTGTCGGGTCGTAAATCGACTGCAAGCCGTAAACCCAGATTTCGTGATAAAACCGTTCGGTGGCTTCAACCGCTTCCTTGCGCGCCCACTCGGCGGCCAGGACTTCGGGTTCATCCAGAACATCGCGCAACCCAAGCACCATTTTGGTTCCGCAGTTCTTTTGCAGGTGGTTCAGTGTCGGCAGCAGCTCACCCCGGAACCCCGTCGGTTCCTTGTCGACGATCAGCACATCAGGGTCGAACTGCTGAACAGCGGTTTGAATCAGACCCGACCGCAATTCGGTCACTTCTTCGATGCCCATCCCGATCGTGCGTGCAGCATAAGACCCGTCTGCGCGTTTGGTGACACCGGGCAGGCGCACGTGGTCAACGCGACGGGGAAAGGTAAACCGTCCGGCCACGGGTGATCCCGTCAGGATCAGCGCGGATGCGCTTTGGTCCGCCTGCGTGATCGCGGCCGCCAAAGCCCGAGACCGGCGAAGATGGCCCAGCCCGAACGTGTCGTGACTGTAAAACAGGATACGCGGTGCGCGGCCCGGTTTGGAATTGGTTTTGCCTAGGCTCATAGTGTTGCCTGTCTTCTTGATCCCGGTTCGAAATCCGCGCGTTTGCAAGCGTTACTGTATATATCCCCGTCACGCTTGCCAAAGGAGGAATTGCTCTTCCGCAAATGTTCCAAGCATTGCGATTTGGCAACAGCATATTGACGGTTTCGCGTCATGTCGCACCAAGGCTTGAGAGGGATCGCAAAAGAACCGGTGAACTGGCAAAGGGGCAGGGCCTACAGATCCCGTTCATATTCAATTTTCGCCAGATTGAAAACATCCGGAATCGGGCAGTGCGCCAAGAACACGCCCGGACACGATATTGAGCAGGGCGCGCCCGAGTGTTTGAACTGCCTGAAACCCTTCTGTAATCTGACCGCTATCGGAAAAACTGGATGCAAAACCCCATGAAACATACCTTTCTGGCCGCAACACTTCTGGCTTTGTGGGCTTTTGTACTGGCGCTTCCGGTCAGCGTTTCAGCGCAAACATCCTTGATTCCGGGATACAACGCGGACAGTTCGTCTGCGTCTACGCAGGAAAGCGACTTGGCTGCCGCAATTCGCGCCGCCAGCGAAGCCGGGGCCAGTGTGATCGTCATCGACAGCGCCGGGCAGGTTGTGACAACAGCCGGCGGCACGGATGCGGGCACGAATGATGCGGCGGGCGATTCGAACAATCCCATGGGTGAGGGATCGCAGCTGATGAAGGCGCAGGAGCGGTTCTCGAAATTCCGTGAGTCCATGCAATCACGGCTTGAGGCGCTGCCGTATTCGGTGTTCGAAGTGAAGTATATCCTGCGCCAGACCAGTCCGGACGGTCGCATTCAGACCTATGTGGAAGTTCTGGGCTGGAACATCCTGTTCCTGTTGTTGGGGCGCTGGCTGTCTATCGAGATATACGGGAAACGCATCGCGCGCCGCTGGGTCGTGGCGCGGATCAAGGATGAACCGCAGGGTTACCGAGAAAAGATGCCCTTCCTTCTGTTCCGGTTCCTGATGGGGATCGGAGCGACGATATTTGCCATGCTCATGGCCCTGATCGTCGGATATCTGTTTTTTGGCGAAGCGGACGATATCTCGATCCAGTTCACGGTCACGGCGATCTTCACGGCGTTCTTCCTGTCGCGCACGGTGTCCGATCTTTGGCGGATGGTATTGTCACCTTACCTGAGTCAATACCGGCTGCCACCGTTCTCGGACCGGGACGCCAAGCGGCTGTATCTGTGGGCTTCGGCACTCGCGACCTATGACATCACGGTTGTCCTGTTTTCGACCTGGGTTGCGGATTTCGGGCTGAACTACAACGTCTACGCCATGGTCTATGGCTGCCTTACAATGGTGGGCGCTTTCGGCAATATTCTGATGATCCTGTTCAATGCCAGGGCCATTTCAAATGCAATCCGGGGCGGAAGAGCGCCGGATCAGGTCTCGTGGTTGTTGCGGTTCGTATCCTTCGGCTGGGCGCCTGCACTGATCGTCTATGTCGTGTTCAGCTGGTTCCGTCTGGCGGTTGATCTTGCACTGGAGAACCCAACGCCGCTGCCGCTGATCGCAAGCAGCTATATGATCTTCATGTCCGTCGTCGTTGCCTATGGCGCGATGAACTACGTGCTGGAACGGTATTTTGACCGTTCGCGCAAGATCAACGAGATAAACGAAGAAACCGCTGCTGCCGAAGCGGATGCCGAGCCCGTGGAAACGCCCGAGGCAGAACAGCGCAAACAGTATCTTCTGACCTATGAGGATCTGGCGCGCCGGGTAGCTGGAATTCTGGCCTTTGTGATTGGTGTCTATGCCCTTGTGGTGATTTGGTACCCCGATGCGGACTGGAGCGAGGACCTGCCAGTTGCACGCGTGCTGGATGTAATGGTCATCATCTTCATCGGCTACATTCTGTTTCATTTCTTTCGCATCTGGATCGACAGCAAGATAGCGGAAGAAGTCGATGATGGCACCGAGGCCGAACTGGGCGATGAGGGCGGGGAAGGCGGGCAAAGCCGGCTAGCGACGCTGCTGCCATTGTTCCGCGGCGCAATTCTGGCCGTTGTGGTCGTGACCATCATGCTGATCGTTCTCATGGAACTTGGTATCAATGTCAGCCCGCTGTTTGCCGGTGCCGGTGTGGTTGGTCTGGCTGTCGGTTTCGGATCTCAAACACTGGTGCGAGACATCTTTTCCGGGGCGTTTTTCCTGATGGACGATGCCTTTCGGAAGGGTGAGTACATCGATATCGGAGACGTCAAGGGAACGGTCGAGAAGATCTCGGTCCGGTCCTTCCAACTGCGTCACCATCTTGGCGCGCTGAACACGATTCCTTTTGGCGAAATCAAGGTTCTGACGAACTATTCCCGTGACTGGGTGATCATGAAACTGCCGCTGCGCGTGACCTATGACACGGACGTGGAAAAGGTGCGAAAGCTGATCAAGAAGCTGGGGCAGGAGTTGCTGAGCGATCCCGTGATCGGCGAAAACTTCATACAGCCGCTGAAGTCCCAGGGCGTGATCGAAATGCAGGATTCAGCGATGATCATCCGGGTCAAGTTCATGACCAAACCGGGCGATCAGTGGCTGGTACGCAAGAAGGTCTATCAGGAAATTCGCGAATTGTTCGCGCGGGAAGGCATCAAATTCGCGCATCGCGAAGTCACCGTCAGGTTGGCGGACGGCAAAGAGGCCGATGACCTGACGCCGAAACAGCGTGAGGCGGTAACAGGCGCGGTGCAGGCCGCGATCGATGAGGATTACCTGGACGATATCGGCCCTGGGGGCGATGATCGATAGGGGTGCTCCCGTCGCTTTGGACTGCGTCTTTGACGAGACGCCACCCAATGCGTTGGGCCCGGCCGCGCGTCTTGCGCGGCGCATGGTCAGTTGGCGTCGAGCGGCCAGACAGGTTCCGAACTGCCCAGTTTCGACGCGGGCAAATCCCAGCGCATCGTCGCTTCGCCGACTCTCAGCGCAGGGTTGAGGCGATGGCCCGGCCCCCAGCCGGACGCCTCTGTCGCCGTGCCGTAATCCGTTGTTGCCGGGCTGATGGGCGCGGATTGTGCTTCGTCTTTGCCGAGCACGGCCAGAAGTTCGGCGGTGCGCGCCAGAGAGAGATGCGCGTGCATGATGGAATTGCCTGATGCGGCCTCGGCCAGTGCGGACAGGACGGCAGCAGCCATCAGATAGCCGGTCGCGTGGTCCAGAGCCTGAACCGGCAACGGGGTCGGCTTGTCCGCGTTCGCCCACCCCATCCCGGCATGGGCGATACCCGCGCTCATCTGGACAAGGCTGTCAAAGCCGCGCCGGGTCGACCAGGGCCCTTGCCAGCCATAGGCATCCAGCGTGACTTCGATCCGGTTCGGAGCCAGCTCGTCACGTTTGGCGCGGGTCAGACCCAGTGCATCCAGCGCGCCGGGCCGATAACCGTGTACGAACACATCCGCCTGAGCCAGCAACCCATGCAATCGTTCAAGGCCGGTTTCGGATTTCAGGTCAAGATAGGCGCAGCGCTTTCCCAGCGATATGTCGGGGATCACCCCCGGTTCATCCCAGCCAGGCGGGTCGATGCGCAAAACCTCGGCTCCGAACCCTGCAAGCGTTCGGGTAGAAACCGGGCCGGCCAGAACGCGCGTCAGATCCAGCACCCGCAACCCGGACAGAGGCCGATCAGCGGTGGCCCGAGGTCTGTCGCGCAGATTGACATAGCGCGGTCCCTGCCATCCGATCAAAGGGTCGCGCGACACGGCGCGGCCTTGTGGGTGATCAAGCCATTCCGTCCGGCTGCGCATGGCAGCGGCCACCCCACCTACGGCGACAACTGCCGTTTCCAGATCCGATATCGCCCAAGACCTGACGGCTTTTGCCACGGCTTCACGCTCTGGCCGGGTGCCAAGGACTTTCAACGCGGCAGAGCGATGGCGGGGCAGGTTTGTGTGCAGCCTGATCCAGCCATCAGCGGCTTTGTAGTCGCCCGCGACCGCATCCCACAAACTGGGCATGTCCCAACCTTCCGGTTTGAAGGAATAGCCGAACCACAGAGATGCCAGCCGATGATCGATCGAGACTTCGGGTGCCTTCGCGGACAGGTTGATCGCCTGGATCAGCCGGGCCATTTCCTGCCCCACGGCTGCGAAACTGGCGGTGGCCAGTTCGGAAACGGCAAAGGCGCTTGGCAGCATACCGGCGCCGACCCTGTGATAGCTGCCGGCAGCGGGAAGCGTGGCAAGAAGACTCATTGCTGATAGGGGTCGAGACTGTCGCGCAGCCCGTCACCAAGGAAGTTGAACGCCAACACCACGACAATGATCGGCAGCATCGGGATTGCCGTCCAGGGATAGATCTCGATCGACGCGAGGTTCTGCGCGTCATTCAGCATCACGCCCCAACTGACCGCGGGTGCGCGCAGGCCGAGGCCAAGAAAGCTGAGCGCCGTTTCCCCCAGGATCATGGCTGGGATCGACAATGTGGCCGATGCAATCAGGTGCGACATGAAGTTGGGCAGCAGGTGCTTGCGGATCACACGGCCCGAACTTGCGCCCATCATCTCGGCGGCTCTGACATATTCCTCTTCCCGCAAAGACAGGAATTTCGCGCGAACCGAGCGCGCCAGGCCCGGCCAGTCCAAGATGCCCAGAATGATCGAAATGATAAAGAACACCGCGACCGGGCTCCAGTTCGAAGGCACGGCGGCAGAAAGGGCCAGCCACAGCGGCAGTTCCGGCAACGAACGCAGGATTTCGATGACACGGTTGATGGTCCAGTCGATACGTCCGCCGAAATAGCCGGCCATCGAACCGAACAGGATGCCAAGAAAGAAGGACACCGAGATACCGATCAGACCCACCGTCAAAGACAGCTGCGCGCCATAGAGAATACGGCTGAAGATGTCTCGGCCCAGACGGTCGGATCCCCACAGGAACAGCGTTGTTCCCTCTGGCGGGCAGAACAGATGCGTGTCCGACGGTATGAAACCGGCCAGCTTGTATTCAGAGCCCTCGCAGAAGAACCGGATCGGGCGCGGGTCTTCGGTGTCGGGGACAAACTTCCATTGGAAGGTTTCAAGATCCGCCTCGGCGACGATCGGATAGACATGTGGGCCGATGAACTCACCCTCGTGAAACCAGTTTACCGATTGTGGTGGCGCGTACAGGTGCTCTCCGTTTCGGTCATTTGGCCCGTAAGGCGCAATAAACCCGGCAAAGGGCAGCATCAGATAGCAAAACAGCAGGAAAATGCCCGAGATCAGGCCCAGCTTGTGGGTTTTGAACTTGCGCCAGACCAGAACCCAGTTGGGGGCATCCAGATCGGCGCGTTCCAGCTGTTGAATCGAGGCCTGCGGATCAAACGGCGCGTCATCGACATAGCGGTTGTCAGGACGATCAGTCATGCCTCGCGCCCCTCATACCGAATGCGCGGATCCAGCATCACCAGCAGGATATCCGAAATCATCGTGCCGATCAGCGTCAGCAGGGCGACGAACATCAGGATGAACGCGGACAGGAATTGATCCTGCGTCTTCAAAGCAGTCAGCAGAGTAGGACCAATGGTTTGCAGGCCCAGAACGACCGATACCAGAACCGAGCCGGACACCATCGACGGCAGCAGGTTGCCGATATCGGCGACAAAGGGGTTGAAGGCCACCCGCAGCGGATACTTGGTCAGCATCCGTGACGGGGCCATGCCCTTCGCGATGGCGGTTTCCACATAGGGTTTGCCGAGTTCGTCCAGCATGTTCGCGCGCAGACGCTGCATCATCGCCGATGCGCCTGAAGTGCCGATGACGAAGGTTGGTACGATCAGGTGGACGAGGATGGATTTCAGTTTCTCCCAACTCATCGGCTGGCCTTCGAAACTCGGATCCATCAAGCCCCCGATCGGCAGGTTGAAATACTGGTGGCCATAGTAGAACAGGATCAGCGCCAGCAAAAAGTTCGGCGTTGCCAGCCCCAGATACCCCACGAAGGCCGAGGTATAGTCGATCCAGGTCCGGGACCGCGCGGCGGCGATAACGCCCAGCGGCAATGCGACGGCATAAACAAACAGGATCGCAGCCAGATTGACCACAACCGTCAACCAAAGCGTGTCGCCGACGATTTCGGAAACGGGACGGTCGAATTCAAAGGACCACCCGTAATTGCCCTGGATCAACCCCGAAAACCCGTGCGGTCCGGGCCAGAATCCCATCCAGATCAGGTATTGTTCCCACATCGGACGGTCCAGAGCGTATTCAGCGCGCAGGAACTCTGCCTTTGCGACACCTGCCGACTGGCCCGAGGCCTGAAGTTCAGCGATCTGGTTGCTCAGATAGTCGCCGGGCGGAAGGTTGATGATTACAAAAACCAGAACCGAGACCACCAACAAAGTCAGCAGCATCGTGAAAAAGCGATACACCACGTAGCGCAGCATGATCATTTAGCTGCTCCTGCTCAGTCGGCGAAAAAGAACTCGTCCGGGCGGTGAATGCCGAAATGTGCACCGGGTTCCCAGGCCCACATAGCCTGTTCCGGAACATTTCGCAGGCGGTTTGACACCACAATGGGCTGGGGGGCGCCGTTCAGGATGCCTATTGCATAGACCTGATCGGCATGGATTTTCAACATCTCGGTCCAGACAGCTGCGCGTTCTTCATCGGTCGTGGCGATTTGCCATTCATGCGCCAATTCCATCAGGCGCTGCGCCTCTGGCATGTCGGGGGCTTCACCCGCTTCGCCACCGGTCTGATAGTGCTGCCCCCATTTTGGCCAGGCCAGGAACACCTGATCTGTCGGGGCCAGATAAGCCGGGGACGTATGCGCCTGCGGAATACCATCATCCCAACCGAACCAGACGGACGCCATGGAATTGCCCGCGAAAACGCGGTTGCGCAGGATGTCCCTGTCCAGCGGGCGCATGACCAGTTTGACACCGATTTCACGCCAGGTATCGGTTACGATCTGAAGCGCGTTTTCGACTTCCTGCCGCTCACCTGCGGTTTCGATTACCAGCTCCATTGGGCGACCGTCAGGCAACAGGCGGATGCCGTTCTTGTCGCGCTGATCCAGACCAGCCTCATCCAAAAGCGCATTGGCCTGATCCACATCGTATTGCGCCCAGGCCGCAGCGTTTTCTTCACTGTAGAAGGGCGAGGCGGGAAGAACCGAGTTCGCGGCGGGGTGCGCGAGTTTGAAGTAAAGCGCCTGGTTGATGGTCTGCCGGTCGATGGCCAGCGACAAGGCGCGCCGCACGCGAACGTCCCTCAGTACATCGCGCCAGACATCATCAGAAAAGTTCAGGTTCGGGTAGATCGCGATCTGCGAGGCCACGCCGGTTTTCCACAACAGCGTTTTGTATCTGCCTTGTGCTTCGCCTTTCTTGAGGATCGACGCGTCTCGGAAGGCAAGGCCACGGCCTTGCAGGTCGCTTTCACCGGCGTTGGTCTTGGCGGCAACAAGACCGGGGGCGACGATCTCCATCTCGACCACGTCAATATAGGGAAGTTGCACCCCCTTGCTGTCGATCCGGTGATAATAGGGGTTGCGCACAAAGTTGTGACGGATTTTCTTGCCCGAACTTGCGTTCAGCCATGGCTGCAACGTGGGAAGTTCGTGGTTGTCGAACTTGTAAAGATTATCCAGCTTGTTGTGCAGCGCCGCCCAGCTTTTAACCCGGGCATCTTCAACCTGAAAGGCAAGCTCTTCCGCGTCCGCGTATTTCTCGTGATACTGTTTCAGAAACGCGGCCGGCCGGTAAATAAACGGCGGTCGTGCTTGTGCCAGAGATTGCAGGAAGTTCGGGTTCGGGTCGTCCCATTCGAAGATCACGGTGGTCTCATCGGGAAACGTGACCGTGGGCAATTTACCTTCGACGATCAGAAAATCGGGTGGGCCTGACGGGCTGAGCAACTCGTTGTTGGCGACGTCTTCCCACCAATAGCGGAAGTCTTCCGAGGTAAAGGGTGAGCCGTCCGACCACTTGTGCCCTTCGCGCAGTTTCAGGGTAAATTTGCGATTGCCCTCGTTTTCATACGAGGCCAGCAGGTCGGGTACCAATTCGTAATCTTGGTTGAACCCAACCAACCTTGCATAGCCATAGACAACCATCTGCCGGATATCTTTGGATCGCGTGACCATGGTGCGCAGAGTGCCACCCGGTTTCCCGAATTCTCTTCCTTTTGCGGCCAGATCCACAATCAGAGGGTCCTTGGGCAAACGCTCCTGCACTGGCGGAAGATTGCCGCTTTCAACCTCGGCGCTCCAGAAGGCGCTTTCCTGAGGTGTTGGGATTGTATCTGCCGCCGCGGGCAGGATCCCTGAAAACGCCAGCATAGCAGCCAGCAGCAGAGGGCGAATGGTATTAAACATGGCAACGTACCTTATGGCCCGGTTCCAATTCCACCAATGAGGGTATCACGGTGTCCGAGAAACGAAAGGCTTCATCCCAACTGTCCGGCGCGCCGGCACCCAGAGAAACCAATTGAAGGTCAATCGGGCGATTGATGTCGGGTTCGGGTTGAGCGGCAATCAGCGCCTTGGTGTATGGATGGCGCGGATTGTAGAAAAGAGTTTCGGGCGGTGCCTGTTCGACGATCAGACCCCGCCTCATGACGGCAACTTCGTCAGCGATCCGTGCGACAACGGCCAGATCATGTGAGATGAACAGGTAGGACAGGTTCAGACTGTCTTGCAGGTTTTCCAGCAAGGTCAGGATCTGTTCCTGAACAGACACATCCAATGCCGATGTGGGTTCGTCGCACACGATCAACTGCGGGTCCAGCATCATGGCCCGCGCCACGGAAAGGCGCTGTCGCTGCCCTCCGGAAAACGCGTGCGGATAGCGTTTGAGCATATCACCCGTCAGGCCGACGCGCTGCAACATCTCGGCGGCCTTGTCCCGCTGTTCGGCTGTTGTGCCGATGCGGTGGATTTCCAGAGGTTCGGTCATGGCGTCCTGAATGCGCATCCGGGGGCTGAGCGAACTGTAAGGGTCCTGAAACACCATCTGCGCCTTGCGCTGAAACGCCGTGCGCTGGGCTCGGGTCATGTTGTGCACCGTGATCGGGTCGGCGTCGGGGGCGGTACGAAACAGGACTTCACCACCGGGGTCGGGCAATTCAGCCCCCAGGGCGATGCGGGCCGCCGTCGTCTTTCCCGATCCGCTTTCACCGACAATTGCCAAAGTCTTGCCGCGCGCCAGGTTCAGGTCGACACCTCGGCAGGCATAGATTGCTTTGTCGGACTGCCATCCTTTGCTGGACCGCATGGTGTAGGTCTTGGACACATCCTTCATCTGAAGGATCAGATCCGTGTCGGGCATCGGTATACCCACCGCATCCTGATCCGGTATTTCCGGCGCGGCATCAAACAGCTGCTTGGTATACGGGTGTGCGGGCGCGGTCAGGATCGGGGCGGCGGGGCCGGCCTCCATGATACGTCCCTTGTGCATGACGACGACCCGCTCGGCCATGTTGGCGACGACACCCAGATCATGAGTCACCAGAATGAGCGCCATGCCGGTTTCACGCTGCAACTCCTTGATCAGGCCCAGAACCTGCGCCTGCGTGGTCACATCCAGTGCGGTGGTCGGTTCGTCCGCGATCAGCAATTCGGGTTTGGACACCATGGCCATGGCGATCATGGCGCGTTGGCGCATACCGCCGGACAACTCGAAAGGGTAGGAGTCATAGGCGCGCTGTGGATCAGGGAACCCGACGCGTTCGAACTGCGTCAGGACCTTTTTGCGTGCCGCGGACTCGGACAGCCCACGATGCAACCACAAAACCTCGCTGACCTGATTGCCGATCTTGTGCAGCGGGGACAGCGATCTCATGGGTTCCTGAAAGATCATTGAAACCCGATTGCCGCGGATGTCGCGCAATTCACGCTCAGACACTGTGGTAAGCTCGCACATGCCCTTGGAATCGTTCAGGGTAATCGTGCCGCTTCGAATCTGCGCCGTGCGGGGCAGGATACGTAAGGCTGCGCGGCATGTGATTGTTTTTCCCGATCCCGATTCACCGACCAGGGCAAGCGTCTGTCCGGCTTGGACATCGAAGTTCACATCCGTGACCACGGAATTGCCCGTACCAAAGCCGATGCTGAGGTCTCTTACGGACAACAACGCGCTCATGCGGGTTTTCCACCCGTTTGACCGTTCGATGACATCGGTTACTTCAACTCCCCGTGATTTTTTGTTCAGTGTCGCGCGGTTCCGCCCGTCTAGTCAAACCCGTTCTTGGGCCGAAATGTCGCGAAATCGTGAAACTATGGGCTTCGTCGCTACACAAAGTCTTGAGATTTTGCCATCAAGGACGGCATCGGGCGCATTTATGCTCTCGAATGGTATCAAGGAGATATTTTCCGGTGTCCGAGAATCAAAGCCGTCTGGATCTGTTCATCGATCGCATGGTGTCTCAGCGCGCTTGTCTGGATCACGCAATTCGGCACACTGCGGGCATGACAGGTCCGGTGTTCGAATTGGGTTTGGGCAACGGGCGTACGTATCACCATCTTGTGCAGCACATGGATGGCCGCCCGGTCTATGTGTTCGAACGCGCGGTGGCTTCGCACCCCGACTCGACCCCGCCCGAAGATCGCGTGATTCTGGGCGACGTCCGGGATACCCTGCCTGCATCGGTTGAACGGTTCGGTGCGTCAGCCAGCCTGATCCACGCGGATCTTGGCGGGCACAATCGCGAAAAGAATGACAAATTCGCGCGGTTTGTATCTCCGCTCATCGAGCCTTTGCTTGCTCCGGGCGGGCTGATGGTCTCAAGTGATCGGATGTATTTCGAAGGGCTGACCGAGATGCCGTTGCCCGAAGGCGCCGTCGAAGGGCGCTGTTTCATATATCGCCGCTGACCGAAAAGGAGTAACGGCATGATTTTTTACGATTGCTCCACTGCTCCAAGCCCTCGTCGCGCGCGGATGTTCATTGCCGAAAAAGGGTTGAATATCGAAACGCGTGAGGTCTCGATTGCGAAAGGTGAACAGTTGAGCGAAGCCTTTCGCGCCGTGAACCCGCAGGCCACGATCCCGGTTCTGGTAACGGATGACGGAACCGTTCTGACGGAAAATCTGGGCATTGCGGCATTTCTGGAGGCACAGTTTCCGGAACCGCCTTTGATGGGCCGAACCCCCGAGGAAAAAGGTTTGGTTCTGATGTGGAACGCGATCGTCGAACATCAGGGCGGGGCGCCGATTGCCGAGGCTTTGCGCAACGGCCATCCCGCCTTCAAGGATCGCGCCATTCCGGGCCCCTCCAATCATGCGCAGATCCCCGAACTTGCGCAGCGCGGGCGCGAGCGTGTGGCATCCTTCTTTGAAATGCTGGAATCACGTCTGACGGAAAGCCCTTTTGTGGCCAGTGACGCGTTTTCCCTGGCGGATATCTCGGCATTCGTTTTTGTCGATTTCGCCCGCGTCATCAAGATGCGTATCCCGGAAGACAACGCGGCCACCCTGGCGTGGTTTCGAGCCATCCAATCTCGTCCAAGCGCAAGTCTGTAAACCTGCCGAACCGTGCCGTGTTGCGTTGTGATCGGCACTGTACAGAAATGTCTAGACAGATGTGAACAGTGCCACTAGCGTCTCCTCAGATTCTGTTCAGGGGAGGTCGGGATGAAATCCCAATATCGCGTCGTGGTCATCGGAGGAGGCGTTGTCGGGGCCTCGGTTCTGTATCACCTGGCCAAGTTTGGCTGGTCGGATGTCGTCATGTTGGAGCGGCGGCGGCTGGCGTCTGGGTCGTCCTGGCACGCAGCGGGGGGCATTCATGCTTTGAATGCCGATCCGAACATGGCGTCTTTGCAGGCCTATACCATTGATCTGCTCAGCGAGATCGAGAAGGAATCAGGCCAGAATATCGGCCTGCACATGACCGGTGGTCTGACGCTGGCGGGAACCCCCGAGCGGTGGGAGTGGTTGCAGGCCAATTACCGTATCTTCCAGTCCATCGGCATTGATGACTGTGAACTGCTGAGCCCTGAAGAGGCGCAGAAACGCTGCCCGATCATGTCCACCGATGGCATTCTGGGCGCGATGTGGGCCGACCGCGAAGGCTATATCGACACCACAGGCACCGTGCAGGCCTATGCCACAGCCGCGAAAAAGCGCGGGGCGGAATACTATGAAGAAACCAAGGTCGAGGAACTGATCCAGACGGCGGATGGCTGGCAGGTGGTGACCGACAGGGGCACGATCACTTGCGAACATGTGGTCAACGCCGCCGGTTTGTGGGCCAAGCAGGTGGGGCGCATGGCTGGGGTCGAACTGCCGGTTTCTCCGCTGAAACACCATTACCTGATCACCGACACGGTGCCCGAGGTCGCGGCGGCCGATTTCGAGATGCCGATGACCGTGGACCTCGAGGGCTTCACCTATATGCGGCAGGACCAGAAGGGCGTTCTGGTGGGCATCTACGAGGTGGATCACGAACACTGGGCCATGGACGGCGCGCCGTGGAACTATGGCGAAGAGCTTTTCCAGGAACAGCTGGACCGCATCGAAAACGAACTGACGCTGGGGTTCGAACGCTATCCGGCGATCCAGAACGTGGGCATCAAGACATGGGTGAACGGCGCGTTCACCTTCTCGCCCGACGGCAACCCTCTGGTCGGTCCGGTGCCGGGCAAGCGCGGCTATTGGACCGCCTGCGCGGTGATGGCCGGGTTTCTGCAAGGCGGCGGCGTCGGCAAGACGCTGGCCGAATGGATGATCCATGGCGAGCCCGAGGCCGACGCCTGGCCGATGGACGTGGCGCGCTATGGCGACTATGCCCAGAACAAGCGCTATATCCGCGAGACGACCGGGCAGTTCTATTCCCGCCGCTTCGTGATGACCTATCCGAACGAGCAACTGCCCGCCGGGCGGCCTCTTAAAATGGCACCGGCGCATGATGCGATGACCGAGGCAGGGTGCAAATGGGGCGTCAGCTGGGATCTTGAAGTACCGCTTTATTTCGCGCCGAAAGGGTTCGAGGAAACCCCGACGCTCAAGCGTTCGAACGCGCATGACATCGTGGCCGAGGAATGCAAAGTGATCCGCGAAGGTGCGGGCTTGCTGGATATTACGGGCTTTTCGCGGTTCGAGGTTTCAGGTCCGAACGCAGAAGCCTGGCTGGATATGGTAATGGCGTCCAAGCTCCCCGGCCCAGGCCGTGCGAAACTGGCCCCGATGTTGAGTGAGGATGGACGCCTGAAGGGCGATCTGACGGTGCTGAACTGGGGCGACGGGACCTGGTGGATCATGGGCAGTTACTACCTGCGGGCCTGGCATATGCGCTGGTTCGACGATCACGTGATGGATGGCGTCAATATCCGTGATTTGGGCGAGGAATATTGCGGCTTTGCCGTGGTTGGGCCGAAGTCACAGGCGGTTGTGGAAAAACTGGCGGAACAGGATATCTCGGGCCTGAAGTTCATGGGGTGCGGCGATTTCGATATCGGCCTCGTGCGCGCCCGCGTCGCCCGCATGTCGGTGACCGGAGAAAAGGGGTACGAGATCAACTGCCGCTATGGCGACCATATCAAGCTGCGCCGCATCCTGCTGGAAGCAGGGGCCGAGGAAGGCATCCGCGAATGTGGCTTCAACGCGATGCTGTCAACACGGCTTGAAAAAAGCTTTGGCATCTGGTCGGCAGAGTTCACGCAGGCCTATACACCGGGCATGACCGGAATGGATCGCTGGATCGACTGGGACAAGGACTTTGTTGGAAAGGCGGGCGCGCTTGCCGAACGTGACGGCAACGGCCCCGCGCAAATTCAGGCGACACTGGAAATTGATGCACTGGATGCAGATGCCAGCGGATACGAACCGGTCTGGGCCAATGGCGAGCGCGTTGGCTTCGTAACCTCGGGCGGCTACGGGCATTATACCGGCAAGTCTTTGGCGATGGCCCTGATCGATCGGGACAAGGCGGAACCGGGCACGGAACTGTCCGTCCACGTGGTGGGCGTTGAACGTCCGGCGCGTGTGATCGCGCCGTCGCCTTATGACCCCGAAGGCAAAGCGATGCGAGGCTGATCATGACTGTTGCAGAGCGCGGGCGCCGACGGCGGGGGCGGGGGGCTGAAGCCGCCCCGCAGCCCGGTCGCGATGTGAACTATCGCCAGCTCAGGAACCCTTTCCCACAGATGGAAGTGTTCCCGGCCGATCAGATCGCGGACATGCATGACACCGCCTTGCGGACACTGGAAGAGTTGGGGGTAAAGACCCTGCTGCCCGAGGCGCGGAAACTGTTCAAACAGGGCGGCGCGCGGGTGGATGAAGACACTGAGATGGTGTTTATCGGGCGCGAGATGGTTGAAGCCGCAGTCGCGTCAGCGCCCAAATCCATCGCCTGTCGCGCCGGCTCGCGGCGTCGCGATTTTACGCTCGAACTGGGCGCGCTGGTGTTTCAACCCGGAGCCGGCGCGCCGAACGCAACCGACCTTGAGCGTGGTCGGCGCCCGGCGACAGGTCAGGATTATCTGGAGTTCCTTAAGCTCACCCATCATTTCGACGTGTTCCAGATGATTTCGCCACAGGTCGAGCCGCAGGATGTGCCGACCCATCTGCGCCATTACTTCACGACTCGGGCGCAGATGGAACTGACGGACAAGTTTCCGTTCTTCTTTTCGCGTGGAACCCCGCAGGTGATGGACTGCTTTGAGATGCTGAGCACGGCACGCGGTCTTTCGGATGATGCGTTCCGGGGTCATGCGCATTGCTATACGATCATCAACACCAACAGCCCGCGCACATTGGATATCCCGATGGCGCAAGGTCTGATCGACTTTGCCCGCCACGGTCAGATGTCGATCATCACACCCTTTACCCTGATGGGCGCGATGGCGCCGATCACCGTGGCCGGGGCGATCACCTTGTCTCATGCCGAGGCCCTTGCCGCGCTGACTTTGACCCAACTTGCCAATCCTGGTGCGCCGGTCTGTTATGGCACGTTCACCAGTAACGTGGACATGAAGTCCGGCGCGCCCGCCTTTGGGACGCCGTCGCATTTTCAGGCATCGCTGGCTGCCGGTCAACTGGCGCGGCATCTTGGTTTGCCCTGGCGGTCGGCTGCCGGATCGGCGTCAAACACCAACGACGTACAGGCCGCAAACGAGAACCAGTTTGGCCTTTGGGGATGCCTTATGGCCGGCGCAACGGTGATCATCCACTCCGCAGGCTGGTTGGAAGGCGGGTTGACGGTTTCCTTCGAAAAGCTGGTCTGCGATGCGGAAGTGCTGAATATGGTCGCCGAACTGTGCGCAGGTGCGCGGGCAGGGCCGTCCGAGATCGGGTTCGAAACTGCATTGAGCGAGGTTGAACCCAGTGGCCACTTCTTTGCATCAAGCCAGACGATGGAGCGCTATAATACTGAGTTCTATCAACCGCATGTCCATGACTACGCCAATTTCGGCACCTGGGCCGAACGCGGGTCGGTGGACGCGAACCATCGGGCAACGGATGTTTGGAAAGGCATTCTGAACGACTTTCAGGCGCCCGCTGTCGACAATGATCGGACAGGTGATTTACATGACTTCATTGCCCGTCGTACCGCCGAGGGCGGTGCCCCACCGGAGAGTTGAATGAGCCCGAAACCGATCCTTCATCGCGATGACCCCGAGGCCGAACCATTGATCGGCAACATCAAGGTCACGCGCGACGACTGGCTGAACGTGGCGATGGATGTGCTGATTTCGGACGGGGTGGACCAGATAAAGGTCCTGAACCTGGCTGAACGGATGGCAGTATCGCGGTCGTCGTTCTATTGGTACTTCAAATCCCGGCAAGAGTTGCTGGATGCATTGCTGGCGCGTTGGCAGGCCACCAACACAGCCGCTTTGGTCGCGCAGGCCGAAGCACCGGCCGAGACGATAACGGCGGCCGTCTGCAACGTTCATCGGTGCGTGGTGAACACAGATTTGTTCGATACGGCGCTGGATTTTGCAGTACGTGACTGGGCGCGAAAATCAGGCAAGGTGCGGCGTATGCTGGACCAGTCGGACGCCCGCAGGCTGGAAGCCCTGCACGCCATGTTCGCCCGCTACGGCTATTCCGAGATCGAAGCCGAAACCCGGGCGCGCGTGCTGTATTACATGCAGATCGGTTATGATCTGGCGCAATTGAACGAACCTATCGAGATGCGGCTGTCGATGGTGCCGCATTACCTTTACGCCTTCACAGGTGTCGAGCCGAAACCCGAGGAAGTTGAAGAATTCAGCGCGTATTCCCTGCGCTTTTGGAAAGGAAACCAGACATGAGCCAACCAGACGCAATCATCATCGGTACTGGCGTGATCGGCGCGGCCATTGCGTTCGAGATGTCCAAGGCGGGATGGAAAACCCTGTCATTGGACCGGAATTCTCAGGTCGGGCACGGTTCTACCGCGGGGTCCTGCGCAATTATCCGGATGCATTATTCCACATTCGATGGAACCGCGTTTGCCTGGGAAGGCTACCACTACTGGCGCGACTGGGCCGCGTATCTTGGCTTGCCGGAAGACGCCAACCTTGCGCAGTTCCGCGAAACCGGCTGTCTGGTCATGAAAACCGAGGCGAACGGGATGCTGGAAAAACACATGCGCAATTCGTCCGAGCTGAATTGCCCGTTCGAAGAATGGTCAGATGAAAAAGTGCTGGAACGCTTGCCGGTCTATTCGCTGGACAGCTTTGCCCCCGCGCGCCGTATGGACGATCCTGAATTCGGCCAACCCAACGGGCGCAAAATGACGGGCGGGGTGTACTGGCCTCAAGCGGGTTATGTCACCGACCCGGCCCTGTCGGCCCAGAACCTTATGGATGCCGCGAAACTGCATGGGGCCGAGGTGCGCACCGGCGCTGAAGTCACGGAAATCCTGACCGAGGGCGGGCGCGTTTCCGGCGTCAAGCTGGCTTCGGGCGAGGAAATCCACGCCAAGGTTGTGGTCAATGTGGCAGGACCTGGTTCGTCCATCATCAACAAGATGGCCGGCGTTCTGGACGATATGACCATCAAAACCCGGCCCTTGCGGCAAGAGGTCGTGCACGTTCCAGCCCCTGAAGGGTTCGATTTTGAACACGACGGAACCATCGTTTCGGACAGTGACATTGCCTGCTATTGCCGCCCGGAACACGGCAATCACATCCTTGTCGGATCTGAGGATCCGGAATGTGATCCGCATCAGTGGTGCGAGGACGATGTGAACTACAATCGTGAATTCACCGATCAATGGACCACGCAGGCCATGCGGTATGCGCAGCGTGTGCCCAGCCTTGGCATTCCATCAAAAACGCGGGGTGTGGTTGACCTGTATGATGCTTCGACCGACTGGATTCCGATCTATGACAAATCCAGCCTGCCGGGGTTCTACATGGCCTGTGGTTCAAGCGGAAACCAATACAAGAATGCGCCGATTGCGGGCAAGATGATGGCGGCACTGATCGACTACTGTGAAGGTGGCGCCGATCACGACGCGAAACCGTTGCAGTTCGAATTGCCATACATCAAGCGGACAATCGACGTGGGCTTCTACTCGCGCAAACGCCCGATCAATGAGGAAAGCAGTTTCTCGGTTCTGGGCTAGTCGCGTTTCGCAAACGGTCTATGTCGTGTGGGGCTGTCAACAAGCCCGGCCCTGACATGACCGACCGAAAGACAACCGTATTGATCCTTGGCAGCGCCCCATCGGCGCTGGAGGCGCGGGCATGGTCGCGCGCGCCTTTCACGCATATCGTCGCCATCAACAACGCATGGCGCATCCGAGAAGACTGGGACTACCTGATCCACCCCGAAGACTTCCCGGCAGAGCGCCGCCCTGGAAAAGTTCTTAGCACTCAACACATAGTCACTGCCGACGAATACGTCCCAAGACAGAATGACTATGGCGGGTTCGTCTATGCTGGCGGAACGATGGCTTTCACGGCAGGTTATTGGGCTTTGTCAGCCCTGAAGCCGGATGTTCTGGCTTTTTCCGGTTGCGACATGATGTATTCAGGATCGGGGCGAACACATTTTTACGGAAGTGGCACGGCGGACCCTTTGCGAGAAGACGTGACACTGCGTTCGCTTGAAGCGAAGGCCGCTCGACTGGGTCTTTTTGCAGCCGCTCAGGGGTGCAGAACCGTACGGTTGTCC
Source organism: Ruegeria sp. A4 (assembly GCF_056543025.1). Lineage (NCBI taxonomy): Bacteria > Pseudomonadati > Pseudomonadota > Alphaproteobacteria > Rhodobacterales > Roseobacteraceae > Ruegeria > Ruegeria sp. A4. The sequence goes on along the minus strand of NZ_JBQGAW010000006.1, from coordinate 171,707 downwards.
AGCGCGCCAAGCCGGCTGGTGTTTCCATCCGTCAACATATCTGACCTGACGGCCGCGCCGCTTCCCGATATTGCAGTCATGCACAATGTGCAGCGAATGGAAGATGATCTTGGATATTATGTAGCCTCGGGTCGGTATTGGGAAGTTGAACACCGGTTCGACCCTGCTGCGATTGACGCATTGGATCGGATGTGGCTAAGGGCCTATCGGCATGCCGTATCGGAGAACGCGGCCTGACACCGTCAAGCGGCGGCGAAGGTAACCCAGGCCCAAACCATCGCAACATAAGTTAGGTTGTGCATCAACTGATCCAAACCTGCGGCGCGCCAAAAAGCGGGTTGCGTTGGCTCAAGTCGCTTTTTGTCTGAATAGCTGGCCTTGATGAAATCGATATTGAAATGGATGAACCATTCCAGCGCCCCGACAATCAGAATAAAAGACAACGGCGCGCCGAACACCAAAAAAACGACGACAGAACCCACAACATGCACAGCGGCATGTTGCGCGCGTCCCAAGTGAAAATACTCACCCCGACCGGAAAGCATCTTCGGTGTCTGGAGGTAGTAGTCAGCGAACATATGCTTGATCAACAAAAGACAAAGCATAAGAAACACTGCGCCAATACTGGCAGTCAAAAGAACCCTCCCGATATCGTTCTGCCGCCAACATTAGGCAATAAAACGGGCACGCGTAAATGAACTAGTTCACATTCGGTCAAGAAATTTTCCAAAAGGGAAAAATTTGCTTATCCTGTCTGGATGATATTTGATTCATGCTGTTGAAATTGCATGCATTGCGTTTAATCCACGTCGAAGGTCAGCAGCAGGGGCAGGTTCCATAGAACGCACAATTTTCCGCTTTATCTGGAAATACTCCAAGCGCGAACAGCTGATCCTGCTGGCCGTGACGGCGACGCTGTTTCCTTTGCTGTACCTCACACTTGAGTTGCCAAAACGAATAATCAATGACGCGATCGGGTCGTCCACTTCTGAGGTGACGATCTGGGGCTATACCATGTCGCAGACCAATTTTCTGGTCGTTCTGTGCTTTGCCTTTCTGGCGGCCGTGCTGTGCCACGGCCTGATGAAAATGCGCATCAACACCATGAAGGGCGTGCTGAGTGAACGGATGCTGCGGCGCTTTCGCTATCAGTTGATCAGCCGGGCGTTGCGCTTTCCTCAACCCTATTTCGAGCGTGTAAGCCAAGGTGAAATGGTGTCAATGATCACCGCCGAAAGCGAGCCGATGGGCGGCCTGATGGGCGATGCGATCAGCCAGCCGGTTCTTCAGGCCGGCCAAATGATCACCATACTTTCCTTCCTGTTCCTGCAAAGTGTCTGGTTCGGGCTGGCCGCGGTGGCGCTGATACCCTTGCAGGCCTGGTTGATCCCCAAGCTGCAACGCCAGATCAACCTGCTGAACAAAAAACGCATTCAGGAGGTTCGGGTTCTGGCGGCGCAGATCGGCGAGAACGCAGCGGGCGCGTCCACCCTGCGGACCAATGGCGGCTGGCGTTTTCGCCGGTCGATGATCTCAGAGCAATTGGGACGCCTGTTCGGCATCCGTTTCGAGATCTATCAAAAGAAGTTTTTCATGAAATTCCTGAACAACTTCATCTCGCAGCTTACACCGTTCATGTTCTATCTGGTTGGTGGTCTGTTGGTGCTTCAGGGCTCGGTTTCACTGGGGGCGCTGGTTGCCGCATTGGCTGCGTACAAGGATCTCAGCTCACCTTGGAAGGAACTGCTGACCTATTACAACCAGACCCAGGACATGTCGCTGCGCTGGGATGTGGTTCTTGACCGTTTTGCCCCGGCCGGAATGCATGATGAAACCTTGTTCAAAGGTGAACCTACCGAGTGGCCGCACCTGAACGGCAACATCGTGCTGGACCACGTTTCGGTGCGTGACATGGATGGCAATCAGGTGCTCGATGATCTGGACCTCAGTTTTCCTGCCGGAAAGACAATTGGGATCGCCGCCCCCAGCGAGGAAGATCGACGCGCCATCGGCGAATTGCTGACACGGGAAATACGTCCAAGTGCTGGCCAGGTTCGGATCGGAGATCTGAAACTGGCCGAGTTGCATCAGGCGGTTGTCGCCGCGCGTATCGGGTATGTCACATCACGCCCCGTCATGTTTCAGGGTACGCTGGGCGACAACGTGATGATGCCGATGCGGTTCAAACCGCTGACTGACCCGTCGGACGATCCGGATTTTCTTGAAACTCTGAGGGCGGGCAACAGTGCCGATCCGTTCCGGGCGGAATGGCTGGACCCAACTCTGGCCGGCTTTCAGGACGCCGCAGAACTGCGTGCCTGGTGGTTGCAGTTGATTGATGGAATGCGGTTTGGCGCGGCGCTGTTCCAACGGGGCGCCGAACAAAGTTTCGATGCGGCCAAGCATTGTGAACTGGCAAAGAAGCTGATCGAGCTGCGCCCGGTCGTGCAGCAGGCCGTTCGGGATGCCGGGCTGGAACAACAGGCGCTTGTCTTCGACCGGAATACCTATAACGCAGCCCTGCCTGTGGCTGAAAATCTGCTGTTCGCAACGCCACGTGTACCTGTGACACAAGCTTTGCTTGCGCAGCAAAAGGTCTTTCTTGGACAGTTGCGTGAACTGGGGCTGGACGAGACATTGATCGCGTTGACACGCGATGTGATCGACATGCTGCGCCAGATCTTCGGGATCGATGGAACCGACCACCCGTTGTTCCAAAAGCTTGGTCTTGATGCAAAAACCTATGAAATTGCAGTGGATCTGGTGGACCAGACCCGCAAAGAAGGTTCGGACGGGCTGGATGACGAACAGCTTGCCAACATGTTGGCGGTGCCATTTGTGATCTCTGCCGAACAGATCGGACCTGCGTTCACGGATGAACTGAAGGATCGCATCCTCGAACTCCGGCACAGCCATTCCGAGAAACTGATGGAGCGTTTGCAAGACGTCTTCGTCCCATTGGATCCGAACGTCTTTGCGCCCGGATTGACGGTCATGGAAAACGCGCTGTTCGGTAAAGTCAGCCAGATTGGCGGTTCCCGTTCGGACGAAGCCCGCAAGGTGATTGTCGATGTGCTGGCTGAAAACGGCGCGCGCCCATTGGTCACAGAGCTGATCTATGATGTGCAGGTTGCTTTGGGCGGTCAGAATCTTCCGGCGGTATTTGCCGAACCCTTGGCCTTTACCCGTGCGACGATCAAGAAACCTGACATCCTGATTCTGGAAAATGCGCTGGCCAGCTACGACATGAAAACGCAGGTGGCGGTCTATAAACGGCTTCGTGAACTGCTGCCGGACACCACTGTTGTCTATCTGAATGATCAGTTCGAAAACCCCGGTGCATTCGACATGTATGTGGAAATCCGGCAAGGTCGTGTGGTCTCGGACGGAGGGCCTGTGGAGGTGGAGGAAGACAGTGCAGCATCGGCGGATTTGACGCGGAAACTGCGCGCTCTGGAACAAACCCCGTTGTTTTCGGGCCTGGATCGGCGGCAGCTGCGCCTGCTGGCCTTTGGTGCGCGCTGGTTTGATGCCGAGCCAGGGCAGGTGGTGTTCTTGAAAGATGACCAACCCACCGACGGTGCCTATGTGGTGCTGGAGGGCGAAGCAGGTCTGTACCTGCCGCAAGAACAGGGGCCTGACCAATTGATCACCAAAGTCGGGCCTGGTGCTTTGGTCGGAGAGTTGGGCCTGATCAGAAAAGAACCGCGTGCGCTGAGCATGGTGGCGGAAACCAAGCTTTCCTGCTTGCGGATCGGTGAAGAAGAATTCCTTGCCGTTGTGGAAAACGACGCGGCGACCGCATTCAAGCTGTTGCAGGTGATCGCCGGCTATGTGTCCAATTAGCGATCAGCAGTCCGTGTTGCAGAACAAATCATAAAGCAGACGGATCACTTTTTCCGTGGCGCCGTCGCGCAATGAATAATAGATCGTTTTGCCTTCCCGACGCGTCGAGACCAACTCTTCCTCGCGCAGGCGCGCCAGCATCTGGCTGACTGCGGCCTGCCGCAGCTGAAGCAGCTCTTCAAGTTGGCCAACGGATTTTTCACCACCACCAAGATGGCACAAGATCATCAGACGCCCCTCGTGCGCCAGTGTTTTAAGAAATGCAGCCGCGCGTGCAGCATTGTCTTTCATGTCCGGCAGAGCGTCTGTTGGGTGTTCCTGAGGTTCGGTTTCGTTAAGTGCCACTTTCTGACCGTCATATCGCGTTTGTGCTGCCAATATGCATCAAGGCCATTGATATTGTCACCCCTCGGTTGCCGGGGCGCCCCCTTGAAAAGCGTTGCCTTCAACGTAATCGCATGGGTCTTCCTGCATTTGCAGATGCAAACCGTCTCCGTCATATGGGTGCGCGCGGGCCAGGTCTTCATCGACATCGATCCCAAGGCCCGGAGCATCCGGGGCGGCGACAAAACCATTCTCGACCCGGATCGAGCCCTTGATCAGTTGATCGTGGAAAGGTGTTTCGATGGTTTCCAGAAGCAGCAGGTTGGGAATGGACGCCGCCAGATGAATATTGGCGGCCCATTCCACCGGACCGGCATACAGGTGCGGAGCCATCTGCGCGTTGAAGATCTCGGCCAAGGCCGCGACTTTCTTCATCTCCCAGATTCCGCCTGCGCGTCCCAGGGCCGGTTGCAGGATTTCGGCGGCTCCGGCGCGCAGGACGGCTCCGAATTCGGCCTTTGTGGTCATCCGCTCTCCGGTTGCAACCGGAATGCGTACATTGCGCGCGACGCGGGCCATGTCTTCGATATTGTCCGGCGGCGTAGGTTCTTCGAACCACAGGGGTTGGTATGGTTCCAACGCCTGCCCCAGGCGAATTGCACCGGCTGTGTTGAACTGGCCATGGGTACCGAACAGCAGATCGGCCCTGTCCCCCACGGCCTCGCGGATCGCCTTGCAGAAGGCGACGGACATGGAAATGTCGCGCATCGCGGGCATGTGCCCGCCGCGGATGGTATAGGGGCCTGCGGGGTCGAATTTCACGGCGGTGTAGCCACGGCTTACCATTTCCGCCGCCGTTTCACCGGCCTGTTCGGCAGAGGTCCAGAAATCGTTCAGGTTGTGCTGGGGCAGGGGGTAAAGGTAAGTATAGGCCCGGATCCGGTCATTCATCCTGCCGCCCAGCAGCGCATGCACCGGCCTGTCGCGATCTTTGCCCAGAATGTCCCAGCAGGCGATTTCCAACCCCGAGAATGCGCCCATCACCGTCAGGTCCGGGCGCTGCGTAAAGCCGCTGGAATAGGCGCGGCGGAACATGAGTTCAATGTTTTCGGGGTTTTCTCCCAACATATGCCGGTCGAACACGTCCTGAATGACATGACGCATCGCTTCGGGGCCTACGGACGAGGCATAACATTCACCCCATCCCGTGATGCCGGTATCGGTCGTCACTTTGACAAGTATCCAGTATCGCCCTCCCCAGCCAGGTGCGGGCGGGGCGGTGACGATGACGTCTAGATCCTGAAGTTTCATCCCAAATCCTTTCGGTGGGTCAGGTCCTGTCGAACAGGATCACATTTCGCTTGGCCGATCCGGTTTTGGTGTCGGCGATGGCCTCGTTGATCTGATCCAGAGACCAGCGGCCCGAGATCAGCTCGTCCAGTTTCAACCGCCCTTGCTTATACAGGTCCACCATCCAGGGTATGTCGCGCTGAATGACCACGTCGCCCATTTTCGACCCGACGACACCCTGGCCCAGGGCTGCCAATACAACAGGTTCATAGCTGGCCATGTCACCGGAATGTGGCATCCCGATCATGATCGCCTTGCCGCCGCGCCCAAGATAACGCGGAGCCTGATCATAAGCGGGAACCGCGCCGACAGTGATCAGAACGGCATCGGCGCCGCGCCCCCCCAGCGCCCTGTATGCGGCTTTCCAAGGTTGATCCAAGCTGGCAAGGACGCCGTGGGTTGCGCCGAACTCTTTGGCGATCTCAAGCTTTTCTTCGGTCATGTCCACGGCCACGATCCGCCGGGCGCCTGCAATCCGCGCGCCTTGAATTGCGTTCAGGCCTACACCGCCCGCCCCAATGACCACCACGTCCTGACCGGGGCGCACGCCTGCCGCATTCACCGCAGCGCCGACCCCGGTGATCACACCGCAGGACAGCAGGCTGGCCAGTTCCTTGGGCAGGTCATCCGGGATTTTGACGATCTGGCGGTGGCTTACCACGACCTTTTCGGCAAAGGCCCCGCATGCCATCGCCTGTTCGAGCGGGCCGCCATCGCCTGTTTTCAACGGACCTTTGACAGTGTCGTAGGGTGTTTCGCAAATTGTCGGTTGCCCGCCCGCGCAAGCAGGGCAAGACCCGCAGGCGCGGATCAGGGTCACCACCACAGGGTCGCCGACCTTGAAATCCCCGGCCGCCTCTCCGACTGCGGTGATCACGCCTGCGGCTTCGTGCCCGTAAACGGCTGGCAGGAACCCTCCCCATGCGCCTTCGGCATAGGAAATGTCCGAATGGCAGATGGCCACGGCATCCAGTGTCACCTCGACCTCGCCCGTGCCGGGGGGTGCCAGATGAACGTCTTCGATCACCAGTGGCTCGCCAAATGCCCGGCAGACTGCGGCTTTGATTTTTTGCATGTTGTCCCTCACTCCCGTTGGGTTCACGGTGGCGCGGGAAAAGGCGGCTCGCAAGGCAGAAACCGCCATTTGCGTGTCGTTGTTACGCTACGACAGACCGGGACCGTCTAAACAGAAGGAACCCTGCCAGCATCAACAAGAGTGCCAGCAGAAAAGGGGCGCCGGGCAGGTAGAGCGGGGTGTCAGGTCGAATGAACTGCGCGAATACGCTGGTCATCACCAACGGTGAGATCACCATCGAAAGCGCATGCAACGCAGTCAGGACACCTTGCAATTCGCCTTGCTGCGAATCTGGTGTGGCCCGTGACATCATCGCCTGAAGGGCGGGTGTGATGACCGCCCCAATGGCCGTAATCGGAATGAGAAGCAGTGCGATCAGGCCGTTGGTCAGAAAGGCCAGAATGGCGAAGCTCATGATTTCAAAGATCATGCCATAGATGATTGTTGCCCGCTCGCCCAAAAGCCGGATGGCCGGGCGGATCAGACCGCCTTGCACGACGGCCATGCCGATACCATAGATTCCAAGCGACAGGCCGATCATCTGCGCGGACCAACCGAAGCGCTCGGTCGTGAAATAGGACCAGATGGCCGGATAGACGTAGATTGAAACCGAATACAGGAAATAGACCCACAGCATCGGCCGGATGCCGGGCAATGATGCTATGGCGCGAAGCGAGTTCACCGGGTTCGCGCGTCGCAGGTTGAAGGCACGCCTGTTTTCATCGGTCACCGTTTCGGGCATCACGAAATATCCGATGCAGAAGGTCAACGCCGCCAAACCCGCAGCAGCCCAGAATGGTGCACGGGTTCCAAATTCGCTTAGCAATCCGCCGATCACCGGACCCAGAACGAACCCCACGCCAAATGCCGCGCCCAGAAGGCCGAAATTTGCGGCCTTGTCTTTTGGGGCGGACACATCGGCCATGAAAGCCGCCGCTGTCGAATGGGTGGCCGCCGTGATGCCGCCGACGATACGTCCGACCAGCAAAAGCCAGATGCTGCCCGCCATGGCCATGACGACGTAGTCCAGCGCCATGACGAACAAGGACACCAGCAATACCGTTCTGCGCCCGTAAGCATCGGAAAGGTTTCCCAGAATGGGGCCGAAGATGAATTGCATCGCGGCAAAGGCTGTGCTCAGCACACCGCCCCAGATCGCGGCATTGGCCAGGGTGCCGCCCTGAACCTCGACAATCAGTTGCGGCATGATCGGCATCACAAGACCAATGCCCATAGCATCGATCATGACGATGCCGAGGATGAAGAAAAACGGCAGACGCATGGGACCTGAACAAATGAGTTGTGAGCGGCACCCTAGTCATGCCCGACGAATGAGGAAAGAGACAGTTCCGCCGGACACCCAATGTCGTTGCGGCAGGTTGCTAGAGTTTGCCCGCTAGTTCGGACAGAAGCTCAGCCAATTCCTGCGGATGTGAAAAAAACGGCGAATGCGAGCTGTCGATTGTACGTCGAAGATTTTCGGGGACGCAGGCGCTCATGTCTGCCTGGTACTCGGTCGGTATCGTGTGGTCGTCGGTTGTTCGGATATAGGCCTTGGGGACCTTGGCAAAGCGTGGGCCGATAGGCAGCGGTGTTTCTTGTGGCAGGATGGCTTGCGGACACAGGCGCGCGTATGCGTATGGCAGGATGTCGTCCGGGCAATCGTGATAAAACAGCTGTGGGATCGCATCCACGGACACGGTATAGGAAAGCCCGTCCGCAGATTTTTCCACTGCGTGCGCAATGGTTTGCCGCGGCCCGCGCCTGCGCATTTCCGCCATCGAAAGACCATCCCGAGGGACATAGGCACACAGGTAAATCAAGGCGCGCATCGCATCCGGGCGCGCCTCGGCCGCTGCGCTGATCGGAAAGCCGGCCCAGGAATGGCCGACGACGATCGTATCGGGTGTACAGGCGTTCAAAATGGCATCGCGGCAACTGTCCAGCGTGACGTCGGCCACCGGCGTGGGGTCTGCACCATGGCTGGGCATGTCGATGGCGCGGGCGGTATGGCCCAGGGCTTCCAAAGCGGGGATCAGGTCGCGCCAGCACCAGGCGCCGTGACACGAGCCATGGACCAACAGGAAGGACGTCATTGTCATTCTCCTTCAGACATGTCCGATCTCGGTCAGAAATCCGGTCAGGATTTCTGCGTATTCCGCGGGTTTCTCAACGCAAGGCAAATGTCCGGCGCGGCGGATCAGCCGAAATCGGGATCCGGGAACAAGATCAATCGTTTCCCGCACCAGATCGGGCGGGGTCGATCCGTCTTCGCTGCCCGCAATCCCAAGCGTGGGCAGGCGCAGGCCGCTTGTGGGGGTATAAAAGTCGGTACCGGCAATGGCGGCACAGCAGCCCAGATACCCTTCGACTGGTTGGTTGACCATCATATCGCGCCAGGGCAGGTGGTTTTGGGCGCGGCGGAATTCGCGCGAGAACCAACGCTCCATCGTGGCATCGGCCAGAGCCTCGATCCCGCCCTTTCGCACCGCCTGAATACGCTCTTGCCAGATCGAAGGCGTGGCGATCTTGGCAGCGGTGTTCGACAGCACCAGCGCACGAATCTGGTCCATGCGTTTGACCGCCAGCCCCTGCGCGATCATTCCGCCAATCGAGAGGCCGAAAAAGACGCAATCGCGAACCTGAAGGTGATCCAGCAGCGCCTCGGCATCCCGCACCAAAGCGCCCATCGAATAAGGTGCAGGGGGCACCGAGGATTGCCCGTGCCCACGCTTGTCATACCGGATGATGCGCAGCCCGTCGGGCATGTATGGCAGCACCGCATCCCAAAGATGCAGGTCGGTTCCCAGGGAATTGGCAAACACAATGGGTGCACCGTCCGTGGGGCCGTCGATGCGATAATTCAGTTTCACGTCGCCCAGATCAGCGATCATCATGACAAAGGTCCTTGTCGTCATGCGGTCCTGATGCAATTTGCACAGCTTTCGCACCCATGTCAGGTCAGGAATTCCAACGCCTTAGCAAATATTCCAGGATCGACATTCCCGCCCGATGTGACGACGATCACGTCGTCGCCTTCGATCTCGTCGCCCCGGAAAAGGGCCGCGGCCAGGGCTACGGCGCCGCCGGGTTCCAACACGATTTTGAGGCGCAGAAAGGCATATGCCATCGCCTGCAATGCCTCGTCTTCGGTGACAGAGAGTCCGGGGCCGCAAAGACGATGAAGGATCGGAAAGGTGATATCGCCGGGCTGCGGTGTCAGGATCGCATCGCATATGTTACCCGACGCCGCATTGTTGTGTTGAATGCGACCTGACGCCAAGGATCGTTTGACGTCGTCGAACCCTTCCGGCTCGCAGGCGCGCGCCCGCAAATTTGGCGCGTTTTTCTCTAGCGCCAGCGCAATGCCCGAGGTCAAACCTCCGCCGCCGCAACAGATCAGAACATCCGCCTGCGAAACCCCAATTTCCGCTGCCTGCCTGGCGATTTCCAGCCCGGTTGTGCCTTGCCCCGCGATGACCTGCGGTTCGTCATAGGGGCGGATCAGGGTCAGACCACGTTCGGCAGCGATGGCCTCGCCTATTTCCTCTCGTTTTTCATTCGCACGATCGTACAAAACGACTTCGCCGCCCAGCGCGCGAGTATTGTCGATCTTGAGTTGCGGCGCGTCCGACGGCATGACAATGACCGAGGCAATCCCGTGCTTCGACGCGGCCATCGCAACGCCTTGCGCATGGTTGCCTGATGAATATGCGATCACGCCGCGCTGGCGAATGCCCTCATCCAGCGCCGAAATGGCCGACCACGCGCCGCGAAACTTGAAACTGCCGGTATGTTGCAGGCATTCCGGTTTGACCCAAATCCGGCGGCCCGCAAGCGTGTCGAGAAAGGGCGACGACAGGATCGGCGTTTCGCGAACGTGTCCTTTCAGCCGCTCTGCGGCGGCTTCGATCATCTCAAATGTGCTCATGCGGCGTTCTTCAATACCTTCTGTATCAGGTCCAGTGATTGGGGTTCGTTCAGGAACGGAACATGCCCGCGATCCGGTACCTCGACCGAGATCAGGTCCGGGTGTCGGTGCCGCATCTCGGCCAGAGTGTCCGCGCCCAGAACATCGGAATTCGCGCCCCGGATCACACCGGTGGGACTGCCGCGCAAGGCTTCGAAGAACACCCATAGATCAGGGGCTGCCCCGCTTGCAGCTTGTTCAAGAAGCGCCTTGCGCAGGGCAGGATCATATCGCAGCTTCAGCCCGTCTTCGTGCATTTCATACTGAAATTCTGCCTGTTTGCGCCAGGTTTCCAGTGGAACACCGGGAAATTGCGGCTCCATTACGTGTTTCAATGCGGCGGCGGCTTCATCATAGGTTTTGGCCGTGGGCTGGGCCCCCACGTAGGCCATGATCTTGGCGATACCTGACGGCTCGATAACTGGCCCCACGTCATTCAGAATTACGGCGGCCAGACGTTCGGGGTGGCTTGCGGCCAGCGCCATGGCGATCAGCCCGCCGCGCGATGTTCCCAGAATGACTGCTTTGGCGATCCCCAGATGATCGAGCAGCTCAATCGCGTCATGGGATTCGCGGAAAATATTGTAGTTCATGAAATCGGCGTCGTATTCCGAACGCCCGCGCCCCCTGTAATCCATGGCGATCATGCGCAGGCCCGAGGCATGTGGCGCAAAAAACGAAAAGTCGCGGCTGTTTCGGGTCAGACCGGCCAGACACAAAAGCGGCGTGCCGGTGCCGGTCTCTTCGAAGTAGATGCGCCTGCCGTCCGTTGTCATGAATTCTGACATCAGAGACCGGCAAGCTTGGGAATCGAGGTCAGATCGGACAGCACATGTGCAGGTGTCCAGGGTAGGCGATCCATGGGTTCACCAATTCGATTGACCCATGCGGTCACAAAACCGTAACCGCTTGCCCCGGCAGCGTCCCAGCCGTTCGAACTGACGAACAAGACCTCATCGCGTGCGCAGCCAAACCTGTCTTGCACCAGATCATAGACACGGGCGTGGGGTTTGAAGATGCCGACGCTTTCGACCGACAGAACATCATCCAATACATCGCCGATTCCGGCGGACTTTACGGCTCCGTCCAGCATGGGGGGCGACCCGTTGGACAGGATCGCCGTTTGCAGCCCACCATCCTTGAGGGCTTTCAGCATGGCCGGAACTTCGGGATAGGCCAGCAATTCCCAATAGAGATCAAGCAGACGTTGTCGCAGTTCCGGGTTGCCTTGCAGGCCTGCGGCCTCCAGAGCCCAATCCAGCCCGTCCTGGGTGACGTCCCAGAAATCCGCATGCGCATCCGCCACGGCGCGCAGCCACGTGTATTGCAGTTGTTTCAGACGCCAATGCCCCGCAACTTTGGTCCATTTGTCTTTCAGGGCTTCGAAACCCGGCTCGTCTGCCGCCTGTCGAGCAGCCGCGGCAACATCGAACAATGTTCCGTAGGCGTCGAACACACAGGTCGTGATCGGCATATGGTCCTCCTTAGATTGCGCGCAGGTTTGCACATCGGCGCAGGGGGTGAAAGAGCCGAGGGTTTACAACATTGTGTCAACCTATAGGGTTGGCCGCTCAACCCCTTGGAACGGCCGGAGGCCACGATGACCGAAATCAAACAAGGCGACACGGTTCGCATCCACTACACCGGGACGTTGCTGGACGGCAAAGTCTTTGACAGCTCGGACGGGCGGGATCCGTTGGAATTCGTGGTCGGGTCGGGCCAGATCATCCCCGGTCTGGACCGTGCCATGCCGGGCCTGTCCACCGGGGACAAGACGCGGGTCGAGATTGCCTGCACCGACGCCTACGGCCCGATCAACCCTGCGATGCGTCAGGAAATTCCCCGTGAAGGCATTCCAGACGACATCCCCCTGGATCCCGGGACACAGTTGCAGATGCAAACGCCAGAAGGTCAGGCCGTGCCTGTAACGGTTGTGGATTCAAACGAAGCCACTGTTACCCTGGATGCAAATCATCCGCTGGCAGGGCAGGATCTGGTTTTCGAGATCGAAGTCGTTTCAGTCAACTGAGACATGGATCGGGCCGGGTGTCCGGCCCGGATCTCACCCTATCAGAGTGTGAATCGCGGCCCGCACCTGTGGCTGCGTAAAGAAGACAAATACCAGCAGCAGCGAAGTCAACGTAAGCAATAGCACCCTGGCCCGTTGGCTGAGAAAGCCGGGCTTTCGCCTGCTTTGCGTCACGCGTGCATTATTTGCAATGATTTGGTCAAGTTTGCTCATATCGATTACCTGCCGCTTAATGATGGTAAAATCTGGGCAGCGGCAGGGAAAGATATGGTCACATGGATTCGGGTTGAGGCATGCCCAGAACGTGGAAACCACCGTCAACGCGGATGATCTCACCCGTCGTGCAGGCACCGGCATCTGACGTCAGGTACACAGCCGTTCCGCCGACAGCTTCAAGTGTGGCGTTAGAGCGCATCGGTGCATTCTGATCGCAGAATTTGTAGGTCTTGCGTGCGCCGCCGATGGCTGCACCGGCAAGGGTTCTCATCGGCCCCGGGGAAATCGCATTCACGCGGATGCCATCGGGGCCAAGATCGTTGGCCAGATAGCGCGTTGCCGATTCCAGCGCAGCCTTTGCGACACCCATCACGTTGTAGTTGGGCACAACCCGGTTGGAACCCTGATAAGTCAGGGTCAGCAGGGAACCGCCATTGTCTTTCATCAACGGATAGGCGCGGCGCGCGACCTCGATGAAGGAATAGGCCGAAACATCCATCGAATGCTTGAAATTCGCCCGTGTGGTATTCAGGAACCGACCTGTCAACTCGGACTTATCCGAATAGGCGATAGCATGGACCAGGAAATCTATGGTGGGCCAACGTTCGGCCAGCTCGCCAAAAGCGCGATCCAGCGACTCGTCGTCGGTGACATCCGCATCGACCATGAAATCGCTGCCCAGGCTCTGAGCCAACGGCTCCAGCCGTTTTCCGAATGCCTCGCCCTGATAGGTGAATGCCAGTTCGGCGCCAGCCTCGTGCATGGCCTTGGCAATGCCCCACGCAATCGAGCGGTCATTGGCCACGCCCATGATCAGGCCGCGTTTACCTTTGAGGAGATCCGACATTACTTTCACCCGTTATACTTTGAAAGAACCATGGACCCGTTTGTGCCGCCAAAGCCGAAGCTGTTGGTCATGACACTGTCCAGTCCTGCGTTTTCAACCACTTGAGTTGCAATTTCACCGGGCTGAATGCCTTCGGCAAGCGTGTCGACATTGATCGATGGTGTAATGAAATCATTTTCCAGCATCAGCAGGCAGAAAATAGTTTCAAGCGCGCCCGCCGCGCCCTGAGCGTGGCCTGTCATCGACTTGGTCGAGGAGATGGGGGGTACGTTGCCTTCGCCAAAGATGCGGCGCACCGCCTCTACCTCTCCCACATCGCCGACGGGGGTCGAGGTGCCGTGGGCATTGATATAGCCGACCTTGCGCCCCTCGGGCAGGGTACTCAGAGCAAGTCTCATCGCGCGCTCGCCGCCCTCACCTGAAGGGGCCACCATGTCGTGGCCGTCTGAAGTTGCGGCATAACCCGTAACTTCAGCATAAATCTTGGCGCCGCGGGCCAGCGCGTGGTCCAGCTCTTCCAAAACAACGATTCCACCGCCGCCCGAAATCACGAAACCATCGCGGTTTTCGTCGAACGCGCGCGAGGCTTTATCGGGTGTGTCATTATACTTCGACGACATCGCGCCCATTGCGTCGAACAGGCAGGAAAGCGTCCAGTCCAGTTCTTCTCCGCCGCCGGCGAACATGACGTCCTGCTTGCCAAGCATGATCTGTTCGGCCGCGTTGCCGATGCAATGCAGCGAGGTCGAGCAGGCCGACGTGATCGAATAGTTGATGCCCTTGATCTTGAACGCGGTCGCCAGGTTGGCCGAGATCGTCGAGCACATGCATTTCGGCACGGCAAACGGCCCGATCCGCTTGGTCGCGCCCGTCTTAAGAACGGTCTGATGCGCCGTCAGCATCGCGCTGGTCGAAGGTCCGCCAGAGCCCGCAACCAGTCCGGTGCGTGGATTGACGATCTGGTCTTCGGTCAGCCCGGAATCGGCAATCGCCTGGCTCATGGCGATATGTGCATAGGCGGCCCCGGGACCCATGAAGCGCAATGTACGCTTGTCCACATGCTGGGCCACGTCGATCTTGAGCGTTCCCGCGATCTGGCTGCGAAAACCATGTTCCACCATCTGTTCGCTGGCCACGATCCCGGATTTACCTGCTTTGAGCGAGGTCAGAACCTCTTCGGCATTGTTCCCGATCGAGGACACAACCCCCAGACCGGTGACGACTACTCGACGCATGTGCGCACTCCTTGTTTCAGACCGTTCGGGCTCAGGCCTCGGATAGAACGACCTTCATGTCCTTGACATCATAAATCATCTCGCCATCGGCTTCGACAATGCCATCCGCCACACCCATTGTCAGGCGGCGCGTTTGAATCGCTTTTTTGAAATCGATTTTGTACGTCAGCATCTTGCGGTCCGGGCGCACCATGCCGGTTAGCTTTACTTCGCCGACGCCAACGGCCATGCCGCGCCCCTGCCATCCACGCCAGCCAAGGTTGAAACCGGTCAGTTGCCAAAGCCCGTCCAGCCCCAGACAGCCCGGCATGATCGGGTTGCCCGGAAAGTGGCACTCAAAAAACCAAAGGTCGGGTGTGATGTCGAATTCGGCCAGCACATGGCCCTTGCCGTGCAGACCACCATCGGCAGAGATGTCGGTGATCCGGTCCATCATCAGCATCGGTGGGGCGGGCAATTGTGCGTTGCCGGGGCCAAATAACTCACCGCGAGCGCATTTCAGCAGATCATCTTTGTCAAAACTGCTAGGGAACTGGGCCATTCTGCCACCTTTCCTGCCGGGGGTCTGTCTTTACATCTGGCTTCGTCTAACACCCGTTTGCAAGGTCCTGCAAGAGCGGCGCGCCACATCATGTTGTGTTGGTTCTTATCTTGCGAATGAATTTCATTTGTAATTGCCGGTGATGCGCCCCTATATATAAAGGCAGCAATAACGGGTATCGGATCAATGACACCTCAGAGCCGCGAAATCGCAACAGGTTGGCTGGTGAATGCGGGCTTGCGACCGACGCGTCAGCGCGTGGCGCTGGCCGAGCTTCTGGTGGGCGACGGCCGCCATCGCCATGTCACCGCAGAAAGCCTTTTTGAATCGGCAAAGGCGAACGGGGATGCGGTGTCTCTGGCAACGGTCTACAACACTCTGCGCGCTTTTTGCGATGCCGGTGTGCTGCAAGAAATCACAGTGGACGGATCGAAAAGCTATTTCGACACGAACACGCATGATCACCCCCATTTTTATTGGGAAGACGACGCAAGGCTAAGTGATGCGCCGTCGGATCAGCTGGTCATTCAGCGCCTTCCCGAGGCGCCGGAAGGTGTCGAAATCGCGTCTGTCGATGTCGTCATTCGCTTGCGCAAGAAGTAAAAGACCTTAAACGCCTGCCAGCCCGGCCACCAAAACACGTTCGGCCTTTTCTATGACCGTGTCAGAGGGTCCCGTTCCGTGCCGTGCCAGAACGACGGATTCTGCTGTTTCCGGATTGGCAATCGGTACGCTGACCAGATGCTTGTTGTCATAACTGAAGCTGCTGGGTGGGCTGGCATAGCTGATCCCGATTCCCTCACCATGGGCGGCAAGGCTGCGTTGAATCTCAAGGGATGCCGCCCGGTGCGCGACGGTAGGGCGCAGCCCGTTTTGCCGGAACAGGCCGAGAATGTGTTGGGCGGACAAACCTTCCGAAGACAGAATCAGGGGATAACCTTCCAGCGCTGCAAGGGTGACTTCCGCAGTGGTTGCCAATGGGTGATCCGGGGACATCAACACCTTCGGTCTGCTGTCGAACAGCTTTGTACGGGCGAACCCCGCATCCATGGTCAGGTCGTATGTGATTGCGATGTCAATCTGGCCATCCATCAATCCATTCAGCAGCCCTTCGAAGGACCCGGCCACATATGTAAGGTTGATATCGGTGAACCTGTCGCGGAGAAGTTGCAGGGCAGGGGCCAAAAGGAAGGGGGCCAGGTCCGTAAAGCAGCCCAATCGCAGCCTGGAGGTGCCCGGCGCGGAGGTATCGGACGTTTCGATTCGCGCAGCATTTTTCAGCAAGACCTCGGCCTGGTCTATGAACGTACGTCCCTGAGGTGTCAGTGCCATGGCTGCGCCTCGGCGGCGAACGAACAGCGGATACCCCAAATGGGCTTCAACGCGCGTCAGCGCATTGGACAAGGCCGGTTGCGAAACATTGAGATGCTGGGCTGCCGCCGACAAACTGCCGTGACGCCCGACTGCACAGACATATTCATATTGGCGCAGCGAAATATATAACATGAGCTTAATAATAACTTCGAAAGATATGATTTGAACAGAATACATTTTTCCGGGCAAAAACAAAAAAACTTCAGGAGCTTCCGATGCCACACCCTCTTGTTTCTCAGCAGATGATCGACACTTATCAGTTCGACGGCGTCGTACTGGTCAAAGGGCTGTTTGCGGATCACGTGGAACAACTGCGCGATGGTGTGGCCGCGAATATGGCCGATCCCGGTCCCTATGCCTCGGAAAACAAGAAGGCGGGTGAAACAGGTCGTTTCTTTGATGATTACTGCAATTGGACCCGGATTCCGCAGTTCCGCGACGTGATCGAGACGTCTCCCGCAGCTGAGGTTGCCGCGGATCTGATGCAATCGAGACGCGTTCAGATGTTTCACGATCACGTGCTGGTCAAGGAACCCGGTACGTCGATGGCGACACCGTGGCATCAGGACGGCCCATATTATTTCGTCGAGGGTCAGCAAACGATCAGCTTCTGGTCTCCGCTTGATCCGGTCAGGCAGGCGACGCTGCGGTGTGTCGCCGGGTCGCACCGATGGGAGAAAGAAGTTCTGCCGACCCGATGGGTTTCCGAGGACGGCTTTTTCCCGGATGAAGGTCAGTACATCCCCGTGCCGGATCCGGATGCCGAAGGTATGAAGATCGTCGAATTCGAGATGGAGCCCGGCGATGCCGTCGCTTTCAACTATCGCACGCTGCACGGCGCGCGCGGAAATCAGTCGGACAGCCGTCGCCGCGCCTTTTCACTGCGGCTGGTGGGCGACGATGCCCGGTATGTAGAGCGCCCCGGCCGAACCTCGCCCCCGTTTCCCGGTCATGACATGACGCCGGGACAGCGCCTGCGCGAGGATTGGTTTCCGATCTTGTTGCAGCGTCAGGCCGGCTCAGAACCACTGGCCTGATTCGATCAGCCCGAGATCCAGCAGCTGGCGGGACTGCCATTCAAACGGCACCGAGTTGCGCCAGCGAAAGCTTCGGATGTCAAAGGTTGACCCTGCATTGGATTTCAGCGCCTTTGCGGCACGGAAGGAACAAATGGCGGCCGTCAGGTTGTGATGCCAGGGGCAGGAATAGGTATTGTATTCCGGTTCGTTGAAGGTGTGATCGGGTCTCAGCACCAAGTTTTTTTGCGCTTTGAACAATGCGATGCGGTCGATTCTGCGACGTTCGTAGGGAATGTGGTCTTCGAACCGCCATCGCAACCCGCCGGAAAGATCCATCTGACGGTCCAGCGGTTGGCCGCTTGGGTCGTGGCGGGTATGGGCATAATACCCAACGCTGTCGAACATGGCCTGATCGGGGGCCACGCCATTGGGATGTGCGGTCAGGTCCTCGGCGTACAGGTCAATGACATAGCTGAGCATCGCATTGCGACGCTCTTCACCATGAAAGACAAGCATCTCGCCCACGCTGCGCGTTTCGCAGTAGGGAAAGAACAGGTATTCGGCGTTGTAGCAATAATACATCCAGATGCCGGGTGCGGCCTGAATGATCCTGTTTATGGTTTCGAACACGACCAGCCGGGGAACACATTTCAAATTGACCCGATGCACCTTGGCCGACAGGTCCTCTGCCAGGTGAAACTCGTCCGGGGCAAAGACGATGACGGATTTGAAACCCAGCCTCAGATGATGGTGCAGCGTGCTGGCCAGCTCCACGTCGTCCTCGGCAAAAATCAATGCTACGGGGCCTTTGGACAGTGCGGCCTGTCCCGATTTCAGGAAATGGTCGAGGGAATCGTACGTCATCGGGTGCTTTTTGGTCCGGCCTTGCTGGAAAGTCCTGCCAAATTCGGGTAATTGCGCCCGCATTGCAAGCGGCGTTCGAAGCGTATAGATGACGCCGATCCAGCGAATGCAAAGGCCCGTCCCATGTCCGAACCGAAGAAGCTGTTTATCAAGACTTATGGCTGTCAGATGAACGTCTACGACAGTGAACGCATGTCCGAGGCGCTGGGCGGGCAGGGCTATGTCGAAACCAAAACGCCTGACGATGCCGACATGATTCTGCTGAACACCTGTCACATCCGCGAAAAAGCGGCTGAGAAAGTGTATTCGGAACTCGGTCGCTTCAAGGGTCTGAAGGCCGAAAAGCCTGACCTGAAAATCGGTGTGGCAGGCTGTGTTGCGCAGGCCGAAGGTGAAGAAATCATGCGCCGCCAGCCGCTGGTCGATCTGGTCGTCGGGCCGCAAAGCTATCACCGTCTGCCCGAGATGGAGGCCAGGACCCGTGCGGGCGAAAAGGCGCTGGACACCGATTTCCCCGAGGAAGACAAGTTCGAAAAACTGAAAAACCGTCCCAAGGCCAAACGCGGCCCGACGGCGTTTCTGACCGTTCAGGAAGGGTGCGACAAGTTCTGCGCCTTCTGCGTGGTGCCTTATACGCGTGGGGCCGAAGTCAGCCGCCCTGCGGATCGCATCATCCGCGAAGCCCATGATCTGGTTGAACGCGGCGTGCGCGAGATCACGCTGCTGGGCCAGAACGTGAACGCCTATCACGGGGCCGGCCCCGACGGAGACATGACCCTGGCCGGGCTGATCTGGGAACTGAACAAGGTTGACGGGCTGGAACGTATTCGTTTCACCACGTCGCACCCCAATGACATGGCCGACGACCTGATCGAGGCACATGGCAGCTGTGAGAAACTGATGCCGTATCTGCACCTGCCGGTTCAATCGGGCTCGGACCGTATCCTCAAGCGAATGAATCGCAGCCACACGGCAGAAAGCTATCTGCGCCTGATCGAGCGCATTCGTGCGGCGCGCCCGGATATCGTGATGTCAGGGGATTTCATCGTCGGCTTCCCCGAAGAAACCGAAGAGGATTTTCAGGCAACGTTGGATTTGGTTGAAGAGGTCAAATACGGCTACGCCTATTCCTTCAAGTATTCCACACGCCCGGGAACACCGGCGGCCGAGCGGGCTCAGGTTGATCCGGCTGCTGCGGATGATCGGTTGCAGCGCCTTCAGGCCCTTATCACGCGGCACCAAAGGGAAATTCAGGACGGTATGGTCGGTCGTACAGTCCGCGTTTTGTTTGAAAAGCCGGGCCGTCTGCCGGGCCAGATGGTCGGAAAATCCGAGTATCTGCATTCGGTGCATGTGAAGGGCACCGGGATTGCCGTTGGTGATCTGAAAGAGGTCCGGATCACCGACTCGGGCGCCAACTCTTTGGCGGGTGAATTGCTCTGAGTCGGTGAGTTTCCGCCGTTCAGCCACCATAGTTGGTGTTTGTTTCCAAAATTTACCCTTGATTTATTGCTTGGAACTATGCTCCGAGAGGAGCCATGTTTTTTCAGGCGCCGTTTTTGCGTCAAAAAAACGATTATTCGCCGATCCCGAGATCGGAGTGATGGAGGTACGAGTGCCAATCTTGAACAGCTTCAGGACCCTGAGCCTAGTGAAAACCTTGCCTTTGGCCTCGGTTGTCACTTTTTTTGCCAGCGCGACGATTGCCGGAGACCTGAAGGGCACGACAACCGATCCTGTCGTTATCAGCCCCAAAAAGTTCAGCAGTGACGTCAGTGCATTTTATCTGGGGATTGCTGGCGGCTACGCCTCTGGCTGGGACGATCGATTTGGTCTGAGAACGCCCGCCGGGCTGTTTGATATTGGCGACCTGAACGTATCCGGCGCATACGGCGGCTTTCGTGGTGGTTGGCGTGGTGTTCTGCCTTCAAGGTGGGGGCGTGATTTCGTCTATGGTTTTGAAGTGGGATATGATTTTGGATCCTTGGACGACAGTGTCAGGGCCCAGATCGGCGGTTCGAACGTTGAGGGTGGGGCAGAGATATCTGACGTTTTGTCCCTCAAATATCGAAGCGGCCTGACAAGCCGAAACGGTCGGGTTCTGTACTTTTTCAGCGTCGGTTACCTGTGGGGCGATGTTGAAACAACCAACAACATCACATCCGGAGCTACAGTACAGAGCTTTTCGGCATCGGATCGGCGGGGCGGATATACCGCAAGCATCGGTGCCGAACACAAGCTGACAGACAATTGGTCGGTCACCGGCGAATACGAATACGTCCAGTTCAAATCCGAAGACGTTCAATTCGGTTCGGGCTTTTCCACAAAGTCCACACCGAAATACGGCGGCTTGAGATTCGGGCTGAACTATACGTTCTGATGCGCGTCTGACAGGCTTTTTTCTTTTGTATGATCGGCGCTTTTGTCATCTGTGGGCTTATTTTTGAAACTGTGGCTTGCGCCCACCGAGATTTGTTGTCTACGCTCGGGGTGAACCGCCAAGACAGGAGAACGGATTGGCCATCGGTGCCCTGACCCCACCGCAAGACGAAATGCCCCAACGCGAGGCGTTTTTAGAGTTTCCCGACAACCGATTGTTGATTGACCTGTGCGGCGAATACGACCGCAATCTGACCGACATCGAAAGCAAGCTTTCCGTCCAGATCGTACGCCGCGGCAACCAGCTTGTCGTGATGGGCGATGAAGACGCCCAGAAGCAGGCTATTGAGGTGCTTCAATCGCTTTACACGCGATTGGAAGGCGGGCGCGAGGTCGAGTCTGCGGACGTGGACCGAGAGCTGCGGATGGGTGGTTCGGAACAGGGGACCGGCAGCCGCGATGGCGACCAGCTGGAAATGTTCAAGGGCGGTTCAGTCGAGATCAAAACCCGCAAGAAACTGGTGGAACCGCGCACGGACGCCCAGAAGGCTTATGTGCAGTCACTGTTTCAAAATGAGCTTGCATTTGGCATCGGGCCTGCTGGCACGGGGAAAACCTATCTGGCTGTCGCCGTGGGCGTGTCGATGTTCATTGGCGGGCATGTGGATCGAATCATCCTCAGCCGCCCGGCGGTCGAGGCGGGTGAAAAACTGGGCTATCTGCCCGGTGACATGAAGGACAAGGTCGATCCCTACATGCAGCCGCTGTACGACGCGCTGAATGATTTTCTGCCCGGCAAGCAGCTGGCCAAGCTGATTGAGGAAAAGCGAATCGAAATAGCGCCGCTGGCGTTCATGCGTGGACGCACGTTGGCCAATGCTTTTGTGGTGCTGGACGAGGCACAGAACGCCACGACCATGCAGATGAAGATGTTCCTGACTCGTCTGGGCGAAGGCAGCCGCATGGTAATCACCGGCGACAGGTCTCAGGTGGATTTGCCACGCGGCGTTCAGTCGGGTTTGCAGGATGCCGAAAGACTGTTGAAAACGATCCCCAACATCAGTTTCAACTATTTCACGTCCAAGGACGTGGTTCGCCACCCGCTTGTGGCCGCGATCATCGAAGCGTATGAGGCGGATGCGGGCCGCGAAACCAGTTGATTGCACGGCTCATTCACAAGGCTGTTGTGCGATAAGATGAATCTGGAACTCACTGTCGAAGACGACCGGTGGCAAGGGCTTGAAGCTTTGTCGCGGCAAGCGATATCCGCCGTCCTGTCCCATGCGGAACTGGACCCTGAGCTTTGCGAGATCAGCGTTCTGGGATGCGATGATGCGCGCATTTCGGAGCTGAACGCCGAGTTTCGCGGCAAACCAGCCGCCACCAATGTTCTGAGCTGGCCGGTAGAAGATTTGGCCCCGGACGAAGCCGGGCAAGCGCCCCATCCGCCAAAGCCGGATTTCACCGGTGAAATTCCTTTGGGCGATATTGCGATTTCCTTCGACACCTGCGCGCGTGAGGCGGATGAGGCGGGCAAGGACATTGATGATCACGTCATCCATTTGCTTGTTCACGGAACGTTGCATTTGCTGGGATATGATCACATTCGTGACCCCGATGCCGCTTTGATGGAAGGGATTGAGGTCGAGATACTTGGCAAATTGGGTATCGATGACCCATATAAGGTATAAGGTGGGTCATGTGACCCGATCAGTTGGAACAAGGTAATGGGCGAAACAGACGGCAGTTCTAGGGCGGCGCAAAGCGCGCAACCTCAGGACAGCGGCAATGATACAGAAGAGAAAAGCGGGTTTATTTCCCGCATTTTCGACGCGTTTTCGGGTCATGAGACTCAGCAAAACCCGGGGATGAATGGGCAGAGCGCAGCGGCCGCTCGGCCTCACGGGATGATGAACCTGCGCAGGATGCGCGTCGAAGACGTGGCCATTCCCACGGCCGAGATCATCGCGGTTCCTTCCACCATCACCAAGGATGAACTGGCCGACGTGTTCCGGGACAGTGGGTTGTCCAGAATCCCGGTCTATGAAGGAACGCTGGATACGCCGTTGGGCTTTGTTCACCTCAAGGATTTCGCACTGACCCATGGTTTCAACGGCGGCGCGGACAAGTTTGACCTGAAATCCATGTTGCGCACGCTTTTGTTCGTACCGCCTTCAATGCCGATCGGTGTCCTGCTGACCAAGATGCAGACCGAACGTCGCCATATGGCGTTGGTGATTGATGAATATGGCGGCGTCGACGGGCTGCTGACGATCGAAGACTTGATCGAGCAGGTCGTGGGTGAGATCGCGGACGAACACGATGCAGACGAAGATCAGCTTTGGGTGCAGGAAAAGCCGGGCTGTTACGTTGTGCAGGCACGTGTGCCGCTTGAGGACTTCGAAGCCGAGATCGGCAGATCCCTGACCAGCCACGAGGATGTGGATGAAGAAGACATCGACACGCTGGGGGGGCTGGTGTTCATGCTGTCCGGGCGTGTTCCGGCACGGGGTGAGGTCGTGATCCATCCGGAAGGACCGGAATTCGAAGTGATCGAAGCCGACCCGCGACGCATCAAACGGTTGCGCGTCATGCTGCCGGACGTCGCTGCATGACGCCTGTCCGGGGCTGGCCGTTATCGTTGAGAGTGTTTGCCGCCGCCGCGCTGGGCGCCTTCGGCGCTTTTGGCCAGGCACCATATGGGTATTGGGGCGCTACGGTTGTTGCACTGGTTTTGATCGTTCCGGTGTTCCTTGGCAGTGAAACCCGTGCTCGCGCGGGGTGGATCGGCTGGTTCTTCGCCACCGGCTATTTTGCCCATGCGCTCAGCTGGATCATCGAGCCCTTCCAGGTGGATGCAGAGCGCCACGCCTGGATGGCACCGTTTGCGCTGGTGTTTATGGCCGGCGGGCTCGCCCTGTTCTGGGCGGTTGCGTTTCGACTGGCGCGGCATGTTGGCGCGACCGCCATGCAGCAAAGCGTTTTGCTGATCGCAACGCTGTCGCTGGCTGAACTGGCACGGGGATACGTACTGACCGGATTCCCCTGGGGCGGAGTGGCGCAAATCTGGGTGAATACGCCCGTGGCGCAAGTGCTGTCTCTGGTAGGGCCGTATGGCCTGAATGCGCTCACATTTGCCGTGGCGTTTCCGATAGGGGCGGCACTGGTTCAGGAAAGACGCTTGCGGGCACTGCTCCGTCCACTGGGATTTGCAGCTGCGGCGGCGGCGCTGGCAGTTGGCTATGCGTCGATGCGGCCAATAGTGCAGGAAGGTCCGCACACAGTTCGTGTTGTTCAACCCAACGCCCCGCAGCACCAAAAGTGGGACCCGGCATATATGCCCATGTTTTTTGCCCGTCAGATTGAATATTCCGCCGCTTTGCCCAGACCGGACCTGATCGTCTGGCCCGAGACCGCAGTTCCAGCCTGGCTGGGCAGCGCGCAACCGTATTTGACGGCCATTGCGGATGCCGCTCAGGGTACGCCCGTGGTTTTGGGGATCCAGCGCGGAGACGGCCCGAGGATTTTCAACTCGATGGTCTATCTGGATGAAGCCGGGCAGCAGGGCGGTCTGTATGACAAACACCATCTGGCCCCGTTTGGAGAATATGTGCCTTTTGGCGAGTTGATGGGCCGTTTTGGGATTTATGGGATGGCGGCCACAACGGGGCATGGATTCAGCGCAGGGCCGGGGCCCGAGCTCTTGGGCCTTGGCAAATTGGGAAGGGCGCTGCCTCTGATCTGTTACGAAGCCGTGTTCCCGCAGGATGTGAACGGGGCGGCGGGTCGGGCGGACTTTCTGTTGCAGATCACAAATGACGCGTGGTTCGGAATGCGTTCGGGACCGTTTCAGCATCTGGCACAGGCCCGGATGAGGGCAATTGAACAGGGTCTGCCGATGATCCGTTCGGCCAATACCGGCATATCGGCCATGATTGACCCATTGGGTCAGGTCACGGCCTCATTGGCGCTGGGCAAGGCGGGATACGTGGATGCCATCCTGCCGCAGCCACATCAGCCAACAGTTTATTCCCGCATCGGGGACAGCCCTGTTCTTGGACTGCTATTGTTTCTTGCTGCATTGGCGTGGTTCAACATCCGTCGCCTGACTAAATAATTTAAGATTGACCCCATCTTTAAGCGAGCGTATGCGTCTGTGATCTGTCACAACGGCTTCCTGGCGTGGCGGAGAAACCCCTAATGGAGCGCATTTATGTCCCGACAGAACTATACATTTACTTCGGAATCCGTTTCCGAAGGGCATCCCGACAAGGTCTGTGACCGCATCTCGGATGCTGTCCTTGATGCATTTCTCAATGAAGAACCAGAAGCCCGTGTGGCCTGCGAAACTTTCGCCACGACCAACCGGGTTGTGATCGGTGGCGAAGTAGGTCTGTCTGATCAAGACAAGCTGCACGATTACATGGGTCGCATCGAACAGATCGCCCGCGACTGTGTCAAAGACATCGGTTACGAGCAGGACAAGTTTCACCACGAAACCGTCGAAGTAACCAACCTGCTGCACGAACAATCCGCCCATATCGCTCAGGGCGTTGACGCTGCGGATGACAAGGACGAGGGTGCCGGCGACCAGGGCATCATGTTCGGTTATGCCACGACTGAAACTCCGGCGCTGATGCCCGCACCGATCCAGTATTCGCATGCTATCCTGCGGCGACTGGCGGAAGTACGCAAGAATGGTACCGAACCTGCTTTGGGCCCCGACGCAAAGTCGCAGCTGTCAGTCGTTTATCGCGACGGCAAGCCGGTCGGCGTCAGCTCGATCGTTCTGTCTACGCAGCATCTGGATGAAGCGTTGTCTTCGGATGATATCCGCGCCATCGTCGAGCCTTATATCCGCGAAACCCTGCCTGACGGCTGGCTGTCGGCCGAAACCGAATGGCACGTCAACCCGACCGGCAAATTCGTTATCGGCGGACCGGATGGTGACGCGGGCCTGACCGGGCGCAAGATCATCGTGGACACCTATGGCGGCGCGGCCCCTCATGGCGGCGGCGCGTTCTCGGGCAAAGACCCGACCAAGGTTGACCGCTCGGCAGCATACGCAGCACGCTATCTGGCCAAAAACGTCGTGGCGGCGGGCATGGCCGAACGCTGCACGATTCAGCTGAGCTATGCGATTGGCGTGTCCAAGCCGCTGTCGATCTACGCCGACACCCATGGAACCGGCCAATTGGCGGATGCGGTTATCGAAAAAGCTGTGGGTGAGGTCATGGATCTGACACCGCGCGGCATTCGCCAGCATCTGCAACTGAACAAACCGATCTATCAGCGCACAGCTGCTTACGGCCACTTTGGTCGCCAGCCGAGCGATGATGGTGGTTTCAGCTGGGAGCGCACCGATCTGGTCGATGCGTTGAAAGCCGCAGTCTGATCTGAACAACACAAAGCGCGCCTTTCAGGGCGCGCTTTTTCCTTGTGCGTACCGCGTGGCCTTGCAACGTTCTCTGGCGCGCAGTATGGCGACCGCCATGAGCACCGAGACCCCACAACGCCCGCGCAGAAACTTCTATGGCCGCTTCAAGGGCAAGACCCTGAAGCCCAGCCAAAAGACCTATCTGAACGAAGATCTGGCGGCTTTGTCGCCCGGTGCGGTGGATTGGGACACAAACCCCGAACGCAGGCCGTTGGACCTGAACGCGTTGTTCGGCGGCAAGCCGGTCTGGCTGGAAGTCGGCTTTGGCGGTGGCGAACACCTGGTTCACCAGGCGCAAAGCAACCCCGACATCGGCATCATCGGGGCCGAGCCCTATATCAACGGCGTTGCCATGCTGCTGGGTAAAATTCGGCAGGCGGGGGTTGATAACCTTGCCGTGCATCCCGGCGATGCCCGAGACCTGTTCGACGTGCTGCCAGAGGCCAGTATATCGCGCGCCTTCCTTCTGTATCCTGACCCGTGGCCCAAAACCCGGCATCATCGTCGCCGTTTCGTGACGCCGGAACATCTTGAACCCTTGGCAAAGGTCTTGAAGCCCGGGTCGATCTTCCGAGTCGCCACGGACATCCCCGACTATGTGCGGCAGACTCTCGAGGAAGTCCCCCGCGCCGGGTTCGAGTGGCTGGCCGAGCGCCCCGCAGATTGGCGCGAGCCGTGGGACGACTGGATTTCCACACGCTACGAGCAGAAAGCCTTGCGTGAAGGTCGCACGCCCCATTACCTGACCTTCCGCCGCAAAGGCTGATTGCCGCTGGACCAAACGGTGCCAATTCGCTAATCGGCTGGAGCACTGATAGCGCAAAAGGAGCCCCCATGTCCGGACACGGAACGCCCATCCCGATGACTTCGCATCCCTGCGGCCCGCTGACCGGCACGGCAGAGGTGCCGGGCGACAAGTCGATTTCGCACCGGTCACTGATCCTTGGCGCGATGGCTGTGGGCGAGACCAGGATCTCGGGATTGCTCGAAGGTGAGGACGTTCTGGATACCGCAAAGGCAATGCGGGCCTTCGGGGCAGAAGTCACAAATCACGGCGGCGGCGAATGGACCGTGCATGGCGTGGGCGTCGGCGGGTTTGCCGAACCGGATCAGGTGATTGACTGCGGCAATTCCGGCACCGGAGTCCGGCTGATCATGGGTGCCATGGCGACCTCGCCGATTACGGCAACCTTTACCGGCGATGCCAGCCTGAACAAGCGGCCCATGGCGCGGGTAACGGATCCGCTTGCGTTGTTTGGGGCGCAGGCCGTGGGCCGCTCGGGGGGGCGTTTGCCCATGACGATCGTTGGTGCGGCGGACCCGACTCCGGTCCGGTACGAAGTTCCGGTGCCCTCGGCCCAGGTGAAATCCGCCGTCCTGCTGGCGGGGCTGAATGCCCCCGGTAAAACCGTGGTTATCGAGAAAGAGGCAACCCGCGATCATTCCGAGCGGATGTTGTCCGGTTTCGGTGCCGAAATTACCGTGGAAGACACTGATGAAGGCCGGGTCATCACTTTGACGGGGCGCCCGGAATTGAAGCCGCAAGTCATCGCCGTTCCACGCGACCCGTCCAGCGCGGCCTTCCCGGTTTGCGCGGCGCTGATCACGCCCGGTTCCGACGTTCTGGTGCCGGGTATCGGCCTGAACCCCACGCGCGCGGGGCTGTTCACGACGCTGTGCGAGATGGGCGCCGACCTGACCTATGAAAACGAGCGCGAAGAGGGCGGCGAGCCGGTTGCCGATCTGCGCGCGAAATACTCGCCAGACATGAAGGGTATTGACGTACCGCCTGAACGCGCGGCCTCGATGATCGACGAATACCCCGTTTTGTCCGTGGTTGCCGCAAACGCCACGGGCACCACGATGATGGGCGGGGTGAAGGAACTCCGGGTGAAGGAAAGCGACCGCATCGACGCCATGGCGCGTGGTCTGCGCGCCAACGGCGTCACGGTCAACGAGGGTGACGACTGGTGGTCGGTCGAAGGGTTGGGTATCGGCAAGGTTCCGGGTGGCGGGACGTGCGAAAGCTTCCTGGATCACCGCATTGCCATGTCCTTCATGGTGATGGGCATGGGCGCGCAGAACCCGGTAAGCGTGGATGACGGTGGCCCGATCGCGACATCCTTCCCGATTTTTGAACCGTTGATGGCGTCGCTTGGCGCAAAGGTAGAGCGCAGGTGAGCTTCACTGTCGCCATTGACGGACCTGCGGCTGCGGGCAAGGGCACGATCTCCAAGGCCGTTGCGGCGCATTTCGGGTTCGCGCATCTGGACACCGGCTTGCTGTATCGCGCCGTTGGGCGGCGCACTCTTAAAGGGTTTGGCGCGCTTGAAGCAGCGCAGGCCCTGACCGCCGAAGAGCTTGAGCAGGGTGATCTGCGCACGGCTGAAATCGCGCAGGCCGCATCCAAAGTGGCGGTGATCCCCGAGGTTCGCGCCGCCTTGGTGGATTTTCAGCGCGCCTTTGCCCGAAGGTCGGGCGGGGCCGTCTTGGACGGGCGCGACATCGGGACGGTGATTTGTCCCAATGCCGAGGTGAAGCTGTTTGTAACGGCCAGCCCGGAGGTGCGAGCCGAACGCCGGTTTCTGGAGCTTAGTGCAAAAGGTGCTGACGTGACGCGCGAACAGGTTCTGGCAGATGTCAAAGAGCGGGATGCCCGCGACGCAGAGCGCAGCGCTGCGCCGATGAAGCCGGCTGAGGATGCAGTGCAACTGGACACAACAGACCTCAGTATCGAGGCTGCATTGGCCAAAGCGCTTGAAATCATAAGCGCAAAACTGCCCGCGACGCGCTGACGTCGCAGGCAGGTGCGGAGTTTACAGCTCGCCTACGGCGACGCTCCTGATGTTTGCCCACTGTTCGTCCGCCGTTTTTGCGGTGGCGGCAACGTCCTTCAGGAAGGCCGCGCGGGTTTCGGCGTTCAGGAACAGGTACAGTTTTCCATCTGCGACCAGGTACTGATCCGGGTCTCCGTCGAACTTCTTGCCGACCGATACGCCGAATGAACAGAACCCACCATGCTGCGGCAGGTAGGCCTCGGGGTTCGCCTCGAACGCCTCGAGGTTGGCGGCGGTGGTAAAGTAATAGGATGCGCCGTCATAGGTCGCCGAGTGGGTGGCGAAGCCTTCGACCGGGTTGCCATCATTGACCAAAGCAACCAGATCGACCCCATGTGCGGCAAGCGGGGCACCTGCGGCCGAGATGCCGTTGGACACGTTGATTTCGTCCGCGGCAAAAGCCGGAGTGGACAGGGCGATGGCGGCCGCCAGGGCGGTGAAGACGATAGTTTTCATTACACGTTTCCTCTTGGTTCTGGGTTCGGGTCGATCGGATCGTCGACCGGTGAAACATAGTTAGGGGATGAAAGTTGGACGTGTAATCGCAGATAGGCCATCAGATATTGCAGATCGTACAAGTATCTGAATGACCAGAAGGCGCGTTCACCAAGCTTTGTTTGGTCAGTGTGGGTTTGCGTACCTATGCTGAAAGAATGCCCGCAGGAGTGCCATCATGATCCGATTAGCCCTCATTCTTGTTTTCATTGCCCGAAGCCTTGCCGCGCAAGAGCCCGTGCAAAGCGCACCCGAAGCCGAGCCGCCCATGACGTATGAACGGCTGGGCAACATTCTTTTTGCGCTTAATCCCGAAGCAGAGCCGAGCGGCCCCGGGTTTCAATTGACGATTGCAGGGGTGCAGGTCTTGGTCATCACCGACACCAATGCGGATCGGATGCGGGCCATGGTCCCGATCCGCAGCGCCGCGGCGCTGTCGGAGGAAGACTTGATCCGAATGATGCAGGCCAATTTCGACAGCACGCTGGATGCCCGCTATGCGATTGCCAATGGCACCTTGTGGGCTGCGTTTATCCACCCGTTGTCCGTGTTGGAAAAAGACCAGTTGATCTCGGGGCTGGCCCAGACTGTGAACATCGCCAGGACATATGGCACCCTGTATTCCGGTGGTGCGGCAGAGTTCGGAGGCGGCGACAGCACCGATCTGCAACGCAGGCTGATTGAGGAACTGCTGAAGAAAGGCGAAGAGATCTGACCTTCACCGTGAATATGGGACTGGCGTGACGCCTGCTGGTTGCCCGACGTTGCGCGGCCGGGCCTTCAGGCCGGTGCGTCATAGACCCTAGATGGATTCAGGAAAGCTGTTATAATTTCTTCCCAGCGAAAAGGGAAAGCTGCGACACAACCCGCAAAAAAAACAGGGGCGCAGCAAAAAATTCCCAAGCCAACAGGGACAAAACTACATGAACAATCGTTTGAACAAAATCACCATCGTGGGTGGCGGTACGGCTGGATGGATGACCGCGCTGATCCTGGACATGGTGTTTTCCCGCACGTCAGCGCCCAAGGATCGACCGCAAATCTGCCTGATCGAAAGCCCGAACATCTCGACCGTCGGGGTGGGTGAGGCCACGGTTCCGCGGATGCCTGTCACGCTGCGTCAGGCGGGCATTTCAGAGCGGAGTTTCTTTCGCGAGACCAACGCGTCCTTCAAGCTGGGTGTGAAGTTCTGCAACTGGAACAATGACGCCAAGGGCAATCGCATCGATTACATGAACCCCTTTGCGCACGGCCAGATGCTTGAGGGGCTGGAGGCCGCCGAGTATTTCCTGCGCTTCGGCAATGGCGACAGGGATTTCACGCAGTCCATATCGCCCCATGATGATCTGGCCCGTTTGTGCAAGGGCGCGCGTCAGTTGGGGCAGCCTGAATTCGAACAACGGTTTGGTTATGCCTATCATCTGGATGCCGTAAAGTTTGCAGGCATGCTGACCAGGGTCTGCACGAAGCGCGGAGTGGAGCATATCCGGGATGAGGTGCAAACGGTCGAGCTGGATGAACAGGGCAATGTCAGTCATCTCATGCTCGAAGCAAAAGGCCGCCATGACATTGAGATGGTCGTGGATTGCACCGGGTTTCGTGGGCTGATCATCAACAAGGCACTTGGTGAGCCATTTTTGGATTACTCTGACTACCTGCCCAATGATCGGGCCATGGCGTTGCAGATCGAGCATCCGGATCCTGACAAGATCGAAAGCGCCACCAGATCCACTGCCTTGGGCGCGGGTTGGACGTGGCGCGTGCCGCTTTTTAACCGTGTGGGCACAGGATATGTCTATTCGTCGGCACACCGCACGGATGACCAGGCGGCGGACGAATACCTTGAGTGGCTGGGTGACAGCGGCAAAGGTTTGACACCGCGCGTGATCCCGATGCGCGTCGGTCGCGTGCGCAATGCCTGGGTCAAGAATTGCGTGGCCATAGGCCTGTCCGGCGGGTTCATTGAACCGCTGGAAAGCACGGCGATCCACATGATTGACCATGCGATACGCTGGTTCGCCGAGCATTTGCCCACGCGAGACATCGAGCCTTCGCTGAGGGACAGATACAATCGACAGATGGACAAGCTCTATAATGAGGTTCTGGAATTCATCTGTTTGCACTATCGGTTGGGCAACCGTACCGATGACCAATACTGGATCGATGCGCGCACCGAGATGAAGATACCGGATCGGTTGGCCGAAAATCTTGACTTGTGGCAGTATCGCCTGCCGATGGATCACGATATCGAGTTTGCCACTTTGTTTGACAGCCGCGTTTATCAGACCGTTCTTTTGGGCAAACAGGTTTATGATACGGGCTATGGTTCAGGCATCCGTGATCGTCTTCGACCGTTGAAGAAACCGATTTGGTTCCAGGGTATGAAGAACGCGAAAATGGATCTGGCGAAGATCGTTAAATCCATGCCGGATCACAAAACACTGTTGCGCGATATCCGGGGGGAACTTGATCAACCTGCCTTTGGAATGGCGGCGGCAATGAAGCCGACAGTGGCGATGCCCGGTACGGCGCCAGCCCCTGTTGTCATCGAAAACATGCCGAACTTTGCTGAAATCCAAAGCGGCAAAAAGGATCTGCAACTGTTCTGACTGCTTCCTGCCCGTCGCGCGGGGAATGGTTGCAGGAAAGGCGGGGCGCAAATTCCCCGTCTTTTTTGCTTCCGTCTGCCTTGTTGTTATGTAATGTAATTACATACATATTGCGAAGGGCGACCGTATTGCAACAACACAAGAAACAAGGGCAAACAAGGGGCCGGAATTTGCGGAGCACCCTCAAACGTCGGAGACGACAGGCGGCGCCTATGCAGGTCTACGACTCTCTGCCGTCAGGGCTGCGCCAGTGGTTGGCCTCGGCAAGCTTGCCGTGGAGCCCCGTTTCTGCGCAAAAAATCTGGAACCGGGCCGGAGGCGCGCGCAACCCTTCCGCAGCGTTGATGCGACTGGACGCAATTGAACAGGCCATGCTGCGGCGCGATGCCGGGGTTTGGACCTTCAAAACCGGCAACGCGCCTGGGCGCAGAGCCGCCAAACCTTGAAAATATGGGCTTTGCCCTTGCGCACACCGGGGAATCCGCCTATACGCGCGCTGTCGATACAAGGGCGGTCAACGTCCGGATGACGTTTCTGAGCAGGGCCGGGTTACCTCGGCCCTTTGTGTTTGTTTGCTCAGGGGCGCACCGGATCACGCCTGAAGACATCATGAAACAAGACCGGCGGAGACAACCGCTCGGCCAGCAAAAACGTATTGTAAAGGAAAACAACGCCACATGGCTAACGCATCCATGGAGGAATTCGAAGCCCTCCTGAATGAAAGCTTCGAAATGGACACGCCCGAAGAGGGGTCTGTTGTCAAAGGCAAGGTTCTGGCGATCGAAGCCGGCCAAGCCATCATCGACGTAGGCTACAAAATGGAAGGCCGCGTTGATCTGAAAGAATTCGCAAATCCCGGCGAAGCCCCTGAAATCGCTGTTGGTGACGAGGTCGAAGTTTACCTGCGTGCCGCAGAAAACGCCCGCGGCGAAGCCGTCATCTCGCGCGAGATGGCCCGCCGTGAAGAGGCATGGGACCGTCTGGAAAAAGCATATGCCGACGACCAGCGTGTCGAAGGTGCAATCTTTGGTCGCGTCAAAGGTGGTTTCACCGTCGATCTGGGTGGCGCAGTTGCGTTCCTGCCCGGCTCGCAGGTTGACGTTCGCCCCGTGCGCGACGCCGGCCCGCTGATGGGTCTGAAGCAGCCGTTCCAGATTCTGAAAATGGACCGCCGCCGTGGCAACATCGTTGTTTCGCGCCGCGCCATCCTGGAAGAATCGCGTGCCGAACAGCGTGCCGAAGTCATCGGCAACCTGTCCGAAGGTCAGACCGTCGAGGGTGTTGTCAAGAACATCACCGAATACGGTGCATTCGTTGACCTGGGCGGCGTTGACGGCCTGCTGCACGTCACCGACATGGCATGGCGCCGTGTGAACCACCCGTCCGAGATCCTGACGATCGGCGAAACCATCAAGGTTCAGGTCATCAAGATCAATAAAGAGACCCACCGCATCAGCCTGGGCATGAAGCAGTTGCAGGAAGATCCGTGGGATCTGGTTGCTGCCAAGTACCCGCTGGGCTCGGTCCATCAGGGTCGCGTTACCAACATCACCGACTACGGCGCGTTCGTCGAGCTGGAAGCCGGTGTCGAAGGTCTGGTACACGTCTCCGAGATGTCCTGGACCAAGAAAAACGTCCACCCCGGCAAGATCGTTTCGACCAGCCAGGAAGTCGACGTCATGGTTCTGGAAATCGACGGCGCCAAGCGTCGCGTGTCTCTGGGCCTGAAGCAGACTCAGCGCAACCCGTGGGAAGTGTTTGCAGAAACCCACCCCGAGGGCACCGAGGTCGAAGGCGAAGTCAAGAACATCACCGAATTCGGTCTGTTCATCGGCCTCGAAGGCGACATCGACGGCATGGTTCACCTGTCCGACCTGTCCTGGGACGAGCGTGGCGAGGATGCGATCCAGAACTACCGCAAGGGCGATGTCGTTCAGGCGGTTGTCTCGGAAGTTGACGTCGAAAAAGAGCGTATCTCGCTGTCGATCAAAGCCCTGGGCGGTGACAAGTTCGCCGAAGCCGTGGGCGGCGTGAAGCGTGGCTCGGTCATCACTGTCGAAGTCACCGCGATCGAAGATGGCGGCATCGAGGTCGAATACGAAGGCATGAAGTCGTTCATCCGTCGTTCGGATCTGTCGCGTGATCGTGCCGAACAGCGCCCCGAGCGTTTCTCGGTCGGTGACAAGGTCGACGTCCGCGTCACCAACGTCGACAGCAAGACCCGTCGTCTGGGCCTGTCGATCAAGGCGCGCGAGATCGCCGAAGAGAAAGAGGCCGTGGAACAGTACGGTTCTTCCGATTCGGGCGCATCGCTGGGCGATATCCTGGGTGCAGCGTTGAAATCCGGCGACTGAGCCAAGGTAGTATCCCAAGCATGAATTTCGGCCCCGCACGACAGTGTGGGGCCGTTTTTGTTGCGAATCAATATGTTCCGAACCGCAGGGTTAATAAGGGGATTGATCGCGCATTAAGTGTGGAAATTGGCCTGACAGATAAAATTTCGCGCGAGAATGTGGCAAAATAAAGCCTCAAAACTCAGAGTATCCGTTCCCCCCTTCCGGGTTTTTTCCTATACTGTCAAAACAGTAGACCTGTCACACCGGCTGCCTGGGAGGGTATCACGCATGATCCGTTCAGAATTGATTCAGAAAATCGCTGACGAAAACCCGCATCTCTATCAGCGTGATGTCGAGCGGATCGTGAACACCGTATTCGAAGAAGTCACAGACGCCATGGCGCGCGGTGACCGTGTCGAACTACGGGGCTTTGGTGCCTTTTCCGTGAAAAAACGCGATGCACGTGTTGGGCGCAACCCGCGCACGGGCGAGACAGTGCAGGTCGAAGAAAAATGTGTACCGTTTTTCAAAACTGGCAAGTTGCTCAGGGATCGATTGAACGGTAAAGCCTGACACCATGATGCGTTACCTTCGATATGCTTTTCTGGCGGCTCTCGGGATCATCCTGATTTCCGTGTCTCTTGCCAATGTTCAGTCCGTTGAACTGAAACTGATGCCGGATGCTCTGGCCGAGCTTCTGGGTTTTAACCTCAGCGCGTCACTGCCGCTGTTTCTGGTGGTTTTAGGGGGTGTTGCAGCAGGATTGGTTATTGGTTTCCTGT
This sequence comes from Ruegeria sp. A4, assembly GCF_056543025.1. NCBI lineage: Bacteria > Pseudomonadati > Pseudomonadota > Alphaproteobacteria > Rhodobacterales > Roseobacteraceae > Ruegeria > Ruegeria sp. A4. Next base: position 136,142 of record NZ_JBQGAW010000006.1, on the reverse strand, counting down.
GGGAATGGCTGCGGGAACACAAGCACCGCCGCGACGCGACAGTGAAGAAAACCGAAGTGCGCAAGCTTGAGCGCGAAGTCAAGAAACTCAAGAAAAAGCAAAACGAAGGCAAGGACGACGTGCTTGCCATTCTGGATGAGGCGAGCTGAGCCTGACCGATATGCCTGATGTTCGGTTCAAAATCTGCGGTCTGACCGCACCGGATCACGTGCGCGCTGCGGCAGACGCCGGGGCAGGCTATGTTGGGTTCGTTTTCTTTCCGAAATCGCCACGCAATCTGGATGTTTCGCAGGCCGCAGAACTGGCGCATCTGGTCCCAGTTGGCGTTGCCAAGGTGGCTTTGGTGGTGAATGCCACTGACGAAGAATTGGACGGCATCGTTTCGACTGTACCGCTTGATATGCTTCAACTGCATGGCAAGGAATTGCCCGAACGGGTTTCCGAAATTCGCGAGCGATTTGGTTTGCCGGTGATGAAAGCCATAGGAGTGGCCGAGGCCGAGGATCTGGCGGCCATCGATCTTTACTCGGAGGTGGCCGATCAACTGCTGATCGATGCGAAACCGCCCAGAGAGGCTGAATTGCCGGGCGGCAACGGGTTGGCTTTTGACTGGCGGCTGTTGGCCGGACGGAAATACTGGCGGCGACCCTGGATGCTGGCCGGTGGCCTGACACCCCTGAACGTTGCCGAAGCTGTCCGGATGACAGGTGCCCGGCAGGTGGATGTGTCATCCGGTGTCGAAAGCGCGCCGGGCGTGAAAGATGCGGCCCTGATCCGCGACTTTGCATCGGCTCTCAGGTGATCTGAAAAAGATCTTGTTGCGTATCCCTCGAAACGGAGGGATGGAGCATGCTCGCAGCAATCGGGGGCGTTTCCTTGAAACACTGGTACCATGCGCCGGAGTTTTTCTGGCGCGCGGGACAGGCCTGTCGGCAGGCGCAAGGGGACCCATTGTGCCTGCACGCTGACTTGTTCAGGCAGGATGGCATCTATTTTTCATTCAGTGTCTGGCAAGACATTGAAGCAATGCTGACATTTTCCCAATCCGGCCCCCACAGGCGTGCCGTGTTGGCGGCCGATCGTTTGGCGGATGTGAACAGGTTTCATCATTTTCCGTGCATTGGTGTGCCCTCGCCGGAACAGGCGATTCAGGTCTGGCGTCAAAACACGCAGGTTGTGGAATGATGCGTTTTGCCCATGGCAAATCCCGCTGCCACCACCTATGAACAACAGATACGACGAGGGAGACACCCATGGCCAACGATCTTTTCAATTCCTTCATGTCCGGCCCTGACGAACAGGGACGTTTCGGCATCTTCGGCGGGCGTTTTGTCAGTGAAACTCTGATGCCGCTGATCCTGTCGCTGGAAGAGGAATACAACAAGGCCAAAGATGATCCGACGTTCTGGGCCGAAATGGATGACCTGTGGGCAAACTATGTGGGTCGTCCTTCGCCGCTGTACTTTGCGGAACGCCTGACCGAGCATCTGGGGGGTGCCAAGATCTATCTGAAGCGTGACGAGCTGAACCACACCGGCGCGCACAAGATCAACAACGTGCTGGGTCAGATCATTCTGGCGCGGCGTATGGGCAAGACCCGGATCATTGCTGAAACCGGGGCAGGGCAGCACGGCGTAGCCACCGCCACCGTATGTGCCAAGTTTGGCTTGAAATGCATTGTCTATATGGGGGCGCACGACGTACAGCGGCAAGCTCCGAACGTATTCCGCATGCGTCTTCTGGGGGCCGAGGTGATCCCTGTGACCTCGGGTCGTGGGACGCTCAAGGATGCGATGAATGACGCGCTGCGCGACTGGGTGACTAATGTGCGCGACACGTTCTATTGCATCGGCACCGTGGCTGGACCGCACCCCTATCCGGCAATGGTCCGCGATTTCCAGTCGATCATCGGCAAGGAAGCGAAAGAGCAGATGATGAAGGCTGAAGGCCGTTTGCCGGATACGATCATCGCGGCAATCGGCGGCGGTTCGAATGCGATGGGTCTGTTCTATCCCTTCCTCGACGACAAGGACGTCAACATCATAGGCGTCGAGGCGGGCGGAAAAGGTGTGAACGAGAAAATGGAGCATTGCGCTTCGCTGACCGGCGGACGGCCGGGCGTGCTGCACGGCAACCGGACTTATCTGTTGCAGGATGACGATGGCCAGATTCTTGAAGGCTATTCGATCTCGGCCGGGCTGGACTATCCTGGCATCGGGCCCGAGCACTCCTGGCTGCACGAAATTGGACGCGCGAATTACGTCTCGATCACCGACAAAGAAGCGCTCGAGGCGTTCCAGCTGTGCTGCGCAACCGAGGGGATCATCCCGGCGCTGGAACCAAGCCACGCTTTGGCCCATGTGATGAAGATCGCACCGGAATTGCCCAAGGATCACCTGATCTGCATGAACATGTGCGGCCGCGGAGACAAGGACGTTCAGACCGTGGCCAAATATCTGAACTTCGATATGTCAGACACCGAAGGCCGTACGGCGGACTGAGTGTGAACCGGGGCGGCATGTCCCGGTTGCTCTGTCTTGGGGTCGATGGCTCAAGCAGACCTGAAAGCAATACTTCCAAGGCAGGACAGGCGGGATAGTCCTACATGTGACATGTCCGCCGAAATCAGGTTGCCCTGCAAAAAGGGCCGCCGCCAATGCGCATGTAAGGACAACACAAAAGCCCGAGGAATCGCCGGCTGCTGTGAAACCTGGATCATTGTGCCTGCATTTGTTTCCCGACAACTGCCAGTTGCGACCTCTGCCCGAGATTGTTGCGAATATCCCGTCAAAGCCGCGGAACTGTATCCGGCATATCTTGAGCAAATGACTTGCAAAGTCCCGGCTTGTTGTGACCTTTCGCCGAGAAGACACCCTGAAAACACCGGGGTCCGAAGTGTTTTCCGGGCATTTTTCACTTTTGCCCTGCGGTTTGTGCATGGCCATGTGGCCCGCACGCCAAAGTTGAGTTGCTTCCAATTCTATACAGTGTCTCCAAATTGAATTAACTATTGGATAACTGGCGTAGTTGCCGCCGGTTCAGGGGACGTCTCTGCAATGGATGGGACAATGGATGACGTGGTTCGGGGCACAGTATCTTTGCCCGGGCGCCCTGGTGTTTAGCGCCCTCGCGGTGTTGTAGGAGGTAAAATGGTCAGGTCCGTTATTTCGAGGCTGTCGTGCCTCTGTTTTCTGATTTCAGCACTCATGATCGGAAGCGCGAAAGAGGGTGCGGCCCTTGGTGGCGGCTTCATCATAACCTCAGTTCCGACGCCGAACGGGGGAAGCATCTTTTTCAACAACATCCCATTTACCGGAACGGCCTTTGTTTCTCTGGGGGGATCGGGGCAGGTTCCCGGCGGCAGTTTCTATTTCAACAACGGCATTTTGAACCAGAGTGCGATCACGCCCGCCGGCCTTGCTTCCCTTGGCTATATCGGCGCAACCATTCTCAGTCAGGATGGCGCGGATTCCACATATGCGGCAGACGGGTACATGGGGATTACGTTTACCGCGCGTGAAACCGTCGGTGGGCCGCTTTATCGCTATGAGATCGCGTTGTCCGGTGTAACGAACACTCAAATCGTGAACACGCGCGTTCTGGTGGATACAACACAGCCAACTGCAACGATCGGGGTCTTGACGCCGACCGGCAGCGGAACGTTTCAAGCAACCATTACCCTGAGCGAACCAAGCACCGATTTCACCGTGGGCGACCTGTCCGTCACCAATGCAACGGCCACTCTGACCGGGTCCGGCACCAGCTATGTCGCCACTTTGACGCCCCAGAACAACGGCACCATCGAGCTTTTCATTCCGGCAGGGGTGTTCTCGGACGCGGCTGGGAATCTGAACCTTGAGTCAAACAGGGTCAGCACGCTTCAGGCCGTGACAAATGCTCAACGTCAGATTCAGGCGTTCCAGAACGCCCGGGCCAACAGCCTTGTGACGAACCAGCCGAAACTGACCCAGTTTCTGCAAGGTTCGGGGTCGGGTATACTGGACGCTTCGGTCACGCAGGGCTCGGGGTATCTGAATTTCGCCAGTGATCCGGCGCGGCCTTTCTGGTTCAGTGTGACCGGCAACTGGAGTTCGCAGGATGATTTTGACAACTCCTATGCACTGGCAGTTGTCGGGGCTCATCGCCAGATCAATTCGAACCTGTTGATCGGTGCCATGCTTCAGTTCGACTATGCCGAAACGGAAAACGGCCCGGCCAGCGTGGACGGTACGGGCTGGCTGGTTGGTCCTTATGTGGTGGCAAAATTGCCCAATCATTCGGTGTTTCTTGAAGGGCGCGTTCTTTATGGTCAGGCCGACAACAACATCTCTCCGTTTGGCACCTACGAGGACAGTTTCGACAGTGACCGTTGGCTGGTCCAGTCGCGCGTAACCGGTGAGATAAAGCGTGGCGCCCTGACATTGATGCCTTTGCTGGACGTAAGTTATGCCAGCGACGATCAGAAAGCTTATACCGACAGCCTGGGCAATCTGATTCCACAGCAGGATTTCAGTTTGACGACGGCACGGTTGGGTGTCGATTTCAGTCACCCGTTGCAAGTGTCACGAGGAGAGATGATGCTGACGGGTGGGCTTTCTGGGATTTGGAGCACGACTTCGGGTACCGGGACCGCCCCGGGCGTGACACCGATTGGCGATACCGCCCGTGCCCGCGCGGATCTGGGCCTGGACTACCGGCTGGAAAACAACAGCTTGCTTGCAGCAAACGTGTTCTACGATGGCATTGGTGAAAGCGGTTTCGAAAACTACAGCATCAGCCTGATCTGGCAAATGGCATTCTGACCTTGGGGCGAAACTGGATCGCGGATCAGGTCTCGCCCCGGGCGCAATGGCTTTCAGGCATTCGCTTTGTTCTGAAGCAAGATATCAAGCGGCACAATCTCGAGCGCGCGTTGATGGGTCGCCTCCAGGTGAACCTTTGGCGCGCATCCTTCGTCATGGGCCTGTAGGAACCGGCCGGCACACAGACACCAGCTGTCACCGGGCTTGAGACCCGGGAAATCGAATTCGGGCCGAGCCGTGCTCAGATCATTGCCGACGTATTTCGAGAATGCCAGAAACTCGGCCGTCATCACGGCACAAACGGTATGGCTGCCCTGATCCTCGGGGCAGGTATTGCACGCACCATCCCGAAAGAACCCGGTCAGAGGATCGCGTGAGCAGGGCGCCAGAACGCCGCCGAGTACATTGATACTGTCTTGTTTCTGCATGAACACACCTTACAGGCTTTCTGCGATCTTGCGGAACATTTCGATATTCTGGTCGTTTACGCCAGTGTCGCGGAATTTCCGATCAGCGCCGGTAGACACAATCAGAACGCCGCGAGGTTGGTTGAAATAGATGTATTGCCCATACACGCCCCGGGCCAGAAACTCTCCCTCATGGGCGCCGCGCGGGATCCACCACTGGTACCCATATCCAATCTTCCCCTGAGCGGTCGGGGCGCTGGGTTGAGTTGCCTCGAATATCCAGTCGGCGGGCACCACATGCCGGCCGTTCAATTCCCCATCTTGCAGGATCATTTGCCCGAACCGCGCAAAGTCACGTGTCGTGAAATTCAATCCGCCCAGAACAAATGCGACACCGGCGCCGTCAGTGACATAATACCCGTCCCGCTCAAGGCCCAGGGGCTGAAGGATTTTCTCCGTCAAAAGATCCGCGACACTGCGACCGGTCGCCCCGCGTATCACCATGCCCAATACATGCGTGTCTATGGAAACGTATTGCCAGGTTTCACCGGGGGGCGCGAAACTGTCCTGCAATGAGGCCGCGAAATCGTCCAGTTCACCGCCCAGGGCAATCACACGGCCCATCCTGTTGATGTCAGATTTCGGGTCCAGATAATCTTCGTCAAACGTGACGCCGCTGGCCATGTTCAGAACGTTCCGAATTGTCGCCCTGTCATATGCGCTGCCTGCAAGTTTGGGGGCGTATTTGACGACGGGATCATCCAATGAATCGATTGCGCCCTCTTGCAGGAGAATGCCGAAAAGCGCCGACAGATAACTTTTTGCCACTGACCACGAAATCCGGCGATCATCGGGACCGGTGCCCAGATAGTATTCCTCGAACCGGATCTTGCCGTTCTGCATAATGAGCAAAGAAGTGACCGAGCGTTCATTGATCCAAGTGTCGGTGCCTTCCGGAAGATCGAAACCTTCGCCGTAGGGCAATTCCCATGTCGGGGCGTTTCCACGCGGCAGATCCACGGTCAGAAAGGCTTCATCCATATGCGAAAAGTTGTGAACGATCTTGTCCTCGGCAAACAGAGAGTTCACCGCCATCAGGCGCTGTAACTCTTCGCGTTTCCAAAGCCCAACGGCAGCGGCGGCCAAAGCCAGCGCCAGCGCAATGCGCAGAACCCACTTCAGTATGGACCGCATCGCATAGCCTCCCTTGTTTGCGTGTATTGGAACGCGGACATCCCTCTTTCGCAACGCCGACGTAACGGAAAGAGGGCGGGGCGTTATTTGAACTTGTCCAACAGTTTCTGCATGGCCGACCGTTCGTCGGCCGGTGGCTTCGGAGGTGCCTTAGATGCGGTTTCAGCTTTTGGAGCGGCCGTCTTGGACGACCGGGGCGGAGCAGTGCGCAGGGCCACCGCGTTCATGAATTTTCCACCATCATCCCGGGCCAAATGGGGCGCGCCGTCCGAAACACCCCGAAGAACGTCGTCCAGCCAGTCACTCTCGGATTTCGCAAAGTCGCTCAGAACATAAGCCGAGACCATTTCCTTGCGGCCCGGATGTCCGATCCCAAGCCGGACACGGTCATATGCTGCGCCTATATGGTCGTGGATCGAGCGCAGACCATTATGCCCAGCGTGTCCGCCGCCCGCCTTTACCCGCACTTTGCCCGGGGCGAGGTCCAACTCGTCATGGAACACGACAACATCTGTGGACTCGAGCTTGTAGAAACGCATCGCTTCACCCACGGATTGACCGGACCGGTTCATGAAGGTCTGCGGTTTCAGCAAAAGGATTTTTTCAGACCCTAACCGCCCTTCCGAGATTTCGCCCTGAAACTTGGATTTCCATGGGCCAAACCCATGATCTTCCGCAATCCGCTCCACAGCCATGAACCCGATGTTGTGCCGGTTTCGGACGTATTTCTGCCCTGGGTTTCCCAATCCGACAAAGAGTTTCATGACCAAGCTCCGCCTCTGTAGCCTCGAGGCTATGTGATGCCCGGAATTGCCATGGAAATCCAGCCAGCGCCGCGCGTCTTGGCCATAAAAAAACGGGGCTCGTCAGAACCCCGTTTCAAAATCCTGACGTTTGATCCGGATTTATTCTTCTTCTTTGCCGACGACTTCGACTTCGTCGACTGCAACTTCGGCTTCTTCACCTTCTTCGTCGTCGCTTGTCGACAGACCGGTCGGTGCCGAGACGTTTGCGATCACGAAGTCGCGGTCGATGGTCGGCTTGGTGCCTTTGGGCAGTTCAACCGACGAAATGGTGACGACGTCGTTGATGTTCATTCCGGCCACATCGACGGTGATCTTCTCAGGAATGTCACCTGCGGTGCACAACAGCTCGACTTCCGGGCGGACAACGGTCAGCACGCCGCCCTTCTTGATGCCGGGGGCTTCATCTTCGTTGATGAATTCAACCGGAATGTACAGCGCGATCTTGGTGGTCCGGCGCAGGCGCATCAGGTCCAAGTGGGTCGGCAGGTCTTTGACGACATCACGCTGAACGTCGCGGCAGATGACGCGAACGTCTTCATGGCCTTCGACTTTCAGGTTCCACAGGGTCGACTTGAAGCGACCGGCCTTCAGGCGCTTGAACAGTTCGTTGAACGGAATCTGAATCGGCAGCGGATCTTTGTCGCCGCCAAACACTACGCCCGGAACCATGCCTTCGCGGCGAGTTTTGCGAGCGGCGCCCTTGCCTGTCCCCGTCCGTTCCAGAGCTACGAGATCAGGAATCTCTCCAGCCATGATAATTCTCCAATGTTAGGGCGGGTATCCTCCAAGGCTGTATACCCGCGTGAAGCCGCGTCCTTATCTCGATTCATCCGGTTTGGAAAGGGGTAATTCACAGCTTGCCCTTTTGTGGGGCTCAGCCGCGCGCTCCGAAGTGTTCTTCGCCAGATCAGTGAAGGGCCCGCTGCTTCATCTGGCCACAAATATCCCGGGGGAGACGCCCGGAACGGGCGGCGGGGGCAGAGCCCCAAATCTCCCGCGGGCTCAGCCTTGCCAGCGACCACCAAAATCTTCTGGTACCAGAAGATTTTGCGCCCCCAGTGCGCTAACGGTTTTTTCACCGCACAGCGCCATTGTTGTGTCAAGTTCCTTCTGGATCACTTCCAGCGCGGTGGTGACGCCTCTCTGGCCCATGGCGCCCAGCCCATAAACGAATGCGCGTCCGATATACGTCCCCCTGGCCCCCAGCGCCAATGCCTTGAGCACGTCCTGACCCGAGCGGATACCACTGTCCAGGTGCACTTCGACATCATTGCCGACAGCGTCCATGATTTCGGGCAATACCCGGATCGAGCTGAGCGCACCATCCAGCTGACGCCCGCCATGGTTCGACACGACAATGGCATCCGCTCCCAGCTTGGCAGCCATTTTGGCATCTTCCGCGTCGAGTATCCCTTTCAGGATCACCTTTCCGCCCCACTGTTCCATCAGTTTTTCGACTTTACTCCAGTCGAGGGTGGGGTCGAACTGTTCAGCGGTCCAGGCCCCCAGTGAAGACGCGTCCGAGATACCTTGCACATGTCCCACTATATTGCCGAACTCGCGCCGCTTGGCCCGCAGCATTTCAATGCCCCAGGCCCATTTGGTCATCAGGTTCGCGATGGTCTTCGCGGTCAGCTTGGGGGGTGCGGACAGGCCGTTCTTCAGGTCTTTGTGCCGTTGGCCCAGAATCTGCAGATCCAACGTAATCACCAGCGCCGAACACCCGGCGTCCTTGGCCCGCTGGATCAGACGGCTGACATAGTCAGCGTCCTTCATCGTGTAGAGCTGAAACCAGAACGGCTTGTCGGTGTGCTCGGCCACGTCTTCGATCGAGTTGATCGACATTGTGGAAAGGGTAAAGGGAACACCAAAATCCTCTGCGGCTTTGGCGGCCTTCATCTCTCCGTCCGCATGCTGCATCCCCGTCAACCCGACCGGGGCCAACGCGACCGGCATTGACACCTTCTGGCCGATCATTTCAGAGGCAGTCGAACGCCCGGACATATCAACGGCAACCCGCTGACGCAGGCGGATCTTTTCAAAATCGGAACTGTTTTCGCGGAATGTCTGTTCCGTCCAACTGCCGCTTTCAGCGTAGTCGTAGAACATCCGCGGCACGCGACGCTCGTAAATGCGCCTGAGGTCTTCAATATTGGTTATCACAGGCATGACTTAGACCTCCGAACTTACTGGTTCGTTTTCCTTACCAATGCATGTCAAAGCCTGCAATGATCTGGCCCGGCGGCGGGCTGTCAAAAAAGCCTGCCCCAGAACAGTCTGCGGCAGGCTTTTTAGTGTGTTGTTTTATCTGCCGGATCAGGCGCTATGGGCGCCATCCGACAGGGACTTCACAAAATCCAGCACTTCGTCGACCGGTTTGCCTGCACCGATCTGGCTGACGATCGCCGATCCGACTACGGCACCATCTGCCACGGACGCGATATTGCGGGATTTCTCGGGCGTATTGATGCCAAAGCCCACGATCACCGGCAACTCGGTCGCGGCCTTGATGCGGGCAACCTCGGGGGCCACATCCGTTGCCTGCGCCTCGGCCGCGCCGGTGATGCCAGTGATTGAGACGTAATACACGAAGCCCGAGGTGTTTTGCAGAACGCGCGGCAGGCGCTGGTCATCCGTGGTAGGTGTTGCAAGACGAATGAAGTTCAGCCCGGCCGCCTGCGCAGGCAGGCAAAGCTCTTCGTCTTCCTCGGGCGGCAGATCGACAACGATCAGCCCGTCAATACCGGCATCTTTGGCATCGGCCAGAAAAGCCTCGACACCCCGGCTGTAAATCGGGTTGTAGTACCCCATCAGGACAATTGGTGTCGTGTCATCTGTTTCCCTGAACGCGCGCGCCAGATCCAATGTGCGCTGCAACGTCATCCCGCCGTCCAGCGCGCGTTGGCCCGCCGCCTGAATTGTGGGGCCATCCGCCATCGGATCAGTGAAAGGCAAACCAAGTTCGATGATGTCCACACCCGCGCCGGGCAGGCCTTTGACCAAGTCGAGCGAGGTGTCATAGTCTGGGTCCCCTGCCATCACATAGGCAACAAAAGCCTTCTTTCCTTCGGCTTTCAGGGCGGCAAACTTGGCGTCGATACGGGTCATCGGATGTCCTTGCAATCGGGTTTGGACCCGTGTGCAGAAACTTTGACCGAAAATCAATCCCGCCAACGCAGGAATAGCTCAGAAGCCCAGATGGTACCGCAGCAGAACCGCGTTTACACCAGGGTTCTCATCATTGGTGCTGGCGTTCGATTTGTGCGTGATCGCAACTGACATTCTGTTGCCGTTGTTCAGGTTATATCCAAGACCCAAAAGGCTGCGGATCTGAAAGTCTCCGCCCAGGTCGTTCTGGTCGTTGCTGGCATTGAAGTACCCTGGCATGACACTGCCTTCGACGAACCAGCGCTCACCCAGAGAATACAGCCCGACCAGCCCCACACCGATATGCGTATCCCCGTCTTCGTCCACAGAAAACGCAGCACCCCAGCCAGCACTGAACCGAGTTGCCTGGTGAAAAGGAGAGTGATGGTACTCGAGAGCGATCAGTGCCTGATCTTCGGACGTCGCCTCGGAAAAATCTGAATACCCGGCACCAAAAACTACCGTCTGAGCATGGGCTGTAGCAAATGTAGAGACCGTCAGTACGGCTGCAAGAAGTAGTTTTTCCATTATATTCTGCCATTTAATTTGGTCGCGCTATGTTAATTGTTCATCCTACCCTTCGTTTTTCAGGACCGACAAGAACACGATTTGAGAACAATTTCGTGATGTGGCCGAAGGGACTCAAACAAAGTCGCCCGGCAATCACTTGCGCATTGATGCGGACCTGCATAGAAGCTGCGTTCGTATTCTATGCAGGAGGCCGTTATGGGCTTTAAGATGGGAATCGTGGGTCTGCCGAATGTGGGCAAGTCGACCCTGTTCAATGCGTTGACCAAAACCGCTGCCGCGCAAGCCGCGAACTTCCCGTTCTGCACGATTGAGCCCAATGTCGGCGATGTGGCCGTGCCGGATGAGCGGCTCGACAAGTTGGCCGCAATCGCGTCGTCAAAACAGATCATCCCGACGCGCATGACATTCGTGGATATCGCCGGTCTGGTGAAGGGGGCCTCGAAAGGCGAGGGGCTGGGGAACCAGTTTCTGGCAAATATTCGCGAGGTCGATGCCATCGCCCATGTCCTGCGCTGTTTCGAAGATGGCGACGTGACCCATGTAGAAGGCCGCATCGATCCAGTGGCCGACGCCGAGACCATCGAGACCGAGCTGATGCTGGCCGATCTGGAAAGCATCGAAAAGCGCCGTGCCAACCTGGTGCGCAAGCTGAAAGGCAATGACAAAGAGGCCCAACAGCAGGACCGCCTGCTTGCCGAAGCGCAAAAGATACTGGAGAGCGGCAAACCTGCACGGTTGGTCGAGGTTTCGGACGAGGATGCCAAGGCCTGGAAGATGTTGCAGCTGCTGACCACCAAGCCGGTTCTTTATGTTTGCAACGTGTCCGAGGAAGAGGCCGCTGAAGGCAACGAATACTCGGCGAAAGTTGCCGAGATGGCTGCCGCCCAAGGCAACTCTCACGTCATCATCAGCGCCAAGATCGAAGAAGAGATCAGCCTGCTTGAAGCGGACGAGGCACAGATGTTCCTTGAGGAAATGGGTCTGGAAGAGCCCGGCCTCGACCGTCTGATCCGTGCCGGGTACGACCTGCTGAAACTGGAAACCTATTTTACGGTCGGCCCGAAAGAGGCCCGCGCCTGGACCATCCGCACCGGCACCGCTGCACCGCAGGCGGCTGGTGTCATTCATGGTGATTTCGAAAAGGGATTCATCCGCGCCGAGACCATCGCCTATGACGACTTCATCGCCTGCAACGGCGAGCAGGGGGCGAAAGAGGCAGGCAAGATGCGGGCCGAGGGGAAAAGCTATATCGTCAAGGATGGCGACGTGATGCATTTCCTGTTCAACACCTGACGCCATTTGCCCTGTGCCGACATCAGGGCGTTTCGTTCAAGCTGCATTGTCGAATCAGCCACCCGCCGTCCGGCTGTCTGTACAAAACGTTGAGAGATGTGCCGTCATCTGTCGTTCCTTCGCGGAAAGTCGCAAGGCACCAGCCGATTTGGCCGTCTATGCCAGCCTGCACGACTTCGATGACTTTGTCCTCGCCACCTTCCTCCAGCCATTCCGCGTGTATTGTTTCAATGGCCGTTCGTCCTTTGGCTGCGGGACCAAAAGGTGAGTATAGCTCTGCGTCTTTGGCGAAAAACGATGCGCACCCAGCTGCGTTTCGGGATCGGTAGCATCCAACATACGCGTCAAACAGTTTTTGAAATACGTCTACAGCGGTCATGCGGTACCTCGCCTTCTTGTTCCCAGCCCCCATTAATGGTGGGCAATCTTATACGACAAAGCACCAGTTTCCGACGCGCCCGCGCTGAAAGACGGTGCTTTCTCTGTGCGGTAATGCAGTTAGAGTGGTCTTTGGCCTGATGTTGGAAATTTGAATCATGATCGAAATCCGCGACCTGCAACTGCTCAGCGCGTTGGCGCGGCACCGCCATTTCGCCAAGGCCGCCGAAGAGTGTGGGATTTCGCAGCCCGCCTTTTCCATGCGCATCCGCAACCTCGAGGATCGGCTGGGCGTGTCCATCGTCCGCCGCGCCAACCGGTTTCAGGGCCTGACCGAAGAGGGCGAGATGATCGTCCAACGGGCGCGGCGTATTCTCGATGACACCAAAGCACTGGAACAGCAGGTGCTGGCCACCAGGGGCGAGATCACCGGCACGCTGATCCTTGGCGTGATACCGACGGCCATCGCCTTTACTGGGCGTCTTACCAAACGCTTTCGGCAAGCCCATCCTCGCATCGTTACCCGCATCGAAACCATGTCTGCCACCGCCATTCAACACCGGCTGGACGAAGGAAGTCTGGACGCCGGGATAACATATGGCGACAGCATCGGGACTGATCTGCGACAGGTGCAACCTTTGTACGAGGAAACCTATGTTCTGTTGGTTCCGTCACACATGACGGACGAAACCGGCCCCTTGCCTTGGGCGCGCGTGGCTGAATTTCCGCTGAGCCTGCTCGAGCCGCAGATGCAAAACCGGCGTATTCTGGATCGTATCTTTGCCGAACAGGGGCTGCACCCGGACGTGGTCGCCGAAACCAGCGGGTTTACCGCGTCGATGGTGATGGCGCGCGAGGGGCTGGCTGCTACGGTTGTGCCACGTGTCCTTATTCGGGCCTTGGGCGAGTTGCAGGGGACAAAGGTGCTGCCGCTGGTCGATCCGATTGTCAGCAAACCCATTTGTCTGGCCACCCTCAGCCGAGACCCTGAACTGCCAACGGTGCAGGCACTGCGCGCCGTGGTGACGTCTTTACGGTGATAAGATGTCGTTATCGTGCGATTGCAAAAAGCGATTTGACGATATGCTTGCCTGATGAGACACGGGGCCTGAATCGGAGGGCATCATGGCACCATTAGACACCAAGCCATCAGGCGCACCCAAGGGCGTCTGGAAGTCAGGTAAAGGCAAAGGGCGGCACACGCCCAAGGGCCGACAGTTTACGGATGAAGCACAGGCCGAAATTGCGCGCCTGCTGGGCGACCGCCCACGCCGCCGCGACCTGCTGATCGAGTTTCTGCACCTGATTCAGGACACGCACGGCCATATCAGCGCCGACCACATCGCCGCGCTGGCCGTCGAGATGCGGATCGGCCAGGCCGAAATTTACGAGACCGCGACTTTCTATGCCCATTTCGACGTGGTGAAAGAAGGTGAAACGCCGCCCCCCGCGCTGACCATTCGCGTCTGTGATTCCCTGTCCTGCGAAATGGCTGGCGCCCAGCAGTTGAAAAAAGCGTTGGAGGATGGGCTGGACCCGTCCGAAGTGCGCGTTCTGCGCGCGCCCTGCATGGGGCGCTGCGACACGGCGCCGGTGCTGGAAATCGGGCACAACCACATCGACCATGCGACCCCTGAAAAGGTGCAGGCCGCCATTGCCGCCGGGGACACCCACGCCCATCTGCCCGCCTATGAAACCTTCGCGACCTATGTCGAGAACGGCGGTTACGCCAAACTGAAGGAACTGCGCGAAGGCGGCGACTGGGAAGCGGTTCAGGAACAGGTTCTGGCCTCGGGCCTGCGCGGTTTGGGCGGCGCAGGTTTCCCGTCGGGCAAGAAATGGGGCTTTGTCCGCATGAACGACGGCCAGCGTTACCTGGCCGTGAACGGGGACGAGGGCGAGCCGGGCACCTTCAAGGATCGCTACTATCTGGAACGCACGCCGCATGTTTTCCTCGAAGGTATGCTGATCGCTGCCTGGGCGGTTCAGGCCAAGACCTGCTTCATCTACATGCGCGACGAATATCCAGGCGTTCTGGAAATCCTGCGGCGCGAGATCGCGGCTTTGGAACAGGCCGGGATCGTCGAGAAAGGCTATATCGACCTGCGCCGCGGCGCGGGCGCTTACATCTGCGGAGAAGAATCCGCGATGATCGAGTCGATCGAGGGCAAAAAGGGCCTGCCGCGTCACCGCCCGCCCTTCGTGGCGCAGGTCGGCGTATTCGGCCGCCCGACGCTGGTGCACAACGTGGAAACGCTCTACTGGGTGTCCAAAATCTGCCGGGAAGGTCCGGAGATCCTCAATTCGGTTGAAAAGAATGGCCGCAAGGGGCTGCGCAGCTATTCGGTCTCGGGCCGGGTGGCGAAACCCGGCGTCTACCTGCTGCCGGCAGGGTCGACCATTCTTGACGTGATTGATGCCGCCGGGGGCATGGCCGAAGGTCATGTGTTCAAGGCGTATCAACCGGGCGGGCCGTCGTCAGGTCTTCTCCCCTCCAGCATTGACGACGTCCCGCTCGATTTTGACACACTACAGCCGCTGGGCACCTTCATCGGGTCTGCTGCGGTTGTGGTTCTGTCCGATCAGGACACGGCCCGCGATGCGGCGCTGAACATGCTGCGGTTCTTCGAGGACGAAAGCTGTGGCCAGTGCACCCCCTGCCGGGCGGGCTGCGAAAAGGCGGTGAATCTGATGCAGGCCGAGAAGTGGGACGCCGATCTGCTGGAAGATCTGTGCCAGGTGATGGGCGACGCCTCGATCTGCGGTCTGGGGCAGGCGGCCCCGAACCCGATCCGTCTGGTCATGAAACACTTCGCTGAAGAAATCTGAGGGAGACAGAGCCATGCTTGATGCAAGCCCAAACAAGACCGTCACCTTCAACCTGAACGGCGATGACGTCACCGTGCCCGAAGGCACCACCATCTGGGAAGCGGCCAATGGCCGTGGACTGGTGATCCCGCATCTGTGTCACAAACCGGCGCCGGGCTACAAACCCGATGGCAACTGCCGCGCCTGCATGGTCGAGGTCGAGGGCGAGCGTACGCTGGTCGCCTCGTGCATCCGTCCGGCGGCTGACGGGATAGTGGTGAAAACCGACACCGACCGCGCCGAGAAATCGCGCGCCATGGTCATGGAGCTGCTGGTGGCCGACCAGCCCGCGGAAGCGCACGACAAATCGAGCCACTTCTGGGATATGGCCAAGCTGAACGATGTCAGCGACAGCCGCTTTCCGGCGAAAGAGCCCGAGAAAATCCCGTTGCTGGATGACAGCCATGTGGCGATGCGGGTCAATCTGGATGCCTGCATCAACTGCAACCTCTGCGTCCGCGCCTGCCGCGACGTGCAGGTCAATGACGTGATCGGCATGGCCGGGCGCGGGCATACCGCGCAGGTGGTGTTCGACCAGAACGACCCAATGGGCGAGTCGACCTGCGTGGCCTGCGGTGAATGTGTTCAGGCCTGCCCGACCGGCGCTCTGATGCCCGCCACCGTGCTGGACGACCAGCAGCACGGCGACAGCAAGGATTACGATTCCGAAACCGAAAGCGTCTGCCCCTTCTGCGGGGTGGGCTGCAAGGTCAGCCTCAAGGTCAAGGACGGCAAGGTCAAATATGTCGAGGGCATCAACGGCCCCGCCAACGAAGGCCGTCTGTGCGTCAAGGGCCGGTTCGGGTTCGACTATATCCACCACCCGCATCGCCTGACCAAACCGCTGATCCGGCGCGAGGATGCACCGGCAAAAGGTCTGAACGTTGATCCCGGCAACCTGTCGACCCATTTCCGCGAAGCGACCTGGGAAGAAGCGATGGATCTGGCGGCCACCAGACTGATGGCCCTGCGCGACCAAGACCCGCGCAGCGTTGCGGGCTTTGGCTCGGCCAAATGCACCAACGAAGAGGCCTATCTGTTCCAGAAGTTCATCCGTCAGGGTTTCAAACACAACAATGTCGACCACTGCACCCGTCTGTGCCATGCGTCGTCTGTGGCCGCTCTGATCGAGAACGTGGGCTCGGGCGCGGTGACGGCGACCTTCAACGAGATCGAGAACGCTGATGTGGCGATCATCATCGGCGCCAACCCGATCGAGAACCACCCCGTCGCGGCGACCTATTTCAAGCAGTTCGCCAAGCGCGGCGGCAAGCTGATCGTGATGGACCCGCGCGGCGTCGGCATGCGCAAATTTGCAGACGAAATGCTGCAATTCCGGCCAGGTGCCGATGTCTCGATGCTGAACGCGATCATGAACGTGATCGTCGAGGAAGAACTGTATGACAGCCAGTACATCCACCGCTGGACCGAGAACTGGGAGGCCGAGAAAGAGCACCTGCGCCAGTTCACGCCCGAGGCGATGGCGCCGATCTGCGGCATCGAACCGGATCAGCTGCGTCGCGTTGCGCGCACCTTTGCCAATGCCAAGGCGGGTCTGATCTTTTGGGGCATGGGCGTCAGCCAGCATATCCACGGCACCGACAATTCGCGCTGCCTGATCTCGCTGGCATTGATGACCGGGAATGTCGGCAAACCCGGCGCGGGTCTGCACCCTCTGCGGGGCCAGAACAACGTGCAGGGTGCATCAGACGCCGGCCTGATCCCGATGTTCCTGCCGGACTACAAGACGGTGACGGATGACGGCATTCGCGCGCAGTTCACCAATATCTGGAAATCGGATGATTTCTCGAACGAGAAGGGTCTGACCGTCACCGAGATCATTGACCAAGCCTATGCGGGCAACATCAAGGGCATGTACATTCAGGGCGAAAACCCGGCTATGTCCGACCCGGATGTTGGCCACGCACGTGAGGCCCTGGCCAAGCTGGACCTGATGATCGTGCAGGACATCTTCCTGACCGAAACCGCGAACTATGCCGACATCATTCTGCCGGCCTCGGCGCTGTATGAAAAGAACGGCACGGTTTCGAACACCAACCGTCAGGTGCAACGTGTCCGTCCGGCCGTGGCGCCTCCGGGTGAGGCGCGCGAGGATTGGAAGATCACGGTCGAACTGGCGCAGCGCATCGGGCTGAACTGGGACTACTCCGATGTGTCCGAGGTCTTTGCCGAGATGAAACTGACCATGGAGTCGCTTGACAATATCACGTGGGAACGGCTGGAAAACGAGACGATCACCTATCCGTCGCTCAGCGAAACCGATCCCGGCCAGTCTATTGTGTTCGGCGATGGTTTCCCCCGCGCGGGTGGCAAAGCAAGGTTCACTCCGGCCAATGTCATCCCGCCTGATGAGGCGCCCGATGATGAATACCCGATGATTGCCACCACCGGCCGTCAGCTGGAACATTGGCATACCGGTTCAATGACCCGCCGGGCAAAGGTTCTTGACGCGGTCGAGCCAGAGGCCAATTGCTCGATGAACCCGCGCACGCTGAAGCTGATGGGGATTGATCCGGGCGAAATGATCCGCCTGACCACGCGTCGTGGTTCGATTGAAATCATGGTGCGCGCCGACCGGGCCATTGCCGAAGACATGGTGTTCATCCCGTTTGCCTATGTCGAAGCGGCGGCGAACATCCTGACGAACTCGGCCATCGACCCCTACGGCAAGATACCCGAGTTCAAATTCTCGGCCATTCGTGTCGAAAAGATCGAGGATGCGATGGCAGCGGAATAAGATCGCGGCCAGACTGAACAAAGGCGGCCTCTGGAAGGGGGCCGCTTTTTTCTTTGCCGCGCTGTCGTTCAAACGATTGCCCCATCTGACTTGCCCCGGCAATTCGCTGGGTTTTCATTTGGTCGCGGCACCACGCAATTTCCCGCGCTGGCGATTGCATCGCGACCACCAAAGAAATCGGAATCTGGCGTCGACAAAGCAATTTGAACACCCGTCACCTGCTTGGGCGACATGAACGGATGGCTCAACTCGGTTTCTTTTTTGACAGTTGGTCAGTAGTCACGTTCGAAGAACACACCCACGCCCGTCTCTCCTCGGCCATCGACCGTACCGCGCACCGTGAAATTGTCCGTGACATCGAGGTTCAGGTTCACTTCGGTGTCACCTTCGGTGTTCACGGTGAAGTCCGTATAGAGGTTTTCACCCAGGTACGCGCCCGCGCCCAAACGGCCCGCGCCGCTTTCCGAAGCTCCGATGTCGACTGTGTCGACTCCGGTGGAGTCGCGGAGACCTTTGGTTGCATCCCCTCCTGCACCGCTAAGCTGCGCCAGTGATGCTGCCATTTGCGCGATCAGGAAAGGCGAGATTTCTGAAAACCGGTTCCCGAACAGCAACATTGCCAGCGCTTCTTCGGCCGGACGTTCGGGGTCGGAAAACACATTGACCTCAGGTGAATCCAGCGGGCCGGCAATTTCGATCGTCGCGGTGCCGTCAGACGTACTGGCTGAAGATTCGAACTCGATATACGGGGTCAGATCGCCCTGCAACGTGACGATCCCCTTGGTCAGTGCCAATCTGCGGCCCAGAATGTCGAAATTCCCTCGGATCAGTTCGATCTGACCGGACGGAACGACAGAGGCAGTGGTGCCGCCGATGAAAATTCGACCCCCCAGTTCTGCGTTCACACCACGCCCTCTGACGAAAACCGCCTTGGGTGCAAGCAGGCTGATATCCAGCGCAATACGGGATGCGCTTTTCTCCGATCCTTCGGTCACGACCAATCCGGCCCGCTCTCGCGTGACGAAACCGGCGCGACTTTCGTTGATGTGCTGGATGTCCGGGATAGGTGCCGCGCCTACCGCGCCGGACGCGGCGGCAAGGTTGATGTTGGTTTCGTCAAACGTGATCTGACCGGCCAACGAACTGTTTCCGGCCAACGCCCCGGTCATGGCAATCTGACCGTTCAGGGTGGTTTCATACAGCAACCGGTCTGTCAGCACTAGGTTGTTCAGGGTGGTGGTAATCTGGGCGTTGAACGGAGGGGTCAGGTCAACAGGCCCGTTGACGGTAAAGTTGCCGCCCGCCCGAACTCCGCCATTCAGTGTAATGTTTGCGCGACTTTGCGCCAGATCCACCTGACCACTGATCCCGGTAATGGTCTGACCAGCACCCGGAATTGCAAGGGATGTGCCCGAAGTGGTGACTGAACCGCTCAGCGACGCCAGCGCCGGAGCACCTTTGAGTGCCAGATCGAAGCGCGCCGACCCGTCGATCTTGTTGGGTGTGATGAAGACATTCGCGATCCCAAGGTTGATGCCGCCCTGTGCCTTCAGATCCGCCTGACTGCTGGTTTCATCAAAAGTGCCGGCCAACGTGGTGTCTATGTCGGCAGGCCCTTGCGCCTTGGCGTCAATCGTCCAGACACCGTTATCGAGTTTGGCCGTTCCCTTTGCTGCCACAGTGCCGGGAAATTCGGGAACGAACCGCTCGATCCGGTTCAGTTTGGCGTCAAAATCCACATCAGCCGAGCCATTCTGGCCGACCGTTCCTTGAAGGCTGGCGTAAGAGCTGTCAGGCCCGTCCAGGCGAGCAGTGCCTTCCAGTCCAGAGCCGGTCGGAGCGACGTTCCCGCTCAGGTTCAGCGGTCCGGACAAAGTTTGCGACAGACGGGCAAGGTCATCCAGTTTGGCGGAAAAGTCCAAACCGCCGGCGTCTCGGTTCAGCTTGCCCGATGCATTCGCCGAAAGGGCGGTTCCAATCAGTTGGAACGTACGGATATCCAGGCCTTCATCGTTGTTCATCGCGTCCACGGTCAGGTTCGTTCGCCCCTGGATCAGGTCGTCAACGGCGTCGATCCCGGTTTGGATATCGTCCGCCGCCAAATTGCCTTTTACGTCGAACGCTTTGCTGCCGACTGCGCCCTTGCCGGCAACATCCGCTCGGATCGCCCCTGCCAGATCGCGTTTTGCAAGGCTGGAAAACGGTGACAGGTCCGGGATGTTCACATTGACCTGCCCGTCAATGGCAAGGGCTTTCCTTGGATCGTCTATGGTAACAGAGGCCTTGGCGGTCAGGGCTGAACCGTTCACCGATGCGTCGCGGATCACAATCTGTTCCTGACTCAGCGCACCGTCGAACGTGATCTCGTTGCGACCGACCAAAAGCGGGTCGATCTCGGCCAGACCGGTTTTGATATCCCGGCCCGATACGCTGGCCGTGCCGTCAAACTCCAGCGTCTGAACAGTTCCTTTTCCGTTCAGTTTCGCTTGCACTGCACCTCCGAGTTCGCGTTTGGCAAGGCCGGAAAACACGGACAGGTCCCGGGAATTGACCGTCGCCTGACCATCAATCGTCACGTTGCCATCAGGGGTCGTTACCGTGCCGTC
Source organism: Ruegeria sp. A4 (assembly GCF_056543025.1). NCBI lineage: Bacteria > Pseudomonadati > Pseudomonadota > Alphaproteobacteria > Rhodobacterales > Roseobacteraceae > Ruegeria > Ruegeria sp. A4. Next base: position 115,352 of record NZ_JBQGAW010000006.1, on the reverse strand, counting down.
GGCCTGGGCGCGCAAGGTATCACCGATCAGGGTGAAATCTCGGATGGTTACGCCATCTGCGCCGCGCCTGGCGTCGAGCGTTATTGTTGTATTGCCCTTTATCACCGGATCGATGTCATCACGCCCGGTCGAGAGGTCTGTTCCTTCGACCTCCAGTGTGCCGTCGAAACTGCCTTCCAGTGGTGAGCCTTGACCGTTTAGACGGGCCGAGACCTGGCCTCCCAGCTCCAGTTGGGCCAGTTCTGAAAACCGAGACAGATCCGTGGCTTCCAAAGTAGCGGTGCCGTCGACGGCCAGACCGGTGGACAGGCCGCTGACCAATGCGTCGACGCCCAATTCGTAATCCGCACCAACCAGTTCGAGACCGGTCAGGTTCAGGGATTGGTCACCGCCATATTCGAAAGTGCCATCCAGTGTGACGAGGTCGCCTATTGCTGCACTCAGGGCCTCGTCCGCCAGACTAATACCGTCCAACGCGGCCTGCAGGTTGCCATTGATTTTTAGCACTGCGCCCTGTTCCAGGGTCCCGTGAGCAGTAATTTGCGCGCGCTCCAATTCAACCTGCTCGGCCTGCACGGCATCTGCTGTCAGACTCAAGTCCCAATGATTGCCGTTTTTTTCGTCGTACAGCGCCGAAATCTGTGCTGCTCCAACAGACGTGTCACCGCCCGAGGCTGGAAGAGTTACCCTTTCACCCTCCGGTGGCGTTATGCGTCCTTGCAGGGCCGCGAGTTGCAATCGCCCACCTGCCGCCAACTGTAACTGGCCTTTCAGGTTCAGTGCTTGTGACGAAAACTCAAGCTCGTCAATTTCCAGCGCACCTTCAGGTTGGGTTCGCCCATCCACATAAAGCTGTGTTTTGGCGCCGAAAAACGTATCCATTTCTTCGGCGACAAAAGGTGTCAAATCACCACCGAGATCGGCAGTAAACGCAATGCCCTCTTCTGCGCTGGCCGCGGCAGTCGGGGCCGAGCGTAACCGAACCTGCCCTGTCACCCGAGGCTGACCATCGCTGCTGAGGCCGATATCGGCCGTAAAATCGGTCACGGGTCCGGATCCTTCCGCTGTCAGCGCGATAGGCGGGGTGTTGGGCATTTTAAGAGCGGTCGAGATCAGGCCGCCGGCTGCCTCTGTCACCTGAAGGTCAAGATCGATCTGGCTGTTTGAATTCTGAAAGCCCGCTGTCAATTTGATTTCATCACCTGCCCGGTCCAGCCGGGTGATATCAAGGTTGGTGTCCAGCGTCCCGTCGGCCAGTGACAGGTTGCCACTAACCGCCAGTTCTGCGGCCACTCCGATCAGGGGCTCGCCCAAAGCCAGCTCGTCGATGCGAATTTCACCGATTTCGATGGCAACAGGCAGTTCAGGCAGTTGGAAGCCTTTTGCCTCTGCGGTTGGCGGCGGCGTGTCTTTGGTGGTGGTGCCAGGCGCGCGGGCAACGTCGATCTCTTGCGCCGTCAGGGCATTGACCGAGAACCGCCCACGGATCAAAGCCAGCCGGTTCCAGTCAAGTTCGGCGTCCTTTATGGTCAGCCAGACCCCTTCGTCATCGGCAACGGTGATCTCGGCAATCGTGGCACGTGAACTCAGTGCACCTTGCAGACCTTTGACGGTGACGTTCTGATCGTCGCCCGACAGGGTATCCTGCAGGAACCGCTCGATCATACTGCCGCCTTCGTCCTCCTGCGAATGTCCGGCCACAGGCACGATTGCCAGCGCGCCGATCAGCAGAGGGTATGAAAGGTACCGTCTCAAAATGCCTGTCCTATCCCGATATAGAACTGTAGCCCGTCCCCGGTGGGACCGCTGACAGGATAGGCCAGATCAAGACGCAAGGGGCCAAACCCGCCCAGATCATATCTTACGCCAATACCGGCGCCCGAGTGATCTTCTTGCGCGCCGCTGCCGACAAAGGAAGATGTATCGACGACACCGTAGTCATAAAACCCGACCAGCGACAGGCTGTCAGTAACCTTGCCACGGATCTCGCCGGACAAGCCAATGAATGACTTGCCGCCCGCGATGCCGGTCCCGACCGGAATGCCAAGGCTTTCATAGGGTTGCCCGCGAACGGTTCCTGCGCCGCCCGAGAAGAACAGAAAGTCAGGCGTGACGCCATCGGCAGGTGGGCCAATCACGGATCCCAGCTGCGCGCGACCGGCCAAAACGATCCGCCCCCCTGTCCCCAGGCTTGTATAGGCCCGCCCATCAAAGAAAAGGCGGAGGCCTGTATCCGTACCGGATATTCCGACAAAGGGCATGACTTGCGAGTCCAGATAGAATCCGCGTGTGGCGCTGACTTTGCTGTCGCGTTGGTCCCATTCAGATCGGAAGGGCAGGATGAAATACCTGAACTTGCGACCAGTGCCATATGCGTCGTCGGCGTCTGACAGCTGAAACCCGGCGGATGCCTCGGCATACAAGTTGTCGGAAAATGTGCGGCGCGCACCATAGGCCAGCGAAGCCACCGTTACGTTATAGTTTTCCGTGTTGCGGCGTTCCAGCAGGGCGCTCCAGAAGGTGTTGTCATCAGGGCCAAGCCGGTCAGGTTGATCCAGACGCAATCCGATCCGGCCATCAATATCCTCTGCACCGCCAATATTTCGAACCGCCACTTCGAAGCGCAGACGTTCTGCGCGCCTGAACATATTGCGATGGGTCCACGTCGCGGTCACATCCACACCATCGCGAGAGGCCAGTTCGACACCAAAGGTCAACCGACGTTTGGGCAGGTCTTCGAACGTGGCGTCGAAATCCAGTGTGCCATCGGGGTTTGGGGTCTCTCGTTCCTGCAACGAGACCACGTTGAACGTGCCGGTCCGGCGCAACCGTGTTCCCACCTTCTGGATTTTCTCAGGGGAATAGACCTCTCCGCTTGGAAACCCGGCGATCTTTTCGATGGATCTGTGGCGCACATCTGAATTGCCCTTGATGAACATCTTGCCAAATGTCAGCCTGCGCCCGGGATTAAGGTCGATCTGGGCATCCAGACGGGCTTGGGCGTGGCGCGCGATGATTGTCTGACCCGCAATTCCGGCTTTTGCGTGACCCGCGTCCCTCCAACCCTGAACACCGGCCGAGGAGGCCTGTTGAATGGCACCGGTCGTCGCCAGTTTCCCGGGGGCAAAATCCTCGGGCAGTTCGGTTTCAGGGGCCAGGGGCTGAACAGTGGCGGTGCCGAATTTGAAGCTTGGCCCGGTTTCAACGGTAATCGCAGCACGGTTTATTTGTGAAGGCACCGTGAGAGAACTCAACTCGGCCGCCTCCTGTCCATCAAGCTTGATGCTGACGACCGGGCTGAAATACCCTTCGTCGTACAGGATTTGCACGATCGTACGGTAATCCGACAAAGCTGCCGAGAGGATTTCAAGCGGGGTGTCGAGGCCGCGTTCCTCAGCAGTGGTTACCGAGGATGTCTGCTTAAGGCGTTCAACCAGTTCTTTCGATGCGCCGGGGGCCGAAAGTGAGGTTTCCAGCGCCGCCAGCGTGCTTGGGGCCAAAGTCACAACTGTTGCCATCAGCCAGCGCCCCAGACGGCATTGCCGTTTGCTCCTTTGCATGAATTGCCCCAACTGTCCCAATTCCAGTTCTCTTGTCCGTGTCGTGCACGGCCCTTTGAATTCAGGTTAGAGCATCTGAAAGCGGATGGGGAAAGGAATTATACATGAGACGAGAATTTTTTCGGCCAAATTGTGTTGAGGTTGCCGCCCGGCTATTCGGCTGCCATAAGGCGGGCGACGTCCAGCATTCGCGCCGAGAAGCCCCATTCGTTGTCGTACCAACCAAAGACCCTGATCTGGTTTTCACCCACCATACGGGTCTCGGGCCCGGCAACTACCAGCGATTCAGGGCGGGATCGCAGGTCGGACGAGACCAGCGGCAAATCCGTCCAGCCAAGCACAGGGGATACAGCAACGGCCTGCTTCAGGGCTCGATCGAAGATCTCTGCGCTCATGCAACGCTGCAATGTGACCACGAGGTCCACGGCTGACACACTTGCCGTTGGAACGCGGACAGCCGCGCCCGAGATACGCCCGGCCAGATGCGGAAGGACGACATCGATAAGGTGCATCGCGCTCGATGTGGTTGGAACCATCGACAGCGCCCCAGCCCGAGAACGGGCAAGGTCGCCACGCGGCGCGTCGACCATGGGTTGGCTGTTGGTATAGCAGTGGATGGTGGTCATGTGCCCCGATGCGACGCCGCCGATCTCGTCTATGACCTTGACCAGTGGCACTAGCCCATTGGTGGTGCAGGATGCGTTTGACACAATCCGGGCGCTGCCCAACTGGTCTTCGTTCGCACCCAGAACGATGGTGACATCAGCAGCGGGGGAGGGGCCCGAGATCAGCACTTTGCCTGCGCCCGCAGACAAACCGCGTCGTGCAACGTCCGAACTGCGGGCGATACCCGTGCAATCCAGCATGACGTCAACGCCCGACAGATCAACGCGGGACAGATCATCGCTGTGGGTCATGGGAATCGAGTGCCCATCCACGATCAGCGCGGCGTTCCCTGCGGACACATCGCCGGAGTAGGGACCAAACGTGCTGTCGTATTTGAACAGGTAAGCACAGGTGTCCAGCGGCGCGATGTCATTGATCAGCACCAGCTCGATATCTGACCCTTCCGGCAGGGCCAGAACCTGCCGCAGGATCGTACGGCCAATACGGCCGAATCCGTTTATTGCGAGTTTCATGCGCAAGCTATGGCAGGCCGGTCGGGCGACCTCAATGCCTGATCTGACGCTGTGTCAGTTGCAGCTGACCTGCGAGAAAAACTGGCCCGAGATGTTCTGATACATGCTGGCCACGATCGGCTTGCACCCAGTTGCCTGCTGAATCGCGGCAATGGCCTGAACGGTGCGCAGGCGCGGTGGCGGACCGAACGGGTTGAGGTTGTTGTTGTCACGCGTGGCGCGATAGACAACCGGCGCATCGGAAACCTGCGTCACCGCCCAGGTGCGGCTCATGACGAACACGGATTTGGTTTCTTCCTTGGCCGAGATGGGGGATGCAAAAAGGGCCGCGGATGAAGCGAGTGCTGCGACGGCCAGCAGGGCAGGGCGTAGTTTCATGGAACAATCTCCAGTGCTCAAAATCAGAATTTACTTGGATTTCAGCAAATTCCGGCCCGCCTGTGAAGCCCCAAGGTCAGAAATTTGCGACGCCACCCCGTCGGACAGGTGTTACCGGCGAGCTGTGGGCAATGGCAAATGTCGGTTGCAGCCCCTGTGCCGCCAATGCCTGAACCACCCCGGAGGGCCCGCGTTGCGGGCTTGCGAACAGAAGTCTCGCAGACAGGACTGTCCGGGGTGTTTCGAAGGTTCGCCTCAGGGGCTTGGCCCTGCCGAGTTAGGGGTGTAACCTTGACCACAAATGATTTCAGCTCTGCGAGGCCGCCATGAATGCCCCATTTTTTACCGCTATAGCCGCATGCGGCATTTTATTGATGAGCACTGTGGTCGAGGCCAAGCCCCTGTCCCGAATCATAGCCGAGATGGGGTTATCTCCGGCAGATTTCGAAGTGGTCAACGCAGCCTCGAACGCGCTTTTGACCAGCGGTACGCCTTCCGTGGGCCAGGAACGGTCATGGAAGAATGACGACACGGGTTCCAAAGGGACGATCCGGGTGCGGTCGGTACAGGGAAATTGCGTTGGTCTTCAGCATGTGATTCAGCCGGAAGGCGGTGATCAGAGCAGGGAAATCCGAACCCGCCGCTGCAATGACGGCAACGGCAATTGGATCCTTACGCCCTGATCATCAGCTCGGAATTCAGTAGCCCTGATCACGATCGACTTCATGCAGCAAGGCCGCGCCGGAACTGAGGCGTCGGAAGTTTTCGGCCACATCCGACAACGCGTCGCCCAGATGCCAGCCTGAAACATGTGGTGTGATCGTTACGCCGGGGTGGCGCCATAGCGGGCTGTCTTGTGGCAAAGGTTCCCGCGAGGTGACGTCCAAAACGGCATGCCCCGGAACCCCTGCGTCCAGTGCCGCGATGAGGGCGTCCTCATCAATCAGATTTCCGCGCCCGGCGTTCAGCAACTGACTGCCGGGTTTCATCGCCGCCAGCATCCGGGCATCAAACAGGCCAGCGGTCTGAGGGGTCGAGGGCAGGATGGCGCAAACGTGGTCACATTGGCCAAGAAGCGCGGGCAACGCGTCCTGCCCATGGATGCAAGTTACGCCTTCAATGGCTTTTGGCGTACGGCTCCAGCCCATCACCTGAAAACCCACGGCGTGCAGCATCCGCGCGGTGCGGGCGCCGATGTGGCCAAGACCCAGAACACCGACCACGGTGTCCGGCGTAAAAACCGGTGCGCGCGGGGACCACTCGGCGCGGGTTTGAGCCGCTTCGTGAAACGCCATGTGTCGCTGAGCGCGCAGGATATAGGCCAGAAACCACTCGGCAATGCCCTGTGCCGGGGCGTCAGGCTTCAGGCGGGCGATGCGAACATGACCGGGCAGACCGGGATGGCTGACAATGGTCTCGACCCCTGCGCCCAGCTTTTGAACCAGTTTCAGGTTCGGCAGTCGCGTCGGGTGGTCACGTTGCATGTCAACCACGGCCAGCATCGTTATGTCATCCGGATTGCCCAGCGTTTCGGCAGTGCGGATATCCGCATCCGGCAACACCGCCTGTAAACTGCGGGCAATTTCGTCATCACTTATCCAGTTGGACAGCCCGGTTTCGATCAACAACGCCATGTGCGGCTCCTGCATATGTTTGATGTGGTGACGTCCCGTCACTGCGGTGGACAGGGCCCGGGCAGTTAAGCCATCCTTGCGGCAAAAGTATAGCCCGGACCCGGTGCTTCAGAGGGACATTTCCGAAAACATGACATTCAGCCTGGCCGTGCAAATTCATGATCATCTGCAAGACGTTGCTGATATGACCGGGGTCGAGGTCACTCGGATGGATGACGCATGTGTCCCTGGCGGTGATGGCGAAACTGATCGCAAGGCCGGCGTGTCAAACAAATTCGCCCCCAAAGTCGGAACGGGGAAAGTGTTTGAACGCCCGGGCACAGACAAACGGAAACGATTTGCGCAAGAACAGACCTGAGGATCACATGGCCGAAGCGCTCGACTTTACCAACACGACCTATTTTCATCAGCGCAAGGACGGGGCGTTTGTTGGCAACGATGCCGCGCGCGGGCCTTGGTCTGCCGCACATTGCCACGCGGGGCCGGTCAGCGGCTTGATCGTACGGGCCGCTGAAACCGAAATCGGCCCCGAGAAGATGCTGACCCGACTGACTGTCGATTTGCTGAGGCCGCTCCCGCTGGCCGGGCTTCGCGTTGCGGCAGAAACCACGCGCCACACAAAGACGCTCGGGACTACGCGGGTCACGGTGCACGATCTCGACGATACGTTGTGCGCCACGGCCACAACCATGCACCTGTTGCGGCGCGATCTGGGGCAGGTGCCGAATGTCGAAATGGATGCGCCGAAAATAGAGGACGTTGTCGATGGCCCTTTTCCGATAGGTGAAATTCGCCACGACCTGCCAGGCTTTGCCCATTACAGCGATATTCGCTATCCCGCAGGGGGAAAACAGGGCGCCGGACCCAAAACGATTTGGATGCGTACTCCGCAGCTTTTGCAGGGCGAGGATCAATCGCCCATACAGGCCCTGTGTCCGTTGGCGGATTGTGGAAACGGTATCTCATGGAATGCGCCGACCACGGAAATGGGGTTCATGAATACGGACCTGACCGTGCATATCCACCGTGAACCGGTTTCGGATTGGCTGGCCTCAAAATCGATTTCGCATTGGCAGCCTTCCGGCATCGGCATGTCTCAGTCCGTCCTCTTTGATACACAAGGTCCGGTGGGCACAGCGCTGCAAACACTGGTTCTGTTTCCGCCGACCTGATGGTGGGCCGGATTTCGCATCGGGATTGAAAATGTCGTTGCCGCCACGCGGACGGAGACCTATCTTGCGCCTATGCGTTACCTTATAACCACTATGATCCTTTGTTTGCCGATGCAGGCCAACGCCCACCCGCATGTCTTCATTGATACCGGGCTGGAGTTCATCGTGGATGACGCTGGTCAACTGACCCATGTTCGCGTGACCTGGGCGTATGACGAATTCTACTCGTTGCTGGTTCTGGAAGACATGAAGCTGGATCAGGATGCTGACGGCGTTCTGACGGAAAGCGAAGAACGGTTCCTGACCGGGTTCGATACGCAGTGGGTGGAAGGATATAACGGCGATCTTGTCGTTACCGCAGACGGAAACCCCGTCGCGCTGTCGGGCCCGATGGAGGCGCAGGCGACAGTTGAAGACGGGCGTGTTGTCACCACGCATCTCAGGGCGGTGGTGGCCGGTTCCGTCGCAGCCACGGCGCTGTCAGCGAAAGCGTTTGATGAGACGTTTTATACCGCCTACGAGGTGACGCGGCCCGTGACCGTGACGGGCCCCGCCGCGTGCCAGATTGACCGGTTTGACCCGGATATCGACGGCGAACTGGCCCAGATGCAGGCCTTTCTGCTGACCCTGGACGCCGACTATGACCTCGAGGAAAATGACATCCCTCTGGTCGGTGAACGTTTTGCCACCGAGATCCGCGTTTCATGTCCCGCTACCTGATCCTGCCTGTCGGCCTGGCGATTGCATTGCTGCTCTGGTTTTGGGGCAGCGGAGGCTTTGACAGTCTTGCGGCCTGGGCTGCGGGGGAGCAACGAGAATTCCAGAACCAGATCGCCCGATCCTTGCGTGCCGCGCGTGCCGAGCAACCCGAGGCGGTGGCAACGCTGCTGACAGTCTGTTTCGCCTACGGGTTCTTTCATGCCATCGGCCCCGGCCACGGAAAGGTCCTGATCGGGGGTTACGGTTTGGGTCGGCGCGTCGCTTTCTGGCGGTTGTCGGCGATCAGTGTATTGTCCAGCTTGGGGCAGGCAGTGACGGCCGTCGTCTTGGTCTATGCCGGGGTGCTGGTGTTCCAGATGTCCCGTGAAAGCCTTGTTGGAACGACGGAACAGGTCATGGCTCCGATCAGCTACGGAGCGATCGCGCTTATCGGTCTTTGGCTGGTGGTCCGGTCCTTGCGCAGTTTTGCAAAGAGACGAACCGCGCCGCCCCATGAGCACCATCATCAGGAAAATGATCACTCGCATCACCCTCACCACGATGGAGAAGTCTGTTCAGATTGCGGCCACCGCCATGGCCCGACCGCGCAGGAAGTTGCAAATGTGGGTTCACTGCGCGAGGCCTTGATACTGATTGCGGGCATCGCGGCACGACCGTGCACAGGGGCTTTGTTCGTGCTGATTCTGACGTGGCAGATGGGCATCGCGATGGTCGGTATCGCCGGGGCTTTTGCCATGGCATTGGGCACGGCGCTGGTGACGACATTGGTGGGATGGACGTCCTTTGGCCTTCGCGGAGGTCTGCTGGCCTCTGCCTCAGCCACGCGGTTCGCGTCGGTGCTGGCCCCAACCATCGAACTGGTGGCCGGGCTGATCATTGCCGTGATCGCAAGTGGTTTGCTGCTGCGTGCGATTTAGGTCAGTCGAAAACCGGTTCCGGATACCCGACCCGCGCCAGATACAGCCCCTGCGGCGGGCACACTGGACCGCAGGCCGCACGGTCGGCAGCTTCCAGCGCCTCGCGCACCTCTTCCGGGGTCCACGCTCCGGCGCCCACACGTTCCAGCGTTCCGACGAAACTGCGCACCTGATTGTGCAGAAATGACCGAGCCCTTACGTGGAAATGAACTTCGGGGCCGGAAAAGCCCTGAACCTGTTCAACCCGCAACTCATCCAGAGTTTTGACCGGGCTGGCCGCCTGGCAAATCGACGACCTGAAGGTCGTGAAATCATGGCGACCCAGCAGCATGTTCGCCGCTTCCTGCATGGCCTCGACATCCAGCGGATGATTGATCTGCCAAACCTGCCCTTTGTCATGGGTTGCAGGCGCGCGCCTCATCAGGATGCGGAACAGGTATTGCCGTTCGACCGCCGAAAACCGCGCGTGCCAATCGTCGGTCACGCGCACGGCGTCCACGATCGCCACCGGCTGCGGTTTGAGGTGATAGTTCAGCGCCTCGGACAGGCGGAACGGGTCCCATTCCTTGGCCATGTCGCAATGAGCAACCTGACCCAACGCGTGAACGCCGGCGTCGGTGCGCCCCGCGGCTGCAATCGTATGCGCACCCGGCTGGATACGGGACAGGGCCTCTTCGATGGCACCTTGTACCGACGGCTGATCCTTTTGCCGCTGCCATCCGGCAAACGGTTCCCCCTGGTATTCGACTTTCAACGCGTATCTGGGCATGTGCCGCTGGTACAGCGCGGCGCGGGAACGGGCAAGGGGGCGAAAGCGCTGGTATGTGCGGTACCCTCTACCTATCTTGGGTGAAACGATAATTGCGGGGCGACGGATTGGTCATCTCATCACTGGCAGACAGTCTTGTGCGCGGCGTCGAAACCATCGGCGACAGCGTCTCCGAGACGTTTTTTGAGCCTGTCATCCGCCTGGGTGTCACCGGGTTGGCGCGGTCGGGCAAGACGGTTTTCATCACCTCGCTGGTGGCGAACCTGCTGGATCGGGGGCGCATGACCGGGCTGGTTGCGCAGCAGGAAGGTCGGATCAATGCCGCCTATCTGCAACCGCAGCCGGATGACACCGTGCCCCGGTTCGATTATGAAACGCACCTGTCCGCCCTAACGGGTCCGACACCGCACTGGCCGGACAGCACGCGCGCGGTGTCAGAGCTGCGCCTGTCCTTCAAAGCCCGCCCAGCCGGCTTGCTTGCCGGCTTGCAGGGGCCGCGCACCGTTCATCTGGACATCGTCGATTACCCCGGCGAATGGCTTTTGGATCTGGCCCTGCTGGACAGGTCTTATGCAGACTGGTCTCGGGAAACACTGGAACGTATCGAGGCCCGCTCGGAGGCCGCCGAGTATTTGGGGCAGGCCCATGCCGCAGACCCGTCCGGCGCGCATGACGAGCCGACCGCGCAGGCGCTGGCATCGTCGTTCACGACCTATCTCAATCAGGCGCGTGACGCGGGGTATTACGACTGTACCCCCGGGCGGTTCATGCTGCCGGGGGACTTGGCCGGATCTCCGGTTCTGACCTTTGCGCCGTTGGTGGTGTCTGGCCCGTCGCGGCGCAGAACGCTTCAACGCGAGATGGAACGGCGATACGAGGCCTATAAAGCCCAGGTCGTGAAACCGTTTTTTCGCGATCATTTCTCGCGCATCGACCGGCAGGTGGTTTTGGTCGATGCGCTGGGCGCTATTCACAAAGGTCCTCAGGCGGTCGAGGATATGCGCCGCGCCATGGCTGATATCCTGTCGGCCTTTCGCCCCGGCCGAAACGCGTGGCTCAGCCAATTGCTGCTGGGCAAAAAGGTTGAACGCATCCTTTTTGCGGCGACAAAAGCGGACCACCTACACCACATGCAGCACCCCCGCCTGACCGCGATTATCGGGGCGTTGACGCGCGAGGCGCGTGATCGGGCGAATTTCGCCGGAGCCCGGACCGAGGCCCTGTCTCTGGCTTCGCTGCGTGCCACGACCGAAGAACTGCGCCACCACGACGGGACAGACTTGCCATGCGTTCGGGGTACCCTGTTGGAGAGCGGCAAACAGGCCGCCTTCTACCCGGGAGAATTGCCCGAGGATCCAGCGCATCTGTTGGGTCCGGCCCGCAACGGGGCCGATGCGTGGTTGGGCGAAGATTACGGTTTCATGGCCTTTGCCCCGGCGAAACTGTCGCTGAAACCCGGTGATGGCCCGCCGCATATCCGGCTGGACAGGGCGGCACAGTTCTTGATCGGAGATCGGTTGTGACGACGATTCTGCGCCGCGCACGCCCGACGGATGCGGGCACCATCGGGTCGATTCTGCACGGTTTCGCCTTGGAAAACGACTGGATGCCTGAATTGCACAGCTGCGCCGAGACGATCGCTTTCTGTGGTCGAATGATTGATCTGGAATGGGTGACCGTGGCCGAAACCGAGGCCGGCGTTATTGGTTTTTTGGCGCTCGACGGTCGTGAAATCCATTCGCTTTATCTGGATGCTTCGGTTCGGGGCCGCGGGATTGGCCGGCAATTGCTGGATCACGCCAAATCGGCCCGCTCAGAGCTGAGCTTGTACGCGTTTCAGAACAATGCCCGAGCGTGCCGGTTTTATGAACGTAACGGCTTTGCCGAGGTGGCCCGCAGCGATGGGGCGGACAATGATGAAAACCTGCCGGACATACGGTTTGTCTGGCGCAGCGAGGATGTGATCAATGGCTAAAGGCCCGGTTTTGATCGATCTTGAAACGGATGAGCCCCCTGCCGATGTCGCCAAGGCCCCGCCGGTGCCGGACATCGCGCAACCACAAGGGCAGGCGATGCAAGGCGCGGCGCGGCTGGCGGCGCGCAGACCATCGGCTCTGGCACGCTGGTTCTGGGGGCTTGCTCTGGCGGTGATCGGGGCGGCCGTATCGGTGGCCGCGTGGGATTTTGCAACTTCGCTGGTGGCGCGAACGCCTTTTTTGGGTTGGATCGTAACCGGATTGATCGCCGCTCTGGTTCTTGTGGCGCTTATGATCGCAATCCGTGAACTGGCCGCATTGGGGCGATTGTCCCGTGTGGATGGCCTGCGCCGGGCCGCAGATGCCGCGTTGGCTGAGGACGATCTGGCTCAGGCCCGCGCAGTCACCAATCGTATCATCGCATTCTACAAAGGCCGGGAAGACACGCGCTGGGGCCGCGAACGATTGGCCGAGCGGATGACGGATCAGTTCGATGCGTCAGCTTTGCTGGAACTTGCCGAAGTTGAGCTGTTGGCGCCTCTGGACGAAGCCGCCAGCCGCGAGGTCGAGGCCGCGGCCCGGCAAGTTGCAACCGTGACCGCATTGGTGCCATTGGCGCTTGCGGATGTGATAACCGCGCTGGCCGCGTCATTGCGGATGATCCGCCGGGTTGCCGAAATCTATGGCGGGCGCGCGGGTACGTTGGGCGGCTGGCGTCTGACCCGCAGTGTATTTGTGCATCTGGTGGCGACAGGGGCGGTTGCAGTCGGCGATGATCTGCTGGAGCCCGTCCTGGGCGGTTCCGTTCTGAGCAAACTGTCACGCCGGTTCGGCGAGGGTCTGGTCAACGGGGCCCTCAGCGCTCGTGTGGGTGTGGCCGCGATGGAGGTGTGCCGCCCGTTGCCCTTCTCGGACAGGCACAAACCTTCGACGCGGGGCATCATCAAGCGCGCCTTGCAGGGCCTGTTTTCCAAGGGTTGATCCAAAGCAAGGCGCCCCGGCCTGCGCTTCGGCACACTGAATGTGTCAAAGGAGCCAGCCATGACGGATCACGGTCACAGCCCGCAGGAAATCGCCGAACGGATCAACGCGCCGCCCGGCCGCGGCGTGTTGCGCGATGTCGTCTATGGCGGCATCGACGGGTCCGTCACCACATTTGCCATTGTAGCAGGCGTTGCAGGGGCAGGTCTTTCCCCTTTCGTTATCGTGGCGCTTGGCCTGGCGAATGTTCTGGCTGACGGGTTTTCGATGGCGGCGGGCAATTATTCGGGCACCAAGGCCGAGCTGGACAACATTCGCCGCATCCGCGCGGTCGAGGAACGCCACATTGCGTTGTACCCGGATGGTGAGCGCGAAGAAGTGCGAGAGATCCTTGCGCAAAAAGGGCTGTCTGGCGACATTCTGATCGATGCCACGGCAGAGATCACCTCGAGTACCGAAAACTGGATCAACCTGATGATCGAAGGTGAATATGGTCTGGGCAGTGTCGACCCGCATCCAATGAAAGCGGCTGTGGCCACCTTCTTCGCGTTTCTGGTGGCGGGGATGATCCCATTGCTGCCGTTTCTGGCGTCCGTGCCGAACGCGTTTGCGATCTCGGCCTGGATGACCATGGCTGTCTTTTTTGCGATTGGCGCGCTCAAAAGCCGGTGGTCACTGGCCCCCTGGTGGCGGTCGGGGATCGAGACGTTTTTGATCGGCGGGCTGGCCGCGCTGATCGCGTATCTCGTCGGGTCCCTGTTCCACCCATGAATCTTGCGGCGCTGGGATGACGGTTGTTGCGGTAGGTCTTACCGCAGACCCCGGACCTTTTCAGGCCGACGATCGCGCGTCCGGCGATTTCGGTGCTTTAGATCGGATCACAGCTTTCCTGACTGTCACTTTCGGACGGCTCAAGATAGCCTGAATTCCAAAAGGATCGGAGACTCGGTTGGAATCGCTGCTTGTTCTTGTTGGCCTGATAGTTCTGGCCATCCCTGTGACATTGATCGCTCTTTTGGTCGGGCATTCCCGATTGCGTCGCCGGGTAGAGCAGCTGGAAGCGCAAATCGACGCCTTGGCCTCAGGCGATGCGACCGTCCTGCCGCAACCGGAACAGGAAACGCCTGCACCGCAACCTGCTGCCGAAGAAAAGCCGCGCAGGCCGGCACCCTGGTCGGCTCCAAAACGGCAGGAAGAAAACAGTGCCGACGCTCAGGATGCAGAGGTTTCTTCTCCGGCTGTCGTGTTTCGCCATGACAGGTTTGCGGCTTTGGGCGCGTGGCTGCGCGAGAACTGGTTTTATGTGGTTTCGGCCCTGTCTCTGGCGCTGGCCGGTATTTTCCTTGTGCAATACGGCGTCGAAAACGGATTGCTGCCACCGGCGGCCCGTGTTGTCGCAGCCCTGGGATTCGGCACGATTCTGATCCTCGGAGGAGAAATCCTGCTCCGCAAGTTCGGTGATGACGAAGCGGTGGCAACCGCCTATCTGCCCTCGGTCTTTTCCGGTGCCGGGCTTGTCACTTTGTTCGGGGCCATCCTGTCCGCGCGCCAGCTGTACAACCTGATCGGTGCCGAAACGGCACTGGCAGGGATGGTCGTTGTCGCGCTGGTGGGCCTCGTTCTGGGGTGGTTCCACGGTCCGCTGCTGGCTGCGGTCGGTCTGATCGGTGCCTTCGCGGCGCCTTTCCTGGTCGGGGGCGCGTCCGATGATCCGTCGTGGCTTTACGCGTATTTCCTGCTGGTCGCCGTCTTGGGGTTGGGTATCGACACGGTACGGCGCTGGGCATGGATCTCGGTCCTGACGCTGTTCGGGGCCTATGCGGCGAACCTGCTTCTGGTGATGGGCGCGCCGAGTACGGAATCGGGATACCTGATCGCGGCAACGGTGCTGGCGCTTTTGGCAACCGCCATTCCGGTGCGGCGCATTTGGCCAAATCACGCGGGCCCCATGCTGACTGAGATGATCCGCCGCCCAAAGGCCCGCCCCTGGGCGGAATTCCCAACTCGACTGGCAGCCGGGGCCGTCGCGGCAAGTACGGTGATCCTGGCCTGGCATTGGGCGGATACGGAAGCCGAATTCTGGTTGGGCGCCAGCCTGTTGTCTGCCCTTGTTCTGGCGCTGCTCCTCTGGGCCAAGGATGCACCGGCCCTTCGGGACCTGACCGTCCTGCCTGCGGCTGGTTTGGTGGTCTTTGTCGCCTCTCACGGGCTTGAGAATGGCGCGGTTCTGGACAGGTTTGCGGGCACTTACGCGGAAACGCCCGAGGCCGATTATCCGATGGTGGTCACTGTGCTGGTCGCTTTGGGAGGTTTGATGTCGGCCCTGATGGCGTGGCGGTCATTCAAGGCAAGCCAGTATCGCGCCGTCTGGGCCGGAGGAGCCGCGCTTTTTGCCCCTGTGCTGGCCATCGCGCTGGAAATAGGCTGGCATCCGGCTTCGGTGATCGGGGCTTATCCTTGGGCGCTCCACGCGATTGCGCTGGCTGTGTTGATGGTGGTTCTGGCTGAACGCTTTGCCCGCGTTGACGGCGATGACCGGATGCGGGCGGCACTGGCCACCCTGTCCATGCTGTCGTGTCTGGTCTTTGCCTGCGTCATCGTGCTCAGCTCGGCGGCGCTTACGGTTGCTTTGGTCGCCAGCGTTGTTGTTGCGGCCGCGTTGGACCGCAGGTTCATCCTGCCGCCGATGAGCTGGTTCATCTGGGCCGGTGTCTTTACCGTCACGGTGCGTTTGGTGCTTGATCCCGGGCTGGACTGGGCCAATTCCGCTCCGGTGTCCGAGATGGCGATGGTCTATGGCGTGGCCACATTGGGATTTGTCGGGGGCTGGTGGCTTTTGCGTCCGTTGAAGCGCCCACTGGCGGCGCTGCTGCTGGAAAGTGCGGCCTGGGCGACATCGGGTATCCTGCTTTCCTTGCTGCTTCTGCGTTGGCTTGAAGGCTTCGGCGAGGGCGGCGCTGACAACAGCCATTGGGGCCTGGGTCTGTTGGCCGTCATCTGGCTTTTGCTTGCGTTCGCGCAGGTGCAGAGGTTCGGGCTGGGTGGCAAACTGAACTACCTGCGATACCTGCTTGCTATGTTCTTTGCGGGTCATGGCCTTTTCTATCTGTTGCTGGCATTGGCGGACCAGAACCCCTTGTTTGATCCGAATGCCGATCCGGTGCTTGGGCCGCCGGTTTTGAATACGCTGGCCGTTGCCTATCTGTTGCCCGCATTGGCCATCGGCGGATCGGCCTGGAGGATCCGGGAAATGCCGAAACCGATCATGCAAGCAAGCTTTGCCGTTGCAGGGACGTTGGCCGCAGTTTGGTTGGGTTTGACGATCCGTCACGTCTGGCAGGGCGCGGCGGGGATGTATGAAGGCAACGGCGTCACCCAGCCGGAACTGTATACCTACACTTTGGTGCTGCTGCTGATCGGGGCCGCTCTGTTCTATCAATCTCTTGCCCGCCGATCCGACCTGATGCGCAAGGCAGGGCTGGCGGTGATCGGGCTGGCGGTGGCCAAGGTCTTCCTGATCGACATCGCCGGTCTGGGCGGCCTGATCCGGGTGTTTTCGCTGTTGGCGCTGGGCCTTGCGCTGGCCGGTCTTGCGTGGCTGAACCGGTGGGCAAAACTGCGCCATTCGCCGCAGCGGGCAGAACCTCTGGACCATTAGGTGCAGGCGTCATATAAGCGCGCCATGCATGACCGGATGGCCATCATTATTCGAATTATATCCCCGGCGCTCTGACCTCCTGAGACGCCGGGCAAAGGTGTTTGAGACTTCGCACCGACCGCTTCGATCCAATAGACGACCAGATCATCCAAAGGACGCCCCAAATGTGCGCCGACACGATCCAGACACCTGATTACAAAGACACGCTGAACCTGCCCAAAACCGATTTCCCCATGCGCGCCGGCCTGCCCAAGCGCGAACCCGCATGGCTGGAACGGTGGGAGACCATCGGTGTCTATGACCGCCTGCGCGAGAAAGAGGGCCGCACGCCCTTTACCCTGCACGATGGCCCTCCTTATGCAAATGGGCATCTGCATATCGGCCACGCCCTTAACAAGACCATCAAAGACATGATCGTGCGATCCCATCAGATGATGGGCTTTGATGCGCGATACGTCCCCGGCTGGGACTGCCACGGCCTGCCGATCGAATGGAAGATCGAGGAACAGTACCGCAAGAAGGGCAAGAACAAGGACGAGGTGAACATCGTCGACTTCCGTCAGGAATGCCGCAAGTTCGCCGAGGGCTGGATCGACATCCAGCGCGAAGAGTTCAAGCGTCTGGGCATCACCGGCAACTGGGCCGATCCCTACATCACCATGGATTATCACGCCGAGGCGGTGATTGCGGACGAATTCATGAAGTTCCTGATGAACGGCACGCTCTATCAGGGCTCGAAGCCTGTCATGTGGTCGCCCATCGAAAAGACGGCCCTGGCCGAGGCCGAGGTCGAGTATCACGACAAGGAAAGCTTCACCATCTGGGTGAAGTTCAAGGTCGTGAATGCGGGCGATCTTGATGATGCCTATGTGGTAATCTGGACGACGACGCCGTGGACCATGCCGTCGAACAAGGCCGTCGTCTATGGCAAGGACATTTCCTACGGTCTCTACGAAGTTACCGGCACGCCCGAGGAATGCTGGGCCAAGGTAGGCGACAAGTTCCTGCTGGCCGACAATCTGGCCGCTGACGTTCTGGGCCGTGCCCGTCTGAACGACGATCAATGGACCCGTGTGCGCGACGTGACCGCCGACGAATTGGAGAGCGTGCAGCTGCTTCACCCGCTGGCCGGGGCCGAAGGCGGCAATGGCGAATGGGACGACATCCGCGATTTCCGCGCCGCTGACTTCGTGACCGATACCGAAGGCACCGGTTTCGTCCACTGCGCGCCCTCGCACGGGATGGAGGAATTCGAGCTGTACCGTGATCTGGGCATGCTGGAACAGGTCATCACCTATAACGTGATGGACGATGGCTCGTTCCGTGCCGATCTGCCGTTCTTTGGCGGCAAATACATCCTGTCCCGCAAGGGCGGCGAGGGTGACGCAAACAAGGCCGTCATCGACAAGCTGGCCGAGGTCGGCGGTCTGCTGGCGCGCGGCAAGATCAAGCACAGCTATCCGCATTCGTGGCGCTCGAAGGCGCCGATCATCTATCGCAACACGCCGCAGTGGTTCGCATCCGTCGACCGCAAGCTGGATGACGGTATGGGCGAGATGGGCGACACCATCCGCGAACGTGCCCTGCGGTCGATTGACGAGCTGGTGAAGTGGACGCCGCAGTCCGGCCGCAACCGCCTGTATTCGATGATCGAAGCGCGCCCGGATTGGGTTCTGTCGCGCCAGCGTGCATGGGGTGTGCCGCTGACCTGCTTCACCAAGAAGGGCGCTCTGCCCACCGACGCGGATTACCTGCTGCGCAACGCCGAACTCAACGCCCGCATCAAGGCGGCGTTCGAGAAGGACGGTGCGGATGTTTGGTACACCGACGGTTTCAAGGAAAAGATCCTCGACGGAATCGCCAACCCGGACGACTACGAACAGGTCTTTGACGTACTGGATGTGTGGTTCGACTCGGGTTCAACCCACGCGTTTGTTCTGCGCGATCGCGAGGACGGGACCGAGGATGGCATCGCCGATGTCTACATGGAAGGCACTGATCAGCACCGCGGCTGGTTCCATTCGTCCATGCTGCAAGCTTGCGGCACCAAGGGCCGCGCGCCCTATCGCAATGTAGTAACCCATGGTTTCACGCTGGATGCCAAGGGCAACAAGATGTCCAAGTCGCTGGGCAACACCATCGTGCCGGAAGAGGTCGTCAAGCAATACGGCGCCGATATCCTGCGCCTGTGGGTGGCGCAGACCGACTATACCGCCGATCAGCGGATCGGGCCGGAGATTCTGAAAGGCACCGCCGACAGCTATCGCCGTCTGCGCAACACCATGCGGTTCATGCTGGGCTCATTGGCCGACTTCACCGAGGCCGACCGGGTGGACCCTGCGGATATGCCGCGTCTGGAACGCTGGGTGCTGAGCCGTCTGGCGGAGCTGGATGAGCAGGTCCGCAAGGGCTATGCTGCGTTCGACTTCCAGGGTGTATTCAGCGCAGTGTTCAACTTTGCGACAGTTGACCTGTCTTCTTTCTATTTCGACGTCCGCAAGGATGCGCTGTACTGCGACGGCGACAACCTGCGTCGCCGTTCTGCGCGCACCGTGTTGGACATCCTGTTCCATCGCCTGACCACCTGGCTGGCCCCGGTTCTGGTCTTCACCATGGAAGAGGTCTGGCTGGAGCGGTTCCCGGGCGACGACAGTTCGGTCCATCTGGTGGACTTTCCGGACACACCCGCCGATTGGCGCGATGCCGAGCTTGAGGCCAACATGGCCAAGGTGCGCCGAGTGCGCCGGGCCGTGACTGCCGCGCTGGAGGTTCAGCGTCAGGACAAGGCGATCGGCTCCAGCCTCGAGGCGGCACCGATCGTGCATGTCGAGGATGGCGATACCCGCGATCTGCTGGCCACGTTCGACGTGGACGACATGTGCATCACATCGGGCCTGACCGTGACCGGCGATCCCGCCCCGGCCGAGGCGTTCCGTGTGCCGGAAATCGAAGGCGTTGCCGTCGTGTTCGAAAAAGCAGAAGGCGAGAAATGTCAGCGTTGCTGGAAAATCTTGCCTGATGTGGGCCGCCACACCCACGCGGGCGTCTGCGGGCGCTGCAATGAGGCGCTGGGATAAATCAACGCGCCCCCCGAAGTCAGTCGGGGGGCATTTTGGGCTATGTCTGCACAGATTGCGGTGTTGGATTGAACAGATCAAAGCCAATGGCAGGATCTGACAGGGCTTTCCAAACCTGATAGTCCGTAAAGTAACCGGTGTGCCCGCCGGGATCGACCGGGATGTTTCGATTTGCAAAAATGAGCCCACCCTCGATCTCGGTTCCGACAAAATCGTCCTGCCGGAAGATGTTGAACCACGCGGCGTTCAACTGACTGGCCATGATGGTGAACATCTCGGGAAAATAGCGCTGATAGATATGGGTGACCGGAGAGCCCATCGTGATGAGTGTCAGGGTCCGCCCGCCGATGCGTCTCTGGACGCGTGGGTCAGCAAGCATCTGCGTGGCAATCACGGTGCCCTGCGAATGGGATATCACCGTAATATGATCCGCTGGAAAGATATCGAGAACATAGTACAACGTGCGATAGAAACGTTCGTCTATCGCCTTGCGATCCGGATAGTTGCGTTGCCGCGTTTCCAGGTCTTTTCCCAGATAGCACTTGTCGCGAATGGCGTAGGTGACGATATCCCGTGCCACGCCCAGCCCGGCGGAAACAAAATCAGAAAACCGGTACATCAACGCAGTTGCACCAAGAACGATCAGGCCGATTTCGCCCTGCGAACAGGCCAACCTGTCCAAAGCCCAGGAGATCAGGTTGGTTTCACCTATGCCCACGTTGCATGCGGCCTCGAAATTCTGGTTGGCCGCGATCTCTCGGATCGTGACCAGAACCAGCACGATTGTCCCAAACAGAAAAACCCCCTGCGCCAGTCGGTTTACAATCGCCCGGCTGATCAGACCGCTGCGGGTGTGAAGGTTGGCCTTGTACGTCTTGCGGCCTGCAAAAAGCCCGACGCCAACGAACCCCAACAGAACGATGGCCACAAAGGCCACGCTGAGTGTTTCGATGGACTCGTTCAAATTGCTTTCAAAAAGACGTTGCAGCTGACCGCCGGACAGGCCTGTAACAGTTTCCAGCAATTGTTCTATGGTCAACCAGAGGCCGGAAATGAAGAACATCCAGAAAACCAGCATGCCTGCGCAGATGCTGGGGTATAGCCGCCTGTGCTCTGAAAGCGTGTCATTGATCTGCAACCTCCAGGCGGACAACGCGTAAAGAATGAGTGTCAGGAAGATAAGAGTGGCCCAGAAAATGGACAGCAGAAAAACCTGAAACGCCACGAATTGCTCCAGGGCCGGCGGGCAATTTCCCGTGTCGGAAGGGACGCATGTCCACAATTTCAGGCCCAGTGGTCCTATGACCAAGCACAGAGTCAGTGCTGTTCCCATTGCGAGCATTCCACGCCAGAAGACCCGCCTGAGATAGGTCGGCGCAGATCGGCTTTGCCCCAGCCCGACAATGGCCCCGCCGGCGTACAGCCCGAACAGAAGCCAGAACAACAGGGCAGGGTTTTGGAAAACCGAGGCAGGTATCCGGTCGGTCATGACCGCCGCGGCACCGATCAACAAAAAGACGTTCAGCGTCGCAACTGCACCGAAGAAGATCCATGTGAAAAGATGTACCAGCTGTGCCGCCAGTGTATTCCTGCCATTGGGCTGGTCCGAGGCAACGCCTTTGCGGATGTGGGTTTGCTCGACATTGTCCATCGCCAGATATCCCAACGCCAGAACGACCCAAATCAGGTCCAGCACGGTTTTGATCGCTCCTTTCGGGGCCGGAGAGCGATCAGCCCAATAAACCTCGGCAAACAGGGCCTTGTCCTGAGGAACAGCCGGGTCAGTCACCGTGCGCAGATTGACTTCGAACAGCTCTGCATTTCTTGGATTTCCGTCGAAGGTGGATTCGGCCAGTTCGATCATGCCGCGTTCGACTTCGATCGGTGGTCTGGGGTTTCCATCCAGCCAAGTTGTTGCTGCGCCAACGACCTGATCGACGGTTTCGCCGGGTTTTTGTTCACCGATTCCATGTACCGTGAGGATCAAATGTCGACCCATTGCGTTCTCCAAAATCTCTTTAAGTAACGGCAGGAGCGTATCACGAATGGCGCCAATGCCCAAAAATGACGTTTTGCGCGGTCTTGCACATTCCCGCGCTTGTGCTTGGCGCTTTGATCTGAAACCGTCGGTCCATGGCGATGATTTCCGTTGAAACTCAGTTCGGACGACTTGGTGTTGAAGAAACAGACGGGGCCCTTACACGGCTTGTCTGGAACGGCAGGGACGAGGGTGAGCCGACTACGCTACTGCGCGAAGCCGCCGCCCAGTTGGGGGCCTATGATCAAGGGCGGCTTGACCGTTTCGATCTGCCGTATCGCATTGACGGATCAGAGTTTCAAAAGCAGGTCTGTGACCTGATCTATGCCATCCCGCTTGGAGAAACGCGCACCTATGGCGATATCGCCAAAGAACTGGGGCAGCCCGCCCAGCCGGTTGGCCAAGCCTGCGGATCAAACCCCATTCCCGTGATCATTCCCTGCCACCGGGTTCTGGCCGCAAATGGCCTGGGAGGTTTTTCGGGCGACGGTGGTGTTGAGACGAAAGTTGCCCTGTTGCGGCATGAGCGGGCGGCAGGTCTTTTGATCTGAGCGTCGAAATTCGGTTGCAATCCGCTTTTTGCAGACACAACTTGTAACAGTTGCTGAATTTGAAGGACCGCATTGCATGACCACTGAACAAGACCGTGCAGCCCGCAAGAAGGCCATTATCGACCGGTTGATGTCGCTTGAAGCGCAAGAGCTTGCAACGGCGCAGGCGCATTACGATGCGTTTTTGAAAGATGCCCAGTTGGACGACCGGGAAGGTCACGACAAGGATGACATTGCCGCATCGCGGGAAAACGCCGATCTGGCGGCTGCCTTTGATGCCCCGGTCCATGCGCATCATGCAAAGATTGACGTCATCGAAAATACCGATTTCAGCCTTGCCGACACGGTCAGGCCAGGAGCTGTGATCAAGTTCAACAACCGCAGATTTGTTGTGTGTGTTTCAACAACGCGGTTTGAAGTGGATGGCAAGACCTATATGGGCATTTCAACCCAAAGCCCGATATATCTGGCGATGGCAGGTCTGCAAAAGGGCGACGTCTTTACCCATAACGGCACCGAATTCGAGGTGCAGGACGTTCTGTAAAACGGGATGGGCAGCGCTGCGTCAGGCGCGGCGCTGCGGAACAACCTGTTGGGCGATGCCTGCGAAGGTCAGGTACAGGCTGGTGATGACCAGCCCCCAATGGGCCCAGCTTTCCGGGTGAAAATCGACCCATGCGGCCCAACCCGCGAAGAACGTCCATGCCAGCGCCATCGGCAAAGTCAGGCTGCGCCAGCGCTCGGTACGCACGGGATGAACGAATTTCAGCGGCAGAAACATGGCCAGCGACAGCAGCGTGACCAGCAGCAGGATGATCCAGAAATTCGGTTCCAGTGCGAAGATCACGATCACGAACATGTTCCAGCACCCGGGAAAACCGGAAAAGGAATTGTCCTTGGTCTTCATGCGTGTATCCGCGAAATACATCGCGCTGGCAAATGTGATGACGATGATCGCGAACCATCCGGTCCAGCCGTCCATCAGCCCCGATTTGAACAGGGCAAAAGCCGGAATGAACACATAGGTCAGGTAATCGATGATCAGATCCAGCAGAACGCCGTCGAACTCGGGCGCGTTGTGCTTGACGTGATAATGTCGCGCCAGCGGGCCATCTATACCGTCTACAATGAAAGACACGACAAGCCAAAGATACATAAGGCTCCATTTCTCTTCAACGGCAGCCAGCATGGCCAGCATGGCAAAAACAGCGCCTGTTGCTGTAAAGAGATGAACGGAAAGAGCTTTGAATCTGAGTGTCATGCGAGCGTCATGACTGATGCGCGTCCGAGATGCAAACCAAAAGCCCGGGTTTTCGAGTCATGTGCACGTCAGGCTTTGGGATGCGCCCGGTTGTAGACCTCCATCAACCGCGCAGTGTCCACTGCCGTATAGGCCTGCGTCGTCGACAAGGAGGCGTGGCCAAGAAGCTCTTGGATGGCACGCAGGTCGCCTCCGGCTGACAGCAGGTGGGTGGCAAAGCTGTGCCGCATCGCGTGGGGTGTTGCGGTTGAGGGCAACCCCAATTGCATACGCGCCTTGGCCATAACCCCTTGGATTGCACGTGGGTTCAATGGCCCGCCACGGACACCTCGAAATAGGGCTTTGTCCTGTGCTTGTGGATGGGGGCATAACTTCAGGTATCTGTCGACCGCTTCGCGAGCGGCAGGAAGAACCGGTACGACCCGTTCTTTGTCGCCTTTCCCGACGATGCGCAGCGTGGCGGGCAAAGGCACGTCCGCTCCGGTCAGGGACAGCGCCTCGGATATGCGCAGGCCGCATCCGTACAGCAGCGTCACAACCGCGACGTCGCGCGCCGCGACCCAGTCGGATGTGGATTGCAGTTCCACCGTATCGATCATGGCGCGGGCTGCATCTTCGGCCAGTGGCCGGGGCAGTTTCTTGGTGAATTTCGGCGCGCGGGTGGACAGAACGGCGGTGGGCTCGAACCCCTCACGCTCTGCCAGCCAACGGTAGAAGCTTTTGACCGCCGACAGTTTGCGCGCCAAAGACCGCGCGCTGACGTCCGCGCCGCGCTGATCCGCCATCCAGGCGCGCATATCCGACACTGTGATCCGTTCCAGCGCCTTCAGGCCATGCCGTTCGGCGTGATGCAGGGTCATGAACGTCAGAAACTCGACGACGTCGCCACGATAGGCGTTTAGCGTATTCTCGGATCGTCCGGCCAGTGCGCTCAGGCCGTCCAGCCAATGCTGAAGCGCGTCGCGGCAGGCAGGCGAGATCAGGCTCACGACAACCAGTGGCGCATCGAGCGTTCGAACACGCCGGCAAAAAAGGCCAGAAGATCGGTGCCCAACTGCGGTGTGAAATGCCGCGGGTCGCGGGCGGCCATGACGATCATGCCAGGCAGGCGACCG
This sequence comes from Ruegeria sp. A4, assembly GCF_056543025.1. Classification (NCBI taxonomy): domain Bacteria; kingdom Pseudomonadati; phylum Pseudomonadota; class Alphaproteobacteria; order Rhodobacterales; family Roseobacteraceae; genus Ruegeria; species Ruegeria sp. A4. The sequence continues at coordinate 90,406 of NZ_JBQGAW010000006.1, read as the reverse complement.
GCCCCGAGGTCCAGCTTCAGGCAGGCCTCGGAACGAAGCTGATCGGCCTGTGACCCGAAAATACGCCGACTCGGCTGATGGATTTCCCGCAAGATCACATCCCGCGCAGGACCGCCGCGATCAATGGTCAGGTACCGGTCGATGAAACCGGGTTCCGCGATCGTCAGGACCCCGCCCAACGTGTCGATTGCGGGATCGTTCTGAACCACGGTTGTTTCCAGAACCAGCGTAACGCTGTCGACGCGCAGGATGTCCGCCACATCGGCGCCCAGCGCGCGCAGGAAATCTTCGAACTCGACAGGTTCCAGCAATCGCAGAATGGCGCGGTGGACCTGATTGGTGCCCGCGAGGTTTTCATAGGCCGCAGCGATGACGGAACGGTGGGTGTCTTCCAGCCGATCCAGCCGGGCCTCGAGCCGTTGCATCGCAATGCCGCGCAGGTCAATCACGTTGTCGCCGCGCGCTTGCTCGTTGGCAGCGACAAGCGCCTGCATCAGGTCTTTGTCGTCCAGTACGACATCCGGCTCGGCCAGAATCGCCGCGCGGAGGTTATCCTCGAGTTTGGGGGTGCTGCTCATGTCCCGTCCGGTCTTTTTTTGTTGTCGCGGCTTATAACATGCCGGACCGGATTTGCCTTGGAAAAAATGCACGCAAGGGTGGATTTCCTTGCATGCTGTGGCAAGGGGCTCCCGCCCGCCATGCCTGATCACAGATCAGGCATTTGGCCGTTGGGCCGGGCGCGGCGCCTTTCGGCACCGCGCGGTCGGGTCTGGGATCAGAGGATATTCTGACCGGTTTTGGCCCAGTCCGCGAGGAAGGTTTCCAGACCTTTGTCCGTCAACGGATGGTCGGCCAGTTTCTTGATCACGGAAGGCGGTGCGGTGATCACATCGGCCCCGATGCGGGCGCTGTCGGTCACGTGGTTGACGGTACGGATCGATGCGGCAAGGATTTCGGTCTCGAACCCGTAGTTGTCATAGACCTGACGAATGTCTGCGATCAGATCCATGCCGTCGAGGTTGATATCGTCAAGCCGTCCGATGAAAGGCGAGATGAATGTCGCGCCGGCTTTTGCAGCCAGAATCGCCTGATTGGTCGAGAAGCAGAGCGTCACGTTGACCATCTGGCCTTCGTCGCTGAGCGTCTTGCAGGTTTTCAAGCCGGCCCATGTCAGCGGCACTTTGACGGCGATATTCGGCGCGATCTTGGCCAGTTTGCGGCCTTCGGCGATCATGTCGTCAGCTTCGGTGGCGACAACCTCGGCCGATACCGGGCCATCGACCAGATCACATATCTCTTTGGTCACTTCCAGAATGTCGCGACCTGATTTCAGGATCAGCGAAGGGTTGGTGGTTACGCCGTCCACCATGCCCAGATCGTTCAGTTCGGCAATGGCGTCGATCTCGGCGGTGTCTACGAAGAATTTCATGAGGGCAGTCCTTTGATGGGTTGGCCTTGGTCGCGGATGGCTTTACCTCAAAGAGACCCCTGCTGGAACCCCCTGCGAAGGATATGCCGTGAGCGCTAACGGATTTTTCGACCAAGGAGAGCTGGTTGCGGTGCTTACAACGCAGCCGCTGGACCGGACGCTGGATTACAAGGCGCCCGAAGGTGGGTGCGTTCTGGGCGCTTTTGTCGAGGTTCCTTTGGGCCCGCGCAAGGTGCTGGGAGTGGTTTGGGGGCCGGGGCAGGGCGGCTTTGACCTGAGCAAGGCGCGCTCGGTGATCCGGGTTCTTGACGTTGCACCGATGCGTGAAGAGATGCGGGTGTTTCTGGAAAAGGTCGCCGATTACACTCTGACACCCATGCCCGCGATGCTGCGTCTGGCCACGCGGGCACCGGGCTTGGGTGATCCGCCCTCGATGCGCAAGGTCTATCGGTTGGGTGAAGGTCAACCAGACCGAATGACAGATGCCCGGGCCCGGGTTCTGGGGGTATTGTGCGACTATGGCGGGCTGGCTTTTACCTTGAAGGAACTCGCCGAGCAGGCGGGTGTAACGTCATCCGTTGTCAAAGGGTTGGTCCAACAAGGCGCCGTGCGCGAAGAAGACAGCCCGCGCGACTTGCCTTATCCTCATCTTGATCCGGACCTTCCCGGGAAAGACCTGACAGCGGATCAGGCAGCGGCGGTCGAACGGCTTCAGGCCGGGCAGCGGACCGGCGATTACGGCACCACGCTGCTGAAAGGCGTTACCGGTTCCGGTAAGACCGAGGTCTATTTGGAGGCTGTGGCCGAGGCGTTGCGCATGGGGCGGCAGGCCTTGGTCCTGCTGCCCGAGATTGCCCTGACCGCAGAGTTTCTGACCCGGGTCGAGGCGCGGTTCGGTGCGCGCCCGGCGGAATGGCATTCCGGCGCAACCATGACGGAACGGCGGCGGGTCTGGCGGATGGTTGGGCAGGGCAATGCGCAACTGGTCGTGGGCGCCCGGTCGGCGCTGTTTCTGCCATTTCGCGATCTGGGGCTTGTTGTGGTCGATGAAGAACACGACACGTCCTACAAACAGGAAGACGGCGTGCACTACAGCGCTCGCGACATGGCGGTTCTGCGCTCGGCGATCTGTGGCGCGCGGGTGATTCTGGCCAGTGCGACACCTTCGCTGGAAAGTTGGGCCAATGCCGAGGCGGGCAAGTACGAAAGGCTTGACCTGACCTCGCGCTTCGGAGCGGCGGTATTGCCCGAGATGAAGCCCATCGACATGCGGGTCGAGCAGATGCCGCCCGGAACGTGGGTTTCTCCGTCTTTGCGGCAAGCGGTACAGCAGCGGATCGAAAAAGGTGAACAATCGCTGTTGTTCATCAACCGCCGTGGCTATGCGCCGGTCACGTTGTGCCGGGCCTGTGGCGAGCAGATCGCCTGTGATCAGTGCGACGCACGCATGGTCGAGCACCGGTTTCTCAAGCGATTGATGTGCCACCAATGCGGCGAAACCAAGCCGATGCCCGAAGCCTGCCCCTCCTGCGGCGTAGAGGGCAAGCTGGCCCCGGTCGGGCCGGGGATCGAACGGCTGGCGGAAGAAGCCGAGGCGACTTTCCCCGAGGCGAAAATCGCGATGCTGAGTTCCGATCTTTTTGGTTCAGCCCGGGCATTGAAAGCCAAGATAGAAGAGATCGCCGCCGGGGATGCCGACATCATCATCGGTACGCAGTTGGTGGCCAAAGGGCACAACTTTCCCAAGCTTACATTGGTCGGTGTGATTGACGCTGATCTTTCCCTGCACGGTGCGGATCTGCGCGCGGCCGAGCGTACGTTTCAATTGATGCGCCAAGTGGCTGGGCGCGCGGGACGGGCGGACAAGCCGGGGCAGGCGCTTTTGCAGACCTTTCAACCGGAACACCCGGTGATCCGTGCCATCCTGTCGGGTGATGAGGAAGGGTTCTGGAAAGCCGAGGCAGCGGGTCGACAGGCGGCAGGCGTGCCGCCCTATGGTCGCATGGCCGGGATCGTGTTGTCGGGCCCTGAGGTCGGGCCGGTCTTCGATATCGGCAATGCAATGGCCCGCAACGATGCGCCCCTGCGCGCCATCGGTGCTCAGGTCTTTGGCCCCGCGCCGGCACCCATAGCGCGTATACGCGGCCGCCACAGAGTGCGCTTGTTGGTGAAAGCCCCCAAAGGGGCGCCGATTCAAGATGCCATTGCCCGCTGGATCGCCCCGTTGCGCCTGAAGGGCGATATCCGCCTGACCGTCGATATCGACCCACAAAGTTTTTATTGACCTCTGCATCCGTGCAGGGTGAATGTGCGCAGACCGCTTCCCTCTCGCCAAAGCGGTGAAATGGGCGTAGAGGACTCTCATGCTGAAACCCATGCCCCTTACCGAGGCGCAGAGCCTGCCGTTCTGGCGCCGCCCCACCACGCTGTTGTTCATGATGGCGCTGACCATGCCCATTGCGTTCAACGCATGGAGCGCGCTGCTGAACAACTTTGTTATTGAGGTGGCGAATTTTGATGGCGCGGATATCGGTCTGCTGCATACAGTGCGCGAGATTCCGGGGTTTCTGGCGGTTGGCGTGATTGCCGTCATCATTTTCATTCGCGAGCAGGTGCTGGCGATGATCTCTCTGATGATGCTTGGCGTCGCAACGGCGGTGACCGCGTGGTTCCCCAGCCTGGGCGGGTTGCTGTTTGTGACCTTGTTCAGCTCGATCGGGTTCCATTACTACGAGACCGTGAACCAGTCGCTTCAATTGCAGTGGCTGCCCAAGGATCGTGCTCCGCAGGTGCTGGGATGGCTGGTTGCGATGGGATCGGCGGCGACCATGGTGGTGTATGGGCTGATCGTACTGACCTGGGATCGCTTTGATCTGTCCTACAACTTTGTATTTATGGCGTCGGGTGGAGTTACGGCTGCGTTGGCACTGTTCTGTCTGTTCGCCTATCCGCAATTCGATGCGCCCACGCCGCAGACCAAGAAGCTGATCCTGCGTCGCCGGTATTGGTTGTATTATGCATTGCAGTTCATGGCAGGCGCGCGGCGGCAGATATTTGTCGTCTTTGCCGGGTTCATGATGGTCGAGAAATTCGGCTTTGAAGTGCATGAGCTCACCAGCCTTTATCTGATCAATCTGATGATCAACATGATGGCCGCCCCATTGCTGGGAAGGGCAGTGGCAAAGTTCGGAGAGCGGCGCACGCTGATATTCGAATATACCGGCCTGGCCATCGTGTTCGCAGCCTATGGCGGCATCTATTGGTTCGGCTGGGGCGTTCTGCTTGCGGCAATCCTTTATGTGATCGACCACGTGCTGTTTGCGCTGGCATTGGCGTTGAAAACCTATTTCCAGAAAATCGCCGACCCTGCTGATATCGCGCCGACCGCTGCGGTGGCCTTTACTATAAATCATATTGCGGCGGTGTTTTTGCCCGCTTTGCTTGGCCTGCTTTGGGTCGTGTCGCCAGGCGCTGTGTTTGGCCTGGCCGCGGCGATGGCGATCGTTTCGCTGCTGTTGTCCCTGTTGATCCCGCGTCACCCCGAGCCCGGCAACGAGACCATCCTGACCAAATACGCTCCGGCCCCTGCGGAATAGGTCTCGGCGCTTGACCTTGACGGCGCGGCGTCCTAGGCGCGGTGTCAATCGAGACAGGAGGCCCCAATGCCCACATTCACCGCACTGACGACGCTGACAGGTAAGAAGGCCGCCGAAGGTCTGGGCGAGGCGATGGAACGTCTGGAGCCAGAGCCAACCGGCGTTGGTGTGTTCGAAGTCGAAGACGGATCCGGCCTGTGGGAGGTCGGCGGATATTTCACCGAAGCCCCCGACGAGACCGCGCTGGCGGTTCTGGCAGCGGCGTTCGAGGCCAAACCGTTTGTTGTTTCAGAGCTGCCGGAAACCGACTGGGTTGCGCATGTCCGGCGCGAGCTTGCGCCCGTCGAGGCGGGCCGTTTCTTTGTCTATGGAAGCCATGATGCCGACAAGCTGCCCGAGGGCCGCATTCCATTGCTGATCGAGGCCGCAATGGCCTTTGGCACCGGCCACCATGGTACGACGTTGGGGTGCCTCAAGGCCTTTGACAGATTGCTGGACGAGGGGTTCACCGCGACGAAAGTGGCGGATATCGGCTGCGGCACCGCCGTTCTGGCCATGGCCGCAGCCCGGATTTGGGACGGCGACATTATTGCCAGCGACATTGATGAAGTGGCTATTGACGTGGCCGAAGCCAACCTCAAGGCGAACGGGATGTCCGGTGCCGTACGGTGCGTGGAAGCCGCGGGTTTCGACCATCCCGATCTCAGGGCGCACGCGCCCTATGACTTGATCTTTGCCAATATTCTCAAAGGTCCTCTGGTCGCCCTCTCGCCGGAAATCGCGGCGAATCTGCGTCCCGGAGGGTATGCAATCCTGTCGGGGATCCTCAACGAACAGGCCGATGATGTGGTGTCCGTTTATTCTCAAAATGAATTCAATCTTACCCATAGGGATGAGATTGGTGAATGGACGACCCTAATCTTAATGAAACAGGGCGCAAACTAGGCCATTTGCAGGAGTTTTGTGGAATTTTGCCACGTTTTTGTCGTAATCTCTTTTTACCGTTTTCTGACTGAAGTCGAGGGGGGCGGTTTTTGGAGGCTGCCATGACGGGTAAACAACTGGAGTTCACTCAGCGCGTTAATCGCCTGAACAAAAAACATCAAAAGATGAGCCGTGGCTATCGCGCGACGATGCGCAAGGATGGCCTGGTCGTCATGAAGCCGCAGCGGGTAAGCTCGGCAGTGCCGGCCAGGGTGCTGTTGCTTACGCTTCTGAGTGTTGTGGCGTTCAAGGCGTTTCTTCTGTCCAGCCTTGGCCCGACCGGATACCAATATCGGATCGACAGTTTGAACGAAGGCACATCGGTCGAAAAAGCAGGTGCTTGGGTGATGCAGATCGACCCGGTGTCGCAGGCGATTGCCGTGCAACTCAACAAGATTTTATACTGAATCTCAGTTCTGAGTCAGTTTTCGAAAAAAAACACCGCGTGCCCAGGGCGCGCGGTGTTTCTGTTTGCCCCTCTAGGGAGGAGGAAGGGGCGTATGCGAGTGGTGGTCGGTATTACCGGCGACCTTGGGCGATGGCGTCGATGTCGCCACGGCACAGGCCGATATCTTCCAGTTCACGATCGCTTAGACCGGTCAGCGCGTTGCGGGTAACGCGGGCGTCATTCCATTCGACGGCGGCGTTCACGGCCGATACGAAAAATGCGCCGATACGGCCAACGAGGCCGAACGAGCCAGTGGAGGCGAAGCGGGTGGTGTCCAGTGCAGCCATATCCTGTTTCCTTCTGGTTGGTGTTCACTTTGCAGTCTTGCGATCTGCCCGGCATCTAGTGCCGCCAAATCGCCCGCACAAGTTCAGTTTTTGCATGTGTCCTATGCGTTTCATGCAATGCTTGAAAAGGCTGTAATCCCCTTAAATAATTGGTGAAAACGCGTTCACAAAAGTGTCGAATTCGGACTTTTTGAAGTCGCAAATGGCGTGTTGAGTCGCCTATAGGACAAGTGTGTCGTTTTCAGGCCTTGGGTCAATTCGCTTGGAAAATGTTCACGCTTCGTGCTAGGCGTTGAAAAAAGATCACAGAACCCGAGCAGGCCGAGGCAAAACATGCGAATTCTGGGCATTGATCCGGGGCTTAGAACCCTGGGGTGGGGCGTCATCGAATCAAATGGCAGCCGCCTGAGCCACGTGGCCAACGGTTTGTGCAAGTCGGATGGGGATGATCTGGGTGAGCGGCTGTTGTCTCTCCACAACCAGATTGTCGAAGTCATCGCCGATCACCAACCGGACCAGGCGGCCATCGAACAGACCTTTGTGAACAAGGATGGTGCCGGCACGCTCAAACTGGGTCAGGCGCGAGGCGTGGCGTTGCTGACGCTGGCACAGGCCGGATTGCCGGTGGGGGAATACGCCCCGAACCGGGTCAAGAAAACGGTCGTGGGTGTCGGGCACGCGGAAAAGGAGCAGGTGCTGCACATGGTCAAACTGCAATTGCCCGGATGTCAGCCCAAGGGCGCGGATGCAGCAGATGCTCTGGCGATTGCGATTTGCCATGCCTATTACGGCAAGACCCAACAGGCGCGTGTGAAAGAGGTACGGGCATGATCGGAAAACTCACCGGAAGGCTGGACTATCGCGCAGCAGATCACGTGCTGATCGATGTGCGGGGTGTGGGATACATCGTCTATTGCTCTGACCGGACCATGGCGGCACTGCCGGGCGTGGGCGAGGCGGTTTCGATCTACACGGACATGGTCGTGCGCGAAGACCTGATGCAGCTTTATGGCTTTCTTTCGCTGGTCGAGAAGGAATGGCACCGGCTTTTGTGCTCGGTTCAGGGGGTCGGAGCGAAAGTCTCTCTGGCGATCCTCAGCGCGCTGGGGCCGGACGGTGTCAGCCGCGCAATCGCACTGGGAGATTGGGCGGCGGTCAAGGCGGCGAAAGGTGTGGGGCCGAAAACGGCGCAGCGGATCGTCCTGGACCTCAAGGACAAGGCGCCGGGCGTGATGGCCATGGGTGGCACGGTGATTGATGCGATGGATGGCCCTTCGATCGAAGTTGTAGAGCCTGTCGAGGCAGCACCTGCTCCGAAGCGGACGCCAAAACCAGCCTCTGGGGTCGCTGCGGCATCAGCGGGTGCGCTGTCTGCCTTGTCCAATCTGGGTTATGGGCCGTCGGATGCAGCAGCCGCGGTTGCCGAGGCGGCCGCCAACAACCCGGATGCAGACGAAGCGGGTTTGATCCGTGCCGCCCTGCAATTGCTGGCTCCGAAAGGCTGAATGAATGGTAGACGCTGATCCCACCGTGCGCCCCGATCCATTGCCCGAGGACAACGACCGTGCATTGCGCCCGCAGGGCTTGGATGAGTTCATCGGTCAGGCCGAGGCACGCGCCAATCTGCGCATCTTCATCCAATCCGCCCGCCAGCGGGGCGAGGCGATGGATCACACGTTGTTCCATGGCCCTCCGGGGTTGGGCAAGACGACGCTGGCGCAGATCATGGCGCGTGAACTGGGGGTGAATTTTCGCATGACGTCCGGGCCGGTTCTGGCGAAAGCGGGTGATCTGGCTGCGATCCTGACCAATCTCGAAGCGCGTGATGTCTTGTTCATCGACGAAATCCACCGCCTGAACCCGGCGGTGGAAGAGGTGCTTTATCCCGCGATGGAGGATTTCGAGCTTGATCTGGTGATCGGCGAGGGGCCCGCCGCGCGAACGGTTCGGATCGAGTTGCAACCCTTCACGCTTGTTGGGGCCACGACGCGCATGGGTTTGCTGACCACACCTTTGCGCGACCGGTTTGGTATTCCGACCCGGTTGCAGTTCTACACCGTGGACGAATTGCATGAGATCGTCACCCGAAATGCGCGGAAACTCGGCGCTCCGGCGGATGATGAGGGCGCGCGCGAGATTGCGCGCAGGTCGCGCGGAACACCGCGCATCGCCGGACGTCTGCTGCGGCGGGTGGTGGATTTCGCCATTGTCGAAGGAGATGGGCGGATCACCCGCGAACTGGCTGACGGAGCCTTGACGCGGCTGGGTGTGGACCATTTGGGGCTGGATGGTGCGGACCGCCGGTATCTGAAACTGATCGCCGAGAATTACGGTGGTGGTCCTGTCGGGATCGAAACGATGTCAGCCGCCCTGTCTGAAAGCCGGGACTCGCTGGAAGAAGTGATCGAGCCCTTTCTGTTGCAGCAGGGGTTGATCCAGCGAACACCGCGTGGGCGGATGTTGGCGCAAAAGGCCTGGACGCATCTGGGCATGGCTGCACCCAAACCGCAGAGCGATCTGTTCGGTTGAAGCTTGCGCTTGGAGATTTTATGCCTTCGGCGAGAGTATTTTCGAAAAGATGAAGGCCTGATCGTGACACCGGAAGAGATTGAGGCGCTGTTCACGCGCGAAAGCGGTGAGTTTCTGTTTGCCCGCTGGGGACGACCCATCGTGCCGATTGTGTTTGGTGTTGAAGATGAAACGCTGTCCACTGTGAAGGGCGCCTTCGAGGCGGTTGTCACCTTGGCCGGTCACAAAATGGCCGAAACCGACCCCGAACTTGGTGCCAACTTCATGGTCTTCTTCTTCCGGGATTGGCAAGAGCTGCTGGACGTGCCGGATCTTGATCGTCTGATCCCCGATCTGGCACCATTGGTCGGGCGCTTGGTTGAAGCGGATGCAAACCAGTATCGCATTTTCCGGTTCGAGGAAGATGGCGCGATCCGTGCGGCTTTTGTTTTTCTGCGCATGGACAAGCAGTTGTCTAAGGTACCGGCGGAAACGCTGGCGCTGAGCCAGGTGGTGCAGACCATCCTGCTTTGGTCCGATACTGCGTTTCGGACGCAATCTCCGCTGGCCGTGGCGGGCGAAACGACGATCCTGCGCCCCGATATTGCTGCGTTGATTCGGGCTGCTTACGATCCGGTTTTGCCGGGTTCGGCGCAGGATGCGTCTCATGCGCTCAGGTTGTTTGCCCGGTTGGAGCCGCTGCAATGAAGCATACCTATCCGGTTCGCGTATATTATGAAGACACCGACATGGGCGGCGTTGTCTATCACGCGAACTATCTGCGGTATATCGAACGTGCGCGTTCGGATTGGGTGCGCAATCTGGGCAATGACCAAAACGCGATGCGGGAAGAGGGCATTGTTTGGGTCGTGCGGCGGGTCGAGGCCGATTACCTTTCGCCTGCCAGGTTCGATGACGAACTGATCGTCGAAACCGAAGTCACGGAAATCTCGGGTGTGCGGCTGACCATGGCGCAGCTGGTCCGGCGCGGCGAGACCGAGATTTTTCGCGCCTCGGTCACTGCGGTGTGTATCAACAAGGACGGCAGGCCGATCCGGCTTCCGGCAGAGATTCGCGCATTGATGTAACAATTTGCGGGTCAGGGGTGGTTATGTTGGCATTTCAGCCCCAACTGCGTTAGCGTTTGGCAAAACAAGGCCAAACAAACGGCCGTCAGGCAAAAACAAAGAGCAGGTTCATGGAAGCTGAAACGCTGGCGCTGGCGCAGGAGATCGATTTCTCCATGTGGGGGCTGTATGCCCGCGCGACCTTTATCGTCAAATTGGTGATGTTGATGCTGATCGGTGCATCCATCTGGTCCTGGGGCATCATCATTCAGAAGCTGATCAATTATCGCGCGGCTCGTCGCGAGGCGCAGGCATTTGACGAGAGCTTCTGGTCCGGCAACCCTTTGGACGAGCTGTTCGAGCAGATCGGAACCCAGCCGGATGGCAGTTCTGAAAAGATTTTTGCTGCCGGAATGATCGAATGGCGCAGGTCGCACCGAAATGATGGCGGATTGATTGCCGGAGCGACCGCGCGGATAGACAGGTCCATGGATGTGGCCATAGCGAAAGAGGCCGAGACCTTGCAGAAAGGTCTGCCCATCCTGGCCACGGTTGGATCGACTGCGCCGTTCATCGGCCTGTTTGGTACCGTCTGGGGCATCATGAATGCCTTTATCGAAATCGCCGAACAACAGAATACCAATCTGGCGGTCGTGGCCCCGGGTATTGCCGAGGCACTATTGGCAACGGGGCTGGGCCTTCTGGCCGCGATCCCGGCGGTTATTTTCTACAACAAGCTCAGTGCAGACTGTGACCGCATCGTGGGCGGCTATGAGGCCTTTGCCGACGAGTTCGCGACCATCCTGTCGCGTCAGTTGGACAGCTGACAATGGGCGCGGCGGTTCAGCAATCCTCGGGTGGAAACGGGCGCAGACGCGGTCGGCGTCGCGGACGCGCGCAACCCATGGCCGAGATCAACGTGACCCCGTTTGTGGATGTCATGCTGGTTTTGCTGATCATCTTCATGGTGGCCGCGCCATTGCTGACCGTCGGTGTTCCGGTAGATCTGCCCAAGACCGCCGCCAGTGCTTTGCCCGGTGACAATGAAGAACCTTTGACCGTGACCCTGACGGCAGATGGACGTGTGCAGATCCAGACAACAGACGTGTTGCGCGAGGAACTGATCGGCAAGCTGCGGGCCATCGCCGCAGAGCGGAGCAGTGACCGGGTTTTCCTGCGCGCCGATGGCGCGATTCCTTACGCGCAGGTCATGCAGGTCATGGGCGCGCTGAACGCGGGCGGGTTTTCCAACGTTGGGCTTGTGACCGATACGGGCGGGCCGACGCTGGACGAAGGTGGAGAGTGAGGGCGCACGGTGGATACCGGCACCAAGATTTCGGCGATTGCGCATGTCAGCCTGATCGGAGTGGCGCTTTTCGGCGGTACCTTCCGGTCCGAGCCTTTGCCGATGGCCGTACAGGATGTGTCCGTGATCACCGCTGAACAATTCGCGGCCATGACGGCCCAGCGGGATGCGCCTGAGATCCCAGAGGTGCCGGTGGCATTGCAACAACCGCCCGAACCACAGGCTGATAGCACGCCGCCAGAACCTGTGGTCGAGGAACAGTCTCGCCCTGAACCCGTCGTGCCTGCCGAACCCGAACCCGAGCCTGCTCCTGTTATCGTCGAAGCACCGCCGGAACCGGACGTGCCGGATGAGCTGCCGGTACTGACAGAGCCCGAGGTCGAACCTGTCGCACAGCCGGTGCCTCCGGGACCCGAGGCGCAGCCGCGCCCGTCCGATCGTGTTGCCCCCGAGGCCATAGCGCCGCCACCGCCCGAGGCAAAACCCGATGATTTCGAAACGCCGCCGGTGTCTTTGGACGAAGGAGCCGAGGTTCAGCAGGAACAACAGGATCAGACCGCGCCGGAAGAAGCGGCCCCCGAGATCGTGACCGAGGCAGAGGAAACCAAAGAGCAGTCTCCGCTTACGTCACCGCGACCGCGGGTGCGTCCGAACCGCCCAAGCCCACCGCCCGAACCCGTTGTGGCAGAGACGCCCGAGGCGGCACCTGAACCTGACGCGCAAGCCGACGAGGCCGCGATCAATGACGCTCTGGCCGAAGCCTTGGGCAGTGGAACCCAGCCATCCGGCCCACCGCTGACCAGCGGCGAGAAGGACGCGATGCGATTGGCCGTGTCCAAGTGCTGGAATGTGGGCTCTTTGTCTACGGATGCACTGAGTACTGTGGTCGTTGTGGCTTTTTCGCTAAACCGTGATGGTACGGTTGTGGATGGCAGCATTCGGATGCTGGACAGTTCTGGCGGGTCTGCTGGCGCGGCCAATCAGGCCTATCAAGCCGCCCGGCGCGCGATTTTGCGCTGCGGGGCCAGAGGATATGACTTGCCTGCTGACAAATACGCTCATTGGCAGGATGTTGAGATTACATTCAATCCCGAGAGGATGCGGATCAAATGATGAAACTTCTGACCAGCCTCTTTGTCGGCCTGACGCTGATGTCTACGCCGGTTCTTGCACAGAACGGTCCCCTGCGATTGGAGTTGGACCAGGGCATTATCGAACCCTTGCCCTTTGCGGTGCCGAACTTTGTCCCCGATGGCCCGTCAGCGGCGCAATATGCACAGGACATCTCGCGCGTGGTGGCGGCTGATCTGACAGGAACCGGGTTGTTCCGCGAGATATCATCAGATGCCTTCATCAGTCGGGTCAGCAGCTTTGAGGCTCCGGTTCAGTTCGCCGATTGGAAAGCGATCAATGCTGATGCGCTGATCACGGGTGCAGTCAATGTTTCGGGCAAGAACCTCACGGTTCGATTCCGGGTCTGGGATGTGTTTTCGGGTCAGGAATTGGGCAATGGGCTGCAATTGGCAGGCACCACCGAGGGCTGGCGGCGTATGGCCCACAAAGTGGCCGATCAGGTGTACAGCCGGATTACAGGCGAGGGCGGATACTTTGACAGCCGCGTGGCCTTTGTTTCGGAAAGTGGACCGAAAAACCAACGCCTGAAACGTCTGGCGATCATGGATTATGATGGCGCGAACGTGCAGTACATGACCGACAGTGCCGCAATCGTTCTGGCGCCGCGCTTTTCACCCAATGGCGATCGGTTGCTGTACACCAGCTATGAAAGCGGAAGCCCGCGCATCTATGTTCTGGATGTGGGCCGCGTCAAACGGCAGGAACTGAAGACGCAGGACGGAACCATGAGCTTTTCGCCCCGCTTTTCGCCGGATGGCCGGTCGATCGTGTATTCCTTGATTCAGGGCGGAAACACGGACCTGTGGAAAATGGATCTAGCGTCGGGGCAAAGCACTCGTCTGACCAACACGCCGGCGATAGAAACAGCCCCCAGCTATTCGCCGGATGGCAGCCGGATCGTGTTTGAAAGCGACCGTTCGGGTACACCGCAGCTTTACGTGATGCCCGCGAATGGCGGAGAGGCCACGCGGATCAGCTTTGGCTCGGGTCGTTATGGCACGCCGGTATGGTCGCCGCGCGGCGATCTGATTGCCTTTACCAAGCAAAACCAGGGCCGCTTCCACATCGGGGTGATGCGCACGGACGGATCAGAGGAACGCTTGTTGACCGCCTCGTTTCTGGATGAAGGCCCAACCTGGTCGCCCAATGGCCGCGTCATCATGTTCACCCGTGAAACGCAGGGTGCCAGCGGCCGGGCCTCGCTGTATTCGGTGGACATCTCGGGCCGCAACTTGCGCCCGGTGCGAACACCGGATGGCGGCAGTGATCCGTCATGGGGCCCACTACAGAATTGATCGCAGCAAAGTTCACAACGAATCGTCCCTGTGGTAGACAGGCGGCAACAATCAAAACACGAGGCACTTGAAATGAATGTATTGAGCAAAGTCCTGGCGTTGGGCGCGCTGAGTGTGATCGCCGCCTGTACGAACAATGACCCATCCGCCTTGGGCGGCAGCGGTGCCGGCGGCACAGGCGCAATCGTACCGGGCTCGCCCAGTGACCCGCGTTCGCCTGCGTATTTCCAGCAGACCGTCGGGGATCGTGTTCTGTTCGCCGTGGACCAGTCCACCCTGACACCACAGGCGCAGACCGTTTTGCAAGGGCAAGCGGACTGGCTTCTGGCCAATCCGGATTTTGTTGCCACGATCGAAGGGCACGCGGACGAGCAGGGTACGCGCGAGTATAACCTTGCGCTGGGTGCGCGTCGCGCAAATGCCGCTCGTGAGTATCTGATTTCGCGTGGTGTTGCTGGCAACCGTCTCAAAACCGTCAGCTACGGCAAGGAGCGCCCAATCGAGATTTGCAGCGTTGAGGAATGCTATTCCAAGAACCGCCGCGCAGTGACTGTGCTGACCGGATCAACACTGGGGTAAGACAATGCGTATGGCAGGATGGGTATTGGCGGCGGTCATGGCGACAGCCGGTGTTGCACAGGCACAGGATCAGCAAACCCTGGCCGACATACGTCAGGAGCTGACGGTGCTGCATGTGGAAATTCAGCGTCTGAAGCGCGAGTTTTCCACCACAGGATCGCCAGCTCCAAACTTGTCCGGCAGTTCGGTCCTCGAACGGGTTGATGCCATTGAAGCGGAACTGCAACGCCTGACCCGACAGACCGAGCAGCTGAACCAGCGTGTGCAGAACATTGTCTCGGACGGCACCAATCGCATCGGAGATCTGGAGTTCCGCCTGTGCGAGCTTGAGGCAAACTGCGAGATTTCAGGCGAACCGACCAGCACACTGGGCGGAGAGGGCACAGATGTAGGTACGGCCGTCATCACGCCTGCCACGCCATCCCAAACCGATCAGGGTGAACTGGCCGTGGGCGAGCGGGCGGATTTCGACGCGGCATCGCAAGCACTGGCCGATGGGGATTACCAGACTGCGGCTGATTTGTTTGCGCAGTTTGATACGAACTATCCCGGCAGCCCTTTGGCGCCCGAAGCGAATCTGAAACGGGGTCATGCGCTTGAAGGCCTTGGCGACACCCGCGAAGCGGCACGGGCGTTCTTGGCAAGCTTTACCGGAGATTCCGAAGGAGCATTTGCCCCCGAGGCCCTGTTCGAGCTGGGCGCGGCGCTGGGGCGTCTGGGGCAGACCGATCAGGCCTGCATCACGCTCAATGAAGTTGGCGTGCGCTTTCCATCCGCACCGGCGTTTGCGGATGCGACGCAAGAGATGTCTGCGCTGGGGTGTTCTTGAACCGTCACAGCGAAAACCTGCTTGCAGAGCTTCGCGCCCGGCTTCCCCAAAGGATTCCGCCTAAACTGGGCGTGGCGGTCTCGGGCGGTGGGGATTCCGTCGCGTTGATGCATCTATTGCATCAAGTCGCCCAAAACGAAGAGATTGCCCTTTTTGTGGCCACGGTCGATCACGGCTTGCGCCCCGACGCAGCGCAGGAGGCCGTGACAGTGTCGCGCCAGGCCGCTGCTTTGGGGCTGCCGCATGACATTTTGCATTGGGCGGGTTGGGACGGATCGGGCAATGTTCAGGACGAGGCGCGCAAGGCGCGTTACAGCCTGCTTGCCGATTGGGCGCAACAGCGCGGAATCGACGCCATCGTGTTGGGGCATACGGCGGATGATCAGGCGGAAACGTTGCTGATGCGACTGGGTCGTTCATCAGGTGTCACGGGACTGTCCGGCATGTCGGCAAACCGGCAACGGGAAGGTGTGACATTGCTGCGGCCAATGCTGGGGATCACACGCAAGGATCTGAGAACCTACCTGACCGGTATCGGCGCAACATGGGTCGAAGACCCGTCGAATCAGGACCCTCGTTTCGACCGGATCAAGGCACGAGAGGCCATGTCCGGCCTCGCACCACTGGGAATTGACGCGCTTTCATTGTCGCGAGTGGCCGAAAATCTGGCGCAGGCCCATGCAGCCCTGGGTGTGTTTGCGCAGGAATCCGCACGGAATGTCGCCCAGGTCGAACAAAGCGACGTGAAGGTGGACAGGGCCGGTTTCGCCGCATTGCCCAAGGAAATCCGACGCCGCGTGTTGCTTGGATGCCTTGGCTGGATCGCAGGGCAGGGATATCCCCCGCGTCAGGCGGCGGTCGAGCAGGCCATGAAGGCCATAACCGACGGGCGGGCAGGGTCGCTCAGCGGTTGCCTGTTGGTCCCGGACGGGATGAGTGTTTGGATTTGCAGGGAATTCAAGGCCGTGGAGGCTCGGGTTTCAGCACCTGACGAAGTTTGGGATGGCAAATGGGTCTTGACCGGTCCCGAAATTTCCGGTGCCGAGATCCGCGCTCTGGGTGAAGACGGGCTGCGACAGGTGCCCGAGTGGCGCGAAACAGGCCGGCCCAGGTTGGCCTTGAGCGCGACGCCCGCGGTCTGGAAGGGGGGCGCGGTGCTGGCCGCTCCGCTTGCGGGATTCGCGAATGGATGGCGCGCGGACACGACGCCGGAATGGCCCGAGTTCCACGCATCTTTTTTATCGCATTGAACATACCACAATCCTCTCTATTTTAAGAGGTAACTTGGCAGCTCCTCACCTGCCGGAACTTTTGGGAGAATTTCCTTGGGCAACGCTCGCAATATCGCGTTTTGGGTCGTTCTGTTCCTGCTGATCCTTGCACTGTTCAATCTGTTCAGTGGACCGGGCGGAACGCTTCAGAGCAATGAAAGAACTTATTCCGATTTCGTCGGCGCCGTGCAAAGCGGTGAAGTCAAGAACGTAACGCTGGACGGCGAACAGATCCGCTATACGACCGAAAGCGGTGCGACTTACGTCACGATCAAACCCGGCGACGCCGAGGTCACCAAGCTGTTGATCGATGAGAACATCCCGGTTCAGGCGGTCAAGCAACAGCAATCGGGCTTCCAGTCTTTCCTGATCACGCTCTTGCCGTTCCTGCTGTTGATCGGTGTCTGGGTCTATTTCATGAACCGGATGCAGGGCGGCGGCAAAGGCGGTGCTATGGGCTTTGGCAAGTCGAAGGCCAAGATGCTGACCGAAAAGCATGGCCGCGTCACATTTGACGACGTGGCGGGCATCGACGAGGCCAAGGAAGAACTGGAAGAGATCGTTGAATTCCTGCGAAATCCACAGAAGTTCAGCCGCCTTGGCGGCAAGATCCCGAAAGGCGCGCTGCTGGTCGGTCCTCCGGGTACTGGTAAAACATTGCTGGCCCGCGCCATCGCGGGTGAGGCAGGCGTTCCGTTCTTCACCATTTCGGGGTCCGACTTCGTCGAGATGTTCGTCGGCGTCGGTGCATCCCGTGTCCGCGACATGTTTGAACAGGCCAAGAAGAACGCGCCTTGCATCGTGTTCATCGACGAGATCGACGCCGTGGGCCGCCATCGTGGCGCCGGTTACGGCGGTGGTAACGACGAACGCGAACAGACCCTCAACCAGTTGCTGGTTGAGATGGACGGGTTTGAGGCCAACGAAGGCGTGATCATTCTGGCGGCCACCAACCGCAAAGATGTTCTGGATCCCGCGCTGCTGCGTCCGGGCCGTTTTGACCGCAACGTGACCGTTGGTAACCCCGACATCAAAGGCCGTGAGAAAATTCTGGGCGTGCACGCGCGCAAGACGCCTCTGGGCCCCGATGTCGATCTGCGCATCATTGCACGCGGCACGCCGGGCTTCTCGGGGGCTGATCTGGCAAACCTCGTGAACGAAGCTGCGCTGATGGCCGCCCGCGTGGGTCGCCGCTTTGTCACTATGGAAGATTTTGAGAACGCCAAGGATAAGGTGATGATGGGGGCTGAGCGCCGCTCGATGGTGCTGACCCAGGACCAGAAGGAAAAAACCGCCTATCACGAGGCGGGCCATGCCGTTGTCGGCCTGACCCTGCCGTTGTGCGATCCTGTCTACAAAGCCACGATCATTCCGCGCGGTGGTGCGCTGGGTATGGTGGTTTCGCTGCCTGAAATGGATCGCCTGAACTACCACCGTGATGAGTGTGAGCAAAAGCTGGCCATGACCATGGCCGGCAAAGCCGCTGAGGTTATCAAATACGGTGAAGACCATGTTTCGAACGGCCCGGCCGGGGACATCATGCAGGCCAGCCAGTTGGCGCGTGCCATGGTGATGCGCTGGGGCATGTCGGACAAGGTCGGTAACATCGACTATGCCGAGGCGCACGAAGGCTATCAGGGCAACACCGCAGGGTTCTCGGTGTCGGCCCATACGAAAGAGCTGATCGAAGAAGAGGTGAAACGCCTTATCCAGCAGGGTTATGAGCGCGCGCACCAGATTCTGACCGAACAGCGCGAAGAATGGGAACGCCTAGCGCAGGGCCTGCTTGAATACGAAACCCTGACGGGTGATGAGATCAAGCGTGTCATGAATGGTGAATCACCCAGCGAGGATGATGATGAAGGCGACAAGCCGGATGAAGGCAGCGCGCCCAGTGTCACGGCCATTCCCAAGACAAAGGCCAAGAAATCTCCGCCCGATGGCGGGATGGAGCCTGAACCCACCGCATAGTCAAAAAAGACCCGGCGCATAGTCCGGGTCTTTTTTCTTTTCATCGGTGTTTTGCCGGGCAATATGCACGCAAGAAAAAGAGCGAAAAGGGAAGGCTATGCCATTTTTGCGTGAAACCGAGTTTGCCGCCGAAGCAGTCTGGCTTGGCCATGTCCCTGCGGGAACCTCCTTGCGGGCCAAGGCTGTTGACACGCTGGATCTGGGTTTTGACGGCGTGAAGGGTGAGCGCCACGAAGGCCTCAATCGGGCGTCCTGTGTCAGGGTCTCGAACCTTTACCCGAAAGGCACTGAAATTCGCAACGTGCGTCAGCTTTCAATTTTGTCCGAGGAGGAGTTGCAGCAAATTGCGCAGGACATAGGGTTGGATCAGCTTGATCCGTCCTATCTTGGGGCTTCCATTGTGCTGCGCGGAATCCCGGATTTCTCACATATCCCCCCGTCTTCACGTCTTCAGGCAACGAGGGGGGCGACAATAACGGTGGACATGGAAAACGCCCCTTGTGTTCTGCCGGGGCGCGAGATCGAAGCGGATCAACCGGGGCATGGCGCAACTTTCAAACCTGCGGCGGCCGGGCGTCGGGGCATCACCGGATGGGTCGAACGTCCGGGGCGCATTCAACTGGGGGACCGGCTGAAACTGTTTGTTCCTGATCAACCTGCCTGGGCTTGTGAAAACGGGCTTGTTTCCGATTAGAAACCCCTGAAACGAACTTACGACGCTTCGCGACGCCAGAATGTCGGAATCCATGGCTATCGGGATTGTACACAAGGGTATGGAATGCACAGCGCCGACGCCCCGCGTCGGTTTTGCACGGTATTCAATCAAGGACCCCGGCCAATGAGCTACAAATCCGATATCGAAATCGCCCGCGAAGCGAACAAAAAGCCGATTCAGGAAATCGGTGCCAAGATCGGCATCGACTCTGCGGATCTGCTGCCTTACGGCCATGACAAGGCGAAGGTCAGCCAGAACTTCATCAACTCGGTTCAGGACCGCGAAGACGGCAAGCTGATCCTGGTGACTGCAATCAACCCGACCCCGGCAGGTGAGGGCAAGACCACGACCACAGTGGGTCTGGGTGACGGCCTCAACCGCATCGGCAAAAACGCGATGATCTGTATCCGCGAAGCCTCGCTTGGCCCGAACTTCGGCATGAAGGGCGGCGCCGCGGGTGGCGGTTATGCGCAGGTCGTTCCGATGGAAGAGATGAACCTGCACTTCACCGGTGACTTCCACGCCATCACTTCGGCCCACTCGCTGCTGTCGGCGATGATCGACAACCACATCTATTGGGGCAACGAGCAGGAAATCGACACCCGCCGCGTCGCATGGCGCCGTGTGGTCGACATGAACGACCGTGCCCTGCGTCAGATCACCGCCAGCCTGGGTGGTGTATCGAACGGCTTCCCGCGTGAAGCAGGTTTTGACATCACCGTGGCGTCCGAGGTTATGGCGATCCTCTGTCTGGCAAACGACCTGAAGGACCTGGAAAAGCGTCTGGGCGACATCATCGTTGCTTATCGCCGCGACAAGACACCGGTCTACTGCCGTGACATCAAGGCCGAAGGCGCAATGACAGTTCTGCTGAAGGACGCGATGCAGCCGAACCTGGTGCAAACGCTGGAAAACAACCCGGCCTTCGTCCACGGCGGCCCGTTCGCGAACATCGCGCATGGCTGTAACTCGGTCATCGCGACCAAGACCGCTCTGAAAGTCGCTGACTATGTCGTGACCGAAGCCGGTTTCGGTGCGGATCTGGGTGCCGAGAAGTTCATGAACATCAAATGCCGCAAGGCGGGCATTGCCCCGTCGGCGGTTGTTCTGGTTGCGACCGTGCGCGCGATGAAGATGAACGGCGGCGTTGCCAAAGCCGATCTGGGTGCGGAAAACGTTGAGGCCGTCAAATCAGGCTGTGCCAACCTGGGCCGTCACATCGAGAACGTGAAGTCGTTTGGCGTGCCGGTTGTCGTCGCCATCAACCACTTTGTCACCGATACCGATGCCGAAGTTCAGGCCGTGAAAGACTATTGCGGCGAGCACGGCGTCGAGGCGGTTCTGTCGCGTCACTGGGAGCTGGGTTCCGAAGGGTCTGCGCCTTTGGCCGAGAAAGTCGTCGAAATCGTCGAAGGTGGCACCGCGAACTTCGCACCGATCTACCCCGACGATATGCCTCTGTTCGAGAAGATCGAAACCATCGCCAAGCGCATCTACCGCGCTGACGAGGTTCTGGCTGACAACAAGATCCGCAACCAGCTGCGTGAATGGGAAGAAGCCGGATATGGCAACCTGCCGGTCTGCATGGCCAAGACGCAGTATTCCTTCTCGACCGACCCATCGCTGCGCGGTGCACCCACGGGCCATTCGGTTCCGGTGCGCGAGGTACGCCTGAGCGCGGGCGCGGGCTTCATCGTGGTCGTCTGCGGTGAGATCATGACCATGCCGGGCCTGCCGCGCAAACCGGCTGCCGAAACCATCTGCCTCAATGACGCAGGTGAGATCGAGGGCTTGTTCTAAGCCGCCGAATAGGACATCTCGTGGTCCGGGGATTCATTCCCGGGCCATGAGGAGATGACGATGCCCACTCTGACACCGCCTCAGAACTGCAACACGATGCAGGAGCTGCGGGCTGAGATCGACAAGCTGGATCGCCAACTGATCGAAATGTTGGTGACGCGCGCGACGTATATTGACCGCGCATCGCAGCTGAAGCCGGGCGAGGGCCTTCCGGCCCGTATCCCGGAACGCGTCGAAGAGGTGGTGCAACGCGTGCGTGCAAGCTCGGACGCGCTGGGGATGGACCCGGATCTGGCCGAGAAGCTGTGGCGCATATTGATTGACTGGTCGATTGCACGCGAAGAGCGCGTGATTGGCACCGACTGACTGACCGGGCGTTCTGTGCGCCCGATCCGTTTTTTGAAAGAAGGGATCGAAGTATGGTAGCTCAGGTTATCGACGGTAAGGCCTTTGCCGCAAAAGTGCGCGGTCAAGTTGCCGATCAGGTCGCAAAGCTGAAAGAAGAAAGCGGCATCACCCCCGGCCTGGCCGTGGTTCTTGTGGGCGAAGACCCAGCCAGCCAGGTCTATGTCCGGTCGAAGGGCAAAATGACCGTTGAAGTCGGCATGAATTCATACGAGCACAAACTGGACGCCGCGACGTCGGAAGAAGATCTGTTGGCGCTGATCGACAAGCTGAACAACGACCCGGCCGTGCATGGCATTCTGGTCCAGTTGCCGCTGCCCAAACACCTGAACGAGGATCTGGTGATCAACTCGATCGACCCGGCCAAAGATGTGGATGGTTTCCACATTTCGAACGTGGGCCTGCTGGGCACCGGTCAGAAATCGATGGTGCCCTGCACCCCGCTGGGCTGCCTGATGATGCTGCGTGACCACCACGGCTCGCTTTCCGGCATGGACGCCGTTGTGATCGGTCGCTCGAACATTGTGGGCAAACCGATGGCGCAGCTGCTGCTGGGCGATAGCTGCACCGTGACCATCGCGCATTCGCGCACCAAGGATCTGCCGGATGTCGTGCGCCGTGCCGATATCGTCGTGGCTGCCGTGGGGCGTCCGGAGATGGTTCCGGGGGACTGGATCAAGGAAGGCGCGACCGTGATCGACGTAGGCATCAACCGCATCGAACGCGACGGAAAGAACAAGCTGGTCGGTGACGTGGACTATGCCAGCGCGTCCCAGCGTGCTGGCGCCATCACTCCGGTTCCGGGGGGGGTAGGTCCGATGACCATTGCATGCCTGTTGGCCAACACTTTGACTGCGTGCTGCCGCGCCAACGCTCTGCCGGAACCAGAAGGTTTGACGGCGTAAGGTAATCTGGTCGGGTCGATCATGTCGGCCCGGCACACTCCTCGGTTGTGCATGACCCCGCGGGACAATCATCGGACGCTCCAGTCAATTTGCCCTGAATGGGTTTGACAGCTTAGAAAATCGTGATATCCCTGTATTCCCAGTTGGTTACAGGTAAGGTGCTTCAGTGCTTGTCGTGCTAAGGTTGAATTTAATTAAGTCATGCGCAAAAGCGGTATGACGTCTGGGATTAACACTGTTCGGAATGCTTGTACCCCACAGCGAGTGACGGCGGGCCTTGTCTTTCTTCCATTGCTTGCTTACGCGTTTCCTCCGTTTCTGGTCGCGGATCTGAGCTTCGGTTTGCGTCTTCTTTTCTGGACCGGGGTGATGGTTCTTGCCCTGACAGTCACCGGGTTGGCGCGCAACTTGATGCAAAAAAACCCCGTTCTGTTGAATGTTCCCGTCCGTGATCTGGCATTCGCGGCACTGATCCTGGTTCTGTTCACGCCGTCCCTTTGGATGTTGGCATGGATCCTGTTCACCTGCGGAGGTCACATGGCACCAGGCGCCCAGACCGTCGCGGTATATGGGGTCCTGTTTGCAACGGGTTTGGTTCTTGTGCAACGCAATGATCTGAACCCATTGATGGCCTCGACACCTGAAACCGAGAGGCCGCGTCTGATCAGGCGTCTGCCGCCTGACTTCCATGGTCAAATCCATCGTTTGACGGTCAGGGATCACAATGTGGATATTGTCACTTCGGAAGGCACGTTCACGGTCCGCTCGCGCTTTACGGACGCAATTGCCGAGATGGAGCCGGTTCCCGGACACTGTTCGCACCGTTCACATTGGGTGGTGGACGCATCAATCGTTGGGGTTGAAAAATCGGGGGGCAAAACTTTTTTGCGCTTGATGAACGGCGATCTGGTTCCAGTAAGCCGCAAGTACAAACCGAAGTTGGAAGAAGACGGGTTGATCTGAACTCAACGCGGCATTGGGATCATCTGCGGTTGCTGGCCGGTCAGAATGGCCATGGCGTCCGCGCCCAAAAGATCGGAAAGTGCCCGATCCGAACTGCGCAACCCCCCGGTGTAAGTTCCGTAGGCAGGCAGGATCAGCCGATTTCTGTCCAGCAGAAAGGCAGGTCGTGAAATGTGCCTGCCTTTCGTCCGAATCTGTGCTTTCGGATGAAAATGGCCTGAAATTTCACCTTGCGGCCGATCCTGGGCGATGTGACGAAAGACGAGAGGGCCGCACTGCCATTCGACCAGATGAGAGCCCCCCATCTCGATCGGGCCGGGATCGTGATTGCCTTCGATCCATATCCATTGGCGCCCGGCCTGCAAAGTCGCAATCCTCAACCCTTCTGCGTCGGGCAAGGCTTGGGCCGCTTCGAGATCGTCAAAGCTGTCACCTAGGCAGATGACGGTTTCGGCGTTGGTGTGTTCCAGATCGCGGGCCAGCCGGTCAAGCGTTTCGCGACTGTCATAAGGCGGCAGCGTAGCCCCGCGCCGACGGGCCATACGTTCGGATTTTCCCAGATGCAGGTCCGAAACACAGAGCAGTCGCCGCGCCGGCCACCATAATGCGCCAGACGGCAACGCATCGAGTTGCTGGCCTGCAAAGGAAAACTTGCACACGTTCATGATACGTTCTTGACCTGATTCCACATCTTGCGCAAGGGGCTCAAAGCTGGTCCAACCCGGCGGCTTCCAGCAGGCGTGCGCTTTCTTCTGCAAGCAGCCTTTCTTCGGCGGCCCCTTTGACAGGCACCTTTCCGACCTCAAGAAACAGCGGCGCGGCCAGTGGGGAAACGCGGTCTAGACGCAGCAGGTCGACGCGGTCGCCGATGCGCGCCAGCATTGCCTCGATCCGACCGAAGTCAACCAACCCGCGCATGGCTTCTTCGCGGGTGATCTGCATCAACAGATGATCGGGATCATATTTCAGCAAAGTGTCATAGAGAATATCCGACGAAAACGTGGCTTGCCGCCCGGTTTTCCGTTGCCCGGCCATGTTGCGTTCGATCAGACCGGCAATCGTGGCCGACGCGCGAAAGGTACGCTTCATGACTGCGTTGCCTGCCAGCCATGTGTCCAGCCCGTCACGCAGCGCTTCGGGTTGAAACAAAGGGCGTGGGTCAGTGACCGCATCCAAACCCCAAATCAGCGTGGCATAGTCTGTGGCGACAAACCCCAGCGGCGCCAAACCGGTATCCTCCATCCGCTTGGTCAACAGCAGCCCAAGTGTTTGTTGCGCGTTGCGGCCGGCGAATCCGTACACGCACAGATGCTCTCGCCCGTCGCTTGGAAAGCTTTCGATCAGCAGACGATCGCGTTGAGGCAGGCGGGACATTTGGCGCTGCAAGTCCAGCCAATCAGCCGTATGGGAAGGCAGGTGCGGCCAGTCAGTTTGGGCGAACATGCGCAGAATGCGGTCGCTGAGTCGCGTTGAGGTCGCAAATTTCGTGCCCGAGAAGGTCGCGATCTTTGGTTTGCGATCGGCGCGACGGCTGACTTCGACCACCATTTCGCGCAGACCTTCATACCGTACGATCTGTCCGCCGATCAGGAAGGTATCGCCGGGGGTCAGCGAAGCAGCAAAGGCTTCCTCGACTTCGCCCAACGGTTTACCGCCACGGCTGCGTTTAAGGCGAACTTTGAGTGTATCCGTGTCCTGAATCGTGCCCAGATTCATGCGAATACGCGACGCTGCGCGAGGATCGCGCAATTGCCATTGCCCGTCGGCACGCTTCTGCAACCTTTGCCATCGATCATAGGCGCGCAAGGCGTAGCCGCCGGTGGCACAGAAATCCAGACAGGCGTCAAATTCCGGTCGGGTCAACTGTGCGTAAGGTCCGGCGGATGTCATCTCGGCATATAGATCATCAGCGTCAAAGGGCCCGGCACAGGCCGCAATCAGAATGTGCTGGCACAACACATCGCGGGGGCCGGGGCCTCGGGGTTCTCCGTCCAGTTCATGGGCTTTGGCAGCCTCGAGCGCAGCGACGCATTCGACAACCTCAAAACGGTTCGCAGGAACCAGCAGCGCCTTGGAAGGCGCGTTGTAGCGGTGGTTGGCCCGACCAATCCTTTGCACCAGCCGCTTGACGTTCTTGGGCGCACCGATCTGAATCACCAAATCGACATCGCCCCAATCAATGCCCAGATCGAGGCTGCCGGTGCAGACGATGGCGCGCAATTCGCCACGCACCATCGCGGCCTCGACCCGCTCGCGTTGCTGCCGGTCGAGGCTGCCGTGATGGATACCGATGGGCAGGCCGTCGTCATTCGCCAGCCACAGATTGTGAAAGTAGATCTCGGCCTGCGCGCGGGTGTTGTGAAAGATCAGCGTGGTCTTGTGCCGCCGGATCTGGTCCAGCACAGCCGGAATCGAATAGGCCGCGCCTCCGCCGGACCAGGGCGGCATTTCCGTTGTTTCCAACATCTGGATGTCTGGGTCCGGGCCGGGATCGGCCTGCACAATCCGGCAGGGGTCCGGGTGGCGCGCCAGAAAGCCGGCAATTGCCGCGGGGTCTTCGACTGTGGCTGACAGGCCTACACGACGTAGACCCGGGTTGAGGCGCTGAAGGCGTGCCAGGGCCAGCATCAGCTGATCGCCGCGCTTGCTTTCCGCCAACGCGTGGACTTCGTCGACGATGATCCGCTGTACCCCATCGAACATGCGCGGCGCATCTTCGTACGAGGTCAGCAGTGCCAGACTTTCCGGTGTGGTCAGCAGGATATGGGGCGGATCGGCCCTTTGGCGTTTTTTCTGCGTGGCCGAGGTGTCACCGGTGCGATCTTCGATCCGGATGGGCAGGCCGATCTCATCCACCGGGGTGCGCAGGTTACGTTTGATATCCGCCGCCAGCGCCTTGAGCGGCGAGACATAGAGCGTATGCAAACCGTTGTGGCCACCGTCGGCCAGCTCGGACAGGGAAGGCAGAAATCCGGCCATGGTCTTGCCGCCACCCGTTGGGGCGATCAGCAAGGTTGCCGGCTGCTTCGCCCGGTCGAACATCTCTTTCTGATGTGGGTGGATGGACCAGCCTTTGGAGGAGAACCACGTACCAATCCGAGCGGGAATCTGCGTCATGGTTGCAGATTACCCGCCCGGAGGAGGGATTGGCACGGCGTTATTTAACGATTTTCTCGTCTTTTACGAACATGTTGGCCCAGGCACGGTCAATCAGCTCCGGGCTCATCTGATAAGGGATGCCTTCGAACTCGCAGATCGAGATCATCTGGTCGATCAGGAAGATCGGTTGGTAGTTGGCATAAATATTGTTGATGGTCGGGTACTTGACCTTCAACAGGTGCACCAGTGCCGCCTCGTCCAGCGGCATTCCACGTTTGCGGGCCACCATGGCAAAGATTTTCAGGAAGTTCTCCTGGTTCGGACCGTCGATTTTGATCTTGAAGAAGATCCGACGCAAGGCGGCCTGGTCGAAGATCTCGTTCGGGTGGAAGTTGGTCGAGAAGATGACCAGCGTGTCAAACGGAACTTCGAACTTTTCACCCGATTGAAGGCCGAGGATATCCTTGTTTTCTTCAAGCGGGACGATCCATCGGTTGACCAGCGCCTGCGGCGGTTCGGCCTGACGGCCAAGGTCGTCCACGATGAAGATGCCTCCGGTGGATTTCAGCTGCAACGGGGCCTGATAGGTTCGTGCGGTCGGGTTGTAGACCAGATCCAACATGCTGAGCGAGAGCTCGCCACCGGTTACGACGGTGGGGCGTTCACACTGAACATAGCGAGAATCGAACCGCTTGCGACGGCGCAGGCTGTTGGGGTCGTCCGGCTCCTGTTCGATGGCCGTGTGCACGATCGGGTCATAGACCGTGATCACCTGACCCGCATATTCGATAGCGTAGGGCACATAGACGTTATCACCCAACGCATCCCGGATGCCGTTCGAGATCGAGGATTTACCGTTGCCCGGAGGACCGTACATCAGAATCGACCGGCCCGCGCTAACCGCCGGGCCCAGATGGTCCAGCAGGCTGTCGGGCAGAACGAGATGACCCATTGCGCCAACCAGTTGCTCTCGCGTGACTTGAATATTTCGGATCGACTGGCGTTTGACCTGCTCGCGATAGACATCCAGCGGCACCGGCATTGCGCCGAAGTATTCGGATTGGCTCAGCGCATCCAGCGCACGGGCCTTGCCTGCATCGGTCAGCTGATACCCCATCTCATTGCCGCTATTGGCGTTCAGTGTCCCGGTCGCTTCAAGCAGTTTCTGATCGCGCGCGATATCGACCAGTTCCTGAGTTACCGAACCAGGCAGACAGATCGCTTCGGCCACTTCTGATACCGTGCTCGCGTTTTTGCGAAAAACCGTCTTCAGAAGGATGTCCCGCATCATTACAAGCGGAAGCTTCATTTCGCCCAAACCCTTGGGGGCAGGGGGGGCCATAACAGAGGAATTCTGCATATTCATGCGCGGTGCTCATCCATCAATTTGTCACGCCAAGAACCCGAAAAAGGGCGTCTTGAAGAAAAATGAACCAGCTTTGTGGCGGGACAAAGGCAGCGACAAGGCGCGCTGATGATAGTTTACGATCCGAGAACAGTACCCAAAATCAGGTACATGGCCAATGATCCGCCCAAGGCGAAACCCATCGGAAACTGCTTGCCCCGGCTCCAGCTTTCCCAATGCGGCGCGATCGTGCGCAGCCTTGTGATTTTGGCCAAACGATGAGTGACCACGGCAGCCAGAACACAGGCGGTCAGGATCATCAGCATAATTCTCAGATCGCCCAGCCAGACAAACGCCGAAGCGGCGGCCAGAAATTTGGCATCGCCAGCGCCCATGGTGCCTGCGGCATTCAGGAAGATGCCAATAACCAAAACCACGACAATATGCAGCAATTGCCAGAAATAGATCGGCATAGACACGGTGACCGGCCCCAGATTGCCGCCGAGGCTGCCTGTAGACCAGGGTGGAATGGCGATCAGACCTATCACGATGTAAACCAGCGTCAGCGCAAGGACTGCATGGTTCTTGATCCGCATCTCACGCATATCCGTGAAGGCCACGTAAAAGCAGATCGGCAGCACAAACGGCAGAAACCAGGCCGCTGCCACTGCGGGTATTTGCATGTGTCAGGCCCCTTCAAGCGCCCGAAGCGAGCGGACCGCCTCGTCGAAATGCTGCGGGTGGGTTGAAATGGCTTCGCGGAACAGGTTCTTGGCGGTGGTTATGTCGCCCTGTTTGACTGCCGAAATACCCATCGTGTTGAGCAGACGCGCCCGCTCGACCTGAGTCATCGGCACGACTGGCAGGCTGTAGTTGCCTTGCGCCGATCGGGCCAAAACCAGGTTGTTCTTGGCGGTAAACAGCGAATTGTCCTGACGGATCGCTTCCGAGAACAACCGCTCGGCTTCGGCATATTCGCCGCGGGTCAGTTTGGAATATCCCCAGTTGTTCATCACACTGCCCGGACGTGTCGTCAGCCCGACAGCGGTTTCATAGAAATGATCCGCGCGTTTCCACTCTTTCCGGGAATCCGCGACGACTGCCTCGAGGCGATACCGTTTGAAGGTTTCAAAGGTGGGGGGAACCGAATCCAGAACCGTTTTGGCCTGCGACCAGTCGCCGTTTCGGACCAAGGCGTCCGCGTATTCAACCTTGTCCGCGGCGTTCGTGCCCTTCATCGTTGTGACGCGCTTCCATGCGGTCACGGCCTCGGTCGTGCGTTTGGCGCGGCCCAAAGAAATTGCCAGTCCGCGCTGAAGATCGATCCGGTCCGGGTTCTTGAGTGCCGCACCATGGAAATAGGTCACCGCCTCGTTTGGATCTGCGGCGCTCAGAAGCACATCGTTCAGGTTTGTTTCGTCAATGACGTTCACTTCCTGAAACGTTCGTTCAACCTTTTCCTCTTCGGTTTCCTTTGCACAGGCCGAAAGGATCAGACCACTGATAACAACAGTCGGAATCAAGAATTGCTGGCGCATTTTTTGCGTCCTTTACTGCTCTCGCCTCAATTACTGGATCTTGCGTAGCGTGAATTGCCCGTCGCCAAGCTGCTCCAGTGTGTATTCTTGTTGTTCTTGTGGGGTATTATTAACAGGATTTTCCATTTTTGCGAGCGCTAAGCGCAGATTGTCCCGGATTGCGTCACTTTCGCCATTGTCCAGCGCATAGGCCCGCTGAAACACTTGCGCGGCCTCGGGGTATTCCTGTTTTTCCATCAGTAGGACACCGAGATTGTTCCAGGCCACCGGCCAGTCCGTGTCGTCTTCGACGGCTCTGCGCAGCAGTTTTTCGGCCTGTCCCAAGCGGCGTAGCCCCACATTTGCGGTACCCAGAGAGGTTAGGACCTGGGGCGTCATACCCTGTTCAAGCGCGGCCCGGGTAAAGGTATCAAGCGCCAGTTCGTATTCTCCGGCGGCCATCAATCTGTTTCCGACCTCGATGTTGTCCTCTGCCTGACCCTTGGCGTCAATTCCCGGTGCATCCAATCCGTTGGATGACAGGCCTTCTGTGCAAGAAGCCACCATGGCAAAAACCATGGTGGCCCGGAGCATTCGGCGAAACCCGGAAGGGAAGCACCTGAATTCAGCTTTCATATGGTTCTATCCGACCTAGCGTCCAAAACTCGAAATAACATTCGCCGACGGGCCAACCAGAATAATCAGCAGCGGTGGGACCGTCAGCATCATTGTGACAAGAGTCATCTTGGTCGGCAACTTGTTCGCGGCCTCCTCGGCGCGCATCACGCGTTTGTCGCGCATCTCGCCGGCGTAAACCCGCAATGCCTCGGCAATCGATGTACCAAATGTCGCCGATTGGATCATAACGGTGACAAAAGAGTTCACATCCTGCACACCACATCGCACGCCGAAATCACGCAGGACGGTGTCCTTGTCCTTACCAGCCTTCATTTCGTGCGCGACAGTTTCGAATTCCTGCGCGATATCCGGATACGACGCACTCATTTCGCTGGCAACGCGAACGATGGCCTGATCAAGCGATTGGCCGGCCTCGACACAGACCAGCATCAAATCGAGCGTATCAGGAAAGCCAGCGGTAATTGCTTCCTTCCGTTCTTCAACCCTGCGCGTGATCCAGTATTTTGGAGCGAAATAGCCAATCGCACCGGGGACAAGCACTCGGATCATCATCTGTGTTCCGGTAAATTCCTGGCCGCCGGAAAAGACCGTGACCAGCAGAACACCAATGAAAATACCAAGGATACCCAAGGAAAACTGCGCAAAGTGGAAGAACCGAACCGAATCCTTCGACCTGTAGCCCGCTTGGCGCAGCTTCAGCTCGACGGCCGAGTATTCTTCTTCGTTTTTGGGCTCAAGGAATGTAGCAAACTTCTCAAGCTGCTCGTTTCGGCTTGAGTTTCGAAGCTGCTCTTTCTTCCCTTTTTTCTGCTTGGGAGGAGCCGCATTCGATCTTTGCAGTTTCTTCAGCGGGTCTTCCGGCTGCTTCATCATCAGCGTGACAGCGACCAGAACCATAAGCAGGCCAAGTACGCCGACAATGATAAGAGGGCCGAATTCGCCCAGGTGCTGGGTTAACAGGTCATTGATGCTGGTCAGGAATTCCATTGTGCTGCCCTCAGACCTTGATGTTGGTGATGATTTTCATGACGATCAGGTTCAATGTCAGCAAGATGGCGACAACAAAACACGCGGGAATAAACCATGGGTGATCCAGCACCTCGTCGTAATAGCCCGGGTCTTTGACCAGGATGAAAATCAGACAGGCAACGGGAAACCCGGACAGGAACTTGCCGGACCATTGTGCCTCGGCCGTAATCGCCTTGACGCGACGGAACAGGCGAAAACGAGCGCGGATCACCTTTGCCAATCCGGCCAGAATTTCGGCAAGGTTGCCGCCGGATTGCTGCTGAATACCCACGGCTACGGCAAGAAAGCGCATATCCTGCATGTCCAATCGTTCAGCCATGTCCTTCAGCGCCTCGCCCACATCGCGACCATAGGCACATTCATCAGCGATAACGCCAAATTCGGTTCCCAGCGGATCCTGAACTTCGTTTGCAACCACCTGAATCGTCGACACAAATGGATTGCCAACACGCAGAGATCGAACCATCAGCTCAACCGCATCGGGCAGTTGTTCTTCAATCATACCCATGCGTTTCTTGGCCTTGTGGTTGACCCAGGCGTAAACGCCGCCGATGCCGATTGCGATGGAAACAACGATACGAAGTGCCGTGTCCGTAGCGGTGCCAATGCTCAAACCGACAAAGGCCATGGCTGATACCAGACCCATGATCATAATCAATTGACGTGGAGAGAACGCGATTGCAGCCTTTTGCGCCTTGTCAGCAAGAAGTGAGTACAGAGGAATGCTCTGCGATTTCATATGCTGCTGCATCTCTTTGCGCAGCTGCTCCAGCACCTGTTCGCGTCCGGCACCCTTTTCCAGCATATCCAGGCGTCGGTTGACCCGGCTGTTCAGGCTGATGGACTTGCCGAAGGCGACAAGATAGATGCCCTCGACCAAGGCAAGAACCCCCACAAAGATGGCGACATAAATGATCGCCTCCATAGGCAATTGCATACCCGGTTCTCCTACATTGTGGTTGGGTCGTAGATGGACGCTGGCAAGTCAAAGCCCCACAGACGGAACCGTTCCGAATAGTGGCTGCGGACGCCAGTGGCGGTGAAATGCCCGATGATCTTGTTGTCTGGTGTCAGGCCAACGCGTTGAAAACGAAAGATTTCCTGCATGGAAATCACGTCTCCTTCCATCCCGGTGATCTCGGTGATCGAGGTCATCCGGCGTGAACCGTCCTGTAGGCGGCTGGCCTGCACGATCAGGTTCACAGCCGAGGCGATCTGACTGCGGACCGCCTTGATCGGCATTTCGATCCCGGCCATCGCGATCATGTTTTCCAGACGTGAAATGCCGTCACGGGCCGAGTTGGCGTGAATCGTGGTCATCGATCCGTCGTGACCGGTGTTCATGGCCTGCAACATGTCGATGACCTCGGCGCCGCGTGTCTCACCCACGATGATGCGGTCAGGACGCATACGCAGGGCGTTTTTCAGACAGTCGCGCGGGCTGACTTCACCTTTGCCTTCCACGTTGGGCGGGCGGCTTTCCATCCGACCCACATGCGTCTGTTGCAGTTGAAGTTCCGCCGTGTCCTCGATGGTCAGGATCCGCTCGGCATCGTCGATGAAGCTGGACAAGGCGTTGAGCGTGGTTGTTTTACCCGAACCCGTACCCCCGGAAACGATGATATTCAGTCGGGTGGACACGGCGGCCTGCAAATACGCGGCCATTTCTTCGGTGAACGCACCGAAATTGACCAGATCATCAATGCCCAGCTTGTCTTTCTTGAATTTACGAATGGAAACAAGCGATCCGTCCACCGCGATCGGAGGCACCATGGCATTGAAACGCGATCCATCGGCCAGACGGGCGTCAACATACGGGTTGGATTCATCGACGCGGCGGCCCACGGCGGACACGATCTTGTCGATGATCCGCATCAGGTGCTTTTCATCTTTAAAGGTAATGTCGCTGAGTTCCAGCTTGCCGGCACGTTCCACAAAAATCTGTTGTGGACCATTCACCAGAATATCGTTGACCGAATCGTCCTGAAGCAGCGCCTCGAGCGGGCCGAGACCCGTTACCTCGTCATACAGTTCCTTGTTCAGTTGGGACCGGTCTTCGCGGTTCAGAACAATGTTTCTTGTTTCCAGAACTTCGCTGGCGATAGCACTGATTTCAGTGCGCAACTCGGCTTCGCCTGCGTTTTCTAGCGCGGCCAGGTTCAGGTTCTCCAGCAGTTCGCGGTGCAGTTCGATCTTGATCTCACCCAGCCGCTCCTTGCGTTTTCGGTCTTTGTCTGAACTTGTGACCTCACCTGTAATCTTTTTCACGGGTTTGCGTGCCACCGCGGTCGCGACAGGTGTCGCCTGTGCAGAAGACGCCTCTGTTTCAGCCGGTTGTGCCGGCGTTTTGACGGGCTGCGCTGCGGGTTGCTTTTTGTATCTTGAAAACACGGCTTATCCCCCCTTTGGGATGATGTTACGCAGCTTCTTCGGCACTGCTGCCGAGGCTGTGGAGCGATTTCGCCAGCTTTGCGATTTCGCGGCGCAACGGGTTCTTGGCGGCCGCATTTGCCAGAGGCAGACCATGATCCCCACTTTGCATGACCGGTTTGCCACCATCAGGCAGCAGCAGGTCGATGGAGATTCCAAGACTTTCCCCCATGCGTTTCACGCGGCTTTTCCCGTTCAGATCGGTAAATTTCGGCGCTCGGTTCAACGCAAAACGCAGCTTGTTGAATGGCAGTTCCTCAGCCTGCAATGCACGTTTCAGGCGCAGGGCATTCTGGGCGGACCGCATGTCCAACTCGATCAGGGCGAAATACACATGGGCGGCCTGCAAAACTGTTTCCGACCACAGGACCAGCGTTTTTGGCATGTCGACAATGACATAGTCGAAATGCGCGCGCGCCATGTCGATCACGCGCTGAATGTCTTCCGGAGTGATCAAGTCCAGTGGCACCATATCGGAGGGTGCGGTTAAAACCTGAAGCTTTTCTTCATATGTTTGAAGGGCTTGCGAGAATACTTCGCTGTCCATCGCATCGGTGTCCGACAGCATTTCAAACACGGTCTCGCGTCGCGGCAGATCCAGATAGGTGGAAACAGTCCCGTATTGCAGGTCCAGATCGATCAGACACACGGTCGGCGCGTCTTTGTCAGAGGCACATGCCAGTTCCCAAGCCAGGTTAACGGCCAGTGTCGTTGCACCGACACCACCTGCCAGGCCCTGAACGACAAACAAAGCGCCTTCTTTGGACGCGCCGCCGGCCAAAGGAACGGCGGCTGCTTGCGCAACGGCAACCGGGTCGGGCTGCTTCATACGCTCAATGGCTTCCTGCAATTCGCCTTCGGGAAGAGGATAGGGCACGAACTCGTCAGCACCCTTGCGTAGCAGTTGGTGCAGGGATGCCGGAGTAACATCCTCGGCGATCAGAACGACTTTTACTTTCTTTTCATTGGCTTGAGTGATTATCTCACCTAGCAGAGAAAGGTTGTCTTCGTCTTCTCCGTCGATCGCCAGTGCTACGAATTCCAGCGTTTCAGCTTCGGGTTGGCTGAAAAAGGCCAACGCTTCTGCAAATCCCAGATCTCCCCAGCGTTCGCCCAAGATGGCTTCCATGTCTTCGATCAGAAGGTCGAAATTCTGAACATCCCGACTGATGGTGCAGGCCAAGATTGCAGTATTGTCGTCTTGCGGCGTCGCGCTGGTCATAAACACTATCCTCGTCGTGAGGGCTCAGCATGTCATATGAACGAAATCCGCCAGATTGATGTGCTGTCGCCCCAATACGGTCAAATTTGGCCGCAGGTCACCCTATTGTTCACAATGTTGCTTTGAAGTTGGGCGAGAATTGGGCGCAAAAGAACCAATTGTAGGGAAATGGGCGACGATGCCGCCCATTTCAAACGTATTATCCACCGCTGCCAGCGTCCTGGGCGTTCACTTCCTGAATCTGGCTTACAGCGGTCGCACTTTCCACATATTCGCGGTAAATGATCTGAGCGTACTTGCCGTCCAGAAGCTGCGGGTTGCGATCAACGAATCCCGAAACTTCAGTGACCGTTCTGCGATTCCTGCGATCCCGGTTTTGCGTTGCGATCAACGGTTGCGTTTTGCCAAACGATACCACCGCCTCAAGCCGTGAGCGCGAGATACCCTGCTGCCCCAAAAACGCGACGACTGCTTGAGCGCGGCGAAGGCCAAGGCTTTTGTTGTAGCTGGCCGACCCCACAGCATCCGTATGTCCGTAAACGCGGAACCGGGCCTCGGGGAACTGCTTGATCCAGTCAGCCTGTTGCAAAAGAATGCGCTGAGCCGAAGCATCCAGTTGCGAGCTGTTGAACGCAAAGTTCACCTGGCTGGGTACATCCGCGGCAAACCGGCGGCTGAGAATCTGCGCGTAGGTCAATTCGCCGCTTTGTACCTGGACGTTGTTGAGCGTCGCGTTTCCGAAAGTGCCTGTATCGATCTCGTACCCGGCCTCGCGGGTGCATGCGGCGACAGCGACCGAAAGACCCAGTGTGATGATCCACTTATGCATTGGTCCTATCCTCCTGATCAATCTAGGACGTAGCCGTAGGAGCTGCCGAAGTTCTGCTTGGCAACTTCTGACGCTCCGCCGGCGCCCGTGCGCTGTGTGCGCGCCACCTGGCCGTTCAAGAACAAGTCAAATTCGCTGGGCGGTTTGACCCGATCGGTTGGAAGCGCAAGAGTTTCGCCCCGAGTCGGTGAAACCAGATGCGCGGTGATGATAACGACGAGTTCACTTTGCTCGCGCTGGTAGTTGGCGCTGCGGAACAACGCGCCCAGAACCGGCACATCCCCCAACCATGGAATCTGGTTGCTCAGATCCGCGAAATCGTCCTGGATCAGGCCTGCAATGGCAAAGCTTTCACCATCGCGAAGTTCAATCGTTGTTTTTGCCCGGCGGGTGATGAAACTAGGAACCGAATCCCCGTTGATGGTAAAATCCGAGCTATTGTCGATACTTGAAACAGCCGTGCCCATCTCAAGGTTGATCAGATCGCCATCTACGACGCGTGGGATGAAGTCCATTTCAACGCCGAAGGCCTTGTATTCGATGGCCACAACGCCGTCATCCTGCGGTACCGGGATGGGAACTTCGCCACCGGCTAGGAACGACGCCTCCTGGCCGGACAGCGCGGACAGATTCGGCTCGGCCAGGCTGCGGGCCAGCCCCTTGGTTTCCAGCGCTTCCAGCAACAGGCGAACCTGCGTCGAACCCGCGCCAAACCCAAACAGGATCGCACCGGTATTGGCCTGAACTGCCGGAATGTTGTTCGCCAAAGCGTTGTTCAGTGCGAACTGGTTGTTGAGCGTGTTAAAGCCTCCGGTAACGTCGCTTCCACCGAAGCCAAGCGACGCTGTCAGGCTTTTGGCGACCGAGCGGTTCATCTCTGCAAAGCGGACCTTCAGCATGACCTGCTGCACACCACCGACCGACATCAGGTTCGAGACACGCTCGGGGGCATACCGTTCAGCCAGTTCCAGCGCGCGCGCCAGTTTGGCCGAGCTGGAGATCGTACCGGACAAAACAATGCCATCATTGGCTGTGCGAACCTCGATGGGTTCGTTGGGCAGGATTTGACGCAGACGTTCCTTGAATTCTGTAACATCCGGTGCGACCCGGACGCGGACATTGGCCAAAAGATTGCCCGCGCCGTCAAACAGTGTCAGCGTGGTCAGGCCAGGCGCCTTGCCCAGAACATAGATCGTGCGCTCCGACAAAGAAGAGATGTCTGCAATGCCGGCATTGGCAATGCTGAGCTCTGCGAAAGGTTGTTCGCTTTCTACGACGATTGCGCGGTTCATCGGGACGTCCAGTGTTTCCACAGTCCCTTTTTTCACCACGCGCAAAGTTTCAGCCCAGGCGGTGTCGCCAATGGGGCCCATAACAAGCGACAACCCCAGCAGGGTTGCGCTGATCCAGGTACGTATTGTCATGTGACCTGCCTCTCCGATCACGCCTCGTTTTTTTGGGTCTTATGCCCTATGGGAGGAAAGACTGCGCGAAATCCGAATTTATTGCAATAATCAATGGTTTCCGTAAGTTTCCTTATGTGGGGAATTGGCAACATCCGCAAAAAAATGAGCCGCACCAAGGGCGCGGCTCTGAACCTGTAACGTTCTGAATTGGCGTCAATTTGTGCAGGGGATAGGCACATTTACAATTTCGCCACCGCGGCGAATACGTGTCGTGCATACCCTTTCGGCTTTTGCTTCTGGTTCCGGCGCGGCTTCTTGAATTCCCAACAGCTTGCGCTGATCCACTTCAATCGTAGAGGCAACGGACTCATCCTGTACCCCAACCAGAGCCAAGGAAAGACGCCCGGTGTTCTGAGCCTGTGCCAAAGCCGCGACCTGTTCAGGTGTGGCTGCGACCGTGACTGTACGTGCAATGGTTGTGTTGGTGACGTCTGAACCAGCGGTCTGATCGACGGCAATGAGCTGCACGTTGGTTTCGATCAGGCGGGTAATTCCGCCGCTGTTCCCTTCGATGGTTCCACTGGAACCGGTCCAATAGATGTCGACACTGTCGCCGGGCCGCAGGAATCCTGAAACGCCAGAAGCTACGTCAACGCTGATCGCAAAGGCACGCATACCTTTTTCCAGACGTGACGTCAGGCCGGCCTTTTCGCCTGGACGAGTGATCTTGACCTCCATGATCGCTTCGTCTTTTTCCATTGCCCTCAAAACGAAACGTTCATTTGCGCCGCTTTCGGGGAACAGGGCTGTGAGCTCTGTGAATGTACCTTCCGGAATCGCGTTTTCCGGCCAGTCAACTGCGCGGATATCTTCCTCCGTCAGTCGCTCGCCGTATTTTAGGGCGCGGTTCGACACCAATACAGTGACTGTCGGAACAACATCGACTTTGGCATTGGCCAGAGCCTCTTCCGCAGCAAGCCTTTGGCGTGCCAGTTCACTTTGGTAAGCCGCGATATAGTTTCGCGCCATGTATACGGCGCCCCCGGCCAGTGCAACGCCGACAATCAGGACAAGTCCGAAAACTGCTCGCATGCGTGTACCTCATTCTTTTGTTTGGTCGAATACTTAGCGGCCAAGGAACCACATTGAAACAGCCTATTTGCTAACCGCAAATTGTGTCGAAATGTGGGACAAAAATGCCTGATTGTCAGATTTCTGCGCCTTCTTCCGCACAATTCCGCATGGTTATTGTTACCTTTCCCATGATTGCCAGCGGACTGAGCGTAACAAAACAACGCTGCACCCAACGGGCGCAGCGCTTTGCTTCGAAACGGTTAAGCAAGACGTTTTTGGAAACCAGCCAGAGCGCGCACCAGCTGCAACTTAGCCGCCGCCGCCGGCAGTTCCCGCCGTGATAATACCAGACGGTGCAGTATTCGAGCCGGTGCTGACGACGGCGCTGTTCATGGCCCCGTTGATATTGCCGCCCATGCTGTCGACGCTTGAGCTTATTACAAGGTAGGTCGCGCCCGACAATCCTATGACCACTGCGGTCAACACCACCCAGTCAACTGTCACCGCTCCTGCTTCGTCAGATTTGAACTGATTAAGGAACCTTAACATGTGCTTATCTCCAAATACGTCGCGTCAGTGCTAACAATAGGTTGGCCTAAAACTGGTTCGCATGGATGGCGAAAGTTGGGCTAAATATTGATTTCGTAGGGAAATTTTGAGCTCCTACCAGGTTTCGCGCGTTAGTCGAATTGATTAGAGCAGAAGAAACGCGGCAATTACAGGAAAAGCCATGATCGTCGCGATTGCCTTCACAACTTGCGCGCGGGCAGGCTCTAGCGAACTTGGGATGGGGCAGTTTCAGATCATAAAAAAGGCCGCGCCCGATGAGCGCGGCCTTGGAAATTCTCTAGATCCGCAACTTAGTTGCTTTTGCCTTCGCCGGTGATACCACCTGTCGCGGTGTTGCTGCCGGTGCTCAGCGATGCGGCGTTCAGCGCTTCGTTTACGCCGGTTGCCAGGCCAGTGGCGCCAGCCGAGATCTGCTGATAAGCAACGGCGGCCAGGCCGATGACTGCTGCGGTCAGAACAACCCAGTCAACTGTTACTGCGCCGTCTTCGTCTTTGCGGAAGTTCTTGATGAACTTGATCATGTTACGTCCCTCCTAAAGGATCAAAAAGAGTTTAACAAACCTAGGCGTCTTTCAGAGCTTTCTCTCTCAGTCCGCTCATGTCCGTCTCGGTATGGGACTATGTTTGACCGTTGGGCGTGGCAGGAATTGGGCCAAACACAGATTTTTTTTCGCACGGCTTAACTTTTTGGTTATATTTTTTATAACATCTTGAAAATAAAAGATAAAAAAATCACAACGATTGAAGCAAAGGCTCTATAGCGATGCAAAATTGCGCCAAATGAGGCGAAACTGCCCCATTTCGCTTTGTTTTTCTGGCCTTGCGGGAAGATTCGGGGTTCAAATCGCCTAAAAAGAAAACATGAGGCAGGCAAATGAACCTCCGGAACGCACTTCAATGCGCCGGTGTGCTGGCGTTTCTGATATCGGGCACCGCATCTGTGAATGCGACCGAGACAGAGCCGCGCGGCGTATACAAGCGCGTCAAAGCCCCAAAACCCGGTGAACGTCCGCGTGTGACCGTGCAGATTACTCCGGAAGAACACGCAGCTAACCCTTCAGCGCCCAGCACGGGCACTGAACTGGTAGTCCCGGAAATTATCGCGCGTACCAAAGTCGCCCCGCTGCCAGCGCCGGGTGCGGAAGTCAAACGAGATCCCAAAGGATCGTACAAGGCTTTCTGGAGCCGGATTTCACCGCACATTGATGAACGCGGGGCCGGGCGGCTTGACGCGGCTATCAACGCCCTGGCCGCAACCAACGTGAGATCACCGCGACTGCAATCGCTGCAAGATATCGCAAAGGAACGCGGGATCGATATCCTCCGTTCCACTGTGGGAACTAATGTTTCACCTGCGCTGGTGCTTGCGGTCATCTCGGTGGAATCGGCCGGACGTGCAGACGCGGTCAGTTCCGCAGGCGCACAGGGGCTCATGCAATTGATGCCCGCGACAGCGGCCAGATTCGGAGTAAAGGACAGCCTTAAGCCCTCTGAGAACATTGCGGGCGGTGTGAAATACCTCAACTGGCTGATGGAAGAGTTCGGGAATGATCCAATACTTGTATTGGCTGGATACAACGCGGGAGAGGGGGCCGTGCGCAAACACAGCGGCGTGCCACCCTATGCTGAAACTCGGGACTACGTGCCAAAAGTCCTCGCTGCGTTTCAGATCGCGCGGGCTTTGTGCGCAACGCCGCCAGACCTGATTTCCGATGGCTGTGTTTTTCAGACTTCCAACTAATAAGGCCCGCCGTGATCCGGCGGGCCTTTCCATTTGATCAGGAAACGATTGTCGCTTCCGTTGCGGCGCGCAGCTCGTCTTCGCTGACACCTTCCGCCAGTTCGACGATTTTCAGACCGCCTTCAACCACATCCAGCACACCAAGATTGGTGATAATGCGATCCACGACGCCCTTTCCGGTCAGTGGCAGGGTGCATTCCTTCAGGACCTTGCTGTCGCCATGCTTGTTGGTGTGATCCATCACGACAATCACTCGGCCCACGCCTGCAACCAGGTCCATCGCGCCGCCCATGCCCTTCACCAGCTTGCCGGGGATCATCCAGTTTGCCAGATCGCCCTTCTCATCCACTTCCATGGCGCCCAGAATCGCCGCAGCGATCTTGCCACCGCGGATCATGGCGAAGGATGTGGCACTGTCGAAATAGGCCGTGCGGGACAGTTCGGTGATCGTCTGCTTGCCTGCATTGATAAGGTCCGGGTCTTCTTCGCCCTCAAAGGGGAAGGGGCCCATGCCCAGCATGCCGTTTTCCGATTGCAGCGTGATGTCCTTGTCACCCACATAGTTTGCCACCAGCGTCGGGATCCCGATGCCCAGGTTCACATACATGCCGTCTTCCAGTTCCTCTGCCGCGCGTGCGGCCATCTGATTGCGGTCCCAGGGCATTATGCTTCCTCCTTCTTGCGGGTGGTGCGCTGTTCGATGCGCTTTTCGTGTTCGCCCTGAATGATGCGATGCACATAGATACCGGGCAGGTGGATGCAGTCGGGGTCCAGCGAACCACGCGGAACGATCTCTTCCACTTCGGCAACGCAGATCTTGCCACAGGTCGCAGCAGGAACGTTGAAATTACGGGCGGTCTTGCGGAAAACCAGATTGCCGGTGTCGTCAGCCTTCCAGGCTTTGACGATGGCCAGATCGGCGAAAATGCCTTCTTCCAGAATGTAGGTCTCGCCGTTGAAGTCCTTGTGCTCTTTCCCTTCGGCGATCACGGTGCCGACGCCGGTCTTGGTGTAGAAGCCCGGGATGCCCGCCCCACCGGCGCGCATCCGTTCGGCCAGCGTTCCCTGGGGGTTGAATTCCAGCTCCAGCTCACCGCTCAGATACTGGCGCATGAACTCGGCGTTTTCACCGACATACGAGCTGATCATCTTTTTCACCTGCTTGGTCTGCAACAGGATGCCGATCCCGAAATCGTCCACACCGGCATTGTTCGACGCAAAGCTCAGGTCTTTGACGCCCGAGTCCCTGATGGCCTCAAGCAACAGTTCCGGAATTCCGCAGAGGCCAAACCCGCCTGCGGCAATCAGCATGCCATCCGACAGCACCCCATCGAGCGCCTCGGTGGCATTGGCATAGACTTTCTTCATGGAAAACTCCCCCAATGACATGGTGATGGGCTGGTTGTGCCGCCGTGTCACGGGGAAGTCAATGAAACCAAGGGGGAGGTGGTATTTCTACCAGTGAAATGAGCTGTTGCAATGAACCGGACGGTTCAGCATAAGCGCCGTACCTTTATAGGAGTTTGAAAACATGGAACGAATTTGGGTCGGAACGGTCGCAGGTGTTGCGCTTTTGGTTATGTCAGCCTGTGAGCCTGAGCAGGCGACCGTACTTCCGCTCGACGATAACAAGATCAAAGTTATAGGAACCGGTTATTCTGAGAAGTCTTCACTTGAATCCGCAATTTCAACCGCCAACGCACGGTGCGCACAGCAGGGCAAAGAGGCCTTCGTTCTGGCCAGCGATACCGGCTATCAGGGGGTGGACAAGAATGCAGCCCTGATCATCGATGTCCTGACGGCTGCTGCCCAGAACTCAGGCAGCGCACCCGGCTACTATCCTAGCTCAAGCAGCTCGGAAGACTGGCAGACGACGCTCGAAGTCCGGTGCGGCCCACAGCCCAAGTAACACGCTGACAGCCCCCCGTAATGCCGAAACGGCGATTGCGGGGGGCTGTTCAACCCCGACCACCTGACCGCCTAGGTTGTTGCTTTCTTGGTGGTTGTTTTCTTTTTGGACGTAGCCTTTTTGGACGTGGCCTTCTTCTTGGTGCCTTTTTTGGCAGCGCGCTCGTTGACAAGCTCGATGGCCATTTCCTGCGTCACGTCCTCGGGTTTGATGTCCTTGGGGATTGTCGCGTTGACCTTTTCCCATTTCACATAAGGCCCATAGCGCCCGTCCAGAACCTGCATCGCTCCGCCATCGGGATGCTCACCCAGCTCCTTCAGAGGTTTTGCCGCGGCCCGCCGTCCACGACCGGGGTTTGCCCGTTTTTCGGCCAGCAACTCAACGGCGCGATTCATGCCGATTTCGAACACGTCATTGGGGTCTTTCAGATTGGCATAGACCGGCTTCGGCTCCTCCGGCAGCTGATGCATCAGGTAAGGCCCGAACCGCCCGAAATTCGCGCTGATCATGCCGCCTTCGGGGTGTTCGCCGATCTGACGAGGCAGGGACAGTAGCGTCAGCGCCTTTTCCAGATCCATGTCATCCTTGCTCCACCCGCGCGGAAGGGATGCGCGCGGGGGCTTTTTGTTCTCGGGCGTGGGTTCGCCCCGTTGAACGTAAGGACCGAAGCGACCGGATTTCAACCAGATCTCATCCCCGGCATCTTCGCCCAGCAGCCTTTCGTCACCTTCCGCGCCTTCACCGGCAATCGGGCGCGTATAGGTACATTCCGGATAGTTCCCGCACCCAACGAACCCACCCGTACGAGAGGTCTTCAGGTGCAACTGACCGGTGCCGCATTTCGGGCAGATACGCGGATCGGACCCATCCTCGCGCGGCGGGTAGAGCTGCGCAGCCAGAGCTTCGTCGAGCTTGTCCAACACTTCCGAAATCCGCAGTTCGGAGGTCTCGCCAATCGCGGCTGAAAAATCACGCCAAAACTTGCCCAGCAGGTCCTTGTAGTCGCGCTCCCCGGCGCTGACGTCATCCAGTTCTTTTTCCAGATTGGCAGTGAATTCATACCCCACATACTGCCGGAAGAAATTCAGCAAGAAGATCGTGACGATCCGGCCTTTTTCCTCGGGGATCAACCTGTTCTTGTCCTTGCGGACATATTCCCGGTCCTGGATCGTCGTTACGATCGAAGCATAGGTTGATGGGCGCCCGATCCCCAGCTCTTCCATCCTTTTGACCAGTGTCGCTTCGGTATAGCGCGGGGGCGGTTGGGTGTGGTGTTGAAGGGCCAGAACGGATTCGTTCTCGGACAGGATTGCTTCTTTCGCGATCTTGTCGCCGCTTTCGCTGGTCGCCTTGGCAAACTGATCCTTCAGAGAGGTTTTGGCAAAACGGGCCGGATCGCCCTGCGCGATCTGTGGCAGACGCTTTTCATCCTCGTCCGCGACGTCATCCCGGCCTTCTTCGTATACCCGCATGAACCCATCGAACATGACCACCTGGCCCGTGGCGCGAAGGCCGACCTGACCGTCGTC
The DNA here is from genome assembly GCF_056543025.1 of Ruegeria sp. A4. Lineage (NCBI taxonomy): Bacteria > Pseudomonadati > Pseudomonadota > Alphaproteobacteria > Rhodobacterales > Roseobacteraceae > Ruegeria > Ruegeria sp. A4. The sequence goes on along the minus strand of NZ_JBQGAW010000006.1, from coordinate 46,575 downwards.
GCTGCCGATCTCGACGGTGGTGCGCTCCAGACGCGCGGCAGCCATCTGACAGGCGATGGTGCGTTTCCAGATCAGATCATAAAGCTTGCGCTGATCCTCGTCTGTCACTTTCAGCGCCTTGGCATCGCGCGACATATCCGTCGGGCGGATACACTCGTGCGCTTCCTGAGCGTTCTTGGCCTTGTTCTTATACATGCGCGGGCTGTCCGGTACATATTCAGCGCCGTATCGATCCGCGATTGTTTCGCGGGTCGCGGCCACGGCCTCGGGCGCCATGTCGATGCCATCGGTCCGCATATAGGTAATGTACCCGGCCTCATAAAGCCGCTGCGCCACCTGCATTGCGTGGCGCGCGCCCATGCCGAACTTGCGGCTGGCTTCCTGTTGCAAGGTCGATGTCATGAACGGCGCGCTGGGGTTGCGGGCGGCGGGTTTGGCCTCGACCGAAGTCACGCTCAGCGCGCGGCTGGTGATGGCCTGAACCGCAAGCTCGGCCTGCGTCGCATTGGCCAGATCGTGCTTGTCCAGCTTCTTGCCGGCCAGCGTGACCAGACGCGCCTCATAGGTCTGCCCGCGCGGTGTCTCGAACAGCGCCCGAACCGACCAGTATTCCACCGGCTTGAATGCCTCGATTTCCATCTCGCGTTCGACGATCAGGCGCAGACAGACGGATTGCACGCGACCCGCCGACTTCGCACCTGGCAGTTTGCGCCACAAAACCGGAGACAGGTTGAACCCAACCAGATAATCCAGCGCGCGGCGGGCCAGATAGGCCTCGACCAACGGCATATCGACCTGACGCGGGTTCTGCATCGCCTCGGTCACGGCGTCCTTGGTGATGGCGTTGAAGGTGACGCGGCTGACGGGCGTATCCTTCTTGATCGAACGGCGTTTGGTCAACGCCTCCTGCAGGTGCCAGCTGATCGCCTCGCCCTCGCGGTCGGGGTCGGTGGCAAGGATCAGCGCATTGTCTTCTTTCAACGCGTCGGCAATGGCCTTGACATGCTTGCGGCTGTCGTTGCCGACCTCCCATTTCATCGAGAAGTCATGTTCAGGATCGACCGATCCATCCTTTGGCGGCAGGTCCCGCACATGGCCGTAAGAGGCCAGAACCGTGTAGTCGGGGCCCAGGTATTTATTGATTGTTTTTGCTTTGGCCGGAGATTCTACAACAACTACGGGCATTTAAGGGGAAACCTCGCTCGACGAATTTGGCGCCTTCTATGGTGGTGCAAAATGTGTGGGGCAAGCAGGAATTGTCAATGCGTTCCTTTCGCCGGTGGAAAAGCGCCGTGATTTCAGTGCGCTACCACCGATCTTCAGAAACCGGGCACGCCGGTACGAGGGTACGATCAACTTGCCAGCGACAGCAGACCTCCGGGCTGACGCTGGATTCGCCCATCAAGTTCAAGGTCGATCAGCGCCGGTCCAAGCTCACCGGCCGACGCCGCGATATCCCGCAGCAATTGATCTTCGGCGATGGGTGAGGGGCCAAGCCGCGCGATGATTTGCTCGTGCAGGTTTCTTGCAGGACGCGCGATTGGTTCCGAGGGCGGTTCGATTGGCCGGGAAAACAGGTCGTCCTGCCTCGGCAAGGCTTCAATAACGTCTTCGGCGGATCGGACAAGTGTGGCGCCATCACGAATCAATAGATTGCAGCCGGCGGCCCGCGCATCGAACGGATGGCCGGGAACGGCCAGAACCTCGCGCCCCTGATCCAGTGCGTCCCGTGCAGTGATCAGACTGCCGGACTTGGCGGCAGCCTCGACGACGACAACCGCCTGCGCAAGCCCCGAAATGATCCGATTTCGGCGTGGAAAGTGCCGGGCCTGGGGTGTCACGCCCATCGGTTGTTCCGAAATCCGCAAGCCGCGGGACGCGATGTCATGGGCCAGTTCCGTGTTTTCGGCCGGATAGATCACATCAACGCCACCGGCCATGACTGCCACCGTGCCGGTTTCCAGCGCGGCCATATGCGCGGCTGTATCGATGCCACGCGCCAAGCCCGAGACGATAACGTGCCCTTTGCTGCCCAGTTCGGTGGCCAGGCCACGTGCCATCCGCGCGCCGAGCGAGGAACAGTTTCGCGCGCCGACCATCGCAATTGCTGGTTTTTGCAGCAGCGAAACGTCTCCGATCGCCCAAAGCAGCGGCGGGGCTTCGTTCAGTTCAGCCAGGGCCGCGGGGAATTCAGCGGACCCAAGGCACAAAAGCCGCGCTTTAGCGGCTTTTGCGGCCCTGAGTTCCGCCTCGATCACGCCGGGTGGGCAGGTTTCATACCCTTTTATACCGGCGGCGCGTGCCATTTCAGGCAGCGCGGCCAGCGCGTTCTGCGCTGAGCCATGTTCGCGAAGCAGCCGACGAAATGTCACCGGACCGACCTTGCGAGAACGCAACAGACGAAGCCACGAGAACCGGTCCTCTTCCGTGGTGGGTGGGAGTGGGGGGTGATAGGAAGAAAGCTGCTCTTCGGTCATCCGTTGCTCCGCCTTGTTGCAGAACTGGTTTACGGGACAGGCAGTTAACAGCTTGTGAATCGTTGAAAATTAGAAGTGATTTTTTGCAATCTTGTCAGGGTTGTCGAATGTAAGATGTTGATAATAAATAAAATAGAAAACTTTCAGTCAAAAAGAGCGCTTTGAACACTAAAGGCGATCTTCGTGAAAAAAGAGGCGCCGGGTTAACCCTGCGCCTCTTGGATTGCGCCGCGTCCGACTCAGGCGGCCGAACCGCCGACAGTCAGCCCGTCCATCAGGACGGTCGGCTGGCCAACACCCACCGGCACCCATTGCCCGTCCTTGCCACAGGTTCCCATGCCGGGGTCCAGCGCCATATCGTTGCCCAGCCCGCGGATGCGTTTCAAGGCCGAGGGCCCGTCACCGATCAGCGTGGCGCCCTTGACCGGCGCGCCGATTTTGCCGTTTTCGACACGATACGCCTCGGTGCACGAGAAAACGAACTTGCCATTGGTGATGTCCACCTGACCGCCGCCGAATCCAACCGCCCAGATGCCGTCCTTGATATCAGCTACCAGGGCCTGCGGGTCGGCTTCGCCGCCCAGCATGATCGTGTTGGTCATGCGCGGCATGGGTTTGTGCGCATAGCTCTGCCGCCGCCCGTTGCCCGTAGGAGCAACTCCCATCAGCCGCGCATTCTGGCGGTCCTGCATGTAGCCGGTCAGCACGCCATCTTCGATCAGCACCGTGCGCGCGCTGGGCGTGCCCTCATCATCCACGGTGATCGAACCGCGACGATCAGCAATCGTGCCGTCATCCACCACGGTCACACCTTTTGAAGCAATCTGCCGCCCCATCAACCCGGCAAAGGCCGAGCTGCCCTTGCGGTTGAAGTCGCCTTCCAGGCCGTGGCCGATGGCCTCGTGCAGCAGGATGCCGGGCCAGCCGGGGCCAAGCGCAACTTCCATGACACCGGCCGGCGCAGGAACTGCGTCCAGGTTGACCAGTGCGATACGCAGGGCTTCGCGGGCCTTGGCCTGCCAGTCGGCGGGGTCGATCAACCCGCTCAGGCCAACCCGGCCACCACCACCGGCGGATCCGCTTTCGCGGCGTCCGTTCTGTTCGACAATGACCGATACGTTCACGCGGGTCATGGGGCGCACATCGCGAACCATCACACCGTCAGGGCGCAGAATCTCGATTTCTTGCACGGCTGCCGCGATCGTGGCGCTGACCTGAACCACACGCGGGTCCAGATCGCGGGCGAAGGCGTCGATCTCACGCAATGTCTCGATCTTGACCGGGAACGCGGCAGAATCAATCGGGTCTTCGTCCGTGTAGAGGCGCGTATTGGTGGAGCGCGGAGCATCCGCCAAGACCCCGCCGCCATCCCCGACAGCCAGTCTTGCCGTTTCCGCCGCCCGTTTCAGGGCAGGAATCGAAACGTCTGTGGAATGCGCATATCCAGCCACTTCACCTTGTACGGCACGCAGCCCGAACCCTTCCGACGCATCGTAAGACGCGGTGCGCAGACGGCCGTCATCGAACACGAGAGACTCGGATTTTCGCCGCTCGACAAACAGCTCTCCGTCCTCGGCCCCGTCCGTGGCCGAGTGCAAAATGGCAAGCGCTTCATCGTGCGGTAAAGCGCTTTCAAACGGGCGAAACGGGGCGTCGGACATGGGTTGGGACCTTTCGGGTTTGATCCAGATCAAAAATAGCGTCTGTTTGACGCAAGCATTTTGCTTTATCTACCCGAAGGAATATGGTTTTTAACGCGGCCAAAGACAACGGGAGAGGTGCGACCGATTCACACCTTTTCGCCAGGGACGCAAAGATCAAACGACCAGGACAGAACATGAAGAATGCTTTGATGCTTTCAGGGTTTATGACAGCCCTCTCCAGCCTTCCAGCCATGGCTCAGGAGCTTGAGATTATTGGCAAACCGGTTGACGGCGGTATGGGCTTTCAGCCGGCAGCCACCAGCCTTGCCACAGGAATTCAGCGTCTGGACGGCATGATTCTGGTGATCATCACCGTCATCTGCCTGCTGGTTGCTGGCCTGCTGGTTTATTGCATCGTGCGTTACAACGAACGCGTTAACCCGAAACCGGCACGTTTTTCGCACTACACCCCGGTTGAGATTGCATGGACCCTTGGCCCAATCCTGATTCTGGTCTTCATCGGTGCGTTTTCGCTGCCGGTTCTGTTCAAGCAGCAGGAGATCCCGGAAGGCGACATCACTATCAAAGTCGTGGGCAACCAGTGGTATTGGACCTATGAATATGTTGATCACGATTTTGCCTTCGACAGCTACCTGCTGGGCCATCCGGCCACTCTGGACGAGGGCGCGCGCCCGGCTGACGCCGACGTGACCCCGTTTGTGCTTGACGATGCCATGCGCGCGAAGCTGGCAGATGCGGGTTACAGCGATGACGAATGGCTGCTGGCCACGGACACTGCCGTTGTTGTTCCGGTTGGCAAGGTTGTCGTGATGCAGGTTACCGCATCTGATGTGATTCACTCCTGGACCATCCCATCCTTCGGCGTAAAGCAGGATGGCGTGCCCGGGCGTCTGGCGGAACTGTGGTTCGAGGCCGAGAAGGAAGGCATCTACTTCGGTCAGTGTTCGGAACTCTGCGGCAAAGACCACGCCTATATGCCAATCACCGTGAAAGTCGTCAGCCAGGAAGCGTATGACCAGTGGCTGCAAGGTGCGATCGAAGAATACGCCGGTCTGCCGCAAAGCTATCAGGTTGCATCGAACTGAGCACACTGAGGGCGGGTAAAAGCCCGCCTGACACGAAATGCAGGCTGTGCGGGCTGACCGCGCAGCTTTCGCCCCAAAAGGACCCGAGATGACCGACGCAAGCATCAATGCCAGCACAGCGACCGCCCACGCGGACGAGGCCAGCTTTGGCGATTACTTCGCCCTGCTGAAGCCGCGCGTGATGTCTCTGGTCGTGTTCACGGCGCTGGTCGGTCTGCTGGCGGCCCCGGTTCCGGTCCATCCCTTCGTCGGGTTCTGCGCCATTCTGTTCATCGCCATCGGTGGCGGCGCATCGGGTGCGCTGAACATGTGGTGGGATGCGGATATCGACAAGGTGATGAAACGCACCAAAGGTCGCCCGATCCCCTCCGGCAAGGTGGAAGAGGGTGAGGCGATGGCCATCGGCCTGACCCTGTCAGGCCTGTCGGTGATCATGCTGGGCCTTGCGACCAACTGGTTCGCGGGTGCGTTTCTGGGCTTCACAATCTTTTTCTATGTCGTTGTCTACACGATGTGGCTGAAGCGCTCGACGCCGCAGAACATCGTGATCGGTGGTGCGGCGGGCGCTTTCCCTCCGGTGATTGGCTGGGTGGCTGCTACCGGGTCCATGGCGGTTGAACCGTGGCTGATGTTTGCCCTGACCTTCATGTGGACACCGCCGCATTTCTGGGCTCTGGCCCTGTTCATGCGCTCGGACTATGACGATGCGGGCGTGCCCATGCTGACTGTGACTCACGGCCGCCGCGCAACGCGTGTACACATTCTCGTCTATACGGGCTTGCTGGCGATACTGGCGGTGGGAACCGCGTTCTCTGGCATCGGTGGTCCCATCTATCTGACCGTGGCTTTGGTGTTGAACGCGTTGTTCCTGCGCGGCGCCTGGCAAATTTCGCGTCGGACCGAGGATGACTCGGAGGCCGATAATTTCAAGGTCGAACGCAGCTTTTTCAAGCTTTCGCTGCTCTACCTCTTCCTGCATTTCGGCGCTATTCTGGCCGAAGCCTTGCTGAAACCCTATGGTTTGGGAGGATGGTCATGAGCCTGCGCAAAAGCCATGAACTGCATCAGCGACGGTTCAGCCGCAATCTGGGCGTTGGACTGACACTGGTTGCCTTTATCGTGATCATTTTTGGCCTGACGATCGTCAAGGTCTCGGGCACTGATTTCAATATGGCCACACAGGAGGTCCAGAACTGATGGCTTTGTCTGGTCCACAGAAAACGGTCGCTCAAACCGTAGGTGTGGTTGTCCTGATGGGCAGCCTGGCCTGGGCGGCGGTACCATTCTACGACTGGTTCTGCCGCGTAACCGGATTTGGCGGTACAACCGGTGTGGCCGAAGCCGCCCCCGAAGACATTCTGGACCGCACGGTCACCGTACGTTTTGATGCGTCCAAGGCCAAAAACATGGCTTGGGAATTCAAACCGGTCGTTCGCGAGATGGAAGTGCGCATCGGCGAGACTGGACTGGCTTTCTATGAGGCCTACAACCCAACGGATCGTCCAATAGCGGGTCAGGCCTCATACAATGTGGCACCCTATTCGGCAGGCGGGTATTTTCAAAAGATTGCCTGTTTCTGCTTTGAAGAGCAGGTGCTGCAACCTGGCGAGCGGGTAGAGATGCCGGTGACCTTCTTCGTCGATCCTGAAATGGTCGAAGATCTTGAAGCAAAGTATGTTCATACGATCACGCTGTCGTATACATTCTACGAAATTGACCTGCCAGAGGGCTATGCCGCCCTTGAAGCGCAGGCAGAAACAAACACGAACTAACGCCTGTAGGTGAGGGACGCTGATGGCACACGCTAAAAACCATGATTATCACATTCTGGCCCCGTCGATCTGGCCTCTGATCGGAGCTGTCGGCGGCTTTGTGATGTTGTTCGGAGCCGTCCTTTGGATGCACGGATTGACCCCGTGGATGTTCTGGGCCGGTCTGGTCGCAGTTCTTTACACCATGTTTGCATGGTGGTCCGAAGTTGTTGTCGAAAGCCGCCAGGGGGATCACACCCCTGTCGTTCGCATCGGTCTGCGTTACGGTTTCATCCTGTTCGTCATGTCCGAGGTGATGTTCTTCTTTGCCTGGTTCTGGTCGTTCTTCAAACATCGCATGTACCCGATGTACGACTATGCCGGCACCGAATACATCCAGCCGGACATCCACGCGGTTGACCCGTTCCACCTGCCGCTGATCAACACTCTGGTTCTGCTGCTGTCAGGCTGTGCTATTACCTGGGCGCACCACGCGCTGGTGCATGACAACGACCGCAAAGCGCTGATCAACGGCCTGGCCATCGGTATCGTTCTGGGCATTGCCTTTACCGGTTTGCAGGCGTTCGAGTATTACGAGCTGCTGGCCCATGAAGGCTGGAAATTTGGCGATGATCAGTTCTATTCGAACTTCTTCATGGCGACCGGTTTCCATGGATTCCACGTCATCATCGGCACCATCTTCCTGTCGGTCTGCCTGATCCGGGCCCTCAAAGGCGACTTCACACCGGAAAAGCATGTCGGGTTCGAAGCGGCGGCCTGGTACTGGCACTTCGTTGACGTTGTCTGGCTGTTCCTGTTTTTCGCGGTCTACATCTGGGGACAGGCCCCGCTGATGTAAGCCCGATCAGCTGATCAAATTGCAAAAGCCGCCCTAGAGGGGCGGCTTTTTCTCTGTTCCGGGCGCAAGATTGCGCCCCATACAATTGCGTGGTTGCAATTTGGCCCACACGCCCCTTAACAAGACGCCGGTTCCTGAAACGAGGTTCGACCCTGCCATGCGCCGCATTCTGTTCTTGCTGATCTTCGGCCTCGCCGGTTTGGGCGTTCTGCTGTCGCTGGGGATCTGGCAGACGCAGCGTCTGGCCTGGAAACAGGAGCTGTTGGCAGAGATCGAAAACCGCATTTCAGCCGACCCCATCGCCTTGCCCAGGCATGTTTCAGAGGACACCGACAAATACCTTCCGGTAACGGTTTCGGGTGAGATGGAACCAGGCGAAATCCATGTACTTGTTTCGGTCAAACAGGTCGGGGCAGGGTATCGCATCATCCAATCGTTCAGCACCGAGGACCGCACAATTCTGGTCGATCGGGGGTTTGTGCCGACAACGGCGAAACAGGCGCCGCGTCTGACCGGCCCGATGGAGATCACCGGCAACCTGCACTGGCCGGATGAGGTCGACAGCTATACGCCCGAGCCCGATATTGACGACAACATCTGGTTTGCCCGGGACGTGCCCAATCTGGCGGCGGCTTTGGGGGCCGAGCCGGTGTTGCTGATCGCGCGGTCTCAGACCGACCCGAACCTGACGCCTTTGCCGGTGGATACGGCGGGGATTCCAAATGATCACCTGCAATATGCAATCACCTGGTTTGGCTTGGCTCTGGTCTGGGCTGTGATGACCGGTTATTTCCTGTGGCGCAATCGCGCCCCTTCTGAGAGTGAAGAGCAATGAAATACATCTCGACCCGTGGCCAAGCGCCAGAACTGACCTTTGAAGAGGCGATGCTGACCGGATTGGCCCGCGATGGGGGGCTTTACCTGCCCGCCGAGATCCCTGTGATGAGCCATGACGAGATCGCGGCGCTTGCTGGTCTGCCCTATGAAGACATCGCGTTCCGCGTGATGTGGCCCTATGTCAGCGGCTCCTTTGCCGAGGATGAGTTCAAGCAGATCATCGCCCGCGCTTATGAAGGGTTCGGTCATGACGCCCGCGCGCCATTGAAGCAGTTGAACGAGAACCATTTTCTGCTGGAACTGTTCCATGGGCCCACGCTGGCGTTCAAGGACTTTGCCATGCAGTTGATCGGCCAGCTGTTCCAGGTGGCCCTGAAACGGCGCGGAGATCGCGTGACCATCGTCGGCGCCACCAGCGGTGACACCGGCTCGGCCGCGATCGAGGCCTTCCGGGGGCTGGATGCCGTGGATGTATTCATCCTGTTCCCGCATGGCCGCGTGTCCGAGGTGCAGCGTCGCCAGATGACGACGCCTGCGGACAGCAATGTTCATGCTCTGGCCGTGGATGGCGATTTCGATGATTGTCAGGCTGCGCTGAAAGATATGTTCAACGATTTCGACTTCCGCGACGGGGTCAAGCTGGCGGGTGTGAACTCGATCAACTTCGCGCGGGTGCTGGCGCAGATCGTCTATTACTTCTCGGCCGCCGTCAGCCTCGGCGCGCCGCACCGCAAGGTCAGCTTCACCGTGCCGACCGGCAATTTCGGCGACATCTTCGCAGGCTATCTGGCCAAGCGCATGGGCTTGCCCATCGATCGTCTGGTCGTTGCAACCAACCAGAACGACATCTTGCACCGGTGTCTGTCGGGTGAGGGGTATTTCAAGGGCGACACCATCCCCTCGATCAGCCCGTCGATGGACATTCAGGTCAGCTCGAATTTCGAGCGTGCGTTGTATTACGCCTATGGCGAGGACGGCGGTGCCGTGGCGCAGTTGATGGATGAGCTCAAAAATGGCGGCTTCAACGTCAGCCAGGGCGCGATGGAAGCGCTGCGCGAGACTTTCGACTCGGGCCGGGTGTCCGAAGACGAAACGCTGGCGACGATCAGGCATACGCTTGCCCACAGCGCGGAACTGGTCTGCCCCCACACTGCGGTTGGGATCAAGGTCGGCGAAAACCACCGTGCCACTTATACCCCGATGATCACCTTGGCCACTGCGCATCCCGCCAAGTTCCCTGCAGCGGTCGAGAAGGCGAGCGACGTTCATCCGCCTCTTCCATCCCGCATGTCTGATCTGTATGAACGTCCGGAACGGGTCACCCGGATCGCCAACGATCTGGGCGCCATCGAGGATCATATCAAAGGGCACATCGCCGAGTGACTGTCAGACAAGACCAACTGAAGAACGGCTTTCGTGTCGTCAGTGAACATATGCCGGGGCTGCAATCTGCGGCCATCGGCATCTGGGTAACCGCCGGTGGGCGGCATGAGCGGATCGAACAGAACGGCATCGCACATTTCCTTGAGCATATGGCGTTCAAGGGAACCGAGAGACGTTCGGCGCTGCAAATCGCCGAGGCGATCGAAGATGTGGGCGGGTATATCAACGCCTATACCTCGCGCGAGGTAACGGCCTATTACGCGCGCGTCCTGAAGGACGACGTGGCGCTGGCGATGGACGTGATCGGCGACATCGTTCTGAACCCGGTTTTCGACCCGCGCGAAATCGAGGTTGAGCGCGGCGTGATCCTTCAGGAGATCGGCCAGGCCTATGACACACCTGACGATGTGATCTTTGACTGGTTGCAGGAGCAGAGCTATCACGACCAGCCTTTGGGCCGAACCATACTGGGACCATCCGAACGGGTCAGTGCGTTCTCGCGCGAGGATCTGTCGGGGTTCGTGGCCGAGCATTATGGCCCCGATCAGATGATCCTGTCCGCTGCCGGAGCCGTGGATCACGATCAACTGATGAAAATGGCCGAAGAGATGTTCGGTCATCTGCAACCACGCACCGGGCTGATCGCCGAGCCTGCGCGTTTTACCGGTGGTGAAGCGCGGCAGGAAAAAGTGCTGGAGCAGGCGCATTTCGCACTTGCGCTGGAAAGCCCGGGCTATCGCGACGATGCGATCTATACGGCGCAGATCTATTCCACCGCTTTGGGTGGTGGCATGTCTTCGCGGTTGTTCCAGGAGGTGCGCGAGTCGCGCGGGCTGTGCTATACGATCTTTGCCCAGACCGGTGCCTATGCCGATACCGGTACGACGACGATCTACGCCGGTACATCGGCAGATCAGGTGGCAGAGCTTGCCACCATCACCATCGACGAAATGAAGCGCGCGGCAGAGGACATGGCCACGGAAGAGGTTGCCCGTGCCCGTGCGCAGATGAAAGCCGGGATGTTGATGGGGCTGGAAAGCCCGTCAAACCGGGCCGAACGCTTGGCACGGCTGGTTCAGATCTGGGGGCGGGTCCCGTCTCTGGAAGATACGGTGGCCCGAATTGATGCGGTCAGCACCGAAGATGTGCGCGTATTTGCCGAGCAGATGGCCGTAAACGCACCTGCCGCTTTGGCGCTGTACGGGCCGGTTTCGGGGGCGCCGACATTGGCCGAACTACAGGAGAGGCGGGCGGCGTGATGCTGTTGGGCAGACGCAAGCTGAAACTCGAGACTGCGCGGCTCAGCCTGCGCCCGCCAGTACATTCCGACTTCAACGATTGGGCCGCATTGCGGCGGGCCTCGAAAGACTATCTGACACCTTGGGAACCGATCTGGGCCAAGGACCACCTGAGCCGCAAATCCTTTACCAACCGTGTGTATTGGGCACAACGTTCTGTAACGGCCGGGACGGCAATCCCGCTTTTTCTGTTTCGCCGCGAGGATGACGTGTTGGTTGGGGCCATCACGCTGGACAACATTCGGCGCGGTCCCGCGCAGGCGGGCACATTGGGGTACTGGACCGGTCAGGCCTTTGCCCGACAAGGGTATATGCGTGAAGCCATCGGCGCGATGGTTCACCATGCCTTTACCCGTTTGGACCTGAGCCGGATTGAAGCCGCCTGCTTGCCGGAAAACCGGGCGTCGCGCGGGTTGCTGGAAAGCTCGGCCTTCAAGTACGAGGGCGTGGCGCAGTCGTATTTGCAAATCAACGGGCGGTGGCGGACGCATGTTCTGTATGCCAGCTTGCGGTCTGACCGGCGCGGAAAAACCGACGCAGGATAGGGGGCGCTGCCCCCGTCGCGGCAAGCCGCGCCTCCCCCGGGATATTTGGGGCCAGATGAACAAGGGGCATGACTTGTCGTAGTTCTGCGCTACACTCGGGGTATGCGCTGGTTGATTGCGGCATTGATGGTGATTTCGGGCGGGGCCGCTGCGCAGGAGCGACGGCCAAGTCATTGTGTCGCCATTGCCGATGCGGCGCCCGGAATAGAGTATCTGCACAGGGCGGCCTGGCAGGATCCTGTGCCGGAATTCTCGGTGCGGATCAGCTATATCGCGCATGCCTCTTTCATGATCCAGACCCGCGGCGGGCTGAATGCGGTGACGGATTTTACCGGATTTATCGGCAGCGCAAACCTGATCCCCGACGTGGTGACGATGAACCATGCCCACGGCACGCATTGGACGGCGCATCCCGACCCGGCCATTCCGCATGTTCTTCCGGGGTGGGGAGAGTTCGGGAAAGGTGTCGAGCATCATCTGGATCTGGGTGAGATGCTGGTGCGCAATGTCTCGACCGATATTCGATCTGTTTATGGTGGGGTCGAAGAACGCGGCAATTCGATTTTTGTGTTCGAGGTTGAGGGGTTGTGCATAGGTCATCTGGGACATTTGCATCATGTCCCTTCGGATGAGCAGTTTGCCGCGCTCGGGCGGCTGGATGTGGTCATGGCCGCCGTGGATGGCGGGACCACCATGCCTCTGCCCGAGATGATTGCGGTTCTGAAACGGCTGAAAAGTTCTGTCATCATTCCGATGCACTGGTTCTCGCAGTTTTCGCTGGATCGCTTCCTGGTGGATATCAGGGATACATTTCCGGTTGAGCGCGACGGGGTGTCGGAGATCACCGTGTCGTTGCGGAACCTACCGGACCGCCCCACGGTTGTGGTGCTTGAGCCGCGCTATCTGATTGATCTTGAATAAGGCTTGCGACAACCGCATCGCTTGGGCATTGAAGGCGTATGAGTTTGAACCCCGCTGATGACCGTTTTGCCGCGCTGCTCCGTTCGAAACTGGGCGACGGTGTCCTGCGCCCCGTAGAGGAACGGTATTTGGAAGAACCGCGCGGGCGTTTTTCGGGACGGGTCGGTCTGCTGGCCTTGCCGCGCAACACCGATGAGGTGGCGCAGCTGGTAAAATTGGCTGCGCAGGCACAGGTTCCGATTGTTCCATATGGCGGCGGCACTGGCCTGGTCGGCGGGCAGGTGATGTCGGCGGGGCCTGCGCCGTTGGTGATTTCGTTGGAACGGATGACCGCCATCCGGTGTGTCTTTCCAACCGAGAACGTTCTGGTCGCCGAAGCCGGGGCCATTCTTCAAGATGTTCAGGCCGCAGCCGGGGCGGTAAACCGTTTGTTTCCTTTGTCATTGGCGGCACAAGGATCCTGCCGGATCGGGGGCAACCTGTCGACCAACGCAGGGGGCGTCAACGTTTTGCGGTATGGCAACGCGCGCGACCTGTGCCTGGGGCTTGAGGCGGTGCTGCCCAGTGGTGAGATCTGGCACGGCCTCAGCCGGCTGCGAAAGGACAACACCGGCTATGACCTGCGCAACCTGCTGATCGGGGCTGAGGGGACGCTGGGGATCATCACTGCCGCATCGCTCAAGCTGTTCCCGCGACCTGCCGGTGTCGGGACGGCGGTGTTTCAGGTGGCTTCTCCCGAAGCGGCGATCGACCTGCTGGCTTTGGCGCGGGACAAGGTGGGTGAGGCCGTCAGTACGTTTGAACTGATCCACCGGCAGGGGCTTGATTTCCTGACCGAGGTTCTGCCGGATGTCCGTCAACCGTTCGCCTCGCCCCCGGAGTGGAGCGTGCTGATCGAGCTGGGTCTGGCTGACGGGCAATCACCATTTGCCGCATTGGAGGGACTCTTTGTTCGTGCTGAAGAGCTTGGTCAGGTTCAGGACGGAGTAATCGCCCAAAGTGAAGCGCAGCGGGCCGATTTGTGGGCGGTGCGCGAACGCATTCCCGAAGCCAATCGTTTGATCGGGTCAGTGTCGAGCCATGATATCTCGATCCCGATTTCCAGAATTCCCGATTTCATTTGCGAAGGCAGAGAATTGATTGCGGGCCTGGGGCCCTTCCGGATCAATTGCTTTGGCCATCTTGGTGACGGCAATCTGCATTACAACGTGTTCCCGCCCAAAGGGCAGCACCGATCGGAATTTGATGATCAAAGAGGCGCGATCAAGCAGGCCGTCCATGATCTGGTTTACGCCTTCGACGGTTCGGTCAGTGCCGAACATGGGGTCGGGCGCCTCAAGACCAACGATTTGGAACGCTATGCCGATCCAGCCAAGCTGGGCGCGATGCGGGCTATCAAACTGGCATTGGACCCGCAGGACATCATGAATCCCGGCGCGGTACTGAAAGGGTGAACACGGCCCGAACGTCGGACCGTGCCCGGTTGTTTCTTACGAGGCAGGCAGGATCACCTTGTCGATCACATGGATTACGCCGTTTTTGGTTTCGATGTCGGCCTGAACCACGTTGGCGTCATTCACCATCACACCCGAATCCAGATCGATCGTGATATCGCCGCCTTGTACGGTTGCAGCCGTCATGTCATCGCTCAGGTCACCTGACATCACTTTGCCCGGCACGACATGGTAAGTCAGAATGGCAACCAGCTGATCCTTGTTTTCGGGCTTCAGCAGGTTTTCGACGGTGCCATCGGGCAAAGCCGCGAATGCGTCATCGGTGGGGGCAAACACGGTGAACGGGCCATCGCCTTTGAGTGTGTCCACGAGTTCGGCGGCCTGAACTGCCGCGACGAGTGTTTCAAAGCTGCCAGCGGCGACGGCTGTGTCGACAATGTCTTTGCCGTGACCATCGGCGAATGCGGCAGTGCTGAACAGGATCGAGGCGACACCGGCGACGGCGAATTTGCGTAACATGAGCTTAACTCCCTAGGTTGAAATGCTTCAAGCAGCATCACCGAGGGTACGGGGCAACCTGACCACAAGATCACTTGTGTTGATCCGTTTTTCGCCTTGATCGGCGCAAAAACCGCGCTAAGCCCGCCCGGTTTTCAGTTTCCAGTCACGTTTTTGTGAAAAACTCCTGGTCAGAGTCCTTCGAATTCGCACAGGACATGCACGTCCATGCCCATCTCTTCCAACACTTTTCGGCCGCCAAGTTCGGGCAGGTCAATGATGAAGGCGCACGAGACGATTTCGCCCCCAAGCCGTTCGATCAGCTTAATACCCGCCGCGGCAGTTCCGCCCGTGGCCAGCAGATCGTCGACCACCAGAATTTTTTCACCGGGTTGGATGGCATCGTCATGAATCTCGACGATCGCCTCTCCGTATTCCAACTTGTAGTCCTGACTGATAGTCGTGCCGGGCAGTTTGCCCTTCTTGCGGATCGGGACAAAACCGACGCTCAACTGATGTGCAATCGCACCGCCCAGAATGAACCCGCGTGCTTCAAGCCCGACCACTTTGTCGATCCGCTCACCGGCATAGGGGTGCAACATCTGGTCAATCGCCATCCGAAACCCGCGGGGGTCGGCAAACAGGGTTGTCACATCCCGAAACATGATCCCTTCATGGGGGAAATCGACGATGGTTCGGATGTAATCTTTGACAGATTTGTTTCTGGACATGGATCAACCTTTTAGCGCCAAACACAGGTATTGTGTTTGACCCAAGAGGGTTGGCCTTGCAAGGAACAATTCCACGGCTGGATCAGCACCGGATTTGGGTTGCAGCGTTGAGCAGGCCAAAAACCGGGGCAACCCGTGCGCTGGCCGCGATAGGTGCCCGACCCATTTGTTTGGTTGCTGCCACCTGTGCCAAACAACCCCCGCGCACGGATTTCCGGGCGTGCAATGAGCAATCTGTCTGGTTTGCAGTTCGACGTACCTTGGTCACAGGCGCGGTCGGCTTCAATTGCTGGGAACCGGCTCAAGAACGGCCCGAAGGTGGCAAGGTTCATTGTCAATTTCCTGTCCTTGCCGTTAAGTGCCCGATAACGACAAAAACTATGCTATGAATTACACGGCATCGACAGATAGAGCATAACTTCGTTGGGAAAATACACGTGGCCAGGAATGAAGGCAAAGGATCGACCAAGAAGAACAGTCAGTTGGTCTTGCGCCTCGACAGGGATGAACGTGACTCGTTTGTCGAGCTTTGCAAAGAGCTGGACACGTCGGCTGCGCGCGAAATCCGCAGATTTATCCGTGGATTCATGAAAGAGCACGCCGAAGACTGATGCGGTGTCAGGCCGGTCGGCGTAGGACCGCCGTGGCCATACCCATGCCGATCAAGGTCAACCCGCCAAAACGCGTCATAGCAGTGATCACGCTGGCGCGACCGATCAGCCGCCGCAACTTGTCTGCCAACAGGGCGTAGGCCAACGCATTCAGCCAGGCCAACCCGACGAATGTGGCAATCAGGATGACGAACTGAGGTCCAAGCGGTTCAGCAGGGCGTATGAACTGTGGCACAAAGGCAATGAAGAAGGCGATGGATTTCGGGTTCAGGGCAGTGACGGCGGCTGCATGGCCGAATACGCTGCGCGCGGTGACATCCCGCCCGGTGTCAACCGTGCTCAATCCACCGGCGGGCGCGCTGCGCAACAGTTTGACCCCAAGCCAGACCAGATAGGCCGCGCCGACCCATTTAAGCACGGAAAACAGGGTTCCCGATGCAAGAACAAGCGCGCCTAGTCCCAACAAAGATGCAGTCATGGCTACAAGATCGCCCACCGCAACACCTGTAGCGGACGCGACGGCGACACTGCGCCCCTTGGACAGGGCATAGCTGAGAACGAGCAACACCGTCGGGCCCGGGATCAGCAGCAATGCCGTGGAAGCAGCCACAAAGGCCAGCCAGACTTCAAAAGGCATGATGCGGTTCCTTTACTCAACTCAGTTCATACAGATTTTCTGTCATACTACGAATTGGATTCAAGTCGACAATGCCGGACTCAATATCCCTGTTGGAGGCGCCAAAACAGGCCCAAAAACGCAAAAAGCATTACGCTCGAGTCCCAAGAAGTTCTAGAAAGCGCTTTCTTCAGTAAACACTTAACGAAAAATGCCAAGGAACGCTCCGTTCTGAAGAACTGGCAAAACAACAAACCTTACTAGTACCCAGTGCTAGGCCGGGTTTCGGCTCGATCCCCAGCCAGCAGTAGAAAAACCGGGCGTTTACATCACTCGCCCGGCCACCGCATCCAGTTTGGCCAAAAGCGCCGGATCGCGCTTTTCCGGTGCGGTCAGGATCGCGTATTCCAGCGCCCGGTCGCAACCGTGCGGGCAGGGTGCCCGCTCGGCCCCCAGAAGGGATGGCAGGCCCTTGACAAGTGCGCGGCCCTTGTCGGCATTGCCGGTCAGGGTGGCGATGATCGTGGTCACGTCCACCTCGCCATGGTCCGGGTGCCAACTGTCATAGTCGGTGACCATCGCGATCGACGCGTAACACAGCTCGGCCTCGCGGGCGAGTTTCGCCTCGGGCATGTTGGTCATGCCGATCACGTCACAGCCCCATTGCTCGCGATACATCCTGGATTCCGCAAGGCTGGAAAACTGGGGGCCCTCCATCGCCAGATAGGTGCCGCCCCGGTGGATGGTGATGCCGGCGGCCTTACCTGCCGTCTCGCATGCGTCCGACAGGCGTGGGCAGGTGGGATGGGCAACGCTGACATGGGCAACGCAGCCGGTTCCGAAAAAGCTCTTGTCCCGTGCAAAAGTGCGATCGATGAACTGATCGACAATCACGAAGTCACCCGGTGCCATATGTTCGCGGAAAGATCCGCAGGCCGACACCGAGATCACGTCCGTCACGCCCAACCGTTTCAGCGCATCGATATTGGCGCGATAGGGAACATCGGTGGGCGAAAGCACATGACCGCGCCCATGACGTGGCAGAAAGGCCATTTCGATACCGTCAAGCGACCCCGTCAGGATCTGGTCTGACGGCGTTCCCCAAGGGGTCTCAACCTCTACCCATTCCGGGTTTTCCAGCCCATCGATGTCATAGATGCCCGATCCGCCGATGACGGCTATCCTGGTTTGGGTCACTGTCCTGCTCCGCCTGAATAACTGATGTTGAATTTGTGCGGGTTCAGCCCGGATTTGACAAGAGGCCTATTCCCGTAACGTCAACAGGTTGCGCTGCTGCGATTGCACGGTGAAATCATCCCAGGCCGCGCCAAACATGCCCAAAGACCAGGTCAGATCCTGTGATTGTCCGTGCCGGTCTCGGAACACGAAACGGAACGCATCGCCGGTCAGCATGGCGTCCAAAATCGCCTCGGCACGTTGGTCTTCGAAGGTACAGCCAAGCCCGGTCAGGCATCCGGGGCGCCGCGTGCGCCATATGGCTTCTTCGCCGTTGTCGATGCGAAATCCGGATGGGCTGAAGAAAGTGCCCGGCTCGATCCCGAATTCAACTTTGAAACCTTCAGGTTCGGGCGTAATGAAAACGAACTGTGCCGCAAATTTTGGCCGAAAGGAAAACACTTCTGCCCGTCGGATGTAGCACCTCTGCCGCAGTGTGCCGTCTTCTTCGCGCTCGTCACAGATCGAATTCCAGATGCCGAAAATCTCGTGATGCGTTACCCGCCAGTTGCCGGCCGTGTCATTGCCATCCAAATCCTGTGCAAGGACGGGAAGGGCCGGGAACAGTAAGAAGAGGATCCAACGCATGGCCTCACATGTTGTGGCTTCATCATGGTTCTGCAAATCAACTTGCCGCGAGCGCCACGTATGCGTCACGCGCATGGCTGCATCCCGTTTTATGCAGTAGCTCAATACCGGCGCGCCAGCTACAACGACGCCTTCGCGCGAACATATAATCCTATAGGACTGTCTGATGCCCCGAGCCTTGCTGGCAAGCTTTGCCAATCGCCTCGCCATTCCCGATCTGCGCTGGGTTCCAGATGAAGGGCTGACCTTCTCACGCCTGCGGATCGAGCTGCTGTCCGGCCTGACTGTTGCCCTTGCACTGGTGCCCGAGGCGGTGGCCTTTGCCTTTGTGGCGGGCGTGCACCCGCTGGTCGGTCTTTATGCGGCGTTTTTGGTCGGTTTGATCACGGCACTGATCGGTGGACGACCGGGCATGATCTCGGGTGCGACCGGCGCGCTTGCGGTTGTCATGGTGGCACTGGTGGCCGAACATGGGGTTGAATACCTGTTCGCGACCGTTGTTCTTATGGGAATCCTTCAGGTCATCGCCGGGGCGATGCATTGGGGGCGCTTCATCCGTTTGGTGCCGCATCCTGTCATGCTGGGTTTTGTGAACGGTTTGGCCATCGTGATCTTTCTTGCTCAGATGGGACAGTTCAAAGTGCCCGGAACCATGGAAAATACCGGTCATGGCATGGGCGGCGGCGAATGGCTGTCCGGGATGCAGCTTTACACCATGCTGGGACTTGTCGGGCTGACAATGGCAGTGATCTGGGTCATGCCCCGGATTACACGCATTATTCCTGCGCCGCTGGCCGGTATTCTGGTTGTCGCGGCAATCGTGATCGGCTTTGGCCTTGATGTGCCGCGCGTCGGCGATCTGGCATCGATCGAAGGCGGCCTGCCTTCCTTCCATATTCCAATGGTTCCTTTGAATTGGGAAACCTTTGAGATCATCCTGCCATATGCAGTCATTCTGGCCGCTATCGGCCTGATCGAATCCCTGCTGACCCTGAACCTCGTGGGTGAGATCACAGGCAAGCGTGGTGGGGCGTCTCAGGAATGTATCGCACAGGGCGCGTCGAATATCGTGACCGGATTTTTCGGCGGCATGGGCGGTTGCGCGATGATCGGGCAGTCGATGATCAACGTGAAATCCGGCGGGCGTACTCGTATTGCCGGAATTGCGGCAGCGCTTTTCCTGCTGGTCTTCATCCTGTTCGCATCACCCTTGATCGAACAAATCCCGCTGGCCGCGCTTGTTGGCGTGATGTTCATGGTTGTGATCGGCACCTTTGCGTGGAACTCGTTCAAAATTCTGCGCAAAGTGCCTATGACCGATGCGTTCGTCATCGTTTTGGTCACCGTCGTAACGGTGATGGAGGACTTGGCCGTTGCCGTTGTGGTCGGCGTCATCGTCTCGGCGCTGGCCTATGCCTGGAACAATGCCAAGCGCATTCACGCGGTCACGCGTGACTCCGAGACCGAGAAAGGCGCGAAAGTCTATGAAATTCAGGGGCCGCTGTTCTTTGGCTCCTCTGACGGCTTTATCGAACTGTTCGACGTCCCGAACGACCCCGAAACCGTCATCATCGACTTCGCCGAAAGCCGCGTTGTGGATCAGTCCGCCCTGCAAGCCATCGAAAACATCGCCGCAAAATACGAGGCGGCAGGCAAACGGGTCATGCTGCGCCACCTGAGCCGCGACTGTCACAAGCTGCTGAAAAAAGCGGGACACCTCATGGTCGACAGTGATGATGATCCGGATTACGAACTGGCGGTGGACTACTCTGTCCGCACCGGCATTCTGGGCGGGCATTGACTTTGAAAGGCGGCTGAACAAGCCGCCTTTTTCAAAGGGCCAGACGCTCCAGGGTTTCGATATCTCCCCTCAGCAGGACGCTTTCGGCTTCGATGATCAATTCGACTGGCCAATCCCACCACTTCAAAGCAAGCAACCGCTCGATCTTGTCGGCGTCAAAACGATACCGCCTTACCTCGGCAGGATTGCCGGTGACAACAGAATAAGGCGGGATCGTCCCGCGAACAACTGAACCCGCACCAATTATCGCTCCGTCACCGATACTGGCTCCTGGCATGATCAGCGCGCCATAGCCGATCCAGACATCGTTGCCGACTAGGGTGTCCCGGACGTCTGGCTGATATTCCAGCATCCGTTCCGGATCGAAAACCGGAAAGGGAAAACAGGTTATCCCATCCGTTGCGTGATTTGCCGAAGCTGTCACAAAGCGGACGCCATGGGCAATTTGGCAAAACTTTCCCAAAACCAGCTTTTCGCGCGAGAACTCGAAAAGGTAAGGCGCCAAACGATTGGCCCAATCCTCGGGCGCGTCAAAATCTGACGCATAGGTGTAATCGCCCACCTGAATTCTCGGGTGGTTGATCACCTGTGACAGAAGGGCTGTTCCTCTGTGTTCCGTACCATCTGGCAGAGTGACAGGATATCGGCGCGCAGCGTCAGGCAGGGGCATCAGTCATCCGGTCTCGAAAGGCTGAACAACTCGGAAACGACGGAGTAATCGCGATACCCGAGCCGCGCCAAAGGTTGGAACGAGGTCACGTCAAACTTGCCGTCCCGAATGTGATCGTCGTGCAGGTGCACACCTGTCACCTCGCCGAACACCACCCGATTGGCTTCACCAGGCAGCGTGACGATCTGGGTCAGCTTGCATTCCAACGCAGCTGGGACCCCTTCGATCCGTGCGCAGGGTATGGTTTCGCATTCTATGGGTGAAAGCCCGGCATGCGAAAACTCGTCAACTTCTTTCGGCAAGCCGGCCGAACTTGCATTCATTGCGTCCCGATGCGCATGGGCCACGACATTTACGCAAAACACGCCCGTGGCCTCGATATTGGCGATGCTGTCCTTGCCGGCGTTCTGATCCTGTTTGGTGCCGGTCGAGGCAAACATGACCTGCGGTGGCGTATAGGCGACGCCGTTGAAGAAGGAATAAGGCGCCAGATTGTTGATCCCATCCGCGTCCCGAGTCGAAATCCAGCCAATCGGGCGCGGCGTGATGATGGCGTTGAACGGGTTGTGCGGCAATCCGTGGCCGTCTTCGGGGCGGTAGAACATCTGATCTCCAAGCGTTTGCCCAAGGCGTAGCGAAGTGCTAGGGCGATTGCCAGCAAGTAAATGAGGGCAGGGTGCAGCAATTCGGGATCAGGCCGGAAGAGCCGGACGACTGGTGGGAGGTCGAAGCCCTGTATGACCTGTGTTTTGCGCCGGGTCGCGAGGCTTTGTCGTCCTACCGCTTGCGTGATGATGTGCCGCCGGTTGCGGGTTTGTCTTTGGTCGCGCGCGACGGTCAGGGGATTCTGGCCGGTGCGATCCGGTTCTGGCCGGTTCATGTCGGTGATCATGATGCTCTGCTGCTGGGGCCGATTGCCGTGCACCCCACCCACCAAGGTGAAGGCCTTGGCGGATATCTGATACATGCCGGAGTCGAAGCGGGGCACACTCGCGGTTGGCAAAGGGTCATGCTGGTCGGGGATGAGCCCTATTACAGCCGGTTCGGTTTCACGCGATTGCACGCGGTCGAGATGCCTCCGCCCACCAACCCTGACCGGGTTTTGGGGCTGGAACTGGTGCCCGGTGCCTGGTCCGGGGTTCAGGGCGCGGTGACACGTTGGAGCCGCTGACCTATTGAAACCATGCTGCGCAACGCCGATGTTGAAAGGCAGGAGGGCGTGAATGCAGAACGTTGTTCTTGTTGAAAACGTGGATACCGAGGCCGAACTGGATCGTTTGGCGGATCACTACCGATCCGCCGGAGGGGCTGGCGTGAAACTTCTCAACAAGCTTGGAGGATCAGCCGAGTCATTGCTGGAGCAATTGCCAGAACCCGTTCGGAATGGCCTGACAGGCGCAACCGAGCAGGCGTTATGGCTGGCGATGCATGCGGCCGAGGGTTCGCGGCGCGCGGTTCCTGATCAGCAGCCCTGGGTCAATACCGCAGTGACGACTGCCATGGGTGCGGCCGGGGGGCTGGGCGGTGTTTCGACAGCCCTGATGGAGCTGCCCGCGACAACCGCGATGCTGCTACGTGCCATTCAGGGGGCTGCGGCGCGCGAGGGGTTTGATCCCTCTGCCGAAAACGTAAAGTTCGATTGCGTCCGCGTCTTGTCGGCAGCGGGACCATTGTCGCATGACGATGGGGCGGACCTGGGTTTTTTCTCGGTCCGGCTGACCCTGACCGGACCGGCCATGCAACGCCTGATTGCCGCCGTTGCGCCGCGTTTTTCGATAGTACTGGGGCAAAAGCTTGCAGCCCAGTCCGTTCCTGTGCTGGGGGCATTGGCCGGCGGTGGCACGAACTATGTCTACACGCGCTATTATCAGCAAATAGCGCGCGTGCATTTCGGTTTGCGCCGGCTGGCAATTGACGCTGACATCCCCCATGAGGATCTGGCACGGCGGCTTTCTGCCCGAATGTAGGCGATATCTTGGGCGACGCGAGTGACTTGGCGTGTGTTACATCATGTGGTATGATTGCAGGTGCCAGCCGCTAGATTAGGTGAGCGTACCAATTTGGATGGCTGACGTTCGACCGAAAGGGAGCGTCGCTCGATGAAAGCACGATTGTTGCTTCATGACCTTCCAAAAGCTGCAAGGCAGCCAGTTTTGCGGCAATCCTCGGCTTTGTGTTTCCGGATCAAGCGCGGCCGTCCCAAGATTCTGTTGATCACGACACGCAAGTCGCGGCGATGGATCATTCCCAAAGGATGGCTCATCCCCGGTCTGGGCCCGCAGGAAACCGCATTGCAAGAGGCTTGGGAAGAGGCGGGTGTATCTGGCCGGATCAACGGGGCGCGACTGGGGCAGTTCCTGCACCACAAACATCATTCTAACCGGCCCCCATCCTTGTGTCTGGTGGATGTTTTTCCAGTGCATGTAAGCACTGTGTCGCAGGAATACCCGGAAAAGACCGAGCGTCGGCGCAAATGGTTTTCGCCGAAAAAAGCAGCGCTAAAGGTCGATTCTCATGAGCTTGCTGAATTGTTGCGCGACTTTAAGCCGTACTCACATTAAAGTAGCATCTGATAGGCTTGATATTGTCACCTTGATCGGTATCTATTCGCCAATCGTTTTTTTGGACTGAACATGATTCAATACGCGTTGAAATGCAGCGAAGGCCACAGTTTCGACAGTTGGTTCCAATCCGCAGAAGCCTATGACAAGCTGGCCTCTGTGGGTATGGTCACCTGCGCGGTTTGCGGGTGCACGCAGGTCGAGAAAGCGGTCATGACGCCACGCGTCCGCCCGGCGCGGAATGCCCGGAAGGAAAGTGAAATCCGTTCCGCCCCGGAACAAAAGATCGACGTTGCAACCCCATCGCCCGAAATTGAGAAGGTTTTGGCCGAGATGCGCCGCCATGTCGAAGAAAACTCGGATTATGTCGGGAAAGATTTCGCCAGTGAGGCGCGCAAGATTCATCTGGGCGAGGCGCCTGAGCGTGCGATTTACGGAGAGGCCAAGCTGGATGAGGCGAAATCCCTGATCGAAGATGGCGTGCCGGTGGCTCCGCTGCCGTTTGTCCCCAGCAGAAAGACCAATTGATCATGCACATCATGATCACCGGCGCCAATCGCGGCATCGGGCAAGCCTTGGCAAAGCGTTACGTGAACCGGGGGGACAAAGTCACTGGGACGGCGCGTGACGGCAGCATGCAGGTGCGTCTGGATGTGGCCGATCCCGTGCAGCAATCAGCCATGGCAGAACAGATGAAAGACCAGCCTGTCGACCTGCTGGTCTGCAATGCCGGCGTGTATCTGGACAAGGGGCATTCGATCGATGGCTATCCGGCCGACATGTGGGCGCACAGCTTTGCGGTAAATGTCACGGGGGTCTTTCTGACGATACAGACCCTTTTGCCCAACCTGCGCGCCGCGGGCGGTAAAGTTGCGATCCTTTCGTCGAAAATGGCGTCGCACACACTTGCGCCGGGTGGCAGTTACATCTACCGCGCGTCCAAGGCGGCGGCTCTGAACCTGGGGCGGAATCTGGCGATGGATCTCAAAGATGACGGGATTGCCGTCGGCATCTATCATCCGGGCTGGGTTCAGACGGATATGGGCGGTGCAGCGGCGGATATCGATGTGGATCAGGCCGTGTCCGGCCTGATTGAACGATTTGATGCCTTGTCGCTAAGCACAACGGGCTGTTTTGAAACCTATGACGGGCAACCGCACGCCTACTGAGAGGTCAATGCGGCTTTGGGGATTTCGAAGACCTCACCAGGTTCAATGTAGACCACCATCATATCGCCTCGCGTTTCATGTGAGATTTTCGAGGTCGAATTGCTGGATTCCGGCACACCATCCTTGAAATAGATATTGCGCACATGTCCGCCTCCCAGGGCCACTGCGACCGTTATGTTTCCGTCATCATGGCGGCGCAGTTCGGCGTGGCAGCTTTGTACGGGATCACCGGCATTTGCAGCGCAGGGAATTGTGCCCAGCGCGTTCTTGCCGTCCGTCCCGGCGACACTCGCGACCTGGGCCAGTGCAGGCGATGACAATAGGGCAAAGGCGAGGGCTAGGCGAAACATAAAGAACCTCTTGATCTGGTTGGTGTCCTTAGGCTGACATTGCGCCAGTGCAATGTAAAGCGGCCCTGCGCCGCAGGGGCGACCGCTTTGCGCCCTTGCCCTTGCGGTGCCCCTCGCTTATGAGGCACGGAACTTCTAATCCAAGGCGCGGAGACTTTTGCCCCCATGCCCGTACTCGTAATGAAATTCGGCGGCACATCGGTCGCCAATCTGGACCGCATCCGCCGCGCCGCCAAACGTATCGGCGTTGAAGTTGCCAAGGGCTATGACGTGATCGTCATCGTCTCGGCCATGTCGGGCAAGACCAACGAGCTTGTGGGCTGGGTGAACGAAACGTCGCCCCTGTTCGACGCCAGGGAATACGATGCCGTCGTGTCCTCGGGCGAGAACGTGACCGCTGGCCTGATGGCCCTGACCTTGCAGGAAATGGACATCCCCGCGCGCAGCTGGCAGGGCTGGCAGGTGCCGCTGCTGACCACCAGCGCGCACAGTCAGGCGCGGATCGAGGAAATTCCGACCGAGAACCTGAACCAGAAATTCAGCGAAGGTATGCGTGTTGCCGTGGTTGCCGGGTTCCAGGGCATCAGCCCGGAAGGCCGGATCACGACACTGGGCCGGGGTGGGTCAGATACAACGGCCGTTGCCTTTGCGGCAGCCTTCGACGCCGAACGCTGCGACATCTATACGGACGTTGATGGTGTCTACACCACCGATCCGCGCATCTGCGAAAAGGCCCGCAAGCTGGACCGCATCTCGTTCGAAGAAATGCTGGAACTGGCGTCGCTTGGTGCCAAGGTTCTGCAAACCCGCTCGGTCGAACTTGCGATGCGATACAAAGTGAAACTGCGCGTTCTCTCAAGCTTTGAAGAACAATCCGATGAGGCCGGCACGCTGGTCTGCGACGAGGAGGATATTATGGAATCCAATGTTGTGGCCGGTGTGGCCTATTCCCGCGACGAAGCCAAGATGACCGTTGTTTCCGTGGCCGACCGACCGGGTATCGCCACGACCATCTTCTCGGCGCTCAGCGAAGAGGGCGTGAATGTCGACATGATCGTCCAGAACATCTCGGACGAGGGGCGTACGGACATGACCTTTTCCTGTCCCACCGATCAGGTGGCCCGCGCCGAAAAAGCGCTGCTGGCGATCAAGGAAAAGGGCGAGCTGAACTATGCCGAACTGGTTGCAGATACCGATGTCTGCAAGGTTTCGGTTGTGGGTATCGGGATGCGCTCGCAATCGGGCGTGGCGGCCAAGATGTTCAAGGTTCTCTCGGATGAGGGGATCAACATCAAGGTCATTACAACCTCCGAGATCAAAATTTCCGTCCTTGTCGACAGGAAATACATGGAACTTGCTGTTCAGGCACTGCATGATGCCTTTGAACTGGACAAGGCGGCCTGAGCTTATCGGCCAAAGGTATCGCCTGACACACTAAATCGGTTGGGCCATGGCGGACGGCACGGAAACAGAATCCCGCAAGCTGCTGCGGCGGTTGCGCGAAGAAATGGCGAGCGAAGCCGCCGGTCAGGAACGTCTTGACCGGATCACGCACCTGATTGCCGACAGTATCAGGGCCGAAGTGTGTTCCATCTACCTGTTTCGCGATGAAGATACGCTGGAACTTTGCGCGACCGAGGGGCTGTCTCCGGAAGCGGTCCATAAAACCCGGATGCGCATGGGCGAAGGTCTTGTGGGGCGGGTCGCCAAGTTCGGCAAGGTCGTCAACACCGCCGACGCGCCGTCGGCCAAGGGCTTTCGTTACATGCCGGAAACCGGCGAGGAACGGTATTCCTCGTTCCTTGGTGTGCCGGTTCAACGCCTTGGGGAAAAGCTGGGCGTTCTGGTCGTCCAGTCCCGCGAGGCGCGCGAGTTTTCCGCCGATGAGGTCTATGCGCTGGAAGTGGTGGCTATGGTGCTGGCCGAAATGGCCGAGCTTGGCGCTTTTGTCGGCGAAGGCGCGGCCCTGTCACCCCTGCACCAGCAATCGGTTCTGCTGCGCGGCGGCCCGGCGCAGGAAGGGTCTGCCGAAGGGCATGTCTGGCTGCACGAACCCCGCGTTGTGGTTACCAATCCAATTGCCGAAGACCCTCAACGGGAACGCGAACGTTTGGTCGAAGCGGTGGAGGAACTGCGCGTCGGTGTCGACAAGATGCTCGAAATTTCGCAGGGCGGCGACAAGGAACAGCTGAAAGTTCTGGAAGCTTACCGCATGTTTGCCAATTCCAAAGGCTGGATGCGGCGGATGGAGGAAGACATAGCCCTGGGTCTCAGCGCCGAAGCTGCGGTGGAGAAAGAACAATCCCAGGCCCGCGCGCGCATGGGGCAGGTCACCGATCCCTACTTGCGTGAACGTCTTGCGGATCTGGACGATCTCAGCAATCGCCTGCTGCGCATCCTGACCGGGCAAGGCAAGACGGACAGTGCTGATTTGCCACCCGATCCGATCCTGATCGCGCGCAATATCGGCCCCGGCGACTTGCTGGAATACGGACGGGCGCTGAAGGGGATCGTGCTTGAAGAAGGCTCTGTCGGCAGTCATGCCACGATCGTGGCCAGGGCGCTTGCGATTCCTTTGGTCGTGCATGTGGGCCGGATCACCACCGAGGCCCTGAACGGAGATCACATTCTGGTGGATGGTGATCAGGGCGTTGTGCATCTGCGCCCGGAAGACAGCGTGGTCAGTGCCTTCCGCGACAAGATCGCGATGCAGGCAAAGGCGCAGGAACGTTATGCGTCGATCCGCGAAACACCCTGCGTCACGCGCGATGGCTCGCGGATTAACCTGGTGATGAATGCAGGCCTGATGGCCGACCTGCCATCGCTTGGCACCTCGGGCGCCGAGGGCGTTGGCCTGTTCCGCACTGAACTTCAATTCCTGATCCGCAACCAGATGCCGAAACGGTCGGAACTGGTCAGCCAATATCAGCGCGTTCTGGACGCGGCGGGGGACAAGAGGGTGGTATTCCGCACACTCGATATCGGGTCGGACAAGGTTCTGCCCTATATGAAGCACGTGGCGGAACCAAACCCGGCGCTGGGTTGGCGTGCCATTCGGGTCGGTCTGGACAAGCGCGGTGTTATGCGGATGCAATTGCAGGCCCTGCTGCGCGCCGCCAATGGTCGACCGCTGACCATCATGTTCCCTTTTGTCGCACAGGCCGAGGAATATCGCGAAGCCCGTTGGGAAGTGAACAAAACGATCGAGCGGGAAAAGCGATTGGGTCATGTGCTGCCCGAGATGCTTGAAGTTGGCGCGATGCTGGAAACGCCGTCGCTGGCCTTTGCGCCGCAGAAGTTCTTTGACGAAGTGGACTTCATTTCGATAGGCGGGAACGATCTAAAGCAGTTCTTCTTTGCTGCTGACCGTGAGAACGAACTGGTCCGGCGCCGCTATGACACGCTGAATGTCAGCTTCCTGAGCCTGATGGAACGCATCGTCGAACGCTGCGATATCTCGGACACGCCGCTCAGCTTCTGTGGTGAAGATGCAGGCCGCCCGGTCGAGGCCTTGTGCCTTGCGGCGATGGGGATACGGACGCTGTCGATGCGGCCTGCCTCGATCGGCCCGGTCAAAAGCCTGCTGTTGCGGTCCAATCTGACGGAGGTTCGCAAGATCATCGCTGACGCGCGCCACCGCGGAGAGCAATCGGTGCGTCCCGCGGTCATGGACTGGCTGCGCCATCAGACTTGATGCGCGAAACGGCACGGTTTCTTCAAACTGTGCTTGATTTTTCATGGGCGGCTTTCTAATAGACAGGCAGTGTTAGCGATAACATGTCAGGTTTTGCGGGGTATCACGCCGTGCTAAGCTGATATCGGCAAATTCAGAAGGAGCCTGTGATGGTTTCACGCGTAATTCCGGTAGAGCCATTTGATCTGGTGCTTTTCGGTGCGACCGGCGATCTGGCGCAGCGTAAAATCCTGCCGGGCCTGTACCATCGCTTCGAGGTCGGCCAAATGCCCGACGGCGCGCGGATCATCGGTACGGCACGCTCTGATATCGACAATGACGGGTTTCGCGATCAGGTCCGCAAATCGATGGAACAGTTCGCGCCCGGTTTTTCCCGGGAAACAATGGATCGGTTCCTTGACCATGTCGAATATGTGCCCGTGGATGCGCTGGGCGAGGCCGGGTGGTCCGATCTGAAAGAACGGATGCGCGAAGACGTCGTGCGGGCCTTTTATTTGTCCGTTGGTCCAAGCCTTTTTTCGGGTATAGCGCAGCGGCTGCATGACGCCGGTCTTGCGACACCGGACAGCCGCATTGTCGTCGAAAAACCATTTGGGCACGATCTTGCCTCGGCGAAGGCGCTGAACGAAGGCTTGCGCGCCTGTTTCGAAGAACATCAGATTTACCGGATCGACCATTATCTGGGCAAAGAGACCGTGCAGAACCTGATGGCGCTGCGCTTTGCCAACTCGCTGTTCGAACCCCTCTGGAATTCGACCCATATCGACCACGTGCAGATCACGGTGGCCGAGACCGTAAGCGTCGAAGGGCGCGGGGCCTATTACGATCAGTCCGGCGCAATGCGGGACATGGTCCAGAACCATCTGGTTCAGTTGCTGTGTCTGACCGCAATGGAACCGCCGTCGAAATTCTCACCCAACGCGGTGCGCGATGAAAAGGTCAAGGTGATCGAAGCGCTCGAGCCCGTGGCCCAGTCTGACATCGCGCGCGGTCAGTACCGGGCCGAAAAGGGCGAGGGCGGTTATGTCGATCATGTCGGCAACCCTGCCAGCCGAACCGAAAGCTTCATCGCCCTCAAGGTTCATATCGGCAACTGGCGTTGGGCAGGTGTGCCGTTCTATCTGCGCACTGGCAAGCGTCTGCGCGCGCGGGAATCCGAAATTGCGGTGTTCTTCCGCGATCCGCCGCACACGATTTTCCCCAATGTCGGCCCTCTGCACGGAAACGTTCTGGTGATCCGGTTGCAGCCTGATGAAGGCATCACCCTGCGCACCACGATTAAGGATCCTGGGCCGGGGGGCTTCCGGCTGTCGGATGTTGCGTTGGACATGAGTTTTGCCGATGCGCTTGGGGCCGAAGCGCAAGCCCCCGACGCTTATGAGCGGCTGATCATGGATGTCATCCGTGGCGATCAGACACTGTTCATGCGTGGGGACGAGGCCGAGGCCGCCTGGGCCTGGGTCGATCCCATCATTCAGGGCTGGGAGCAGCGCGGAGACCGCCCATCCCGATACGATCAGGGCAGTTCAGGCCCCGAAGAAGCATTGATGCTGATGCATCGCGATGGGCGCCGCTGGCGTCAGATCGGAGGGTAATCATGGTTCACTCAGTCATTTCCGATGTCACCAAACGGATCATCGACCGCAGCGCCGATCTGCGCGGCCCACATCTTGAACGGATGGAGCAGGCCAGATCCAAGGGTCCTGCCCGTGCGCATCTGTCCTGTAGCGGTCAGGCCCATGCCTATGCGGGCGCAGGCGAAGATCAGCAATCGATGGCCACCGGCACCGCCGGCAATCTGGGCATTGTCACCGCTTATAATGACATGCTTTCGGCCCATCAGCCGTTCGAACGTTATCCCGCCCTGATCCGCGACGCGATCCGCGCCGCCGGCGGAACGGCACAGGTGGCAGGCGGTGTTCCAGCCATGTGCGACGGTGTCACCCAGGGCGAAGCGGGGATGGAGCTGTCGCTGTTCTCGCGCGACGTCATCGCGTTGGCAACCGGTGTGGCCCTTAGCCACAACACCTATGACGCGGCTGTTTTTCTTGGGGTGTGTGACAAGATTGTGCCCGGCTTGATTATCGGCGCGCAGGCCTTTGGCCATCTGCCCGCCGTATTCCTGCCCGCAGGCCCGATGACCAGCGGCTTGCCGAACGACGAAAAAGCCAAGGTCCGACAGAAATTCGCCGCCGGGGAAGTGGGCCGCGAAGAGCTGATGAAGGCTGAAATGGCGGCCTATCACGGCCCCGGCACCTGTACCTTTTATGGCACCGCCAATACCAACCAGATGCTGATGGAGTTTATGGGCCTGCACCTGCCGGGTTCCAGCTTCGTCAATCCGAATACCCCGCTGCGTGACGCCCTGACCGAGGAAGGCGCGCGCCGAGCCCTGTCGCTCAGCGCGTTGGGCAACAGCTATACACCGGTCTGTCAGGTTCTGGATGAACGCGCATTCGTCAATGGCATCGTCGGTTTGATGGCGACCGGTGGTTCAACCAATCTGCTGATTCACCTGATCGCCATGGCGCGCGCTGGTGGTATCGTGTTGGACTGGCAGGATTTTTCCGATATTTCCGCTGTGGTTCCGCTGGTTGCGCGGGTTTATCCCAACGGCCTGGCGGATGTGAACCATTACCACGCGGCCGGCGGACTTGGGTACACGATCGGTACATTGCTTGAACAAGGCTTACTGCACCCCGACACGCTGACCGTCGCAGGGCAGGGGCTGCACAACTATACCAAGGAACCCAAACTGATCGATGGTGAGTTGATCTGGCAGGATGGTTCGGGACACAGCCTGAACGAAAAGATCCTGCGCCCGGCCAATGACCCGTTCCAGCCCACCGGGGGCCTGTCGCGCCTGACCGGTAATCTGGGCACCGGGGTCATGAAAGTATCAGCCGTCTCGCCGGAACATCAGGTCGTCGAAGCACCCGTGCGGGTGTTCCACGATCAGGATGAGGTGAAAGCCGCCTTCAAGGCCGGAGAATTCACGGATGACGTCATCGTCGTGGTCCGCTTTCAGGGGCCAAAGGCCAATGGGATGCCTGAACTGCATTCGCTGACCCCGATTCTGTCGATCCTGCAAGGCAGGGGGCAAAAGGTGGCGCTGGTCACAGATGGCCGCATGTCGGGTGCATCCGGCAAAGTGCCCGCCGCCATCCATGTCTGCCCCGAGGCACTGGACGGCGGGCCCATCGCCTACCTGCAAGACGGTGACATCCTGCGTGTCGACGCGGTCAACGGCGACCTGGAAATCCTGACCAAAGGGGTTTTGGACCGGTCCCCCGCCACCGCCGACCTTTCCGCCAATCAACACGGTGTCGGGCGCGATCTCTTCGCTGCGTTTCGGCAGAATGTCGGGTCCGCCGACACTGGCGCCAGCATATTCGGAGCGTAATAGATGTCCAAAACTCAACGCACCCGCGAAATCTGCGCTCTGGCGCCCATTGTTCCGGTGCTGGTTGTCGATGACGCCGCACAGGCCCGCCCGCTGGCCGAGGCGCTGATCGCCGGCGGCTTGCCCGCGCTCGAGGTGACCTTGCGCACCCCGGCGGCACTGGATGCGATCAAGGTCATGTCCGAGGTGCCCGGCGGCGTGGTCGGTGCAGGCACGCTGGTCACGCCCGAAGACGTCCGCGCTGCCAAACAAGCGGGTGCGCTTTTCGGCGTTTCTCCCGGTGCCACGGATGCCCTGATCGCGGCCTGCGAGGCCGAAGACCTGCCGCTGCTGCCCGGTGCCGCGACGGCAAGCGAGGCTATGGCGTTGCTGGAAAAGGGCTATGACATGCTGAAATTCTTCCCGGCCGAGGCGTCGGGCGGCGCGCCCGCGCTCAAGGCAATCGGCGCGCCGCTGCCCCAGATCAGCTTCTGTCCGACGGGTGGCGTGTCGCCTTCCAACGCCAGCGACTACCTGTCATTGCCCAACGTGATCTGCGCTGGCGGAAGCTGGGTTGCACCAAAGCAACTGGTCGAAAACGGCGACTGGGCCGGGATCGAGACACTTGCCCGCGAGGCGTCGAAGCTGGCGGATTGACGCCGCGCGGCCTCTCGGTAATGTGGGCGTCAATTCATACAGGTTGACCCCATGACACAGACAGTTTCCCTTTCCCAGGGGCGGACATATTTGGCCATTCCGGGCCCTTCGGTCATGCCGGACGCGGTTTTGCAAGCCATGCACCGTCCGTCGCCCAACATCTATGATGGCGAACTTATTGATATGATGCCCGGCCTGACGCGCGATCTGTGCCGGGTTGCCGGCACAAATCACAACGTTGCCATCTATATCGCCAATGGCCACGGCACCTGGGAGGCGGCACTGTCCAACGTGATCGCCCCCGGCGAAACCGTTCTGGCCCCTGCCTCGGGCAGGTTCACCCATGGCTGGGCAGAAATGGCCGAAGGGATCGGGGCAAAGGTCCAATTGATCGATTTCGGCACCTCGTCAGCCTGGGATTTCGACCGGATCGCAGATGCGTTGCGTGCGGATCGAAACCACCAGATCAAGGCGGTTCTGGCGGTCCACGTGGATACATCCAGTTCGATCCGGAACGATATCCCGGCGCTGCGCAGGCTTCTGGACGACCTGCAACACCCGGCGCTGTTGATGGCAGACTGCATTGCCTCGTTGGGTTGTGACAGGTTCGAGATGGATGGCTGGGGCGTCGATGTCACAGTTGCCGCTTGCCAAAAAGGCCTGATGACCCCGGCGGGCATCGGTTTTGTTTTCTTCAACGAGAAAGCACAATCCAAACGGGCCACCATGCCGCGCGTTTCGCAATATTGGGATTGGCAGCCGCGCGCTAATCCAGATCTGTTCTATCAGTATTTCAACGGCACCGCGCCCACGCACCACCTGTATGGCCTGCGCGCCGCGCTTGATCTGATCCATGCAGAGGGGATCGAGCAGGTCTGGGCCCGCCATGAGCGCGTGGCCAATGCCATCTGGGCGGCCTGTGAGACCTGGGCCGAAGGCGGCATGTTGTACCTGAACGTCGCCGACCGTGCCTTTCGCAGTCACGCCGTCACGGCCCTGCGATTGACCGAAGGTCGCGGCACGGCCCTGCGTACGTTCACTGAAACCCGGTTGGGCCTGACATTGGGCATCGGCCTTGGGATGGAGGATTATGACAGCTGTTTCCGTCTCGGCCACATGGGGCATATCAACGGGCAGATGGTCATGGCGATTCTGGGCGGTGTGGAAACGGGCATGGCTTCACTTGACATATCGCGTGGCAAGGGGGCCCTTGAAGCCGCCGCCGCCGTGCTGGCGGCCTGACACCCTACGGGCGTGTCCGCAGGATCCGCCTCTTCATCTGGCCAAAAATATCCTCGGGGGGAATCGCGCCCTTGCGCGATGGGGGGCAGACAGCCCCCCTTTGCTGTCCGACCGGGCGCAAAGGGATCAATCAGCGCACCCGCGCGACCGCGAGCGCCTTGGGCAAAGCCGCGGCGAACGCATCCAGATCAGACGCCGGGCCACAGCTTACCCGAATGCACCTGTTCTGCGGTGCCGCGAACGGCATTCGGACAAAAATCCCCTGCGCCACCAGGGCGTCCAGCACGGCCTTGGCAAAATCCCCGTCGCGCCCGCAGTCAATCGCCACGAAATTGGTGGCCGAAGGCAGGGCCGCCAATCCGTTTTCCCGGGCAATCGTACCGATCCGCGCGCGCGCCTCTGCGATCTGCGCCTGAACATGCTTCAGCCACGCGCCATCCTGCAAAGCCGCCAAGGCACCGGCCTGTGCGGCGCGGTTCATGCCGAAATGGTTGCGCACCTTGTTGAAGGCCGCGATCAGATCTGGCGTGCCCATGGCATAGCCAACTCGCGCACCCGCCATGCCATAGACCTTCGAGAAGGTCCGCATCCGGATTACGCGCGGATCATCTACACTGACAGGTGCCGCCGTCCCCTCGGGCGCACATTCCACATAGGCCTCATCCAGAACCAGAAGGCACCCATCAGGCAAGGCATCCATGGCAGCCACGATGTCCGCGCCGGAATGCCAGCTGCCCATCGGATTGTCCGGATTGGCCAGATAGACCAGCTTGGCACCAACCTCAGCTGCCTTGGCAAAAAGCGCCGAGGGGTCCTCGTGATCACCTGAATACGGCACTTTGTGAAGAATGCCGCCGAACCCGGCCACATGATAGTTGAAGGTCGGATAGGCCCCGTCCGAGGTGACAACCGCATCCCCGGGCCCGACGATCAGCCGAACCAGATAGCCCAGCAGCCCGTCAATACCTTCGCCCACGACGATATTTTCCGGCGATACGCCGTGATGGTCGGCCAAAGCATGGCGCAGGTCATGGTTTTCGGGGTCGCCGTACATCCAGATCTCTGACGCGGCATGCGCCATGGCCTGGGTCGCGCTGGGCGAGGGTCCGAAAATGCTCTCATTGGCGCCCAGTCGGGCCACAAAGGACGCGCCGCGCTGGCGCTCTTGCGTTTCCGGGCCGACAAAGGGCACGGTGGAGGGCAGGGATTGGGCAAGTGGGGTGTATCGAGGTCCGGTCATGTCCGCAGATAACCCCAAGCCCGATCGATGAGCAAGCGCGCACAGGCGTTGGGCGTGCTGGAAAAGAAGTAAGAACAAAGGAGCGCAGATGCGCATTCTCTCGATCGTTGTTCTCCTGGGGCTTGCCTATCTTCTGATCTGGCCGGTCCCGGTAAAACCTGTCGCTGTCAAAATGCCGGAAGATGCCGGGTTTGTCGGGAATTTCGTTGAAAACACGGCACTGGATGCGGCGCAGCTGATCCCCCTGCCGGGTCAAGAGATCGGGCCCGAAGACATCGCCGTCATGCCAGATGGCACGATCTACACAACCAGCCTGTCAGGTACCCTTTACCGCATCGACGGGGTGGAACCGGTCGAGGTTGACCAACTTGGCGGGCGTCCGCTGGGCCTCAAGGCCGGACCGGATGGCGCGCTTTACATCGCCGACAGCTATCGGGGCGTGATGCGCTGGACCGGTCCGGGCACGTTGGAAAGGGTGGTGAGTGACATCAACGGCGCGCCGGTGATCTACGCCAACCAGTTGGACGTGGCGCAGGATGGCACGATCTACTTCTCGAATTCATCTGACCGCTTCGATCCTGAAACCATGGGCGGGACCAAACCGACCTCTGTCCTCACCATCTGGGAACAGTCCGATACGGGTTACGTCGCGCGTCGCACACCCGACGGCCGCACCGAGAAAATCACCGAGGGCTTTGTCTATACCAACGGTGTCGCGCTTTCACCTGACGAGGATTTTCTGCTGATCGCGGAAACAGGTCGCGCGCGCGTGCACAAGCTGTGGCTGACCGGACCAAATGCAGGGCGGCAGGAGATCCTGCTGGAAAACCTGCCCGGCTATCCCGACAACCTCGAGGCTCAGGGCGACGGCACCTATTGGATGGCCTTCGCCAGCCCGCGTGTCCCGTCCGAGGCGCTGATGCCGTACCCGTTCCTGCGCAAGGTGATCTGGCGATTGGGTCCGGCAGTACGCCCCGCGCCGATCCATCGTGGCATGATGGTGCAGTTCGATGGCGACGGTACGATCCTGCGCACGCTACAGGACCCGCAAGGCC
Organism: Ruegeria sp. A4; assembly: GCF_056543025.1. Lineage (NCBI taxonomy): Bacteria > Pseudomonadati > Pseudomonadota > Alphaproteobacteria > Rhodobacterales > Roseobacteraceae > Ruegeria > Ruegeria sp. A4. The sequence goes on along the minus strand of NZ_JBQGAW010000006.1, from coordinate 10,200 downwards.
GCCTGGGCATCACGACCGGGGGCAAGATTGCGGGGGATCAGTTCTATGTCATGACCCTCGATTCCCCGTGGTTCGGGCGAATGCCTGTCACCGACATGCCCTGACGTCGCAGTGGTATTCCTCAGTCTGTCCGGGCATGTTTGTCACGATTGAATTACCGGAGGTCCTCCATGTCACGCGTATCCGTTGCCTATCAAGACCACGTTGCCCATGTCACTCTGACCCGAGGCGACAAGATGAATGCGCTGGATGATGCAATGATCAAGGCACTTTTGTCCGCCGGGCAAGAAGTCGCCGCGTCGGATGCCCGTGCCGTGGTCCTGTCTGGCGAAGGCAAAAGCTTTTGCGCCGGGCTCGACATGGCAAGCTTTGCCAAGATGGCCCACATGGACCCCACGGAATGGCTGATGACCCGCAGCCATGAAGACGCCAACGAGATTCAGGAACTGGCGTTGATCTGGCGTGGCGTACCGGTTCCGGTGATCTGCGCAATTCAGGGCGTGGCCTATGGCGGTGGCCTGCAAATCGCGCTGGGCGCGGATATCCGTATCGCGCATCCCGAGGCGAAACTGGCCGTGATGGAGATGAAATGGGGCATCATCCCCGATATGAGCGGCATGGTTCTGCTGCCCCGGCTGGTCCGGTCGGACGTGCTGCGGCTGCTGACCTATACGGCCCGCCCGATCGGTGCGCCGCAGGCGGCGGAGTGGGGCCTTGTGACGCAATTGTCCGACAATCCGTTGACCGAAGCGTTGGCCATTGCCGAAAACATCGCGGGTCAAAGCCCTTCGGCCATCCGTGCTGCCAAGCGTCTGATCGAGGTCGCTGAAACTCAGTCCCGCGCAGACGTTCTGATGGCGGAATCCGCTGAGCAGGTGGAACTGATAGGCAAACCCGACCAGATGGAAGTTGTCATGGCGCAGATGCAGGGCCGCAAGCCCGAGTTCAAATGATCACCGCATGAAGGCCCGCCGTGCGTCGCGGGCCATGTTGTAGCGCATTTCCAGATCGGCGATACGGGCCATTGCGGCTTTGCGCTTTGCCGGGTCCGTCAGGGTCGCATAATCCTGCCGCGCTGTGTCGAGCTGCTTTTTGATGTCGAATTCTTCCGGCATTACGCCTGCCTGCGCCATGATCCGATGGCCGGCGGCGATGGCCGGATCGCTCAATGCCTCGGATGACCGGTCAGGCAGTGGTTGGCCTTCACCCTCGAGGCCCTGCAACTGACCCTCGGCCTGGGCTTTCTTGATCTGGCGCTCGACGAGTTTTCCTAACGCTCCAAACATGGCCTCTTCATACTTGCTTTGAAGTGCGGTTTGAACCCGTTCACCGAAAGCGTTGTTTCACAAGATAGGCCATCCCGCCTGCCAGCAAGCCCCAGACCGCCGCACCAAGCCCGAACGCGGTGATCCCTGATGCAGTGATGGCAAAGGTCAGGATGGCCGCTTCGCGCTCGGCCGGAACTTCCAGCGCGGCGGATGTGGCATTGGCCATCACCCCGATCAGCGCAACACCGGTCAGCGTGCCCATCAACAGTGGATCGGCATGAATGGCGAACCCGGTAATCGCCACGGCGAACACCCCGAACAGGCAATAGAACAATCCACCCATCACGGCAGACCAATAGCGTTGCGCGGGGTCAGGGTGGCTGTCCTCGTTCGCGCACATCGCAGCGGTGATCGCCGCAAGGCAGGTGGCGGGGGCACCGAACGGAGAGGACAAGATGCTGGAAATGCCCACGGACGAGAACAGTTTGCCGGTCTGCGGTGCATAGCCAAAGCTGCGGATCACAGCGATGCCGGGGATGTTCTGGGTCGCCATCGTGACGACGGACAGCGGCACGGCAATCCCGATGACCGAAGCCACAGAGAAGCTGGGCGTGGTCCAGACCGGAGCCGCGATCCATTGCGTCGGCGTCAGCGACGCGTCCCCGGCGTTCAGGACCACGACGGCTGCCGCTGCCACGACCGCAGCCGGAACGGCAAACAGGCGGTTGATCCGGCCGGCGATGAACCATGTCAGAATTACCGGCAGCGCTTGCCACGGCAGGTCAACTGCCGCCTGAAAGGGCAATATGCAAAGCGGCAGCAACACGCCTCCCAACATGGCCTGCGCCAGGGTCGTCGGTATCGCCGCAGCCATGCGCCCCAATGGTCGCCACAGCCCGGCCAACACGGTCAAAGCCCCTGCACAAAGGAACGCGCCTGTCGCTTCGGCAAACCCCAGCGCAGGTGTGGCGGAAACCGCCAGCAGGGCCGCACCCGGCGTGGACCAGGCCACGCTGATCGGCTGTCGGTACCACAGGCTCAGCACGATGGCGGTCAGGCCCATGGCGATCGCCGCCATCATCAATCCTGACGCCGCCTGCGCCGGGGACGCGCCCATCGCCGCCAACCCCTGCAAGACGATCGGGAAAGAGCTGAAAAAACCGACGATTGCCACAACCAGCCCGGTCGAGACTGTCTGGAACGGTGGGGCTTTGTGCGTCATGACGGCCTCGGAGAAATGAGTTCGCTGATTGCTAACAAGCAGGGGCAGGGTCGGGCAAGGTCCGATGGTGCAAAAGAAAACCCCGCCGTTGTGGCCGCGGCGGGGTTCCGGATTTGAGTATTTGGAAAAAGATGAAGATCAGGCGATTTCGGTCAGTCGGGCCAGCGCCTCGTTCAGTTTCGCCTCTTCCTCTTCTCGGGCGGCGAGGTTGGCTTTGGCCTCTTCCACGACCTCTGCGGGGGCCGAGGCCACGAATTTGGGGTTGTTCAGACGGCCGCGCAGGCCACCAAGTTCCTTGGCCAGCTTTCCCTTGGCCTTTTCCAGCCGTTCCTTTTCCGCGCCGATGTCGATGATATCCGCCAGCGGCAGGCCAAAGGACGCGCCGGGCGCCGCGATCGAGATGGTGCCCTTGGGCAGCGTGTCGGCTTTGGTCAGGCTGTCGATCCGGGCCAGTCGCTTGATCAGCGCCTCGTTCCGGTCCCAGGCGGCCTGGCCGTGGGCGTCGATCTCGGTCACCAGCATCGGCACGTACAGACCCGCCGGAACACGCATCTGGGCGCGGGCCGAACGGGTGTTCTCGATCACCGAGATCACCCAGTTCATTTCGCGGTCCGCGTCGGCATCGACCAGATCGGCGGCGGCATAGCTGGGCCAGTCGGCATGCACCAGCATCTTGGGCCTCGCGCCGGTCAGGCCCCACAGTTCCTCGGTGATGAAGGGCATGATCGGGTGCAGCAGGATCAGGCACTGATCCAGAACCCAGCGCATGGTGGCGCGGGTTTCAGCCTGGGCCTCGGCGTCATCGCCTTGCAGCAGAGGTTTGGACAGTTCCACATACCAGTCACAGACCTTGCCCCAGACAAAAGCATAAAGCCCGTTCGCCGCGTCGTTGAAGCGGTAGCTGCCCAGCGCCGCGTCGACCTCTTCGCGCACCCGGGCGGTTTCGCCGATGATCCAGCGGTTCACGGCGGCCTTGGGTTTCAGATCGGCAACGTCCAGTTGCGGGACGGCATCGGTGAAAACCTCGTTCATTTCGGCAAAGCGGACGGCGTTCCACAGTTTGGTGCCAAAGTTGCGATAACCGGTGATGCGTTCGCGGGACAGTTTCAGCACGCCGCCAATCGCCGCCATCGACGCGTTGGTAAAGCGCAGCGCGTCGGCGCCGAATTCGTCCACGATCTCCAGCGGGTCGATGACGTTGCCGGTGGTTTTGGACATTTTCTTGCCCTTCTCGTCGCGGACGAGCTGGTGCAGATAGACGGTGTGGAACGGGATCTGATCGACCACGGCCAGTTGCATCATCATCATCCGGGCGACCCAGAAGAACAGGATGTCGAAACCGGTGATCAGAACGTCCGTGGGGAAGTAGCGCTGCAACTCCTCGGTCTGTTCGGGCCAGCCCAGCGTGCCGATGGGCCACAGGCCGGAGGAGAACCACGTGTCCAGCACGTCAGGGTCGCGCCACACCGGGTAAACCAGCTTGGTCGGATCCTGTTCAACGGCGTACTGCGCCAGGCTTTCGGCGAACCGATGGATCGCCTCCTGCTTGTCGGCGACTTCGATCACGGTCGCGTGGCTCAGAGGGCTGGGAATGTCCGCGTTGTCGTCCAGGAACTTTTCGGTAACGGCCTCAAAGCTCGCGGCACATTCCATGACATTGCCACGGTGCAGCATGCCGCCTTCGTTCAGCAAACGACCCAATTCAACCAGATCAAGGTCGCCATCGTTCTCGTCGTCAATGAAGTCTTCTGCCGACAGGTCGAGACCATACCAAACCGGAATCTGATGCCCCCACCACAGTTGGCGGCTGATGCACCAGGGCTCGATATTTTCCAGCCAGTGGTAATAGGTCTTCTCGCCCGACTCTGGAATGATCTTGACCGTGCCGTCCTTGACCGCGTCCAGCGCGGGGCCGACGACCTTGGCGGCATCGACGAACCACTGATCGGTGAACATCGGCTCGATCACCACTTTCGACCGGTCGCCGAAGGGCTGCATGATCGGTTTGCTCTCGACCAGCGGCACCAGCGTGTCGGCGCCTTCCTGATCCGGCTTCAATGCGGTCGAACCCAGACGCGGATCATCCGCGCGGGTCATCACGGCCAGACCATCAGCGGTGATCTCTTCCACCACCTTGGCCCGCGCTTCGAACCGGTCGAGGCCACGCAGATGATCCGGCACCAGATTGATCGCGTCGATTTCGTTCTCGGTGAACGCGCGCCCACGCGCATAGTCCTGCGCTTTGCCTGCCTCTTCGGCATAAGGGGCCCCATCGGCCCGCATCGCGCCCTTGGTGTCCATCAGGCGGTACATCGGAATACCGCCGCGTTTGGCGACCATGTTGTCATTGAAGTCATGCGCGCCGGTGATCTTCACCGCGCCCGAGCCGAAATTCGGGTCGGGGTAGTCATCGGTGATGATCGGGATCTGGCGGCGATGCTCTTTCGGACCAACCGGGATTTCGCACAGCTTGCCAACGATCGGCGCATAGCGTTCGTCCGAGGGGTGCACCGCAACCGCGCCGTCGCCCAGCATGGTCTCGGGGCGGGTCGTGGCGATGGAAATATAATCCCGCTCCTCGCGGAAGATCACATTCCCATCTTCATCTTTTTCCAAATACTCATATGTCTCACCGCCCGCCAAAGGGTACTTGAAGTGCCACATGTGGCCGGCAACCTCGATATTCTCGACCTCGAGGTCCGAAATCGCGGTTTCGAAATGCGGGTCCCAGTTGACCAGCCGCTTGCCGCGATAGATCAGGCCCTTGTCGTACATATCGACAAAAACCTTGATCACCGCGTCGTGGAAGTTGGGGCTGTTTTCATGGCCCGTGCGCGGGTCGCCCGCCGCGCCGGCCATGGTGAAGGCGTTGCGCGACCAGTCGCAGGAGGAGCCGAGGCGCTTCAGCTGCTCGATGATGGTGCCGCCGTATTCACCCTTCCATTCCCAGACTCTCTCCAGAAACTTTTCGCGGCCCAATTCGGTGCGGCTGGGTTGTTGGGTGGCGGCCAGCATCTTTTCGACCTGCATCTGGGTTGCGATGCCGGCGTGGTCCTGGCCGGGCTGCCACAACGTGTCAAAGCCACGCATGCGGTGCCAGCGGATCAGGATGTCCTGTAGGGTGTTGTTGAACGCATGGCCCACATGCAGCGCGCCGGTCACGTTCGGCGGCGGGATCATGATGCAAAAGCTCTCGTCGCGCGATTTGTTCGCGCCTGCCTTGAAGGCTCCGGCCTGTTCCCAGGCCTTGTAGATCCGGGCCTCGGCCTCGGCCGCGTTGAATGTCTTTTCCATCGCCATGGGATGCGTCCTGCGTCAACAAATTCGGGTCAGCGCCTGCAATAGCGAATGCGCGCGGCAAGGGAAAGGCCTAGCGCGCCTATGCCATGCCAAAGCGTGCTTTGAAATAGGCGTCAACGCGTTGATAGGCGGGTTCATGAAAATCCAGCGTCAGCAGCGAATGATCTTTGCCGGGATATTCGACGGTTTCCAGCAGATTGCCGAATGCCTGTTCAAGCGCCCGCATCAGTTTCTTGGGTGCAAGCTTGTCTTCGGAAAACCGCATCGCCAGACCGGGGCCTTTCGCGGCCATACCCGCAGAGGCCGCGCCGATATCTTCAGCGCTCATATGCAGATGGCGGCCCCCGAGGATCGGCAGCGCAGGTTGGCTGGCTACCCCGCCCAGAACGGCGTCTTCGGCCATCAGGGTAAGGGCGAAACTGCCGGTCAGGCACATGCCGATGACGCCTACACCGGCGCTGTTTTCGCGTTGCTTGATCTCACGGGTCAGGGCGCGCATCCATCCTGCAATGGGGCTTTGCCTGCCACGGGCGAAAATGTTGAACTCGCGCCGTACGCAGAACAACCGGGCCATGTTCTTGGCCATTTCAACCTTGCCATAGGTTCCAAACAAATGAGGCAGGTAGACGCGAAAGCCGGATGCGTTGAGCTTGGCGGACAACGCCAGCGTTTCGGGCCCGATCCCGGGCAGTTCCTGAAGGATCAGGATCGGTGGGCCTTCGCCTCCGACATAAACGTCATGTGTGCTCGACTGCCCGCTGGTCATCGGGGCAGAGAAGGGAAAAACGGTATCATGCGTCCAGCTCATGGCCAAAGGCTAGCCGAACATCCTTTGCGCGCAAACGAATTCCGGTGAACCCCGCTGGACATCGCCGGGTCGCGGGCTAGGCTCGCCCCTGATATCGCGCAGGAGGGCCACCCATGGAAAAGTTCGGCAGAAGCCAGCCGGTGAAACGGACCGAGGATCAACGGTTCCTGACCGGGCAGGGGCGTTACATGGATGATGTGGTGCCCGGGAACGCTTTGTTTGCCGCATTCTTCCGCAGCCCGGTGGCGCATGGTGACATCACCTCTCTGGATGTCGAGGCCGCGCGGGCTGCCGACGGTGTTCGGCTGGTCATGACTCTGGACGATCTGGCCGCGTCAGGCATCGACACGGTGCTGAATGCGGCGGTCTTGCAGAACCGGGATGGGTCCAGGGCCGCTGCGCCCGATCGGCACATGCTGGCCAGGGATCGCGTGCGTTTCGTGGGCGAGCCGGTGGCAGTTGTCATTGCGGATACCCTGACGCAGGCGCAGGACGCGGTTGAATTGATCTGGATGGATACGCAAGAGCGCCCGGCCAAGTTGGACGTCGAGGCCGGGGGCGAGATCCTGCACGTGGAAGCGCCCGAGAACCGTGCTTTCGATTGGGGGCTGGGCGACGAAACCGCGACCCAGGCAGCCTTTCAGGCGGCCGCGCATACCGTGTCGCTGAACGTCGCCGACAACAGGGTCATCATCAATTCGCTGGAGCCGCGCGGATGTCAGGCGAACTGGTCCGAGGGGCGCCTGCATTTCTCTTACGGAGGTCAGGGCGTATGGGCGATGAAGGCCCAACTGGCGCAAAAACTGAAACTGGATGCGGACGACATACGCGTCACGACCCCGGATGTGGGTGGTGGTTTCGGTATGAAAGTCATGCCGTACCCTGAATATTTCTGCGTCTCCGTGGCGGCGATGAAACTGGGTCAGCCGGTGCACTGGATGTCCGACCGGTCCGAGGCGATGCTGTCTGATCATCATGGCCGCGATCTGACCTCGCTGGCCGAGCTGGCCTTCGACGCCGATCACAAGATCACCGCCTATCGGGTCCACAGCAAGGTGAACCTTGGCGCATACAACAGCCACTTTGGTCAGGCGATCCAGACCAGCCTGTTCAGCAAAGTGCTGATGGGTGTCTATGACGTTCAGACCACCTGTTTGCGGGTCGAAGGCTTTTTTACGAACACGACGCAGGTGGATGCGTATCGCGGTGCGGGCCGCCCCGAGGCGATTTACGTGCTTGAACGCGCGATGGACCGCGCCGCGCGCGAACTGGGCATTGACCCGTGGGAACTGCGGCGCAGGAATTTCATCCGCCCCGGCGATTTCCCCTACACCACTTCCACCGGCGAAACTTATGATGTCGGCGATTTCGACATGGTTCTCACCCGCACGGCCGACCAGACCACAGGGTTCGAGGCCCGTAAAGCTGCGGATGCCGAACGCGGTCTGATCCGGGGGCAGGGTCTCTGTTACTATATCGAAAGCATTTTGGGGGACCCTTCCGAAAACGCGAAGGTCGCGTTTTGCGAGGATGGAACGGTGAATCTGTACGTCGGCACACAATCGAACGGGCAGGGGCATGAGACGGTCTACGCCCAGTTCCTGTCAGATCAGACGGGTATCCCCATGGACAAGATCACCGTCATTCAGGGCGATACCGACCGGCTTGCCCATGGCGGCGGCACTGGCGGGTCCCGCTCGGTCACGGTGCAAAGCACGGCCACCCTGGCCACGATTGACAAGATGATCGCCGCATTCACGCCTTATCTTGCCGATAAGATGGGGGTCGAGGAAAATGATGTGAGTTTTGACCACGAGACATTCCGAGCGCCGGGCTCCAACCTGACGCCGACCCTGACCGAAGCCGCCGAGATGGCGCGTGCCGATGGTCGAACGGATCTGCTGCAACATGAGGCCCGCGCCAACCTGGATGCGCGCAGCTACCCGAACGGCGCGCATGTTGCCGAAGTCGTGATCGATTCTTGCACCGGCGAAACCTGGGTGGACCGCTACACGGTGGTTGACGATTTTGGCAATCTTATCAATCCGATGCTGGCCGAAGGGCAGGTGCATGGCGGGGTGGTGCAGGGTATCGGCCAGGCCCTGACAGAACATGTCGTGCACGATGCACATGGGCAACTGCTCACGGCTTCGTTTATGGATTACGCCTTGCCCCGTGCAACCGACATACCCATGATTAAGTTTACCTCGGCGCCGGTTCCGTCAACCTCGAACCCGATGGGGATGAAAGGGTGTGGCGAGGCTGGCACCGTGGGCGCGCTGGCCGCTGTGGCAAACGCGGTTCAGGATGCGCTCTGGGATCACGGGGTGCGGCAGGCGGACATGCCTTTCACACCTCAAAGAGTATGGGAATTGCTGACGCATGAATCTGTCGCGGCTGAGTAGAAAGGTTCTGGGATGGCTCGGGCGCCCTTTGCGGTCCGAGCATTCCGCCGAGACGCGGCACCGCGAACCGATCAGCCATGTCATCATTCTTGATGGCACCATGTCCACTCTGGAACCGGGGTTTGAAACCCATGCCGGTCAGACATTTCGCCTGTGCTGCGAGATGGGCAGCAAGGTTTCGGTGTTCTACGAGGCAGGCGTGCAGTGGGAAAGCTGGAAGTCCTCGCTGGACGTGATGATGGGCCGGGGCATCAACCGCCAGATCCGTCGCGCCTATGGGTATTTGGCGTCCCGCTACAAGCCGGGCGACAAGATCTTTTTCATCGGTTATTCGCGCGGTGCCTATGGCGTGCGCAGTCTGGCCGGCGTGATTGACATGATCGGCCTGCTCAAGGCGGAACACGCCACTGAACGAAACATATTGCAAGCGTATCGCCACTATGAATGCAATCCAGACGGCATCGCCGCCAGCGAATTCCGCCGACGTTTCTGCCACGACGGGGTCGAGATCGAGATGATCGGCGTCTGGGACACGGTCAAGGCGCTGGGTTTGCGTCTGCCGTTGCTGTGGCGCAGGGCCGAAGAGAAGCACGCCTTTCACAACCATCAGTTGGGCCCGGCCACCCGTCACGGGTATCACGCTTTGGCGCTGGATGAGACGCGCGAAGTGTTCGAACCAGTTCTGTGGACCTGCACGCCCGAGTTCAAGGGCCATGTGGAGCAGGTCTGGTTCCGCGGAACCCATGGCGACATAGGTGGCCAACTGAACGGCTACGAAGAGGCGCGGCCGCTGAGCAACATTTCCCTGATCTGGATGCTGGACAAGGCGGAATTGCACGGTCTGCCTTTGCCCGACGGCTGGCGCGATCGGTTTCCCATTGATCCCCATGCGCCGTCGGTTGGCACATGGCGCGGCTGGGGCAAGATTTTCCTGCTGCGAAAGCACCGCAAGGTCGGGCAGGACCCGTCAGAACGCCTGCATGTTTCAGTTTCGCCGGACGAACTGCCCGGATGGGTCGCGATGCCGAATTTACCTTCGCATCCGGCGCAGTAAGCGGCTACCATGTGCCAGTGACTCCAAGATCACCGGCACTTCAATGTCAGGTTCGAGCCCGAAGTTTCACTAGTCGGTGCGCAGTTTTGAGAGCATGGGGCAAGAGACATTCCCGCTGTCGCAGTTGGCTGTGAGTTCGCTCA
>NZ_JBQGAW010000005.1:0-229003 GCF_056543025.1 Ruegeria sp. A4 | reverse complement strand
CGATCATCATCGACATCTTGCCGGTGGCGCGGGTGTAGCCATCCGCCATCATCCCCGCGCTGCCTTCATGCGCGCAGTCCCAGAACATGATACCGGCCTTCGGGAACAAGTCCGAGATCGGCATCATCGCAGATCCAATGATCCCGAACGCATGCTCAATCCCGTGCATCTGCAAAACCTTAACAAACGCCTCTTCCGTCGTCATCTTCATCTGAGTGCTTCCTTGTCTTTTCAGGGCGCCGAAGCCCCTGTGAGTTACAGTATTTCGTCTTTGAGGTAATAGCCGACATACGCCATACGCTGTCCCAGTCGGCGGAAAGGCGTCAGGATGCCGTGGCTCGGCAATGGGGAGGTGAAGATCGGCAATTCAAACGCCTTGTCCTTCTGGCCGGCAACCAACTGCGCCATGCGTCGTCCGGCCTGGGCCGAGTACATGACGCCATTGCCGCCGTAGCCCATGGCATAGAACACGCTCTGATCTGGATCGGGCCGAAAAATGCGCGGCATCATGTCGTGGCTGACATCAACCCAGCCCCACCAGGAGTAGTCGAGGTTGATATCCTCGAGCGCCGGGAACTTGCGGGCAAGTCCCTTCTTCAGCAAGTCCAGATGTTTGCCGTTCTCGGCATCACGCCCTGTCACGGCACTGCGGCTGCCGATCTGTATCCGGTTGTCCGGCAACAGGCGGTAATAGTGGCGCAGCGTGCGCGTGTCGGTCAGGGGGGATCTGGTCTGAATACCGCATTCGTCCAACTCGGCCCGGGTCAGAGGCCGAGTTACCATCGAATTTGACAGGATCGGCATCAAGCGGTGCCTGGTGCGGTTGTTGAGCCCCGGGGGTGTATAACCGGCCGTTGCCAAGGCCACCGATTTGGCGCGCACAATACCGCCCGGCGTCCGCAGATGATGCACTCTGTCCTTGGTTTGCCACCCCATGACCGGGCTGCCGGTATGGATTTTCGCACCCAGCCTGCGCGCCATGTTGACATAGCCAAAAGCCAGCTTGCCGGCGTGGATACACGTTCCGTCAGGCTCCCACATCGCGCCTGCGGCTTCCATGTCGCGCGCGTGGTTTTCATGCAGTTCGTCCCGGGAAACGATACGCGAGCCGTAGCCGAACACGTCGTTCAGCAGCTTGCTCTCTTTCTTGAGCGACGGCATGACCTTTTCACGGTGCGCGATATAGTAATGGCCACCCGGCTGCGGTTCGCAGTCGATGTCATCCGACGCGATGAGATCGTTGAACAACTCGAAAGCTTCGGTGACTTCGGCGTGCATGCCCTTAGCCACATCCGTGCCCCAGCGCTGAATCCATTGCGACCGTTTCAGCCGCCCGGATGAGATCTGGGCCTGCCCGCCATTGCGCGTCGAGCATCCCCAGGCCACGGTATTCGCTTCAAGAACAACTGCCTGGATTCCGTGTTCCTTGGCAAGGTGAATGGCGGTGGACAGGCCGGTATAACCCGACCCGATCACCACCACATCGGCATCCATATCGCTGGACACCGGACCATCATCGGCCGGGGGCGTACCGGCCGTTCCGATCCAGTATGTGGGCGCGTGGTCGCGATTGTGACCAGGACCCGCATCGATGATGGGGTCATATTTCGGGTCATAGCTGGCCTTGGGCCAATGACGCGGGATGCTTTTGTCCACCATTCTTGTTTTTCTCCGAAGCTGCGCGCAGTGCGGCGGATCAGGCCTTGAACATGGGGCGCGTTTTGCGAAGCGCCTGTTTTACGACGATTTTCCCGTCACGCAGAGTGAACAGATCCGCACCTTCCGCTTCGATCCGCATGCCGTCTGCATCGGTTCCCGAAAACGTCCATTCCGATACGGCGCGATCACCGTGGACAAAGTGGCCGTGGTGATCCCAATGGGCGTCCTTCATGCCTGCCCAGACGCCTGAAAACGCGGCGGCGATAGCCTCTGCTCCTTCGATCTTGTTGCCGTATTTCTCGTCACCGGCCACGGTGTAGAACACGCAGTCGTCGGCGAAGTGGGTCATCACGCCGTCGATGTCGTGGCGGTTGAACGCATCAAACGTGTCCGCCAGGTCCTGCGCGGTCAGGGTTTTGCTCATTTTGTACTTCCTTGTCAGTGGGGTTGTTACGTTTCGTCCGGGTTCGGAACGATCAGTGTCGGTATCTTGGAGCGCCGCAAAACACGCTTTGCGACGGTGCCCAGAAACGTATGCGAAAAGCCGTGATCATGCGCGCCCAGCACGATCAGATCACAGCCCAGTTCGACCGAGCGGCGCAGGATCACTTCGGCCGGGTGGCCATCTGTGACCTCTACCGAAGTGACCTGATCGCGAATTCTCTCATCGTCACCATCAAACTGAGCCCAGAACTTGGCTTGCCGTTCGGCCAGAACCTTGCGCACCATCTCGTGACGGCGCGCAGCGGCGGTTTTGCGGGTCTCTTCATTCAGGATGAAGATTTCCATCGTGATCTTGGCATCGTCCGACAGTGGCTCATTCACATGCAGCACGTGAATTTCAGCCCCCGTGGCCTGCGCGATGCTGGCGGCATGGCGCATGGCGTGACCCGAGTTTTCTGACAGGTCAGTGGCAAAGAGGATGTTTGTGACCAGTTGTTTCATGTCGTCATCCTTTCGGGTCAGTAGCCGAACAGCCGTGGAAGCCACAGCGACAGTTCAGGGAAGAAGGCGATGATGAAGATCGCGATCGTGTTGGCGGCCGCAAAGGGCAGCGCACGCAATGAGATCTGTTCGATCGTGATGTTCGAGATACCTGACGCGATGAACAGGTTTTCGCCCAGCGGCGGCGTCTGGAAACCGATACCCAGCGTGCAGACCATCACCACGCCAAAATGGATCGGGTCGATACCCACCGAATAGGCCACCGGCAGCATCACCGGAACCAGGATCAGGATGGTGGCCAGCGTCTCCATGAACATGCCGACGAACAGCAGGAAGAAGATGATCAGCGTCCAGATGACATAGAGGTTATCCGTGAAGCTGAGCATCGAATCCGCGATGATCGCCGGGATCTGGTTTTCCACCAGCAGTCGGCCAAACACCGTCGCGGTGAACAGGATCAGCAGAACACGCCCAGTCAGCCAGGTGGTGGCCTCGAGCGACTGGAACAGCGACTGCCAGGTCAGTTCGCGGTAGATAACCACGCCCACGAACAGGGTGTAGAAGATTGCCACGATTGCCGCCTCGGTCGGGGTGAAGAAGCCGGTGTAGATACCGCCCAGGATCACCAGCGGCGCCATCAGCGACCAGAACCCACGATACATTTCGCAGCCCACGTGACGGATCGACCAACCTTCGGAAACGCCCTTGTAGCCGCGCTTTTTCGACATGAAGAAGTTCAGGATCAGCAGGCTGGTGGCGATCAGGAAGGCAGGGACGAATCCGGCGATGAACAGTTTCGAGATCGAAACCGACTGGAATGTACCGAACTTTTCCACGGCTTCCGGCGGCGGCGCCATACCGAGCGCGGCAATGCCGAAGATCACCATCGGGATAGAGGGAGGAATGATAATCCCAAGGCCGCCAGAGGACGCAGTGATCGCCGAGGCATAGCCGCGCTCATAGCCGCGGTCGATCATCGCAGGGATCATCAGCATCCCAACGGCCGCGGTTGTTGCCGGGCCCGAGCCCGAAATGGCGCCGAAGAACAGACATGCCATGACCGTCGCAGCCGAAATACCGCCGGTGAAAGGACCGGCCAGGCTTTCAGCAACATTGATCAGGCGTTTCGAGATACCGGCGGCCTCCATCAGGGCCCCGGCAAGAATGAAGGCAGGCAACGCCATCAGGGGGAAAGCACCCACCGAGGTAAAGGCGATCTGCACGAATTTGATCGGGTTCTCGTCCAGGTAAAGGAATGAGACCAGCGACGCCACACCCAGCGCCACCGTGATCGGCGCGCCAATGAGCAGCAGAAACAGGAAAGACCCAAACAGGATTGTGACGATTTCGGATTCCATGGTTTATCCCCCTGCCCTTAGGATTTCTTTGCTGCTTCAGTCGCAGCTTTGATTTCGTCGAGGTCGATCTGATCAGGATCGTGAATATCCTCGCCCTTGATAAGGCGGCGGTAATTCACCTGAATGATGCGGACGGTCATCAGCGCAAACGCGATGGGCAGCACCATGTAGATGTACTTCATCTCGATACCCAGGGTCTGGGACTTCCAGAACTTGTTCATCTTGTTGAAGACAAAATCCGTCGCCAGATACAGGAAGTAGACATTGAAGAAGAGCCAGAAGAGATCGGCGAAGGCTTCGATGTATTTGATCGAGCCATCGGGCAGGAACTTGAACTGGAATGTCACGCGGTTATGCGCACCTTTCAGAGCGGCGTAACTTGCGCCGAAATAGACGAACCAGACGAACATGTAGACCGAAAGCTCCTCGATCCAGCTGATCGAAAAGCCGAAGACTTCGCGCGCGATGATCTGCACGAACAAAAGGCAGACGAAGCCGGATAAGAGGATCCGGCAGATGACACTTTCTATGTTGTCCAGAAATTTCCAGAACATGTGGTTTCACTCCTCCCTGAAATGAGAAGAGCGCCGCAGCGCTCTTCCCGGTATCGCCGTGCGACGATTATTGCTGGACCGGCTCGCGGCCGATGGCTTCGAGAACTGCATTCAGTTTCTCGACACCACCAATGGACTCGTAGAATTGCGGCCATACAGCTTCGGTCGCCAGTTGAATGAACTCGGCTTCGTCGTTCTCGGGGTCGATAATTTCCATCCCCTTGGCCGTCAGCTCTTCCTTGATGGCTGCTTCCGAGTCCCGCAGGAACTGGGCCGAGACCTGAGTGGCTTCCTGCCCTGCTTCCAGGATCATTTGCTGTTCCTCTTCGGACAGGTCCTGGAACACGGCTTCCGAGATGATCAGCGGTTCGATCGAGAAGATGTAACGCAGGTTGGTGACGTGGTCCTGAACCTCGTAGAACTTCATCGCATTGATCGTCAGGTAAGGGTTGTCCTGACCGTCAACCACTTTGGTCTGCAGGCCGGTGAAGGTTTCCGACCAGGCCATCGGGGTCGGGTTGATGCCCCATGCCTTGTAGGTTTCGATCATGATTTCGTTTTTGGGAACGCGAATGATCAGGTCCTGCAAATCCGCAACCGATTTGACCGGCTTCTTCGAGTTCGTCAGACGGCGGAAACCGGTATACGTCCAGCCGATGATGCGGACGCCGGCATCACGGATGGTGTTTTCTATCAGTTCCTGACCGATTGGACCCTGGGTCAATTTTTCGGCATCTTCCAAGCTGAGAATGACATAGGGCAGAGTGAAAACGCCGACCGACGGCGAGAATGGCGTGATGTTGTTGATTGCCAGCAGTGACATGTCCAGCGTGCCGATGGCGGCCTCGTTCACGGTGTCCTGCTCGGAACCGAGCTGACCGTTAAGGAACAGTGTCGCGGTGTGCTCACCACCTGATTTTTCTTCGAGCGCTTTCACGAAAGCGAGCCCCAGCGCCTCTTGAGCGCTGCCCGCGCTGTCGCCGACAGCGATCTTGAAATTCTTCGCCTCGGCCGTGCCTGCAACCATCAGTGCGGCAACGGAAACGGCTGCGCTGAAAGTGCCAAGCTTTTTGATAAATGACATGGATTTCCTCCCATTTGTCGTGTTTCGAGGTGCGCGCTGACCTGGGGAGAAATAGGCCAGTCCGATTCTACCTCGGCGACACGAAGCTAACTTGCCAAAATGGTTTCGTCGTTGTTAATATTTGCGCGAAAGGTTTCATTAATCTCAAACATACGATATGAGTCAGAACAAGCTTGATACCCGGATCGGTGACACGGACATCCGTCTGCTGCGCGTGTTCAAAACCGTCGCGGAAAGTGGTGGTATCACGGCCGCCGAGATCGAGCTGAACATCGGAAAATCGACGATCTCGAAACACTTGTCTGATCTGGAACTGAGGCTTGGCCTGAAGCTGTGCAACCGGGGGCCGTCAGGGTTTTCACTGACGGAAGACGGCGAGAAGGTGCTGGCCGCGGCGGAAGACCTGCTTATTTCCGTGGCGCAGTTCAGAACCGAGGTCAACGAAGTCAAACAACAACTGGCCGGCAGTATTCGCGTGGCTCTGTTCGATCAATGTACAACCAACCCCGAAGCCCAACTTGCTCGCACCATTCACAAGTTCAATGAGGCCGCACCGGCGGTTCACATCGAGCTGTCGCTGGAACCCCCAAACGTGATTGAGACAATGGTCATCACCGGGCATCTGGATGTTGGCATCATCGCTTTGCACCGACCATCGGCAAGCCTGGATTACACACCGCTCTATGGGGAAAACATGTTCTTGTACTGTGGGCAGGAACACCCCCTGTTTGACCGGTCGGATCCAGAATTGAAACTGAGTGTTCTTCGCAAGTTCAACTATGCGGGCCTGAATGTGAACTCACCAAATCTCATCGTTGGTCAACAACTGGGGTTTCGACGTGCGGCCAAAGTGCAGAACGAACAAGCCCTTGTCATTCTGATACTTTCAGGTCGCTACCTTGGGTTTCTTCCCGATCATCTGGCGCAGGAATTCGTCGAACAGGGGCTTATGAAAAAGGTCCTGCCCAAAGAGATCAAATACAGAACCCGTTTCGCGGCCGTGGCCAGAAAACAACCTGCGCCAACACGCGTGGCCAAGCTGTTTCTGGAAACTCTGGTAAAGGTGCATTCTCAGGTACAGTAGGAGCGTGGACAGGGCGTCTTGTTTCCCAGGCCCAAACCCGCCCGTACCTGAAATCAGTGCATGGCGCGCGGCCAGCCGGATCAATCGCAGGCTGCGGTGACGATCATCTCGACCTTCAGAACATCACGGGCCAGTTTCGCCTCGCCACAGGCACGGGCCGGGGCGTGGCCCTCTGGCACCCAGGCATCCCAGACCGCGTTCATTTCGGCAAAGTCGGCCATGTCCGACAACCAGATCACGCATTGCAGGATACGCGTCTTGTCGCTGCCGGCCTTGGCCAGAAGGTCCTCGATCTTGGCAAGGATGTCACGGGTTTGATCCGCAACGGTTGCAGCATCGGAAACCTGACCGCACAGATAGGCGGTTCCGTTATGTTTGACGATGCGGCTCATGCGTTTGCCGGTCTCGATCCGAGTAATGGTCACAACCGCTGTCTCCTGTTTCGATGGGTATGTTCCGGTTAGGCGATAGAGCGAAACGACACCAACCGCCAGCCCGGACCTTCAATCATCGAATAATTGCCAGCCTGCTGCGCGGGGTTTTGCAACCCGACAGCACGCTTATGTCCGGTGCGCGGCGACGTGACAATCCGTTGCCAGCGCCGTGCGGACAGGACGTTTTCACCGATGCTTTTTCTTTCTTGTCTTAGGCGCCTCGGCCAACACATTTGGTGAAACATCGCAGCCCTGGTTCACAAGGCGTTTTACGGAGATTTCCCAGTCTGCTTTCAATCGGCTAAGAGCTCCTCCGCTCGCCCCTATATCGGAGCGCCATATGCCACCCGACACTGCCGAAACGCTGCTTTTTTGCATGCCCAATGCAGGACAGCGAAGTTGGTCGACTGACGTAGTTGGTTTCAAAAAAGGACGGGTGGTCATGCGATGTGCTGCTGCAACCCAATCAGCTGAAACATCTGACGCAGAAGAACAGGATCTGGACCTATTCCGAACAACGGGCAACGGCCACCGAGTTTCATTTGATCTCGCGCCTGAAGGCATGGTCAGGAGAGGAGTTGATCTTTGAGGAAGAGAAAGCGCATGTCATTCCGCGCAATGGAATGTAGTTGAAAACACGTTGGAACAGCGGCGCTGAGACCCGTGGCGGGACTTGCCTTTGCAGTTCTGTCAGCCCAACCGAATGGCCCAGGCCTGCGCGGACATGTTTGGACGGGCCTGTCGTTGCACCATGTGCCGGTCAGAACCCCAAAGCACTGCCGGATTTGACGGTATCCATGGAAACGAAGGTTCTGAACTTTCGAATATTTCCGTTTTCAAAAAACATCCTGCGGGTGAAATCTTCGTATACCGCCATGCTTTCGACGACCACGACAACCATGAAATCAACCTCTCCGGTCACGTAAAAGCATTGCTGGACTTCCGGAGCATTCAGCAGGGATTTCTTGACGGCATCAATCTCGTCCGGGGTTTCGCTGACCAGTTCAAGTTCAACGAAGATGGTAAGCTGAAGACCTACGGCCGCCGGGTCAACGACGGCCACATTGGCTCGTATCACGCCCTCGGCCTCCATCCGGCGGATACGGCGCTGCACCGAGGGTGCGGACAGATTTACGGCCTCGCCAATCTTGTGCTGCGTGGTTTTGTTGTCTTGTTGCAAAATCCGCAGGATCGCGCGGTCAAAGTCATCCAATTGCGTCATGTGAAAGAAACTTGCATCGCTGGCCACCAACTAGAGCCCTTTTTTCAGGTCACTTGCAATAAACTTGTTTCACACATGTGAAGCAACACGTCGAAGGGAAGGTTTGCCGTGACAGCATTGACAGAACGCCTGCGTGCGTTGCGCCACGAGTTTCATCGCAACCCCGAGCTTGGATTTCAGGAAGTCCGGACCAAGGCCCGGATTGCCGAGCATCTGCGCAACCTGGGCATCGAGGTGTTTGAAGGGGTCGGTGTCGTGGGCGTCTTGAAGGCGGGCAATGGCAATCGCGCCATCGGGCTGCGCGCGGATTTCGACGCGCTGCCGATCACCGAGGTCAACACGTTTGCGCACACGTCGCAGAACGAAGGTGTCATGCATGCCTGTGGCCATGATGGCCACACGGTGATGCTGCTTGGGGCCGCCGAATTGCTGGCCAAGGATCCGGCGTTTGACGGCACGGTTGTCTTTCTGTTCCAGCCCAACGAAGAGCATGGGCTTGGGGCAAAGGCGATGATCGATGAAGGGGTTTTGCGGACCTTCCCGATTGATGAGGTTTACGGCGCGCACAATCTTCCGGGAGAGCCTGTCGGGCGGGTTTCCACCCGCGCCGGTGTCATCTGTTGCAGTGAAAGCCTGTTTGAAATCACGCTTTCCGGTCAAGGCGGTCATGCCTCGATGCCGCATGTCGGGCGCGAAACGATCACGCCTGCGGCGGAACTGGTATTGGCCCTGCAAACCATCGTTTCACGCAAGCTTGCACCTTCTTCCGGCGCCGTGGTGTCAGTGACCGAGTTCATCACCGACGGACAGCGCAATGTGCTTCCGGGGCGTACTGTTCTGAAAGGGGACGCGCGGGCCATGTCACCGGCAGATCGCAGGCTGATCGAGCGCAATATGCGCCAGATCGCAACCGGTGTGGCCGAAAGCCATGGCGTCGAGGTGAGCGTGGATTTCCGTACCGAATTCATCGAGGCAAACAATGATGCCGATGCCGCATCGCATGTCATTGCAGCGGCTTCGGCCATGGGTCTTGAGGTGGACGGAGACCGTCCTGCCATGTCTTTTTCTGAAGATTTTGCCGAATTTGCCGCCGTTGTGCCCGGGTGTTTCCTGCTTATCGGCAACGGGACCGAAGGATCAAATGGCCGTCCGCTGCACTCGGCTGATTACGATTTCAACGACGAACTGCTCCCGCTGGGTGCAGAACTCTGGGCAGAGCTGGTGCGGCAGCGCCTGCCGCTGAAACCCTGACAGGACACACGACCATGACGGAAAACATCGCCCATCAGGCAGGCAGGCCGAGCTTCGGCCCCGCTGCCGAAACCGTTTTGACACGACGGGATTTCGATCGCGCAGCAAGGGAAATCACCCAATGGGAGGGGTATGCGCCCACGCCGTTGCATTCCTTGCCCTCGTTGGCAGCCGAGATCGGCGTCGCGGAGGTTCACTACAAAGATGAAGGTCCCCGGTTTGGACTTGGCAGTTTCAAGGCATTGGGGGGGGCCTTTGCCGCCTTGCGTGTTCTGCAACGTGAAATATCGCGCCGCACCGGTCAGGATGTGTCATTGGAAGATATCCGTACTGGCCGCTGCGCCGACATGGTTGCCAGTATCACGCTTGTTTCGGCGACCGATGGCAACCACGGTCGGTCCCTCGCGTGGGGGTGCAAGCGGTTCGGCGCGCCTTGCCGGATCTACATTCACGCCGAGGTCAGTGAAGGCCGCGCGCAGGCCATGCGCGATCTGGGGGCCGACGTCGTGCGCATCGATGGAGACTATGACGCTTCGGTGGATCAGTGTCGGCGGGAAGCCGACGAGAACGGCTGGTTCGTGGTTTCGGACACATCCTGGCCAGGCTACACCGACCCGCCGCGCGACGTGATGTCGGGCTATGGCGTCATGGTCAAGGAAGTCGTGGATGCGATGGACACGGCACCGACGCATGTCTTACTGCAAGGTGGAGTTGGAGGGCTTGCCGCGGCAGTTGCGGCAGCTTTGCGTCAGGCCTGGGGTGATGCCGCACCGCGCGTCGTGGTCGTGGAACCGCATCTGGCGGCGTGTTTGTTCGAAAGCGCAAGGCAGGGGCAAGCCGCGTCCGTAGATATCGACGAAGAGACCATCATGGCAGGTTTGTCCTGCGGGGTGCCGTCTCCGATGGCGTGGGAGGTTTTGCACAGCGAAGCCTCGGACTTTCTGGCAATCGACGATCAGCTGATACCGCCCACCGTCCGTCGCCTGGCGCGTCCGCAAGGCAGTGATCCTGCGATCGAAGCCGGAGAGAGCGGCGTTGCCGGATTGGCCGCATTGATCGAAGCGGCCAACAACCCCGAGCTTTTTCAGAAGCTTGGATTGACGCCGCAGTCTCGGGTTTTGACGATCGGTTCCGAAGGCGTGACGGATCCCGATATCTATGCCCGGATCATGCAAGGCGACGTGTAGCTCAGCCCAAAGCCCAGTTGCAGTGGGCCCAGGGACGGTTGAATCCGACATGGTGGCCTGCGACGGAGAAGTTCCATCAAACGACATCCCGATGTCGTAGGAGTTGTATACAGGCCTGCCCCGCATCAGTAGCGGTTGGCCATGATACGCGCGTTAAACGAAAACTGGGCACTGTTCCTGGGGATGTTCATGCTGATGGTTGCCAACGGTCTGTTGGCGACGTTGCTGACGATCCGGGGGGCCAGTCTGGGCTTTAGTGACTTCACGATTTCCGTCATGCAGGCAAGCTATCCATTGGGCGCGCTTGCGGGGACGGCACTTGCCCCGAGGCTGGTCGAAAATGTCGGGCATATTCGGGCATTTTCGGCCCTCGCCTCGCTGGTTTCGATTGCGGCCATCGTGCATCTGCTGACCAGCGACGCGATCAGCTGGAGCGTGATGCGTCTGTTGGGCGGGTTTTGTTACCCGGGGCTTTACGTCATCACCGAAAGCTGGCTGAACGCGAAATCCGAGAACAACATGCGCGCTCAGGTTCTGTCGCTGTATTTCATTATCCAGCTTGCCGGCCCAGCGCTTGGCACCGCCATAGTCGGCTTTCCCGACCCCACCGGAAACCTGCTGTTCGGGCTTGTTTCCATCCTGATTTCGCTTTCGATCGTGCCGCTTCTTCTGTCGGGCAACAAGGCGCCGGAATATGCCGCGCCGGAACGCATGTCGGTTCCCGTGCTGTACAAGGTTTCGCCCATCGCAGTCATCGGTATCGTTCTGGTCAGCATCGGTGTCGCCGCGTCCTATATCTCGTTGCCGCTTTATGCGTTGCAAAACGGCTTTACGACGGCGCAGGCGTCAGGGGCGCTGGTGGCGGCGCTGATCGCCGGTGCGGTGGTGCAATACCCCGTCGGCTGGCTGTCTGATCACACCGACAGACGCTATGTGGTCATCGGGCTGGGTGTCGTTACGACCCTGTCCAGTCTCTGGATGGCCATCGATACGTCGCCGTCTCATATCGTCTATGGTTTTGTACTGATCGCAATCGGGCTGTATCCCGCGTATTCGATCCTGACGGCGCATGCCAATGATCAGCTCAAGCTGTCCCAGATCGTTCCCGCCAGTGGCACGATGGTGCTGCTGCTGAATGTCGGCCTGCTGGTGGGAACCATGCTGGGGCCGAACTCTATCTCATTGTTCGGCGGGCGCGGTCTTCCGTTTCTTCTGGCAGCTATCGGTATTGCGGTCGCCCTTTTCGCATTGATCCGGCGTGTTCAGGTGGCCGCGCCCACCGACACCGGCGATGTGCAGGTCGTGGGGATTATCGGCACCGGGCAACCCGGGGTCTTGCAGGCCGAAACCTGGGTTCAAGAGGAAGAAACCCGGACAAACCCGGACTGATCCCAAGGGTTCAAAGCATAGGCTGTTTCATTCGCGTCCGGCGCGACGGACGTCATGCCGATGCGGCGGTCAAACCGAGATCGAAGCCGCCTTTGATGCACCGGACCATTCTGCACCGCAGGACCCCGTCAGAAATCCGTCGCTCAACCGAATATCAGGATCAGCGCCACGCAGGGCGCGCTCCACTTCTCCTTGGGGAAGATCACCGTCGATACGTTTTCGATACAACTCGCACAGCTGACGGAATCCGCCAGATTGCGGCGACAGACGCAACGCCGAGATGCCAGCCTGTTGCAGAAGGTCGATCTGATGATCCGTACAGGCATGGCTGTCTGACAGGGTCTGCACACCGTTCATGGCCATAAAAGGCTTGCCGTCGCCGGTCAGAACGTCCAACCCGTCGGGATCGTCTTCGCAGGCAAACTGGCAATTGTCCTTGCTGCGCCCATGCAATCGCGCGTGGTAACAGCGCCCGGAAATGGCCAGCGGCAACCTGCCATGCCCCCATATTTCGATCGCGACGCCCAAGTCCGAGGCAGCTTGCGCCAGCGTTTTGACCGAAGTGATGGGCAATTCCGGCGGAAGACAAACCCGGCGCGCACCCCGAGCAGCCAGCCATCTCAAAGTGCCTTCGTTGTAGACATTTACCAACGGGCCAACGGCAAACGTGCAGGTGCCGGGCAAATGTGCCAGCGCGGTCAGATCGTTGATCTCGACCATGACGCCCATTTCTGCAAGCTCAGCGGTAAGTTTGCGCTCGCGTTTCAGGGTCACAAGGGCCAGGCTTGTCAGCGCAACCTCTTTGCCCGCCTCCACCAGCCGGGAAATCGCCGTAGGGATACGATCCTGGTAAAACGGCAAGCGCTTGGAACAGACCAGTTCCCCAAGCACGACGCGGTCGACGGGCGATCGGGCCAGATCATCGTAAAATGCAGCCCAGGTTTCGGCGGGCCAGAAGAACTGGTTCGGGCCTACTGTCAGTTCCATCGGATCACCTCCACGTCTTTTTGTAAGCGCCGGTCGTCATGGCCTGCCCTTCCGACAGACGCGCAAGCATACCTTCGGGCATCGGTTGGCCTGACTCCAGCGCATCGACCGCGGCGCGAAAATTCCGAACGACCTGTGCGACATAGGATTTTGACCGCTGGCGCCCTTCGATCTTCAAGGCCGTCACACCTGCCTTTTGCAATTGCGGGATCAGCCGTTCTGCGTTCAGGCTGACGGGATCCTCGAACAGGTGCCCGGTTTTTTCACCTGCGGAAAAACACCCTTTGCACAAAGTCGGATAAGGTGCGGGCTCATCCCGTTCGACCCGGTGGATCAGGTACCCGCCAAGGCGCGCGGTCAACGCGCCCTGTTCTTCTTGATACTGCACATGGCTGGCAGGAGAACAGACACCGTTCATGTTTGGAGACAACCCGGTGGCATAAGAGGACAGCGAGCATCGCCCCTCGGCCATGACGCAAAGACCGCCGAACACAAAGACTTCGGTTTCGACATCGGTTTCAGAGTTGATCGCGGCAATTTCCGGAACGGACAATACGCGCGGCAAGACCACCCGCTTCACACCGAAAGTTTCGGCATAGAAATTGATCACGTCAGCATTGGCCGCCGCGGCCTGCACGGACAGATGTCTGCGCAGGCCGGGATGGTGTCGCGCGGCGTAGTCCAGCAAACCCAGATCGGCGAGAATGACAGCATCTGCACCGCAGGTTTCGGCATCCGCCACCGCTTGTTTCCAGATCCCTTCGTTGCCCGTCTGCGGGAAGGTATTGATTGCAATCAACACCTTCGATCCGTGATCATGGGCAAAGGAAATTCCGGCCCGCATTTCAGCGCGGTCAAAGTTGAGCCCCGGAAAGTTCCGCGCATTGGTTTCGTCATTGAAGCCACAATAGACCGTGTGAGCCCCAGCCTTGACGGCTGCACGCAGGGCCGCGGGCGTTCCCGCCGGGCAAACGATTTCCATTACCATAGGATCGCGTCCTCGGGTCGGGTCAGGCACAGGCCGGTCCGACGCTCTGCAAAGGCGATGATCTGCTTCAGCGGGCGTGCAAGCGGGCCGGAAAGGGTTGCGGCCTCGTGCGCGAGGTCCAGCTCTGCGTCGTCAATTGCGTTGCGCAGCGCCAGTGCCGCGGCTGTGTCGCCCTCGATCACCAGATCGCGCGAAAAGAACAGGGCGTCACCGTCAAACGCACCATGCACCAGCCCCAACAGCGCGGCCAGTGGGCCGGAAATTCGCGCGGCCCCTGCCACGCGCCTTCGGCTCAGTCTTATTCTCGGTGCGCCGTCATTCGGTTCAAGCAGAAGGACAACGGGCAGATCCGTTGGATCAAGCACAAAGGCTGCCCGGCTGTATTCACCGAGCCGGTTGAGCAAATCGGGGTGTTTCCTGGTTATTTTGCGGGAAAACGCCGTCAGTGACAGCGACAAGGGTGCAAGCGGAACAAACCGCAGGGCTGCGGCCAAAGCGGCAGGGCATCGCGGTATCGGGTTTCGGGGATCGGACAAACAGACCTCCTGCTGTCTCAACAAAGTGAACCGGTGCGGCCTTCCTAAAGCGGCCCCGGCGCCCGGGACTTGACGGTTGTCAATTCGACCGGCCTCTTTCGCTGCTAGAGGGTGGGCACCACCGCCGGAGCAAACCCATTCGCACTCTGCCGCCATATCCCAGCCTTCGACATTTTCTGAAATGGTGTGAAGAAACAGGGCAGTTCAGGCGCATCGCCGAACTGGTTTCCGTGCGCCATCAAATGACCGCTGTCCACCGCGCCGTGTTAGAGGCCAACGGGCCGGTGTTGCAATTCGACACACCGACGGGCGTGCCCTCGGGGCAGTGCGACATACCGGTTGTGGTCAACCTGTTCGGCACGTCGGAACGCGTCGCCGCCGGACTGGGCGTTTCTTCCGATGGGCTGGATGATCTGGGTGCGTTTCTGGCCGCGCTTCGGGCCCCGACGCCGCCGGGCGGGTTGCGGGACGCGCTGTCCCGG
The DNA here is from genome assembly GCF_056543025.1 of Ruegeria sp. A4. Classification (NCBI taxonomy): domain Bacteria; kingdom Pseudomonadati; phylum Pseudomonadota; class Alphaproteobacteria; order Rhodobacterales; family Roseobacteraceae; genus Ruegeria; species Ruegeria sp. A4. The sequence goes on along the minus strand of NZ_JBQGAW010000005.1, from coordinate 213,843 downwards.
TGGCCGATGCTGAAGGCCGCATTGTCCACGCGGCCGAAGCAGGTCAAAACCGCCGCTGTTCAGCAGGTTTGCCACTGCGAAACCGATGTTGATCTTTCTGGGCTGCCGATCCAGACACACTGGCCCCGGGACGCGGGGCCCCTGATCACCTGGCCTGTGGTCATCACCCGGCCCCGTAGCAGCGAACCCGACGCGGCACAGACCTACAATGCCGGCGTCTATCGCGTTCAGGTGCTGGACCGGAACCGTCTGATCATGCGCTGGCTGCCACATCGCGGCGGGGCCGCTCATCATCGCAGTTGGGCGCAGCACGGCGAAAAGACGCCGGTCGCAATTGTTCTTGGCGCGAACCCCGCGACCTTGTTGTCGGCGGCTCTGCCCCTGCCCGAAATGGTGTCTGAACTGACATTTGCCGGGGCCCTGAACCAGAACCGGCCACGGTTGGTTCCGGCCAAGTCCGTCCCTCTGCTCGTACCGGCAGATGCCGAGATTGTCCTGGAAGGCTGGGTGTCGCCAAGCGAGACAGCACCCGAAGGCCCGTTCGGGGATCACACCGGGTACTACAACCCCGCCGAGCCGTTTCCGGTGATGCATGTCACGGCCGTGACCCATCGCGAGGCGCCGCTGTACCTGTCGACCTATACCGGACGCCCGCCTGACGAGCCTGCCATCATTGGCGAAGTGTTCAATCGTCTGGCCTTGCCGACCATTCGTGCTCAGATCCCCGAAATACACGACCTTTGGCTGCCGCCTGCCGCCTGTTCCTATCGCATCGCCATCGTCGCCATCGACAAGCGATATCCGGGCCAGGCCCGGCGTGTGATGATGGCGCTTTGGGGGATGCTGCCGCAATTCAGCTATACGAAGATGATCGTTGCGGTAGACGCCGATATCGACCCCCGAAACTGGGACGATATCGCCTGGGCGCTTGCCACGCGAATGGACCCGGGCCGTGATGTGATGATCCTGGACAGGACACCCATGGATTATCTTGATTTCGCCTCGCCGGAACCTGGTCTGGCCGGAAAGCTGGGCATCGACGCCACGACGAAAACAGGCAGTGAAACAGGGCGGGAATGGGGGACGGTCATGCGCACCGAAAAGGTTGATCACGCATTTGCGGAAGACCTGATAGACAGATTGATGCCAGAGCTGAGAACATGACGAAAACCCGAGTAGTCTTAGGCGTGTCAGGCGCCTCCGGTGCGGTTTTGAGCCTTGCGGTCGCACGGCATCTGACATCGGCGGATATCGAAATCGACCTTGTCGTCAGTCCAGCCGCCCGTCTGACGCTTGCGCAGGAATGCGGCCCGGATGCCCTGAAGGAACTGCGGCAGTCGGCAACCCGTCATCACGCGCCCGCCGATATCGGGGCCAGTATTGCGTCCGGTTCGGTACCGGTATCCGGGATGATCGTCGCGCCCTGTTCCATGCGCTCACTGGGTGCGATCGCGCATGGCCTGGACGACAACCTGTTGACACGCGCGGCCGGCGTTCAGCTCAAGGAACGACGCCCACTGGTACTGCTGGCACGAGAAGCGCCGCTGACACTGGCGCATTTGCGCAATATGACGGCGGCCGCAGAAATGGGAGCCATCATCCTGCCCCCCGTGCCTGCCTTCTATTTGAACCCCGTCAACATAACCGAAATCGCGGATCAGATCGCAGCGCGCGCGGTTGATTGTCTGAAGGTTTGCGCACCGGCCGCGAAACAGTGGCATCCCGAAACCGAGGCGGACCCTGTCGAACGGCCCGAAAGCAAATTGCACATCCCATAGCCACAGATCGCGGATGAGATCTGTGGCCACGGGACGAGCTTGATCGGGCGGGCCGGTTGTTTCAGCCGCGCAGCCTGCCGCCCAGAGGATCGAACGGCGCCTCTGCCAGCACCCGAGCCTTATGCGGTTTGCCAATCACCTGGATCACCACTTCATCCCCCGGCTGCGCCACCTCGGGGTTGCGGAAACCCAATGCCAGAGATTTCCCGACTGAATACCCGTACGCCCCCGATGTGACACGGCCGACAGGCACACCATCAGGTGTAAAGATCGGCTCACTGCCGGTGGCGTCGGCATCCTCGGTCACGTCCAGTTCAAAGATGGACAGGACCTCGCGCGGAGCTTTGTCCTTGATGGACAGATAGGCGTCTTTGTGCAGGAAATCCTTGTCCAGCTTGATCAGACCCGTCAGCCCGACCTCTTGCGGCCAGTATTCCTGGGAATATTCCCGCCCCCAGGATCCATAACCCTTTTCGATGCGCAGCGACCCAAGCGCTCGCCCGCCCACGGGGCCGCCACCGCAGTCTTTGGCGGCTTCAAGCAACGCAGAGTAAAGCGCGACCTGATCGGTTTCGGCGCAGTGCAGTTCCCAACCCAGATCGCCGGTAAAGCTGACCCGGATGGCCACGCAATCAACACCTGCAACGGTGATCTTCCGGGACCGCATGAAGCGGAATCCTTCGTTGGAAAGGTCAGCATTGGTCAGGCGCGCCAGAGCCTCGCGAGATTTCGGGCCGGCGAAGTTGAACCCCGCAACGCGGTCCGTTGCGACTTCAAAAGCTGTGCCCTCGGGCAATTCCACCATTTGAAAGAAGCGCTGATGATAGCGTTCGGCCATGCCGGAGCCGATCATCATGTATTCGTCTTCGGCCAGCTTGGTGATGGTAAAGTCACCCGCCACGCCGCCGCGCACCGAGATCAGCGGCGTCAGGCAGCTGCGCCCAATTTCGGTCGGCACGCGATTGGCCACCAGTCGGTCCAACCAGTCATAGGCACCAGGCCCCTTGATCACGTAATTGGCGAAGTTCGAGATATCGATCACGCCCACGCTGTCGCGCAGCATCTGAACCTCGCGCCCGACCGGATCAAACCAGTTCTGGCGGGTGAAGCCAGTGGTCTCTTCGGTGCCGGGTTCATCGGCAAACCAAAGCGGGTGTTCCCAACCACAGTTGAGACCAAAGACACAGCCCATCTGTTTCTGCATCTCGAAGGCAGGGCGCACACGGGCCGGGCGGCCTGCACTGCGTTCTTCATTCGGGAAGTGGATTTTGAACCGATGGGTGTATGCGTCTTCGACCCGGGCCTTGGTGAACTTTTTGTCGGCCCAGTCGCCAAAGCGGGCGAGATCCCAGGCGAACATGTCATATTGCGGCTCACCCTCGATCATCCATTGCGCCGCCAACAGCCCCAGCCCGCCGGATTGCGAGAAGCCGGGGATCAGACCGCCGCAGAGGAAATAGTTCTTCAGTTCGGGCACCGGCCCCCACAGCATGTTGGCATCGGGCGACCAGATCATCGGGCCGTTGATTACCCGTTTCACCCCGGCTGTGGCGGCAACGGGCACGCGTTCGGTGGCGCGGATCACGTTTTCCATGATCCGGTCCAGATCGTCGGGAAACAGATCATGCGCAAAGTCGAGCGGCGTGCCGTCTTCGGCCCAGAACTTCATGTCTTTCTCATAGGCCCCGATCAGCAGGCCGTTGCCCTCTTGTCGGAAGTAATACTCGCCGTCCCGGTCGGCGATTGACGGCAGACGGCGGCCCAGACTGGCCACTTCGTCGATGCTTTCGGTCACGAAATACTGATGTTCGGTCGGTTGCAGCGGCAGGGTCAAGCCTGCCAGCGCCGCCACCTCGCGCCCCCAGAGGCCCGCGGCGTTGACCACCCATTGGGCATGAATGTCACCCTTGGGCGTACGAACGATCCAACTGCCATCGGGTTGCTGTTCCGTGGCGATCACCGGGCAGAACCGTTCGATGGTGGCCCCCATCGCGCGGGCCCCGGCGGCATAGGCATGCGGTACGCCGGACGGGTCCACATTGCCGCCATCAGGTTCGTACATGATGCAGCGGATGTCATCGAACTGCGCCAGCGGGTGCAGCTCTTTGGCATCTTCCCGGCTGACCTCGTGGAAATTCAGCCCATAAAACCGGGCTTTCGCCTCTTGCAGACGCAACTGTTGCTCGCGCTCTTCGGTCTGGGCCAGATAGAGCGATCCGGGCTGGAACACCCCGCAGCTTTGGCCGGTTTCCTTCTCCAGCTCTTTGTACAGGTTCATCGTATAGTGCTGGATGCGGGTGATGTTGTTGTTGTCATGCAGACCGTGGATGTTGGCCGCCGCGTGCCAGGTCGACCCGCTGGTCAACTCGTCGCGTTCCAGCAGTATCGAGTCCGTCCAGCCGAGTTTGGCAAGGTGATACAGGATCGACGTACCGGCAAGGCCGCCGCCGATGACAACAGCTTGTGCATGGGTTTTCATGAGGGAATGTCCTTGGATATGGCGCGGCTCAGGCGGCGATTTCTTTCATGACGGCAAGGAATTTGGCGACTTCGCCGATCGAGTTGTAGTGACACATCGAGACCCGCACACAGGCGTCATAGCCCAGCGGTGTCAGGATATTGCCGGAATAGTGATCCGCCTTACGCAGATGCGTGCGGATACCGTGTTCGTTCAGCCGTTTGACGACCTCGGACGAGGCCACGCCTTCGACACGCAGCGATACCAGACCTTCTCGTGCCGGGTTGTCAGCCCCGCCCAGAATGGTGACTTTTTCCATCTCGGCCAAACCGCTCAGGTTGCCGGTGCCGTGGATCATCGCATCGGTCAGCGCCTTTTCCTGCACATGGATCGCATCACCCGCCGCCAGAAACTTGCCGCGCCGGTCTTCGGCATCGCTGACCTGACTGCCCAGCCATTCGAAATAGGATACGACGTCGGACATCGTGGCATAAGCTCCGGTGTCGCGGGTGCCCATTTCCCAATTGTCCGCGGGACCATCCAGCAAGGCGTTGTGCTCCAGCGCGGTCAAGCGATCAGAGATCCACGCCACGCCGTAGCCATGACGCGAAAACACCTTGTAGGGCGAAATCACATAACCATCGACGTCATAAGCGGTCAGATCGATCCGGCCATGCGCCGCGTGCTGAATGCCATCGACGATGATGAAACAATCCGGAGCCACGGCGCGGATGGCCTGAGAGACGGCAGCGACGTCAACGCCCATTCCCGTCACCGGCGAGGTATGCAGGATCGTCGCCACTTTGGTATCCGGTGTCACGGCCGCGGCATAGGCTTCGGCCGAGACGGTACCGGTTGCGTCATCATGGGGCACCAAAACGTGGGTTTGTCCGGAAATGCGGGCCCAACGATCACAGGCCGATCGCGTCGCCGGGTGTTCCAATGTGGATCCCAGCACAACGCCCGGACCCGTTCCCAGACAGGCGTTCATGATCAGCCGGAACAACAGCTCTGTACCGCTTTCACCGACAAAGAACTGCCCGCCGGGTGCGTTCATGAAATCCCGCATATCCGCCTTGGCCGCGTTGATCGTGGCGACCAGCGCATGGGATCCCGGATTGTCGCGCCCCTGGTTGTCCGGGATGGCGGCGTAACGAACCGAGCTTTCCAACACCGAATTCAATGTCAGTGCGCCTCCGGCATTCTCGAAAAAGATCCGCTCACCCTGTTCGGGGCAATGATCGATCTGGGCAAAGCGGCTGCGGATTTGGTTCAGCAGGCTCTCTGATATTTGGCTCATGGTCAGTGGTTCTTGTTTCGTTGTGTGTGCAAAAGCTGTGCTTTGCCGACCCTAGGACGGTTCTTGCCGCAAGACATGCAAAAAAAACTGTGGCAAAGCGGTAGAATATTCTGTGCAAGTCGCGCGAGTGCCAGCCCAAAGCTTGTCATGCCGGATACCGCCCGCCGCCGGGCCGGGGACCCCGTGCCTGCGGCGGCGGATGGCATATCTTCTTGATTTCCGAGCCATCTGTGGCTGGTCGACTACTCGGGCAGGTACTTTTCCGACCAGCTTTCGGCGGCGGATCCAGCAGAGATCATCGCGTCGATATCCTCATCTGCATAACCGACGCTTCGCAGAATGCTGCGTGTATCCGCACCGTATTTCGGCATCGGTCCGGGAATGACGATCCGGGCGCGTTCGGGTCGCACGGCGTTTGGGGCAACCAGATCGCACCACCGGCCCATGGGATGCATGTCGTGCCGAATGACGCTGAACGTTCCCCGCGTCAGGTCGATATTCCCGGCACTTTCCGGCTGCAACACGGCGTCGCGCGTGTCATGCAACGATCCCAGAGGCATGACGGTGCTGGAAGAACCGGAAAACGCCTTTTGCCAGTATTCAACAGGTTGCCTTGCAAAATGATCCGCAAGCGCATCCGGCAATTCCTTCTCCGGGATGTCGGCCATACTGGCGAGGTCCGAGACACGGCGCAGGGCTTCGCGTTGTTCGGCGGGTGCGGCAAAGAACATCCACCCGTCCGCCGCGCGGTAGCAATGGTAGAATGGTCCCCAGCCCATAGCTGCGCGCCCGGCTGGTTCGTCAAAGGGCGCGCGGCCTTCGAAATCATACATCAACTGCGCCTGAATGAGGTTGCCGGCCGCCGCCAACGCAGCCCGCGCAATCCCGCCTTTTCCGGTTTTCTGCAATCTCAGCAGGGCCGCGCCAAGCGCAACACATGCGCAATAGCCGGTCAGAACGTCAATCGTACCGAAATGCGCATGCTCTTCGGGCGTGGCCATGCCACCGCCAAAACGCACCATGACCCCGGTCGCCGCCTGCGCCAGGTCGTCATACCCCAGATGGTCCGATTTGGGTCCGCGCGCAGGACCGCCAAAGGCATCGAGTTGCACCAGTATGAGGCGGGGGTTGATCGCCGCCAGCTCTTCCTCGCTCAACCCCAGGGCATCGCGCTGCTCATCCGTGCCGTTCATGGTGATGACATCCGAGGAGTCGATGAGCCGTCGCAACGCCTGCTTCCCGCCATCCGAGCTCAGGTTCAGCAAAACGCTTTGTTTTCCACGATGTGCGTGCAAGCCGAAAACCACGGTGTTCCACGGATCGACTGATGGCTCGGCCGGCTGAACGGAAGTCACCTGAGCGCCAAATCGCGCCAGCGTGGACCCGATCGTCGGACCGGCGATCACGTTGGTCAGGTCCAGCACCTTCAGCCCCTCCAGCCAGCCTTGGCCGCTTGCGGCTGGCGGTCCGCTGCGCGGCGGTTCGGCAAGGATCGTTGAAACGGGTGCGTCATCGGGATCGGGGCCCGGTTTTTTGACCAGCGCAGCGCCATCATCCGCAAGCCACGCAACATTTCCCATCTGCGTCATCTTCCCATGACGCGGGTCTTCGACCTCCAACACCAGACCCGAGGCCAAAGCGTGCGGATCGGCCAGCCATTCCTTGCTGAACCGTTGCGCCGTTCCGGGCGCCTTGGCAGACCCGAAAAGGGCTTCCCACTCATGAGAGGGCCTTGTCAGAAAGGCCTTTTTCATCGCCTCGGACACACGCGTGCGATCCCTTGCTCCGACGGGGTAGTTGCGCAGCGACCATTCATCCGGCCAGTCTGCGGTATCGAGATAGGCGTCGAAGTCCGGCAATTGATCGGCAAGGTCTTTGAGGCCCAGCGTCTCCAACACCCGCCGGGGATGTGTTTTCACACTGCCCGCCACCACATAGAACCCGCGCCCGTCGGCGCAGGTATAAGTTCGATAGAAAGGGTCCAGGAACTCTTCCAGTTCCGCAAAGCTCAGATCCGTTGGCAAGCCTTCGGCTGCGCGCCTGTCAAGTTCCACTTCGCGAGGGGACTTGTAGCGTTCGGGATAGTCCTCAATCTGCTCACAGTTATACACCAACCCTTCCAGCAAAGCCGAAGCCACAGGCACCTCGATGTGATCGCCTCCGTTTCGGTCACGTGCAGCCAAAGCGAACTGCACGGCCATCGCGCCGAATGAAGCGCCATAGGCGGATGCCAGCGTCAAAGGTGAAAAGGATGGGTTGATGCCCATCAGGCGCCGGTTCAGCCCCATATCCGTGAATTGCCCGGTACGGGCCGCGATCACGGCTTCCCACGCCGGAAGATCGGCCAGCGCGGGATCATTTGAGGCAAACCCCGGCAATGACAATGACACGATGCGCGGATTTATGTCGCGCAGAGCTTTCGGACCGAGGCCCAGCCTCTCCATCACGCCGGGCCGGAAGTTCTCGATCACCACGTCAGCCCGCGCCACAAATTCGCGCGCGACCTGCAAACCCCCTTCGGATTTGAGGTCGATCGTCACGGCGGTTTTGCCGCGTGACAGCATGTCTGTGGCCGGTTCTTTCAATCGCGGGCCACCGGGCGGGTCGATGCGGATCACCTCTGCCCCCAAATCAGCAAGCATCATGCCAACCAGTGGACCAGCCAGGTACTGGCCAAAATCGAGGACACGAATATGATCGAGCGGCCTTGCAGTCATTCGTTGTGACCCTCCCGGGGTGTTTGGTGTGTTTGTTGCGAAGCCGCTTGCTGGCAAGAGGTCACAACGCCCTTCTCGGAACAGGCGGAGTTTTCAGGCTTGGGACATAACGCGATCAATGCAACACCTGCCCTTGTTCAACACGCGACAAGGCGGCCACGACCAAGCTTCACAGCCTTCTCCGGCGACCGCTGGGCGTACCATGCAGCCGAGCTATGCCAAGAAGTTGTTCGATTTGACCAAGCCATGTCGCAAACGAGAAACATCGCTCAAAATTCCGCGTGTGACGCATACTTGGAAGCGCTCCGAGGCCCGGATGGAAGCGGATCAGTCGCCTTGAAAGATCACCGGACTGTTGCGCCCGGCAGTCAGAAAACAAGTTATTGGAATCGCTTAAGAACGTGGAGCTTCCCAAGTGTCGGGCGCCACAAGACAAAAGGTCACGGCGCAATCGGCCAAGGGCCACGTTGGCACGTGGCAGGACCTGTCGCGACACATGGCCGGCAATTGCGCTTCCGATAAAATATCTCATTTTCCGCCAATATGACGGCCACATACATCAATTCGTCAAATTGACACCTATGAATTGTCGAGGCTGCGCGTCACGCTTGGAGCAGGATGGGAAACAGCGGAGATCTTTATGTCCTGGAATGTGTGCGTTGTCGGCGCTGGAAAGATCGGACAGATGATTGCAACCTTGTTGAAAGGGTCGCCGAATTACTCTGTGACAGTCGCTGATCACGATCTAAAAGCGCTTGGTGATATCTCGAAGATGGGCATTGGAACCAGACAGATCGATGCCAATGACGCGGACGGGCTAGCCCAGGAACTGACAGGTTTCGACGCAGTCATCTCGGCAGCTCCGTTCTTCTTGACCCCTTCGATCGCCAAAGCGTCCAAAGCGGCGGGGGCGCATTATTTCGACCTGACCGAAGATGTTGCGGCCACGAATGCGGTACGTGAACTGGCCGGGGACAGCGCAACTGCGTTTATGCCGCAATGCGGTCTGGCGCCAGGTTTTGTCGGCATCGCCGGAGCTTCGCTGGCGGCGGAGTTTGACGAGATTGACAGCCTGCACATGCGGGTGGGGGCATTGCCGCTTTATCCGACCAACGCGCTGAAATACAACCTGACCTGGTCCACCGACGGGTTGATCAACGAATATTGCAACCCATGCGATGCCATCGTGAACGGCAAGCTGGTCAAGACCGCGCCGTTGGAGAACTACGAGATTCTGGGCCATGACGGCGTGGAATACGAATGCTTCAATACCTCGGGCGGTCTGGGCACGTTGCCGGAAACGCTGGAAGGCAAGGCGCGGGATGTGTCCTATCGCTCGATCCGCTATCCGGGTCATTGCGATATCCTGAAGCTGCTTTTGAACGATCTGGGGCTGGAACGCCGCCGCGACCTGCTGAAAGAGATATTCGAGGCCGCCCTGCCCCGCACCGATCAGGACGTGGTGCTGGTTTACTGTACGGCAAAGGGCACGATTGACGGTGTGCTGCGCGAAAAGTCCCTGATCAACAAATCCTTTGCCCGCACCATCAATGGACAGGTCTGGAGCGCCATTCAGGTCACGACCGCTGCAGGCGTGCTGGGGGTGGTCGATCTGATGCGGATCGGAGCGCTGCCCTCGAAAGGCTTTGTCCGGCAGGAACAGGTCAAGCTGGACGATTTCCTCAACACTGAATTTGGCCAGCTGTATCGCGCTGGTGACGTCACCGAACAGAACAAGGCGGCCTGAGATATGAAAGACATCGTAATGACAGCCCAAACCACGCTTGCAAACCTGGATCTGACCGAGGCCCAACTGAAAGGCGGCACGCTCAAGGTCACGTCGCCGATTGACGGAAGCCTGCTGGCCGAAGTGCACGAGACGCCGATCTCGGACATGGACGCCATCTTTTTCCGTGCCAAGGCTGCGTTCAGGGAATGGCGCGTGGTCCCCGCCCCGCGCCGGGGTGAACTGATCCGCCTGTTGGGTGAAGAGCTGCGCGCGGCCAAGGATGATCTGGGTGCACTGGTCAGCTGGGAAGCAGGCAAGATCACCTCGGAAGGTCTGGGCGAAGTGCAAGAGATGATCGACATCTGTGACTTTGCCGTCGGCCTGTCGCGTCAGCTTTATGGTCTGACCATCGCGTCCGAACGTCCCGGCCACCGGATGATGGAAACCTGGCACCCTGCCGGCCCGGTTGGTGTGATTTCCGCGTTCAATTTCCCGGTCGCGGTTTGGTCGTGGAACGCTGCTTTGGCCATCGTATGCGGTGATCCGGTGATCTGGAAACCGTCCGAAAAAACCCCGCTGACGGCGCTGGCCTGTCAAAAGATCTTCGAACGCGCCCTGGCCCGGTTTGGCGATGCGCCGGATGGTCTGCTGCAAACGCTTATCGGTGGCGCAGATCTGGGAGAAAGACTGGTGGCCAATGAAGATGTTCCGGTGATCTCGGCCACAGGTTCGACCCGCATGGGCCGTGCTGTCGCTCCCATCGTCGCACAGCGCTTTGGCAAGTGCATTCTGGAACTGGGTGGCAACAACGCAATGATCGTCGGCCCTTCGGCTGATTTGGAGATGGCTGTGCGCGCGATTGTCTTTTCGGCAGTTGGCACCGCCGGTCAACGCTGCACCACGCTGCGTCGCCTGATCGTGCACAACTCGATCCGCGAAGAACTGGTGAGCCGTCTGAAAAAGGCCTATTCGGGTCTGCCCATTGGCAATCCTCTGACGGACGGCACGTTGGTTGGGCCGCTTGTGGACGAAGCGGCGGGCGCGGCGATGACCGCCGCCTTGAAAGCTGCCAAAGCGGAAGGCGGTTCGGTGTTCGGCGGCAACCGCGTTACCGAAGGCGTTCCGGCAGGCGTATACATGGAACCTGCGATTGTCGAAATGCCGGGTCAGACCGCGACCGTGAAAACCGAAACCTTTGCGCCGATCCTATACGTCATGGGCTATGACGATTTCGACGACGCGGTAGAGCTTCAGAATGACGTACCGCAAGGCCTTTCATCCTGCGTGTTTACCCTGAACATGCGCGAGGCCGAGCAGTTCCTGTCCGCAGCCGGATCCGATTGCGGTATTGCCAACGTCAATATCGGGCCCTCAGGGGCAGAGATCGGTGGCGCCTTTGGCGGAGAGAAGGAAACCGGCGGCGGGCGCGAAAGCGGTTCGGACGCGTGGAAAGCCTATATGCGCCGACAGACCAACACCGTGAATTACTCGGCCGAACTTCCACTGGCCCAGGGCGTCAAATTCGACATCTGAGTGTCGCTGGATAGTTGTCGGGCAAAAACTTGAAAAGCCCGCAAAAACACCACCCGGGACGACCAGTCCCGGGTGTTTGTTTTTACCTATATGTAGAAGCCGAGTTCAGGCTGCGGGTTTCGATGTAGACGCTGCGGCGGTCATTTCGATGCAGATGGGTTGTCGTGAATGTCGCCAGGGCGGCGGCAACGCGCGTATCGTTTCCATGATGGCGATCCGACGCGTTTCGGCAGGAGGCCATCCGTGACTTCGAGCAACCTCATAGATCGGGGAATGTCCCTGTTCGATGCGCGTGCGCCATTCACCTCAAACGTGACCGATGTGCTAGAACCGAATCGCAATGGGCGCCTGAAGGCGGAAATGGACGGCGATCTGGTGGTTCTTGACGAAAACCTTGCTGTACGGCATGTGATGGCCGGGGGGGGGAGCAGCATGTCCGCGAAGGCCAAATAGCCCGACGTGGCATGCATGAACAGTTCAAAGCGTCCGCGCGGTCCCCGGTGACTGCCCGCTTCAGCACCGGAAGGTAGTTAACACATGTGCCCTGCACCCATTGATGCAGAGACCCCACGCGGGTTCATTATCCCGATCGGGGGCGGCGAAGATCGCGTCAAGGAAATGCAGATCCATCGCAAGTTCGTTGAGCTTTCCGGCGGCAGCGATGCCGACATCGTCGTGATCCCGACAGCCTCGATGCTGGAAGAAACCGGGCCCGATTATAACCGTATCTTTTCCGAACTGGGTGCGGGCAAAGTAGAGTTCCTGCCTATCTCGCGCAGGGCGGATTGCGACAACCCCGAGTATGTCGAGATGCTTGATCGAGCGACCGGAGTTTTCATGACAGGTGGAAACCAGTTGCGCCTGTCAGCGATTCTTGGGGGAACTCTGGTCGCCCAAAAAATACGCCGACGGAATGCAGCCGGTGTTCCGGTTGCCGGAACTTCGGCGGGTGCTTCGATCATGTCTGAACACATGGTTGCCGGTGGCAGCAGCAACTCGGCCCCGGCGGAAGGCAACATTACACTTGCACCAGGTATGGGCCTGACCAATGCCGTCATCATCGATCAGCATTTCACCCAGCGTAATCGTCTGGGTCGCCTGCTAACGGCTTCATCTTTCAACCCATTTTTGATTGGTTTGGGAATTGACGAAGATACGGCCGCCTTCATTGGGCCCGACAATGTCTTTGAAGTCATCGGCAGCGGCTCGGTTACTGTCGTGGATGCCAGTCAGTTGACTCATTCATCAATGTGGGATGCCCGGCGGGGCGAAGCGCTTAGCCTTCTGGGACTTCGGCTTGACGTTCTGGGTGAAGGGTGCCGTTATGACCTGACGGCTCGCCAGGCTTTTCCGCCGGATGAGCATTTGGCGTTCTGCACCTTGCCGGATTTGTCCGGGGAAGAGGCCGCCAACGGGGGGAATAAAAGCTAACCAACGGGGAGCCTCATGAAAATAATCTCGACCAATGTCTTTGTCGGCCCGAATGTCTGGGCAAGTTTCCCGGTTATACGCCACGTCATCGATCTGGGTATTCTGGAAGAGTGGCCATCGGCAAAAATTGGTTCCGAGTTTATCGACGCGTTGATCGAAGCGCTTCCTGGCCTTGCGGAGCATGGCTGTTCCTACCGCGAACCCGGAGGTTTCATCCGCCGTCTGCGTGAAGACGAAGGCACGTGGCTGGGTCACGTTCTGGAACATTGTGCTATCGAAGTTCAGAACGTAGCGGGCACTGACGTGACCTTTGGCCGGACACGCGGCACAGGTGAGCCGGGCCAGTACAACATGGTGTATGAATACCGTCAGCGCGACGTTGGGCTGGACGCAGGGAAGCTGGCAATGCGGTTGCTGATGCATCTGTTGCCTCAATCCCTGAAAGATCTGGTGGATTACGATTTCGACCCGGACTTTAACTGGGACGACGAACTGCGCAGCTTTGTTCTGCGCGCACAGCGCAAGGAGTTCGGCCCGTCGACCGGGTCGCTGGTCAAGGCGGCGCAAGAACGCGACATTCCCTGGATCAGACTCAACTCTGGCTCGCTGGTGCAATTCGGGCACGGCAAATACCAGAAACGCATTCAGGCGACGATTACATCCGAGACCAAACATATCTCGGTCGAGATTTCCTGCGATAAGGAAGATACCCACAACCTGCTGAACGATCTTGGCCTGCCGGTTCCACAGCAGCGCATGGTCTATTCCGCACGCGAAGCTGTGCGCGCTGCAGCGCGCATTGGCCATCCGGTGGTCGTCAAACCATTGAATGCCAATCATGGGCGGGGCGTTTCGATCAATTTGAATTCGGATGAAGAGGTCGAGGCTGGCTTCGCCGAAGCAAAGGAACATTCCCGAAGCCGCGCCATTCTGGTGGAGAGCTTTGTCACCGGGTTCGATCACCGGATGCTTGTGGTGAACAACAAGCTTGTTGCGGTGGCAAAACGGGTTCCAGGCCATGTGGTCGGTGATGGTACGCACACGATTGCCGAGTTGGTCGATATCGTGAACGAAGACCCGCGTCGGGGCATCGGGCATGAAAAAGTGCTGACCATGCTCGAGATCGATACTCAGGCCAGGCGCCTTATGGATGCCGCAGGCGTAACCGAAGAGACCGTCTTGCCGGACGGTGAAATTTTCTATCTGCGTTCGACGGCAAACCTTTCGACCGGCGGCACTGCGATCGACCTGACAGATGTGGTCCATCCCGACAACCGCGACATGGCGGAACGAGCCATAATGGCGGTTGGGCTGGATGTTGGCGGCGTCGATTTCCTGATCGATGACATCACCAAATCGTACAAAGATATCGGCGGTGCCATTGTCGAAGTGAACGCCGCACCCGGTTTCCGCATGCATGTGGCGCCATCCGAAGGACAACCGCGCGATGTAGCCGGCAAAGTGATCGACATGCTGTTTCCAGCCAATGAGGAAACCCGCATTCCGATCGCCGCGATCACCGGCACCAACGGCAAGACGACGACGTCCCGAATGCTGGGCCATATTATGAAGACCAGCGGCAAAACCGTTGGCATGACCTCGACCGACGGGGTCTATGTCGATGGTAAGCTGAGCGTCAAGGGTGACATGACCGGGCCAAAATCCGCGCAGATCGTCTTGCGCGACCCGATGGTTGATTTTGCCGTGATGGAAACCGCGCGCGGCGGGCTTGTGCGGTCTGGTCTGGGATACCAGCGCTCGAACGTGGCGGCATGCCTTAACGTTTCGGCCGACCATCTTGGTCTTGGCGGCATAAACACAGTCGAGGAACTGGCCGTGGTGAAACGCGTGGTGGTGGAAAGCGCGACGGATACGGCGGTTCTGAATGCTGATGACATCAATTGTCTGAAAATGGCTGACTACGCCGGGGCGGATCAGATTTTCTACGTCACGACCAATCCCGGCCACAGCCTGGTTAAGGAACATATCAAGGCGGGCGGAAAGGCCATTGTTCTGGAAAAAGGCATGAATGGAGACATGCTGACGATCTATGACAACGGGCTTCACATTCCGGTCCTGTGGTCGCATCTGATCCCCGCCGCACTGGAAGGCAAAGCGATCTTCAACGTTCAAAACGCCATGTTTGCTGCCGCCATGGCCTACAGCTTCGGGGTCGATCTGGACAACATCCGGCATGGGTTACGCACCTTCGATACCAGCTATTTCCAGGCGCCGGGGCGCATGAACGTCTATGACGAACATCCGTTCAAGGTCATTCTGGATTACGGCCACAACCCCGCCGCTCTCAACGCGATGGCCGCGTTGGCGGATCAATTGGAGATCAAAGGTCGCCGATTGTGTGTCGTTGCCATGCCCGGCGACCGGCGCGATGAAGATATCATCGACGGAGCTGCCGCGCTGGCCGGGCATTTTGACCATTTCATCTGCAAGGCCGATGACCGCCGCAGAGGCCGAGGACATGATGAAGTACCGCGGATGATGCGTCAGGCACTGATCGACAATGGCGTTGACGACGCATCCATTACGGTTATCCCGGATGAGGTCGAGGCCGTAAATGCCGGGCTGCAACAAGCGGCACCGGGGGATCTGTTGGTAATTTTCGGCGACGACACTACGCGCTGCTGGAAACAGATCATCTATTTCAGCTCTGACGGTGCAACCCCAGATGCCGAGGCTGTACCTAAGACCACGGCCGTCGACACATCCTTCGAGGACATGTTCGAAAACGATCAGAATTTGATCAGGGACGAGCGCGGTGTGCGCCTGGCGCGTGAAAACAGCGAAGACGCGGACTGAGCGAGGGCACCGGAATGGACCGGATTGAAGAGCTTGAAACCGCGCTGACCATAATAAGTGCGACCGCTGATCATATTCAGGTCGACGACGCCCGGCGTCTGACGGGGCCTGGCCTTTTGTGGAACAAACCCGGCGCGGTGATGGATGTATTTTTCACCGGAATTGATCCATCCACGGTCTCGGCCCTGTGGGAAAAAAACGCCCGGCGAGTGCTGGACGCGCTGGGATGGACGGATCAGGATTTGACCCATCGCACATTCACTGGCGGCGTAAATCTGGCGATTTCCGCACCAATGGATCAGCTGTATTCGGCGATCTTCGCGGTGCAGACGGCGTGGCACTTCTGTGCCGCGGAGTTGTTGGATGCAACTCCCGGTGACTTTGATCAAATGGTGGCCGATGTCAAAGCTGTTATGGTCAAAGAAGCCAATCCCCGCCTGATCGACCTGATCGCAGCGGCCGAGGCGCATGGCGTGGATATTCTGTGCGACGACGATGAGGTTTCAATCGGGCACGGTACAGGTAGTCAGGTCTGGCCGGTTGACGCCCTGCCCGTCCCTGATGACGTGGACTGGTCCAGCCTTCACAACATTCCAGTTGCGTTCATCACCGGCACCAATGGCAAGACCACGACGACCCGGTTGCTTGAGGCGATCGCGCGGGCTTCGGGCAAAGTTGCAGGGCTGACCTCGACCGAGTTTGTGCGGGTCGGCAACGACATTCTGGACCGAGGCGATTACTCGGGCCCGGGTGGCGGCCGGATGCTGCTGCGCGACAAGCGCCTTGAGATCGCCTGCCTTGAAGTGGCCCGCGGGGGTATTCTGCGCCGTGGCCTGCCAACTCGTGCGGCCTCGGCGGCCGCGGTCACAAATGTTGCGAATGACCATTTGGGACAGTACGGCGTCAATACCGTGCCGGAACTGGCACAGGCGAAGTTCGCCGTGCATCGCACACTTACCGATGGTGGCGTGCTGGTTCTGAACGCTGATGATGCGTATGTCCGTGCCGAGGCAAAAAACACGTCGGCAAATATCTGGTGGTTTTCCTTGGATGCACAAGCGGATCTGATCCGTGAGGCACGCGATTCCGGCAATTGCTGCGCCTATGTGCAGCAGGAAAATATCGTGTTTTTCGATGGCACTTCCGAAAAGTCGGTGATTGCCGTGTCAAACGTGCCCCTGACCATGGGCGGGGCGGCGAAATACAACACCCTGAACGCCTTGGCCGCCATGTGCCTTGCTCTGGCGCTGAACCTACCCTTTCCGGCAGTGCGAGATGGATTGGCCGGTTTCAAACCCGATGCAAAGGACAATCCGGGGCGCTGCAACGAGTTCAACTATCATGACGCCCGTGTTTTTGTAGATTTCGCACATAACCCGCACTCGATCTCTGCCGTGTGCGATGCGCTGTCAGGACTTCCGGCAAAACGTCGCTTTATCATGCTCAGCCATGCGGGCGACAGATCGGATCAGGACATTCGGGACGTCACCGCGGCGGCTTTGAAATTCCAACCTGACGTAATCGTTGCAGCCGAACTGGAAGGCTATCTGAGAGGCCGGGCGTTTGGAGAAATCCCGGACCTGATCGAAGGGACGGCCTTGAAGCACGGATACAACGCTGATCAGATCCAAAGGGCCCCATCCCCTTCTCAGGCCGCCGCCGGGATTCTGAAACAACTTGAGCAGGGCGATCTTGCCTTGTTGCTTGTCCTGTCAGAACGCGACGCAGTTCTTGAGATGCTGGGCGCTTAGGTACGACACCTATTGGCGTACCCCGGCGATCTATTGGAAAACAAACAAACCCCGCATTGGATTTGCGGCATCGAAGGAATCACGGCCACGAATGACTGTTGGCCTGATCATGGGTTTTCTATATTTGTGAGGACGTAATCCACCGTTCAATCTCGCCCGGGGAAACTGAGCGAAACCAATCGCCCGAGTTGTCAGGTCACGGTCGATCTCGGCAGGCATTCGGCGATCACTAAGCTTTGGAACACAGTCCGGGCCTGACAACACAACCCTGATGTTGTTCGATTGCCGATTATCTGGTGCGCCACTTACTCGCCCAACAGCTGCGACAGTTTTTCTGCACCCCGGCGCAAGGTGCCTAGAAATGACTTCAGACTGCCGACATCATGCCGTTGCGTCGGGGCATGAACTGAAAGCGTGGCAACCAGCCTGCCCTGCGCGTCCTGCACCGGCACGGCGATCGCCACCATGCCCGCCATGAATTCTTCGTCGTCGGTGGAAAATCCCCGCTCGGCGGTGATCTTGATTTCACTCAGCAGGGCCTTCGGCTCTGTTAAAGAACGGGCGGTCTGTTCTTTCAGCTTTCCGGCTGACAGAAACCCGTTCAGAGTTTTGGGGCGCAAGGTGGAAAGGTACATCTTGCCACTGGCCGTGCAGTGGAACGGCACCTGGGTTCCGATCGGCAATTGAATCCGCAACGGCCATTCTGTTTCCACCCGGTCAAGATAGATCATGCCTTCGCGATCCGGGATGGCCAGATTGCATGTTTCGCCCACTTCGTCGGCCACGCCGCGCAGGATGGCGAGACGCGCGGTCCGCAAATGCTCGGCGGACATGGTATTCACGGACAGCAGCCGCAGTCTTCTGCCCGGACCATAGGACCGTCCGTCAAGATCGCGTTGCAGGAACCCTTCTGCCTCTGCCGTTTGCAGCAAACGATGGATGGTGGGTTTGGCCAATCCCAATGCATCGATCAGATCCGAGGGTTTGACCGCAACGCCGCGCCGTGCCACCTCTTCAAGGATCAGCAACAGGCGCAGGTTGGTGGGAATCTGAGTTTCTCTATCTTTAGTATCAGTCTCGGCCATCCTTCAACATTCTAGTTATTTGGCAGAAGGATCAAGGCCAGTTCGGGGACCAGCGACACCAATATCCAGACGGATAGCAGGGACACCAAGTAAGGCACCGTATAGCGCAGCAACCGGAAGTACGGCACGCCCGTCACGCCTGAAGCGACATACAGGTTAAGCCCGTATGGTGGTGTGATAAACCCGATGGACGCCCCGACCAGGAAGATGACCGAGAAATGGATTGGATCAATTCCAACCGAGGCTGCGATCGGCGCAAGGATCGGGGCCAGGATGATGGTGACCGGAAGACTTTCCAGCACCATGCCTGAAAAGAAGACGATCACCATCGATGTGAACAGAACCGCATGGTACCCCCCCATGGAGGTCACGAAGTTTCCGATTGTTTCCTGTGCGCCAAGTAGGGACAGGATTTGCTGCATCACAACCGAAATTGCGATCAACGGGGCCAGGATACCCGTAATCTGGGCAGACCTGATGACGATTGAGGGGATCTCTGGGATCGTGAACCCTTCGACCACGAACATTTCAGCGAAGCTCTTTTCGGTCGGCGGTATATCGTTCCGGGCCCCCATGATGCGGTTGATCGGGTAGCTGACCAGCCCCGCGATGACACAAAAGCCCACGGTCACGCCGGCGGCCTCTGTCGGAGAGAACTTGCCGGTATAAATGCCCCAGAGCACAAGACCGATGGCGAAAAAGCCGAGCCAGGCACCAAAGGCGGTTTTCAGCACCCGGTTCAATTGCAGCGGGATCAGATAGCCCCACCCGTTCATGCGGCAGATGATCCAGCATGCCAGTTGCATCCCGATGACCATCAGCGCACCGGGCAGAATACCGGCCACGAACAATTCGGAAATCGGCAGGTTCATCAGAAAGCCATAGACGATGAAGATGATCGAAGGGGGGATGATGATACCGACAGTGCCGCCCGCAGCAGCGGTCGCGGCGCTGAACCGTTCGTCATAGCCGCCCTTTACCATCTCGGGGTGCAGCATCGACCCGATGGTCGCCGTCGTGGCCGAGTTCGACCCGGAAATCGCCGCGAACAGCCCACAGGCACCCAGCGACGCCATTGCCAGCCCGCCGCGTATCCAGCCCAAACAGGCATAGGCAAAATCACTGAGCCTTCGCGCGATACCGGATTTGTTGATCAGATCTCCGGTCAGGATAAACAGCGGCATTGCCAACAGGGCGAAGCCCTTGTTGAAGACGTTCAGCAGTTCGGCCCCCATATTGTCCAGCGTCAAACCAAGGACAAAGGAACATCCAATGACCCAGTAACCGATGACCAGCAGCACCGGCACGCCCAGCATGAACAGAAAGGTGACCCCCAACGAGATCAGTGTAACAAGTGTTCCGTCTGTCATCAGTCTGCCCCGATCACGGCCTGCTTGATCAGCGGCTCGCCTGTTTTCCAGTTGTGCAAATCATCGGCGAGGTTCTGAAACACGCGACCGACCATCAAGAAGAATGACAATGGTGCAGCCAGCAGGAACCACCACTGCATGATATTGTCCGTGCCCAGAACGATCTGAAAGTTCGAGGCCGAAAGCGCCACCAGTCGCGAGGTGGTCACGATAACGATCACCGCAAAGATGAACCACAGTACCGCGTCAAGAAACAGGCAGGCCAATTGCCCGCCGCGGGGCATAGCGGTGCGGAATTCACTGAAACTCAGATGCGTGCGCAGGCGTACGTTGTAGGACGCTCCAAACCAGGCCATCACCATGAAAAGAAGCGGAGGAATGGTCGTGGACCAGGGTTCCTGATCATTGAAGACAAACCGGTCGATCACGCCCCAGAAAATGATCAGCGCGATGGCAAGATAAGAATACACCATGACCGACCGTTCCAGATGACGTTCGATCAACGGCACCTTGCGATAGATCAGCATGACCAGCAAACCCCCGATCGCGGCAACGACCGCACCGACGATCCAAGCGGCGTCGGATTCCAGAGCAAGTTGAATCTCGAAAGAATCCTGGCTGAGAAAAGCGCTGAATATTGCGCCAATGTCTGCCCAAAGTGACATGAAGCCCGTCCTCCCAGTGGGTATTGATTGAACCGGCCCGTTCGGGCCGGTTCTGGCAGTCTAATCAGGCCTCGCCCTTCCACCAGCGGCGCGGCTCGACATTTTCCGGCAGCGTGTCCGCGGGGATCTCTCGCGCGATGTCGTAAATCTCCTGGTATGTGTCGATGCCACCGGCCCATTTGTTCAGCCGCTCGCGCCACTGCGCCCACGGCTCGGGGTTGTAGTTCGGAGCACACATTTCTTCGGCCAGTTTGATCTGATCGTCCGGCAGGAAGGCCGGGCGGACACCGTTTTCGGCAAAGATCGTGTTGGGAAGCTGCGGCTCCGAGAAGCCAACTGTGTTCAACAACGCAGCCTCATTCGCACCTTGGATCAACGCCTGTGTGAAGTAGGAAGACTCCATCACTGCGTCCTGCAACTCGCCGCCGAGGCTGTCGAAGACCTTGGCCGACATCGAGGTATGCTCGGTGCCACAGAAGAACTTCAGGTTCACTGACTGCGAAACCACAGGCGCCATGTTCGCATATGCCACCGCCGAGGCCCAGGTTTCCGCACCGTCGATCAGACCGGTCTTGAGCGCATCCAGCGTTTCTTCCCATGCCACTGGAACAGGGTTCAGATTCAGCAGTTGCATCGCGATCCGACCCAGCTGCGTGCCCGTCACGCGGTTCTTGGTCCCGAACAGCTCTTCCAGCTTGGTGACGGTCGGCTTGTCGGCAAAGGTTGAGCCCATTTGCAGACCGCGCAGTTCACAATGGGTGAACAGGAATTTCAGCCCGTGACGCTTTTCAAGCGGGTCGCGCAGGATGCGCTGGCTGGCGGGGCTGTAGAAGAAATGATACTGCGCCGCCCGGCTGGGGAACATGTAGGCATAGTCCAGAACGTTCAGATAAGGCGCACCGCCGGCCGAATTCTGGGTCGAGGCTGCGTAGATATCGACGATTCCCTGCTGCGTTTTTTCAACACAGCTGAGTTGTCCGCAGATCTGGTTGTCGCCGATGAACTCGATCCGAATCTCGCCATCGGTGCGTTCTTCCAGGTCGCGTGCAAACTCGATGGCGCCGGCGCGCTCGATTAGCAGGTTGCGGGTGTTGAAGCCCGAAGCACCAAATTTCAACGTGTGCTTCGGTTCTTTCGAAAAGCGTTTTTCATACGTGGATTCCGCCGCTTGCGCCAGATTGGCCAAGCTCATTGCCCCGCCAAACCCTCCTGCTGCAAGCAGCGTCGAGCTCATACCATAGCGCCCTGCCACCCGGAAAAAATCCCGCCGCGAAATACCACTCAGTTTCCGACCAATCTCCATTGCTTACCTCCCTGTTCGCAATTATTGAGACGTTTTGTATCAAAAAAGGCTAGTATATTTCTTGCATCTTGCATAGAGTTTTTTTCAACGACGTTGGAAGGAGGCGGTCATGGAAGTGGATTATGCGGTAGTTGGCGCGGGGTCTTCGGGCTGTGTCATCGCCAATCGGCTCAGCGCCGACCCCAACACGACCGTCGCGTTGTTGGAGGCTGGCGGCCGCGACACCAACCCCTGGATCCACATCCCGGTTGGCTATTTCAAAACCATGCACAACCCTTCGGTGGACTGGTGCTACAGGACCGAGCCCGATCCGGGCCTGAACGGGCGCTCGATCGACTGGCCACGCGGCAAGGTGCTGGGCGGCTCATCCTCACTGAACGGTCTGCTCTATGTGCGCGGCCAAAAAGAAGATTATGACCGCTGGCGCCAGATGGGGAATGTCGGCTGGGGCTGGGAAGACGTGCTGCCTCTGTTCAAACGCAGCGAAGATCAAGAACGCGGCGAAGATCCGTATCACGGCGTCGGAGGGCCGCTGTCGGTGTCGAACATGCGCATTCAGCGACCGATCTGCGACGCATGGGTCGCGGCAGCGCAAGCCGCGGGATACCCGTTCAATCCGGATTACAACGGCGCAGATCAGGAAGGCGTAGGGTATTTTCAGCTGACCACGCGCAATGGGCGCAGGTGCAGCTCGGCCGTGGCGTATCTGAAACCCATTCGAAACCGACAAAACCTGAACATCATCACGAACGCATTGGTGACACGCGTAACGCTGGACGGGAAACAGGCGACCGGACTTGTCTATCGGGATCGCGCAGGCAATGAGAAAACCCTTAAGGTGCGGCGCGAAATCATCCTGTCCGGCGGTGCAATCAACTCTCCTCAGATTCTGATGCTGTCGGGTATCGGCGATCCGGACCACTTGAAGAAAAACGGCATCGATCCGGTCCATGCCTTGCCCACTGTCGGCAAAAGACTACAGGATCACTTGCAGGCCCGTCTCGTTTTCAAATGCAATGAGCCCACATTGAATGACGAGGTGCGCAGCCTGATCAATCAGGCCCGTATCGCGCTCAAATACGCTTTGTTCCGCGCCGGTCCGATGACCATGGCGGCCAGCCTTGCGACCGGATTCATGAAAACGCGCCCGGACGTGGAAACACCCGACATTCAATTCCATGTACAGCCTTGGTCCGCCGACAGCCCCGGCGAAGGCGTGCACCCGTTTTCCGCCTTTACCATGTCCGTGTGCCAGCTGCGGCCGGAAAGCAGGGGTGAACTGCATCTGAACGGCCCGGACCCATCACAGCATGTAAAGATCATTCCGAACTATCTGTCGACGGAAACGGATTGCCGAACCATCGTCGACGGCGTGAACATCGCCCGCAGAATCGCACAGCACAATCCGCTGGCATCGAAGATTTCCGAAGAGTTCCGCCCGACATCCCAACTTTCGACCGACGATTACGAGGGCACGCTGGACTGGGTCAGGTCGAATTCCGTTTCGATCTATCACCCAACAGGGACCTGCGCGATGGGTACGAATGAAACCGCAGTCGTTGACCCCGCGCTAAAGGTGCACGGCATCGGAAACCTGCGGGTCGCGGATTGTTCGATCATGCCGGAAATCGTCAGCGGCAACACAAACGCCCCCGCGATCATGATCGGAGAAAAGGCGAGTGACTTGCTTGCCGCCGGAACATAGCGCGGCAGGCCGCGTATCCGAATGCCCAGGCAATCTGGGCAACTCGGCTTGAATATCTCAGGGAAAGTCCGGTGATGCCATCCCTGCCCTGACCTAGCGCAGAGGCGGTGTCAGCCACTGCGCCGACATCCCATAATTGGAATTCTTCAACTCCTGTTTGGCAATAGCCTGAAGATGGACCTCGTCCGGTCCATCCGCATAGCGCAACGCCCGGGCCCAAGTGTAACTGTCGGCCAATGGCGTGTCGGGCGTCATGCCCATTGCGCCAAAGACCTGCATTGCACGATCCGTAACCCTTGCATGTACCTGGGGCGCCACGACCTTGATCAGGGATATTTCGCGGAAGGCCTTTTTCGCCCCCACCTGATCTATTTTCCAGGCCGCCTTCAGGGTCAGCAGCCGCGCCTGTTCAATTTCCAACCGGGATTTGGCGATCCATTCACGGATCACGCCTTGTTCCGAGAGTTGCTTGCCAAAGGTCTTCCGTTCCTGGGCACGTTCCACCATCAGGTTCAGTGCCATTTCCGCCGCCCCGATCGAGCGCATGCAATGGTGAATTCGCCCCGGCCCAAGCCGCGCCTGAGCCAGTGCAAAACCGCTGCCTTCTTCGCCCAGAAGATTGCCGACCGGGACGCGCACGTCCTTGAACACCAGTTCAGCATGGCCTTCGGGATCGTGCATGTTCAGAATCGTCGGATTGCGCACGATCTCCAAACCGGGCGTATTCCTTGGAACGATGATCATGCTTTGCTGTTTGTGGCGATCGGCGTTCGGGTCGGTTTTGCCCATGACGATGAACAGTCTGGTATTGGGGTGGCACGCATTGGTGATGAACCACTTGCGGCCATTGACGACGTATTCGTCACCCTCGCGCCGGATGGATGTCGTTATGTTGGTCGCGTCCGAACTGGCCACGTCGGGTTCGGTCATGGCAAAGGCCGAGCGGATCTTTCCGTTCAACAGCGGCACCAACCAGTCTTTGCGCTGCTCGGGCGTGGCGAACATGTGCAGCAATTCCATGTTTCCGGTATCCGGCGCGTTGCAGTTGAAGACCTCCGAAGACCAGCTCACCTGGCCCATCAGCTCGGCCAGGGGCGCGTAATCAAGATTGCTGAGCCGCGTTCCGGGCTCATCATCCCGCAAGGAGGGCAGGAACATGTTCCAAAGCCCTTCGGCGCGGGCCAGCGACTTGAGGTCTTCCATGAACGAAACGGGAAAATTGCCGGCTTCTATTTCCTCTTTGTGGTCGCGAATGCGCGGATAGATATGCGCCTCCATGAAGGCTTTCAGCTGGTCGTACATTTCCGTGGCGCGTGGCGATAGAGCAAAATCCATTGTGATCCTCTTCAGTGCGTTGCAGCAGCGATTTCGTCGAGCGCCATTTGCGCCAGAGGGGCCACCAGCCCCTTGAACGCCATTGCGTTCTCGTTCGATGCGTTTCCCGCCAGCGCACGGCTGTAAACACCCTGTGCAATCGCAGCCATCCGGAAAAAGGAAAACGCCAGATAGAAGGTCCAGTTTTCAATCTCCGGCAGGTCACGCAGCGAACAATACCGCTCGATCATCTCAGCTTCGGAAGGGATGTTCAAAGCAGCGCGATCCAGCCCTTGCAGCCCCCGGATCAGACCCGTGGGCGGCAATCTGAGACACACACAGAAATAGCCCAGATCAGCCATCGGGTGGCCCAGCGTCGACAGTTCCCAATCCAGAACCGCGGTGATCTGCGGGGCATCCGAAGCGAAGATAAAATTGTCTATGCGAAAGTCACCGTGGATCAGACTGACCGAACCGTCACCATCGGGCAGGTTGCGGGACAGCCAGCCCATAAGCTGTTCCATCTCGGGAAGATTACTTGTTTCTGCGGCGCGATACTGTTTGGTCCAGCGGCTGTACTGGCGTTGGAAATAGTTTCCCGGCTTGCCGAAGTCCGACAGGCCGACGGCGCCTGTGTCAACCGAATGCAGCGCGGCCAGAACCCGGATCATTTCATCGAACACCGGATGATGGTCGGCCACGTCTAACTCGGGCAGCGCAGGATTCCAGAAAATCCGGCCTTCCTGGAAGCTCATGACATAGAACATGGAACCAATGACATCCGTGTCCTCACACAGCACGTAAGGTTTGGCGACCGGAACCGCAGTGCCATGAAGCGCCATGAGAACACGATATTCCCGATCCACCGCATGGGCCGAAGGTAACAGGTCGCCCGGCGGTTTGCGGCGCAGCACGTATTTCGAACCACCGGCCTTCAGCAGATAGGTTGGGTTCGACTGCCCGCCCGAAAACTTTTGATAGGACAATGGGCCCGCGAAGCCTTCGATATGGCGCCCCAAATATGTCGAAAGCCGCTCGGTATCGAGTTCGAGGCCGGATGAGGTCATGCATGAAACTCCGTATTCCGCCAGGATACGATTCAGCTTACCGCCCCCAATGACATTTGTGAAATTTACTTGCATGATCGTCAGCATAAATTTGGTGAATGACATGACGACCAAGCTCAACAAGATCGACCTGAACCTTTTCGTTATTTTTGACGCCATCTATACCGAACGAAATCTGACCCGCGTTGCCGAACGCCTGTCGATCACGCAACCGGCCGTCAGCAACGCCCTGACCCGGTTGCGCAAGACACTGAACGACCCGCTTTTCGTGAAGACCGGCACGGGGATGCAGCCCACGGCTCTGGCAGAGAGCATTTCGGACAGGATCTCAGCCGCTCTTCACCAGTTGCAAGCCGCATCGGCGCAGGGTGAACGGTTCGACCCGTTCACCAGCAAACGGCTGTTCCGGGTCAGTTTGGTCGATCTTCACAGCCTCATCATCCTGCCCGGGCTTTTGTCCGGGTTTCAGCGCACGGCACCCCAGGTCGAACTCAGCCTCGTGCGCATTCCCCGCCGGGATACGCGCAAGGCGTTGCAGCAGGGCACGATCGACATCGCGTCTGACATTCCGATGCCGGACAGTTCGGATCTGATCAGCCGAACCATCATGAAGGACCGCTATGTCTGTGCCATGCGACCCGACCACCCGCTGGGTTCGGGCCCATTGACGCTGGAGCGTTATCTTCAGCTGATACACCTGCATGTTTCCTCACGACCTCAGGGGGCGAGTCCGGTCGACATTGTCCTGCGCAAACTGGGCGCACGGCGCAAACTCGGGCTTCAGATGCAAAGCTATCTGAACATCCGGGATATTCTGCACAAGACAGATATGGTTGCCACGCTGACCGAGTGCAGTGCGCGTGAAATGGGGCTGCGCATGTTGAGGTTGCCGGTTGAAGTGCCTCCGATCGAACTTCGCCTTTATCGGCATATCCGTTCCGACGGCGACGAAGCCGTACAATGGATGTTCGACCAAATTGCAGGTCGCACCGTCAGAGCGAACGATACGGAACAGCATCATAGGGTCGATCAGAATTGAGACGGAACCCCGGGCAAAATTTGACGACAGGATATCAGAGGCGCCAACTGTCAGGTCCGCGAAACCTCAAGGTCGGACGCGTCACGTGTTGATCTGACTTTCAGATTTCTTGGGTAACGCGTCATAGGTCGCCTGAAGATAAGCAAAGCCATATCTTCGGTCAGGTTCCAGATGAGTCCCCTCTGCCCACTCGTTCCACGCGTTTATGAAAACGATTTTTTCGTCGGCACTATATTTTTCCTGCGCAAGAACCTGGCGGCACAAATGTTCCGTCCAGCGCTTGTAGGCATCGATCGTGAACCGCCCCATAATCCGGGGGGCATCCTGATTGCGCGCGGTATTGTCCCACGAGAGCGTAGAGGACCGAAACAGCTTGTACCGGGGTTCCGGCTTTTGAAGCTCTGCCTCGACCACGGCCTGGTAATCCAGAACGGCTCCTGTGAACTCTGGATTGTAGATCCCCATCTCATCCGTGATGTCGGTGCGCTTTACCTGATGCGGAGGGAACTCCATAGCAGCGTCGAAACCCAGTTTCTCGGGGTCGCCGATATCGAAAGTCTGGGCAGCGATGAGATACAGGTCCGGCTCGCCCCAGCTTTGTGCCTCTTTTCGCCAAGCCGCGGTTGTTTCCTTGATATTCGGTATGATGTTCGCTCGGTACACGATGAAAACCGGTTTCCCATCTATCCGAATATAACGTGGATCATCAAAATATTTGCGTATGTGACGCAGAAGGTTCAGGGAATCCTCGATCGAATGGTTCTGCGCGATAAGAACGTCGTGCGCCCGCCCGTCCCAGCGGCGTGTCCAGTTTTCATTTGCCCATGTCAGGCAA
This sequence comes from Ruegeria sp. A4, assembly GCF_056543025.1. NCBI lineage: Bacteria > Pseudomonadati > Pseudomonadota > Alphaproteobacteria > Rhodobacterales > Roseobacteraceae > Ruegeria > Ruegeria sp. A4. The sequence continues at coordinate 185,946 of NZ_JBQGAW010000005.1, read as the reverse complement.
AACGGCATGTCGACTTCCGGATTGCCCAACATTTGTTCGAGCGGGTGTTCCATCAGGGTCTTTCCGCCGAACCAGTAGTAGTAATAGGAGAACCCTCCTATCCCGTAAGACTTCGCGATCCGCGCCTGTTCGACCATGATTTCTGGCAACCGCAAGTCGTAGTAACCCAGATGAATCGGACAATGAGGTTGGTAATGGCCCGGATAATTCGGAACCGCCTTTCCGACATTGGACCATTCGGTAAAGCCTTTGCCCCACCATTCATCATTCTCTTTGAAGGGATGAAATTGAGGCAGGTAATGCGCGATCGCCCGCACTGCGGGTTCAGCTTTCGCAGGCGGGTCGAAGGGTTTGAACTCGTCGGCCCGACCGATGGCTTCAAAACCCTGCCTGTTGGTTTGCCCCGGTTTGTCCCAACCCCGTTTGGGGTCTCTTTTCTTGGCTGAATTTCTGAACCGCCTTGCCGTACGTGGCGACAAAGGTGGGCTGAGTTTCGACGCAGCGGTCAGCAAGTAGTAAAGCAGGGTATCTTTGATGGACATGCAGTTTCTCGTACTAAGGCGCGTCGTGCCGACTATGACAAAGAAAACCCTTTTTTTCACGCAAAGCACGAGACCGAGTTGCATGACAAGTACTTGGGACTTTCATGCAACCCAATCCAACGTGGTTTTCTATTTTGTACGGGCCGCGGACAGCCATTGCTTCAGCAAGCGACCGCTGACCGTATCGCGCAATAGACGGAATGCCCGTTTGGCCAACGGCTTGTTGGCGCCATATGGGACAGGATGCGCGTTGCCTTCCGTGGTTTCACCACGGCGCGAAATTTCAGGAACACCCACATGCGTCCAGTCGGTCAGTTTTGAACCTTGGAGAGCGGCCTTGGTCGCGTTCAAAAACGCATGCCCGTACTCGCGATCCGGTTCCAGATGACATCCTTCAGCCCATTCATTCCATGCATTCACAAAAACGAAACGTTCCTGGTCTGGGAAGTCTTGGGCGGTTTTGCGCAAGGCACGCGAAAGCCAATATTCATAGTTTTCCGGCGTTCCGTTCAAAACGATCATGGCATTTTCTTTCCGCCGGGCAGTGTTGTCCCAGGACGGAAAAACCGATCGATGAACGTTGTTCTCAGGCCCATAGCTGTGACCCAGATACTGTCCTGCGATGTCGGAAAAATCGACGCAATGGCCTTGGAAATCGTCGAACAAGTCCACTTCTGGCGAGAGGTTGGGCACGTTGATGCTGTGGGGCGGGAACTCAACACCGGAATCAAACCCGTATGACGCGTAATCCCAGTTGCGGTGCGTCAGTGCACAGGCCAGATGTATTTTCGGAATTCCAACAGACGCGCAATAGTCACGCCAAACCTGCACGGTTTTGCGCGAGTTCTTCAGATGCTGCGGTCGATAAACAATCAGGAACGGAGCGCCATCCACTGTTATGTAGCGGGGATCCCGGAAAAACGGCTCGATCGACTTAATGAACTCCAGATCATCTTCGGGCTTGTATTTCTGTTCAATGAGAATCTCGTGCTCAGCCGCATCCCAGCGGCGCGTCCAGTTCTCATTCGCCCAGCAAAGGCAGAACGGCATATCGCTTTCGGGATCCGCAAGCATTTCGTCGACGGGCCGCTCAAGAAGTCTTTTCCCGGAAAACCAGTAATAGTGGTAGCAGAATCCATCAATTCCGCTGGCTTTGGCCATCTCGATCTGCTCAAGCCGCGTTTCGCGGACCCGCAGGTCATAAAACCCCAGATCCGTAGGAAGATGAGGTTGATAATGCCCGGTGAAAAGCGGCTTGGCTTTTGCGACATTTGTCCACTCGGTGAACCCTTTGCCCCACCATTCATCATTCTCCGGGATCGGGTGGAACTGAGGAAGGTAGAAGGCAATTGTCCTGATATTGCCGAATTCACGATCCGCGGTGTTTGTGGACATTACTTCTTCAACCCCAACAGCCGCGCCAGCGATTTTTTTTTCTTCTTGGCCAGTGGGCCGGGCTCGACTCGGGAAGCGGTGCTCGTGTCCACCGGCCCGATAGTCGATTGCAAATCAATCTCTTCGGACAGGGGCAGGCCTGCCATCATGTTGGTCCAATGCTGCCGGGTCTCTTCATCGGGTTGTTCGACGGGCAAGCCCATCAGGTAGATGTCATTTTCCGCACGCTCTTTGGGGACCGATCTGCTTACGACCTGGAAGACATGGGAATAGCGATTGCGCTGCAAGGCGGCCTGAACATCCTGTGGCAAACGGCTCCAGCGTTGACAAAACTCCGTCATCTCTGGTGTACGAACCACGAACTCAGCTTGTTCAATGCTCATACCCTGCGAATTAAGCAGATGCTGTACGTTTTTGATGCCGAAAAACCGGACATGGGTCCGATCCAGCAGGCCCCAGTCACGGTATTCGAAATCTTCATCGACAAGACAACCGGCAATGGCTGCATGGCCAACATGCGGCAACGAAAGAATCACCGATCCCGTGTCGTTCAACAGCGATTTCATGCCTGAAAGAACGCTCCACGGGTCGTAAACGTGTTCCAGAACGTCCGCTGCGATCACGTAGTCGAATACCCCGTCTTTTTCGCGAACGATGTCACTCCATGAAGCATCGTTGAGATCCATCGGGTACACAGAACGTGCAAACGGCTTTAGCTTTTCGATCGCCGAAGGGTCGATCTCAAGCGCCACAACATCACATTCCAATGTGCCGGAAAGATGGCGTGTGATCGAACCTGGCCCGGCCCCGATCTCAAGCACCTTGGACCCGGGCTTTACCATGCGCAGCACGCGTGCGGGTGCTACATCACTGTTCATATCAATGTCGTATTCGTAAGTGTGTCTATCGCTCACTGCAATTCTTCCGTGATGCTTATTTTGTGCTTCAATTCGGCTGCTATATAGTTTGGTCTGGTTCTGCAATCCCCAATACCAAACCGATACGTAAGGCTTTGGATGTTGTACCCTAATTATGCTCAGTTCAGCAGTCACTGTTGCACAAAACTCCTTTAGCAGCAATGACCCCTCGCCCGGGGGTTATTCACACCAATTACGCTGTGCAACCAACGTCTAAGAAACCTATTTTGACTGAGTTCTGTTTTGGAGCCTTTTCAGCAATAGTACCGGTGCACGCATGAGCGTCGAATGGAGCCTCGTGGTTTCCTGCCGAATTTCAGTGGAGGTATGCTTAATACATTTTTTCAATAACTTACCGATATCTCGAGAAACCACGGTTTGAGCACTTTATGGCTTGCAATTGCGCGCTGGATGCTGAGCGGAAAGGCTTGCGTCTGCAACAATTTGCTGAGCCTACAGATCACCGCCAACGCATTCACCCTGGCAAATAGATTACGCCAGAATTCCGATATCGCCTTAAGGGCATGTAACGACTTACTGGTTTCAACCCGGCGACAAGCAACAATCTGCTCATTCACCACGGCCGCCGGAAATCGAAAAAATCCAAGGAGGAAATCCTGCCGCTCCGATCAAAAAAGGCTTTGCATCCCCTAACGCGGCTTTGCCATTCTGCCATGCTTGATGATCGGTTTTCTGCCTTCGTCTCACCGGGGAAAAACCATTTCAATCATTTCTCAGATTGCCGCCGCTGAACGCACAGGATCACAGACCGTATTCAGCAGCCCGGATCCGTCGTACTGGAACCGGGGTTGACCCTAACTGTGTTTGCGAGGAAGTAACGATCAGGCCCATTCCACAGATACGGCAGGCAGGATTGTCACAGATTACGATCATAAGCGTTTGTTACAACAGCAGTGGTGTACTGCCGGAGATGCTGAATTCCATCCCAGAGGGCGTGCCAACAATTTTGGTCGACAATGGCTCGGATGATATAGAAGCGGTTCGGCAAATGGCCGAGGCACATGGCGCAACTCTGATCGAAAGCCCCGACAACATCGGGTTTGGCCGCGCATGCAACCTTGGTGCCGCCAAGGCGACAACGGACCTGCTTTTATTTCTGAACCCGGATTCCCACTTGCTGCCCGGAGCATTGGACGCGTTGCAAGAGGGGGCCGACAATCATCCGGATGCATCAGCTTTCAACCCTGCAATTCTGGACCGGAAGGGGGCACCTCGTTTCAGGCGATACAGTGTGATCATTCCCCGAAACGAAACCCTGCCCAGGAAAACAGCCGATTCCGACTTTGAATTGCCGGTCCTCGTCGGCGCCGCCTTCCTGGTCCGCCGCGAAGCGTTCGAAGCGGTCGGCGGGTTTGATCCCGAAATCTTTCTGTATCATGAAGACGATGATCTGAGCCTGCGGCTCAAAGCCGTTTGCGGGCCACTGTACTATGTTCACAACGCTCAGATGCGCCACGCCAGAGGCAAATCCTCGCCGGGAAGCCCAGCCATCGCTGGCCTGAAGGGGTGGTATATGGGGCAATCGCGCGTTCACGTCGCCCGCAAGCATGAAGTCCCGATGGCCTTTGGTCGGGCCCTGGCATCGGCGCTACTGCAAATGCTGTCTCCGGCTGTGTTGTTTTCAGCGAGAAAACGCGCCAAACAATGGGCATTCTTGCGCGGCGTTTGGCATGGCCGGAATACCCGACCAGCCCCGTTCAGACCTTGATCACAAAGCGTGAAGCAGCTTACAGCCCACGCTAATTCCAGCCTGAACACGTAACCATGAAACAGTTCCGGCCTAGCTCAGAAGCCCTTTCAGATAGGTGCCGTAAGTGGACTTGGCGAACAGGCGCGCGCGCGCCTCAAGAGCCTCGTCGTCGATCCAGCCATTCGCCCAGGCGATTTCATCCAGGCTGCCGGTCTGCATGCCCTGACGTTCCGTGATCGTGCGCACGAAGTTTCCCGCATCCAGCAAAGACCCGTGCGTGCCGGTATCCAGCCAGGCAAAACCGCGCCCCATGGTCTGCACATCCAGCAAACCTTCGTCCAGGTACATTTCCAGCAGCGACGTGATTTCCAGCTCGCCGCGATCTGACGGCTTGACCTCATGTGCGCGGGCCGGAGCGTCGCCATCCAGAAAATAAAGACCCGTAACCGCGTAATTCGACGGAGGCACCTTGGGTTTTTCGACAATCGCGCGGGCTTTGTTCCCTTGGAAATCCACAACGCCGTAGCGTTCTGGATCAGCGACCCGATACGCAAAAACCGTACCGCCGCGCTCCAGTTGATCCGCCTCGAGCAGCAGGTCCGGAAGGCCATGTCCGAAGAAGATGTTGTCACCCAGAATCAACGCAGACGGGGCACCGTCCAGAAAATCCTCGGCCAGAGTATAAGCCTGCGCCAGACCGTCAGGAGACGGTTGCACGATCCATTTCAAGGACAACCCGTATTGACTGCCATCCCCCAACAGGCGCTGAAACTGATCCTGATCCTGGGGGGTGGTGATGATCGCGATTTCGCGGATCTGCGACAGCATCAAAACACTCAGCGGATAAAAGATCATCGGCTTGTCGTAGATCGGCAGCAATTGCTTGGAAATCGCCATGGTGATCGGGTAAAGCCGGGTTCCGGACCCACCGGCAAGAATAATGCCTTTGCGCTGCATAATCTGTCCTTTCAAGGTTCAGCTGGTCGCTGACTTCAACTCGCTCAATATCTCGGCCAGTCCGGCTTTCCAGTCGGGTCTCTGGATTCCGAACACATTATCCAGCCGCGAACAGTCCATACGTGAGTTCAGCGGCCTGGGTGCCGGCGTTGGGTAAGCCTCAGTTGGAATATCCTCGATTTCGACCGACAAGCCGGATTGAGAAACAACTTCACGGGCGAAATCCGCCCAGCTGGCATCAGGTGCACCGGAATAGTGAAACACCCCCCCTTTGGCTTCGAGGCCAGCCTTGGCCATTTTCAGCAAGGTTTCGGCGATGTCTGCAGCAGGTGTTGGCCCGCCGATCTGATCTGCGACGATGGTCAGCTTGTCACGGGTTTCTGCCAGTCGGAGAATGGTCTTTGCAAAGTTCTTTCCATGGGCCGAAAACACCCAGCTTGTGCGCAAAATGGCATAGTGGCCGCCAGCCTCTGCGATCTGGTGTTCGCCGTCCAGCTTGGTTCGACCATAGGCCCCCAAGGGCCCGGTCGGGTCATCGGTGTTCCAGGGGGTCGTACCAGAGCCGTCAAAAACGTAATCCGTGGAAATATGCAGAAAAGGCAGGTCGCGGGCCGCGGCGGCGCGCGCCATTGCACCGGGTGAATCTCCGTTGATCCGTTGCGCCAGGTCGCTTTCTTCTTCGGCCTTGTCCACCGCCGTATAGGCGGCCGCATTGATGATCACGTCCGCATCCGTATGCCGGATGGCGTCTGCACATTGCGACGGGTCAGACAGGTCCGCCGCGGCGCGATCCAGAGCTTCAACCAAGACACCATGCGCCTGTCCGCGACGCCGCAACTCGGTCGCCACCTGCCCCCCGTGGCCGAACACCAGCGCCTTCATTTGGCAACACCCAGCCGCTCACCCACGCCACTGCGGGCCTGTAAGGCGTTCAACCACGCGCTGTTGTCCAGATACCACTGAACCGTCTGTTCCAGCCCAGTTTCAGGCGTGTAGGAGGGACGCCAGTTGAGTTCGGTGCGAATCCGGGTCGGATCGATGGCATAACGCTGATCGTGACCCGGGCGGTCAGCGACGAACGTGATCAGGTCCGCATAGGGCGTTTCACCCGGCTTGAGGCGATCCAGGATCGAACACAGCATTCTGACAAGATCAAGATTGGTCATCTCATTCTCGCCACCGATATTGTAGCTGCGGCCCAGTTCACCCTTTTCGAGCACCAGTAACAGGGCTTCGGCATGGTCATCGACATGCAGCCAGTCGCGAACGTTGTCGCCTTTCCCGTAAATCGGGATCGGTTTGCCTGCCAGCGCGCTGAGGATGACAACGGGGATCAGTTTTTCCGGAAACTGGTAAGGGCCGTAGTTGTTGGAGCAATTTGTAAGAACCACTGGCAGGCCGTATGTTTCACGCCACGCCCGCACGAGGTGATCCGATCCCGCTTTCGAGGCAGAATAGGGTGAGTTCGGCTGGTATGGGCTGTCTTCGGTGAAAAACCCGGTTTTTCCCAAGGACCCAAAGACCTCGTCGGTTGATATGTGATGAAACCGGAAATGCTCGGGCCGGCCGGCACCCACCCAATAGGCGCGTGCGGCTTCCAGCAATACATAAGTACCGGTCAGGTTCGTGTCGATGAACGCGGCCGGGCCATCGATCGAACGGTCAACATGGCTTTCAGCGGCCAGATGCATGATCGCGTCTGGCTGGTGCCTGTCCAGTATCGCCGACATGGCGGCGGCATCCCGGATATCCGCATGTTCAAAAACGTATCCCGGCGCATCCGCAACAGAGGCAACATTGTCCAGACAGGCCGCGTAGGTCAGGGCATCGACATTGACGACCGAATGCCCATCGGCAATCGCGCGACGGATAACGGCAGAGCCGATAAAGCCCGCCCCGCCCGTAACCAGAATTTTCATTGTGTGTCCTCGAATACAAAAGGAGATTCAATTTCGCGCAGAAGTGGTGCGATCCGATCTTTGTCGGACAGCTGGGGTTCTGAATTGCTCTGTGGCCATTCTATGCCGATATCGGGATCGTCCCAACGAACCGCGCCTTCGGTTTCCGGCGCGTAGGTATCAGAACACTTGTAGACGATCTCGGTCTCCGGCTCCAACGTCACGAACCCATGCGCGAACCCCGCAGGAACCAACAGCATCCGCCCGTTCTCGAAACTCAGTTCTTCACCGACCCAGTGACCATAGGTGGGCGAGCCTTTGCGGATATCGACCGCGACATCAAACAGCCGCCCACGACCGCAGCGCACCAGCTTGGCCTGCGCCCTTGGCGGAGCCTGAAAATGCAATCCGCGGACCGTGTTCACCGTGCTCGAAAGGGAATGATTGTCCTGAACGAATTGCGTATGAATCCCTTGTGCCGCAAAACTGTCGGCATTGTAGGTTTCCTCAAAGAACCCGCGATGATCGCCAAAACGCTTCGGGGTGATCAGTTTCACTTCCGGAATGGAAAGCGCCAATATTTCCATTGTTACTAATTTTCATCTCTGTGTTGATGTCTCGGCCTGCTATGTCACATTTGCTCCACCGACGCCAAGACCTATGTTGTCCGATCAGCAATTTGAGCGGCTTATCGGTTCTGAAGGTCAGGCGATTATCGCAGGCAAGTTGCGATTCTGGTAGAATTCATTGAAATTATTGGACCATCTCCGCATGAAAACACAGGGATGGAACAGATAGTGAAGCCGCAAGCGCGACAACGCTTGGGTCGAAACCAGAAGCACCGCGACATGGGGCAGCATTCGAGCGCTGAGGCTGAGGCGCGTCCATTTGGCCGCAAAAGCCACTCCGCACCTTACTGCTTAAAAAAGGTACAAGTCTGCTTTGGCCGAGATATCTTTCGGCGCTCAGGCCGCTTCGAGATTTCCCAACAAGACGGAGGTCATGTCCACGTTGATGACCCCATCCACCGCCACGACGTCGACACCCGTCTGATAGGTTACATTGTCCTTGGTAATCCCTGAAAGGTCCGCGTTCTCATCCAGAAATACCCATTCAGGGCCATGGGCCGTGGGCTGCCCAACGGCGACTTGCAAAATTGCAAGCGCATCCAGGGCGTTTACAGTGCCATCTGTGTTGACGTCTGCGGCTATCAGGTTTTCCGCGGTCGCAGGACCCCATGTCGGATCAAGACCAACCGAGATGCGCAACACTTGCAAAGCGTCCAGCGCGTCAATCTTTCCGCTTGCCGTGGAATAGTATTTGGTGATGTCCAGCACTCCGGGAAAGGTGCCATCGGGCAATTCCAGATCGAACCGCCCCTGATCATCTGCGGTGCCGGATACCGTGCCCCCGCCGTCCGGCGTGAACCGGATTTCCGCATCCGTCAGCCCCGGATTCGCAGCCTCGCTGTCCACCGTAATCTGCCCGACCAATCCACCAGAGCTGCCCGGTGTCTGCCCGCCCAGGTCCCCGAAATCTACCGGGATGTGATCCGGTCCGGCGAAGCCTGCGCCAAAGATATCCGTGCTTGTCAAAGCGCCGCCCGAGGCGGATTGGACCTGCACGACCTCGCCACGATATTCGATCTGAGCCCCGTTTGCCGTGCTGGTAAAGGTCAGTTGCTGAGGCGACCGCAACAACGGGTAGTCGAACATATCCAGACGATCCACGCCCGCCTGAAAATCGGTTATTGTGGTCAGACCACTACCGGACTGCATCACGAAGATGTCGGCCCCTGCACCACCCGACATCGTCGTCGCACCCTTCCCCGCGATGAGAATGTCGTCTCCGGCGCCTCCCAACAGGGTCGTGTCCAGTATACCGCCGCTGAGGATATCGTCCGACGCGCTCCCGTTTACGGTACCGAACCCCTTGCGCACCACACCCAGATCATCGACCGGGACCGTCAGGACGTTCACCCCGGCATCCTGTTGTGACGTCACGAGAATTTGCAGCTCGTCGCCCACATGTGCAACCGCCAGCGATTCGACATTCTGCAATCCACTGGCCAGCGTATCCTCGAAACTGTCCATATGAACAAGTTGACCTTCGGGTGTCAAAGTGAACAGAGACAGGCCATCATCGCCGCCGCCTGCAACCACAAAGACCCGACCGTTCACGTCTATGACCTCCAGATCCTGAACCGATTCAAACCGCGTATGAAGCGTATCAAGCACATGGTCCGTCGCCTTCAAACTTCCATCGCTGTTCAATTGAAGAACACTGAGAGAGTTGCTTACGGACCCCGCCACCACGACCCAGGATTTACCGTATGCCTCTACGGTCTCGACATCCGTTGGAGTAGAAACACCAAGGGTTCCGAGCGCCGAATCATTGTTGATCTCGGTTAAAGTGCCGGTGCCGGAATCGATGCGATATGTCGAGACAGAGTTTGTTGCCGCGTCACTTGAGATCAGAAAATGTTCCGAACCCGACCGCAACGTCTGCATGGCATCCGCTGTGCCGGCAATCAAACCCGCAAGACTGAGCGTCCCGTTCGCGTTCACATGGTAGGTTCCGATATTGCCTGTATCCTCATGCGCCATCGCAAGGACACCCGAAGACCCAAGTGAAAACTGTACGATGGCCGAGATATCTCCGCCTCCGTTGAGCACACCCGTTTCCTTCAGGTTACCGATCGTTCCGTCCGCGTTCACGTCATACCCGACCAGGCCCGTGGCAGTGTTGATGTCGAGCGCAATCTGCTCGGTTCCCGCCAGCGTTATCGACGTGGCACTGCACCCCACCTGGAAGGTGATCGAACCGCTGTAATACTCGGTATCAACCAGCTGCGGCAGGGCACCGTCGACCAGCCGCCAGACCGCGACGCCGCCACCCGGGCCGGTCACCGTGTAGAGATACGTATTCCCGTTAAGCGTTTTTAAAGCCGTATCGCCGATACCTGAATCGAGCGCCGTGCTCCCCGTTGCCACTACACTTTCGAACTGAAGCATCACAGCCATCACCTCCCGCGCCACCCCTGGCAGTTACGGCAAGATGACCAGATGAGCAGACCGAAACCGAAGCAGAATTGTGGTGAAAACGAGAAGTTCGGTTTCAGTTTAACTCAATTTTTTCAGGTCCGATCGCAACGGCAACAAATGGGAAAGACAGATGAGCAAAACGCCAAACAGCACATCCTTTCCTGTTGCGATGATCGCGGACACCACATGCGAGGGCAAGATGACCAAAGCACCTGAGGCCAACAATCGTCCGGCGGCTGACTCAACGGACGGAGATCGCAAATCTCAAGTTCAACAATGGATCAATGGTAAGCTTGGTCGTTGGGCGGGTCGAGGCGCGGCTGGCGGCCTCATGTCCACTTTGATGGCATTGCCTGCCTTGTCACAAGCAACCATCGAAGAGCTTTACGCCTTCCAGTTCGCAGAGACAATACCGGGTGTACGCTCCGCCAAGTTGCTGAAAAACGGCGATGTTCTTCTGAAAATGGCAGACGGTCGAACCATGATCGTGGCGGCGGAAAACGTGCAGGTTCTGGACAGCGGCGCAATCATGATTGCGGAAGCGGCGGTTGCTGAAATCGCCCAGTTCAGCGCAGCTGAAGCCGGTGCAGCAGCTGGCGGAATCAGCGGCGCCGGGGCTGCATTGGGCGGCCTCGGGCTGGCCGGCGCAGCTGCCGCTGCGGGCGGGGGCGGTGGCGGCAGCGGCGATTCCCCAGAACCTGTCGCGCCAGCGCCTAAACCCCAACCCCAACCGGAACCGAGCTATACCAGCCTGAACCTGGCCGAACTTCAGGCAACGGCATTGAACAGTGCCATTACCAATGCCGCCGCACCCGAAGGAACATCGACAGTCGAGGTCACCATAGGTTCGCTGGTCAAAACCGTAACACCCAACGATGACGGCAGTTGGAGCATTTCTCTCACTGCGGCCGAAGCAAATGCGCTTCCGCAAGGCGTCTCTACGGTGACAGTCAGACATCTGGACGATTCAGGCACGGAACTGTCCAGCGAATCCGTCAAGTTCGATATTGATACAATTCCGCCAACCCTGTCGATCACCGGGTTTTCCGATGGCGCTGTTTTGAATGCGATCGAACAGGCAACGGATCTGACGGTCACCGGAACAACCGATGCAGAAGACGGGCAGACCGTTACCGTCTCAATGAACGGGCAAAACTATTCGGGCACGGTATCCAATGGACAATGGAGCGTCACCGTTCCCGCAGCAGACCTCTCGGCCCTTCCTGATGGCGCGACGATTGCCGTTACCGCGGATGTTGCTGACGCGGCGGGAAATCCCGCACCACAGGCGAGCGGGAGCTTCGATACTGATTTCACTGCACCAACTGTTTCTCTGGATCCCGTGGCTGGCGGCTCGATAGAACTGATCGACGTCGCCGGCGACCTGGCCTTGACCGGTTCCACCACGGCAGAGGATGGTCAGACCATCATCGTTACGTTCAACGGACAAGTGCACACAGGCACCGCTTCTGGCGGAAGCTGGAGTGTAACGATCCCCAATTCCGATCTGAGCAGTCTTTCCACCGGAGTACCTGCATCTGTTCTGGTAGCCGTCGAGGACGTGTCGGGCAATCCGGCAGTGCCGCTTCTAGTATCGGTTCCCGTAGACCTGACCGGTCCTTCCATTTCGATAACACCGCTTCCTGTTGGTTCCGTACTGAACGCAACCGAAGCCGGATCCGACTTGACCATCAGCGGGCTGACGTCAAATGTTGAGGATGGTCAGCAAGTTACCGTAACCTTGGATGGTCAAACATATTCCGGAACAGTATCCGGCGGGGCCTGGAACGTGACTGTGCCAGCTGGGGATCTGGCGTCCTTGTCGGATGGAGGCAACTTCTCTGTTACCGCAGATGTCGACGACGCCAGTGGCGTGACGGCACCGCAGGCCGCAGTGACACTTTCCAAGGATGTGACCGCGCCGACGCTCAGCATCGACAGTTTCTCGGACGGAGCTGTCATGAATGCAGCCGAGCGGGCCACGGATCTTTCCATCTCGGGCAGTACGACAGCTGAAGACGGGCAAATCGTAACCGTCAGTCTGAACGGGCAGTCCCATAGCGCAACGGTTTCCGGCGGCAATTGGAGCGTAACTGTACCTGCTTCGGATCTGGCAGGTCTATCTGACGCGTCGACCGTCACCGTGACCGCTGATGTCTCGGACGCTGCCGGGAATCCGGCACTGCAAGCGAACAACAGCTTTACCACCGATTTCACGCCACCGACGATCGGAATTTCAACCGTATCCGACGGGGCCGTCATGAACGCCGCTGAACAAGGAACCGACCTGACGGTGTCAGGAACTTCCGATGCGCCGGACGGAACAGTTGTTACCGTCGAAATCACGCGCGCTGACGGCACTACGGACGTCACCGGAACGGCTACGGTAACCGGGGGTACTTGGACCTATACGGCAACCGTGACAGATTTGTCTGCCCTGCAAGACAACGAGACTTACAATATCAATGCGTCGATCTCGGACGCGGCGGGAAACAACAATCAAACCACGACAAGCTTTGCCACTGACTTTACAGCACCTTCGATAACCATAAACAGTCTGCCTGTGGGTGCCGTGTTGGACGTGACCGAGAGGGGCGTGGATCTTGCAATCTCAGGCACGACCACGGCTGAAGATGGCCGGCCCGTTTCGGTCACATTCGGCGGGCAAACCTATACAGGCGTTGCATCAAATGGTTCGTGGGCAGTTACCGTTCCAGCAAGTGATCTTGGAATGCTCTCTGACGGAACGAGCTATACCATTTCCGCCACTGTTGACGATCTGGCAGGAAACAGCTCGGCCGCGGCGAACAGCTCACTTTCCACAGATTTTCGCCCCCTGTTGACGTTGAACGATGTCGGGGTCAACAATTCGATTGGTCTTGCCGATGCCAAAGCTTCCGGAATTACTCTCGGCGGGTCATCGACCGGATTGTCAGTCGGCCAGTCGGTGGATGTCACGTTAAACGGCAGTTCGGTCGGATCTGCAACGGTGGCCGCAGACGGATCCTGGTCGCTGGCTGTCGCGGCGTCCAACTTTTCGGCAGTGGAGGCAGGTGATGACCTTGTCTTTTCCGCGCAGGCGACCGTCGCGGGTGGACCAGATCCGCTGCCGGTTTCCGAGCAGGCCGTTGCGCATGAACCCGCCGCCTATGTGATCTCTGAAGTTGGGCGCTCGGGATCTACGGTGACATTCGCAATCCATGCCGAAGCCGACCGCGATATCTCTGACGGTCTGGCTTTGACGGCAGAGCTCGGATTTGACCCTTCGGTTGTCACATTCAACACGGCGTCGGTTTCGGAAAACAACGCCTTCGATTTGTTCTTGGCCAGCCCGGGCGCCGGAGGCGCGATGAATTTTGCTGGCGCGGCGACAACCTTTACAGATCTTTCTCAGCCGCTTGTCACCTTCACGATGACGATCCAGGACTCCAGCCAGACTATTGAGCTGACAATCAAAACGTCTGATGGCGGGCCAACGACAGTGCAGTTTGGCGCCATTGGCGATGACACGCTCACCGCTGCGAATACGGACACCATCACGCGCGGCGGTGACAGCGACGATACCATTGATGTTTCCGCAGCAGGGCGAGACATCGTCGTCTTCGAGGCCGACCCGGCCAGCAATGGTACAGACACTGTGACTGGCTTTACGATTGGCCCGGCTGCGGATGTAACCGACGCATTGATGTTCCATGGGCTGGACACCAACACGCTTCGCGGTGATGGCACCGGATTCGAATTGCTTTCCACCGGAGACACGTTGGGCACGAACACCGGATTTGTCGGCCTCAGCACGGTACTCACCGACCTCAACCTCAGCACAATCGAAGCCGCTGTCGAGAGTCTTGCCGGAGCCATGGCGGGCGATGAGCTTTACGTGATGGCAACCGACGGAACAGACAGTGTTCTGGTCAAGGTAGATTTCCAGGCGGCGAACGATGCCAGCGTTGAAACCGTGGCCACGTTCCAAGACCTGAGCGATCTGAGCGGCCTGACCGCAGATAACATCCTGCACACTGACCCGACCGGGGCAACGGCCTGATCCAGACCGGCGCACATACAGACGTAATTCAACATCATGAGGCGGTTATGGCACAGAATGGCTTAACTCCGGTCAGTCTTGGACGACATGGTCATCGGTTCTGGAGGCGGTTCACCTCGTTCGATTTCGCACGGACTATGGCAGATTGCCCTGTGGTCGAACTAGAAATTCTTCAGGCCGCCGCCACATTTCCAATCACTTTTCGGAAATCTGAACACGGGTTTTATCCAGTGGCTGTATTGTCCATGCAACCGGACCAGCCTACGCCATTTGTGTCAGCACATGGCAAATGGCTCGCGACTTATGTGCCATGCGTCTTGCGCTGTGCTCCGTTCCGGCCACGACTGATTGAACCGGATGGTAACGGCCATGACGAATTGCTTGTCGACGAAACGGCGGGGCTTGTCACTGACAATCCGGAAGACGAGGTATTCTTCGACAAATCAGGTCAAATTGCGCCGGAACTGAAAAAAGTCGCAGCTTTCTTTCGCGCCCTGAAAGTGTCGATGAAATACACAACTCATCTGTGTCGTGTTCTTGCTGACATGGGATTGTTTGGTCCGCTCACCACTTTTCAGGGAGTTGAGTTTCCGAGCGGGCATTTTGGCGTCACGCAGAACGCCCTGGAGAAAATTCCGCGCGCGCACTTGTCACTGCTTACTTCGAATGGGGGTTTGCGACTGATTCACGCTCATCAGATTTCGCTGACCCACAGTATCTGGCTGACACATGCACATGCCCGCGCGCATCGGGAAGCTGATACTTCTCTGACACAACAGACCACCGGTGTTTCAGGGTTCTTGGACGCGTTGGTTGCGGCGCAACAGAAAGAAGAAGCCATGGACCATAGCAGGCAGGAGGGTCATCATGCGTTCTTGTAAAGCAGTTTTGTCCTGGGCTGCGTTCGCTCTGCTCGCAATACCGTTGTCCGCCTGCACGCCGCTTCCTGATTTGACCCCAGTGGCAGAGTCCTTTGCACCCGGGACCACCGGTGCCGGGGCAGCAAAGCCATCGGCAAAGCTCAGCAGTAGTGCATTTGGACAACGCGTGCGCCAGGCGGTAGAGACAAGCCCGACATTGGCGCAAAGCAATACCAGGATGGATATCGCATCAGCCAATCAAGATGCAGCGGAAGGCGCCTTTCTTCCGCAGATCTCGTTGGGAATAAATGCACGGTCCGAACGGGTCGAATCGGATACTGCAGATGTTTCACCCTATCTGAGAGTTTCACAATTGGTTTATGACGGTGGGGCTGCCTCGGGGGATCTGACAGCAGCCCGGGCACGTGTTCTGGAAACACGGGGCGATCAAATTCAGACGGCATCAGCCACGGCGCTGGCCGCCATCGAGACCTATGTGCTTGTCATTGATCAAAGAAAGTTGCTCCGCATCGCGGCTGACAATGTTTCGGTTCATGAAGAACTGGTGCGTCAGATTTCGGATCGCACAGCGGGCGGCGCCGGTTCAAATGCAGATGTCCTGACCGCCCAGTCCAGAATGGCAGATGCGCGCACAAGACTGGCTGACACACGAGCACGAACTGATCGGGCCGAAGCGCGGTTTCGAGAAGTGTTCGGGACTTTTCCCGGATCATTGCCCCCTCCTGTACCAGCTCCACCGCTGAACAGAAGTGATGCCCAGATCGTGATGAACAGCCCTCAGATCCGCAGGGCGGATGCCGGCTTGCTGGCAGCCAAAGCCGAATGGTCGGCCGCGCAGGCACGGCGCAAACCGAACGTTCGGGTCGCCGCATTTGCCAACCAGGATGACACTCGGGATGCGAATTTTGGCGTGGATCTTTCTTTCAACTACGAGCTTGACAGCACCGGCCAACGCCGCGCCGCCATCGCAGCAGCAGAAGCCAAAGTGAAAGAAGCGGAGTTCGCCAGAGAGCAATTGGTTCGCGAAATCATGCGGGAACTGGGCTTTATTCGATCCGATCAAAAAGCAGGCGCAGAACGGCTGCGCGCGGCCCGTATTGCAGCAAGTGCCAATGCCGACAATGTTGCTGCATCCCGCGCACAGTTCTCGATTGGGCGTCGCAGCCTGATCGAAATTCTGGACGCTCAACGCGATTACGTAAATGCGCAGGAACGCCTGATTCTGGCCGAACAGAGTTATTTTCTGACCAACTACGCGGCACTGAGCCTTACCGGAGACATTCTGGACCTGCTCGGACTTTCGCTTGGCAATTGGAACGAGGTGAAATGAGCACGTTGAAATCAATGCCGGATCGCGCCCGTTTGACATGCTACGAAGCCTGCATTCTGAATATCGCCGCGACGCTTGAACGCCCTCTGACCCTTGCAACGATCCAGGCGTCGCAGACCGGTTCAGACGGGGATCTGACTGTTCGTGACATCCTCTCGGTGGCGGAAAACACAGGTCTACAGGCGGGCTATGGCGCGCGGCGCATCGCGAGTTTTGACGAAGCATTGGCTCCGGCCTTGTTGCTGATGACCGAAAACAAGGCTGTTGTGTACCATGGCCGCGCAAAAAACGGTGCCTTGCTGGTCTATGACCCGGAACTTGGCGAAGGAATCGGTGAAGTTTCAGAAGGACAGCTGGCCAAGTCCTACACCGGTTTCGCGGTCTTGTTTCGGCGAAATCATACAGATGAACTGGACACCGGTCACACGGCTTACCGAGGTCATTGGTTTCGTGCGGCGCTGTCCGCCAATCGATGGACTTACATACAGGTTGCTCTCGCCGCGGCACTGGCAAACCTTCTTGGCTTGTCGACCTCTGTTTTTATCATGGTTGTCTATGATCGCGTGTTGCCCAATGAGGCAACCGAATCGCTTATTGCCTTGACGGCGGGCGTGGCCCTGGCGCTGCTATTCGACTTCGCGCTGAAATTGCTGCGGGCAGCATTCATCGACAGGGCCGGGCAAAAAGCCGACTTGCTCATGGGGCGGCGAATTTTTGACCACGTTCTGAACATCCAGATGAAGTCACGCGCGGGTTCCACCGGCGCCATGACAAGTACCATCCGTGAGTTCGAGACCCTGCGCGAGTTCTTCACGTCCGCAACGCTTGTTGCCGTCGTGGATCTGCCGTTCATCGGGTTGTTCGTATTTGTGATTTACCTGGTCGGCGGACAACTGGCATTGGTCCCGGCTCTGGCCGTGCCTGTGGTTCTGCTGACAGGTTTGGCCGTACAGCCGCTTCTGTCCCGCATGGCAGAAAAGAACCTGTCTGACGGGCAATCCAAACAATCGATCCTCGTGGAAGCTGTCTCGGGCCTTGAAACGATAAAGACAACGGCCGCGGGCCGGCAAATGCGTTCCCGATGGGAGCAGGCGATAGAACGGCAATCCTCGCACGGTGCTCAGAGCCGGGCCGTTACACAATTTGCTCTCAACCTCACCGGTTTTACGCAACAAGCGGCACAGGTGTTGATCGTATTTTATGGTGTTTTTCTGATCACAGACGGTCAGACCAGCATGGGCGCTTTGGTTGCCTCGGTGATGCTGACAGGGCGGGCACTGGCACCTTTGGGGCAGTTGGCGCAGACGTTGACAAGGCTTAACCAAGCCCGAAGCGCATACCGAAACCTCAACGCGCTGATGATGGCGGAAAGCGAACGCCCACAAGGCCGAACATGGGTGAACCGGCCCCATTTCAAAGGGGCGATCGCCTTCAACAACGTGTATTTTTCCTACCCTGATCAGGGGGAAGATACCCTGCAAGGCGTTTCATTCACGATCAAACCGGGTGAAAAGGTGGCGATCCTGGGTCAGATTGGCTGCGGGAAAAGCACCATCGCACGTCTTTTGCTTGGATTGTACGCGCCGCGTGTAGGATCTGTCACATTCGAAGGCCTTGATATCCGCCAGATCGATCCTGGTAATCTGCGACGCAATATCGGATCCGTCCTGCAGGATATATGGCTCTTTTCCGGATCAGTCCGGGACAATATCGCAAGCGGCACAATCCGGCCAAAAGATCACGAACTGATCGAAGCAGGCCGCGCCGCCGGGGTTGAGGATTTCGTGGCCAACCATCCCGGGGGTTACGATCTTCAACTCGCGGAACGCGGCGAAGGCCTCTCTGGCGGACAGCGGCAAGCCATTGCCCTGGCAAGGGCACTCATAGGCCGTCCGCCGGTTCTCCTGCTGGATGAACCAACAAGCGCGATGGATGTCAAAACCGAAGCCCAGGTTATCCAACGTCTGAAAGAATGCACGGCAGAGTCCACCATGGTTGTCATTACACACAGAACCAGCCTGTTGGAGCTTGTTGACAGAGTCATCATCCTTGAACACGGGAAAATCGCGGCGGATGGCCCCAAAAGCATGTTGACGCAACATGTTCGTCGGACAGGGAGGCGCTTGAATGTCGCAGCATCCTGATCTGGCCACCCTGGCGCGCGAGATGCAGGGACGCTCTCCTGTTCGGAGTTCCTTGCTGCTTTTGGTGATTCTGCTCTGCCTGATCGCCGCGCTATTGTGGGCGCATCTGACCGAACTGGACGATGTCACGCGCGTGGACGGCCGGATCGTGCCTTCCGGAGACATCCAGCTGATCGAAGCCACCGAGCCCGGCGTATTGCAGTCGTTGCATGCGCGCGAAGGCCAACTGGTCGAAAAAGGTTCACTGCTGATGGAACTGGAAACAACCCAAATTGACAGTCAGCTCAGTCAGGAACAGCAACGCGCGTTCGGGCTGATGGCGCGCATCCAACGTCTTCGGTCCGAAATTGATGGGACACAACTGGATTTCGATGTTCAACTGATCAACGGCGCGCCTACCGTCGTGCAATCCGAAACTGCACTGTACCAAGGCCGGCAGGCTGAGTTGGAGGCAGAAATAGCCATCCTGGAGCGTCAGCGTCAGCAAAAACAGCGAGAGTTTGAGGAAGGCCTGGTCGATCAAGTGACGGCAGAAGAAACCCTGGTGGTCCTGGCCGAAGAGAGGGCCATCATGGCGCCGCTGGTCGAGCGTCAAATGGAGCCTGCAACAACATTGCTTGCGTTGCGGCGGAGTGAAGCCGAATGGCGCGGTCGCAAGGTGCGGGCAGAAGCTGTGACCAACAGGTTGCAAACGGGCTTGGACGAAATCGATGATCGGATTCAAGCGGTGCGAAGCCGGTTTCGCAGCGCCGCGCTGACGGATCTGGCGCTTGCTACTGCCGAGCTGGCTGCCTTGCAACCCGCCCTGCCCGCTTTGCGCGACCGGGCGTCAAGGGCACAGGTTCGGTCTCCGGTACGCGGCATTGTAAACCGGATTCATCGCTCCACCATCGGCGGTCTCGCCCGCAGTGGAGAGGACCTTGTTGAAATCGTGCCGCTGGACGACACATTGCTGGTTGAAGCCTATGTAAAGCCTGAGGATATCGCGTTTTTGCACGCTGGTCAGCCTGTGAAGGTCAAAATCACGGCTTATGATTTCGCACGATACGGGGCGCTGGATGGTGAAATCATCCGCATCGGTGCAGACACGGTCACACGATCAGAGCGGAATGACGAAGAGGTCTTTGTGGTCGAGATCCGAACCAAAAGCACCATGCTTGATGGGAATGGCATAGCGGTCGAAATCATACCTGGAATGATCGCCGAAGTGGACATTCTATCTGGTCGCAAAACAGTGCTGGATTATATTCTGCAACCGGTTGTGAAGATAAAGGATCAGGCATTGCGCGAATGAGCGATGGGGTAATTGGGGGCAGACGTGTCACTTCCGATACGGAAATCTCGGTGTCAGCAGCTTCAGCACGGAAGGCTCGAAAGGGTCAAACAGACATGGAAAACAACTCATCTGACCAAGTCTCGGCCGGTTGGATCTGCGTCTACTTCCAACCGACATCACCCAAAAATATATACCCCGCCCCGTAGATCGTCTTGATCAACCGCGGGTTCTTGGGATCCTCTCCCAGCTTGGTACGCAACCTGGAAATCCGAACATCCATCGCCCTGTCAAAACTGTCTCCGGCTGCGCCGCCCAGGGACTCCTGCATTTGTCCCCTGCTGATCAGCCGCTTGGGGCTTTCCAGAAACAGCCGCAGGACTTCCCCCTCTGCATGGCTGAACGGCGTTTCGTCACCTGATTCACTTTCAAGCACGTATCGGTCAAAATGTGCGGTCCAGCCGTTGAATTCCGCCGTATCCGAATGAGAGGTCTGAGTGCGAGGTGTTCTTAATCTTGCCCTGATCCGCGCCACGACTTCCGCAGGGTCAAACGGTTTTGTAATATAATCGTCTGCCCCAAGTTCCAGCCCCGTAACACGGTCCTGCACCTGCGCGCGCCCCGAAATGATGATCACGGCCGCGCCTTGTTCCAACGCCAGACGATGAACCAACGCCAGCCCATCCGTATCTGGCAATGACAGGTCGACCAGACAGACATCGGGCGTCACACGGTTGAGCGCAGCCTCGAATTCTCGCGCGCGGGAAAAACTCTGCGTACGGAAACCGGCATCCTCCAGAGCGTCCGTCAGGATACGCCGGATTTCGGGTTCGTCGTCGAGGATGGTAACCAGCGGTTGCGTCATCAGGCGGCCTCGGTTTGGATCAGGGCTGACAATTGAGCCTGCGAAAACGGTTTACGCAACACCGGGGCCAACGCAAGGGCGCGCTGGTACAACGGGTCCGAACTGGGCAGCGATGTCATAAGGATACATGGCAATCCCGGCTTCACCTGCCGCAAAATATCCAGACCTGTACCACTTCCTTCGAGACGGATATCGGACAGGACAAGAGAAATGTCTTCAACGCTGTCTATCAACGCCAGCGCCTCATCTACCGAATTGGCCTCGATGACGGCGAAGCCCAGCTCTACCAGCATATCCCGAAACTGCCCCCGCAAATCTTCGCTGTCTTCGACCAGAAGCACCAAACCGCCTTGCACGGGCGGAGCTGGCCGATAGGGCAACCGCAAAACGACGGATGCGCCCGATGGCGTGTTCTTGAGGTTCAGATCGCCCCCGGCTAGCTTGACAGTGTCATACACCATGGGCAGTCCAAGCCCCGACCCGTCGCTTCCCTTGGTGGTAAAGAACGGGTTCAGCGCCTTTTCCAGCGCCTCAGGTGTAAAGCCCGGGCCGGTGTCCGATACGGTGATTTCAACCCAGATTTCTCCGATGGTATGCGCGCTGATTGTAATCTGGCCCGAACTGCCGCAGGCATCCCGCGCATTCAGCACCAGGTTCAGCAACGCATCCTGCACCATTCCCGGGTCCAGCATCAAAGCCCGGTCGGGCAAAGTGTTGACCACCGACAAACCGACGCCGCGCGGCAAGGAAGGCGAGGCCAATATTCTCAGGTCTTCCAGCAGCGCCTTCATGTCCGTGGCCTGAGGATGTGGCGTTCGGTTCCCGGTCATGTCCGCAATCCGGTTCAGCAATTGCCCACCCCGACGCGCCGTTTGCTGTGTCGCGGCAACCAGCTCATGTGCTTCATCCGACAGGTCCATTTTGTTCAGT
The DNA here is from genome assembly GCF_056543025.1 of Ruegeria sp. A4. NCBI lineage: Bacteria > Pseudomonadati > Pseudomonadota > Alphaproteobacteria > Rhodobacterales > Roseobacteraceae > Ruegeria > Ruegeria sp. A4. Next base: position 164,017 of record NZ_JBQGAW010000005.1, on the reverse strand, counting down.
TTGGACTGCATCCCAAGGATGATCGTCAGCAAGTTGGAGAAGTCATGAGCCAATCCACTGGTCATCTGGGCGGCCATAGCTCGGCGGCGCGTTTGCTGCAAAACGACGCGCGCCTGCGTTTCTTCGGTGATATCAACCGACATTACATAGACGCCACCGGCGTCATCCGGCGTGAATGAAACGCGGATGCGGCGGGAATCCTGATCCTCGTTGAACTCGAATACGGAGGTTTCTCCGTCATAGGCTTTTGCCAGATGCGTTTTGACCCGCCGATACGCGGCGGCACCAAGCGCTTCGGATATGTGAAGCCCAAGAATCTCCGACGGACGTCCGGGCAGGACCGCGCTCAAACGGCGGTTGGAGTAGTCATATCGACCAGTGCGATCCAAATGCGCGATATGAGCCGGCATCATTTCGGTCATCATGCGTGTGCGGGCTTCGATTTCGGTCAGCTCGCGTTTGGCCTCTTCCAATGCCTTGATCGTGGCCGCAAGCTTTCGGTTGGTTGCAGACAGTTCTTCGGCGTGGCCAAGCAATTGTTCCGACAGCTCTTCTGATCGCGCCCGCAGCAGGTTTTCGGCACGCCGGGTGCCGGTAATGTCAGTGTAGACCGCGACCCATCCGCCCTGTGGCAACGGCGCGCCCTCTATCGAGATAACCTGCCCGTTGGGCCTTACGCGTTCCATGTAATGGGGCTCGAAAGCCAAAGCCTGCTCGACGCGCAGGTTGACCATTTCGTCCACACTTTCGTCGTCACCGTATTCGCCACGGCTGGCGAGAAAATGGATGGTATCCCGAAACAAGGCTCCGCGTTCGACCAGCTCGTCCGGCAGGTCGAACATTTCTTTGAACCGACGATTGCTCAGCACCAGTTTCAGGTTGCTGTCATAGATCGAAAGCGCCTGACCGATGAGATTCAGTCCGGCAGTCGTCATCGCCTTTATGCGCTGTTCGGTGATGTCCAGGTTCGTCTTCTCCACGCCCCATGGGTACCATCAGAATTGATGCGCCGGTAGTGGAATTGATGAACGACAAAACGTCTCATGCAACTTCCATGATCCAACTGAAAAGAGCGCGAAAGCGTGCAGTGATCCTAATATCTGGAACGGGACTTTGCGCCTTCGGAAGTAATGGAGTGCAACGACAAGGTATGATCCATGTTTCGCATCCGATGGCGCAGCATCTGTCTGCCCAACCGGGCAAGATCAGCCGCAAACGCGGGGTTTTCCGCAAGGTTTTCGAATTCTCCCTGTCCCTGATGATCAAACAGGATCGGCGGCAGGTCAGCTGCAAATTCGATCAACGTGAATCGTTCGTCCCGCAATATTCCCAGACAGGAATCACTGTTGCCCGTTCCCAACCGCCGTTGCCAGAGGGTCGGTTCTTCGGGTTCCGAGAAATCCAGCTCGCTGAAGGAATAGCTGCGCCAGTCATCGGGAACGTCGCCGTGCAACAAGGGCAGCAAGGACCTGCCATCCATGGCGTTTGGAACAGTCTGCCCAATCCAATCAAGGATGGTCGGCGTGACATCAATCGACTCGGTTGGAACGGTCACTTTCGCGCCGGCCATGGCCTCGTTCCCCGGAAGGCGTATCATCAACGGTGTGTGATAGGCCGCGTCGTACACAGTCATTTTGCCCCAGCTGTGCCTGTCGCCCAGCATTTCGCCATGATCAGCCGTTATGACCAGCATGGTATCGTCGTATTGCCCACTGTCCTTGAGATACTGAACAACGCGCCCGATATGGTGATCGACCTCGGTCGCCAATCCCAGATAAACGGCGCGCAAAGTGCGGATATTTTCATCCGTTGGCTCAACGTCAGCAAAGCCATAAACAAACTTTTCTGCCGTGTAGGCGTCCAGCTTTGGCCCGAAAAACGGATGCAGCACCTTCTCAGCGGCTTCGCTCGGCAGGCGTTTCGGCAGAGGGATTTCCGCCGGATCGTACATGTCGTTATACGGGGAAGGCGCAACCAATGGTGGATGAGGACGGATGTAAGTCAGATGAGCAAACCATCCCTTGCCTTGATGAGGTGCAATCCCGTCCAGAAACGCATCGGTCAGGAAGGCTGTGTCGCTGTGTTCTGCCCGATACATGGCCGGGTCGTTCAGCTTGGGCGTTTGACCATCCGGTGAGACAGGCTTGTAGACATCCCAATATGTATCGAACGTATAGCCATTTTTCATCAAATATGATCGCCAGGGGTATGACTCTTCCAGGCGCATTTCGACAACTTCAAGAAACCCGTTCATCGATTGCTCGTAAGATTTGAGCACGGGGTCGTTGGGATCATGGACTCGGGGATCGGCAGACGTATCGGTGTACCCGAACAGCATCGGCATATAACCCGCCTTTCGCATTTCCGTGGCGATGTTCGGCGTATCATGACGCAGTGGGGTACCATTTCGCACGGAACGATGGTTCATCGCGTACTGGCCGGTCAAAATCGATGCGCGGGATGGCCCACAGGGATTGGTGACAGAGAAGTGGCGCGTAAAACTTACCGCCTCGTCCATGAAAGCCCGTAGGTTCGGTAGCTGCACGTGCTCGGCCAGAGCGCCGTTCAGGCAATCTGCCCTCAATTGATCGATGATGATGAACAGAACGTTCTTGGCGTGATGCATACCGACTTCTCCGAATTCCGCACCCAGGGTTCCGCAGCGGAATGTGTCCCGCTTCCGTTTTTCGCGCAACCGATTAGTCGAACAGCCCTGCGTTTTCTTTTCCGGCCTGACTTGAGCCGCGAAAAGTAACGGAAATGTCTCTAGTTATGCTAGCTCCTGCTCATGGTCCGGCGTGACGCCAAGGCCATCCTTTGCGGCAAAAACCGGGTCAATGGGCACAAAGTCATTGCAGGCATTGAATGTTTTACTTCACATGGCACCATGACGCAGCCAACGATCACATCAGAGCGCGACGCCAGCGGCAATCAAGTGCGCATATCTGGTGAGTTGCTCACGCAATCCCTGCAAACCGTGGAGCATGATTTTGCTGCGGTCCAACCTTGTGGGGGCAAGGTCGTTTTTGATCTGTCCGGCATAGAAGCACTGGATACGGGCGGGGCCTGGCTGGTTGCGGACCTAGGCCGGAGGTTCACGTCAAACGGTGCCACGCTGGAGTTTCAAGGCGTGAAACCCGCACATGCGACACTGATAGACACGGTGACACGCAGCATCCCGGACAAACCCGGCAAGCTCGAGGACCCTCGCGGTTTTCTGGACTGGGTCGCTCATGTGGGTCAGGGCACATTCGGAGCCTGGAAGGATACCCTGTCGATCCTCGAATTTCTGGGCCTTACCCTGCACCGCTTGTTTCGGACCCTGGTCATGCCGTGGCGCCTGCGCAAAGCGGCCCTTGTCACTCATATGGAGGAGACCGGGGTCAAAGCCCTTCCCATCGTGGCCCTGATGGGTTTTCTGATCGGTGTCGTGCTGGCCTTTCAGGGTGCGACACAATTGAAACAGTTCGGGGCCGAGATCTTTGTGGTCGAACTGATTTCGATCTCGATTCTGCGAGAGCTGGGAATTTTGCTGACCGCGATTATTGTTGCCGGTCGCTCGGGTTCGGCATTCACGGCCTCGATCGGTTCGATGAAAGTACAGGAAGAGATCGACGCCATGCGGACGCTGGGCCTTGACCCGATCGAGGTTCTTGTCATTCCACGTGTTTTGGCGTTGCTCATCATGCTGCCCATTCTTGGGTTTGTCGCAGATATGGCCGGCCTGTTCGGCGGCGCGCTGATGAGCTGGATCGATCTGGGCGTAAGCCCGGGCATGTTTGTCACCCGTTTGAAGGAAAACACCGACGTCTGGCAACTTGCGGTTGGGTTGATCAAGGCACCGTTCTTTGCGCTGGTCATCGGGGTCATCGCATGCTGGCAGGCCTTGCAGGTCAAAGGGTCGGCCCAGAGTGTGGGGCAGCGTACAACCGCATCGGTTGTGCAATCCATTTTCATGGTGATTGCAATCGACGCATTGTTTTCGATTTTCTTTTCCGAAATCGGAATCTGACATGAATGATGGCACGCAACACGAAACGGAACAGACCGCAGCGCAGCGTGACGCCGTGATCCGCGTTCGCGGTCTCAGGAACCAATTCGGAACACAGGTGGTTCATGACGATCTGAACCTTGATGTCTGGCGCGGCGAGGTTCTGGGCATTGTTGGCGGGTCCGGAACCGGAAAATCCGTCTTGCTTCGTACAATCGTGGGTCTGAACAAACCTGCTGCCGGCAGTATAGAAGTGCTGGGAGTGGATGTCCTGAACGGCCCCGAGGAGGAACGCCGCAGGATCGAACGCCACTGGGGCGTGGCCTTTCAGGACGGTGCGCTGTTTTCATCGCTGACCGTATTGCAAAACGTGATGGCCCCACTTCGAGAACATACGGGCATCAGTGAAAAACTGATGGAATCGCTGGGGGCGTTGAAGATCAGCCTTGTGGGTCTGCCCCAGCTGAGTTGCGGCAAGTTTCCATCGGAACTGTCAGGCGGCATGCGAAAACGCGCCGCCCTGGCACGGGCACTGGCGCTTGATCCCGAAATCGTTTTTCTGGATGAGCCAACCGCCGGATTGGACCCGATTGGCGCGGCTGCATATGATGAACTGATCGGCGAGTTGCAGCAGGCACTTGGGTTGACGGTTTTCATGGTCACCCATGATCTGGACAGCCTATACGCCATCTGTGACCGAATTGCAGTGCTTGCAGAAAAACGCGTGCTGGTTGAAGGTCCGATTGAGGATATGACCAAAGTGGATCATCCTTGGGTGCAGGAATATTTCACAGGCCCCCGCGCCCGCGCGGCGCAACAGAAGGGTCAGGACAGGTAAAGGCGATGGAAACCAGAGCAAATTACATCCTGATCGGCGCGTTCACCCTTGCGGGGCTGTTGGGCGTTTTCGGCTTTTTCCTGTGGTTGGCGAAATTCGAAGTGACCCGCCAATACGCTTATTACGATGTATTGTTCGATAACGTCTCGGGGCTTTCGGCGGCGGGCGGGGTGAATTTCAACGGCCTTCCTGTTGGGCAGGTGATCTCTCTGAACCTGGATGAGGACGATCCCTCCAAGGTTCGGGTGCGAATAGAAGTGGATGCAGATATTCCGATCACCGAAGAAACGATCGCCCAGCTTCAATCGCTGGGTGTTACCGGCGTCGGTTACGTTGAACTTACCGGCGGGTCACCGACTGCCAAAAGGCTGCCGCAAGACAGCGTGATCAAAAGCAAGCGCAGCACCATCCAGTCATTGTTTGAAGGCGCACCAAAAGTGCTGGACGAGGCCGTTACACTTCTGGAAAGCCTGAACAAGGTCGTCGACGACAAGAACCGGCAAGCCGTGAGCAGCATTCTGGACAACCTTGCCTCGGCAACCGGCCGGCTGGACAAAACATTGACAAGCTTTGAATCCGTGGCCAGCGACATTGGCAGTGCAGCCAAGGATATTGGTGAATTTTCAAAACGTCTGGACCCTTTGATCGAAACGGCGGATACGACCCTCAAGACCGGCACGGACACGCTCAATTCGGTCAAGTCCGCGTCCGAGTCAGCCAGGGCTGCGCTGGACGAAGTGAAAACGACGATCGAAACGGCAGACCGCATTTTGCAGCAAGACGTTCGACCTTTCATCGAACGCGGGTCGCAACTGGCCGAACGGTTGACCCTCTTGTCGGATGAAGGCAGCGTCACTTTGGGGATCGTGAACGAGACCGTGTTGAACGCCAACACGACACTTGGTTCGATCACATCTGCAATGGACACGGCCAAAGGTGCGCTGTCTTCGGCGGAAACGGCCTTTGAATCAGCCAACCGCGTCATGAAAGAAGACGTGGCGCCCGTTGCGGAAGATATCCGGAAGGCGGCCAACCAGGTCACCGAAACAGTCTCGAACATCACCGGTAAGATCGATCAGATTTCAGACGATGTCCTGAGCGCGTCGAACTCTGCCTCAGAGCTGTTGGGGACAATTGACGGCATCGTGCAGACCAACCGCCGGCAGGTGTCAGACTTCCTGCGCGTGGGTCTGCCGCAATTTATCCGCTTCGTCGAAGAATCCCAACGCCTGGTAATCAGCCTCGACCGTCTGGTGGACAAGGTCGAACGTGATCCTGCGCGGTTTCTGCTGGGCACCCAAGCATCGGAGTTCCGTCAATGATCAAGCCTGCAATTGCAATTCTGACGTTTGCATTGGTCGGTGGATGTGCCGGGTTGGGCACTTTGAAACAAGCCGCGAAACCCAACGATTTATATCTGTTGACACCCAAAAGCACGTTTTCGTCGGCGCTGCCGCGAATACAGAAACAGATCGTTGTTGAAGAACCAACGGCAACCGCCGCAGTGAACACGGATCAGATCGCCATTCAGCCCACCCCGTTTCAGGTTCAGTATTTGCCACGGGCGCGATGGGTGGATCGCGCACCCCTGATCGTTCAGACGCTGTTGATCGAAAGCTTTGAGAACTCTGGCAAAGTCGCTGCCGTCGGACGGTCAACGGTTGGTCTGCGCGCTGATTACGTGATCGCACCGGACCTGCGCGAGTTTCAGGGCATCGTTGTCGCGGATCCCGAGAACGGAGACAAAATCCGTATCGAAGTGCGCATGAACATCAAGGTCATCGATGAATACGACGACAAGATCATCGCTTCGAATTCGTTTCAGGAAAATGTCGTTGCCGCAAGCGACCAGACATCAGATCTGATCAAAGCGTTTGATTTGGCCTTGGGACGCGCGATGCGGGATTCCGTTGAATGGAGCATTCGCAGGATCAACACGCATGTGGCCAACAATCCCAGATCGAACCCCAGTTGAGTTGATCCACATGACAAAACGGTGAGCGCGGGCGCAGTTCGCTCACGCCTGTTCTGGGTAAACGGTTGTTTGTGACGGATCGGGTCTCAGAAACGAGATGCCGAAGCGCGTTCCCAATCCGCCGCGAATTCCTCGGGAACCACATCTGCCAGCAACGCACCATCCTCCAGATAGGTGTAAAGCTCGCCATAGGTGCGCTCATGCTCGTCCGCCGTGCGCCGCAAAATGTCGCGCGGATGCAGCTCGGACACTTTTTCCTTTCCCATCGCACCCAAGAGTTCGCGGAAACTTTCCAGTGTTGCGTCGTGATACCGGTGAACACGCCGCCGCTTTTGCGGGATGTTCACCGCGCGCCCACGAACCGGATCCTGGGTGGCGACCCCGGACGGACAACGGTTGGTGTTGCAATGCAAGGCCTGAATGCAGCCCACCGCAAACATCATCGCCCGTGCCGCATTGCACATATCCGCACCAAGCGCGAATTTCTCGACCATGTCGTATCCGGTCGCCACTTTGCCCGCACAAATGATACGGATCTTGTCGCGCAGCCCAACGCCACGCAGGCAATTGTTTACGAAAATCAGCGCCTCGTTCAGGGGCATGCCCAGGCGGTTGGTGAATTCGACCGGGGCCGCGCCCGTACCCCCTTCTGATCCGTCAATGGTGATGAAGTCCGGCAAAATTCCTGTCTCGAGCATGGCCTTGCAGATCGACATGAACTCGGACGGGTTGCCAATACACAATTTGAAGCCGACAGGTTTGCCGCCGGACATTTCGCGCAGATGTTGAACGAAGTGCATCAACCCCGAGGGCCCGTCAAAGGCACTGTGAGTTGGGGGGGAAATCACATCCTGATGCTCGGGCACCCCGCGGATTTCGGCAATTTCGGCATCGACCTTGGCAGCGGGAAGAACGCCCCCATGCGCAGGTTTGGCACCTTGGGACAATTTGATTTCGATTGCCTTGACCACATCCTTTGTGGCCCTTTCGGCAAACTTGTCCTTGTCAAACCCGCCTTCCGGCGTTCGACATCCAAAATAGCCCGTCCCAATCTGCCAGATGATGTCGCCGCCTTCGGCCAGATGGTGAGGAGACAACCCGCCTTCACCGGTATTGTGGGCAAAGCCTCCGTCTTTTGCCCCGCCGTTCAGCGCGCGGATGGCGTTGGCACTCAGCGCGCCGAAGCTCATGGCCGAAACATTGAGACGCGAGGCACTGTACGGCTTCGTGCATTGTGGCCCGCCCAACATGATGCGATCTTCGCTTTTGTCCACATGTTTGGGCGCAAGCGAATGATTTGCGCGGTGATATCCAACCTCGTTTATGTCGTATTGCGTTCCGAAGGCCTGCGTATCCATCTGGCCCTTGGCGCGGGAATAGACCAGCCCGCGTACGATCCGGTTGTAAGGTCGGCCGCTTTCGTTGGTTTCAACGAAATACTGTCGAATTTCCGGGCTGACGAATTCAAGCATGTACCGGAAATGCCCCAGAACCGGATAGTTGTTCAGAACATTGTGCTTGGTAGTCAAAACATCATAAAGGCCGATGACCGCGTAGGGCACCAAGATGACCAAAAGCCAATGTACGGGCGGCCAGAAGAACCCCAACAGCAACACGAGCGGCAGGCAGACATAGCTCAGAAAATAGTAGATCCTGCGTACAATCATGTTCCTGTCTCCTCGTGGTTCCGACCGGCGGTTGCGGGTTCCAACAGCACTCAACGTGAAACAGATTGATTTTTAATTGCAAGCTTTCGCGGGAATTTATCCGCCCGAAGACGAAAACGTGAAAACGCGTTACGGTGGCTCAACAGTTGAACAGGGTGTCGCCAGTGGATATGCCACGTATACCAGAAGGCGACAGGCATTCACTTGACAAAGACGCATTCCCAACACCGGCGCGACCGAAAGAGCCTTATGTTTCTCGCCGTCTTTGCCGGAGGGGCGCTGGGATCGTTGTTGCGCGAAGTTTTCGCGCTGGAAATCCCCGGCCTCAGTTTCCTCACGTCGACCTTGGGCATCAACGTGGCGGCCTGTTTCGTCTTGGGGTGGCTGTATTCAATACGTCACAAGTTGCACGCGCATGTGCTGCATCTGGGCGCGGTCGGGTTTTGTGGTGGGTTGTCCACCTTTTCGTCTTTCGTAGCTGATCTGGAACGTATTGCCGAAAGTGATCTTTGGGCCGTGCCGCTTGCCGTCGGGTTGGAAATCGCTTTCGGCATTGGCGCTGCGCTGGTCGGAGAGAAACTGGGCAACCATTTTCATTCCGAGAGGCCACCGTCATGAATGACCTCTATCTTCATGCGATGTTCGGACTGGGCGGAGGCCTGGGGGCGGTCCTACGTCATTGGCTGGCTTTGAAAGTGCGGCACGATTTGCCCTTTTCGACGTTGATCGTCAATGTATTGGGCAGCCTGCTGCTGGGGATCTGGATCGGCTATCTGGGCGGCCCTGTCGACATCCCCGAGGATCAAAGACGGCTGGTCTTTGGATTCTGCGGCGGGTTCACCACGTTTTCCAGCTTTGCCTATCAATCTCTTGAACTTCGGCGCGAGCGCACTCTGGTTCTGGCAGCTGGCAATATCCTGATCAGCCTGGCGCTGTGCTGGTTCGCCCTGTGGCTTGGGCTGACCTTGACGCGCTAATGCACATGAGCGGCAACATGTGACCCGGGCTTCGGAGCACGACAAAAGAAAAGCAATGGAATTGTCGCCAAGGCAAGCAGACCCAGATTGTTGAATACGGTCAAATAGGAAATCATCTCGGCCTGCTTCATGATTTCCTGGCCCAGAATGGCAGCACCTTCAGCGCTGTCCGGCGCAAGGCCAAGCGGGCTCAGATACGCCTGGGCCGCGGGGTTGTAGGGCGTCACATTCTGGCTGAGCACCGCCGTATTGGTCTGCAACCCGCGTACAACCCAGGTGCCGACCAGCGAGATGCCAACCGACGATCCCAATTGCCTTGTCACGTTGAACAGACCAGAGGCTTCATCCTGCCGGCCTTTGCTGATGCTCTCGAAAGCCAGTATCGACATGGGCACGAACACAAGACCCATACCGAGGCCGCTGATGGCCCCCGGCCATGCGAGCTCCCAAAAACCGGCATTGAGGTTGATGGCCCCCATCATGAAATTCCCGATCGCCGTCAGCAACAGACCGATGCCCGCCAGCAGGCGCGGATCAAAGCGGTTTACCAGAACTGCGCCGGTCAGAACCATGGACAGCCCTGCGGTCAGGCCACGCGGAATGAACAGATGGCCCGACGCGATGACAGGGAAATCCAGCAGGCTTTGAACAAGCGTCGGCAAAATCGCGATGCCCCCGAACAGAGACACGGCAAAACCCGCGATGATCAGATTGCACAAGGCAAAGTTTCGGTCTGCGAACAGACGCAGGTCCACAACCGAATTGCGCGAAGTCAACGCGTGAAAAATGAAACCAAACGCCCCAATAACTGCTGCGATCACGGCCACCTGGATGACGCGGGATGACATCCAATCCAGTGTCTCGCCTTGATCCAGAACGAATTGCAGGCACCCGATTCCAAGAGCCAGCAGAGCAAGGCCTTTCCAGTCGATCTGAACCTCCTCGGTTTTGTCCCCCGGCAATTCTCCGGCCAGCAGAAGCAGTGCAAGGGCCGCCACGGGAAGATTGACGAAGAAGACCATCCGCCAGGAAAAATATTCGGTCAGGATCGCACCGACCGTTGGCCCCAGAACCGGCGCCACCACGACGCCCAGACCGAAGATGGCCATTGCCTGTCCGCGCTTTTCCCGCGGGAAGGCATCAAACAGAATGGACTGGGACAAGGGGATCAGGAAGGCGCCGAACATGCCCTGAGCCAGCCGAAAGGCAACGATGACCTCAAGGCTCCAGGACATGCCGCACATCATCGACATGACGGCAAAACCAGTCACCGCCGTCAGGATCAACCGTCGTCGGCCCACGCGTCGGGCGACGAACCCTGTCAACGGCATGATGACCACCGCGGAAACGATATAGCTGGTCAGAATCCATGTCGCCTGATCCGTGGTCGCCCCGAATGCGGCCTGGATATGCGGCAACGCCACATTGACGATCGTACTGTCCAGGACTTCCAGAATGGCGCTGAGAACAACGGCGATCACGATCACCATGTTCACATGGCCGGACGCCGCAGGGGTCATTTGCCGTCCACCGGGCCTGTTGTATCTACGACAACTTTGCTGCTGCCTCCGACACGCAAGGGCGCATCGGTCGGGTCAAGCTCGATCCGAACTGGAAATCGCCGGGTGACCTTGACCCAATTCCCGCTCGCGTTTTCCGAGGGCAACAAGGAAAACGTGTCCCCGGACCCTCGCCCGATCGACGCCACCTTACCTGTGAGCGTCGTCCCAGGGAGCATATCGACACGTATCGTGACCGGCTGACCCGGACGAATGCGCGCCAATGCGGTCTCTTTGAAGTTCGCGTCCACCCACCAATCGGACGATTCGACAATCGAAAATTGTGGGGCATTGGCGGACACCGAGGATCCGGGGCGAAGGGTCAGATTGGCGATCCATCCGTCGGCTGCGGCATGGATCTTGGTCCAGGCAAGGTTGGTTTCTGCTATTTCAAGCTGTGCCCGCGCAGACAGGATATCATCCTGTTTCGCCTGCAACCCACTTTTCAGTGCCAAAAGGCTGGACTGGCTGGTCGTCAACCTTGCAGACGCTTGGGCGAAATCCGAGGCCGTCTGATCCAGCGATGCCTGTGCGACATCGCCTGATGCAAACAGGGCTTTCGCACGTTCAAAACTCTTCAATGCAGTATCGTAGGCCGATTGGGAGCTGTCCACCGAAGCCTCAGCCGCGGCAATCTGTGTGGAATAGGATTTGGCCTGTTGTATCGCACTGTCCAGATTGGCTTTGGCTGCATCCACCGAAGCCTTGAATTGAGTGTCGTCGATCGTGAAAAGCAGATCGCCGTTTTTCACGGGCTGGTTTTCGATCACATGTACATCGTCCACCTGCCCTGTCACCTGCGCAGCGACATAGATGATGTTCGCGCCCAGATATGCATCCTGAGTGGACGGGTAGCGCTCTTCGTGCCTCCAGAACAGAACAAGACCGACTGCAATTGCTGCAAGTATCAAAGCCACGGCTGCGATTTTGAGTGGCTTCATTTTCGTATCCCTTTCTGCGCACGACCCATGCGCATCACATCACATGCATGTGCATTCGAATTGCCAGATTGCCCAGCACCCAGACCGTTCCAAAAATCATGATCAACAGAACCATCGTGGAAAACAGAACCAGATGCAGGTCTTCGCGGCTGCTGCGCCGGCGATCGATGTGCAGGAAATAAACAAGTTGCAGAACAAGTTGGGCCAGACCCAACAATCCAATTGTCAGGTAAACACCGGGGGTTTCGATCCCAAACAGATGGGCCACGCCGAAGGTCGCAAAAGTCAACAGCAGCGAACCACCGTATCCGATCACATAGCGCCGACGCTCGCGACGGTGCATTTCAGAGCGTTTATCCATAGGTCAGACCTCCGAAATAAACGATGGTAATGATCCCGATCCAGATCAGGTCCAGAAAATGCCAGAACAGCGCCAACCGCACCACACGCGAGATAATGACGTCCGTCATCCCTTTCACGCGCAGCTGAATACCCAGAACGATCAGCCACAGGCACCCCGCGGCGACATGCAGACCATGCAGCGGAACAAGTCCGAAGAAGGCCGACAAGAAACCGCTGCGCTGCGGAATGCCACCTTGTTCCGCCATGGCCATGAAATCACGCACCTCCAGCACCAGGAAACTGATGCCCAGAAAAAGCGTGACGCCAAACCACAAGACAATGCGAGCGCGCGGCAGATTGTATTTCAGCGCCAGCATGGCAAGGCCAACCGTCAGGCTGCTTGTCAACAGGATGAGCGTCTGCGCAAAGACGCTTTTGAGATCAAACAGCTCGTGCGGGCCTGGACCACCGGCCTGTGCATCGATCATCGTGATGTATATCGCAAACATCAGGCCGAAATAGACCAGGTCGCTCATCAAGAAGACCCAGAACCCGAAGGTGACGACCTCGGTCGCCTTGTCAGCACTCGCGTGACGTTCCCCCAGGTTGATACCCGGGTAGCTGTGGGTGGGCGCGCGCTTCATGTCACCGCCTCCAGATCAGGGCGGGCGAGGCCGCGATTTTCCGGAGACGTCTCGAAATCGCGATCCACCGCCTTTTCACCGTGAACCAGTGCGAGCCAGGCTTCGTGATCCTTGCGCACTTCTTCCGCCGGTATGGTCAGCTCGGTACTGTCGTCGAACGTCCAGACGATTACCGCCAGGATCATCAGAACCGTCATCAATGCAGCCAACCACCAGATCCACCAGACCAGCGCGAACATCCAGATACCACTCATGACACACAGAACGAAGCCAATGCCTGTATTGCGCGGCAAATCGATATCTTCATAGGCGTCAGGTTTTGGGTAGGCTGCCTCCTTTTCCTTTGCTGCCGCAAAATCATCCCGGTCCGTAACGGTTGGGATGATCGCAAAGTTGTACGGCGGCGGCGGCGACGGTATAGACCATTCCAACGTCCGCCCATCCCATGGATCTCCAACGGGAACGCGGGTCTTTTCGCGGTCGCGGATGCTGACCCAAAGTTGGATCAGAACCGAGAGCAAAGCGCAGGTAATCACCAGCGCCCCGACGATCGCCACCATCATGAAGGGATGGAAAGATGGGTCATCATAGCTGAAAGAACGGCGCGGCATCCCCATCAGCCCGACGAAATAAAGCGGCATGAAGGTCAGCAAAAACCCTATGGTCCAGAGGGCAACCGTGACGCGGCCCCAGAATTCGTTCAGGCGAAAGCCGAATGCCTTGGGGAACCAGTAGTTATAGGCGGCCAAAAGTCCAAACAGCACACCCGGCAACAGTACGTTGTGGAAGTGGGCCACCAGGAACAGCGTATTGTGTACCTGATAATCCACGGTCGGATTGGCCAGGATCACCCCGCTCAGGCCACCAATCACGAACAACATCAAAAATGCCAATCCATACAGCATCGGCACCGAGAATCGGATGCGCCCCCGCCACAAAGTCGCCATCCAGTCATAGACTTTTACACCGGTGGGAATGGCGATCAGCATGGTTGCGATACCAAAAACGGCGTTTATCAGGGCGCTCTGCCCCATGGTGAAGAAGTGGTGCAGCCAAACGGTAAACGACAAAACCGCGATCGACATCGTAGCGATAACGAGCGAGTTGTAGCCGTAGAGCCTCTTGGCCGAAAAAGTCGCAAAAACTTCGGAGTAGATGCCGTAAGCGGGCAGAACCAGCAGGTAAACCTCGGGGTGGCCGAACAGCCAGAACAGATTGGCGTAGTTCATCATGTTGCCGCCGAGGTCATTGGTGAAAAAGTGGAAGTCCAAATAGCGGTCTGCGGCCAGCAAAAGCGCCGCGACGCCCAACGGCGGCATGGCAAAGACGATCAGGATCGAACTGCATATGATGGTCCAGCAATACATCGGCAACCGCATGAAGGTCATGCCCGGCGCGCGCATCTTGTAGATCGTAACGGCAAAATTGATACCGGTAAGCGTCGTGCCGACACCCGAAACAACGATCGCCCAGATCCAATAGTCCGGCCCAACGCCCGGATTGAAGGCGGCGCCGGTATACGGTGGGTAGGCCGTCCAGCCACCGGTCGAGAACCGCCCCACGACCAGCGAAACCATAAGCATCATGCCCGAGGACACCGTCAGGCCCAGACTGATCTGGTTCAAGCGCGGGAACGCCACATCCCGCGCCCCGATCATCAGCGGGACGACATAGTTCGCGATGCCAAAGACAAAGGGCACCGCGACAAAAAAAATCATGATCGTGCCATGGGTACTGAACAGCTCGGCGAAATGTTCGGCTTCCAGGAACCCGTCGCCCGGGCCGGCGGCCTGCTGCGCGCGCATGACAACGCCTTCCAACACGCCGCGCGCCAGCATGACGATGGCAAAGACGACATACATGATCCCTATCTTCTTGTGATCAACACTGGTCAACCAATCGCGCCAAAGGGGCGTCCACAACCGAAACCAGCTGAGCAGGCCGACCACGACGACAACGCCAACCAAGACGATCGCGGCGGCGGCGTTGGCAACGATCTCATTCGCGTTCGGGTTCTGGATCAACCCTGTGATCGGAAGCGCATCCCAGTCGAGGCGGCCGAGGAATCCTGAATAGGACGGCGTCATTGCTGCACCTCCTGCCCGAAGGATGCCGTTCCTGGCTGTTGATCCACCGGCAGTGCTTTGCCGCTGTGATAGCGGTGCAGGATTGTTTGAAACAAATCTTGTTCCATCGTGAAGTACAGCGCGTCCTTTGGCATCTTGTCGGTGCCCAGCGCCGCCTGCACCTCATCCCTGTCTGTCCGCATCGCGAGCATCTGATACGTTTCCGGGTCCAGTCGGATACCATTTTCGCGGACTTTCCGGGCCCAGCTTTCAAATTCATCACTGTGCATGGCAACGGTTCGAAATTTCTGTTTGGTAAAACCCCGCCCGTTGTACTGCGTGTTCTCGCCTTGCATGACCTCGGGGACGTCCGCGACCAGATGCAGTTGCGTGGTCATTCCCGGCATCGCGTAAATCTGGCCCGCCAGCGCAGGGATCATGAAGGATTGCATGACGGTATCGGTGGTCAGCGTCATGGCCACTTGCCTTTTGGTGGGAATGCCGAACTCGCCCACACTGGCGATACCAAGATCGGGATAGATGAACAGCCACTTCCAATCCAGCCCGACAACCTGCACGCGCAAGGCCGGGTCTTCGCCAAACGTCGACGCGTACGGATCAAGCCGATGGGTGGCCTTCCATAGGTAGAACGACAGGAGCGCCACAATCACAACAGGCACACCCCACATGAGGAATTCCAGTTTCGCTGAAAAATCCCAATCCGGTCGGTAAGCTGCGTGACTGTTCCTTCGGCGGCGATATCGAAACGCGATCAACGGCACCAGTATCAGGACAGGGATAACAGCCACCATGATCAAAGCGGTCGCTCGCAGCAGATGCGTTTTCTGGATGGCGGCAATAGGTCCTTGCGGATCCATAAAACTGTCGCTGGCGGCAACCATTTGCGGCATCGACACAAACAGGATCAACGCCATCGCGAGCCGAGGAACTTGATTGGGCATTTTTACTTGTGCCACAACTGACTGCCCTTTCCTCAAACAAATTTTATTCGACTATCGACAAGTGCGTGAATTTTCTCAAGAGTTTTTCAAACCACAAATTGCCCAAGTCTAACCCGATTCAACTTCGGGTATATAGAACCAAGGATGCGCGGTATCTTCCCATTGACTTGCAATCCCAACCGGGACAGACAAAATGAAGATGCGTATTCTGGTATTCTCCTTCGGGTTGATCCTGCTCTTTCAGCCCTCGTTGGCGCAGGATCGTGCGGCGATCGAACGCCAGTTTCAGTCGTGGTTGCAGGAAACCGTTTGGCCCCGGGCAAAGGCCAAAGGTGTGACACGAGAGACGATGCAACAAGCCCTCTCTGACGTGACCCTTGACTGGAAATTGCCGGATCTGGTGCCACCGGGAAGCACGCGCATAACTCCCAAGGTCCAGAAACAGGCCGAGTTTGGCTCACCCGGTCGCTATTTCAATCCGGGGTCGGTGCAAGGCGCAACATCAGCAGGACGTAAAATGGCACGGCGCCATGCCGCAACTCTGGCGGCGGTCGAAGCCGAAACCGGCGTTCCTGCCCGCATTATTCTGGCGATCTGGGGAAGAGAGAGCGGATACGGACAGGTTCCGATCCGGCATGATGCTTTCAGGGTACTGTCGACCAAGGCCTTCATGAGCACCCGTGCAGACTATTTCTCAACCGAACTTGTTGCCGCCCTGCAAATCGCAGAGGCAGGGCACCAGCCCGCCCGGCAAATGAAAAGCAGTTGGGCTGGCGCTTTGGGTCAGCCTCAATTCATGCCGTCCAACTACTTGTCTTATGCTGTCGACGGCAACGGCGACGGGGCGGCTGATATTTGGGGGTCACCCGAAGATACGATTGCTTCAATCGGAAACTACCTCATGAAGCACGGCTGGGTTCCTGCACGGGACTGGGGATTCGAAGTTTTCGTACCCCAAAATGTCTCTTGCGCTTTGGAAGGCCCTGATCAGGGGCGACCTATTCAGGACTGGGTTGAGATGGGGGTACGTCGCGTCTCGGGCAACCCCTTTCCGGCCCATGAGCTGCGTGGTGACGGGTATTTGATGATGCCCGCAGGACGACATGGTCCGGCTTTTCTGGTTACGCCAAACTTCTACGTTCTAAAGGAATACAACAAAAGCGACCTGTATGCCTTGTTTGTCGGCCATGTTGGCGACCGTATTCAATACGGAATCGGCGATTTCAATGGCGCTTGGGCAAGGGTCGGCGGGCTGTACAGATCCGATATTGCCAAGATGCAGCAGGCGTTGGAACAAAAAGGGCATGATGTCGGAGGAGTCGATGGACTGCCGGGGTTCAAAACGCGTCGTTCGATAGGTCGATGGCAAGAGACCGTGGGCATCGAACAGACCTGCTTTCCGGATGCGCTGATGAAAACAAGCCTGGCCCCGTGAGGCAAACCAAGGTGTCCAGCCGACTCTGACATCCGGCCTGCTCATCGATCCAATGTGCAACAATCAGGCGTTCCCAGAACCTATCTATGGAACCGCGTGACAATTGTTGCCCATTCGAGAACAGAATTTGAAAGGGCAAATCAAAAACTCGGATGCGTTGAACAAGGCGGTCAGCCGCCCTTTTGCCAAGGAAGATACTCTGTCCGTCTGCACCCTTTGACGCGGCTTGTCCTTCAAGCCGTTTGCTTCCGAAAAGAGGGTTGTGGGCGACTTTGGGCGGGTTGCGGTTTTCCGCGTCGGAAAACCACGCAAAAATAACATGATACGCGGCGCGGCAACCCGGTCGGGTCGGTTCAGGGAACGCCATGAGCTGCAAGACAAGCCGCGAAGAACAAGCCTATGAATTTTTCGTAATGGACCGGCGGTGATGTGTCCCGCTCTACGCCGTGCAGTCAGCCAATGATCCAAGCACCTTGTGCACAAGTATTGTATTGATACCGCATCAGACCGGGCTTTTGACTCCTCCTTGGCAAGGTGGCACGATTTGACTGATAGCAGCCTGATCCATCAGGCATCATTGATTGACAGGGTATTGCAGCCTATGAGGACATTCCGGACATTTCCTGCTCTGCTGGCAAAACTTGATAATTGAGAGGCACCATGACACGCAAAGTTACCAAAGCGGTTTTTCCAGTAGCGGGCATGGGAACGCGTTTTTTGCCAGCAACCAAATCCGTTCCGAAAGAGATCATGACGCTGGTGGATCGTCCATTGGTGCAATACGCAATTGACGAGGCCCGTGCCGCCGGGATCAAGGAGTTTATTTTTGTAACGTCACGCGGCAAATCCGCGCTGGAAGATTATTTCGACCACAACCTGGTGCTGGAGCAGGAGCTGAAAGCCAAAGGCAAAAACAAACTTCTGGATGTGCTGAACAAAACGAATATGGAAAGCGGCGCGATAGCTTATATCCGCCAGCACAAAGCTCTGGGGCTGGGACACGCGGTCTGGTGCGCCCGGCGGCTGATCGGCGACGAACCATTTGCCGTCATGCTGCCTGACGATGTCATCGCCGCCGACAAACCCTGTCTGCAACAGATGATCGAGGCCTACGAAGAAACCGGTGGCAATATGGTCGCAGCGATGGAAGTTCCGAAGGAAAAGACAAGCTCTTACGGCGTGCTCGATGTTGGCGACAATATCGGGTCTGTCGTCCCCACCAGAGGCATGGTTGAAAAGCCTGACCCATCAGAGGCACCATCCAATCTGGCGGTCATCGGCCGGTATGTGCTTCGGCCGTCCGTTTTGAACAACCTCAACGCAAAAAAAACCGGAAGCGGCGGCGAAATCCAGCTGACCGACGCCATCGCCCAGGACATTGCCGCGGGAGTGCCGGCTTACGGCTATAAATTCGACGGTCAGCGTTTTGATTGCGGTTCAAAATCAGGCTTTCTGCAAGCCACCGTTGCTTTTGCTCTTGCCCGCGAAGACCTGCGCGATGATCTGAGCCAATATCTGAATGACATTGTCGCCACGGGGAAAGCTGCTCAGTAGCCACAGATTGTTTTACTTGACTAAAAACATGGCAATACTGTCAGTCACCCGCAATTCGAAGGCACGTGCATGACCAATACAGTCTACCCCGTCATTCTTTGCGGAGGTTCGGGAACACGTTTGTGGCCCCTGTCACGCAAAAGCTATCCCAAGCAATTCGTTCCTCTGGTCGGCGAAACAAGCCTGTTGCAGAATTGCGCGGAACGGATGCTCGGCCCTTCGCAGGCCCCGTATGCAAAGCCACTTGTTCTGACCAACGAGGCTTTTCGCTTTATTGTCCCGGAACAATTGATGGCCGTCGGAATTGACCCCGGGCCAATTCTGATCGAGCCCGAAGGTCGAAACACCGCCCCCGCTGTTCTTGCCGCAGCCTTGTATCTGGCGGCGCGAGATCCCGATGGCATCATGCTGGTGGCGCCGTCTGATCACGTGGTTCCGGACATGGACGCCTTTCATCAAGCCGTTGCCGAAGGCGTACGGGCAATAAGTGAACGGCGCGATCTGGTAACTTTCGGCATCACTCCGACGCACCCGGAAACCGGATACGGCTATCTCAAACTCCGCCATCCGCCGGATACGACCCATGAGGCTGTCCCATTGGATCGTTTTGTGGAAAAACCTGACCGCAAAACGGCCGAGGCGATGTTGTCAGATGGCAGCTATCTTTGGAACTCGGGGATCTTCCTGTTTGCAGTTCGCGATATCCTGGCAGCTTTTGAACAGCACGCGAGCGAACTGATCCCGCTGGTTCAAAAGGCCGTTGCCGAGGCAAAAACGGATTTGGGATTTCTTCGACTGGACCCAGCGGCATGGGCGGGTGTGGAAGACATTTCAATAGACTACGCAGTGATGGAAAAAGCCCTGAACCTGAGCGTGGTGCCTTATTCCGCTGGCTGGTCCGATGTCGGAAGCTGGACCGCGGTTCAAGAGCTGTCGAACCCCGATGAAGACGGTGTGGCGACCAACGGAGAAGTAACAGCAATCGACTGCCGCAATGCGCTGATACGGTCCGAGTCGCCGGCGCAGGAAGTCGTGGCAATGGGTCTTGAAAACGTAATCGCCATTGCGATGCCCGATGCGGTTCTGGTCGCGAGCATGGACAAGGCCCAGGACGTGAAACAGGCCGTTGCAGCGCTAAAGGCCAAGGGGGCGAAGCAGGCAGAATCCCTGCCGGTGGATCATCGTCCGTGGGGCTGGTTCGAAAGCCTTGTGATCGGAGACAGGTTTCAGGTCAAACGCATCCATGTGCATCCTGGCGCGTCGCTCAGCCTGCAATCTCACCATCATCGTTCCGAGCATTGGATCGTGGTTGAAGGCACGGCCAAGGTCACCATCGATGATCAGGAACGTTTGGTAACCGAAAACCAATCCGTCTATATCCCACTGGGAGCGACACACCGAATGGAAAACCCCGGGAAAGTTCCCATGGTTTTGATCGAAGTTCAGACTGGCACCTATCTGGGTGAAGACGACATAATCCGATACGACGACATCTACGCCCGAGATTGATTCTCGGGCATTGTCTGCACGGGAACACCCATCGGCGGGTTCCCGCAGACATCAGAATCTTACCAAAATCTTCCCTGGGCGGTCGGCCCGGTCAGACAGGATTGACGCGCTTTGCGGCAGGGTAGCGCGCAACCGAAGCTTCGGACCGACGCCACAGGAGGACCCCCCGTGTCACAAACATCCCCCCGATTGAACCTGCCTTTGCTGCAACCGGCACAAGCGCAAAAACACGTTACCCACAACGAAGCCCTGAGACAGCTCGATCTGGTCGTGCAACTCTCGGTACGGTCAACAGATTCCGGGACACCTCCTGTTGTCCCCGAGCAAGGCGAAGTTCATGCCCTTGGAGCCAACCCGACCGGGGACTGGACAGGACATGCCGGTGAACTTGCCGCCTGGCTGGACAACGCCTGGCATTTCGTGACCCCCGACATTGGCTGGCGCGCCTGGGATGAAGCGGCCGGAGATCTGAAATACTGGACAGGAACAGCCTGGGCCCCCCTGCCTGTCAGTACTCAGAACCTGGACGGAGTCGGGGTTGCGGCCAATTCAGACAGTACAAACCGTTTGTCCGTTCGCAGCCCGGCGACCTTGCTGAGCCACGAAGGCGGCGGGCATCAACTGAAGATCAACAAAGCCAGCGCAGATGATACCGCGTCGCTGTTGTTCCAATCGAACTGGACAGGTCACGCGGAAATGGGACTGTCTGGCTCAACCGAATTTTCCATCAAAGTGTCTCCTGACGGCGGCAACTGGACTGAAGCGATGACCTTTGATCCCGTAGCCGGAACCGTGTCGGGGGCAGCTGTTCAGGCCGATGCCAGCGATACGACTTCGGGCCGACTGATGCGCGCCGACTACGGATACGGCCCTGGAAACCTTCTTGGAACAGTGGCGGAAAACGCAGGTGTTCCGACCGGCGCTGTCATTGAGCGCGGCAGCAACGCCAACGGAGATTACGTGCGGTTTGCCGACGGCACTCAGATCTGTACGGCCATGCTTGCGCCCTTGGCCTGCACGACTGCTGAGGGTGCTCTTTTCAAAAGCGGCCCAATAACCTGGGATTTTCCGGCTGACTTTTCGACGCCCCCGAACCTGAACGGTACCGGAGGCGTTGCAACCCGTTTTACCGGGTTTGATACACCTTCGTCGTCCCAATCGACATTCATTGTCTTCTCGGTGATCTCGGATGCGGCAGCCTTGGCGCCATCCGTCACAGCCATTGGTCGCTGGTTCTGACAGGCAGGGCCGCCTGGATACCGGATCAGGCGGCCAATCCGGCAGCAGATCGGTTGCGACCCGTTCCGCTTTTACCCGCGCCACCAGATTTGCAGCCCTTCATCACGCCGAAAAGCAGGATGGTTGCTGGAACTCCTGCTCGCGGAACGCAGCAAACAATTTGTAAAAAGGAAGTTTGCACCGACCAAACATGCACGCCTCCCCGACTGACGTCTCGTACCAAGTCGAAGCCGAAGACAATATTCGTTTACAATCAATCAGAATCGGTAGGTCGCCCCGATCACCGGCCCGGATTGATGGAACTCGAAATCATTGCCGCTGATCTCATGGTCGAAGGCGATATAGCGATATCCGCCACGGATCACCCATCTGTCATTGATGGCATAATCTGCCGTCAACAGAACCTGCCACGTTTCGCTGTCACTGCGGAAGCCACCATAATCAATGAACCCGGTTCCCGTCCATTTGTCGGAAAAAACGTAACGTATTCTTGCGCCAATGACCGGGTCTACCCAATCGTCGTCAACAACGGTCGTGCGCCCAGGTGCCGAACCGGACGTTAGTGTGAAATTGGTTTCGGTGCTGAACCATCTGAAACCACCGGCAATGTCCAGTTGAACGGAAGGATCTTCATAGACCCGATAGGCCACGTACCCACTGAGGAACTGGGTGGTGAATGATGTATCGAGAGTGGATCCAGACGGACCGGCACCACTGTTGCTGAAGGATAAATTTGTATAATTGTAGTCAGCCAGCAGGCTCCAACGCCCATTGGATGCCGCAAACGCGCCCATAAAGGCGAAATCCAGGTTGCTCAGAGCGTCAGAGAAACTCAACGTGCCGTCCAATGTCCCAGACGGGGTTTCGATAGACGTTTCCGTTTCAGGCATGAAAAGGTAAATCGTCGCTTCATAGGACCAATCGCTTTGCTGCGCGGAAGCGGGTGTGCCAAACGCCGCAACCAAGGCCAAACCCGCGCCTTTCATTGCCAGTTCTGTTTTCATCTCGTCCCTCCAATATTTCAGATGTAATTCAGCTTTTTGGTGATCCAGAACAGGATTTCCGCCAACACACTGATTGCGCCCGCCTTGTCCGTAATTACCAGCGCCGTGCCGGAAGTCCCGAATGGAAAATCTTCGATATTGATCTGGTCCGGAACTTCGATCAGCACCGGATAACTGGACACGCCAGCCAGATCGCGCAGTGAAGGAAGGCCCGTGCGCGAGTCAACAACGCCCTCTGCCGTTCCTACGGGCAACGATATGACGGTCCCATGTATTTCACCGCCCGGCTCGATTCGCAGCGCAAGGCGGATCTGGTCGCCGACGGAAACGTTCATGCGACTTGATTGGGGCAAACTTGCGATCAGATGGCGGTCATCGGGGACAACAAAAGAGATCGCCCCCTGTGCGATAGATACACGATTTCCGGGACGCAGAGAAACGGCGGTGACAAAGCCGTCTTCCGGCGCGCGCACGACTGTTTGTTCCAGATTCCAAAGCGCCTGCGCCAAAGCCTGCTCAGCCTCGACCACACCGGCATCAATGCCGTCGATCTTGGCGGCAATCCGCCGCTCCAGACCGGCTTTGCGCGCCTCGGCCGCGCGCAGGCTTGCGGACAATTGATCGATGGCAGACACGGCTTCCTGCAACTGGAAGGTCGTCGATGCCCCCCGCTTTTCAAGATCGACAATGTCGTCACGGCGCTGGACGCCAAAGGTCAATTGCGCGGTGAGGGATTCAATGTCGGCTTCCGCCGCTGCCAGGTCGGACTGTAACTGATCTGCCGCAGAACGCGCGGTTTCAAGACTGGCTGTCAGCCGGGCGACTTCGATCCGAAAGGGTGTATCGTCAATCCGGAACAGCGGATCCCCTTTCGCGACCCGTTCGTTGGGGCGGACCGAAACGTCAACGACAGTACCTGACACATTGGGGGCAATGTTGGTGGCAACGCCCTGCACCGAAACAGGCCCTGTCGGTGTAGTGTGGTTGAGGGCACCGATTACAACCAGAGCAATGATTGCGGCACCCCCATAGACGACAGATTTCCAGAACCGGTTCCATGGAAGCAGCCCCAGCTTGGAAAACACCACCCAGATCACTCCGAAATAGAGACCTAAGACAATAAGCATATGTTTACTCCATTGCGCAGAGCTGCTGATACCAGCGGGGCGCAATATTTGTTTCGGATGCGGCCAAGAAGTACGCCAACGCTTGCCCTATTTGCGTGTCGATTTCGCGGCCGCGCATTTCTGTTGACGCGCGCGGCCTTGTTTCATTGTTGCGCCGCAGATCTTTTGACCATGAAAGCCTCGACTGCCTGTTGCGTTTCCGGCCGCAGGTTTTCTATTCCTTCATAAGGCATACCTGTGGCGGGGCCAGTATCGGGGAACAGCTCTTTTCTCGCCATGTGGCGTCCCAATATGCGGACGAACTCCTGCCCGCCCCAAGCACCAACTTCGGTCGAAACCGGGTACTTTTCATGCGTGTCGCGCATCACATCAAAGAAATCAGCAATGATCGCGTTTTGACCCGGCCCGGGAAGGTTGAGCTTCAGCTTGTCCTTGACGATCGCCTTTGGGGTACTCACCGAATAGATGATCACGTGATCACGCCGACCTTTGCTTTCATCTTGAAACAGGATCGAGGCTGATTGATCCACGCCATCAATCAACCGGTCCCGGGGAATATGCTGAACCGCACCGCCGAATCGAGCCAGCGTCGTATAAAGATCAGACACATGAATAATGTTGTTGATCATGCTGTCTGGTTCAATCAGACCCGGCCACCTTATGAAAGCGTCCACGCGAACCCCGCCTTCGGTCGTATCGCCTTTGCCTCCGCGAAAGACCATTGGCGTAAAACCGGAGGCCGGTGAATATTTGGTGAAATGGCCGTTGTCGCCCATCAACACGACAATCGTATTATCCGCCACGCCAAGCTCGTCCATGCGCGTGAAGATTGCGCCCAAATACGTATCCAGCTCTTGCAGTTTGTCGGCGTACAGACCTCCATTGACGCTTTCCGGTCCGTCACGCCCGGCCCGCGTGTTGTCCAGCGGGATCATCGGCCAATACTGAAGGAAGAACGGCTCTGTACCGCCGGCCAAGCGTTCCAGTTCACTCAGGGTTTTGTCCTGAAATGCTTGGTTCATCTCATCATATTTGGCTGCGTTCCAACGCTCACCCGGCTCCATTCGGATCTCACGAACAGGTCCGCCGGCATTTCCTTCGATCACCGTGGCCATGGCCGATGCATCGGGGCGGAACCAGTCGTCGATCGTGTAGTCGTCGTCGAAATCTGCGATACCAACCGAAACCTGCTCGCGGATTGCATCGTCATTGAAAATCGTCAACTGACCCTGTTGATGAACGGCGTGCTGCGCATAGTCGAACCCCTGGTTCATTGCCCAGCTCTCGGCAATGTCGCCCATGTGCCACTTGCCGACATGCGAGGTTGCATATCCTTCGGCCTTCAGAACCTCGGCAAGCGTCACTTCCTCTCCGGGCAGACCGAAACCGGCGATGTCGACGGTCGTATCACCCATTCCGATCCGAACCGGCAGACGACCGGTTGTCTGGGCCACACGTGTCGGGGTGCAGGATGGCTCGGTATACATGCGCACCATGCGCATCGCTTCGTCAGAAAAATCGTTGATGTTCGGGGTACTGATGCCGCGTACCGCGTTCAATTCTGGGATACCCATATCCCCAAAACCGATGTCATCGACCAGAATACTGATGATGTTCGGGGGGTTGCCACCGTTTTCCTCTCGAAATGCCGCGAGAGCCTGATCAACGGCTGTATCGTCCTGTTCCCAGGCATCCTTGTTCTGGGCCTGAAGGATATAAAACTCGGAATCATGCGCAATGGGTGCATCCTGCGCGTAGGCAGGTGCGCTGATCGCCAGAGAACCCAGCAAAAACAACTTGAGATCCATTTCTTTAGGTTTCCTTTTTCCTTGGGTTTTCTTCTCGCTCCAGACCCTGTGCGATAAGATCGTGGGCGACACTGGAAAGCGTCTGACCGGTCAAATCCGCAAGACGCGTAAGCCTGTGACGCTGTGAGGGTGTAAGAAGGGTCACGATCCGTTCCGACCGCACTTCTGCTTTCGGAAGCGGAGGGCGACCACGTTTGGGCGCGGCAAGCGGATCTGGCAATTTCATTTGAACATATTCCTATGTTTCGACTAAGCTTTTCATGCAAACTACAGGGGAGATATTTTGCACCGCATCAAAAAATCGACAAAACTAGACTTGGCCCCGCCCGAAGCGCTCCGGTTTTTTGCGGCCACTTTCCGTGATCCGAACCAAATCGCCGCAATATCCAAATGGGATATGGATTTCCGTCAGATCGAAGACGGCGAAATGCAGGCGGATTTCAAGGTCAGATCCGGCCCGCTTATTTCCGTTATGAAGTTTGGTTTCTCGCGGCGTGTGCACCAGATCGGCGCGTCTCCGAAGGGGCACATCACATTTGGCATCCCTACCCATTCAAGACTGACGGACTGGAACGGTACCAGCATCGAAACGCCACCGTTTTTGTCCTTCGGCAGCGGCGATGAGTTCGACTGTATCAGCGACAGCGGGTTCGGCGGATATACGATGACCGTTGAATCTGAGAATGCGATGAAAATAAGCGAGAAGCTGGGGATCGCAGTCTCTGATACCGAATTCGGGGCATTTTTGTTGCCTGCAACGCCACCTGATCGCTCGGCTGCGCTTTTGAACGACATTCAGACTTTGTTGGCGAACCCAAATTCGTCAGAACAGGGCGAAACCCATTTGATCGAAGAGATACTGCGGATCGCTTTGGGGGGCGGGGCGGATCGCAGGGAACCGCGGATAAACCGAAAAGCGCTGGCACTTGCTGCGGCCATTGATCGGATGACGGCGACCCCGGACGAAAACGTCCCCATCAGCGAGATCTGCGGGGATATCAGCGTGTCATTGCGCACATTGGAACGCGCGTTCAACGAAAAATTCGGTATCGGCCCAAAGGCCTATTACACAAGGCTCCGCCTTAACAGGGTTCGAAGCCTGCTTGCAGAACAAGGCAAAGATCTGTCGATTTCTGACGCCGCAAACCGATACGGCTTTTGGCATATCGGGCAGTTCTCACAAGATTACAAAAAGTGTTTCGGCGAATTGCCATCAGCAACTGTCGATTGAAAACACTGGGCTTTGTGCTGTTTGTGACCATGGCCTTTCATCGAAGCAAATCCGAAACCGCGCGAAAGCTCAGCAGGTCAGGCCCGGGCCGTATTACTTTTCAGGGTCATGCGCCGTCATGATCCACAAAATCTTGCTCAACTCTCGCGACTTCGCTCCGGTTCAAAAACCGCTTACGCGTTCTATCAGCCAGTACATTGACACTGACCCGATGCCATAGGCGGTCAAAACCGTGGCATGTTTGCCAACCGGAAGCGCGATCAGCCGCCAGGTCGCCATCAGAAGAGCCAAAGCCGCAATAAAACTCAGTTGCCCGGCTTCGACACCGAGGTTGAAGGCCAGCAATGCCGCGGGAATATCGTCAGGGGGCAACCCGATATCTGCCAATGCCCCTGCAAAACCAAGGCCGTGCAAAAGCCCAAACCCGAAGCATACGATCCAGGGTTTCTGCTTTGAAAGCCGGAACCGTTCTTCGCCGCCTTTGACGATCTCCATCGCCAGAAAAACGATGGACAGTGCGATAACGGCCTCGACCGGTGGTCCGGGAACATTCAAAACGCCCATCGTTGCCAGCGCCAAGGTTATTGAATGCGCAAGTGTGAACGCTGTTACGGCTCCGACAAGTTTCCATGGATCGCGGACCAAAACAAACAGCGCGAAGACAAACAGAAGGTGATCCCAACCTTCCAATATGTGTTCAAAACCCAACCGGGAATATGCGGCAAACACTGACCATGTCGACTGTTCAGAAGGTATGATTTGGGCATTGATATCCGGTGTAAAACGAAGGGTAGAAGGTTGAGCATCAACGGGATGCACACGCGCCAGCACATCGTTTCTTTGAGTCTCAAGGCCCTCGATGGCAATGGGTTGGCCCGCGATACCCGCCTGGCATTCGACGACCCAGGACGAAACCCACCCTCGACCGTCGGATATGGGATCCGGGCCACGCGCCGGAGTGCAGCCATCTGGCAAAATTGCGTCAATCGCCATCGGTTGGCCATTCACGTCGGGCTTTCGCCAATGAACGCTCCAGGTGTCAGAGGCAATTTGACGAATTTCCAGAAATCCCGGATCAAGCGCGTGCGCAGCAGCGAAATTTGCAGGCCACACAAACAGCAGCGCAAGCAGGAAGCAGATCAAAGCTCTCATTTGGCTGGGCCTGAAAGATCGGGGGCCACAATCTCGTATTTTTCGGCCAGAGACTGATATTGCGCTTGCGCCAAGTCTTCACTCATCGCGCGGCGCCAATCCCGCAGCACCGCGTCGTGGATTTCAGCCAAAGGAGGTGTTCGGCTGGGCTCGACAGCAACGACCTCGACAAGATGGATACCGTAACCTGACCGGATCGGACCCGTCCACTGACCTGTTTCGACCTCTGTGATGCTTTGCGAAAACCCTCCTCCAAAGACCGACTCGACAACCCGCGTCGCGGACAAAGGCATTGACGCCGGCAGCAAGGTCGAACCGCCCAGTTCGGAGATTTCCTGCTTGGCGCGCACGGTGGCCAGTGCTTTCTCGATTTCGGCCTCTCCGGGCTCCTCTCCAAGAAAGACCTGATTAAAGGCCACCATGACAGGCGTTGCATAGCGTTCCGCGTTTTCCTGAAGAAAAACCTCCAGATCTTCGTCATTCGGAACGATGGAAGTGGCAATGGCTTCGGTCAGATAATCCATTTTTTGGCTCAGCCGGGTCCTTATCAAGGGATCTCCGCGATCCAGACCAAGTTGTCTTGCCTCCCTGACCAGAACCTCTTCACGAATGGATGCGTCGACCAAAGCCTTCAGTTCCGAATCGCTTGGAGGGCGTTTCCACTGCGCTTCGAAACGAGCGGACAAAAGCGCCACGTCATCCTCGTCGAGTGTTATTTTCTCAAGATCTTCAACGCTCTCGCTTTCCGGTGCTACAATATGGAACCAAACAAAAATTGCCGCTCCAATCAAAAAAAAATGGAGCAGAGGTTCTTTAAGTACTCGCATCAAGCCTCCTGCGTGAAACGTGGCCAGATTGTTTGTTCAGATGTTGGCGTCATCGGGTCGGGTTTTGCATGATGATGCCCTCCGCGTGTTACAGTAACGCGGAGGACGCACCGAGGTAAGGTCATTAACTCGGCTTGTGTTCCAATCGCAGAACGGATCACTCTGCCGGGGTGTACCAGATCGGGGACGAATAGGCGCGTTCCTGATGCGTAAGCACTGCATCCTCGGGCAATTCGATACCGTATCTCAACTTGTCGTACAGGATCCAACGCGGCGTTGGAATTTCGATGGCGCGGACGTAGTAAAACGCGCGTGCATTCGGATCGAAATCCGGGTCTGACCATACGGTGACAAGTTCGGCCGTTCCGATTGTGTTGGTCCAGCTGGCAGTCTCCACGTCCACAGTGTTTCCAACCGCAGGGACTTTGCCGTTTTGATCGACCTCGCGGTTATCCGACCATGCGACGTCGTAGACCTTTTCCTGCAAGGCACCTTCGGAGTCGAGCCATCCCTTTATCACTTGAACACGGTCCAGATTGGCACCAACCGGGTCGCGCAAAGCGGCGATCAGAAAGCTTGGCGCAGCCTCGCCCTCGCGCGGGCGCAGGTCCGAACCCATTGGCACGCCTTTGGTATAGCCAACATTGGCAAGGAAACGAGTTTCAACGTCTGCTTCACTGAAATCCCATCCGCCAAAGAACCGTAGACCGATCCTTGGCCCGGTCGTTGCATAGGTTTCGCGGCGCTTGAACGCGTCAAAGATCGCCGCGCGCGTATTCTCGGTGGCCCAGACGGCCGTGTATCCGGAGGCGACAAGCAAATCGCCGGGAATTTCACCAAGGTCATTGGCTATGAACGGATGTTTGATACGCGAGGCTGAGGGCTCGACGCTGACGGATTTTCCAAAGAAGTTGTCTTCTTCGGCCGTAGCCAGAGAGGTATGGCTGTCCGTCGCACCCCCCATGCCGAATTTATAGGGGTTCACGCCAAACTTTTCTTCCAGCATCAAGCCGCGTTTCAATGCCTCTCGGGCGTATTCTCCGGCCAGCATGTCATCGGTTTTCAACTCGGTTATGTCCAGATTGCCGACGTCCCAGTTCTCGTAATCGGCAAATTCGTCATCCGGGCTCAGGAAAGGATGCGCTTCACCGTCGCCCTTTATCTGGGTGACTTCGTAATGGGGCTCCCATTTTGCGCGGTCCGCGACATATTCCTCGTCAACCTTGCCGCCGTGATACGTGTCTTCGGTTGGGAACATCCACCCATTCGACAGGTTCCCGTTATGGGCAAAGGCAACTGCACGCCCCCCCGTTTTTTCCTGGTACTCTTCAAGCCAGGCATAAAGCGCCTTTGGATCCGTATCACCGTAGGGCGGTTGCGTGACCGGCGGCACCATTTGAAGCGCCCTGATTGGCCCATCGCGCAGCATGACATTGCGGTGCAAGTTGAACCCTTTCGGTACCGAGGTCCATTCAAAGCCGATGAAAGCGGTAAAGGTGCCGGGGTCATTGTGCCGCTCTGCTGCCAGAACGATGTTTTCCCAGGTAAAGGCAAATGCATCGGCGCCAGGGCTGTAGGATTCCAACAGGATTTCCGGCAGTGTCATTTGCGAAAAATTGGTGATGATGTCGAAAGCCGCTTTACCGGCTTCTTCCCCGCCGGCCTTGTACCCCTCGTACCACTCCAGTCCTTTGGGATCAGAAAGAACGCCCGGCTTGCCAGCCTGCAAATCCGGCGCGAACCCCATCAGGTCCGTGTGATCCGTGAGAACCATCCAATCCAAGGGTCGTGACAGTCTTACAGGCTGACCCGTCGAAGAAATGACCTGCTCACCCTTGGCGAAACGCCACGCCTCATCCGGCAGCAAGGTGTTCCCGAAAGCACCCGCATCCAGCGAAAGCCCGGTGTGAAGGTGAGTGTCTCCCCATAATGGGCGTTCAGGAAATGTGCGTTGGGCGTAAGGGGAATAGGGCTGATCAGAAAACAATCCCTCGGCAGCATCTTCGCTGGGTACGGCGTCGGCACCAACAACAGCAGGGACCAATACGAGTGAGATTATGCAAGCAGATTTCCGAAACAAAGTGACCTCCCAGTTCAGGAATACTTAGCTGTGAGGGCGAATTTCATCGCGCCATTATTATATTCCCATTTTCTTATATCACATTCTATTGGCCAAAGGGTTTTTTTAATCTGAGAGCTGCAAACCCGCGCAATCAGGGAATTCGGCGAAAGCCCTTAGGGAGATCGCTAATCGTGTTCACCTGACAAGACTCGTCGGATCATCTTATCTGATAGTAAAATGAAAGCTTCCGGCTGACGCCCCCAGGCGGGCGCGGGAAAGGTGCGGCGGTTCGAACCTGTTCTTTGGCTGCGCGCTCTATTTCCGGCGAGCCAGAGCTTTCGACGACATCAACCCAAGCCAATGAACCATCCGGGTCAATCTGGAAAAACACCCGCGCATAGCCACGACCGGCAACGTAAACGATTGGCGCCCTGTTCAGATGAACAAGAACCTGACCCGCATAGTTCGTGGTGTCCGAATTTCCCGGCCCCCGCCCGCCTGAACGGGTGCCGCCCCGGTTTTGTCGGAAGGCGTCGACACCCTCTCTTTGATACGTCGCCAGAGGTGATTCAATCGTCTGTTCCGGAAATCTCAGAGCATCAAAGTTGCTTGACGGATCCAACGCACCCCGCAGAGTGGGTTGCGGGCGTCGGTCTGGAAGGCGAGGCCGCAATGACGTGGCCACGGCCTGTTCGGATCCGTCCACGCTTGCATCGGGTACGGTCAGTTCGGCGTCGTCATCCAGAGGTTCCGACGCTTCTTCTGGTATTACAGGTTCAAGTGGGGACGTGTTTTCCGGAACAATAGGAGCCACCTCGACCGGTAACGCGGCAATCTGTTGCTGTTCCTCGGACACCGGTTCTTCGGCAGAAGAAGGCTCAACCGGAGCAACCGCCTCTTCAATCGGCACCTCGGGTGTTTCGGCCAACGCTTCGGGCCTTGCCGACACAGCGCCTTCAGCTTCGGCGGCTTCGCCTTCGTCCTTCAGGTTCTGGTCTACAGGGTCCACGACAACCTCATCCGGCGCCCTCGGCTGGATAATCGTTGAATCCCCGGTATCGGGCGTGAACGTCTCTTGCGGATTCGGCGAGGCCACGCGGGCATCACTTGTCGGAACTTCTGCCTCCTGCGGCTGGGTTGGCGGTTCCACCGGAGAGGTTGGCGGTTCATCCGGCGCAGGCGGTACGGGTTCGATCGTGGTATCGGCCAACTCTTCGAACGCGTTGCTGAGTTCGATCGTGTCGGTACCGGTTTCCCCGGAAGCCGGGTCTGACAAATCTGGTACAGTGACAATCAGGCCGATCAGATGCACCAGTACGGAAATCGAAATTGCAATGATTGCAACAAAAACGGACCGCCTGATCATTCGAGGGCCTGTTCGGTCACCAGAAAAACGGTTGGCGCACCCAACCGGCGCAAACTGCTGGTGATCTCCATCAATCGAGAGGCCGACGCATTCCTGTCTGGAACGATCCGCACGGGCCCCGAGTCATGCGCGGCCATGAAAGCTTCTGCCTCGATCGGATTGCCGCGAAAACTCAATGTCCCGTCCCGATGAAGAACAAGCGCATCCGGCGGCTCGCGACCGTCAAGATCCGCAGTATTCACCAGATCCAGATCGGGA
The DNA here is from genome assembly GCF_056543025.1 of Ruegeria sp. A4. Taxonomy (NCBI): domain Bacteria; kingdom Pseudomonadati; phylum Pseudomonadota; class Alphaproteobacteria; order Rhodobacterales; family Roseobacteraceae; genus Ruegeria; species Ruegeria sp. A4. The sequence continues at coordinate 131,483 of NZ_JBQGAW010000005.1, read as the reverse complement.
TCCAATGGCGGTGCAATCGTACCCGTAATCAGAAAAAAGATCAGGATCAGAAAGACGACGTTGATCAGCGGAATTGTGGAATCGCGATTTCGACCGGGTCGGATGTAACGGATCATTGCCTCACTCCAACACCCTGACTGTTAAACCTTCGCGCCCGCGCAACGGGACAAGCAGGTCCACAAGACGTTGCGCGGTTGTCCCGGTATCAAGGCTTACCAGCACCTGACCGGCCTGGGCCTGATCGAACAATTCCTCAAGCGACAGGGGTTGGCCGTTCAGGACAACACGTGTGGGGCCAAGTTGCACGAAAAGGCGTTCGGGCGGCGTAGCGTCGGCATTCCCGCCTGTGGCGGCGCTGCTCAACTCGATCTCGCTGAACCGCGAAAACGTTGAGGACAGCATGAAAAACAGCAAAAGCAGAAAGATCACGTCGATAAGCGGCGTCATCGACATGCGCCGCCGCACAAAAGGTGCAGTGTTACGCATGTTCTGGGGCGACCGGGACCTGTGCCGCCGCCTCTGTGCTTTGGATGGAATGACCGGGAACCAGAACCGTACGCAGTGCCTTGTCCGCAAAAACACGCTCGCGTGCGGTTCGGCTTTCAAGCCAGGACAAAACCATCGAAGTTGGCATCGCAACGGCCAGACCAACGGCCGTGGTGATCAGGGCCACCCAGATGCCGCCGGCCAAAAGTGACGGATCAACCGATGATCCAGCGGATTGCAAGCTTTGGAATGCACTGATCATACCCAAAACCGTACCAAAAAGACCCAGCAAAGGCGCCAACTGCGCCACGGTGTCCAGCAAACGAAAACCACGTTCCAGCCCGGCAAGCGCCAAACCCGCTTCGGCATCCAGCCGGTCATCGGCCCCCGGAACACCAGATGCATTCATCGCCGCGCCCACAATAGGGGCAAGATAGCTGCTGCTGTCCGCCAGCCTGGCGCGCGCGGCACTGTGATCTCCTGCGTCCCAGGCCGCCAGAGCTTCAGACAGCACCTTGTGCCGCCCGACACCGCAGGCTGCAAATTGCCAAAGTTTGTAGAGGGTGACCGCCAGCGTCAAAACCGACATGGCGATCAATATCGCCACCACCGGCCCGCCGAGGTCAAAAATCTCACGAAGTGCGGCTACAGGGCTCATCCCAACAACTCCATTTCCACCCTGCTGCTCAGCGTGAGGGTGCTGTCGCATATGTCACTTTCGGTACCATCCACGACGCAGGAGTTCGCGCCGTTGATCAAGGCTTGTCCAACTGCGTCACATGTTCTGTTGGGAAGGTCGAACTGGCGCACCCGGGGCCGGTCGGCGGGCAGATCGCGAAAATCGAAAAGTGAAAGGTTCAACACACCACCTTCGGTGTCGAAAATGACGGTTTCGAACACGGCACCGTCGATCGGCTGCCCGGTTTCATTCTTGACCAGAAACGTCAACCTGCACGCGCTGGCGACATCCTCGGCCGAGTTCAGCTCCACAAAGAGCCGTGCAGCGGAATCGGATTGTGCAGACGCTGTGGACAGCAAACAGCCAGAAAACATGGCCGCGACCATAATGCGACGAAACAGCATGAACAGACTCCGTGTTGCAGCGCTGGAACAATCGGGCAGCGACCGTCAGCTTGCCCATCTGCGTTTCTACCAGAGGGACATGTCACATTAAAGAGCCGCGAAGGGTGGCAAAGTAAAAGGGTCGTCAGCGCGTGTTGATATACGTACGTTCACGGCAAGACATACGGTGCGCAATCAGAATTTCAACTGCGCACAAAGCTGCTCAGCGCATCTGGACAACCAGCAAGTTGATGTCGGATCTAATTTGAAAAGTCGCACTTTTTCCAAACAGGTGCTTAAGCCGCAACAAAAGGCGCGAAACTGCGCTCGATCCAGTCTTCACAGAAAATCACTCAAAGCGGTTTTTGAACGTCGTTTTCACTTAATTCTTGCTAAAAGCGCGAAAAAAAATGCATATTTGTCTACATTTTTAATGCATATGAATGATAATAACATGCTTTTTGAGAGGCAAGCGTCGAGCACAGCGCGGTTTCCGTGCTTTAAAGCCCATTGGGGGAAGGGGTTCGAGTTTGTCGTTGTTAAAGATTGTAATGGTTCTTTGCGTTGTCGTGGCCATACCGTCGCAGACCATCGCCAACATCGGAAAAATTATTAGCGTCAAACAAGGCGCCCAAGTTGTTCGCGCGGGAAAAGCACAACCCGTTTATTCAGGAATGGAGGTTGCGTCGGGCGACGCGCTCAGCACTGATCAGACTGGCGTAATCCAAATCGTTTTTGTGGATGACACCAAGATTGCCATTGGCCCCAACGCACGCATGGTTCTGGATGTGTCCATGTTGCGAAATAACCGCAAAGCCAAGAGCTTTGCCGTTCAGGCTTTGGGTGGCAGTTTTCGGTTTATTTCCGGGAAAAGCCGAAAGAGAGCTTACTCGATCAGGACTCCCTCGGCGACAATGGCCGTGCGCGGCACCACCTTCGACATGTGGATCGTGTCGGAAAAACAAAGCGCGATGCTTGTCCTGCAAGGTACGGTCCGCATGTGCGGCAGTCAGGGCGCGTGCAGATCTTCGGGGCGTCAATGTAGCATGTTCGCAACAAGCGTAGACGGAGGAGTAGGACGGCCTGCCGATCAGGCACAATACGAACAAGCGCTGAAAAGCGGGTTTCCATTCGTTCAGTCCCAGGAAGGGCTGCTGCCCCCTTTGCAGGTACGCGTTGAAGGGTGTTCAGGTGATGGAGCGCCCATACGGCGCATCGAGGCGGACCGGTCGGAAGCCCGTAGGGACCCTCCTCAGCAGCGCGAAGCGCAGAATACGGTCTCTGGCCCTTCGCCTTCCGCGAACAATGAACCGGCAAGAGAAGAACCGGACCATGCAGAACCCGAACGCGAAGAACCAGAGCAGGAAGAGCCCGACAGAGAAGAACCGGAGCAGGAAGAACCTGAACCGGAAGAACCTGAACATGAGGAACCCGAACGGGAAGAACCGGAACCTGAGGAGCCCGAACGGGACGAACCAGAGCGGGAAGAAACTGATCCGTAATTGCTCGGGAATTGCTGTTGAACACGCAGTTCCAGTTCCATTTGTCTGGAGGATGGTGTGAGCGACAAGGCGCGGAAATCCAGGAACGGGCGATGGGCCTTCCGCCTCGTGGGGCTGGGTCTGATCCTTTTGGGTTGCTTCATCCGGGCGTGGGATCCGTACCCGGTTCGAATGACGCGCCTGATCTATTTCGACGTTTTGCAAAGACTGTCGCCGCGGGAGTTCCATCCCGAACTCCCCGTGCGCGTCGTGGATATCGATGAGGCCTCGCTTGCCAGCTTTGGACAATGGCCCTGGCCCCGCACTTTGGTTGCGCAGTTGGTTCAAAATCTGGGTGACTACGGCGCCGCGACGATTGCGTTCGACATGCTGTTTGCTGAACCTGACCGGTATTCGCCGTCTCGCCTTCTGAATGATCCATCGCTGGCGGGCGTACTGACTGTGGAACGCCATGCCGAAAAGCTGGACAACGATGTCTTGCTTGGGATGGAAATGGCCTACTGGCCCGTGGTGCTGGGCGTGGCCGCGCGATTGTCGGCCAAAGGTGAGCCCATTGCGGCCAAGGCCGGAATCATTGAATTCGGGGAAAGCCCCACCGAGGGGCTGATCTCGGTTCCGCATTGGACGCCGATCGCGCCACCATTGGATCGGGCGGCGGCGGGTGTCGGCGGGGTCAATGTCTCGCCCATCGGAGGAACCGGCATCGTAAGACGGGCGCCGGTTCTCTGGAACGGTCCGGACGGTCCGCTGCCAAGCCTTGCCGTCGAAGCCCTCAGGGTCGCCCTGGGTGAGACCAGCATCTTCGTGGAAGGCGCGCCTGACGAGGCTGGCATCATGCTGGCCGTCGAAATCGCCGGATACCGTTTACCGACAACCGAGAATGGCGAGCTTTGGCTGAAGTACCGGCGGGACAGCCCCGACCTTTACATTTCAGCCAAGGATGTCCTGGAAGGTACTGAAGACCCCGGGCTGCGATCCGAAATCGAAGGAAGAATTATCCTGATCGGAACCTCAGCTGCCGGTTTGTTCGATATTCACCAGACGGCACTTGGCGAAAGCGTCCCCGGTGTTTCAATTCATGCCCAAATGATCGAGCAGACTCTGACCGGGGAAATGCTCAGCCGGTCTGACATAACCGCAGCACAGGAACTGCTTGCCTTTGCGTTTCTCGGGCTTGTGGTGATTGCGGTCATGTCCAGCTTTGGTGCCATCGCATCCTTCATCGCCGGCGGCATAGCCGCCGCAGCCGTTCTTGCCATCAGCTGGCTGGTTTTTCAAAACCAATCCATCCTGTTCGATGCCACTTTTCCCCTGATTGGAGGCATCGCAAATTTCGGTCTGCTGGCGGGGTATCTTTTTGTTTCGACCGAGCGTGAAAAGCGCCAGATTCGAAAAGTCTTTTCGCATTACGTGGCCCCGGAAATCCTTGATGAAATGGAGAATTCGGGCCACCAGCTGCAATTGGGCGGAGAAAGTCAGGCAATCACCGTGATGTTTTCGGATATCCGGGGATTTACCGCTCTGTCCGAGTCCGCGTCGGCAACGGAACTTGTATCCTTGTTGAACGCGCTGTTTTCCAAGCTTGGAGATCAGATCCTGCATGAGCGTGGCACGATCGACAAGTTCATCGGTGACGCCATCATGGCCTTCTGGAACGCGCCTTTACCCGTCGCGGACCATCCATGCCGCGCAGGGCTTGCCGCACTCAGGATGCGGCGTGCTCTGGCACAGTTCAATGCATCCGAGATCATGCGGAACCGAAAGCCGATAGCGCTGGCAACCGGAATCGCCACGGGACAGGCCTGCGTCGGCAACATCGGATCGCAAAAACGGTTCAACTATACGGTTATCGGAGATGTCGTGAATGTTTCGGCACGGATCGAACAATGTTGTCGAACGGTCGAGTATGACATTGTCGTCTCTGACGCGGTGTATCAAGCCGGGCGCGATGACCTGGCGTTTTTGCAGGCAGGCCATGTTGACCTGAAAGGCAAAGCCAACCCAGAGCCCGTTTTTGTTCTGGTTGGAGATTCAGCTTTGCGAAAGACGGACGCGTTCCAGGAACTCGTTGCACGGCACGGTAAGTTGATCGCAGCATTGAGAACCCGAAAACCGCAGGGCGACATCCTGCGCATGTGTCAGCATTGCGAAGAACTTGCCGCAGATATCGAACCCGGATTGCGCCAGTTCTATCGCGCTTTGGCGGGTCGCGCGGCCGATTTCCGCGCAGTTTCATCATCCGGGCCTGTCATGTTCACCCGAAACACCAGAATAGCCGGTGGTGTTTAGGCGGCGCTGCATGGAAAACTCGGCTGACTACGGCCCCCAAAGCCCTGCGTCAGTCCGTGTCACGCGAGACGCGCACCCTGTGCGTCGAAGCGATAGACCCTGCCTGGGGAATATCCAAATCGGATGCTCTGACCGGCTTCAACCTGATGCTGCCCGAACAGGCGCGCGGTGATCTGGTGATCCTGCATCATGGCAATCACGTTGGTATCACCGCCCAAATGCTCGACATGGGTGACGTTTGCGACCACCGGACCGTCGTCAGACAAAAACAGGTCTTCCGGCCGGATACCCGTTGTAATGTCTGCGCTTTCGCCGATCATGCTGGCAGGAAAGAAATTCATCGAAGGCGCCCCAAGAAAACCGGCCACGAACTGGTTCGCGGGATTGTTGTAAAGCTCCATCGGGCTGCCGACCTGTTCCACACGCCCGTCGCGCAGAACGACGATTTTATCGGCAAGAGTCATTGCCTCGGTCTGGTCATGGGTCACGTAGATCATCGAAGCGTCAAGCTGCCGGTGCAGGTTCGCAATTTCCAACCGTGTATTCATACGCAGGGCCGCATCGAGATTGGACAGAGGCTCGTCGAACAGAAACAGCTTTGGTTCCCGGACGATGGCACGACCGATGGCGACGCGCTGGCGCTGACCACCGGACAGTTCGGAAGGATACCGGTCAAGGTAAGGTTCAAGGTTCAGCATCTTGCTTGCCCTTTCGACACGCTCGTCGATGATCTGCCTGCTCTGGCCCTCCTGTTTCAGCGCCAATGACATGTTCTTGCGCACGTTCAAGTGGGGATAGAGAGCGTAACTCTGGAACACCATCGCGATACCGCGTTTCGAAGGCGGGGTGAGATTCATGAGCTCTCCGCCGATGCGCACTTCGCCCGACGTCACATCCTCGAGCCCCGCGATGACACGCAGAAGGGTGGATTTGCCACAGCCCGAGGGGCCTACGAAGACAACGAATTCGCCCTCGTCAACGTCGATGTTGATATCCTTTAGGACCTCGACGGTGCCGAAGGATTTATTCACGTTTTGCAGCGTCAGGGCGGTCATGTGCGTGTCTCTTTCAGCGATATGGGTTGGCCGGTACGGATGCTTTCATCAGCGGCCAGACAGATGGCCAGCGATTGCACGGCATCGTTCATGTGGCGGGTCAGATCGATATCTTCGGCGATGGCGCGCAGCATATAGGCTTGCTCGGCATCGCAGAGTTGCTGATGGCCGGGCTCATCCGGCATTTCGATTGTCCGGTCGCCGTCAGGGCGGTGGACCAGAAGGCCGCCAACCTTGGTGTGGCCGTCGATATCCGCGGATGCGCCCTTGTTGCCATCCGTGATTGAAACCGATCCGTTGGGTGACACGATATCTTTCACGAAAAAGGCGGTCTCGGACATCATCGGGCCCCAGCCGGCCTCGTACCAGCCGACCGAGCCGTCTTGGAAAATCACTTGGAACTGGCCGTAGTTATACATGTCTTCGGCAATCTCATCGCTCAGGCGCAGGCCCATGCCATGCACGCGGACGGGATCGGAATCGGTGATCTGGCACATCACATCGACGTAATGCACGCCGCAATCGACGATAGGCGATGTCGTCTGCATCAAGGCCTTGTGGGTTTCCCATTCGGCCCCGCTGCTTTGCTGGTTCAAGTTCAGACGGAAGACATACGGCCCGCCAAGATCGCGCGCCTCCGAGATCAGTCGCATCCATGAAGGGTGGTGCCGCAGAATATATCCGATCACCAGTTTCCGGCCGGTTTCCACTGCTTTTGCGACCACGCGTCTGGCGTCCGCAACCGTCGTGGCCAGTGGTTTTTCAACAAAGACATGCGCACCTGCTTCCATTGCGGCGCAGGCAAAATCTGCGTGGCTGTCGGAATAGGTTGCGACGACGACCAGATCGGGGTTTGTCTCGGCCAGTGCCGCCTGAAAATCCGAATAGGCCAGATAGCCTGACAGGTCTGGATGGTCTACTTGACCTGTGCGGTTGACCAGCCCCACGATCCGTGCGTCGGGGTGGCGATGATGGGCCAAGGCATGGCTCAGGCCCATGTTGCCAAGACCAGCGATCAGAACCCGGGTCATTTGACAGCTCCTGAAGTGATACCGCGGATCAGCTGGCGCGAGAAGATGACGTAGAGCACCAGAACCGGCAGGATCGCCATGCTGAGCGCGGACAGAACCGCGTTCCAGTCGGTGACGAACTGGCCAATGAAGACCTGGCTGCCCAACGTCAGGGTTTTGGTCTCTTCAGCGGGTGCCAGGATCAAGGGGAACCAGAGATCGTTCCAGATCGGGATCATGTTGAACACGGCGACGGTTGCCATGGCAGGCCGGACCAGAGGCAGCACCAACCGGAAAAAGATCGTGTATTCCGAAAGCCCATCGATGCGCCCTGCATTCTTCAGGTCATCACTGACTTGGCGCATGAACTCGGACAGGATGAACACCGCCAGCGGCAAACCCTGTGCCGTATAGACGAAGATCAGGGCCCAGAGCGTGTTCACAAGCCCTGTGGCGACCATCATCTCCAGGATCGCCACGGTGCCGATGCGGATCGGAATCATGATCCCAAGCGCCAGATAGAGCCCCATCAACATGTTGCCCTTGAACCGGTATTCGCTGAGGGCAAAGGCGGCCATGGCGCCGAACAGAAGGATAAAGGCCAGTGAAACCACGGTGACGATCAGCGAGTTCTGAAAGTAGAGAAAGAAATCCCCCTGCTTCATCACCGTCTGGTAGCCGATCAGGGAAAAGCTTTCGGCATCAGGCAAGGCAAGCGGCTCGCGAAAGATGGCACGGCGCGTTTTGAAGCTGTTGATGATGATCACGAAAACCGGGAACAGCGCGATCAACGTGTAAAGGATCAGCGCACCATGCATTGCGGCGGTGTTTAGTGGACTCGAGCGTGCCTTGTTCATTGCAGAGCCCTCACAGCTGATACCGGCGCATCCGGGTCTGGATGCCGAAAAGGTAAATGCAGACACCCACAAGGATGATGGCGAACATGGCGCCGGCAATGGCTGACCCCATATACGGATCACCCAGTTGCAGCTGGAAGCCAAAGAACGTGCGGTACATGAAAGTACCCAGGATGTCGGTGGAAAAATCCGGCCCCGCCAGCGCGCCCTGAGAGACATAGATCAGGTCAAACGCGTTGAAATTGCCCACGAATGTGAGGATCGAGATGATCCCGATCGAAGGCAGGATCAGCGGCAGTTTTATTTTCCAGAAAGCCGAAGCTCCGGTGATCCCGTCGATCTCTCCGGCTTCAAGAATTTCTTCGGGGATCGACAGAAGGGCCGCATAGATCAGCATCATCGGGATGCCGACAAATTGCCAGACCGAGACAAGCGCCAGAGTTGTCAGCGCGTATTCTTCCTTGCCCAGCCACGGAGCAAACAGGGATTTCAGGCCAACAGCGTCCAGCATCGAGGGCGCAATCCCCCAAAGCGGAGACAGGATCAGTTTCCAGGCAAAACCCACAATCACGAAGCTCAGGATCGTCGGAATGAAAATGGCCGACCGGTAGAGTGCGGCAAAGCGCAGCCTCGGGTGTGACAGGATCGCGGCCAGGGCGATTCCGATGGGATTCTGCACCAGCATGTGGATCAGGAAGAACCAGAAGTTGTTGCCCAGCGCATTCCAGAATTGCTCGGACCAGAGCGGATCAAGGAACAAGGTTCGGAAATTCTCCAACCCCACATACACACGCGCCTGATCGACTTCGGTAAACAGCGCAAGGCGGAGCGTGTTGAACAAGGGCAGGATCATCACCGCCGTGTAGACCAGCACCGCAGGTGCAAGGAAAACGGCGATGTGCCAGCGTATGCGGCGGGTCTGCATGGGGATCTCCGGGGAAAAGGTGCCGGACGCGACGGGCCGCGTCCGGTGAGAGTGGTTCAGGTCTTACTGATGCGGTGCGTACCAGCTGGCCAGCCCGTCTTGCAGTTTCTTGCCCAAAGCCTCGGGGCTTTCGGTGCCCTTGATGGCTGCAACGGATGCACCCCAGGTCTCGTTTTCGAGGTTGGGCGTGCCACGTGACAGGATCTGATAGGTCGAACGGATGGTGCTTTCACACTCATCCCGCCACCCGACGATTTCCTTGGCAAGCGGATCTTCCAGTTCAACCGGAGTATTGGACAGAGGGAAGAAACCGGGAACCGCATTGCCGAAGATACTGGCGAATTCCGGGCTTGCGACCCAGGCCAGGAACGTGCGGGCAGCCTCCTGATTTTCACTGGCAGCGTTCAGGCCAATGCCGATATCGGTATGGTCCGAAATATAGCAGGTGTCACCGGCATTTTGGACCGGCGGCTTGAAGGCGCCCATCTCAAAATCTGCCTGCGTGTTGAAACCTGCAATCTCCCAGCTGCCTGCCGGGTAAATTGCAGCGCGGCCCAAAGTGAACAGGTTCTGGCTGTCGGGATAGGTCTGCGCCTCATATCCGTCACCCAGATAATCGGCCCATTTCGCCAAAGTGGCAAAAGGCGCGACCCACTGAGGGTCGGTCAGTTTCTGTTCGCCTTTGATCAGAGCCAGGCGGCCTTCTTCACCTTTCCAGTAGTTCGGGCCGATATTGTTATAGCCCATCGTTGCGGCTTCCCACTGGTCATTGGTGCCCATTGCCATCGGAATATAGGTGCCGTCTTCCTTGATCTTGTCCAACACTTCAAAGAATTCTGCCTCGGTGGTCGGAACCTCCAGACCCAGTTCGTTGAACGCATCCTTGTTGTAGATGAAACCGTGGATCACCGATGCCATCGGAACACAAAAGCTGGCTGACCCATCGTCTGTCTGCCACGCCGATTTGGCTACGTCCGAGAAATTGTCCATCGCATCCAGATCGGACAGGTCGGTCAGATGGCCCGCTTCGTACAGCGCCAGCGAAGCATCGAACGGGCGGCAGGTGATCAGATCACCGGCGGATCCGGCTTCCAGTTTGGAGTTCAGAACTGCGTTGTACTCCGCCGGGGCTGAAGGCGAGAAAACAACTTTGATACCTGGATTGGCCGCCTCGAATGCAGGGATGATCTTTTCCTGCCACAGGGCGAGATCATCGTTGCGCCAGCTTTCGATTGTCAGCGTGGCGTCTTGCGCATAGGCGCTTGTGACCAGCGCCGTGCTCATCAGAGCCAGGCTCAGAACTTTGCGTTTCATTTGGTTTCTCCCAGGTTGCTATGTTCGTTATCTTCATTCAGCCGGTTCATCGCATGACGCAGACGGCCATTCGTTTCTGCCAGTCGCTTTTGTGCATCCTCGGCCGATACGGCACCTGCGGCGACAAGTGCCGCGCATTTCAGGTTCCCATCCGCGGCCCTCAGGGCATCATCAGCACGTTCAGGTGATACGCCGGTCAGTTGGCAAACGATTCCGTTGGCGCGTGCGCGCAGCTTGTCATTGTCCGCCCGCAGATTGATCATCATGCCGTCCTGAATATGCCCAAGCTCGATGGCCATCAGCGTCGACAACGTGTTGAGGGCTATTTTCTGCGCAGTGCCGGCCCCCATCCGGGTTGAGCCCGAGATCAATTCCGGAGGGGTCGCAAGCAGAACCGCATGGTCCGCCAGTTGCAACAATTGCGAGCCCGCGTTGTTTGCAATCCCGATCACGGGCGTCCCCCGGTCGCGCGCCAGTTTTGCGGCGGCGACGGTATAAGGCGTGGTGCCGCTGGCCGAGACCGCGATGAGCGTATCATTGGCAACCATATCCGACACCTCTTGCGCCAGCCCATCAACAGCGTCCTCTACATCCCCCGGCATGTCTGCCGTGGTCGGCATTCCACCCGCCATATGAATGCGGATCTGCTGCGACGGGATGGAAAAGGTTCCGCCAAGCTCCAGCGCGTCCGAGGCCGCCATGAGGCCGGAAGACCCCGCCGCAAGATACCGAAGCGTGCCGCCCGACCGGATCGTCTGGGCCATGGCGGTCGCCCCGCTGCAAATCGGGCCAAGCGCGTCAAGCACTGCCGTCGCCGCTGACACCTGCGACCGCGCCAGCAGGCCGGCCACTTCGGCCAGCGGACGGGTATCAAGCCCATGCGCATCCTGATGCAATTGTTCTGTCGCCGGCGTAAACAAGTGATTCTCCCCCAAGAACTCTCGATATCATACCTTTTAAATACCATTAGTCTACCATTTATTTTTTTCGATATTTTTGGCTGATATAGCATGATATTCGCCACTTTGGTCGCAATTAGGACTTCAAAACGCGCAAAAGGTATTATAAAGGTCTGTATATGGTAAAGTCATCAAAACCCATGTTCCTGGCCGCCGACGGGGGCGGAACGCGCTGCCGCGTCGCCGCTTTTGTCGATGGCAAAACACACAGAGTCGAAGTCGGCGCGGCAAACGTGTCCACGGATTTCAAGGCCGCCTGCATCGAACTGCGGCGCGGCCTGGAAGCTCTGGCCGTTCAGACGGGCCGTTCGCCCGAGGAGCTTGCGCAAGCGCCCGCCTATCTGGGCCTGGCCGGGATAACAGGTGACGCGATTGCCCGGAAACTTGCGACGGCATTGCCATTTCGGCACGTCCGGATCGAAGATGATCGCGCAGCAGCTTTGCGCGGCGCATTGGGGGCCAAGGACGGGTTTGTCGCACATTGCGGTACCGGTTCTTTTGTCGCCATGCAAAGGGGTGGCACGATGAAGTTTGCCGGCGGATGGGGCTCTGTTCTGGGCGATCAGGCTTCCGCGCAATGGGTTGGCAAACGGGCGCTGGCGAAGACGCTGGAGCACACGGACGGCACGACCGGCCCTTCGGCATTGGCGCAGGATCTGCTGTCTCGATTTGGCGATGCCGCGGGAATTGTACGGGCCGCCGCTGACATGACGCCATCTGACTTTGGTGCCCTCGCCCCGCTTGTGACCGAGCTTTCCAATCGCGGGGACGATTTGGCCGGATCCATCCTGCGGGATGGTGCGGGCTATCTGATCGACGTGATGAAGAAAATGGGCTGGAACGTTGGCCTGCCCGTTTGTCTGACCGGCGGAATCGGCCCCCTTTACGCGCCGTACCTGCCTGCGGAAATGCAATCTGCTCTGGTCCAGCCCGCGGGCGATCCACTGTCCGGCGCACTTGCATTGGCACAGGCGTATCTGGAGGAAATCGAACATGAACATAGCTGATTTCCTGCGGCCCGAAGGATGGTTGGGGCACAGCTCGGGCCCGCGCTATGTACAGCTCCGTCAACGCCTTGAACAAGGGATCAAGGACGGCATTCTGCCTCCCAACAGTTCGCTGCCCCCTGAAAGAGAAATCGCCGAGATCACCGACCTGTCCCGTGTGACCGTGCGCAAGGCCATTCATGAACTGGTGCGCAAAGGTGCAATCGAACAACGTCAGGGGTCTGGGTCCTTTGTTCGCGAACCCGTAGCGAAGGTTGAACAATCGCTGTCCCATCTGACATCGTTCACCGAAGACATGGAGCGGCGCGGGCTCAAGACGACCTCGACATGGCTGGAACGTGGGGTTTTCCTGCCATCCCCGGAAGAAATGATGGCATTGGGCTTGTCGGCAAATGAACAAGTCGCGCGTATCTACCGCCTGCGAGAGGCAGGAGGACGCCCGATGGCGTTGGAAAAAGCGGCCCTTCCGCTCGATATCCTGCCGAACCCCACCGAAGTGACGGGGTCGCTTTACTCTGTTCTTGAACAATCTGGTCTGCGACCGGTGCGCGCGATCCAGAAAATCTCGGCCATCAACCTCGAACCGCCCGAGGCAGAGCTTCTGGATGTTGCGGAAGGTACGGCCGGGCTTCGGATTCAACGCACCTCATATCTGCAAAGCGGACGGGTCGCTGAATTGACCCGCTCGATCTACCGCGGTGACGCCTATGACTTTGTGGCCGAGCTGCGCCTGTCAAATTGAAAGCCTGGGAAAATGCCTGACACAACCACTCAGATGCGGCGCGAGATCGATGAGATTCCCGACGCCGTAGACCGCCTTCTGACCGAAGGTGCAGATTTGATCGCGCAAACCGCCAACGAGATCCGGGCCAGCGACCCGCGGTTCCTGATCTCGGTGGCGCGCGGATCCTCGGATCATGCGTGCAGCTTTCTGAAATACGCCTCGGAACTGTTGCTTGGATTGCCGATGGCTTCGGTCGGACCGTCGGTAAAGTCCATCTACGGGGTCGACATGCGGTGCGAGGATGCAGTCTGCATCTCAGTCTCACAATCCGGTCAGAGCCCGGATATCGTGCAGCTCACGCAGTCGCTCACATCCGGCGGGGCTTACTCGGTCGCGATCACGAACAACCCTGCCTCTGCCCTGGCCGAGGCGGCTGCGGCAACGCTGCCCATTCACGCGGGCCCCGAACTGAGCGTAGCGGCGACAAAGACATTCGTGACGTCGCTGGTCGCCGGGCTGTGGCTGATTGCGCAGGTGAAGCGCGATGATCACCTGTTGCGCGCAATCCATGGGCTGCCGGACAGTTTGTCGACCGCAATCGCCTGCGACTGGAGCGCCGTGGCGAACGCGGTGGATGGGCGTTCTTTGTTTACCTTGGGCCGGGGCCTGTCTTTGGCAATCTCCAACGAAGCCGCGTTGAAATTCAAGGAAACCTGCCAGATCCACGCAGAAAGCTATTCGGCGGCCGAGGTTCTGCACGGCCCGGTTTCCATCGTGGATCAGGGCTTTCCCGTGCTTGCCCTGTCGTCCGGGGATGCAGCAGAGGACAATCTGGCCGAAGTTGCGGACGCACTTGCGTCCAAAGGCGCTGTGGTTTTCGCCACAACCGGCCGCGTGAAACACGCCACAGAACTGCCCCATGTCCGGACGTCGCATTGGATGACGGACCCGATACCGACAATCGCTGCGTTTTACGGAATGGTGGAGAAGGTGGCCACACAACGCGGGATCGACCCGGACACACCACGCCATCTGAAAAAAGTGACGGAAACGGTATGACCAGCTCTACTGTTACCTTTACGGGCGGCCCAATCTTCGATGGCACTGAATTGCGTGAAGGATACGCCGCACGGTTCAGAAACGGTGTGCTGGATGCGTTGCTGCCTGCGGCCCAGATCGCACAGGATGACCAGATCGAGGATCTGCATGGCGACATCCTCAGCCCCGGCTATGCGGACTTGCAGGTGAACGGCGGCGGGGGCGTGATGTTCAACGACGATCCATCGGTTCACACGCTGACCCAAATCGCCAGCGCTCATCGCGCGCTGGGTGCCACTCGCATCCTGCCAACCCTGATCACGGACACGGCCGAGAAAACCCGGGCCGCGATTGATGCCGCCATCAAGGCCGTTCAGACGGGTGTTTCGGGCATTGCGGGCCTGCATCTGGAAGGTCCGCACCTGTCTGTGCGACGCAAGGGTGCACATGATGCCGCCCTGATCCGCCCGATGCAGCAAACCGATCTGGAGATTCTGATCGACGCTGCAAAACACCTGCCTGCATTGATGGTCACGCTGGCGCCCGAAAGCACAACTCTGCAACAGGTTGAAGCATTGAAGCGCGCGGGGGCCATCGTTTCTCTGGGGCATACGGACGCCCCCTTTGAGACCTGCCTGGCGTTTTCAAGGGCCGGGGCGCAGTGCGCAACGCATCTGTTCAATGCGATGAGCCAGCTTGGCAGTCGTGAACCGGGATTGGTCGGCGCGGCGCTATCCTGCGGGTCGTTATCGGCGGGCTTGATCGCGGATGGCATCCATGTACATCCCGATACGATGCGGATTGCCTGGGCCGCCAAGCGCGGACCAGGGCGGATTTTCCTTGTCAGCGATGCGATGGCGGTCGCCGGAACGTCACTGACCGAGTTTCGGTTGGAGGGACGCCGCATCCGGCGGGAGAACGGCAGGCTGACTTTGGAGGACGGCACTCTGGCCGGGGCCGACTTGTGCCTGACAAAAGCGGTGCGGGTTCTGACGGAACAAGCAGAGATCCCCGTTCAGGATGCACTCGCCGCAGCAACAAGCGTTCCGCTTGGGATGATTTCCGCTAAAAGCAAAGGGCTGATACCTGACCTGTCGCACATGATACGGATTGCCCCGGATCTGTCCGGGGTCAGACCGGTGCAACCCTGACCCAATCCTCGTTGATCCGACCGGCTGCCCAGCGCGCGCATGATGCCGATGCTGCGCGCGCTTACTGACGGCCAATTTCTGATTTTTCAAATCTTCACGAATAGAGCTGTCAACTTTTTGCGGGTGGTCCGCCCCGATCCTTCGGCGCATATTTCAGGCATATGACATTTTTCAGGAGCATGCATGACCGCCAAGTATTATTCGCCACACGGTGGGCATCCTGGTCAGGAGCAATTGCTGACTGACCGCGCCGTATTTACTGACGCTTATGCAGTGATCCCAAAGGGAACGATGCGGGATATCGTGACCAGTTTTCTGCCGTTTTGGGACGACACCCGCTTATGGGTGATATCACGCCCGCTAAGCGGCTTTGCTGAAACCTTTTCGCAATACATCATGGAGGTTCAGCCCGGCGGTGGCTCTGACCGGCCCGAGACCGATCCCGAAGCCGAAGGCGTTTTGTTCGTGGTCGAAGGCACAGCGACCTTGACGGCCGACGGCACGACCTACGAGCTGACTCCCGGCGGCTATGCCTACCTGCCCGCTGAATGCAACTGGACCTTACGAAACCGAGGTGGTGAGACCCTGCGCTTCCATTGGATTCGAAAGGCTTATGAAGCGGTGGAAGGGCTTGACCGCCCGGACGTTCTGGTTCTCAACGAAAATGAGATCACGCCGACGCCGATGCCCGGAACCGACGGCAAATGGGCCACGACGCGCTTTGTCGATCCAAGTGACCTGCGGCACGATATGCACGTGACCCTTGTGACTTTCGAGCCCGGCGCCGTCATTCCTTTCCTTGAAACACATGTGATGGAACATGGTCTGTATGTTCTCGAGGGAAAGGCCGTCTACAGGCTGAACAATGATTGGGTAGAGGTCGAGGCCGGCGATTACATGTGGTTGCGAGCGTTCTGCCCGCAGGCCTGCTATGCAGGCGGGCCGGGTAAGTTCCGTTACCTGCTGTACAAAGACGTGAACCGTCATATGGCATTGCGGCCGGGGCCAGCGGCTTATCCGCAGCACCGGCGCCTCAGGACAGCGGCGCAGAAATAGTCCCGCCGATGGCCAGAGTTAACTGACGCGCCGCCTTGATGACCGGGCGGCTTAGGCGCGCGATTTCGGCTTCGCTGACGCGGCTTGTCGGTCCGGATACCGAGATCCCGGCTACGGCCTCTCGGTTGATGTCGAAAACCGGCGCAGCGATACATCGCATACCCGCGTTTTTTTCTTCGTTGTCTATCGAGAAGCCCTGTGCCCTGACCTTGGCAAGATCTTCTTTCAGCGCGGCCGGGCTGGTAATCGACCGGTCCGTAAAGGCCCGCAGTTCCGTCTTAGCCAACAGCCGATCCAGCCGATCTTCATCCATATATGCCAACAGAGCTTTCCCGATGCCCGATGCATGCATCGGAGACAGCGTGCCCGGAGGGAAAAACGCCCGGATGCTGGCATGGGTTTCCACTTGGCTCAGGAACAGCACCATTCCTTCTTTTTCGACCCCCAGGTTTGCGGTCTCGCCAGTGGCCTCCATCAGCTTTCGCATCACGGGTCGGGCCCGGTCCACAAGGCTGGTGCGACGCAGGAAGCGCGAGCCGATTACGAACGCACGAGGACCGATGTGCCAGACCTGCTCGTCATGATCGAACTCGACAAGTCCCCTGCCCTCAAGCGTAACGAGAATTCGGTAAACTGTGGCGGGCGACTGGCCCATTTCGTCGGACAGCGCGGTCAACGCCTTGCCCTGCGCTTCACTCAAATACTCAAAAACTTCCATCGCACGGTCCAGAGATTTGATCGTGTTTTGCGCGGTCTTGTCGTCCCATCCCCGTGGTCTTCCACGGGCTTTTCTGCGGACTTCGCGAGTATTGTCTTGAGAATCCATAAAAACCCTTTGATCATTCGTGAAAGACTAATTCATCATATGAAAAATATAAGGCACTGACAATTATAAATTAAATTCAAGACGCGGTGTTTTGAAAGTCTTTTTCAAAAATATATCGGGCAGAGCGGCTGGAACTTATTGTGTGGTCAACGACGGAAGGAGACCACCCATGAGCTTTCAAAATCCCGTTTTCATTCCGGGCCCGACCAATATCCCCGAAAGCCTGCGCAAGGCTTGCGACATGCCCACGATCGATCACCGCTCGCCGCTGTTCGGGCAAATTCTGCACCCAGCACGCGCGGGTGTTCAGAAAGTTCTGAAAAGCAACAGCGCCGAAGTCTTCATCTTCCCGTCGACCGGAACAGGAGGCTGGGAGACCGCGCTGACCAACACCCTGTCGGCCGGTGACAAGGTTCTGGCGGCGCGCAACGGCATGTTCAGCCATCGCTGGATCGATATGTGCCAGCGCCACCGTCTGAATGTCGAGATCGTCGAAACCCCTTGGGGCGAAGGGCTACCAGCCGATCGTTACGAAGAGATCCTGACCGCCGACACAAGCCACGAAATCAAGGCTGTTCTTGCCACGCATAACGAAACGGCGACCGGTGTGAAATCGGATATTGCCGCTGTACGCAAGGCTCTGAATGCTGCCGAGCACCCCGCAATGCTGTTCGTCGATGGTGTTTCATCGATCGGATCCATGGATTTCCGTTTTGACGAATGGGGCGTTGATGTGGCCGTCACGGGTTCGCAGAAAGGGTTCATGCTGCCTGCGGGCCTTGCCATCGTCGGGTTCAGCCAGCGGGCAATGGACGCGACCAGCACAGGGACCCTGCCCCGCACCTTCTTTGACGTGCACGACATGGCGAAAGGCTATGCCAACAGCGCATACCCCTACACACCTGCGGTTGGCTTGATGAATGGCCTCAATCAGGCCTGTGACATGCTGCTGGGTGAAGGTTTGGAAAACGTCTTTGCCCGGCATCACCGTATTGCCGAAGGCGTACGTGCCGCCGTGGGCGCCTGGGGGCTGGACCTGTGCGCGGCGGACCCATCGGTATACTCTGACACCGTCAGCGCGATCCGCACGCCAAACGGTCTCAACGCCACCGATATTGTCACGCACGCGGCCGAAAAATACGGCGTTGCCTTCGGTGTCGGCCTTGGCGAAGTCGCGGGCAAGGTATTCCGCATAGGGCATCTGGGAAGCCTGACGGATGTCATGGCCCTGTCCGGGATTGCCACTGCTGAAATGTGCATGGTCGACCTGGGCCTGAACATCCAGTTGGGCTCGGGCGTGGCGGCTGCGCAGGAATACTATCGCGGTCATTCGGGCGCCGTTCAAAAGGACGCCGCGTGATGAAGGACTGCAACATGTACATCCCGACCTACGAGGACATGCTGGCGGCACATGAGCGGATTGAACCTTTCATCCGCCGCACACCGGTACGTACTTCGGACTTTCTGAACGAGCTGAGCGGTGCACAGCTGTTCTTCAAATGTGAAAACTTTCAGGAACCGGGCGCCTTCAAGGTTCGCGGCGCTGCAAACGCCGTGTTTGGCCTTGATTACGATCAGGCCAGGAAAGGCGTCGCAACCCATTCCTCAGGCAACCACGCCTCGTGCCTGTCCTATGCGGCAATGAAGCGGGGCATACCGTGCAACGTCGTCATGCCACGCACTGCGCCACAGGCCAAGAAAGACACGGTGCGGCGATATGGTGGGAAGATCACGGAATGTGAGCCCTCCACCTCGTCGCGCGAAGCAACCTTTGCCGAGGTTCAGGCGGCCACGGGCGGGGATTTCGTCCATCCCTACAACGATCCGCGGGTGATTGCCGGGCAAGGCACCTGTTCGCGAGAGTTCATCGAGCAGACCGACGGTCTGGATGCGGTTGTCGCACCTATCGGCGGCGGCGGCATGGTGTCGGGCACCTGTCTGACACTGTCGACGCTCGCCCCGGAAACCGCGATCATCGCGGCGGAACCGGAACAGGCCGACGATGCCTATCGAAGCTTCAAGGCCGGCCACATCATCGCGGATGACGCACCCAAGACGATTGCCGACGGGCTGCTGGTTCCACTGAAAGAGCTGACCTGGCATTTCGTGTCGAACCATGTCTCTGAAATCTACACGGCCTCAGAGCAAGAGATCATCGATGCGATGAAGCTGACGTGGAAACACCTTCGGATCGTGATGGAGCCATCTTCGGCCGTTCCGCTGGCCACGATCCTGAAGAACCCAGACGCATTCAAAGGCAAGCGTGTCGGCCTGATCATAACCGGGGGCAATGTCGATCTGGACAGGCTGCCCTGGCTGAACGCGTGACATCAATCCCGACATAGGAATACGGAAATGAAAGATATGACCAATCTCGACGAATTCGAAGTAGGCTTTGACATTCCGGCCAAGCCCGGAATGGATGAAGCAGATATCCAGACCCCCTCTCTTGTGCTCGATCTCGACGCGCTTGAACGCAACATCAAGAAGATGGGCGACTATGCCAAGGCGCACGGCATGCGCCACCGCGTGCATGGAAAAATGCACAAATCGGTAGACGTGGCCAAATTGCAGGAGAAGATCGGAGGCGCTGTTGGCGTCTGCTGCCAGAAAGTTTCAGAGGCCGAAGTGTTCGTGCGCGGCGGTATCAAGGACGTTCTGGTCTCGAACCAGGTGCGTGACCCCGCCAAGATCGACCGTCTTGCCAGCCTGCCAAAGTTGGGCAGCCGCATCATCGTCTGTGTCGATGATCTGGACAATGTCGCGGATCTTTCAGGCGCAGCGGTGGATCACGAAACACAGTTGGAGGTCTTCGTCGAAATCGACTGCGGCGCTGGCCGGTGCGGTGTGACGACAACATCCGACGTGATCGAAATCGCCAAAGCGGTCGAAGCAGCCGAGAACCTGAAATTCACCGGCATTCAGGCCTATCAGGGCGCAATGCAGCACCTCGACAGCTATGAGGCGCGCAAGGAAAAGCTCGACACCGCAATTTCGATGGTAAAAGACGCGGTTGAGGGCCTCAAAGCCGAAGGCATCGAGTGCGAATTGGTCTCGGGCGGCGGCACCGGCTCATATTACTTCGAATCCAACTCGGGCGTGTACAACGAACTGCAATGCGGGTCCTACGCCTTCATGGACGCCGATTATGGCCGGATCCTGGACAAGGACGGCAACCGGATCGATCAAGGCGAGTGGGAAAACGCATTCTTCATCCTGACCAGCGTCATGAGCCACGCTAAGGCGGACAAGGCGATCGTCGATGCGGGCCTCAAGGCGCAATCGGTGGACAGCGGTCTGCCCGTTATCTTCGGCCGAGATGATGTCGAGTACATCAAATGTTCGGACGAACACGGCGTCGTGATGGACCCGAACGGTGTGCTGAAGGTCAACGACAAGCTCAGGCTGGTTCCGGGGCACTGCGACCCAACCGCAAATGTACATGATTGGTATGTCGGCGTTCGCAACGGCAAGGTCGAGACCGTCTGGCCCGTATCCGCCCGCGGACGCGCTTATTGATTCGAACTTGCTCTGTTTGGGAGGGCTGGCTCGGAAGCAGCCAGACAGCCGCCCGCGTGTATGCTCTCCTTCCGGCGGTGGCACGCGGGCGCACGAATGTTTGATTGGAGAATGAAATGCTGATCGTACCCGAGCGTGAGATCGCTGACCTTATGACCCGACAAGCGGCTTTTGACGCGGTCGAACAGGTCTTTGCCGCAATGGCGTCCGGCGACGCCTACAACTTCCCTGTCGTGCGTGAAGCCATCGGGCACGAAGATGCACTGTACGGCTTCAAAGGGGGGTTTGACAGC
Source organism: Ruegeria sp. A4 (assembly GCF_056543025.1). Classification (NCBI taxonomy): domain Bacteria; kingdom Pseudomonadati; phylum Pseudomonadota; class Alphaproteobacteria; order Rhodobacterales; family Roseobacteraceae; genus Ruegeria; species Ruegeria sp. A4. Next base: position 110,410 of record NZ_JBQGAW010000005.1, on the reverse strand, counting down.
GCCGGCCTGACGTTGGGACTGAAGGCGGGCGGCTATTGGCCGAACAATCTGGAAAAACGCGGGCTGATCAACCACCAGTCCACCGTTTTTCTTTTCGACCCCGACACGGGCAAGCCATCTGCGATGGTCGGCGGGAACCTTCTGACGGCCCTTCGAACGGCGGCAGCATCTTCGGTATCGATCAAGCATCTCGCACGCAGGGACGCCAAGGTCATAGGCATGATAGGCGCTGGCCACCAGGCAGCCTTTCAGCTTCGCGCGGCACTGGAGCAGCGCGCCTTTGAAAAGGTCATCGGCTGGAACTACCACCCCGAAATGCTGCCGAATATCGAGAAGGTCGCCAATGAAGCCGGTATTCCGTTCCAGGCGGTAGAGCTTGACGAAATGACTGAGGCGGATGTGATCATTTCGATCACTTCGGCGTTTGCGCCCTCGCTGATGGCGAACCATGTCAGCGCCGGAGCTCATATCGCCTGCATGGGCACGGACACTAAAGGAAAACAGGAAGTCGAAGCCGCCCTTCTGGCCAGGGCAAGCGTGTTCACGGACGAAGTCGCGCAATCCGTCAGCATCGGTGAAGCGCAGCACGCGGTGGCCGAAGGCCTGATCCAGGAAAGCGATGTGGCGCAGCTTGGCGCGGTCATCAACGGCACCGATCCGGGCCGGATATCGGACAATCAGATCACGTTGTTCGACGGCACGGGTGTGGGCCTTCAAGATCTTGCGGTCGCCGCGTCCGTGGTTGACCTTGCCGTTCGGAAAGGGGTCGCGATCGAGGTCGATTTCTGAAGCCAGACGGCGACACCTTGTTGAGCATTGTCTCGGCGGTCCCTTTGGGCGGAGAACTTTTGACAGTAGATCTCCATTAAGTGGTAACCAAAAAAATGAAACGCGGCGCGCCAAGGCGCGCCGCTTCATGTTTTTTCAGGGCGATCAGTGTATCAGGTCGAACGCATCAGATGTGGTCGTCTTGCTCGATGGACCCAAGACCATGTCCGGCCATGCCGCCCGAGACCTCTTCCGTCGCTTCGTCGGAAAGTTCTTCGGGAAGCACCAGATTCAATACAATAGCGATGACGGCGGCGGGCAGGATTCCTGATGTCGCCAGAACCTTCAATGTGCCAGGCAAGTATTGCAACGCGTTGGGTTCCAGTTGCAAACCCAGCCCAAGGCTCAGGGCGATTGCAAAAATCACCATGTTGCGCCGGTTCCAGTTCACGTCCGACAGCATCGAAACCCCTGCGGCAACAACCATGCCGAACATCACGATCACGCCGCCGCCAAGAACCTCGATCGGAATGGACGAGATTATCGCCCCGATTTTGGGGATAAGCCCGCAAACGATCAGGAAAAGCGCGCCGATGGTCACGACCATGCGGCTCATGACGCCGGTCATGGCAATCAACCCGACATTCTGGCTGAACGACGTGTTCGGCAGCGCCCCAAACAGGCCAGAGATCGCAGTACCAAGACCATCAGCATAGGTCGCGCCCTGTATTTCCTTGTCGGTGGCTTCGCGGCCAGCGCCCCCTTTGGTGATACCGGATACATCCCCAACGGTTTCAACGGCGGAAACAAAAGACATTGCACAGAAACCGATGATGGCCGCGACCGAAAATTCAAGGCCAAAATGCAAGGGGTTCGGCAGAGCAAAGGATGCCGCATTGCCGACGTTGCCCAGATTCACCTGGCCAAGCAGGAAGGCCACGGCATATCCGACCAGCAGTCCGATCAGAACCGCCGACACCGACAACATGCCCCGGGCAAAGAATTTCAGGCCAAGCGTGACCACGATTACGGTTCCGGCCATGAACCAGTTCAGACCCGAGCCATATTCCTCGGTGCCTATGGCGGGCACACCGCCGGCGGCATATTGAATGCCGACTTTGACAAGGGCCAGGCCGATCATGGTCACCACAAGGCCCGTAACCAGCGGCGGGAGAGCAAAGCGAATGCGCCCTATGAACAACCCGAGGCAGGCGTGAAACAAGCCACCGACAACAATCCCACCCATCAAGACGGCAATGGCGTCAACGCCTTTTCCCACCACCAGTGGAATCATGATCGGGATAAAGGCAAACGATGTCCCCTGCACGATCGGCAATCGGGCACCGACCGGGCCTATGCCAACAGATTGAAACAACGTGGCGACACCCGCGAAGAACATCGACATCTGGATCATGTAGATCATCTGCGGGAAATCGGGGCTGTTCGAGCCAAAGCCGAAACCGGCCGCGCCGCAAACGATAATGGCTGGCGTGACGTTGGACACGAACATCGCCAGCACATGCTGAATTCCAAGCGGCACCGCCTTCAGCAGCGGCGGAGTATAATTCGGATCGCGGAGTTGTACCGGCGTTCCGATGGATGCATCTGTCATTTGGTCTTTCCTCCCTTGAGGTTCGCAGCCGGCTCCTCTTCCGGCAACGCGCCTCATTCTGTGATTTCAAACGCCTCCTCGAACCAATGCTCTTCGAGGTTGGGCCCGGCTCCAATTCGGTCGACCACCGCAAAAAGTCCGGGCGCATGAAGCGGGGTCAGAACGCCATGCCAGGTGTTGCGATGATAATTCACTCCCTGCCCGGGCGCTGTTTTGAAGGCGATGGGCCGCCCGGGTGTTCCGTTTTCATCCGGGGCCACAACCACGACAAATGGCTTGTCCGACAAAGGCAAAAAGGCTTGGCTGCCATCCGGATGGCGTTCCACCATTTCCAACTTGATCGGCAGGCTGAAGGCTTCGGACTGAAACAGGCTGATACCCGCGCGCCCATCGTGGAAATCCAACACGGCCCGGTCGTGATAGCGGGCGCATCTGCCCTGATTTATAAGCTTGTCCACCTGGCCAGCCGCTTCGATGACATCGCCGAAAGGTGCAAATGCCTCTGACGTCAAGGGGCGGAGTTTCAAGGCAGCCGTCATTGCGCGAACTTCTCGATCAGGCGCAATTCGGCAATGCGTTCGACCTGACGGCAGGCTTCGGCAAATTCGCTGTCGCGGTCATTGTCGATGCGACGGCGAAAGGCTTCCAGAATGCTGGCCTTGGTGTTGTCTTTGACGGCAATGATGAAAGGAAAGCCGAACTTGGTCGTGTAGGCTTCGTTCAACGCCGTGAACGTTGCGCGTTCTTCATCAGTCAGCAGGTCCAGACCCGCACCGGCCTGTTCCGCAGTGCTTTCCTTGGTCAGGCGGCCGGCGGCGGCCAGCTTGCCCGCCAGGTCCGGGTGGGCTGTCAGAACGCCGAGGCGCTGCTTGGGCGAGGCGGAACGGAATACACGCGCCAGCGCGTTGTGGACGCCAGCGGCATTGTCATGCGTCGGGCCCAGTTCCAGTTCATACGCACCTTCTGCAATCCACGGGCTGTGCTCGAACACGCCGCCGAATTCCGACACAAAGGTTGGTCGATCCATTTCGGACGGGGTCAGACCTTGCACCGGCGGGTGTTCCCTGGCCCAGTGATCGGCAATCTGCTCGCGCGTTGCGAACCAGACACCGTCGTGTTTCCTGAAGTAATCAAGGGCGCGTTTCAGCGCCATGGCACGACCCGGGCGACCGATCAGACGGCAGTGCAGCCCGATCGAGAGCATCTTGGGCGCGCCCGCCTCACCCTCGGCATAGAGCATGTCAAAGCTGTCTTTCAGATAGCTTTCGAATTGTTCCCCATTGGTGAACCCAGCCTGGATTGCAAAGCGCATATCGTTGCAATCAAGTGTATAGGGCATGATCAGTTGATCCTTGCCCCCTGCCTTGATCCAATATGGCAGATCGTCGGCGTAGCTGTCGGCGATATAGGCAAAGTCGCCTTCCCTGGCGGCCAGTTCGACCGTATTCATCGAACAGCGCCCCGTATACCAACCACGGGGCGGCTGACCTGTAACCTCTGTGTGCAGGCGGATTGCTTCGCGGATCTGGGAACGTTCTTCTTCTGCGCCCATGTCCTTGTGTTCAATCCACTTCAAACCGTGGCTGGCGATCTCCCACCCGGCATGCGTCATCGCCGCAACCTGTGCAGGTGCACGCGCCAAAGCGGTTGCAACGCCATAGACGGTGACAGGCAGATCCTGCAAAAGGCGATGCACGCGCCAGAACCCCGCGCGGCTGCCGTATTCATAGATCGATTCCATGTTCCAATGCCGTTGCCCCGGCCACGGGGCGGCTCCGGTAATCTCGGACAGAAACGCTTCGGATGCGGCATCGCCGTGCAGAACGTTGTTTTCACCGCCCTCTTCGTAATTCAGCACGATCTGAATGGCGATTTTGGCGTCGTTCGGCCAGTTTGCTTTGGGAACTTGCCCACCGTAACCGGTCATGTCTCGTGGATAAGGCTTCACATCGGTTTCCTTCTTCTTGAATTGATCAATACCCCAGATAATCAAAGATGTTTTTCAAAAAATGCAGAAAGCAGCTTCCCACAGACTGCCTTTGCTCCTGGATGCGAAATCAGACTAGTAACTGTATAACTTGAGGAGTAGCGCAAATGACCGGTTACCTTACAACACATGTTCTGGATACGGCGCGGGGGTGCCCCGCCGAGGGATTGAAGATCGAACTGTTCCGCATTGAAGGTGCAGACCGCCAGTTGCTGAAAACTCTGGTCACCAATGACGACGGCAGGACCGACGAACAGATTCTGCCCGAAGCAGAGTTTTCAACAGGTGAATACGAACTTGTCTTCCATGCCGGGGATTACCTTGATGCCTGCGGCACACCACCGGAAAACCCGCGCTTTCTGAACGTCATCCCGATCCGGTTTGGGATGTCCGAACATTCGCATTACCACGTGCCTCTGCTGCTTTCGCCCTTCGGGTACTCGACCTATCGCGGCAGCTGAGCGACCTACCGGGCCGTATTTGCCGCCGCGATCGACGACCCGATGCGTTCGATTATGAATTCCATGAAAAGCCGCGTTTTGGGGTCCTGCATACGGCGGTGCGTAAACAGACATGCCATCTGAATCGGTTCTGGCGGCGTCTTTTCCGCCACCGGAACCAATGTCCCGGCCTTGAGATGTTGAGCGATCTCAAAAATCGGCTTCAACGCGATGCCGTGTCCGCCAAGCGCCCAGTCTGTCAGCACGTCGCCATCGTCTGACTCGTACCGCCCGGAAACCCGGAACCGTTTTGGCCCCGTATCGGTCCTCAAAAGCCATTGAAACTCGGTCGCGCCCGGGAACCGCAAATTGAGACATTCGTGCTCATTAGCGATCAACGCGTCCCCGCTTTCGGGCATCCCGCGCTTCTTGATGTATTTCGGGGATGCACAAAGCACTCTTTCGACATCCGCGATCTTGCGAATACGCAGGTTGCTGTCCTCTGGCTGACCAAGAAAAAATGCCAGGTCCAGACCTTCGGTTGTCAGATCTACCTTTCGGTCGGTCAGCCTTAGCCGGACGTTCACCTCGGGGTACTCGGCAAGAAATTTCGGGACCTGCGGCGCAATCAACCGACGCCCGACCCCCAACGGCGCCGCGACATAAAGTGACCCTTTCAGGTTCTCGGTCAGATTGACGATCTGGGCTTCGGCACTTTCGACTGCTTCAAGGATCTCTGCCGCGCCACGATAGAAAGATTTTCCCTGCTCGGTGGGGGTCAGGCTGCGTGTCGTGCGTTGGAACAAACGCACGCCAAGATGCTCTTCCAATTGCGATATACGCGCCGACGTGACGGCTGGCGAAACCCTCAGATCACGGCCCGCGGCGGACATGCTGCCCAATTCATAGACCCGGACAAAGGTTCTGATGTTATCAAGGTAGGACATTTTTTTGCATTTTTTGATACTGCTTGGTCTTTACCAGCAATACCAGAACAAAACACACTCGCATAGAGTAACCGGAAGCAAAGAATCTTAGGAGCAAAGCCATGTATGACTTGGCCGTGATGTGGGAGTGGATCGCCTTTTCCGTCCGCTGGCTGCATGTGATCACCGCGATGGCGTGGATTGGGGCGTCATTCTACTTTATCGCGCTGGACCTCATGCTCAAGCCGAACCCAGCCCTGCCGGACGGGGCCTACGGCGAAGAATGGGAAGTACATGGCGGCGGCTTCTACCACACCGTCAAATACCTGGTTGCGCCCTCGCGTATGCCCGAGCACCTGACCTGGCACAAATGGCAGAGTTACACGACCTGGCTGTCAGGTGCGGCGTTGCTCATGATCATATACTGGGTTGGTGGCGAGCTGTTCCTGCTTGATCCGACCAAAGTGGACCTGGCGCTGTGGCAGGGGATTCTGATTTCCGGCGGATCACTGACCATTGGTTGGCTGCTCTACGACCAGATGTGCAAATCCAAGCTGAGCGATCACCCGACCGTTCTGATGCTGCTGTTGTTCGTGATCCTGGTGATCATGTCCTGGGGTTACAACCAGATCTTCACCGGTCGTGCCGCGCTTTTGCATCTTGGCGCCTTCACTGCGACGATCATGACGGCCAACGTGTTCTTTCAGATCATGCCGAACCAACGGATCGTGGTCGAAGACCTCAAGGCCGGTCGGACACCTGATGCCAAATACGGCAAGATCGCCAAGGTACGATCCACGCATAACAACTACCTGACTTTGCCGGTCGTGTTCCTGATGTTGTCGAACCACTATCCGCTTGCTTTCGGCACCGAGTATTCCTGGATCATCGCCAGCCTGATCTTTCTGACGGGCGTCACCATCCGTCACTATTTCAACACGATGCACGCAACTGGGAAAGGCCCGCACTGGACCTGGGGCGTGACGGTTCTGCTAATGGTCGTGATCGCCTGGCTTTCTTCGGTGAGAAACACCGAGACATGGGAAGACGCCGAAGCGCGCGAGCTGACGCCATACGAGCAGAAATATGCGTCCGCCGCAGGCTTCGAAGATGCCTATGACACGGTCTTGGGCAATTGCTCGATGTGCCACGCCCGCGAGCCGGTGTACGGCACCATGAAATGGGCCCCGAAGAAAGTTTACCTTGAGACACCCGGCGATGTCGCCCGCAACGCCGATCAAATCTATTTGCAAGCCGGGATCAGCCACGCAATGCCGCCACCATCGGCAGTGCAAATGGATGAAGAGGCGCGCCAAACCATCATCGCATGGGTGCGTGAAGTCAGAAACCAATAGTCGCCTGCGTGCAAAACGATGACAGCGAACCGGGCCGTGATGCCCGTTTTTTCTTTATGCGAAAAAGCGTTTGCTGTGTTGCGCGATGTGTTCGACAAACAGGCGCACCTTGGGATCTTGCAGCTTTTTGTGCGGATAAAGACACCCGAAAATCGTTGGCAAGGGGGGCGTCTCGGGCAGGACCTCGACCAGCCGCCCATCCTCGAGAAACTCCCGCACGTCAAAGCGTGGCTTGTTGACGATCCCACGACCGGCCAAGGCCCAGTCGGTCAGGACATCACCATCATCCGCGTCATATTTACCGCCAACTTCAAGCTTTCGCGGTCCCATGTCAGTGCGAAGGGTCCAATAGTATTCCGGAGACCTTGGATAACGCAGCAACAGGCAGTTATGGGGCATGTGCAGCAAATCATCCGGTGTTTTGGGCGTCCCAAACTGCGACAGGTAATCGGGCGAAGCGCACAGAACACGATCACAATCCGCGAACTTCCGCAGTTTCATGGTTGAATCGCCGGGTTCACCAATGAAAAAGGCGATATCCAGACCGTCGGCCAGAATGTCTACCTTGCGATCAGACAGACGCATGCGAATCTCTGTTTCCGGGTAGCGGTCAGAAAATTCCGGCACCAGAGGCGCAACGATTCTGCGCCCGACACCCAAAGGCGCGGTGATGCGGATCGCCCCCCGAGGCGCATCGGAAAAGCTGGCGACGCGCGCTTCGGCGTGATCAAGCGCCAGCAGGACCGCCTTGGCTTCATCGTAGAAAACCGTCCCCACTTCGGTTGGTGTCATCGACCGGGTGGTTCGGTTGAACAGCCGCACACCCAGATGGTTTTCAAGCTCTTTCAACCGTTTGCTGGCCACCGCCGGGGTCAACCGAAGATCACGCCCGCCAGAGGTGATGCTGCCCAGCTCCATCACTCGGACAAAAACACGCAGACTTTCGATGTAAGACATTGGAACCTCCCAGCAGCGAAAGAATGCGCCATGGCCCCATCTTTTTCAACGATCTGTTGAAAGTATTTGCCGTTTGCAGCGATTTTCCACCTCAATCTTTGCTCCTATGGTTCCACTGACCACCCTCCGGAAGGAAGGGGCAGAGGGAGAATTCCATGACGCATCGCACTCACGTCCAATTTGTCCTCAATGGCAAGGATGTCTCCGTCCCGGACGTGTCGGCAGGCCAGACACTTCTTGATTTCCTGCGACTGGAACGCCGACTGACAGGAACGAAGGAAGGCTGTGCCGAAGGCGACTGCGGCGCGTGCACCGTGCTTGTCGGACGGCTTGGGCGCACGGGCCTGCACTATGCTCCGGTCAATGCCTGTATCCGGTTTCTTGCCTCTGTCGACGGCTGTCATGTCGTGACGGTTGAACATTTGTCCGGGCCTCAAGGCCGGCTGCACCCGGTTCAACAAGCCATGGTCGATCACCATGGCAGCCAGTGCGGGTTCTGCACACCGGGCTTCGTCATGGCCCTCTATGCGCTTTGGATGCAAACTCCGGAACCGACCGAAGTGCAGGTTGAAACCGCATTGCAGGGCAACCTGTGCCGCTGCACCGGGTATGAGCCGATCATCCGAGCGGCCATTGCCGTCAGCCGCTACGGCACCCCGGCATCCGATCATCTGAACACCGAACGCGAAACCATGACCGCGCGTCTGGCGGCCCTGAAGGACGGGCGGCGCGTGGTCTCCGGACCCGAAAACAACCTGAGCATTCTGCCATCCAGCGTCGATGATCTTGCCGAATGCCTGCAAGCTTATCCAAACGCCACGATCGTGGCCGGAGCCACCGATGTGGGCCTGTGGGTGACCAAGTTCCTGCGCGACATTGGCCCCGCCATTTTCACCGGCCATCTCGAAGACCTGAAAATAGTCGAAAGACAGGAGTCCCTCCTCCTGATCGGTGCTGGCGCCAGCTACACCGATTGCCAGGACCTTCTGTCTGTACACCTGCCACACCTGTCCTCCTACTGGGATCGCATCGCAGGGTGGCAGGTGCGGAATATGGGAACCGTCGGTGGAAACATCGCCAACGGCTCACCCATCGGGGACACGCCCCCGGTTCTCATCGCGCTTGGCGCGGAAATCACTCTGCGACGCGGTTCCGAACGCCGGACCCTGCCTCTGGCTGACTTCTTCATCGACTATGGCAAGCAGGACCGACGGCCCGACGAATTCGTCGAAAGCATCCGCGTACCCCTGCCCCGACCCAATGATCTGGACGCGGCTTACAAGATTTCCAAGCGCCGTGACGAGGATATTTCTTCCGTGGCCGCCGGACTGCACATGAGCGTCACGGACGGGATCATCAGCGATGTGCGCATCGCATTCGGGGGCATGGCCGCCACGCCTAAACGCGCATCGACAGCCGAGGCGGCGCTGAACGGCCAACCCTGGGCACGCGAAAGTTTCGAAGCCGCCGCTGAAGCGCTGACCGAGGATTTCGCGCCTCTCACGGATTGGCGCGCATCGTCGGACTATCGGATGCTGACCGCCCAAAACCTGCTGCGCCGGTTCTTCCTTGAAAACGACCACGCAACCGACACCCCCGTTCAACTGGCTTTTGCCTGATCAGGAGACGGCAACATGAAAGACAACGTTTCCATCATTGGATCGGCTCACACCAGTGTAAACCATGACAGCGCGGTCAAGCACGTCACGGGCCAGGCCGACTACACGGATGACATTGCGCTGCCACAAGGCGCGCTGCACGCGTATCTCGGCGTTTCAGACGTCGCGCACGCCAAGCTTCTGGATATCGATTTCAGCGACGTTCTGGCAATGCCCGGCGTGGTCGGCGTGCTGACCGCTGATGACGTGCCGGGGGCCAATGATATCAGCCCGACCCACCTGAACGACGAGCCGGTTTTCCCGACCGACGCCATACAATTCCACGGCCAGCCGTTGTTTGCCGTGATTGCCGAGACCCGCGACATCGCGCGCCGCGCCGCGGAACGGGCAAAGATCGAATACGAAACCCTGCCCCACGCGCTGGACCCGATCACCGCGCAGAAAGCAGGATACCCGCATGTCACAGCGCCCCTCAAGCTGGCGCGGGGAGACGTGGCACTGGCTCAGGCGGCCGCGCCCAACCGGATCAAAGGCCGCATGAGCGTTGGCGGTCAGGATCACATGTACCTTGAAGGTCACATCGCCTTTGCGATTCCCGGCGAAGACGACGATGTGGTGGTGCATTGCTCGACCCAGCACCCGTCCGAGGCGCAGCATATGGTGGCGCATGTCCTTGGGGTGCCGTCCAATGCGGTCGTGGTCAACGTCCGTCGCATGGGTGGGGGGTTTGGCGGCAAGGAAAGCCAGATGAACCTGTTCTGCGCAGTGGCGGCCATGGCTGCCAAAAAGTGGAACCGCGCCGTCAAAATCCGCCCCGACCGGGATCAGGACATGACCGCAACCGGCAAACGCCACGACTTCGTGATCGACTATGATGTCGCCTTTGACGACGATGGCCGCATTCAGGCGGTCGAAGGCAGCTTTGCCGCGCGCTGTGGCTTTTCGGCAGACCTGTCCGGCCCTGTGACCGACCGGGCGCTTTTTCATGCGGACAACGCCTATTTCTATCCGAATGTGCGCCTGAACAGTCGCCCGATGAAGACCAACACCGTATCGAATACCGCGTTTCGTGGGTTTGGCGGCCCGCAGGGCGTGATCGCGGCGGAACGGATGATCGAAGAAATCGCCTATGCCACGGGGCAGGACCCCTTGGATGTGCGCAAGGCCAATTTCTATGGCACCACGGACCGCAACGTGACCCCATATTACCAGGAGGTCGAAGACTGCATTCTCGACCGGCTGGTCGGAGAGCTGGAAGAGACCTCGGAATACCGCCAGCGCCGTCAGGAGATCATCGCGTTCAACAGGACATCACCGGTTCTGAAAAAAGGCATCGCGCTGACACCGGTCAAGTTCGGCATTTCCTTTACCGCGACCTGGTACAATCAGGCCGGTGCGCTGGTGCATGTCTACAACGACGGGTCGATCCACCTGAACCATGGTGGCACCGAAATGGGCCAGGGTCTGAACACCAAGGTTGCTCAGGTCGTGGCCGAGGCCTTCCAGGTCGATTTCAACCGGATCAAGATCACCAAGACGACGACTGAAAAAGTTCCCAACACCTCGGCCACTGCGGCGTCCAGCGGGACCGACCTGAATGGCATGGCGGCGTTGAACGCGGTCGAACAGATCAAGGAACGTCTGGTGAAGTTCGCAGCCGAGACCTGGAACGTCTCGCCAGAAGAAGTGTCCTTCCACGCCAATCAGGTGCATATCGGCCAAGACGTTCTGGCCTTCGATGCATTCATCAAACAGGCCTATCTGGCGCGCGTTCAACTGTCGGCGGCCGGGTTCTACAAGACGCCAAAAATCCACTGGGACCGGGCCAAAGGACAAGGCCGCCCGTTCTATTACTTCGCCTATGGGGCGTCCTGTTCAGAGGTCACGATTGACACACTGACCGGTGAATACCGCGTGGATCGGACGGATCTGCTGCACGACGTCGGGCGTTCGCTGAACCCTGTGCTGGACAAGGGTCAGGTCGAAGGCGCATTCATTCAAGGTATGGGATGGCTGACCACTGAAGAGCTTTGGTGGGACGATGCCGGCCGCCTGCGTACCCATGCCCCGTCGACATACAAGATCCCGCTGGCGTCAGACCGCCCGCGCATCTTCAACGTGAACCTTGCCGATTGGTCGGAAAACCGCGAGCTGACCATCAAACGTTCCAAGGCCGTCGGCGAGCCGCCGTTCATGCTGGGAATTTCGGTGTTCGAGGCCCTGTCGATGGCCGTGGCCTCGGTCGCTGATTACCGGGAATGCCCCCGCCTTGACGCGCCGGCCACGCCCGAACGTGTGCTGATGGCCGTCGCGCGGCTGCAGGCCGGGTCCTGAGCCATGGTTGCCCCGGGTTCTCTGAACGAATTTCTGTCCGCGCAGCATTGCGTGATCCGCGTTGCGTTGACCCGTGTCCGCGGGTCTTCGCCGCGCAATGAGGGGACAGAAATGTTCGTCGCGCCCGGGGCGTTGTGGGGAACCATAGGCGGTGGACAATTGGAATTCCTCGCCATCAACGCCGCGCGGGACATGCTGCGTGATGGTGCGTTGCATCAGGATCTGGACGTGCCACTTGGCCCCGAGATCGGGCAATGCTGCGGCGGCCGGGTCGAATTGAACCTGTCCCGCATGCGTGCGTCCGACAAATGGGCAGCGACGGAACGCGCGGCCCGGAACGAAGATGCTTTGCCTCATGTCTATGTCTTGGGCGCAGGGCACGTGGGGCGTGCCCTAGCCAATCAGTTTCAGCATCTGCCGGTGCGCTGCATCCTCGTCGATACCAGACCCGAAGAGATCGCGCTTTGCGCCGCAGATGTCGAAACCCGGGTCAGCGCAATCCCCGAAGCCGAAATCTGGCGCGCGCCCGCAGGCAGCGCCTTTGTCGTTCTGACCCATGATCACGGGCTGGATTTCCTGCTGACGACCGCCGCGCTGGAACGAAAGGACGCCGCTTATGTGGGGATGATCGGTTCCGCAACAAAGCGGAAAAAACTCAGGAACTGGGCGCAGAAACACTGTGACGGACAGTCCATCGAACATTTGAAATGCCCCATCGGGGCCAGCGGTAGCCGCGACAAGCGGCCCAGCGTCATCGCCGCCTTCGTGGCGGCCGAGGTGATGGCTGAATTGACCTCTGAAACTGCCGCGACCGCCCTGACCGGGGCAAACCAGGCGCCCCTGCGGGGCCACCAACACGACCGGAAAGGGAGATCGGCCTGACACCTGTCGGGCCGAACCGGTCACATCAGAGGAGGAGACCGTCATGGACGGGAGGACCTATGAATACAAGCTGTTTACCCGCAGCGATTTCAGCGCTTTCTGGGCGCTGTTTACCGACAACCTTGTCAACCTGCTGATCCTGTCCGGGGTCTGCCAGTTCGTGTTTCAAATGCCTGCGGACATCGTCTTTGGCCGCATCGTTCCCGGCGCTGCCATCGCGATTTTGGCCGGTGTCGCTGTCTACACTTACCTCGCCAAATGGGCGGCAAACGCGCAGGGCAAAGACGTAACCGCGTTGCCCTACGGCATCTCGACGCCGGTTATGTTCGTCTACCTGTTCGGGGTGATCGGACCCATCTACTGGGCGACAAATGATCCAATGCTTGCCTGGCAAGTGGGCATCGGCGCCGGGTTCATGGGCGGCATCGTCGCGGCTCTGGGCGCGGTGGTTGGACCGTATCTCAAGAGGATCACGCCACGTGCGGGAATGCTGGGGACGCTGTGCGGCATTGCCCTAGTCTTCATCGGCTCTGTGCCGCTGGCCGAAGTGTTCGAGAACCCCATCATCGGCTTTACGTCGCTGCTGTTCATCCTCTGGGGGTTGATCGGCCGTTTCCGCCTGCCGGGCAATGTTCCGGCCGGCCTTGTCGCGATTGCTGCCGGTACCGTGATCGCCCTTCTACTTGGCGAGTCCAAAATTGATGTCAGCGGCATCGGGTTCTACCCACCGATCCCGTATTTCGGTGACCTGATCGCCGGTGTACAATATCTGTTCGCCAACCCTGAGCTGTTCCTGGTGCTGATCCCCGTGCAGATCTACAACTTCATCGAAACGATGAACAACGTGGAATCCGCCGAAGCGGCAGGCGACCATTACCCTGTCGGGCTCTGCCAGGTGACGGACGGCGCAGGCACGATGCTGGGCGCTCTGTTTGGTTCGCCATTCCCGACAACCGTTTACATCGGCCATCCAGCCTATAAACGGTTGGATGCCCATGCGGGGTATATTGTCGGTGTGGCCGTTGTAGTTGCCGCCGCCGCCTTTCTGGGGTTCCTGTCCTTTCTTGCGGGGCTGATCCCGATCGCCGCAGCCGCACCGGTACTGGTGTTTGTATCAGTCAGCCTGATCACCAACACGGCCTGGGCTGTAAAACCGATGCACATGGCCGCGGTATCCTTTGCAATCCTGCCCCATATCTCGGCCTTCCTTATGGTCAAATGGGGATCGTTGATGAACGCGCTGCGCAGCAGCGGTGTCGAAGGGTTGCCATCCTTGGGAGATCCTGATCTGACCTCGGCCCTTCTGATGGAAGGGGCTCATTACGAGGGGCACCTTGCCCTGAGCCAGGGGGCGATCATCACCGGTCTGGTCTGGGGTGCCATCGTGGCCGATGTGATTGACGGGCGCTTCCGGATGGCCGGCGCGTTTGCTGTCGCAGGTGGGCTGATGTCTTCGATCGGCGTCATCCATTCCTTCACGCTACAGATGCCTCAGTTCGACGGGATAACCATCGGCTATCTGATCATCGGTGCGTTCCTTTACGTCTACCCGGTGTTCGCCCCCAAAGAGGATCTTGAGCATCGCATCATCGTACCGGACGAGCCCGACCTCATCGATGACGATTCACCCGCTCAGCAGGCCTGATCGGCAACGGGGCAGTCGCACGGCTGCCCCAAAAACCATCCCTTCCCGTTCAATCGCGGCCGTTCAAGAGGCAGAGTTTGCCCTGCGGTTGCTTGCAGATCTTTCTCTCGCCTATCTCCGGGCAGGGCATTTGGTTCGCACAGGTCTTGCAGAGGATCGCCCTTGTGAACCACGCATCTGCGCCGCCTGGGTATCTTCCAACACGAACACGGGCGCCGCATCGGCTGGGTCGCACACAACAGACGACCACAGGTGGTTTGCGCAGGGTCAAAACCCTCACCCGCAAGCGCCGCAACCGGCCGGGCATGACGATTTTTGTCGTTTGCAGGCTTTTGTGTCGCTTTCCGGCTTGTTGCGGCAAGCTGGTGTGAACAAGAATACCTGCGTATGAAGAGTTGTTTTCCAAATCCCATGGACCGCCGTGCCACCGGCTGTGACCTTGTGATCCCAGCCTGATCTCAGGGCCTCTGGCCCATATGCATCACGCTGTGACCACGGATTTTTCGGATAACCTCATGACAACTCAAGCGCTGCGCCTGGCCATCGATATTGGCGGCACGTTCACGGATACGGTTCTTGTCTCTGGTGAAGAGACGATACTTGCCTCGACCAAAACCCTGACCACACATCACAACCCCGCCGACGGAGCCATGCAAGGCGCAGCGCGCGTGATGCAACAGACAGGGCACCGTCTGAGCGAAGTCACCGGTTTCATTCACGGCACCACGCTGGCCACCAACGCGCTGATCGAAAAACGCGGTGCGGTCGTGGCAACCGTGACCACCGGAGGGTTCAGGGACATTCTGGAAATCGCCTACGAGCGGCGCTATTCGCAATATGACATCAATCTGGAAAAACCTGATCTGCTGGTGCCGCGTGAGCGCGCGCTGACGGTCCACGAGCGCGTTTCGGCGGATGGCAAGGTATTGATACCGCTGGAAGACACAGCCATCGACGCGCTGTTGAAGGACATCGACGCCAGCGGAGCAGAAGCCATCGCCATCTGCCTGATGCACGCATATGCAAACCCCGAGCACGAGCGCAGGCTGCGCGATACGCTGGCGGACAGGCGCCCCGATCTGACCGTCTCGATTTCGTCGGACGTCAGCCCCGAAGCGCGCGAATTCGACCGGCTGTGCACGACAGTCGCCAACGCCTATATCCAGCCTCTGATGGCAACGTATCTGGCCCGGTTTGTCCGGCAATTCGAGGCCCAGGGCGTCACCTGTCCGATCCTGATGATGACAGCGGGTGGTGGAATGTGCACCATGCGAACCGCCGCGCGGTTTCCGATCCGGCTGGTGGAGTCCGGCCCTGCGGGTGGTGCCATTCTGGCCGCCCGCGTCGCTGCAAGCGCCGGTCTGAATAAGGTTCTGTCCTTTGACGTCGGCGGCACCACCGCCAAACTGTGCCTGATCGACAACGCCCGTCCCCAGACCTCGCGCCAGTTCGAGATTGCCCGCGCCGCACGGTTTATCAAAGGGTCCGGAATGCCGGTACGAATACCGGTCATCGAAATGATCGAGATCGGCGCCGGAGGCGGTTCGATTGCCGGGGTTGACCGGTTGGGGCGACTGACCGTGGGGCCAAAATCAGCGGGATCCGAGCCCGGCCCCGTCGCCTTCATGCGCGGCGGAACCGAACCCACGGTGACCGACAGCGATATTACACTGGGATATATCGTACCGGACACGTTTGCCGAGGGGCATATTCAGCTTGATCCCGACGCTTCGAAACGGGCGCTGACCCGGGTGATCGGGTCAAAGCTGGATCTGGATGCCGTAGGCGCCGCCGATGGCGTCAGCCGTATCGTCGACGAAAGCATGGCCAGCGCGGGTCGGATGCATGCGGTGGAATCCGGCAAGGACCTTGGCCCACGAACAATGATAGCGTTTGGGGGCAACGGGCCATTGCACGCCAGCCGGGTCGCGCGATCCGCCGGCGTCAGCCGCATCGTGATCCCGCCCGATCCCGGTGTCGGATCGGCTGTCGGTTTCCTGTTCGCTCCGGTGTCTTTCGAGATCGTCCGCTCGCGTTATACGTTGCTGGGCAGCATGGACCTGAACGGGATCAACACGCTGTTCGAAGCCATGATTTCCGAGGCCAGAGAGGTCGTCTTCCAAGGGGCCGGCGATGTCCCGACCCAGACGCTGCGCACTGCCTTCATGCGCTACCACGGACAAGGGCACGAGATCGAGATCACCCTTCCCGACCGCCCCCTGACCGCCGAAGATATCGTGCCGCTGACCGCTGCTTTCGAACAGGAATACCGCAAACAATTCTCGCGCCCGGTGCCGGGAATGCAGATCGAGATTCTCAATTGGGCGGTGCGGGTCGCGACCTGTGACAGCGGCGTGCCGGCGGTTCCTGAAACGCCCCGGTTGAAGACGATCTCGGCGCCGGAAACCCGTCCGATCACCTGCGACGTGGACGGTGTATCGAAACCAGCGGCCTTCGTTGCCCGAGCGGATCTGAAGCCCGGCGACCACCTTCACGGCCCCGCATTGATCACCGAGCCGCAGACAACCACGCTCGTGTCCGCCGACTTCTCGGCGCATGTGGATGCCATGGGAAACCTCGTCCTTGTACAGGACCGGAAAGGAGGCGCATGATGTCGTCCGATCTTTCACACGATCTTTCGCCCGCCCGATTGCAGGTGATGTGGAATCGTCTGCTGGCCGTGGTCGAAGAACAGGGCCAAACCCTGATCCGCGCCGCCTTCAGCCCGATCGTACGCGAATGCGGCGACATCTCTGCCGGGATATTTGACGCCGATGGCCGGATGCTGGCGCAGGCCGTGACCGGCACGCCGGGGCACATCAACACCATGGCCGAAGCGGTGCAGCACCTGCACCGGGCTTTCCCGGTTCAGACCATGAAGCCGGGCGACATCTACATGACGAACGACCCATGGCTTGCCTCGGGGCACCTGAACGATTTTCTGCTGATGATGCCCGCATTCAAGGATGGCAAGGTGGTGGGCTTTACCTCCTGCACCTCGCATCTTGTTGATCTGGGTGGGTTGGGTATGGGCCCCGAAGGTTCCGACATCTATGACGAGGGCCTGCTGATCCCGCCCTGCAAGCTGGTGGAAGAGGGCACTCCCAACGCTTTGCTGCTGGACATCATCCGCGCCAACAGCCGCGAACCCGTCGCCAATGATGGCGACATCTATGCACTGATCGCCTGTTGCGAAGCCGGGGTTGCAAGGCTGCTGTCGATGATGGAGGAATTTGGCCTCGACGATCTAGGGACGCTCGGCTCGTACATCATCGACACGTCGCGCCGCGGCACGCTGGAGGCCATCGCCGACGTGCCCGAAGGTGTCTACAAGAATGTTCTGAAGATGGACGGCTATGAGAATGAGCTGGAGTTGCACGCGACCCTGACCGTAAGAAAGGACGGCATGCATGTGGATTTCTCGGGCACCTCGGGCTGTTCGCGCAAGGGCATCAACGTGCCGCTGAACTATGCCACCGCCTATACGGTATTTGCCTTGCGCTGCATTGTCGGCGCGGACATTCCCAACAATGCGGGATCGCTGGAGCCGTTTACCGTTGACGGGCCAAAGGGCTGCATCCTGAACGCGCAGCGCCCGGTGCCGGTTGCGATGCGGCATACCCTGGGTCAGGTCACGCCCGATCTGGTTCTGGGCTGCCTGCATCAGGCCCTGCCCGATGCGGTCCCGGCCGAAGGTGCAAGTTGCATGTTCGACCTGCCCATGCGCCACGCGCCCGAAGTGGCCCGTGATGGCGGTCGCGAATTCGCGGTGGAACCCGTGCACAATGGCGGAACCGGCGCGCGACCTCATGCCGATGGTCTGTCGGCCACGGCCTATCCGTCGGGCGTGTTCGGCAGTCAGGTCGAGATCACCGAAAGTGTCGCACCCGTGACGATCTGGCGGCGCGAACTGCGCCCGGATTCCGGCGGCGCGGGCAAGTATCGCGGCGGGCTGGGGCAACGGATCGAGATGACCTCGTCCAACGGGGCGCCCTTTATCGTGTTCCTGTCGGTCGAACGGCTGAAATACCCGGCGCTTGGCCGTATGGGCGGCAGACCCGGCGCGCCCGGTCGCATCCGTTTCAGGGACGGTGCAAACGATATTCCGGGCAAAGGAGAATTGCGGGTGGAGCAAGGTGATTACCTGATCTTCGATACACCGGGCGGCGGCGGCTTTGGCGACCCTGCCGAACGCGACCCGGATGCGCTGGCACTGGACATCAAACGCGGGTTGGTTACTGCGCAAGGCGCCAGGATTTACGGGGGTGACGCATGATCCGGCCGGTTCCTTACGTTGGCGCCATGGACGCTTATGCGCTGGCTGATCCGAACGGCGCAGGCACGATTTCACTGGCGCAAAACGAAAGCGCCTTTCCCGCAAGCCCCGCCGCCGTTGCGGCCGGGCAGGCAGCGCTGGCGGATCTGGCCCTTTATCCCGATCCGGAATGGGCCGAAATGCGCTCGGCCATTGCCGAGGTGCACAGGCTCGACCCGGCGCGCATTTTATGTGGGGCGGGCTCGATGGAACTGATTGGCTGTCTGATCCGCGCCTTTGCCGGGCCGGGCGATCAGGTGCTGGGCACACAATATGGCTATGCCTTTGTCGCCTCGGCCACAGCACAGGCACAGGCCGAATATGTGGCAGCGCCCGAGGTCGATTTGACCGTATCGGTGGACGCGCTTCTGGCCGCTGTCACACCTGCCACCCGCATCGTGTTCGTCTGCAATCCGGGCAACCCCACCGGCACGCTGATCCCGAATGACGAAATTGTCCGCCTGCGATCGGATCTGCCTGGCGATACACTGCTGGTGGTGGATCAAGCCTATGCGGAATTTGCCGATGCCACGAACGATCCTGCGCAGATCTTTGCACTGGTGGATCGGGGCGACACCGTGATCACGCGTACATGTTCCAAGGCCTACGGGCTGGCGGGGGCGCGGGCCGGCTGGGGCTATTTCCCAAGCGAAATCTCGGGCGAGGTCCGCAAGCTTTTGAATCCCAACAATATCTCGATTGCCTCGCAGGCAGCGGCGGCGGCGGCGATGCGGGATCAGGCCCATATGCGCAACGTGGTCGCACGGACAGCCGAAATTCGGGACCGGTTTGCGCAGGAATGCCGCGAACTGGGCCTGAGCGTGCCGGAAAGCCACACAAATTTCGTGCTGATCCGCTTTGCCTCGACCGCGCAGGCACAGCGCGCCGACACGGCCCTGCGGGCGGAGGGCCTGATGATGCGCGGCATGGGCGGCTATGGTTTGTCGGACTGTTTGCGCGCCACGATCTGTGCGCCCAAGGTGATGGACAAGGCCCGCGACGTCTTGAAAGGAGCGCTGACATGACCGAGACCCGCACAGCCGCCAAGATCGGTGTTCTGGTGCCCTTCACCAACACCAATCTGGAACCAGACATGGAGATGCTGCGACCGCCAAACACCACCATCCATTTCCAGCGCATGGGCGGCTATGACGTGGATGAAATTCCCGGCTCGGATCAAATGGCAGGTTTGGGCGCTTCGGATATCAGCCACGATCTGCGGATGATCTCGGGGGTGCGGCCCGATGTGGTGCTATACGGCTGCACCTCGGCCACCCTGACCCATGGGCCGTCTTTCGACGCTGAGCTGGCGCAACAGATCAAATCGGAATCCGGTGCGCTGTCGCTGACCGCGGCCGGATCATTGATCGCCGCAATCAAGGCACTGGGGGCCACGAAGGTCGGCTTTTCCTCGCCCTATCTGGGCGAAATAAACGCTCAGGCGATGGATTTCATGGCCCAGAACGGAATCGAGACCGTTCGATGCGCCGATGTGGGCCGAAAGCTGGGCAATTACGGTCAAGGAGAGCTGACCCCGGACGAGGTCTATGAACTGGCCTGTCAGGCCGATCACCCGCAGGCACAGGCCATAATTCTCAGCTGCACCGACATGCGTTCGGTCGAGGCGATCGACCGGATTGAAGCAACGCTGGGCAAGCCGGTCGTCACCTCAAATCAGGCGATGATGTTCTGCCTTATGCGGGCGCTGAACCTGCCGCGTCATGACGCGCTGCCGGGGCGATTGTTCGACCTGCTCTGACCGGATCAGGGCGCAAGGCGACAATGTATAAAAGACAGCTCACCTCGAACGGGTCTTGGATCACCCAGACTTGCTCCCAGCTCCAATTCAACCTGTGCAGCGGGCGGCAGGGCCTGCATCATCGCCGCCATCAGGATCAAGGGTGCGGATTTGCCGGTCGGAACGCGTTTCAACGGCAGCTTCGGCAGATTTTACGTCTGGTCGGCGGGGGCGTAGATCAACGCGCCAAGGTCCGAGAATTTCGAGCCCGGCGCGCCCAACTCCAGAACCGCATCACGAATGGCGGCAGCACGGGATGCACCCATTGATGGTGTCGCAAATTCCATGAATTTGTCGATCACTTCGGTCTCATCCATTGGCGCCTCGGGTCCGCCGCGTGCATGTACGTCGCCCGACTCGAGTATCCGCCCGTCGGTCAGAGTGATGCTGACATCGGCGAACCGGCTTTCGGGGAAACGGTCGGAATGGCGTGCGGCCTCTGAAACCGAGATACGCTCGACGATCGAGGCGACCAGCGGGTCGGCCAGGCCCGCACCGGTGATGTTCTCAACTCCGATCCGGCCATGAGCAACCATTGTTGCGACGGCAAATGGCAGCGAATACTGCGCCTTGGACGTATCATCCGGCATGCCCTGGAAAAGGCAGGCGCTTTCCCGAAACGTGTTTACATGAATCGCGGCAATATCGCGGTAAGTCAGGTCGTTTTCACGCATGAGTGCACGGGTGGCATCAATTGCGGCGTGGGCCCAACGGCAGATCGGGTAGGGTTTGACATATTGATGCTCCATTTGCCAGAAATCGCCCAGATCTTGCCAATGGGGGGCAACGTCTGCCGCTTCGATGGTGATGGCCGGCGCCCCGGTAAAGCCTTTCTCGGCCAATACCGCTGAAGAAATGCCAACCAACGCACCCCAGCCCGAACCGTCATGCAGCATGGTGGGATTGGCGATCTCGCGCATCATCTGGCTGCGCGGGCCATGATATTCGGCAATCCCCATGGCCTGCCGCATCTGTTCGGCCGTCAAACCGCGCAAGCGCGCCGCCACGGCCACCACGCCAAGCGCGTTCCAAGCTCCGGATGTGTGATAATCGCTGACGGTGTCATGCAACGAAATGCCCGCGCGTCCCGCGACCTCGTATCCAACGATCACCGCCGCCAGCGCTTCGGGGCCTGAAAAATCTTGAATGGTTTCAGCCAGTGCCGCCAGTGCGGGAACGACGACAACCCCGATGTGGCCTTTGGTCGGATTGTATCCATCATGGCCGTCCAGATTGTCGGTCTGTGTGGCCGCTGCATAGGCCGCACCCGCGACGCTGACGCGACGACCGTCGAAAAGCATGCGCGCGCTCAGCCCCGGATCGCCCGCGCCAAACAGCGCTACCGCACTCTCGCGTGCAATCTGTCCGGCCTGCATCGGCCCCGATCCTATGGTGATCCCCAGCGTATCCAGCAGCATCAACGCTGCTGCCTTGCGTGCGGTGTCGGGAAAATCCTGCGCGGCACGATTCAGCGCAAAATCTGCAACGGTCTGAAAGGTATCTGTCACGGTGTCCAGTCGAGGTTTTTCTTTCGGGTTCCGGTTACAAGAAAAAGCCTATGTGAGTTTGCGCATAGCGGCACGAAAACAATCATGGGGCAATGGCCCCGGATTATTTGTGACTAGGACCAGATCACATTTCGAGGCAGAACCATACGTGTGAGTCGCTTATGGGCAAGACAGCAAGCCCTGGGCTTATTAATTCTTTGCGATGTGCCTTGCCTGAGAAACGTCCGTCATGATGAATCTTCCACACCTGACCTTTCTTCGCTCGTTCGAAGCGGCGGCACGGCACCTGAGCTTTACCGCTGCTGCCGAAGAGCTGAACTGCACCCAATCTGCCGTCAGCAATCATGTCCGCTCGTTGGAAGAGTTTTTGCAGCGCCCCCTGTTCGTGCGCCATCCCCGGTCCCTGTCGTTGACGGATGTGGGCGAGGCCTATCTGCCGTCGGTGCGCCATGCCCTCCAGGAAATCAACGCGGCCACGCAATCGGTCATCGTGCGGTCGCATACCCGCAAAGTGGTGGTTTCTTGCCCGGTCAGTCTGGCCGAGAACTGGTTGCCGGATGTGATCCGTGGTTTCAACGCGGTGCATCCCGATATTGATCTGACGGTTCATGGCACTGTCTGGGCTGATGTCGAACCAAATGTTTCGGACATCTCGCTGACGATCAATCATGTCGACGATGTGTCGCCCGACGCCCAACGTTTGTGGGTCGAAAAGCTGGCACTGGTCTGTGCGCCCGGCTTTTTGGTCGATGGCGCGCCGCTGACCGACCCCAAGCAATTGCAGAATGCACCGCTGATCCATATCCTGGGCCGCCCCTCCTATTGGGAGCACGCGGCGCGGCATTTCGGGTTGTCCGATCTGAGCCAGAAGGGCGGGTTGCGGACGAATGTCTCGAATTTGGCGATGGAAATGGCCGCCAAGTCACTGGGATGCGTCGCCCTGCCCCGGTCGCTGGCCCGGTCCTATGTCGAGCGGGGGCTGCTGATCGAGCCTTTCCGGTTTGATCTGAACAGTCCCTGGACCTATTTCATGCGTCTCAAGGAAAAACCCGTTTCACCACCGGTCCGGCTGTTTCGGAACTGGCTGTTGCAAGCCGCCGCTGAAATGGACAGCTGATCGACCGGTCATTTGCCGGGGCATGTCACGCGGCCCCTATTTTCTTTTGCCAGCCAGTTTGTTGGTGGCGAGAACGCGCAATCACTTCCGCGCGTCATCAATACCCAAGGCAGGGGCTCTTCCAGCCATCAACAGCACCCTCTGCGCAACCGAGTTTCGACACCGACCAGTTCTTCCTGGTCCTCGGTTCCGCTGAACACAGCCGACATGATCGCGATTTCGAAGGCTTTGCACCATCTGCGCTTCTATTGCCTCAATATCCGCAAGAATCTATGGGATGCATCACGCAACTGCTGACGGCCATTGAAACCGGCGTCAGTTTCTTTGATTGTGCCCACGCCGTCCGTGGTAATTGGTAAGAAGGATTTTTGGATGCGTATTGCAATGATCGGCACCGGTTATGTTGGCTTAGTGTCCGGTGTATGCTTTTCGGACTTTGGTCATGACGTGATTTGCGTCGACAAGGCTGAGCAAAAGATCGACATGCTCAAGGCCGGAGAAGTGCCGATCTATGAACCGGGCCTGGATGTGCTGATGGCAAAAAACGTTGCTGCCGGTCGCCTGAGTTTTTCAACCGATCTGAAGACGGCAGTTGATGGCGCCGATGCGGTTTTCATCGCGGTCGGAACTCCGACCCGACGAGGGGACGGCCACGCGGATTTGACCTATGTGATGGCCGCGGCAGAAGAGATCGCCCAAGCGGTTACCGGTTACACGGTCATCGTCACCAAATCGACCGTGCCGGTGGGAACAAACAGAAAAGTTCAGGAAGTCGTTGCGGCCGCCAACCCCACAGCCGAATTCGACGTGGCCTCGAACCCTGAATTTCTGCGCGAAGGCGCTGCAATCGATGACTTCATGCGCCCCGATCGCGTCGTTGTCGGTGTGGAAAACGATCGCGCCGCCGAAGTGATGGCCGAGATTTACCGACCGCTTTATCTGCGTGACTTTCCGATCCTGACCACCGATCTGGAAAGCGCCGAGATGATCAAATACGCCGCCAACGCGTTTCTGGCGACCAAGATCACCTTCATCAATGAAATCGCGGGCCTGTGTGAAAAGGTCGGTGCGGATGTCAAGGAAGTTTCACGCGGCATCGGTCTGGACGGACGAATTGGCAACAAGTTCCTGCACGCGGGGCCGGGCTATGGTGGCTCTTGTTTTCCCAAGGATACCGCCGCGCTGGCGCGGATCGGGCAGGATCATGCATATCCGATGCAGATCACGGAAACCGTCATCCGGGTGAATGACGAGGTCAAGAAGCGGATGATCGAGAAAATCCGCGACGCCTGCGACGACCGCCTTAACGGCAAGACGGTGGCGGTTCTGGGTGTCACTTTCAAACCCAACACGGACGACATGCGCGACGCGCCATCACTGTCCATCATTCCCGCTTTGATCGGCGGAGGCGCCAAAGTGCGCGTCGTCGATCCGCAGGGCAAAGCGGAAGGCGATGCGCTATTGCCCGGGGTCGAATGGTGTGACGATCCCTATGCAGCGGTTCAAGGGGCTGACGTTGTGGTGTTGCTGACAGAGTGGAACGAGTTCCGCGCGTTGAACCTGACCGAACTGGCCGGTTCCATGAACTCTGCCCGAATGGTGGATCTGCGCAATATCTATTCAAAGTCACAGGCGCTGAAATCTGGTTTTGAAACCTATGTCGGTGTTGGACGCTGAACCCACACCACCTGTTGGATCAAACGCACCCACCGGACCCGCTTGGGTCCGGCAGGGATCTGCCTTCCCGGGCTATTCGGTGGCCCAGATCTTGCGGCGGCGTTCCTTGACCATGTCATTGCCTTCATCGGTGCCGTCGTGGAACGTGTTGAACCATTCATCCCAAGGCGTTTCCCAGGTGCCATAGTTGCAGTCAAAAAACCGGTGATGCAGCTGGTGAAAGAAATCCCCGACCTGAAACTTGGCCTTGTTGCCGAACTTCACATGCTCGAACCCGGCATGAGAGGTCGGAGCGCCGATGCCGTGATGGAACAGCAGGAAAATGGCGTGGATCGGATGAGACGGCAGCAGGAAGAAGATCATCGTATCGAACATCAGAAAGAAACTTTCGACCGGATGCATCGCAAGCCCCGACCAAGGACCGGTATTGATGTTGCGGTGATGCCACGCGTGGACTTTTGTATAAAGCACACCCACATGCAGCAGCCTGTGCAGCCAGTAGAAATGGAACCCGGCCCAGATCGGCACAAGGACGGTCATGGCGATGAACCAGATCGGGTTGCCGTCTAACGTGATCATCGTGATCCAGCCATTGGCATAGGAATACAGGATCAGACATTCCCAGAACGTCCAGAACGTCAATGCCGGGCCCAAGGTCCAGAACATGTTGTCCCAGACCTGATTTTTGAATGTGAACACCTTGGCGCCCTTCATCATCGGGCGCATGTCATAGCGGTATTCGTCCTGCTGCGTGCGGAACCTCCAAAGGGCCAGGTGCAAACCGCCTGCGACCACCATCAGGATACAGAAATTGCGGAACCAGATTTCCGCAACCCAATCCCAGCCGAAGGCCTCGATCCTGCTCAAAGAAGGCGTCAGATAGGTCCAGGTGATGACCGCAAAGACCAGCAGCAGCGCCCGCAATGCAAGCGGATTCCAGCTTTGCAGCAGGTATTTCAACGCGGCCAGAGGTTTCATCGGCCAATCCCAATAGGGCGCGGTCTGAATCGGCAATTGAGGCGTGTAATTCCAGATCTTGCGCTTGGCTCGTGGCGGCAGGGCGGGGTCTGACATAGAAGGCTCATTTCATCTGTTCACTGATCACAAGCCTAAGGCCGGGGATCAAAAACTCAGACCTAATTGTCTTGCCGGTGAGGCTAAGTTCTGCTTAGCCTGTCGGAATGAACACCCGCGTCCCTTCCCTCAACTGGCTGCGCGTATTCGAGGCTGCGGCCCGAACCGAAAGTTTTGCCCGCGCCGCGACCCAGTTGAACATGACGCCGGCCGCCGTCAGCCAGCAGGTCAAGGCGCTGGAAACAAGACTGGGCACACCCTTGTTTCACCGTCACGCGCATGCGGTCACTTTGACCGAGACCGGGCGCGCCTATCTGCCGTCGGTACAGCAATCCTTGCTCATGCTGGAAACGGCAACCGCCGGACTGTTCGGCGAAACCCGTGAGCAAAGGCTTTACGTGCAGTCGGTGCTGCTGTTTGCACATGGCATTCTGGCCGGGGGTGTTCCCGGATTTCAGGCGGCGCATCCTCAGATCAACCTTTCGCTTTCGACCGGCAATGTCATGTCGGATTTTGCCAATCGGTTCACTGACCTTCAGATCGTGTTCGGAAACCCCGCGCTGTTCGGCTCGGAAAGTGACGAGTTGATGCGCGAACATCTCTATCCCATCGCCCCACCCGAGGTTGCTGCCCGGATCGAGACGGCAAGGGACTTGTTCGACTTCACCTTGATCGAAGTTTCGACCCATCGGGCAAGCTGGCCGCATTGGTTCGAACACCAGCGGCTGCCAGCAGGCCAGGCACGGTATTTTTTTGCCGACAATTCGGTGATGGCGGCCGAGCTCTGCGCCAGAGGATGCGGCATTGCCTTGGCGCGCGCGCCCGCGTCAGATCGCATTATGAAGCTTTCCGGTTTGGTCCCCTGCCTGCCGGACTTCTCCTGCCCGGGGCAGGAAGCCTATCATCTGGTCTATCCCTCCCGCACGGCGCTGCGCCCGGCAGCGCGTATGTTTCGCGATTGGCTGATGGATTACAGCGCCGCCGTCCAGACGCGGTAACGCCCCTGCCCGGTGACCTCGCGAACCAGACCCCGCTGCGCGAACAGGTCGAAATTGCGCTGTACCGCGGCGCGGGAAGCCTTGGTCAGGTCTTCGGCCAAAGGCGCGGATACCATGGGCCAGGCCGTCAATGCATTGATCAGGCGCGGTGGGGTGCGGCCACTCAGATCCTGCGTGACCTCTTTGGCTTTCGCCTCCCACGCGCTGATCCGGTCCAGGTGCAATAACGCTGCAAGGGCAGCCTGGCCTGCGCCGCCGATCCATGCGCTCAGTTTTTCCGACGGATCCCCCGAGCCGCGCAGCGCGCGCGGCCCGGACAAGGCCAAGGGCATGAACTGCGCACCGCCGCGCCCCATGGAGGCCGCATGCCGCGCGGCTATGACGGCTGCTTCCGTGTCCTGTCCGATGCCTTGTGACACCGCCCGCCAGGCGTGAAACGCAATTGCCGACTGCGTCACAGGATGCAACCTTTCGGCATTTTGCATGACCTCGGCCAGATCAATGATGGATTCCGGGGTCGCGTCGGCCCCCTGAGCCAGTCGGTCAAGAAACGCGGTCAGCCCCCGTTCCCAACCGCCGGCAGCAGGCGGCGCGCCCGAACTCAGGCGTCGCACGGCCCATCCGGCCCGGAACAGGGCCTGCACGTCATCATGAGTCGCGCCGATCCGCAAACCGGTCCACAAAGCCAATCGATCCACGCTGATCCGGTCTCCGGTCCACCACCCCAGATCGGACGTCTCCATCAATGCCAAGCGATGCGTCCAGCCTTCGGGGCCCGCTCGCAACCGTTCATCCAGCGCGCCAAAAGTCAGGGCCAGATCTGCAAGTTCCGCAGAAAGGTCGGACTGCGCAGCCCGCCAATCACGCGGATCGAACAGCAGGCGCTGTTCGCGTCGCGGCCCGGGCAGGAAGAAACCTTCGTCTTCCTCGACTTCATCCGGCGGCAAGAACCACAGATCGTCCTCTTCGGACGGATCGCCGTCATAGATGCTGGCGGGGCCAAGATCTTCGGCCTCGTCTTCAGGAAGGGGCAAGGGTTTCTTCGACGTCATACCCCGCATTCTTCGGGCATTCCCGTTGGTTCACAAGGGGTATTCCGTCAGCCCGCAAAGGTTCGGGTCAGAACATCCAGTTCGCTGCTCAAATCGGTCTGCGGAGAGCTGCCCAGCAGCATGTAACCATAGCCATC
Organism: Ruegeria sp. A4; assembly: GCF_056543025.1. Lineage (NCBI taxonomy): Bacteria > Pseudomonadati > Pseudomonadota > Alphaproteobacteria > Rhodobacterales > Roseobacteraceae > Ruegeria > Ruegeria sp. A4. The sequence continues at coordinate 82,209 of NZ_JBQGAW010000005.1, read as the reverse complement.
CTGTGCCCAGGTCGCTGTTGCCAAACCGCTCAGAGTGGCCTGTTTGACCTCTGCCTTCGGGGCGTTCGGCCCCTGGCGGATAACACAGAAGGCAAAAGGTTGACCCTGCTCATCGGCGAAAACGACCTGAACCAAAGGCTTTCCCTTGAACGAAAGAACCTGTGCTCGCTTCAACTCCAACCCTGGCAGGGAGTCCAGCGCTTCACGGTTCAGAGACCTGCCAAGTGCTGCCTCGGCCATCGCGAACTGCTTGTCCAGCGATGCCTCGGAACTGTCCAGCGAGACAATCGTCTCGGGCACATAAAGCGACTGATAGATCGCCGCTTGCTGCGCCCAGCCCAGTTCCGCCGGACGCGTCGCCCAGAATGTCAGGGCAACGGCTGCAACCCCGACGCCCGCGGCCACGGCCAGAAGGCGCAGAAACCCGCCATTGGTGTTTCGCGCCACGGGTTCCGGCAAATCGACCTTCGGCGCCGCGGTGGGCAGTGTCTCAAAGACCTGCCGAACGACAGGCGCAAACGGATCCAGCGCCATCAGGCGGCGTTCAAGCTCGACATCATCCTCAACCGCGGCCTCGATGGCGCGGCTCTGAGCCTCATCCAGCGTGCCTTCCAGATACGCCAACAGCGTCTCGTCGGAAAACGTCATTTGCCACTCCGTCGCGCGGCGTCTGCCGCCTCAAACTGCATCACGGTTTTCAGTTTCCGCCGGGCATTCGATAGCCGGCTCATGATTGTGCCGATGGGAACGTCCAGCAATGCAGCGGTTTCGCGGTAGCTGTACCCTTCGACGAACACAAGCATGACCGTTTCCCGCTGCGCTTCTGGCAGCTGCATCACTTGAGTAAACACTTCAGCCGCAAAAATATTCGTTTCTGAATCCGGCAAAGTTGCGACCAGTTCCGATTCTGGGGTCACGGACAGCACCTGCGCCCGCCGGACGGAACGAGACCGCACTTCGTTCAACCAGATTGACCGGCAGATCGTCATCAGCCAACTGTCCAGACGATCATGCGACGTTACCTGATGATGCCGCTCGAGCGCACGGAGGCATGTGGCCTGCACCAGATCGTCCGCCACATCTGATGCCCCCGACAACGCCAGAGCAAACCGCCAGACGCGTCTTGAGTGCATCTGTACGGCGTCACGAACGGCCTGTTCGGAAGTCATCTCGGCACTCATCGAATAAAACGCGACCTGTGTGTGTTTGTCAGAAACGGACCCGGCCCGCAGGGCCAAAACTGACATAAACCGCGGAGGAAAGAAATGAAACTTCTGTTGAAGGCAGTCACGTTTGCGTCGGCAATTGTTGCAACACCCATATGGGCAGCGGGTTGGACACTGGAGTCCGATCGCTCGCATCTGGCCTATGGAACGATCAAGAAAAACGCGGTGGGCGAGGTCAACAGCTTCACCAACCTGAGAGGACACGTGACGCAGGAGGGCATGGCCGAAATCGAGATCGACCTGTCCTCGGTCGAGACCAACATAGATATTCGCAACGAACGGGTGATCGAATTTGTATTCCGCCAAGCACCCACTGCGCGCCTGACGGCCGAATTCGACATGGCAAAGGTTTCAGGGCTGGCCGTGGGTGAAACCACTACTGTAGATGCTGCTTCCGTGCTTTCGCTGGCCGGCACGGAAGTTGAGTTTGACGCGGAAATGTTCATCGCACGCTTGTCCGAGACGTCAGTGCTTGTTTCGACAAACGACATGGTGTTTCTCAGCACGGAAGACGCCGGGGTCAACGCCGGCGTGGACAAGCTTATGGAATTGGCAAGCCTGCCCGGCATCACCCGAACGGTACCGATTACCGCCCGGCTGATCTTTTACACGGATGAAGAGCAGGCCGCGACGGCATCGGAAACCACAGAGGTTGTTGCTGCCGTAGCTGTTCAGGGTGACGTGACGGCCGGCAAAAAGGTGTTTCGCAAGTGCAGCGCTTGCCACAAATTGAAAGAAGGCAGCCATGGTGTTGGCCCGTCCCTGCACGGCATTCTCGGCACAAAGGCCGGTCAGGCCGAGGGATTCAAGTATTCGACAGCGCTGGAAAGTTCCGACATCGTCTGGACCCATGAAACCCTGAGCGCGTTCCTGTCGGATCCCAAAGGGTATCTTCAGGGCAATCGAATGCAGTTTCGCGGTCTGAAAAAGGACGAGGATATTGTTAACCTTCTCGCGTATTTGCAGGAAGAGGGGTGACGGCAACACCTGAGAGACCTGGCTGCAGCGCTGAATTTCGATTTCACGCAACCGGCCCCGGGATCGGATACGATGCTTGTGCTCGTCCCCTGTCTGGTTTCGGATCAACACGTGTTCAAAGTCAGGAATTACGGCCTCCTGTCAGCGGATCTATGCCGGACACACGACTCGTTTGTGGCAAAACAGCCCGTATTTTAAGGCGTTTTTTGCGGATCCTGTCGCGCCACCAACCCTGTCTGCGCGCGTACAAAGGGGCAAATCGCGGTTGTCGTTGCGCTTTCCAACTCTTGTCCGATCGTCAACCAGCCATTATTTAGCGGGCGTACAGCTCAGATGGTCGGGATGGGCCGCTCTGCTGCAGCTTGGCATCTGTCCTTTAGGCCCGACAAAATATAGGTTAACTGAGCGTGCGCACAGTTTCACGATTTGGAGAACGCAATGATAAAGCGCGCCTGGAACAAGTGGCGATCAGGCTATATGGGCCGCCTTGTAGGTGAAAGCTTTTACGCGCAAGGCAAGCTGTATGGTATTGCGGTTCTGGCAATGATTGCCGTGGCGGTCACCACGGCCGGCTCCGCATATATGATGGAATACATTGTCGATGCCATGACCAGCCCCGACTTGAAGGGTTGGGCACATGTGATTGCGCTGGGGGTTGTCCTCCTGTTTCTGGTCAAAGCGGTCGCATCCTATATTCAGGCTATTTACCTTGCCCGCGCAGGCAATCGGATCGTGGCGGAACAACAGGACAAGGTTTACCGCAAACTGCTCAAACATGGGGTCGCGTTCTTTTCGACCAATGAATCGTCGGACCTTCTGATGCGCACCACCCATGGCGCGCAGGCAGCCAGAAACCTGATCGATGTGCTGGTCACCGGGTTTGTCCGAGACGCTCTGACTCTGGTCGGGCTGGTTGCTGTCATGGTGTATCAACAGCCCGTTCTGTCCATCTTGTTCTTTGTGGTGGGTCCGATTGCCCTGTTGGGTGTTCGCTATCTGCTGAAGAGCGTACGCACGATCATGCAGGCCGAATTCAAGTCACTGGCGGAAATCATTCGGGTGCTGCAAGAGACCTCGGCAGGGATCAAGGTCATCAAGGTCTTCTCGCTCGAAGACCGGATGATCAACCGCATGGACACGGCCATCCGGAAAGTTGAACAGCGGTCGAACGATATCGCCAAGTTGCAGTCCATTGCCAGCCCTCTCATGGAGTTTCTGGCCGGCCTCGCCGTGGCGGGTGTACTAGTGGTCAGCACGATGGGAATCGCAGGTACGGAACAACCCAGCGCAGGCCAGTTGATGTCCTTTATCACGGCGTTGCTCATGGCCTATGAGCCGGCCAAGCGCTTGTCGAAAATGCGCGTTCAGATCGAAACCTGCATGGTTGGTATCAGCATGTTGTTCGGCCTGCTGGATCAGGACGACACGATGGTGGAAAGCCCCGAGGCCCATGACCTGATCGAAGGCCCCGGCCAGATCACGTTGCGTGATGTGACTTTCGGCTATCAAGGTGCCGTACCTGTAATTGAAGACATGAATATCACGTTCGAGGCCGGCAAGACCACCGCGCTCGTCGGTCAGTCCGGCGGTGGCAAGTCTACGATATTCGGGCTGATCATGCGGTTCTACGATCCCGATCAGGGCAGCGTCGAGATTGATGGCCAGGACCTGCGCGAGGTCAGCTTTGCGTCCCTGCGAAAAAAAATCTCTTATGTCGGTCAGGATACGTTTCTGTTTTCGACGTCGATCATGGACAACCTGCGCTGCTCGGCCCCTGACGCAACCGAGGAAGAGGTCATTGCCGCGGCCAAAGCCGCACATGCGCACGAGTTCATCATGGACCTGCCGGAAGGGTACGAAACGCAAGTCGGCGAAAACGGAACATTCCTGTCAGGTGGTCAGAAACAGCGAATTGCGATTGCACGCGCAATACTGAGAAATTCCGAGATCCTGCTTTTGGACGAGGCCACAAGCGCGCTGGACGCTGAATCGGAATCGCTTGTCAAAAAGGCTCTGGACACCCTGACAAAGGATGTAACCGTCGTCGTCATTGCGCACCGACTTTCGACTGTTCTGGAAGCGGATAAGATTATCGTGGTTCAGGATGGCTCGATCGTGGAACAGGGCAATCTGGACGAGTTGATGAAAAAGAACGGAGCCTTCCGCAACCTGTTCGATCAGCAATTCAAAAAACACGAACCCTCGGCGGAAGTGGCAGAGTAGCCCCTGCATTCGGCCTGGCACATGGCTCCCTTCTCCGGGCAAGACCTGACCGGAAGAGGGGCGGAGTATTCTCATCACGCGCGTCCGTGCATCGAAATCATCAGGCCCAAGCCCCCAAGGGATATGGGCAGCTCGGGCCGCATCTGGGAACACGAACGGTCCTGTCTTGCGCACGGGTTGGAAGATTGCGGTCTTCGGCGGTAGCGACACAAACATGTGGCATGGTCGCCCACGCCTGCGCGCCGTTCCTGCCAGCGCCTTGGCGGGGTGGTTCTCCCACAAGAAGTCAACGTCGCTTCTATTGCGACCGCCCTGTTTGCCACTGCCTCACGCCACGCAAAAACCTACTTGCACTACAAGGGGTACAGACACGCGACCTGATGCGTTTCTCCGGCCAGTTCAGGCAATGTTGCCCTGCACTGATCGGTTGCCAGCCAACATCTTTGCGCAAAGGCGCAACCTTTTGGAATATTCATCGGCGACGGCAGTTCGCCCTCAAGCTTGATCCGTTCTTTTCGGGCCGTGGGGTCGGCCCGGGGCGTCGTGGACAGCAACGCCTTGGAATAGGGGTGGCGCGGCGCGGCGAACAGCTGTTCTTTGGGCGCCTTTTCAACAGCGCGCCCCAGATACATCACGATCACGTCGTCGGCAAAATGCCGGACCACGGAAAGATCATGCGAAATGAACAGATAGGCGAGGTCAAGCCGTTCTTGCAAATCCACAAGCAGGTTCAGGATCTGTGACTGGATCGAGACGTCCAGTGCCGAAACCGGTTCATCCAGAACCAGGACCCTGGGATTCAACATAAGCGCGCGTGCAATGGCGATACGCTGACGCTGCCCGCCAGAGAACATATGTGGATAGCGATCATAATGCTCGGGCCGCAATCCCACCATCTCGATCGTGTCGCGCGCTTGTGCCTCGCGGTCTGCGGCGGACATGTCCGGGCGATTGATGATCAGCGGTTCCTGCAAGATCTGGCCGATGCGTTGACGTGGATTCAGCGATCCATACGGATCCTGGAACACGATTTGCACCGTTTCCCGCATCTTGCTCCACCGCGACGGGGTAATGTCGACACCGTCAATCGTCAGCCTGCCCGACGTCGGCTCTTCAATCATCGTGACCAATCGCGCCAGTGTTGACTTGCCACAGCCGGACTCTCCGACGATGGCCAGAGTCTTTCCCGGTTTCAGTTCGAAATCCACCCCCGAAAGAGCCTTTACCGTCGCTGATTTGGACAGCAAGCCGCCCTTCACCGTGTAAAACCGGGTCAGATCTTTCGCCTGAACGATGGGGTCGGTCATGCCAATTCTCCGGCCGCAATTTTTTCAACGTGGTGACAACGTGCCTTGCCGAAGGCATCGGCATGAGGGGTCGGCGGTATTTCGGCGCAAGTTGCATCAGCGAACCGGCATCGCGGGCTGAACAAGCACCCTGCGGGGCGATCGAATTGACCCGGCACAACGCCGGGAATCGTCGGGAGGATCTTGGAGGTCGCGCGCTCGGGCAAAGCGCTCAGCAGGGCGGATGTGTAGGGATGACGCGGCGTGCGGAACAAATCGCGCACGGGCTGCTCTTCGACTTTTTGTCCGGCATATTGCACCTGAACCCGTTCGGCGGTTTCGGCCACCACCCCCATGTCATGAGTGATCAGCACAAGGCCCATATCGTGTTCGTCCCGCAACCGAACCAGCAGGTCGAGTATCTGCGCCTGAATGGTGACATCCAGCGCAGTGGTCGGTTCGTCCGCAATCAACAGCTTGGGCTTGCAGGCGATGGCCATCGCGATCATGACGCGCTGGTTCATGCCCCCTGACATCTGGTGTGGAAAGGTGTTCAGGCGGCTTTCCGGAGCCGGGATGCCGACCTGGTCGAACAGTTCAATCGCGCGCTGGTGGCGGTCCTTGCGGTTCAAACCAAGATGGATGCGCAGGGCCTCTTTGATCTGGAATCCCACCGTGAAACAGGGGTTCAGCGACGACATCGGCTCCTGAAAGATCATTGCCATGTCCTTGCCGATGATCTTGCGGCGCTCACGGGCCGAAAGCCCGGCCAGATCCACCCCCTCAAAGCGCATCTCGTCAGCGGTGATCGTCGCGGTCCAGGGCAACAACCCCATCAGCGCCAGCATCGACACCGACTTGCCCGAGCCGCTTTCGCCGACGATGGCCATCAGCTCGCCCCTGTCGACCGACAGATCGACACCGTCCACGGCGCGGAACTTGCCCGAGGCCGTGGCGAATTCAACAGTCAGGTTGCGGATCTGCAAAAGGCTCATGCCATCAGCTCCGTTTCAGTTTCGGGTCAAGCGCATCACGCAGGCCATCACCCATCAGGTTGATGGCAAGAACGGTGACAAGAATCGCCAGACCGGGGAAAGTAACCACCCACCAGGCGCGCAGTATGAATTCGCGCGCTTCGGCCAGCATGGTGCCCCATTCCGGAGTGGGCGGCTGCGCGCCCATGCCCAGAAAGCCCAAGGCAGCTGCATCCAGAATTGCTGTCGAAAAGGACAACGCCGCCTGTACGATGATGGGTGCCAGACAATTGGGCAGCACGGTGATGAACATCAACCGTGACCTGCCAGCACCGGCCACGCGCGCCGAAGTGACATAATCCTTCTGACGTTCCGCCAGAACCGACGCGCGGGTCAGGCGCACGTAGTGGGGTTGGAAAACGATGGCGATGGCGATCATCGCGTTGGTCAGCGACGGGCCAAGGATGGCCACCAGCACCAGTGCCAACAGCAGCGATGGAAAGGCCAGAACGATATCCATCACCCGCATGATCAGCGTATCGACCCATTTGGGAGCAAAGCCCGACAGCAGGCCAATCATCACGCCACCCGATACGGCCACACAGACGACGACGATTCCGACAAAGAAGGAATAGCGCGAGCCCATGATCAGGCGCGACAGCATGTCCCGACCCAGCGGATCGGTACCCAACGGGAAAGCCCAGCTTCCGCCCTCCTGCCAAGCAGGCGGTTGCAGGATATGATCGCGGAACTGCTCGGTCGGGTCATAGGGGGCCAGAAGGGGCGCAAAGGCGGCACAAAACACAAAGGCTGCAAAAACCCAAAGCCCGATGACAGCGCCGCGGTTTTCGCTGAAGTAGTACCAGAACTCGCGCAGGGCGCTGGGGCGGTCTTCCGTACTGGGCGGGGTTGAGGATAGTTCGGCCATCACCGCCTCCGAATTTTGGGGTTGATGATGCCATAAAGGACATCGACCAGCAGGTTCACCAGCATCACGATCACCGCGATCATCAGCAATCCGCCCTGAACAACCGGGTAGTCACGGCGAAAGATGCTGTCGACCATCCACTTTCCTATGCCCGGCCAACTGAAGATGGTTTCGGTCAGAATGGCCCCCGCCAGCAATGTGCCCACCGACAGGCCGATCACCGTAACAACCGGAATCAAAGCGTTTCGCAGCGCGTGCAATCCATTGATCCGCGTTGGTGACAAACCCTTGGCGCGCGCGGTGCGGATGTAATCTTCGCCCAGCACTTCCAGCATCGCCGACCGGGTCTGGCGTGCGATGACCGCCAGCGGAATCGTTCCCAGCACAATCGTCGGCAGGATCAGATGGCGCACGGCCGATCCGAATGCCCCTTCCTGACCCGACAACAGGCTGTCGATCAGCATGAAGCCCGTGACGCTGGGAAAGTAATACAACAGGTCGATGCGGCCCGAGACCGGCGTCCAGCCCAGATTGCCCGAGAATATGATGATCAACAGCAGCGCCCACCAGAAGATGGGCATCGAGTACCCGACCAGCGCCGAGGACATCAGCGCCCGGTCAAAGAACTTCCCTCGGTTCACCGCCGCGATCACACCTGTCGGCAGACCCAGCGCAACGGCAAAGATCATGGCGCACAGCGACAACTCCAGCGTTGCGGGGAACAGCGAAAAGAACTCATCCCATACGGGTTTCCTGGTGACAAAGCTTTCGCCCAGATCACCTTGAAGCACTCCGGTGAGGTAATCCCAATACTGCTGCAACACCGGCTTGTCGAAACCCAGCTTTTCGACCATTTCCTGATAACGTTCTTCCGTCATGCCGCGTTCACCGGCCATCACGATGATCGGATCGCCGGGCAGCACCCGGATGAACATGAACGAAATCAGCGTCACGCCCAGAAATGTCGGAACAAACAGGCCAAGGCGGGTGAGGAAATAGCCAAGCATCAGCGACCTATGATTGTAAGTTCTTTGGGAAAGCGGGTCAGTGACCGACAGCCATCCCCGGTGACAAGAACGTCATCTTCTATGCGAACGCCGAACTTGTCCAATGCATACAGACCGGGTTCGTTGGTCCAGACCATGCCCGGCAGGATTTTCTGGCGGTTGCCGCGCATGATATACGGCGCCTCATGCACGTCCCGGCCCAGACCGTGACCTGTCTTGGTCCGGATACGATCGGAAAAGGGCGAGGCCTCAAGCACGCCTGTGACGGCGTCGTCGATGTCATGCGCTGTCACGCCGGGGCGGCAGGCTTCGAACCCGGCTTTGTTGGCGCGCAAAACCGTGTCGTAGACATCCCGGCCTTCGTCCGTGACGTCCCGAACGAAAAAAGTTCGCGTGATGTCGGCCGCAAAACCATGTTTTCGAGCGCCAAAGTCGAACAGCAAGGCATCGCCTGCCTTGATCCGGTAGTCGGCGCGCGCCTTGCCGTGCGGTCGTGCCGAGTTGTCCCCCGCAGCCACGATGGGGGAAAAGGCCAACGACTCGGCGCCTTCCGCAAAAAGCGCCTGTATCAGCGCCTGTTCGATCTGTTTTTCGGTCTGACCTGCGCGTACATCTGCGATCACACGCTCCAACGCGCGTTCCGAAATATCGATGGCCGCTTGCAGCGCGGCGATATCTTCTTCGGTTTTGATGATGCGAAGGCCTGAGATTTCGCGTTCGCCGTCCACAATCCGCAGATCCGGAAATGCGCGGGTAAACGCGTCTGACACGAAAAACCGCATCACCTGACCTTCGACGGCCAGCGATCTGATCGGACTATGCGCTGCCAGCGCGGAAAAGGCGCCGTCATAGCCGGTCTGATCGCGCCAGTCGAACACGGCACCCTCAAATCCGACCAGATCCCATGAAGCGAGTTCCAGATTGGGCACGACCGCCGCCGGATCACCCAGCGCCGGAATCACCACGACAAAAGGGCGCTCGTGGCTCATGAAGGATTTGCCCAATACGCGGGTGAAATTCGGACCGGGCACCAGGGCCACTGCGTCCACTGACATATCCATTGCCAATTGGCGGTATTCGGACAAATCCGGCATTCTGCCCGATCTCCTCAATAAGAAAGCCGGAGCCACCAATCTGGTGGCTCCGGTTTGTAAGTGGTGGTTTATTCGACGCTCACACCATAGAAGATGTGACCGCCCAGAGGGTGCACCTTATAGCCTTGCACCTTGTTGCTCATGGGCATGTAAACGACCGAATGCGCGATGGTTGCCCACGGAGCCTGCTCTTTGAACACAACCTGCGCTTCTTCGTACAGTTTGGTCCGCTCGGCCTGATCCGTGCTTTGTTTGGCCTTCAGGATCAGGTCTTCGAATGGCTGATGGCACCATTGCGCCCGGTTGGATGCTTCGACACCGTCACAGCCCAGCAAAACCGCCAGGAAGTTGTCCGGGTCGCCATTGTCCCCGGTCCAGCCCAGCAGAACGGCACCGTCCCGGTTCAGTTCTTTCGACCGAGACAGGTATTCACCCCATTCGTACGAGACGATTTCGACGCCCACACCGATCTTGGCGAAATCCGCCTGGATCAACTCGGCCATGCGACGGGCATTGGGGTTGTAGGGGCGCTGGACGGGCATGGCCCAGATTTTCATCGACAGGTCCGAAACACCTTCGGCCTCAAGCATGGCCTTGGCCGCTTCGGGATCATAGGGGTCGTCCACGATGGCGTCGTTGTAGCCCCACATGGTAGGCGGGATCGGGTTCTTGGCCACTTGGCCCGAACCCTGGAAGACCACGTCGATGATCGCCTGCTTGTCGATCGCCATGTTCAGCGCTTTGCGCACCTTCGGATTGTCGAATGGCGCCATGGTGGTGTTGTAGGCCAGATAACCAACGTTCAGGCCCTCTTGTTCCAGCATGTTGATGTCCGGATCATCCTTCATTGCCTGAATGTCGGCAGGGTTCGGATAGGGCATCACATGACATTCGCCTGCTTTCAGCTTTTGATAGCGCACAGATGCATCCGGCGTGATGGCAAAGATCAGGTTTTCGACCTGCGCTGGGTTTTTCCAATACGCATCATTGGCCGCGTATCGGATCACCGCGTCTTTTTGATATGCCACGAACGAGAAAGGTCCGGTGCCGATGGGTGCCGTATTCAGTTTTTCCGGCGTACCGGCTTCCATCATTGCCGCAGCGTATTCCGCCGACACGATCGAGGCAAAGTCCATCGCCATATTGGCGACAAACGGTGCTTCGGGCTTGGACAGGGTAAATTTCACCGTGTAGTCGTCGATCTTTTCGATGGACTCGACCAGATCAGGCATCCCCATACCCTGGAAATATTCCCAGGTTCCCCCTGACACTTGATGATAAGGGTGGTTTTCGTCTTTCTGACGCATGAAGGTGAAAATCACGTCATCCGCGTTGAAATCGCGGGTCGGCGTGAAATCGTCATTCGAGTGGAACTTGACGCCCTGGCGCAGCTTGAAAGTGTATTCCAGACCATCATCGCTGGCCTCGACACTTTCGGCCAGGCCGGGGACCACATTGGTCGTGCCCGTTTCAAATTCAAGCAACCGATTGTAGATTGGATGAGAAGACGCATCAAAGGTCGTCCCTGCGGTGTACAGCGCAGGATCGAACCCTTCAGGTGATCCTTCGGAACAATATACAAGTGTATTTGCCTGCGCCACGGCACCCGTCAGGGCGATCGCAGTGGTTGCGGCCAGAAGTTTGAGGTTCATGATTTTCTCCCAGAAAAGGACTTATAAAGACAATCGCATGGCTCTTTGTCGCCAGAGCATTCAGTGACAGCACAGGTCGTCGCGATCCCTCTGTCTAATGTATCCAAAATACAAAATCTAATGTCAACAGTGTCTTTCTGCGGAAATCTTTGAAGGCTTTTTCTGCCATTGCACCCTGATTTCCGGATTTCACTCTCATCTTCGCTGCGCAAACGATACGACGGCCCGAAAACCTCTGCCGCGCACTCAGAGCTTTCTGTTCACGGGTGCGAATTGCTTGCTCTGACGGCCTGCACGCTCACGTCTTGTCCGTATGCGTAACCGCACGCCAATCCCGTGAGGGAGGGTTGGTCAAAAGTTTCGTTGCGCGCAACTTCATGGCGACGGACACTGGGTCCCCGCCCCGCATTTTGTCCGCGGCCTCAAACGCAGCTATCGCCTGCTCGAACCGGCCGGAACGATAATGCGCAAGACCTTGTTCGTAGGTCTCGATCCAATCAAGGGATCCTTCGAAACCGTCGGCCATCGCAATCAGCTCATAGACCACCAGCTCCTCGGTCCGGCCAAAGACCGCGAGCGTGTCCAGCTCTCGGACGACAATTGCGTCGCCTGCTTCGCGCCGGGTCTCGGGGCCGATCAGAATACGCGTGCCATACTCCTTGTTGGCCCCTTCCAATCGGCTGGCCACATTCACGACGTCACCGATCGCCGTGTAGTTCAACCGCTGCTCTGACCCAATGTTGCCAACCAGAGCTTCACCGCTGTTCAACCCGATCCTGACACGCAGGGAATTTCCGGCCTCGTCTTTGATGCCCGCATCTTCCACGGTCGCGACAAGATCCAGTGCCGCGCGGCAAGCATTTTCGGCATGGAACGCATCCTTGCGAGGTGCCCCCCAGATCGCCATGACCGCGTCACCCATGAACTTGTCGATCGTCCCGTCGTGGCGCGCGACGGCTGCTGCGGCCGCAGAGAAAAAAGGCTCCATCAACTGGATGATTTTGGGGCCGAGTTTTTCCGACAACCCGGTGAATCCGGTCACATCGCAAAACAATACGGATATCTGCTTCATTTCGCCACCGGGCTGCGTTTTGATGCCCTCGGCGACTAGCATCTTCACAAGATCGGTCGGCACGTATTTTCGGAACGCGGACAGTCCTGCTGCCATGCTGGCCGTTGCCGCAGACAGATTGGCAAGCTCGGACAGGTTTGAAGGCCGGCGTGGAATGCGTTCGACGTCGAAGCGTTCGATCTTGCTCAGATCCTCGGCAATGCGCGCCAAAGGATTGGCCACAATTCGACGGATCAACCAGATCGCCAGAGCGGTTGAGACGATCACGACCCCGATCAGGATATAGATCAGGTCTATCAAGGTTGCATTGATACCCGACAAAAACGCCGCCTCCGGAATGACCGTAGCGACGCGCCACCCGTAAAAGCCCAAAGGTGTCAGGGCCACCGCATAGGGGACGCCATCGATCACCACGCGTTTCGTCGAACTGCCCGCAGTATTGCCATCCGGGTCGCCCAACAGTTTTTCCCCCGAGATCTTGGCAACCTCGTACAGCTCACCCTCGCCCATGCGCGCCGGTGTAACTTCGTCCGCTTTTGCATCGGGAACAGCAATTACTTTGCCATCGGCATCCAGAATAAAGGCGGCTCCGAATTCGCCGGGCTCGAGCGTCGCCAGAAAGCGTGACAAACGGTCGGTTTCGATTGCGACCGCAAGAACACCCTGCCGTGCCCGGTTGACATCGATCGGCCCCGCAAATGCGTATACGGTCTTGTCACTGCCCGGAAGATCGCGTGCTTCGATCCATCCCATCGTGTCCAGGGACATAAAATTGTTGAACCAGGCATGATCGCGAGGATCATAGGAGGTCGGAACAAAGGTCCTTTCTTCGAACTGAATATCCCCGGGAATAAAAATGTATCGATCGGTCCGCAAGTTCCGGTCGCGGATGTCCTTGTCGATCTCTATCATCTCAAGCCCGCTGTCGCCCAAACGATGCGACGCGAAAAAATTGCCGTCCGGCCAACCGAAGAAAATCCAGGAAATATTCGGTTGCGCCTGCAACTGAGACAGAAAGACGAACTCTCGTTTATCGGCCTGCCGTGTTGCGATGACATTCTGTACAAAGATCGTGCGCACCGCCGACCATGCGGCTTCGGCGGATCTGAGGGTTGCCCCGACTTCGATGCGGACCGCGTTTGCGATCTGGCTGTTGATCTCAGCGGCAAGCATGCGGCTGTTGTCACGCGCGGTCGTCCACCACAGCGAATGAACAACGAAGGTCGACACGCCGATGGATACGGCGACCAGCATAGATACAGCAATGCCGACACTGAACCGCATGAAAACCCCGAAAAGAATGTCCTGTACCACAGTATTCGGTTGAGATGGCAAGAAGCGCAAAGCTTAGTTTGCTCCAACCCCGAAAAATCACGCAACTGTTAAGCACATGTGTATGCCGTGACCGAAATCCACGGCACCTGGTCACTTGCCAATGCCCAGAGGACAGACCTTGTCCGTGGCGGAAATCAACTGCCCTTGGGTCCGGATTTGCGACGTTTTGGAACTGCGTTGCCACCCTTGGCGGATTTGACGGCCGCCGCGCGTGCACGATTCTTCTTGCTGTTTGGCTTGCCCTTTGGCGGCGGTGGACCTTTCGGCGCGTCTCCGGCTGGTTTGGAGCGACCTCTTTTTTGTTCAACGCTGCCGGGTTTGCGCTTTTTCGGTTTTGCGCCCGAAGCGCTGAACTGGCTTTTTGCGTCGTCATCCGACGCTCGGCGGGTTTCGGTCGCGGGCACGGTCTGGGCAGGCTGAACCTCGGGCTTGGATTGGCGGCGGTGGGCTTTCCGCTCAGCCGGAGAGTTTTCCTTTTTGTGTCCCGTAGGTCTGCCTTTGAACTTTCTTTTGAGACCGGACCGACCGGTTGACGACAGGTCCGGTGCTTTGTCCAACCGCACAAGGTCTTTGGTTTCTTCGATTTTCATCTCTGGACCAATGGCGGTCAGAAAGCGGTCGACACTGGCTTCACTGATTTCGAAATAAGTTACGTCCTCGGCAATCCGGATGGCACCGATGTCGTCTTTTGTCAGATCGCCCGCCTTGCAGATCATCGGCAGCATATGACGGGGAGACGCATTCTGATTGCGTCCTTCGGACAATGAAAACCAGACGCCTGACCCAAAAGATGCGCGTGGCTTTGGGGCGTTCTGATCGATCGCCGACAGCTCTTCCGGGGCGGAATGGCGCAGTTTGTATTGCCTCAGGTAAGCGGCTGCAATTTGTTCGGGCGTGAAGCGAGCAATCAGTTTTTCAACAGACGGGCGTTCGCTTTCCGTGATCTCGACCTGCCAGTCCTCTGATGCCAGCATCCGAGCCTGATCACGCTCGTTCACCTCGTCGGCAGACGGGGCCGATCCCCATTCTGCTGTCAGCTTGGCAAATTTCAAAATGCGCTCTGCCCTTTTGCGCGATGATGGCGCGACGATCAGAGCACTGACGCCCTTGCGCCCAGCGCGACCCGTGCGGCCAGACCGGTGCAGCAGTGTTTCATGGCTGTTGGGCAGTTCGGCATGGACCACCAGATCAAGGTTGGGCAGATCGATGCCGCGGGCCGCAACATCAGTTGCGACGCAGACCCGGGCCCGTCCATCGCGCATGGCCTGCAACGCGTTGGATCGTTCGCTCTGGGTCAGCTCACCGGACAGGGCCACGACCGAAAACCCCCGGTTCGACAGGCGCGCGGTCAGGCGCGAAACCATTGCTCGGGTGTTGCAGAAAACGATGGCATTGGGGGCCTCGTAATATCGCAGCACATTGATTATCGCGTTTTCACCATCACGCGGCGCCACCGTCATGGCCCGATACTCGATATCCGCATGCTGGGTCTGTTCGCCGACCGTGCTCACACGTTCCGCGTCGCGCTGATACCGCTTGGCCAGATTGGCAATCGCGCGAGGCACAGTGGCAGAAAACAACAAGGTCTGACGATCCGCGGGTGTTTCATCAAGGATGAACTCAAGATCCTCGCGGAACCCCAGATCCAGCATTTCATCCGCTTCGTCCAGGACAACCGCTCGGATAGCTGTCAGATCGATTGACCCTCGGTTGATATGGTCGCGAAGTCGCCCCGGAGTGGCCACAACGATATGAGCGCCTCGGGCCAACGCGCGACGTTCATCCCGAATGTCCATGCCCCCGACGCACGAGGCCAGAAACGCTCCCGCTCCGGAATACAACCAGCCGAGTTCCCGTTTCACCTGAAGTGCCAGCTCGCGGGTCGGTGCGACAACCAGCGCCAACGGTGCTTCGGGTTTGCCGAGCGTTTCTTCATCGCCCAGCACCCTGTGCGCTATCGCCAGACCAAACCCAATGGTCTTCCCTGATCCGGTCTGGGCCGACACCAGCATGTCGCGCCCTTCCAGCTCGGGTAGGGTGACGGCTCGCTGAACTTGGGTCAATGTATCATAGCCCTTGCGCGCTAGCGCATCTGCAATGGTTTGTTTCACGGTGGTGGTTCTTTGTATCGGCCAGGTGATAGGCGCTGTGCGGAATTGCGATCAGCGGATCATCCAAGGGTAAAGACAGCCCCATACCGGCTGCCATCCCGGTTGTATAGACGGGAAAACGGGCATTTTCGCCGAAAAGCTTCCCATAAGGGAACACCCTGACAGGTCGGACCTTGACGCAACCGTCAGGGCCGGGCCGCGTCAAACCTGGGTCAACGCGGGAACACAATTCAACATCTTGCCGGCAGCTGCCTGCCGTTGGGCGTCAGAGACACGCACCGGGCACGCATAATCGTGCCTATCATTTCGATGACATGGCCGTCGTCGATGCGACATGGGTCAAACAAGAGCCCGAGCGGGATCGTTCCTGATCTTGTTGACCCAATCTCAAGCCCCTGTCGCCCGAAGAAGTACTCTGCCACGGGTCAAGCCATTCACTTTTTCGATGATGGCATCGGCATCAATACAGTGGTGGCGATAGAGATCACCGATCGTTCCTGTCTGGCCAAAATGTTCGACCCCCATCGGAATGGTCTGATGA
Source organism: Ruegeria sp. A4 (assembly GCF_056543025.1). NCBI lineage: Bacteria > Pseudomonadati > Pseudomonadota > Alphaproteobacteria > Rhodobacterales > Roseobacteraceae > Ruegeria > Ruegeria sp. A4. The sequence continues at coordinate 65,782 of NZ_JBQGAW010000005.1, read as the reverse complement.
CCGCGCACAGCGCCCAGCCAGGACAATGTTGCAGGATGCCCATCAATCACGGTGACCAGATTGCAATGCGCCGGCAGGCCAGACATCAGGGTTTCGATGTGGGATAGTGCGGCGGGGTTGCCGCGCGACCGCGCGCGTTGTGCAGCCGTCCAACCGGCATTCAGCCGATCCGCGGACGTCACGGCCAGAACGCCGATATCGCGACGGCCCTCGCCGATGATACCGGCGGCCTTGATTGCCTCGGGCGCGACAGCACCTTGATAGGCGATTACAACTTCGCAATTGGGCCCCGGTTTTCGCAACCAATAGGCCCCGTCAATGGCACCCTGCCGAAACTCGTCATCCACGCGTTTGCCCGGCTGCTCAATCGGGTTGGTCGTCAGACGCAGATAGACGGAACCGCCGGTTTCATCGCGCAGCCATGTGCGCTCGTCCGGTTGTCCTTCACCGTCGCGTTGCAGATAGTCGAAAGCCCATTCCATGATCACCGCCAGTTCATCAGCAAAGGCGGGTTCAAATGCGGCCAGCCCGTCCTGGCTCATCCCGATGAGCGGTGTGCCGACGGATTGATGCGCTCCGCCTTCAGGCGCCAGTGTCACGCCCGACGGCGTACCAACGAGAATAAAGCGTGCATCCTGATAGCAGGCATAGTTCAGCGCATCGAGGCCGCGACTGACAAAGGGGTCATAGACGGTGCCGATCGGGATCAACCGTTTGCCAAACAGGGAATGCGACAGACCTGCCGCTCCCAGAAGCAGCATCAGGTTCATTTCGGCGATTCCAAGCTCGATATGCTGCCCTTCCGGCGTGAATTCCCATTTCGCCGTCGAAGGGATCCGATGTTCTATGAAGGCATCGGCTTGCGTGGATCGGGCAAACAGCTTGCGCCTGTTCACCCAAGGCCCCAGGTTAGTCGTGCCGGTGACATCCGGAGAGGTTGTCACGATGCGTTCGGTCAACGGGCCATCACCTTTTGACAGATCGTCAAGGATCTTGCCAAACGCCATCTGGGTCGAGATTTCGCGGCTGGTGTCGACCTCGATCCTTGGCATGTCCAGCTTGTCATCGAAATAGCGGCGCGGACCCTTGGCAAAGAACGGTGCCCTGGCCAGAAAATCCTTGAATGCGGCGGGGTCCTGTACTGTCGCAAGCGGCTCCCATTCCTCGCCGTCTGGCACGCCCATATGCGACTGCCACGCGGCGAACTGGCTGTTGTTCATCAGCCCGCCGTGATTGTCCTTGTGACCTGCGATGGGGGTGCCCCACCCTTTGACGGTGTAGGCCAGGAAACAGGTCGGGCGATCATGATCAATGGCGGCAAATGTCCGGGCCATGGTCTCGACGCAATTGCCGCCAAGGTTTTCCATCAGCGCCGCCAGCTCTGCATCCGTCCGCCGTTCAATCAGAGCGGTCACATCCCCCTGATCCCCCAGATCGTCCATCAGGCGCTGCCGCCAGACTGCGCCCCCCATGAAGGTCAAAGCCGAATAATCCTGGTTGGGGCACGCATCGATCCAGTCGCGCAGGCGATCGCCACCCGGTTCTTCAAAGGCCGCGCGTTGCAGAACCCCATATTTCACGCGCACGACATCCCAACCGAACGCATCGAAGATCTTTTCAATCCGTTCGAACAGACCTTCGCGGACGATACCATCCAGGGATTGCCGGTTGTAATCAACGATCCACCACGTATTGCGCAGGTCATTCTTCCAGCCTTCCTGCAAAGCCTCGTAAACATTGCCTTCGTCCAGTTCTGCGTCGCCTACAAGGGCCACCATCCGCCCCATCGGAGCATCCGAGCCCCAGCTTTTGGCCTTGATGTAATCCTGAATGATCGAGGCAAACGAGGTGATCGCGACACCCAAACCCACAGACCCGGTGGAAAAATCAACGTCGTCGATATCCTTGGTCCGGCTGGGATAGCTTTGCACACCGCCAAAACCACGGAAATTTTCCATCTTCTCGCGCGTTTGATTGCCCATGAGATACTGCATCGCATGGAAAACCGGCGAGGCATGGGGTTTGACAGCCACCCGGTCTTCAGGGCGCAGGGCCGAAAAATAGAGCGCGGTCATGATCGACACCATCGAAGCAGACGACGCCTGATGGCCACCAACCTTGATCCCATCCACCTTTGGCCGGATGTGGTTGGCATGGTGGATCATCCAATGCGACAACCATAACAGACGTTGTTCAACGATCTTCAACTGGGTGGGATCAAGGTGCATGGCGGTCTCCGGGTTCAGGCGGCGCTGCGGGCAGGATAAGGCAAAGCTTGCTCCAAGTCTGCGAGGATATCTTCGACATCCTCAAGCCCGACGGACAAACGGATCAAACCATCGCTGATCCCATGCTCGGCCCGTTCTTCCGGGGTATAGGTCGAATGAGTCATGGATGCAGGGTGCTGGATCAGCGTTTCGGCATCGCCCAAGGACACCGCGCGCTGGATCATGTTCAGACGATTCATGAATTCGATCCCACCGGACAGGCCGGACTTGATCTCGAACGCGATCATGGCGCCGGGTTGGGACATTTGCCGCTGCGCGACATCATGCTGGGCAAAGCTTTTCAGCCCGGGGAAGTAAACCTCGCCGACGGCGGGATGGGCCTCGAGGAAATCAGCGACGACCCCGGCGGACGCGCAATGACGATCCAGACGCAGGTTCAGTGTTTTCAGGCCACGCAGGATCAGCATCGCGTTGAAAGGGGCCATGACCGCACCGGTCATATCCTTCATTCCGACCAGGCGGATTTCGGCGATCTGTTCGGCGGTGCCGACAACCAGACCAGCGACCACGTCGCCATGACCGCCGAGATATTTGGTGGCAGAATGCAGAACGATATCCGCCCCGTGCTCGATCGGGCGGGTCAGATAGGGGCTGGCATAGGTGTTGTCGACGACAACCGTTGCTCCGACCGAATGCGCAATCTCGGCGCTGGCGGCGATGTCCACCAAGCGCATGTTCGGATTGGCCGGAGTTTCGAAATAGACAACGCGGGTTTTGTCGGAAACGGCGGCTTTCAGGTTCTCTGGGTCTGTCATGTCGACATGGGTGATCGTGACCCCCCATTTTGCCAGTCCGTGGCGCATGAAGGCGAAGGTGCAGCCATAGAGCGTTTTGTCCACGATGACTTCGTCCCCCGGCGACAGCAGGGTCCAAAGCACTGCCGTGATCGCCCCCATGCCGCTGGAAAGGGCCAGTCCGGCCTCGGCCCCTTCAAGCACGGCAATGCGTTGTTCCAGAAGGTCACATGTGGGGTTCGAAATACGGCTGTAGATATGACCTGCGCGTTCACCGGCAAACATCTCTCCACCGGCCTCAGCGGTTTCAAAGGCAAACGTGGACGTCAAATGCAGCGGTGGGGTAAGGGCGCCGTCATTTTCCAAAGGGTTGTAAGCGTGGTGAATGGCGCGGGTGGCAAATCCGGTTGAACGAGTCATTGCAAGCTCCTGTTTCAAGCTGGCGACAGTTTGCACCTTTACTTTGGGCTTTTGCTTGCAAATAATACCAAGACCGCGATCCATATTGGCAGATTCTGCCAAGTTTAAGGTTGAAATGGACGAAAAAGACAGACAAATCATTCGGGCGTTGCAAAAGGACGGGCGCATGACGAACCAGGACCTTGCCGACGAGGTGAACCTGTCTCCGTCGCCCTGTCTGCGCCGGGTCAAGAACCTCGAAGCGCGCGGGATCATAAAGGGTTACAGCGCAGATGTGGACGCCACCGCATACGGCATAGGCATTACCGTTTTTGTGCGGATCCGATTGGAGCGGCACAATGAAACGGACGTTCAGAATTTCGAAAAACGCGTTCGGATGATCGACGAAGTTCTTGAATGCCACGTGCTAACCGGGGCGATGGACTACCAATTGCGGGTGTTGGTATCGGATCTCGAGGCATATGAAGAATTCATTCGAAACAGAATTCATCCGATCGGTGGGATTGCTTCGATCGACACCAGCTTTGTTTATGGAACGGTAAAGAAGACCGCCGTTTTTCCACCCTGATGGAACGCCCGGCCAATCTGCAAACTCAGGTTGAGGTGCATGTTCAACGGGCGCGGGGATCAGGAGTCACAGCCGACAAATGACGATGGCAACGCGGGCGAGAGGACCTTTGAGCCTCGCTCGCACAGGGTTGCGACGCGCCACCAGCCGTTGATCCTGTCGAACATGATCCAGGCGCGATTGCGCCGCTTGGCGTGCTTTGCAGGCAACCCGCACTGTTTGCATCCCCGGATTCTGGCACGCATCCCAGAGATCAGACTTGTTCACCGCTCGTTTTTCGAACCGTGAACACGCTGACCTGCCGAATTCAATGGGTTCCGGGCCTAGTAGGCGACCATCGTCAGAAGCTCATATTCCGCAACCATTTCATCATCCTGCTGGGTCAGGGTGACATGCCAGCGGACTTCGCCGTATTCCTCGTTCCGTTTGGTCTTGGCCTTGACCGTCAACCGCACCTTGATGGTATCACCCGCCTCGACGGGCTTCATGAATCGCAACCCGTCAAGACCCGTGTTTGCCAGAACCGGGCCTTCGTTCGGTTCAACAAACAACCCGGCTGCAAATGACAAAAGCAGATACCCATGGGCCACACGGCCCGGGAAGAACGGGTTCCGTTCCGCCGCTGCCTGATCCATATGCGCGTAGAACGTATCGCCGGAGAAATTGGCAAAGTGTTCGATGTCTTCCATCGTGATTGTACGGGGCGCCGTGTGGAGCGTCTCGCCAATCGCCAGCTCGTGGAACCGGCGCGTGAACGGATGGGCTGGCCCTTCGACCTCGGTCGCGCCGGGAACCCATTTGTTCCCGATCGCGGTCAGCAGATCAGGCGATCCCTGGATGGCTGTCCTCTGCATGTAATGCTTCACGCCACGCACGCCGCCCATCTCCTCGCCGCCACCAGCGCGTCCCGGTCCGCCGTGAACCATATGCGGCAGAGGAGAGCCGTGGCCGGTGGATTCCTTCATCGAGTCGCGATTGTTGAAGTACAGGCGCCCATGATACGCTCCTGCCCCCAGGGCAACGTGCCGTGCCACATCGGCGTCACGGGTTATGACCGATGCCACCAACGACCCCTGTCCGCGATTTGCCAGTTCGATCGCATGGTCGAGATCGCGATAGCCCATCACCGTGCTGACAGGGCCAAAAGCCTCGGTGTCGTGGACACGCCGGGCCTCATCCGGATTGGCACAATAGTACAACATCGGCGGCAGGAACGCGCCTTTCTCGGCATCCGCCCCATCAACCACAAAATCGTCAGGGTTGCCGAAAACGCGTTCAGCTTCCTGCCCGATGATTGCCGCCTTTTCCAGAACATCGCGTTTCTGACCGTTCGAAACCAGCGCACCCATGCGTGTGGTTTCCAGCCGTGGGTCACCGATGACCGTTTTGGCCAGTCTCGCGGACAGGGCTTCGATCACCGCCTGCACCTGAGGCTCTGGGGCCATGATCCGGCGGATTGCGGTACATTTCTGCCCAGCCTTCGTGGTCATCTCGCGCTGGACTTCCTTGACGAAAAGGTCGAATTCCGGCGTTCCGGGCTCGGCATCAGGGCCCAGTATCGAGCAGTTCAGACTATCCTGCTCGGCCACGAAACGAACTGAATTCTCCAGAATCACCGGGTTGGAACGCAGTTTCGACGCCGTTTCCGCAGATCCGGTGAAACTGACCACGTCCTGCATGGTCAGACGGTCCAGCATATCGCCCAGACCACCCGAAACCAGCTGCAACGCGCCAGCAGGCAAAATGCCGGAATCCAGCATCAGCCGGACGCATAGTTCGGTGACGTAGCACGAGTTCGTTGCTGGCTTTACGATGGCCGGAACGCCTGCCAGAAGGGTTGGAGCCAGCTTTTCCAGCATCCCCCAGACAGGAAAGTTGAACGCGTTGATGTGAACTGCCACCCCGTGCAACGGGGTACAGATGTGCTGCCCCAGGAAGGTGCCATTGCGCGACAACTGCTCGACCTCACCGTCCAGATAGACATGTCCGTCCGGCATCTCGCGGCGACCTTTCGAAGCGAAGACGAACATCGTGCCGATACCACCGTCTATGTCGATCAAGTGGTCGGACTGGGTCGCACCTGTGCTGAAAGACAGGTCATACATTGCCTGCTTGTGCTGACCCAAATGAATGGACAACGCCTTGAGCATCTTGGCCCGCTGGTGGAACGTCATCTGCCGCAGCGCCGGCCCGCCGACATTGCGCGCATAGTCCAGCATCCCATGCACATCCAACGCACTGTTGCCGGCCGTGGCGATCACCTCGCCGGTGACCGCGCTTGTAATATTGCGGGCACCCGCACCGGGCGAAACCCATTCACCGGCCGCGAAGCTGGAAATCTGTTGGATTGTCATGAGCGTCTCCTCATTTGTTGTGTGAACTTCGCGCGGCCATATGCCCGTCTCACGAAATCATAATATAAACCGATCGGTCGGTCAATAAATTGGCGAATTGGCAACCCAAACCTCACATCTCAGACTTGAGCCGGCAGTCGCGCGAAACCCCGAAACCGGATGCGGCCGCCTCGTTCGGCGCCGTCAGTGATGCGATAGGTCGGGAATCGCGCCAGAAACCGTCCGACGGCCACGCGACCCTCCATACGCGCCAGGGTCAGGCCGACGCAGGTATGGGGCCCTCCGGCAAACGCGTGATGCTTGTTGGGACGTCGATCCAATACAACCTCATCAGGTTGTGTAAACTGCCGCGGATCGCGATTGGCCGCGCCGATACACAGGTGAATGTCCGTACCTGCCGGAATGGTCTGACCGTGGAACATTACATCTTCGGTGGTCAGACGATTGCCAAACTGATTTGAGCTTTCCAGCCGCAGAAACTCGTCCACTGCCGTGTTGATCAGATCCGGATTGGCCAGAAGCTCGGCCCGTTTGTCGCGGTTCCGTTCCAACAGTTCCAATGCGTTGCCGATCAGGTTGGTGGTGGTCTCGTGCCCTGCATTCAGAATGAAGATACAGTTCTGGTACAGCTCGACCTCGGTCAAGCCACCATCGGTGTCATCCTGCATCAAACGTGTCAGGACATCCGTCGCAGGATCTCCGGGGTTGGCCCGGCGATCTTCTATGACATGCCGAAGATAGTCCTTGAAATCAGATACCGACCGGTTGCCCCACTCTTCCTGCTCGGGCGTCAATTGGGGTTCCAAAGCGCCCAGAATAGCCAAAGACCAATCCCGCAAAGGGCCACGTTCCGATCTGGGAATGCCAAGCAGGTTGCCGATGATCTCGATCGGGATGGCACCGGCGAAATCCTCGATCAACTCTACCGAGCCCTTGGCCTGCATCTCGTCCAACAGCCCATCCACAAGTTGAATCAGGCCCGGTTCCATCTGCGCCAGCGCCCGTGGGTTCATCGCACCGACCATGACCTTGCGGACGCGGGTATGCAGAGGCGGATCATTGAACACAAGGCTGGTGGTATGGTGTTCGTACAGCGGGCTGTCGATACCGTATTTGGGGCCGAAAACCGCCTTTTTATCCGATATGAAACGCTCGGTATCCCGGTACACCAGATCCAGGTCGTCATACCGCGACAGGACCACCGAACCATCGGGCTGCCAGCAGACGGGCGTGTCTTCGCGCAACGCGGCGTAGGTTGGATAGGGATCCGTATGAAACCCGTCCGGAAGCGCAGTCAAAGAGAACATCAGTGACCCATCGCTCCCATTTGTTCGGGAAGGACCAGAACCAGCCAAGGCACCAGAACGATCAGAGCCAGACGGAAGATGTCTGCCACCCAGAACGGTGTGACCCCCTTGAAGATTGTTCCGGTCGATACGTCCCCGACCACGCCTTTCAGAATGAACACGTTCAGACCCACGGGCGGCGTGATCAAACTGATCTCGGTCACGACGACGACAACGATGCCGAACCAGATCGGATCATATCCCAATGACGTGACCAGTGGGAAAAAGATCGGAACCGTCAGCAACAGCATCGACAGCGATTCAAAGACGCATCCCAGAATGATGTAGATCCCGAGGATCATCAGGATCACGACGAAGGGCTCCACCTCATATGCGGTGACCAGGGCGATCAACGCTTCGGGCAGACCGGCCAGGTTGATGAAATTCGAAAAGATCTGCGCCCCGATCAGAACCGAGAACAGCGCCGCGGCGGTGAAACTGGTTTCCTTCAGCACTTCAAAGGTCGATCCAAGGGTCAGCCCGCCGCGCGACAATGCGATCAGGAATGCCCCCATCGCGCCCATACCGGCGGCTTCGGTCGGGCTGAAGGTCAGGTTCAGGGGGTAGAAATCGAACGCTCCGTACAAGCCGCCTATCACCAGGAAGAACAACAGCAACACCGCCCAGACCGAGTGCAGGGCCGACAGGCGTTCGCCCCAGCCGTGGCGTTCACCGGCGGGGCCGGCCTCGGGCCTGCGCCAAACAGTCCAGCGCACCGCGAACAGATAGAAGAGGATACCAAGTACACCGGGGATGATGCCAGCAACGAAGAGTTTGCCGATCGATGTTTCGGTCAGCAGGCCGTAGATCACCAAAATGACCGACGGTGGGATCAGGATACCCAGCGTGCCCCCCGCTGCAATCGACGCGGTCGACAACTCATCCGAGTAGCGGTACCGGCGCATCTCGGGCATCGCGACTTTGGACATGGTCGCTGCCGTTGCCAGCGAGGAACCGCAAATGGCCGAAAAGCCGCCGCAGGCGGCAACCGTCGCCATGGCGATACCACCTCGGAAGTGGCCCAGGAAGGCGTTTGAGACCGCGTATAATTCGCGCGCGAGCCCGCCCTTGTTTACGAACAGACCCATGAGGATGAACAGTGGCACGACCGAAAGGCCATAGTCCTGTGCCGTATCCGTAATCTGGCGACCCACCATCGACATGGCGGCCTTCAGCCCGCGCTCGGACAGGATGCTGCCACCGCGTTCATATGCGAACCCAAGCGTCCCCACGAGGCCCATCGCAAACACGATGGGCAAACGTACCAACACAAGAACCAGGACAAGGGCGAAACCGATCAGTGCGGCAGTCATCAGGCGTGCTCCGACAAGGTTTGGGGGGCAAAAATGTGCAAAAGACCGGTGATGACCATCGCAACGGCCGTTATTGCAGTGAAGGCGGCGATGAACCAGCCGACATAGAAGACGGGGATCGACAGGTATTCGGTGACATCCCCGTAATCCCGCGCACGTTCAGCCAGAACCCAAACGCGCTGAATCGGCCAGATCAGCATGATGCCGGACACCAGATAGACTATCGCATCGCGCGCCCTGCTCAGCCGCAGGCGGGAAAAAATTCCATCGGTCAGGTCAACGGCGATTTGCCCCTTCCCGGCCGAAATCATCGGCAAAACCGAGAACACAAGGATCGCCATCAGAATCCGCGTCAGTTCGGTTGCCGCCTCGATCGGAGCATTGAAGACTGAGCGCAGGATGACGTCAAAAAAGGTCATCACCATCAGGATGAACAGCGCCACACAGGCCAGCACCGTCGGAATGATACTGACGCGACGCGCGAAGGTCACGATAGATTGCATGATTGGCCCCCAACGGGTGAAGATGGCTGGCGGGTCAACCCCGCCAGCCCGGCTGCGTTACTGGGCAGCCATTTCGTTAACGATCATGTCATAAGCGGCTTGCGCATCAACACCGGTGCCATTGACTTCTTCGATGACCTTGGCACGCACATCGGCAGCGATCGCATTGAACTTTTCCAGATCTTCAGCAGAGGCTGCATTGATCGCGTTGCCCTCGGTCTGTTCGGTCGCTTCACGGCCGATCGCGTCGATCTCATCCCAGATTTTACCGATTTCGCGGCTCAGCGGTTCGCCGAAGACCTGTTCTTCCAAAGCGGCCTGCACATCGGCGGGAAGATCCGCAAAAGTGTCTTCGTTCATGATGAACGCAAATGACCCGCGATACAGGCCACCCGGAACTTCATATACGTTTTGCGCCACTTCGGTCAGCTTGAAACCCTTGCGGGATTCAAATGGCATGACCACACCATCAGCAGCTTTCGACGCGAGTGTCTCGTATACTTTCGGCGCAGGAACCTGAATTCCGGTTGCGCCCAGCGCGGTGCCGACATCTCCGCCGACACCACCCGGGATACGCACCTTGAGGCCCGATACCTCGTTGAGGTTGGTCACCGGGCTGCTGGAATGAAGCTGTGCCGGGCCGTGTGTGTGCAGGGCGATCACTTTCACACCGCGATGTTCGTCCGCCGCCTTGAGATACTTGTCGTATGTACGCCAATACGCGACCGAGGCCGCTTCGGCCGAGCCCTCATATCCGGGCAGCTCAATCATCTTGGTGGTGACGAAACGACCGGGCTGGTATCCGTGGAAGATGATCGACGCATCCGCCGCGCCATCCATGATAAGGTCCATCTGCGCCGGCGGCGGGGCAATTCCCAGCTTCAGTTCAGCTGTGACTTTGCCATCGGTGGCTTCTTCGACCATTTCCACGAATTTCGGCCACATCTTCGCGTTGATGCCGTGGGTCGGCGGTGCCCAGCTGGAAATCGTCAGCGTATAATCCGCCGCCAGCGCCACTGTGCCCGAAACGGCCAGTGCGGCCGAGGCCAAAAGGGTGCTCAACTTGGTGAACTTCATGGTTTTGTCTCCTCCCTGTGAAACATGACTCGAGAATGCGTTAATGGTCACTTTTGTAACCATCAACATGTTAATTGTTTTCCAATTGGCCCGCGAGGCGCCATGAACCTGGACATTCTTTCGCTACGGTTAGCATATTTGCGGCGCACCGGCTGATGCCGATTTCGTTGCAATAGTTCATCGGTCCTCCTCTCCAGCGGGGAAAGCCGTATCCATGGATTTGAACCATATCGACAGCTTCGGCGTTTTCCGCGATCCCCTCTTCAATGATCAAAGCGCCCTCGTTGGCCAAGACCGCCAGCAACCGCGAACAGATTTCCTCGTCCGAAAAATCCTTGCGGGTGATGCCCTGCTGGTCGGAATATGCTTCGATCAATGCCTCAACTTCGGGATCCCGAACCGGATCGCGACTGCCCTCTTCGTAGCGGTACCAGCCTTTGCCGACACGCTGGCCGAAACGCTCGCGCTGACAAAGCTGGTCCGCGATGGCGACATAACGTTCGTTCGGGGCACGGTTGGCGGCATTGCGTTTGCGGTTTGCCCAGGCAATTTGAAGACCGGTCAGATCCTGAAGCTCGTAAGGCCCCATGGGCATCCCGAACGCCCGCATTGCACGGTCCACCTGATAGGGAAGCGCCCCATCTGCCAGCAGATAATCGGCCGCGCGCCGATAAGCGGCCAACATGCGGTTGCCAATGAACCCATCGCAGATACCCGACAGCACCGAAACCTTACGAAGCTTTTTGCCAAGCGCGACCGCGGTTGCGACCACTTCAGCAGAGGTTTGCGGAGCTACCACGACCTCGAGCAGTTTCATGACATGGGCCGGGCTAAAGAAATGCAGGCCGATGCATCGGGCCTGATTGCCGACGTCCGCGAAAATTTCGCGCGGGTCCAGATAGGACGTATTGGTGGCCAAAATCGCATCGCTGCTCATATGCCTTGCCAACTCGTCAAATACCTGCTGCTTGACGGACAGGTCTTCAAAGACGGCCTCGATCGCCAGTTCGGCATCCGCAGCGTCTGCATAGCTGTTCACCGCACGAAACGCAGCAAGGCGATCCCGAAGCTGCGCCTCGGACATCTTGCCTCTCTTGACCGCGCCTTGCAGCAGACCCTCGACCCGATTGTGCGCTGCGGCCGCAGCGTTAGCGTCTCGCTCGATCAACGTCACGGACAGCCCGCCGTTCAGGGCCGCAGTTGCGATCCCTGCCCCCATCAACCCACCTCCGACAACGGCGATCCGTGATATGTCACGGGCGGCCACGTCTTTGATCAACGAAGGTTTGGACACGGCACGTTCAGCAAAAAAAGCATAGCGCAAAGCGCGGCTTTCCGGGCTTTGGCGCAACTCCAGATGGCGCGCGCGCTCTTTCGGTTGTGCGGTGGCAAATGGCTCAACCGACCAACCAAGCGCCGTCAGGTTTTCCAATGGAGATTTCTGACCCTTGGCGCGTTTTTTCAAAGCCTCGCGGCTGGCCTCCAACAGATCCGGCGCAAACTCCGCCACAGCACGCTGGCTGACAGCTATTGGGCGTTCCGGCAGGTCGGCAACCAATTCCAGGACAGCAGCCCTGGGGTCTTCGGCGACGCGGTCGACGCCGCCAAGCTCGGCCAGTGTCTCTGCCTTGAGAATTTTGCCCGAACAAGCCATGTCAATTGCAGCCTGCATCCCGACTAGACGCGGCAATCGTTGTGTGCCCCCTGCCCCGGGGATCAAGCCCACATTGACTTCCGGCAAACCAAAACCCGTTCCCGGCGCTGCGATCCGCCACGCACAGGCCATGGCGATTTCGAACCCGCCGCCCAGCACGTTGCCATGCACACAAGCGATGAACGGAACCTCGCTGTCTTCGATTTTCTGAACCACGTCGGGCAAGTGCGGCTCGACCGGCGGCGCATCGAATTCGGACATGTCGCCGCCTGCGACAAAAGTTTTTCCAGCGCAACACAGCACCGCCACACGCGCGCCCTTGACCGCATCAACCGCGTCAGACAGCCCTTGCCGAACACCTGTCGACGTCGCGTTTACCGGCGGGTTGTCAATGGTGACCCACGCCACGTCGCCCTTAAATTCAACGCTCACCAGCGACGACTGCGACATTTGCAATCCTTTTGATCGGTTCAGATTCGGTTCGGGTTTATATATTGACCAACCGTTCGGTTAATGCAATGATTAAGTTGAAACGAGACCAGATGAGACAGTCATGAGCGATACGATTCTTGTACAAGACAACGGAAACTGGGCCGAAATCACCCTGAACCGCCCGGACAAGCTGAACTCGTTCAATGAAGAAATGCACCTGGCGCTACAGAATGCGCTGAAAGCCGCGCGCGACGACGGGGCCCGCGCGATATTGCTGACCGGTGCCGGGCGTGGCTTTTGTGCCGGTCAGGACCTCGGTGATCGCGACCCGTCAAAGATGGATGGCCCACCGGATTTAAGCAAGACGGTACGCACGTTCTATGCCCCTCTTGTCCGTTTGATCCGGTCCATGAATATCCCGGTGATCTGCGCCGTGAACGGAGTAGCCGCCGGGGCGGGTGCCAATCTGGCGCTGGCCTGTGATATGGTTCTGGCCGCGGAAAGTGCGAAATTCATTCAGAGCTTTTCCAAGGTGGGCCTGATTCCCGACACGGGCGGCAGCTGGCACTTGCCGCGCCTGTTGGGCGAGGCGCGCGCCAAGGGGCTGGCCCTGACAGCCCAACCCCTTCCGGCCAAACAAGCCGAAGATTGGGGGCTGATCTGGAAGGCAGTGGCCGACGATCAATTGATGGCCGAAGCGCGCGCTCTTGCCGCGCAATTGGCAAACGGCCCCACCCTCGGGCTCGGGCTGACAAAACAGTGCATTCAAACTGCTGCCACCACGTCGCTCTCGGATCAGCTTGAGATCGAAGCAGACGCAATGAAGACCTGCGGGGAAAGCGCGGATTACGCCGAAGGCGTATCCAGTTTTCTTGAAAAGCGGGCGCCGAATTTCCAGGGACGCTGATGATGACACCCAAAGAACGTGCCACGAAATCCGCTGAAGCGATGTGGGCGAATGACCAAGCCAGCAAATGGTTCGGGATGGATCTGGTCGAAGTCGACGAAGGCCGTGCAGTTCTGACCCTGACAGTCGGGGACCATCACTGCAACGGGCACGGCATTTGCCACGGGGGCGTCACTCATGCCCTGGCCGACAGCGCCTTTGCCTTCGCCTGTAACAGCCGCAACGTGGCAACCGTCGGCCAGCATACGATGATGAGCTACCTCGCGCCCGGAAAAAAAGGGGACCATCTGACCGCAATCGCGTCAGAGGTTGCCGTCACCGGCCGCAGTGGCATCTATGACGTCCGCGTCACCAACCAAGACAACACCCTGATCGCCGAGTTTCGCGGAATGTCCCGCGCGGTCGGCGGGCAGAATTTTCAGGAATAGCTTCGCGACTGGAGGAGTGACGCGATGGAAGACCTTTCCCCAAACAAAGCGGATCTGGACCCGATCGAGATCGCCTCGATCGACGAAATCCGCGCGACGCAGCTTGAACGCCTCAAATGGTCCGTTCGCCACGCCTATGAGAACGTTCCGATGTATAAGCAACGGTTTGACGAAACCGGTGTGCATCCTGACGATCTTCAGCAGCTTTCGGATCTGGCGAAGTTTCCGTTCACGTACAAGAATGATCTGCGTGACAACTATCCGTTCGGCCTGTTCGCCGTTCCACGCAGCCAGATCATTCGCCTGCACGCCTCGTCCGGTACGACGGGCAAGCCGACGGTGGTGGGCTACACGAAAAACGACATCGACAATTGGGCGGATCTGGGCGCAAGGTCCCTGCGCGCATCGGGGTTGCGCAAAGGTGACATGGTGCACAATGCCTATGGTTACGGGTTGTTCACCGGCGGTCTTGGTGCACATTACGGGATCGAGCGGCTTGGTGCGACCGTCGTCCCCATGTCCGGCGGGCAGACCGAAAAGCAAGTCAACCTGATCAACGATTTCCGGCCCGACGGGATCATGGTTACGCCTTCCTATATGCTCAATATCCTTGAACAGTTCCACAAGGCGGGGCTCGACCCGCGTGAAAGCTCGCTGAAGGTTGGCGTGTTCGGTGCCGAGCCCTGGACAGACGCCATGCGCGCCGAAGTCGAGGATGCGTTTGATATGCATGCGGTCGACATCTACGGCCTGTCCGAAATCATGGGGCCCGGGGTGGCCAATGAATGCGTGGAAACCAAGGATGGCCCGGTGATCTGGGAAGATCACTTCCTGCCTGAAATCATTGATCCCGCGACCGGAGAGGTCCTGCCCGATGGCGAAACTGGCGAGTTGGTGTTCACGACCCTGACCAAGGAAGGTTTGCCGATGATCCGCTATCGCACGCGCGATCTGACCTGCCTGCTGCCGGGGACAGCACGATCCATGCGCCGGATGGCCAAGATCACCGGTCGCAGCGACGACATGATGATCCTGCGCGGCGTCAACGTCTTTCCCAGCCAGATTGAAGAACAGGTCATGGCGACGGGGGGCTTGGCCCCTTATTATCAGATCGAGCTGTACAAATCCGGCCGCATGGACGCCATGCGGGTTTATGTTGAATCGTCCCCGGATTCCACCGACGAACTGTCCAAGACGGCCGCGGCACGGATGCTGACCAAGCGGATCAAGGACGTCGTTGGCGTCTCAACGGAAATTGTTGTAGGTGACCCCGGCGACGTCGAACGCTCTCAGGGCAAGGCGAAGCGCGTCGTCGACAATCGCGATAAGGAATAAGCCGTGGCCCGTACAATCGCCAAAGATCACGACCAGAAGCGGAAGCAAATCCTGAAAACGGCCGCCAAAGTGTTCGCCGACCAAGGGTTTGATCGCGCCTCGATGACCCTGTTGGCAAAAGAGTGCGGGATTTCCAAGGCAAACATCTACCACTATTACGACAGCAAGGATGCCATCTTGTATGACATCCTTGAAACCTACCTGCGCGAGCTTCGCGACCGTATCTGCAATGTGGATCTGAACGGTCTTACGTCTGAACAGAAGCTGCGGAAAGCGGTGCGCGAAATCCTGTTTGCCTACCAAGGCGCAGATGACGAACACCGAGTGCAGATCAGCGGCATGAGCGCCTTGACCGAGGAACAGCAGAAACTTTTGCGCGGGTATCAGCTGGAATTGGTGAATTTTGTGCGCGAAATCCTGAAAGAACTGGCACCGTCGGCCTTCAACGATGACAAGGACAAGCTGCGCGGCACCACGATGTCAGTTTTTGGGATGCTGAACTGGTATTACATGTGGAACAGCGGAGCAGGGCCCAAGGCCCGCGAAGACTATGCCGATCTGGTCAGCACTCTGACCGTCCATGGTATCCAAAAGCTCTAGCTGAGACCTTTCGAGCAAAACCGTTCCAAGCCCAACACAGGGGTGCCTGCCCTTGACCCGTTGCCACAGTGGCAGGTTCAGGGCCGCAACGTGTTTTCCTCATCCTGACCAATCAATGCGGAACTCTTCCCGAAACGCAAAACGCGCCAGATGAGCCTCGATGACCTGTTGCCATCGGGCCAGACCACCGCGCGCCCGGGTGGCGGCGATTACGGTCAGGCTGGTGTCGCCCGCCGAAAGGGTGACGCGGTTCCCGTCCGGAAAGCTCACGCTGCCTTGCGTTTCATCGAATGTTACCTGAGCCTTGTGCGACCAGTGTTTGCAAAGCTGTTGCAGGTATTTCGACGCCGCGCCTGTCTGCGCGATTCCCGAAGCCACCTGATCGGGCAGCAGGTTGAGCCCATCAGCGGCAGCGGCCCGGATAGCCTTGGCGAACAAAGTCACATCGATGTCCGTGGCCACGAATGTTGCCCCCAGATCCAGGCATTTTCGCTGCATGACCGGGTCCAGCGACAATATCCCTGCCGGCTTGCCTGCCGCAACGATGCGCCGGATCGCGTCAAGAACGGCCTCGATCACGTCCGGGTGCCCGGCATCGCCGATATGGCCCATATCTGCGGCCAGATCCGACGGGCCGACGAACACCCCATCGACGTCAGTCGCCAGTATGTCGTCCAGCGCCTCCAGCCCAAGCCTGTTTTCGACCTGCACCAAAAGACAGATCTGCTCGTCCGCCGTTTTCAGATAATCCGGGATAGCCGCAAAATGCGAAGCCCGCGCCAAAGCGGAACCCACGCCCCGAACGCCACGAGGTGGATACTGCACGGCCCGCACCAGTTCGCGCGCCTGATCGCCGCGTTCCACCATCGGCACCAGAATGTTCTGCACACCGGCATCAAGATATTGCTTGATCATCCAGGTCTCGCCAATCGGCAGGCGTGCGACGGGGGTACTGCCAGATCCTTCAATCACCCTCACCTGCTCGAGGATCGAGCGCAGATCGTTTGGCGCATGCTCACCGTCGACCAGCAGCCAGTCAAACCGCGCGGTTGCGGCGATCTCGGCGGTGTAGGCATTGGCCAAGCCGATCCAACACCCGATCAAAGGGGTTCCAGACGTCAGCGCGGCCTTGAACGAATTGATTGGCGCAGGCATTGGCGCTCCTTTCAGGCGAAATTGATATCGACTGAGCCGAACGGTCCGAAATCCGCGTGGATTTCTGTTCCCGGGGGGCATTCGACCGGGCGGATAAAGCTGCCGGACAGAACGACCTGGCCCGGCGCGATGCTCTGACCGTATTGCGCCATGCGACGCGCCAGCCACACGACGCTTTCGACCGGATCGTTCAGCACCCCCGCGCCCAGACCGGTTTCTTCGATCTCGCCATTGCGGAAGGTCAGCGCGCCAACCCATCGCAGATCAAAGGCATCCACCCTGTGGCGATCGTTGCCCAAAACGATACCGGCATTGGCGGCATTGTCACTGATCGTGTCAAAAACAGTGCGGGCCTTGCCGGTTTCGGGATCCACCCGTTGAATCCGCGTATCCAGAATTTCGATGGACGGCGCGACGTAATCCGTCGCCGCGATGATATCTGCGCGGGACACGTTTTCCCCGCCTATGGCCGATTTCATGACAAAGGCAATTTCGGCCTCGATCCGGGGCTGAATGAAACGCCCTGCCGGAACGGTGGCACCCTGTGCAAACACCATGTCGTCAAACAAAATTCCACTGTCAGGAATGTCGATGTTCAACGCGTATTGCATGGCTTTCGAAGTCAGGCCGATCTTCCACCCGATCACCTTGCGCCCTTCGGACAGTTTCTGGCGACAGATGGCGTTCTGCACCTCGTAAGCGTCATCCATGCCCATCTCGGGGTGGCGCAGGCTGAGCAGGCCAATCTGCTGATGCGTTCGTTCCGCCTGCAACAGGTCAGCGGCCGCGCGCGCATGGTCTTCCGGCGTCATACTTTTTCGTCCTCGACCGTGTTTCGCAGAGTACCGATACCGTCGACCGAGACCTCGACCACGTCACCGGGTACCAGGAATTTCGGCGGATCGAACCGCGCGCCCGCCCCGGTTGGTGTACCGGTCACAATGATATCGCCGGGCTGAAGCGCCATGAAAGTCGAGATATATTCGATCTCGCGCCGGATCGGGAACATCATGCGGTTCAGCGTATCATCCTGTCGCAGCTCGCCATTCACGCGGGTTTGAAGACGCGCCTCATCCAGCTGAGCCGCATCCGTGAAGGGAACCAGCCACGGGCCGATGGCCCCGGACCTGTCCCAGTTCTTGCCTTGTGTGACGTTGAACTTGGCGTGCCGAACCCAGTCGCGAATGGTTCCCTCATTGCACAATGTCAGCGCGGCGATGTGATCATACGCGTCTTCCTGCGGAATGCGGCGGCCCGCCTTGCCAATCACGATGGCCACTTCGCCTTCGTAATCCAATGTGTGGTTTTCCGGCGGGCGGATCAGAGGCCGGTCATGGCCGGTAAAGCCACTGGCGAAACGCGGAAACAGGGACATGTATTTGGGCTGCGCGCTGCCATCTTTGTATTCTGCGTTCCGGTCGGGAAAGTTCACCCCGACGCAAAGGATACGTCGCACATCCGGCATCACCATGTCATAGGTGAAATCGGGATGGGTGACAGGTTTGCCCCCGGCCGCCTCTGCCAGCTGATCGAACGCCCCGGCCGCGATCACCTCATAAAGGCTGTCGTGTTCCGGGAATTCCTGGTTCAAGGCAATGGCACCACCGTCGGTGATTGCCCCGAAGAAACGTTCTTCGCCCGATACGAAAGTGGCAAACCTCATTTCATGGCCTCCCACACGTCCCGGATCACGTCCGCCGCCATCAACACGTCGTCGCGGGTGGTATCGAACTGCCCGACCTGAAAGCGGATGATCTTGCGGCCGTCGAACATGCCCTGGGTCAGGTAAATCCGGCCATCGTCATTCAGCGCGTCCACCAGACGCTGCTGCTGAGCATCGTCCCCCGGGCAGCGGAAGGAAAACAGGCTGAGGATCGGGCCGGTTGTGATCTCGAACCCCTCGATCGCATCAATCTTTTCCGCCAGTTCTCCGGCCCATGAAACATGGTTGCGGATGCGTTCGCGCAATCCCTCCAACCCGTATGACCGCAACAGGAACCAGATTTTCAACGCCCGGAACCTGCGGCCCAGCGGGATGGTCCACTCCGAGTAATTCGTCACCTCGGCTCCGGTCGTCTTGAGGTATTCCGGTTCGATTTTCAGCGTATCGAGCTGCGGCGTGGCGTCCCTCAGGAACTGGATGGCACAATCGAATTGCGCACCCATCCACTTATGCGGGTTGAAGACGATGCTGTCATAGCGGTCGGCGCCCTGCCACAAAGCCCTGCGGAATTCGGGGCAGATCATGGCCGAACCCGCCCAGGCGGCGTCAAGATGGGTGTAGAGGTCGTATTTTTGGGCAATATCAGCCACGGCCATCAGATCATCGCAGGCCCCCACACCTGTGCCACCGGTAATTGCAACGATCCCGGCCGGAATATGTCCGGCGGCGACGTCATTCTGAATGGCGGCCTCAAGCGCCGAGGGAACAATCCCGAAATTCGACCCCTGCGTGGGCAACTTGACCAGATTGTCCTGACCGATCCCGGCAACCCAGCATGCCCGGTCAATCGACGAATGCACCTGATCGGAACAATAGATCCGCAACGCCCCCTTGGCGTTCAGGCCTTCCCGGTTGCCGGTAAAGCCGGTGGCCCGTTCCCGCATGGTCAGTACCGCCGACAAGGTGGCCGAAGAGGCGCTGTCCTGTATGACGCCGGTCATACCCTCGGGCAATCCAAGGGCCTGCCGCAGCCAGTCGACCATGACGCCCTCGACCTCGGTCGCGGCAGGCGAGGTCTGCCACAACATGCATTGGGCCGCGATGGTCGTCACCAGCATCTCGGCCAACATGGACGGGGGTGCAGCGTTGGCCGGGAAATACGCAAAAAAGCGCGGATGCTGCCAATGGGTAATGCCCGGCATCACGATCCGTTCGAAATCGGCCATGATGGCGTCCATCGGCTCGCCTGTCTCGGGTGGCGTTGCAACAAGCTGTGCCGCGATTTCCCCCGGCGCGGTCTGCGCCCGCACGGGACGTTCAGCAAGTGTCCTGTGATAATCCGCCGCCCATTTCGAGATGTGCTGACCCCAATACGAAAACGTGTCCCAGTTCATCTACTGACTTTCCTTTGTGACGGGATCACCGCCAAACCCTTTTGTTTCGTTGCGTGCGTCACACCGAAAAGCTGACATTGGCCTGACCGGTGCCAGAGCTGCCGAAATACGGGGTGTAAATGTCGATCTCACCCTTGTAGCTTCCCCACCCCAACGCACCAAACAGCAAAGCGGTGTCATTCATGGCGCATTCACCGGTGCATTTTTTTGCATAGTCCGGCAGCATTTCCAGAAACTCTTCAAATCGGCCCTGCCGCCACAGCTCCAGAACGCGCATGTCCATCTGGCGGTTGAACTCGCCATTCACGGCATTCAGCCCGTCGACCGAGCGTTCATTCGGCGTAAAGTCGTGGCTGAGCGAGCCGGACGCCAGAATGGATACATTGCGGTCCGAACGTCGGATACCCTCGGCAATGGCCTCGCCCCAGGCACGGTTTTCCGCAATCGACGAGAATTGATTGACCGCCACCGGCAAAACCCGGGCATTCACGCCATCATTGATGAAATGCATCGGCAGGAGGGTGCCGTATTCCATGCCCATGTCGGGGTGCGAATGGCCCAGCGCCCGCTCTCCCCGTTCGCGCAGAACGTCAAGGATGGTTGCCCCAAGTTCATGATCGCCGCGATAGTCGAACTCCATATCCGCCAACATATGCGGCAATTCGTGACTTATGAACCGGCCCTTGTGATGTTCCTTCGTGTTCAGGTGAAACCCTTGATTGGTGATCCAATGGGTGTCGAAAACGATGAACGTCTCGACCCCGCGGTCGATCGCGTCCTGACGCAGGCGTGCATATCCATCAATGGCGGATTGCCGGATGCCCTTGTACTTTGGCATCGTGTGGGACATCCAGATGCTGGGTACATGCGTGATCTTTGCGGCCTGTACTATCTTTCCCATGGCAATTCCTCCTCGTGTAATGGGCTTGCCCCAGCCGGGGTCGGCCTACGTGATCTATTTACCCAACTGCATGATCTTGTGCTGACCGGTGGCAAAGCCGATATGTTTCTGTTCCATATAGAATTCAAAGCTCCAGTCGCCGCCATCCCGGCCGATGCCGGACGCCTTGACCCCACCGAACGGCGTGGGCAGGTGACGCACGTTCTCGGAATTCACCCAGATCATTCCAGCCTCCAGCCTGTCTGTAAACCGAAGCGCGCGGGTCAGATCATTGGTCCAGACATAGCCGGTCAGGCCATACGGCGTGTCGTTGGCAATCTCCAGCGCCTCATCCTCGGTCGAGAACGGGATCGAGGTCAGGACAGGGCCAAATATCTCCTCACGCGCGATGCGCATCCGGTTGGTGGCATTGGTGAACAGGGTCGGCCGGACGAAATAGCCCGCATCCCCCACCGTGACGCCGCCAGCGGCGACAGTTGCGCCATCTTCCTTGGCGATGTCGAAATAGCTCGTGACCTTGTTGTAGTGTTCTTCGGTCACCAACGGCCCGATCTCGGTCTCGGGGTCCAAGGGGTGGCCCACCTTGATGTTGTTGACGCGTTCAACCAGTCTGGCTTCGAAGTCTTCCTTGATCGTGTCCTGCACCAAAAGCCGCGAAGACGAGGTGCAGCGCTCGCCATTGATCGAATAGATCATGAAGATCACGGCATCCAAAGCACGCTCCAGATCCGCATCATCAAACACGACAACCGGGTTTTTTCCACCCAGTTCCAGATGGTTGCGCTTATGGGTATCTGCGCCTTGCTTGACGATCAGACTGCCGGTACGGCTTTCGCCCACAAAGGCAATGGCCTTGATCAGCGCATGCTCGCACAAAGCCTTGCCAGCGTCGGGTCCAAACCCGTTGACCGTATTCAGCACACCTTTGGGCAGCCCTGCCTGTTCGGCGATTTCCACCAGAAGACGGGCCGTCAGAGGGGAATCCTCGGCGGGTTTGTGAACCAACGTGCAACCCGCAGCCAGGGCCGGTGCGATCTTCCAGGTCGACAGCATGAACGGTGTGTTCCACGGGGTGATCACGCCAACCGGGCCAATCGGCACACGGGTCGTCACATTCATCAGCGTCGGAGACTTCAGGTGCTGCCCATCCCGCGCCTGAATCACCTGATCCGCGAAATACCGGAAGTTCTCAGCCCCGCGCAAAGCTGCCTTTGACATGAAGCGCAGGGTCTGCCCCGTGTCCCAGCACTCGCACAGTGCTATTTCCTCGGCGCGCGCTTCAATGGCATCAGCCACATTCAACAAGATGCGACGGCGTTGGGTGGCGGGCATGTCTCGCCACTCTGCAAAGGCTGCGTGGGCTGCCTTGGCTGCCGCGTCGATGTCATCTGCCGTGCCATGGGCAACACCACAGATCACGGATTTATCGACGGGCGAGACCGACTGAAACACTCCGGCAGATCCGTCCCGGTCTTCACCCGCGATACGGTTGCGGATGCCCGTTTCCCGGAACCGGTCCAGAAAGCCGTTCAGCTTTTCGATGTTTGTGTCCAGTGCGCTCATGCGTCAGGTCTCCTACGTGGTCGCCGACAGGTGGTCGCGGATCGTACCGGCCTTGGGCGACAGCTTGGGGTCGATGTCACGCATCTCAAGCGAGAGCGCGATGGAATGCTGTGAAAAAACCGGCGCCAGATATTTTTTGACCGCCTCGAATATGCGCTGTGTCGCATCCTCTTTGACATCCGCGGATCGGCCCGCCCGCAGGCGGATCGAGATATCAATGAATCCATGCGCCGGGTTGCCGTCCGCTATGGCGTAATGATCGACACGCGTCGCGCGCACACGAATGCCGGGCATGGGAAAGGTCTCGATTCCGGCCGCCGTTGACCGAATGCACTCGCACAGGCCATCCATGTCGATCCTGTCTTCAAGATTGCCGGAATATTCGACGTGGAAGTGAGGCATGGTCTCTCCTTTATTAGTTAACATGTTTAGTTTTTAATGCACCCCCTGTCAAGAGATTGCTTTGTTAATCTTTGCAATTCACGGAACGGCGTTCTAGAAGGCCGCATGAACACTCAAAGCCATTCCAAAAGCACTGCCCGGTCCCTTCCGATCGCGTTGTTGCGTGCCCGTGAAACCGTCATGGCTCCGATCCGGGATATGCTGCAAGGCATCCAACTGACCGAGCAGAAATGGCGCATCCTGCGCGTTCTGGACGAGTTGGGCGAAGTGGAGCAAAGCACCATCGCGCACGAGGCGTGCCTGCTGCTGCCCAGCGTGACCCGCATTTTGCGCACGATGGAGGCCGACGGCCAGATCACCCGCCGTCAGGACAGCAACGACAAACGCCGCACCATGGTCAAGATCACCGAAGCAGGAAGCGCCATCCTCAGGGAAAACCTGGCCACTTCACTTGCGATCTCCAGCAATATCGAAGCGCAGATGGGCAAGGAGAAGCTGGATCAGCTGCTGGATCTGCTCGAGGAGCTGCAAGCCATCAAAGTCTGACCCCGCCAGGTTCCGACGGGGTCGGTTGACCGCCTACAAAGTGGCAAGACCGGTATCCAGCGCCGACAGAATTTTGGCCACATCTTCCGAAGTGACGATCAGCGGCGGCGACAGAATGATGTTGTTGCCAGACACACGCACCATCACGCCATCTTCATATGCGGCTTTCTGAACCTGAAGCGGCAGGTGTTTTGCGACAGGCGCCTTGGTCGCCCGGTCCGAAACCAGTTCCAATGCACACATCAGTCCCTCGCCGCCCCGCACGTCCCCGATCGCGTCATGCTTGTCGGCCAGCTTTTGCAACCCGGCAAACAACTCATCCCCGCGCGCAGCAGCGTTTTCCCAGATCCTCAGCCGGTTGATCTCGGACAGGGCGGCCAAGGCCGCGGCCGCCCCGACCGGATGGCCAGAATAGGTGTACCCCTGATCCACGGACGCCAGGCCCGTGGTGTCACTTTCAAACACCTCTGCGACCGCACCGGAAATCATGGCCGCGCCAAAAGGGAAATACCCGTTGGTGATCGCCTTGGCCGTCGTCATGATGTCGGGCTGAACACCCCAGTGCCGCGCACCGCTCTCGCTGCCGGTACGACCAAAAGCGGTGATGATCTCGTCCGAGATCAGCAGGATGCCGTGTTTCGAACAGACCTCGCGCACCATGGGCATGAAGCTCTTGTGTGGCGGGATCACACCGCCCGCGCCCAGCACCGGTTCCATGATGAAGGCGGCAACAGTGTTTGCACCCTGAAAACCGATCTCGGCCTCAAGCGCCTTGACGCAAAGCTGCGCCAGACGCTCGGGGTCGGTTTCGTCAAACGGGTTGCGATAGGTCCACGGTGCGGGCACGTGGAAACAGCCGGGCATCATCGGCTCATACACCGCGCGGAATTTCTGGTTGCCGTTGACGGAAGCGGCGGCAAAATGGGTGCCGTGATAACCCTGCTTCAGGCTGATGAACTTGATGCGCCCTGCTTCACCCCGGACCTTGTGATATTGACGCGCAAGCTTCAGCGCAATTTCGACCGAATCCGACCCGCCCGACGTAAAGAATGAACGGGTCAGCCCGTCGGCCTCGAAGAACTGGGCCAGCTCATAGGACAGCTCGATCGCCTTGTCGTTGCTGGTGCCGCGAAAGGTCGAGTAATAGGGCAGCGCGTTCAGCTGATCCGCTATGGCCTGTTTCACCGGCTCACAGGAATAGCCCAGATTGACGTTCCACAGCCCCCCTACGGCGTCCAGCGCCGTGTGACCATCGACATCAGTGATGTTGACCCCTTCACCACCGCTGAGAATTGTCGGCGGGTTCTTCCGGCTGTCGGCGGGGTGCGCCATCGGGTGCCAGAAATACCGGGCGTTGTTTTCCTTCAGAAAGTTGGAGTCTTTCATGTCGCGGGTCTCCGAGTGTTGAATCCGCCCCGGGTCACGGGTGGAATCCGGTTGGAAAGGAGTCGGGCAACTGGCCGCCAAAACCAGCAGTCAGATCAACCGAAAGTGAATGCAGCGTCGACAGTATTGCCGGAAGGCGGTCGCTGGTTGCCCGGGTTTCCGGGACCGCTATCGCGATGGTTCCCAATGCGACCTGATCGATACCGAAGATCGGCGCGGCATATCCAAAAACACCTTCTTCGTAACTGCCACGGCTGTCGGCCCAGCCTGAAACTCTGATCTTTGCGACCCGTTCCTTGATAAGCTTCGGATCAGTAAGCGTCGCTTGCGTAAACCGTGCCTGCACATGCTGATCCAACTGCTCCAAAAGGTGAGCCGGCCCGAAACTGAGCATGCAAAGACCTGATGCCGTCGCATTGAGAGGAAGCATCTCGCTGGGATCCAGGCTGACACGGACACTGTGCTGCGTTGCTTCCACCACAAGCGCCGTCTGCAACCCCGTTTTCTCAAGCAAAGACAGATGCAGGGATTCACCGACCACCTGCATGGCGGCCTGCATCTTTTGGCGCGCGCCCTCGATGCCGGGCCTGGCGATCTCTCGCAGCGCGGCCAAACGCAAAGCCGCCGGCCCGATCGCATAGGATTTCGTCATCGGATTCTGCTCGATCAACCCGAACTCCTCGAGCGCGCGCAGGTGCCGCAATGCCGTTGCTTTGTTCAGCCCGGACAACCGCGCAAGGTGACTCAGCCCGATCTCCGGGCGGGCATTGGAAAAGTAGTCCAGCATTTTTAGGGCGTTAAGGGCTGTACCCATGTGCGTGTGGTCCTCTTGCTCAGGTAATACTTGACAGAACTAACTTAACAAAGCAACATTATTATTGTTAACGCGGTTCAAATAATGAACCACTAACGGGAGGTGTCAATGAAGAAATTTCTCACAGCCGCCGCTTTTGCGGCTTCGGCCACTGCCGCACTGGCTGAATACCCTGAAAAGCCGGTAAGTTTTGTCGTCCCCTGGCCTCCGGGTGATCTGGAAGATGTCCTTACCCGGATGATCGCCGACGAATTCCAGGCCATGTACGGTGTGCCTGCCGCTGTCGTGAACAAACCCGGCGGCGGAGGCGGCCCATTCCCCGGCGCGGTCGAGGTGGCAACCGCTCCGGCGGATGGGTACACCATCGGCTCATTCGTCATCGGCGTACCTGTCATCGGTCCCGAAATCGGAATTCCCGAACTCAACCCGAATCCTTTTGATCCAATCGGCATCTTCCTGACCTATCCCTTCGTCATCGCGGCCAGCAAAGACGCGCCGTTTTCAAATTGGGAAGAGCTGGCCGACTACGGCAAGGAAAATGACGTGGCGCTTGGCCATTTCGGATCGGTTCTGCCCCCCACGCAGGTCACATTTGCAGCTGCGGTCAGCAGCGGGTTCGACTTTGCCAGCGAAGCGGCTTTCGACGCCCTGGATTGCAACACGCTGGCCTCGGGCGACGTGGATGTCATCAATACGACGCTACAGCTGATCCTTCCCTGCCTTGATCAGGTGAACGTCCTTGCCAGCATCGGCGGCGAGCGGATTTCACTGGTTCCGGATACGCCGACGATCGTGGAACTCAATCCGGATCTGCCATTGGCCCTTTGGAACGGGCTGTTCGTACACAAGGACACGCCTGCCGACGCGCGTGAAAAGATCTCGGCTGCCGCGCAGAAAGCGTTGTCCTCGGACAAGGCCAAGAAGCTGGCTGAGGAAACGGGCGCCCTGATCTACTGGCAGGACCCGGACGCTTCGAATGCTCAGATCGAGCAGGACAAAGCCTCTTTCGCCAAGATCGAAGAGATTCTGGGCGAATAATCCGAAACAGGCCCGGCCAGATCGAACATCGCCGGGTCTGTTTGATTCAAACAGGAGGCCAAGATGATAGCAAAGACGCTGCAAGACATGTTCCGACGGTATCGACGTCCTGGCGATATTGTCTTTGCCTTGCTTTTCTTCGGCTTCTCCCTGTTCCTTCTCAGCCAGATCGGCGCTGAGACTCAGGCCGTCAAACGAACCAAGTGGTTTGCGCAACCCGCCCTGTGGCCCAAGATCGCGATCTGGGGCATGGTTTTGTTCAGCGGCCTCCACTTGCTGGGCTCCTTCCTGTCCCCACGCATTCCCGGACGGTTGCGAGAGGTGACGTTCTGGTTGATGTCCCTCGAATACGTTGCCTACTTCCTGATCTATGTCGTGGCGGTTCCGTGGCTTGGATACCTGCCATCGACCATGCTTTTTGCAGCCCTGCTGACGATACGATTGGGGTTTCGATTGCCCGGCGCTTTTTGCGTTGCACTTGCCTTCGGCGCGGTCGTGGCAGTCGTTTTCCGCGCGTTGCTTCAGGTGAACATTCCTGCCGGTCGGATATACGAATACCTGCCCGACGGGCTGCGCGCCTTTGCGCTGACCTACCTGTGAGGCCAAGATGGACAATCTGATTTCCGGCTTTGCAATTCTGGCGCAGTGGCAGGTCGTCGTGGCGCTGATCATCGGATCGGTGGGCGGGGTCATCATCGGCGCGTTGCCCGGCGTCGGCGCTGCTGTCGCAATTGCCATCCTGCTGCCCGCCACCTTCGCGTTCGAGCCCATCGTCGGCCTGACCCTTCTGTTGGGCATCTACGGGTCGTCCATGTATGGCGGCGCAATCCCCGCCATCCTGATCAACACGCCCGGTACCGCCGTCAATGCACTGACCACCTATGACGGCTATCCCATGACCAAGCGCGGCGAGGGCCACCGGGCCCTGTCGCTGGCCTATTCGGCGTCGTTTTTCGGCGGCATCTTCTCGATCCTCTGTCTGATCATCCTGTCACCCGTATTGGCCTGGGTTGCCCCGCATTTCGGCAGCCGCGAGATTTTTCTGGCCGCACTCATGGGCATCCTTCTGGTGATCCTGGCTCATCGCGGGCAAACCTTCTCGGCCGCGATGCTGGCGTTCTTCGGCATCTTCCTCAGCACCGTCGGTCTGGAACCCGTCAAATACACCAAACGTTTCACCTTTGACCAAACCTGGCTTTCGTCAGGTATCGATCTGATCGTGGTGGTTCTTGGGCTGTTCGCCATCAGTCAGGCGCTGCTGTTGCTGGTCGACAAAGAACACGCGCCGGGCGAAGCCCATGTGCGCGGCAGCATCTTCGCGGGCCTCAAAGAGCTGCTGGGCCTGAAACGCATCGCGACGGTTTCGTCATCGCTGGGTGTGCTCATGGGCATGATACCGGGCACAGGCGAATTCACATCACAGTTCCTGTCATACACATACGCACAGAAAACCTCTGAGGACCCGGACAAATTCGGCGATGGATCACCCGAAGGTCTGGTGGCGTCCGAGGCGGCCAACAATGCCGTCCCCGGGGCTGCGATGATTCCACTGCTGGCGCTGGGTATTCCGGGCGAGGCGCTGACCGCGATGATGCTGTCCGTCTTCTACGTTCACAACGTGATCCCCGGACCGCAGCTATTCGCCGACCAGATGGATTTTGTCATGGCGCTGTACATGTCGCTGATCCTGCTCAACGTGATCGTTCTGGTCTTTCTTTTGTTCTCGACCAACCTGCTGCTGAAGATCATTCAGATCCCGACGCGCTTTCTGGGGATCATGATCCTGACGCTGTCCTTTGTCGGGGTATTCAGCCTGCGCAACTCAGTCACGGACTGCGCCATTGCCGCCGGGTTCGGCGTGTTCGGGCTGATCCTGAAGCGCCTGAACCTGCCCATTGTTCCGATCATTCTGGGCATGGTTCTGGGCGGGATCATGGAAGTCAAACTGCGCAGCGCCATGGCGCGGGTGAAGTCACCACTTGATTTCATCGACCGACCGATTGCCGCAATTCTTTTCATCATGATCCTCGGGATCCTTCTGCTGCACGTTCGCTCGCTGATCAAGGAACACAAGGAACGTATCAGACCGCAGCCGGTTCTCGACGAAGACTCAACTCAGCAAGGATAACCCCATGGACCAATCCTCGATTGATGCGCTGCGTGCGCAGGACATTGCTCCGCGCGGGCATTTCATAAACGGCCGCAGTCAGGATGGTGAAACCGGGGCCCGGCATCAGGTTCTGTCTCCGATCAACGGCCAACCTCTGGCGCTGATCGCCGAAGGCACACCGGCCGATGTCGACATGGCCGTGCGCGCGGCGCGCGATGCTTTCGAGGACGGGCGATGGTCGCGCATGGCCCCTGCCGGCCGCAAGAAAGTGCTGCTGAAGCTGGCCGACCTGATCGAAGCCCGCGCGCTTGAACTGGCCGTGCTGGGCGTACGCGACAACGGAACCGAGATCACCATGGCCTACAAGGCCGAGGCGCTCTCGGCGGCGGCCACTTTCCGGTATTATGCCGAGGCGATCGACAAGATCTACGGGCAGATCGCCCCGACAAGCGGTGACGTTCTGGGTCTTGTGCATCACGCTCCGGTCGGGGTTGTCGGGGCCATCGTGCCCTGGAACTTTCCACTGATGATCGGCAGCTGGAAAATTGCACCGGCACTGGCCGCAGGCAATTCCGTCGTGCTGAAACCTGCCGAAAGCGCCTCACTCAGCCTGCTCAAGATTGCCGAACTTGCCGCAGAAGCCGGAGTGCCCGATGGGGTGTTCAACGTCGTGACCGGGCGTGGCTCGGTCGTGGGTGAGGCGCTGGCCCTGTCGATGGATGTCGACATCATGGTGTTTACCGGGTCGGGCACGACCGGGCGGCGGCTGCTGGAGTATTCGGCGCGGTCGAACCTGAAACGCTGCTATCTTGAACTGGGCGGCAAATCCCCGAACATCGTTTTTGCCGACGCCCCTGATCTGGCCGAAGCGGCCAAGGTTTCCGCGGCGGGCATCTTCCGCAACTCTGGTCAGGTCTGCGTCGCCGGATCGCGCCTGTTGGTCCAGCAAGAGATCTACGAGGACTTCGTCGCCGAGATCAGCCGCCACGCCGAAGGCTTTCGCGTCGGCGACCCGCTGGATCTCAACAACCAGATCGGTGCGGTCCACAGCCTGCCAGAGCTTCAGGCCAATCTGGATTTCGTCACCAAGGCCGAGGCCGAAGGCGCCGAGCGCCGGACCGGCGGAAACCGCATCCTGACCGAGACCGGAGGCTATTACATGGCGCCGACCGTGATGGCCAACGTGAAAGAGACCGACACCCTGTTCCAGAATGAGGTCTTTGGCCCTGTTCTGGCCGTCACGCCCTTTGCCGACGAAGACGAAGCGCTGCGCCTTGCCAATGCCACCGTATTTGGGCTGGCCGGTGGTGTCTGGACCTCGAACCTCAGCCGCGCGCATCGCATGGTGGCCGGCATTTGCGCCGGCGTTGTTCATGTCAATACGTATGGCGGTGCCGACCTGACCGTTCCGCTGGGCGGCGTTCGCCAATCCGGCAACGGGCACGACAAATCGCTGCACGCGATCGAGAAATACTTCGATCTGAAAACCGCCTGGATAAAACTCTGAAAAAAGGCCGCCCGCATGACCCTTCCAGCAAAATCCGCGGAACTCATTGAACGCAGGGCCCGGTTGCTGGGGCCCAATGTATCGACCTTCTATGACGAACCCGTTCATTTCGTGAAAGGTGAAGGCGTCTGGCTGTGGGATGCGGACGGGCGCAAGTATCTGGATTGCTACAACAACGTGCCTCATGTGGGGCATTGCAACCCGCGCGTGGTCGAGGCGATCTGTCGTCAGGCGCGCACGCTCAACACGCACACCCGGTATCTGCATGACGGGATTCTGGACTATGTGGAAAAACTGACCGGAACGATGGACGACTCCCTGGATACGGCCATCCTCACCTGTACCGGTTCCGAGGCAAATGACATTGCTCTGCGAATGGCCGAGGCGATGACCGGAAAACGAGGGATCATTGCCACCGACGCCACCTATCACGGCAATACCGCGCTGGTCAGCCAGTTGAGCAAATCGAACATCCCGACGGTCGGCTTCGGTCTGAGCCGGTATTTCCGCTTTGTCAGCGCGCCCGACAGCTATCGCAATCCCGACCCGGATGGGTCAAAATTCGCCGATGCCGTGGCGGAACAGATTGCGGAACACGAAAAGGCCGGCACCGGTTTTGCCGCATTGATCCTCTGCCCTTACTTTCTGAACGAGGGGTTTCCCGAGAACCCGGACAGTTGGCTGGCTCCCACGGCCAAGGTCGTCCGCCAGGCCGGGGGCCTGTTGATCTGCGACGAGGTGCAATCAGGCTTTGGCCGAACCGGCACCCACATGTGGGCGCATCAGAAGTTGGGCGTTGTGCCGGATGTCATGACCTTGGGCAAACCCATGGCCAACGGCCATCCGGTGGGCGGCGTGGTCACAGGTTCCGAGATCATTTCGGCATTCCGCAAGGGATATCGGTACTTCAACACGTTTGGCGGAAACCCTGTTTCCTGTGCTGCCGCGATGGCGGTTTTGGAAGAGATCGAAGACCAGAGCCTGGTCGCACACGCCAGATCCGTTGGCCACCATGCGCGAAAACGGCTGAACCTTTTGAAAGAAAAGTATGACGTCATCGGAGACATACGCGGCTCGGGGCTGATATTCGGGGCTGAAATGGTCCTTGATCGCGACAGCAAGGAACCCGCCGGAGAATTCACTGACCGTATCATCAACGCCATGCGCCAGCGCGGGATCATTCACTCCAAGCTTGGGCGTCACAAGAATACTCTGAAAATTCGCCCGCCCATGCCATTCTCTGTCGAAAACGCGGATCTTCTTTTCGACACGCTGGACGACGTGTTGGCGGAAACGCCACTGGTCGCATGAAGCAGATCGTGGAACAGGCGCTGACCCTTTGGGGTCTGGCTGATGGCCGGGCGTCTCTTGTGGCGGCTCGGGAAAACCGCGTCTATCGCGTTCAGGCAGGCCAGACCGCCTATGCCCTGAGACTGCATCGCAAGGGCTTGCGAACGGATACCGAACTCCGGTCAGAGCTACAGTGGATGGCCGTTCTGGGCAAAAACGGGGTCCGGGTTCCAACGCCCGTTCCGGCCGCAGATGGGCGCTATCTGCATCTGGTGGACGGCATTCAGGTCGACATGCTCGACTGGCTGCCGGGCCGCCCTCTGGGTGCGACAGGAAAGGCTTTGACGCATCAGGACCGGACAGGCGTCTTTTGCTCAATCGGCCGGGAAATGGCACGGCTGCACCACATCAGCGACCAATGGACACCTCCTCAGGACTTCGTGCGTTGGTCATGGGATCGCAGCGGGCTGCTTGGAGACGCCCCTGTCTGGGGTCGTTTCTGGGAAAACCCAACGCTTGGAAAAACGGACCGGGCCCTGTTCCTGGTGTTCCGGGATATCGCAGATCGTGACCTTCGGCGCGTGGAAAATCAGTTGGATTACGGGCTGATCCACGCCGATCTTGTCCGCGAAAACGTCATGGTTGACGGTGACGTACTGTGGCTGATTGATTTCGACGATGCCGGGTTCGGTTTTCGCCTGTTTGATATCGCAACGACGCTTCTCAAGAACCTGCACGAACCTGATTTCAACCGGCTGCGCGGTGCTTTGCTGGCGGGGTATCGATCTGAACGACCGATCTGTACCCGCCAACTCGACCTGTTCATGGCACTGCGCGCGGTAACCTATGTGGGATGGGTTGCATCCCGCCTGAACGAAGATGGATCGGGCATACGCAATGAGCGGTTCATTGAAACCGCGCGGGCGTTGATGTCCCAATACCTTCAACAGCACACTTAGACAGGAGGCACCAATGGCCGAAAAGACAATCCTGCTGATTGGTACGTACGATACCAAAGAGCCCGAAATGCGGTTTATCGAAAAGGCGGTCAGAGCACAGGGCGCTGACGTGCTGACCATGGATGTATCGGTTCTGGGTGATCCGTCCGAACCGACGGATATCTCGAAACACGACGTTGCCGCTGCCGGTGGCATGACAATAGAACAGGTCATCGCGCAAGGAGACGAGAACAAAGCCTTTCGCGTGATGTCCACAGGGGCCGCAAAAGTTGTTGCACAAGCCTGTTCAGAAGGTCGATTTGACGGGATGCTGGCCACGGGCGGGACCATGGGCACAGACCTTGCGCTGGATTGTGCACAGGCTTTGCCGATGGGCGTTCCCAAATATATCGTGTCAACGGTCAGCTTCTCGCCTCTGATCCCTCCGCACCGGTTGGCGCCGGATGTTCAGATGATCTTGTGGGCCGGCGGCCTGTATGGCATGAATTCGATCTGCAAATCGTCGCTCAGCCAAGCTGCCGGGGCCGTCGTGGGCGCAGCCAGGGCGGCGACCGCCCCTGATCGCAGCAAACCTCTGATCGGGATGACCAGCCTTGGTTCGTCCTGCCTGCGCTACATGAAAATTCTGAAACCGGCACTGGAAGACCGCGGCTTTGAAGTGGCCGTTTTCCACTCTACCGGCATGGGCGGCATGGCCTATGAAAAACTGGCGGGCGAAGGCGCGTTTGCCTGCGTGATGGACTTCTGCATGCAGGAATTCGGCAACCTGATGGCGGGCTCTGTCGTGTCCAGCGGCGATGACCGGGTCACCAATGCCGGGCGCGTTGGAACGCCCCAGATGGTGGCACCCGGTGCGCTGGATCTATTGGATTTTGCGGGCTGGCAGGACATCCCCGAACAATATGCCGATCGCCCGTTCCACGAACACAACCGCCTGATCAAAAGCTCGGTCTTCAACGGCGCCGAACGGCGCGCCTGGATTCGGGAACTCGCCAACCGGCTGGAAGCCGCAACCGGGCCGGTGCATTTCTTTTTGCCCGTTCAGGGTGTCGAGGCCTGGGACAGGGAAGGCGAAGAGGCGCATGATCCAGATGCTCTGGCAGAAATGGTGGACGAGGCGCGCAAGGTCATGCCCGGCCGGGTGCCGATGACCGAGCTGGATGTTCACATCAACGACGCGGCTTTCTGTCAAGCTGTTCTGTCGCGATTTGACACGTGGGTGGAAACCGGCGTCATCTGAACAGACTGAACGCCATTGGCAGCATCGGGAAAGGGAAAAACAACCCTGCGCGTTGTCTTACAGCGAATGGGGGCACCTGTCCGGGTTGTGCAGGTCGGTTCCGTGACCTTTGAGCACCCAGTCCTCAGGCGGAGGGTTCCAGAACGTGTTGGGGTTGTCTTCGTCCATCCCGGCCCGGTGCGGGCTGCGCCGAGCGGACCAGATCAGAATGACCGGCCCTTCATTGGGATGTTGCGCCAAAAGCGTCTCCACAACGTTTTGAACGATTGGATGATCGGCTTGCCCCCACCCCCAAGACGATCAATCAGCCAAGGGCGTTTCTTGAACAATTGATCCTTCCTGTAGCCGGGTACGGGCCCGTGTCGCTGCCGGTGGTAAATTTTTTATGGATGTTGGATCCAATATCCTTTATTCGTGATCGCATCTTTGATTCAGGGAGGATCACATGCTCAAGAAACTCGTCGCTTTGGCGGCCTTCACCACTTTCACAACAGGTCCTGCGATGGCGGACACGCTCGACGATGTCGTGGATCGCGGGACTCTTCGCTGCGGCGTTGTTCTGGACTTTCCGCCGATCGGGTATCGCGACGCCAACAACGAACCGGCGGGTTTTGACGTGGATTACTGCAATGATCTGGCCGCAGCGCTTGAAGTCGAGGCGGAAATCCTGCCTTTGACCTGGGCCGAACGCCTGCCGGTCATCGTGACCGGGCGCGCCGACGTCGTGTTCGGCGCAACCTCGGACAGCCTTGAACGGGCGCGGACCGTGGGCTTCAGCATTCCCTATGCAATCTACTATGCGCAGGGCGTCGTGAACGCGGACAGCGGGATCGAAACCTTCGAAGACATCCGTGGCAAACGCGTCGCCGCCGCGATTGGCACCGTGCCAGAACAGGAATGGCTGAAGATTGCCGCCGAATGGGGTGAGGAAGGCAATTATCAGGGCTATCAGTCGGAAAACGAGGTGTTTCTGGCGGTCGCGCAGGGCAAGGCCGATATCGGCATCACCACCAACACCGCCGTTCTGCCGATCACCCAGCAGTATGAAACGGTGCTGGCCGGCCCCCGTATGCCCTGGACAACCGACTACACTTCGGTGGTGGGCAAACGACAGGACGTCACCTGGCTGAATTTCCTGAACCTGTTTGTCACGCATCAGGTGCGCTCGGGCCGGTACCAGGACCTGTGGGGCAAATATGTCGGAGGCGAAGCACCCGAGCTGCGCGTCCCCGACGTGATGTACTGATTTCACCCCCCAAATGCTCTTTCGTCGGGTTTCGGCCCGGCGAAAGAGCCGGTCAATTCGGAAAAAACCTGTGTTCGATTACAACTTCCACTGGCGGCCGGTCATGAAAAACCTGCCGGACTTGCTTGAGGCATCGCTGCTGACCTTGCAAGTCGCGGTTCTGGCGATGATCCTGGGCATCCTCATCGGCCTGTGTCTTGCGCTGACGCGGCTGCACCTGAAGGGGCCGCTGTACTGGTTCGCCTCGGCCTGGGTTGAACTGGCCCGAAACACACCCGCCCTGTTTCAGCTGTTCTTTTTCGGCTTCGGGCTTGGCGCATTCGGCCTGCACCTGTCGCCATACTTCATCGTGCTGGCGGGTTTGACCTTCAATTGCGCCGGCTATCTGGCCGAAAACTTTCGCGGAGGTTTCCAGGCCGTCCCCGAGACGCAGTTGCGGGCCTCTCGATCCCTGGGCATGACCGCGTGGCAGGCTTACACACGCGTGGTGATCCCGCAGGTGTTTCGCATCGTCTATCACCCGATCACCAATCAGATGGTCTGGGCCGTGCTCATGTCCTCGCTGGGCATGCTGGTCGGTTTCCGCGAGCTGTCAGGCGAGACGCAGTTCTTTGCCTCGCGCACCTTCCGCATCTTTGAATATTTCGCCGTCACCGCGGTCATCTACTACGTGATCGTCAAAATCATTCTCGGAGCCTCACGCCTGCTGGCGACCCGGCTCTTTCGCTACTGAAGGACGCTCGGATGGAACCCACTGTCAGCTTTTTCAGCGGCTTCACCATCAATGATCTGTGGTTTCTGGGCGAAGCGGCCCTGCGGACACTCTGGATTTCGGTTCTGTCGATATCCATCGGAACGCTTCTTGGCGTGGTATGCGGGTGGATCCTGTACGAGGGCAAGCTGGCCGCAGCCCTGACAGTGGCCCCGTTTCTGGATGTTTTCCGTTCCGTTCCGCTGATCATCCAACTGGTGCTGTTCTACAACTTTGCGCCCATTGTCGGGCTCAATCTGGACCCGTTCGCCTCGGGCGTGGTGATCCTGTCGATCTACACGGCCGCCTTGGTTGCGAATGTCGCACGCGGCGGGATCGTGGCCGTCGGTGCGCCGATGCGCCGTGCCGCGCGCAGTCTGGGCATGACCTATTGGCAGGATCTGCGCTATGTCGTCTTCCCGATTGGCGGGCGCGCGATCTTCCCGGCCTGGGTCGGTGTCGCACTGGGAGTGATGAAGGACAGCGCGTTGGTTTCGGTGCTGGGCTATGTCGAACTGCTCAAGGCCAGTCAGATCCTGATCACCCGGACGCAGGAACCTTTCCTGATCCTGACAATCGCGGGCGCGTTCTATTTCGCGCTCAGCTATCCGATTTCGCGCTATTCCGCGTCTCTTGAAAAAAGGTGGGCCCAATGATCGAAATTCGCGACCTGCACAAGTATTTCGGCGCGCTGCATGTGCTGAAGGGCATCGATCTGGATGTGCAGAAAGGAGAGGTCCTGTCGGTGATCGGCGCATCGGGCTCCGGCAAATCGACCCTGCTGTATTGCATCAACGGGCTGGAACCGATCCAGCAAGGCTCGGTCAGGGTGGATGGCACTGATGTTCATGCCAAGGGCACCGACATCAACAAGCTGCGCACAAAGCTGGGAATGGTGTTTCAGCAATGGAACAGCTTTCCCCACCTGACCGCATTGGAAAACGTCGCGCTGGCCCCCAAGATCGTCAAGGGACTGTCAAAATCAGAAGCCCGCGACATCGCCGCCCGCCAACTGACCCATGTTGGCCTGGGCGAAAAGCTGGGCGTCTACCCATCTGCCCTTTCGGGTGGCCAGCAACAGCGTCTGGCCATCGCCCGCGCGCTTGCGATGGAGCCGGAATACATGCTGTTTGATGAGGCGACGTCAGCGTTGGATCCCGAACTGGTGGGCGAGGTTCTCGACACGATGCGCCTTTTGGCCGAAGAAGGGATGACCATGATCTGTGTCACGCACGAGATGGGTTTCGCACGCGATGTGTCGGACCGGGTTGCTTTCTTCCATCAGGGCGTGATGGAAGAGATCGGTCCGCCCGAGCAGATATTCGGTGATGCGCAATCCGAACATACCCGTAAATTCCTTGCCAACGTGCGCTGAGTGCACTGGCCCCCTGAAACAACGAGGAAGATCACCTTCATGTCCAAGAATATCTTCACCGGCACCATGCCAGCCCTGATGACCCCGTGCAAAGCCGACCGGACCCCGGATTTCGATGCCCTGGTGAAAAAGGGCAAGGAAATGATCGAGGCAGGTATGTCCGCCGTGGTGTATTGCGGCTCGATGGGCGACTGGCCGTTGCTGTCGGATGCCGAACGCATGGAAGGTGTCGAGCGCCTGATCGACGCTGGCCTTCCTGTCGTCGTCGGCACCGGTGCGATAAACTCGAAATCTGCGGTGGCGCTGGCCGCACATGCGCAAAAGGTCGGCGCGGCA
The DNA here is from genome assembly GCF_056543025.1 of Ruegeria sp. A4. NCBI lineage: Bacteria > Pseudomonadati > Pseudomonadota > Alphaproteobacteria > Rhodobacterales > Roseobacteraceae > Ruegeria > Ruegeria sp. A4. The sequence goes on along the minus strand of NZ_JBQGAW010000005.1, from coordinate 28,147 downwards.
GGGCTTATGGTCATCCCACGTGTGCTGTCGCGTGGATCGTCCATCCCGGCACAGCGCAACCATTTCAAGGCAATCCTGTCAGCCGCGCCGGATATCCCCGCCATCATATACAACAGCCCCGTCTACGGCTTCGCCACCCGTGCTGATTTGTTCCTGGAATTGCGTGCAGATCATCCGAACCTTGTCGGGTTCAAGGAATTCGGAGGCAAAGGCGACCTGCGCTACGCCGCGGAACACATCACCTCGAAGGATGATCAGGTCACGCTGATGGTGGGCGTGGACACCGAGGTTTATCATGGCTTCGTCAACTGCGGCGCCACGGGTTCGATTACCGGTATCGGCACCGCCCTGCCCAAAGAGGCACTGCTGCTGGCCGCCCTGTGCCAGAAAGCGGCGGCGGGCCATGCCGAAGCGCGCCTGCGCGCGCGCGAGCTTGAAGAAGCCTTTGGCGTGCTGGCCAGCTTTGACGAAGGCACCGATCTGGTGCTGTACTACAAGCACCTGCTGGTCCTGAACGGTGAAGAGGAATACCGCTTGCACTTCAACGAAACCGACGAGCTGACGGATGCCCAGCGCAACTATTGCGAACAGCAATACAGATTGTTCCGCACCTGGTTTGCCGACTGGTCCGGCCAGGGCGGGGTCATCGCTGAATGCATGTGATCGACAGCCATACCGGAGGCATGCCCACGCGGGTCATCCTGAACGGCGGCCCCGATCTGGGGTCGGGCCCGCTGGCCGAGCGCGCGCAACGCCTGGCCACCGAGCACAAGGATTTCTACAAATCGGTCCTTCTGGAACCACGCGGTCAACCCGGCATGGTCGGGGCGCTTCTGGTGGCGCCGGAAACGTCTGGCTGCGAAACCGGCGTGATCTATTTCGATGCCGATGCCGTTCTGGGCATGTGCGGTCATGGCACCATCGGCCTTGGGGTCACTCTGGCCCATCTGGGCCGGATCGGTCCGGGGACGCACAGGGTCGAAACGCCGGCCGGCGTCATCTCGGTTGACCTGTTGGACGCCAATACGGTGCGCGTCACCAATATCGAAAGCCGCCGGGTCAGGGCTTCGGTGTCGGTAGACGTCGAAGGCCATGGAAAAGTGACAGGCGATCTGGCCTATGGTGGCAACTGGTTCTTCATTGTCGATCCCAGCCCGATGGACGTGACGCCCGGCAACATCCGTGCCCTCACCGATCTGACCATTGCAATTCGCAAAGCCTGCATCGACCAGAACGTGCGTGGCGAAAACGGGGAACCGGTGGACCACGTGATCTTGCAGGACAAACCCCCGGACAACGACGTTCACAGCAGGAATTTCGTCCTGTGCCCGGACGATCAATATGACCGATCCCCGTGCGGGACCGGCAGTTCTGCGCGTCTGGCCTGTCTGGCCGCGGATGGGGTTCTGGTTCCGGGGCAAGAGATCGTGCAGGAAAGCGTGATCGGCAGCTCTTACCGGCTGAGCTTTCAGCCCGGTCCCAATGGCGGCATCATTCCGACCCTGACCGGGCAGGCGCATATCATGGCCGAAGGCAGATTGATTTTCGCGCAAAACGATCCGTTCCGCGGTGGGATCCTTCTTTGACAAAACTATCGGGGACTGGCGCAATCCAGCCCCCGGAACCGAGCCACAGTTTGAGAAGATCTGGCCATGCTGCAAGACAACCCGACGGATATCGTTGTGATCGGTGCCGGTATCATCGGCATCAGCACCGCACTTGAATTGCAAAAACGCGGCAGGCGCGTGCTGGTGCTGGATCGCGAAGGCGTAGGAGCCGGTGCCTCGAAGGGCAACGCCGGAGCCTTTGCCTTTACCGACATCGTGCCATTGGCCACCCCCGGGATCATGCGCAAGGCTCCGAAATGGCTGTTTGACCCGCTGGGTCCACTTTCAATTCCTCCTTCTTACGCTTTGAACATCGCGCCGTGGATGCTGCGGTTCTGGCGGGCCAGTTGGCAGGATCGCTATGCTGCGGCCTTGTCTGCGCAGGCTGCTTTGATGGATCACAGCCGCGCGGCGCTGGAACGCCAGATCGCGGATGTCGATGGCGAAGCGCTGATGCAACGCGACGGCCAGTTGCAGGTGTTCGAGGGTGAAGGCGAATTCCGCGCCAGTCTGCCCACATGGGACAGGCGCAAGGATCACGGCATCCCCTTTGATCTGCTGGACAGCCCCGACGCGATTGCGGAAATCCAGCCCGGGCTTGACCGACGATTTACCCATGCGGGTTTTACGCCCACCTGGATGAACACGGTCGATCCGGCCAGCTGGACAAGACATTTGGCCACCCGGTTCACCGCCCGTGGCGGTCAGGTTGAAATCGCGACAATCAGCGCGCTCACACCCATGGATGCGGGCGTTCGCCTGACGACTTCGATCGGTGAAATTGATGCAAGACAGGTGATCGTGGCTGCCGGGGCGTGGTCTCATCACTTGGCGAAAACCCTGGGCGATCGCATCCCTCTGGAAACCGAGCGCGGGTACAACACGACCCTGCCCCAAGGGGCCTTTGATCTGCGCACCCATCTGACATTCGGTGGCCACGGATTTGTGGTGACGCGGATCAACGGCGGTGTGCGCATCGGTGGCGCGGTCGAGTTGGGCGGGCTGGAGCTGCCGCCCAATTACAAACGCGCCGACGCGCTTCTGGCAAAGGCCGGGCGCTTCATGCCTGGCCTGAATTTGGAAGGCGGCACGCAATGGATGGGCTTTCGGCCGTCGCTGCCCGACAGTTTGCCGCTGATCGACCGCTCGGCGCGTGCACCACAGGTGTTTTACGCCTTCGGACATGGCCATCTGGGTTTGACGCAATCCGCAGGCACGGCGGAACTGGTCGCGGATCTGGTCACGGACACCAAGCCCGCGCTCGACATGAAGCCTTACGCATCCACACGCTTCTGATCAGGAGAACACCTCATGAAAATCACTGCACTGAACGTATATCAGGTTGATCTGCCGCTGAAGGAAGGCCGCTACAGCTGGTCCAATGGCAACTATGTCGAGGTCTTCGACAGCACCGTTCTCGAGATCATCACGGATGAAGGTCTCAAGGGGTATGCCGAATGCTGCCCGCTGGGATCGGCTTATCTTCCGTCCTTTGCCCTGGGCGTCAGGGCCGGGCTGGCGGAATTGTCGCTACATCTGATCGGGCAGGATCCGCTGAATATCGGCCAGATCAATCGCACCATGGATGCAGCCCTGCGTGGCCACCCCTATGCCAAGGCGCCCGTTGATATCGCCTGCTGGGATCTGCTGGGCAAGGCGACCGGGCAACCCCTCTACACCCTGTTGGGCGGCGACGCGCAACAGGACGTGGTGCTGTATCGCGCGATCAGCCAGGAAGCACCGGACATCATGGCGCAAAAGATCGAAGGTTATGCGGCCGAAGGCTATACGAAGTTTCAACTGAAAGTGGGCGGCGACGCCAATGATGACATCGACCGCATTCACGCCACCCGCGCGGTTCTGAAAAAGACCGACCTGCTGGTGGCGGATGCCAACACGGGCTGGACCCGGCACGAGGCCGCGCGTGTCGTAGGCGCCATCGCGGGCATGGATGTCTATGTGGAACAACCCTGTTTGACCTATGAGGAATGCGTGTCGATCCGCCGGCGCACCGCGCTGCCCTTCGTGATGGATGAGGTCATCGACACGCCCAACACTTTGGTCCGCGGCATCGCCGATGACGCCATGGACGTGATCAATCTGAAAATCTCCAAGGTAGGAGGTCTGACCAAGGCAAAACTGATGCGGGATCTGTGCGTGGCGCACGGTATTCCCATGACCATCGAGGACACATGGGGCGGCGACATCACCACAGCCACCATCGCCCATCTGGCGCGGTCGACACCGTCCGAGTTCACGTTCTCGGCCACCGACTTCAATTCCTATGGTACCGTGGACATCGCCGAAGGTGCGCCAAAGCGTGTCAATGGCCGGATGACCGCAGCAGATCGTCCCGGTCTGGGCGTGACACCGATCTTCGACGCGCTGGGTGCCCCCGTCGCGCAATATAGCTGAGGTAAACATGCGCAGCAGCAAAACCGTACATGTGATCTCGGCCCATGCCGAAGGTGAAGTTGGGGATGTCATCGTGGGGGGTGTCGCCCCACCGCCGGGCGACACTCTCTGGGATCAGCGAAGCTTCATTGCGCGGGACCAGACTCTGCGCAACTTTGTTCTGAACGAACCACGCGGCGGTGTGTTCCGCCATGTCAACCTTCTGGTTCCGCCAAAACACCCCGAGGCGGACGCCGCCTGGATCATCATGGAACCCGAAGACACGCCGCCCATGTCGGGGTCCAACTCGATCTGTGTCTCAACCGTGTTGCTGGATGGCGGGATCATTCCAATGCACGAGCCGGAAACCCATATGGTGCTCGAGGCACCGGGCGGGCTGGTCCGGGTGCGTGCGGAATGCCGCGATGGCAAGGCACAACGCATCTTTGTCCAGAACCTGCCCAGCTTCGCCGACAAGCTGTCCGTCCCGCTCGAGGTATCCGGACTGGGCACGATCACGGTAGACACCGCTTATGGCGGCGACAGTTTCGTGGTCGTCGATGCGCAGGCGCTTGGGTTCGCGATCGTCGACCACGAGGCCCGCGACATAGCCCGGCTGGGGGTAAAGATCACAAACGCCGCCAATGAGCAGCTTGGATTTTCGCATCCCGAGAACCCGGACTGGGATCATATATCGTTCTGCGCCTTTTGCGGCCCGTTGTATGAAACGGAAACCGGTCTGAGCGGCAAGTCCGCCGTGGCGATCCAGCCGGGCAAGGTCGACCGTTCGCCGACGGGCACCGCTGTATCCGCGCGCATGGCGCTGATGGCGGCCAAGGGGGTGATGAAACCCGGCCAGACCTTCGAGGCTGTCTCGATCATCGGATCGCGCTTTACCGGGCGGATCATTGACACAGCGCAGGTCGGTAGCCGCGCGGCGATCGTTCCTGAAATCAGCGGTCGCGGTTGGATCACCGGAATTCATCAGCACATGTTGGATCCTGACGATCCATGGCCCGGTGGCTATCGTCTGTCTGACACCTGGGGTGTTTGATGTCAGCAGGCACGTTTTTCAAAACGGAAAAGTCTGAAGATACGCGGCCTCTTTACGGTTTCATCATCAGATTCAGGCCTTTTTTTTGATCTCGGGCAGGGGTCGAACATGGGTCGAAATCCAAGTTCGACTTGGAAAAGTCGGTGATTGCGGGTAATTGTATCCAAAAAACCGTGGCGGGATATTGGAAATGGCAGGAAAACGCGCGATCACGAAACAAAGCCTACCGGACGTCATCGCAAATGATCTGCGTGAACGTATCCTCAGCGGCGAACTCGCCGAAGGTGAGACGATCCGGCAGGAAGCCCTGGCCGAGGAATATGATGTCTCTCGCATGCCGATCCGCGAGGCTTTGAAACGCCTGAATGCCGAAGGTCTGGTGCAATGGGCCAACAATCGCGGCGGCTCGGTGACCAAGCATTCCCTCGACGAAATCGGTGAAATTTTCGATCTTCGCATCCTGATCGAAGTCGATCTGTTCCGCCGGGCCATCCCGAATATGGGCCCAGGGGAATTTGCGCGTTGCGACGAAATCCTCAATCAGATGGAAGCGTCGTATGATGAAAATGACGTCGGCAAGTGGGGGATATTGAACTATCAGTATCACTCGGCGCTTTATGCGGCGTCACGACGGAAGCTGACCAACGAATTGCTGGACCGCGTCAACCTGCAATCGGATCGCTATGTCAGGATGCACCTGAGCGTGATGAAACAGCGCGAACCCGCAAAAAAGGAACATCGTGATCTGTTGCGGCTGGCCCGGGAAGGCAATGTGGACCAAGCCTGCGAGGTCTTGGCCCAGCATATTCGCCGGACCAAGGAACAGCTTCTGGAAATGATCGCCTCGAAGCGCGGGACAGACGAACCCTAGGGCGGTCTTGCATGTCCTGTCATTTTGGATACATTATCCATTAATCTGGACATCCCGAAACACGAGGCCCAAATGACCTTTACCCCGCATGGCAAGCATCTGATCGCCGGCAACTGGCTTGCCGGTGACGATTTCTTTGCATCACAACCCGCACATGGGCCATCGCATGACTTTTCGAAAGGTCGCATTTCAGACGTCGACGCCGCGGCGCAGGCCGCGGAAGAGGCGTTTTGGAGTTATGGCTATTCCACTCGGGAAGAACGCGCCGCCTTTCTGAACGCCATTGCCGACGAGATCGAAGCGCGCGCCGATGCAATCACCGAGATTGGCACTCAGGAAACCGGCCTGCCCGAGGCTCGGCTGCAAGGTGAGCGGGGCCGCACGTCGGGGCAGCTGAGGCTGTTTTCAACGCATATCCTCGGCGGCGATTATCTGGACCGGCGCCACGACAGCGCGCTGCCGGACCGTTCCCCCCTGCCCCGGCCCGATCTGAAAATGATCCAGCGCCCGATCGGCCCGGTCGCGGTGTTCGGCGCATCAAATTTCCCGCTGGCATTTTCCACCGCCGGGGGGGACACCGCCGCCGCATTGGCTGCCGGCTGCCCGGTTGTCGTCAAAGGCCACGGCGCCCATCCGGGCACCGGCGAGATCATCGCCGAAGCCATCCTTGCAGCCATCCGCCGTTGCAACATTCATCCCGGCGTTTTCAGCCTGATCCAGGACGGCGGACCGGCTGTGGGTTCTGCCTTGGTGCAGCACCCTCTGATCAAGGCGGTCGGCTTCACCGGATCGCTTGCGGGCGGTCGCGCCCTGTTCGACCTGTGCGCCGCGCGCCCCGAACCGATTCCGTTTTTTGGCGAGCTTGGATCGGTAAACCCCATGTTCATTCTGGATGCGGCACTGGCAAACCGGGGTGAAGACATCGCCAAAGGCTGGGCCGGCTCGCTGACGATGGGCGCTGGTCAGTTCTGCACCAACCCGGGCGTCGTCGTGATGCCGGCAGGCGAAGCAACGGACCGTTTCGCCGAGATCACACAGGCCGCATTGACCGAAGTTCCGGCGCAGACCATGCTGACCGACGGCATCGCCAAAGCCTATCGCAACGGTCAGGCCCGTGTTGCTGAAACCGCTGGTGTTCACGAGGTTCTGGCTTCGACATGCGATCAGCGCAATGCGCCCCCTTTCCTTTACCGAACAAGCGCCGCAACCTGGCTGGCCAACACATCCCTCGCGGAAGAGGTATTCGGCCCGCTGGGTATCATCGTGACTGCCGAGACACCCGACGAAATGCACGACGTCGCGCGCGGATTGCACGGGCAGCTGACTTGCACCCTGCATATGGACGAGGCCGACATGGGCATGGCGCGGTCCCTGCTGCCGATCCTTGAACGCAAAGCCGGGCGCGTGTTGGCCAATGGCTTCCCCACGGGGGTCGAGGTCTGTGACAGCATGGTCCATGGCGGCCCCTACCCGGCTTCGACCAATTTCGGTGCCACATCCGTGGGCACATTGGCGATCCGACGTTTCTTGCGTCCTGTCTGCTATCAGAATCTGCCGGATGCATTGCTGCCGGAACACTTCTCATAGGGAAATCAGTCGACACCCGCCGATACTCTGAAAGCACGACGCGCAGCGGGGTGTTGGCGGTTGCAACTGCGCAGTATCAGGGGAATGAGGCACACGCCCCTGGATTCAATTGCACAGTTTCATTTGGGTAACAGTGCTTTTGTTCATTCGGTTCAGGCCAACGCAATCCCGGCCCGATCCGTTGGCACTTTGGTGAACTACCTGTATGAAATGACCCGTGTTGCCCAGTACCACAACCAATTCGCCACGACCCATGAGATGATCGCCCCATTCGAGATCAATTTCCTCGCTGCATCCACCTCTCTTTTCATATCTCAAGAAAGGTAAACCTGATGGCTAACCCTCTGTATGACGGCCTGTTCGGCATCCACGCCGGCAAAGGCACACCTTTTTTGCAGCTACTGGACGGGACAACGATCTCTCACCAGGATTTCCTGGGCAAAGCGGCGCAGATTGCGCATGTGGCCACGCATCTGGGCCTGAACCCCGGTGACCGCGTTGCGGCGCAGGTTGAAAAAACCCCCGAGGCGCTGGCGCTTTATGCTGCCTGCGCCCAGGCCGGTCTGGTGTTCCTGCCGCTGAACACCGCCTACACGGTCGATGAATTGACCTATTTCATCGAAAACAGCGGGGCCTCGCTGATTATCTGCGACACCGAAAGAGAAGGAAAACTCACCCCTGTCGGCGCGCAGCTGGGCGCCCGGGTAGAGACGCTGAACGCGGATGGCACCGGGTCTCTGACAGATTTGGCCGCGACCATGCCGACACGTTTCGAAACTGTCGCCCGCGATGGCGAGGATCTGGCAGCGTTCCTTTACACGTCGGGAACCACAGGCCGGTCCAAGGGCGCCATGCTGACCCAGAACAATCTGCTGTCGAACGCACGGACACTGGTCAAGGAATGGCGCTTCACCTCGCAGGATGTGCTGCTGCATGCCCTGCCGATCTTTCACACGCACGGGCTGTTCGTCGCGACCAATATCATGCTGGCCGCAGGTGGATGCATGATCTGGCTGCCCAAATTCGATCTGGACCAGATCATCGACAAATTGCCCTGTGCCACGTCGATGATGGGCGTCCCAACCTTCTATACGCGCCTGTTGGACGACCCGCGTTTTACCAGGGAACTGGCCGCCCATATGCGCCTGTTCGTTTCCGGATCGGCACCGCTGCGGGCGGAAACCCATGTGCAGTTCGAAGAACGAACGGGTCATCGCATCCTTGAACGTTATGGCATGACTGAAACCAACATGAACACGTCAAACCCATATGACGGCGAGCGGCGCGCCGGAACGGTCGGGCACCCGCTGCCCGGGGTCGAACTGAAGATCTGTGATTCAGACGGCAATACCCTGCCTGCGGGCGAGATCGGCATAATTGAAGTGCGCGGGCCCAACGTCTTCAAAGGGTATTGGCAGATGCCTGAAAAAACCGCTGCCGAACTGCGTGACAACGGCTTTTTCATCACCGGTGATCTGGGCCGCATCGACGAGGTTGGGTACGTCCATATCGTTGGCCGCAACAAGGATCTGATCATTTCGGGCGGCTACAACATCTACCCAAAAGAGATCGAGATTGTTCTCGATGATCAACCCGGTGTTCTGGAAAGCGCCGTGATCGGCGTGCCACATCCCGATTTCGGAGAAACGGTAGTTGGCGTCATCGTGGCAGAGCCCGGCCAGACCCCTGATCCGGAGGCGATTACGGGCGCAGTCCGCGAAGGTCTGGCCCGGTTCAAGCATCCGCGCAAGCTGATCGTTCTGGATGAACTGCCCCGCAACACGATGGGCAAGGTTCAAAAGAACATTCTGCGTGACCGATACAAAGATCTCTTCATGACTGTGTGAGCGAGTCTCGGCACAGCGCGGATCAGCGCATGCAGCCCCCTGAAAAGAATATCAGGCGAGGATGTCCCCGCCTGATTTACTATATGTTTCAGGCAACCAGATCGAACCGGTCGTTGTTCATGATCTTGGTCCATGCCGCCACAAAGTCGCGCACGAACTTCTCGGCATTGTCGTCCTGAGCGTAGACCTCAGCATAGCTGCGCAGGATCGAGTTCGATCCGAAGACCAGATCAGCGCTGGTTGCGGTGAACTTGACCTCACCCGAGGCGCGGTCGCGCAGTTCATAGGTGCCTCCGTCAACCGGATGCCAGCTCAGCGACATATCCGTCAGGTTGACGAAAAAGTCGGTTGTCAGCTGGCCCACCCGGTCGGTGAAGACGCCATGTGGCGATCCGCCATGGTTGGCACCCAACACACGCAGACCACCGACCAGAACGGTCATCTCGGCCGCGGTCAGACCCAGCAGTTGCGCGCGATCCAGCATCATCGCCTCTGGCGAGACCGCGTATTCCTTCAGCTGCCAGTTGCGGAACCCGTCCGCCAGCGGCTCAAGTACCGAGAAGCTGTCCACGTCGGTCTGCTCGATCGACGCGTCGCCGCGACCGGCCGAGAACGGAACCGCCACGTCAAAGCCTGCGGCCTTGATCGCCTGCTCCAGCCCGACATTGCCCGCCAGAACGATCACGTCGGCAATCGAGGCACCGGTTTCCGCCGCGATCGGCTCCAGCACACCCAGCACTTTCGCCAGACGTTCGGGTTCGTTGCCTGCCCAGTCCTTTTGCGGCGCCAGTCGGATGCGCGCCCCATTTGCGCCGCCACGCTTGTCCGAACCGCGGAAGGTTCGGGCACTGTCCCAGGCAGTGGTGATCATCTCGGCGATGGTCAGGCCGCTGTCTGCGATCTTGGCCTTTACGGCATTTGTGTCGTAATCTGTCGAACCGGCCGGGATCGGATCCTGCCAGATCAGGTCTTCCGACGGCACGTCCGGGCCATAATAGTTGACGCGCGGACCCATGTCGCGGTGAGTCAACTTGAACCAGGCACGTGCAAATGTATCGGCAAAATAGTCCGGATCCGCCATGAATTTCTGACAGATCGCGTTATAGGTCGGGTCGACCTTCATCGCCATATCCGCATCAGTCATCATCGGCATGCGACGAACAGAGGGGTCGGTCGGGTCGACCGGCTTTTCGTCTTCGGGCATATCGACGGGCTGCCACTGATGGGCACCTGCGGGTGATTTGCCCAGTTCCCACTCGTAGCCGAACAGATAGTCGAAATAGCCCATGTCAAATTTCAACGGCTCTTTCGTCCACGCCCCTTCGATCCCCGAGGTAAAGGCGTTGGCCGCTTTACCGTTCTGATCAGGGTTTTCCCATCCCAGACCCTGGCTGGACACCGGGCAGGCTTCGGGTTCGGCGCCGATATTGTCGCCGGGCATCGCACCATGGGCTTTGCCGACGGTATGGCCCCCGCAGGTCAATGCCGCGGTCTCTTCGTCATTCATCGCCATACGCGCAAAGGTTTCACGGATATGCATCGCGGTTTTGGCCGGATCCGGATTGCCGTTCACGCCTTCGGGGTTCACATAGATCAGTCCCATATGCACCGCACCCAGAGGGTTTTCCAGCGTGCCGGGGGTTTCCAGATCGCCATAGCGGTTCTCGGACGGGGCCAGCCACTGGTTTTCAGAACCCCAGTAAACATCTTTCTCGGGGCCCCAGATGTCTTCGCGACCAAAGCCGAAACCAAAGGTCTTCAATCCCATGGATTCATACGCCACCGTGCCCGACAGAACGATCAGATCGGCCCAGGACAGCGCGTTGCCGTATTTCTTTTTCACCGGCCACAGCAGACGGCGGGCTTTGTCCAGGCTTGCATTGTCCGGCCATGAATTCAGCGGCGCGAACCGGATGTTGCCCGAACCGGCGCCACCTCGACCATCCCCCAGACGGTAAGATCCGGCCGAGTGCCACGCCAGACGGATCATCAGCCCACCATAGTGACCCCAGTCTGCCGGCCACCAGTCCTGACTGTCGGTCAGCAGCGCCTCGACATCGGCACGAACCGCCTTGAAGTCCAGGCCCTTGACCGCTTCTCGGTGATTGTAATCCGCATCCATCGGGTTGGTGCGCGTGTCGTGCTGGCTCAGAATGTCCAGGTTCAGCGCATCCGGCCACCACTTGGTGACGGAATTACCCGTTCCAGTATTGCCGCCATGCATGACAGGGCAGCCGCCGGATTGGTGATTGTGGGGGGTACCGTCCATTGTAAATCTCCTGAGTATTTACCTAGGGGTTCAGATATCTTGACTCGTACCCCACGGCTTCGATAATTGGAAATTTGTAATTACTATCGTTGTGATTAATTTTTCATATGAAAGCACTCACCCTCAAACACCTGCGCTATTTCGAGGCGCTCGCCACGCACGGCCACTTTGGCAAGGCCGCCGCGGCCAGTGCGATATCGCAGCCTGCGCTTTCCATACAAATCAAAGAGCTGGAGGCAATTATGGGTGGGCCGCTGGTCGAACGCGCGGCCCGGCAAACCCGCCTGACTGCACTTGGCGAAGACGTGCTGAAACATGGCCGCGAAATCCTGACCCGGGTCGAGGATTTGGGGAAATTGGTGCAATCTCCCTCGGGCCCCTTGTCCGGCCGCATCAGAATCGGGGTCATTCCCACGGTCGCACCCTATCTGCTGCCCTCGATCATCAAAGCTCTGTCGCAGCGTTTCCCACAACTGACCATCGAACCCAAGGAAACGATAACCAAGACGTTGATCGGTGAAATACTGGATTCGAAACTGGATTTCGGTGTCGTTGCCCTGCCCGTCTCGGAACCCAACCTCCGAGAGTTCTCGCTGTTCAACGAAGATTTTCTGCTGGTTCGCCCGGCGCAGGATGCCAACCTGCCGATGCCAAGTTCCTCGCAGCTGAGAACCATGCGCCTGCTGTTGCTGGAAGAGGGGCATTGCTTCAGGGATCAGGCCCTGTCCTTCTGTTCGATCCGCAACATCGAACCGCAGCACATCATGGAGGGCAGTTCGCTTTCCACACTGGTTCAGATGGTCGGCGCCGGCATCGGTGTGACCCTGATACCGGAAATGGCGGTCGGGCTGGAAACCCGATCCGCGGATGTGTCCATTGCCCGGTTTCAGGACACGCCGCCGACACGGACGATTGGTCTGATCTGGCGAAAGACCAACCCGCTCAGCGAAAACCTGTTGAAGATCGGCGCGATCATCCGCAAAACAGCCGAGGAAAACACGTGGGGCGTGAAACCGTCACAGCCCGCAACAACAGGCTGACCCGCCCGAAACGATGTTCCTCGGCACGGGGTCCAGACCCGGCGCAACCCGTCAGTCGTCACCCTTGTAATAGCCGATCACATCATTCTCGGTCGTTGCACCCAACCCGTTCAGCAACCGATTTGAATAATTGAAATAGGCGCAGACCTGATTGACCTCCAGGATCTCGCCATCCTCACAGCCAGCAATCTTGAGCGCTTCGAAGTCGGACTTGACCATTTTGCCAACATCCGTCGTCAGCTTGGCGGCATAGCGCAGCAGCGCCAGTTCCTTGCCCTCGAATTCATCCTCGGGCCGATGCGCCTTGAGCGCGACGAAAATCCGGTCACTGCGCGGCTGATCCTTAAGCAGGTTGCGCACGTTCATGAAGTGATGGGTCAGTGAATAGGTGCAATCGTTCAGGATCGAAGTATAGCTGGCGACAACTTCGAGGAACCAGAATGGCAACTGGTTGTCATCGGAATGCAGGACCGAACGGTACAGCGTCACATGCCCGTTCATCGTTTCGGGCCGCAATGAATGCACACGCATGACCGTATCCACGGTGCCATGAGGGGTGCGGGCCTTGTCCAGCAGCTCTTTCAGGCGGCCCTCGGCCTTGTCGTCCGAGATCATCTCGATCCAAGCGCTCATTGCTGTGTCTCCTGTCTTGTTCGGGCTCAGCTTATGTACAAAGCCCACAGGCATGTCAGTTAATTTTTTTCTTAAGGTGAAATTTTTTCTGGATCACGGAAACGTGAAAGATGTAAAATACCAGCGCGGGGAATTTGTTGAGGATCAACGCGAATGCACAGTCCAGATCTTATGGCAGGTGCCGAAAACCTGTTGTTCAGATGCGGCGGCCTGACGGCGGGCGACCAGTTGCTTGTGGTCTGCGAAGATGCGGCCAACGGGTATTACGATGCCGAGATCACCGAGGCTATCTTGGACTGCGCGCGACAGAACCGGATCAAGACCGCAGTTCGAACCCTCGCATTCGATCCCATGGGTTCATCGCTGCCAGCGGATCTGAAAACGGTGATGGAAGCGGCGGATCGCACCTTGTTTCTGTCCCGCTCCGGCGATCAGATTCGTTTCGACGCAGGAATGAGGGACGTTCGGCCCATCATGTCATATGCGCTGGACGCCGGAATGCTGGCCTCGGGTTTCGGGCGCGCCAACTACACCGGGTTCGTTGAATTGAAAAACGCGGTTAACCGGCTGCTGGCCAATGCCGGGCATATCCACGTAACCTGCCCATTGGGCACCGACTTCGCCGGCCCCGGCGCCGCCTTCCCCCCAGCAGGTGCCGCGGATGTCAGCGTGGCGCGTTTTCCGATGTCGGTCTTTGCCCCGGTTCCCGCGCAGGGGTTTTCCGGCGTGCTGGTTCAGGACGGGTTTCTGGTCGGCACCGGTTCGAAATTCTACGAACCATACGGCTGTGACCTGCGCGAACCGCTGACCATACGGTTCGAAAACAACCGCCTGACCGGCTTTGACGGCCATCCCATGGATGTGCATTGCGCGCAGATGCATTACGAAAAAGTCGGAAAGATGTTCGACCTTGATCCCCTGACCATGCATTCCTGGCACGCAGGCATCCACCCGGGCTGCGCCTACACGACCCCGGCGCGAAGCAATTTTGAACGTTGGAGCGGGTCGGCCTTTGGCAATCCACGCCTGCTGCACTTTCACACATGTGGGCATTATGCGCCGGGTGAGATTTCGCTGAACGTGCTGGACCCGACGATCCGCGTGGATGGTGTTTCGATCTGGGATGCCGGTGTTCTCCGGGCCGATCTGTTGCCCGGTGGGGCTGAAATTCTCGACCGGTATCCCTGCATCAAAGCGGTTTTCGACGCCCCGGCCCGACACGTGGGCCAGGGCGCGAACGGGCGCTTGTCGGCCTGATGATCAGCCGGCCTGCTGCGCGATCAGCTTTGCAACCCGTGCGCGGAACCGCATCGCGCCCGCGTCCAGCCCGAGGTTGATATAGCCGGTCTTGCGCCGCGCCATGCCGGTTTGAACGTGTTCCAGAACCTCTTTGTCCTCGTTGAAAGCCATGACCGCGCCTTCGAACATGCGCTGCGACATGGCTGTGTCATCCGCGTGCATGTTGCGGTGCTGGAACCAGAAATACCGCGATGTTTCCGCATCGACCGGTGTGATGAAGTTGTACGAAATATTGACAAAGGCATTGGGCGACATCGGCCGATCCGCCCCGCCTTCTCCGGCCGGAGTGTAAACGGACATGTTGATCGCAGTGGACGGCAGACGGCATTCGTAATGCTGCTTGCGGTCGCAGCTTGGCCCGAACGGCAGTATCGGCGCATAGTAGGGCGGCGCGGGTTCATCCGCGATCCAGCGCGAAACAATGACGCCGGTTTCGGTTTCTTCAAGATCCAGCGGGCGGTTGTCGGTTCCTGCCCCGGCAAACGAGGTCAGATGCACCCAGGCCACATGGCTTGGATCCAGCAGGTTGTCGATAATGTAAAGGTAATGGCACGCCATCTCCATCGCACCGGTCCGGGTCTTGCCCCAGGACGGGTTGTCGAAATTGGGGATGTCGATGATATCGTCTGTGCTGGCTTTGTCCGGGTCCCCCATCCACAGCCAAAGAAACCCCCAGCGGTCTTCGGCCGGGTACGCATGCACGGCGGCGCGGCGCGGAGGATTGTCCAACTGTGTCGGGGCGCTGACACATTCACCGCCGCAGCCGAATGTCAGACCGTGATAGCCGCAAACCACATGATCCCCTTCGATGGTGCCCCGAGACAGCGGCAGCTTTCTATGCGGGCAAGCATCTTCCAACGCGATCGCTTTGCCCGCTGTGTCACGATAGATCACGATCTCATCGCCCAGCATTCGCACGGCACTCAGGCTGCGGCCAAAATCCTCGGACCGTCCGGCGACGTACCAGCTGTTGCGAATAAACCCCTCTGCTCCGGCCAGATCAGGACGCATGTTTCTTACTCCGAAAACTCGTCAAAAGCCCTGAGCGCCTTGGCGCTGTAGGCATAGGACGGCCCGCCGCCCATATAGGTGGCCATGGCCAACGCCTCGCACATCTGAGCGCGGGTGGCGCCCAGCCGAACCAGCGCACGCACGTGGAATCCGATGCAACTGTCGCAGCGGGTCGCGATCGCAATGCCGAGCGCCATGAACTCTTTGGTTTTCTCGCTCAGCGCCCCGTCAGTCTTGGCCGCCTTGCCCATGATGCCAAAGCCGCGCACGGTTTCAGGCACTTCTTTCGAGAGGGTTCCGATATTGGCCTCGGTCTCGGCCATGAAATCTTTCCAGTTCATTTCTTCACTCCTTATCCGCGCTCGTCCGCGCCCATGCGACGCTCCAGCCAGCGCACCCCGGCTGAGATGATCAAAACCAGGATCAGGTATTCGAAAATCAGCAGGGTGTAGATTTCCAGCGGGCGGTATTCCGTCACCACCAGTTCATTCGCCCGGCGGGTCAGTTCCTGCATCCCGATGACGCTGGCAAAGGCGCTCATCTTGACGATGTAGATGAACTGGTTTGCCAAAGGCGGCAGAATGCGCCGGATCGCCTGCGGCAGGATCACATAGCGCATGGTCTGCACATAGTTCAGCCCGATGGTCTGCGCTGCCTCGCGCTGTCCACGCGCAATGGATTGAATGCCTGCGCGATAGATCTCGGCCGTAAAGGCGCTGTCTGAAATCGCCAACGTTATGATCGCCCCCCAGAAGGGATCGATGGGGATGTTCAGACCCATCGACTGAAACATGATGGGCAAGCCGTAAAACACCCAGAACAGCATCGGCAACAGGGGAATGGCGCGGATGAACTCCACGTAAACCCGGTTCACAACCCGCCAACCACGTTTTTCGGACAATCCCGGCAGGGCGACCAGCAATCCGATGACGATCGACAGAACGGCGGCGATCAGGGAAATCTGGATCGTCGCGCCCATCCCCGAGATCAGGAATTTCACATTGGTCCAACCCGAGGCCGTCGTCGGATCGATAACGTACCAGCCCCAGGTCTGCGACGACGAACAGCCTGCCAGAAGAAGCAGAGGCAAAATGAGAAGAAGTTTTTTCATCGGCCCCTCTCAGTGTTGCAGGATCTGGGACAGGAATTTGCGACACCGATCGGACTGAGGATTGGTGAAGAAATGTTCGGGCTTGCCTTCTTCGACGATTTCACCGGCATCCATGAAGATCATCTTGTCGGCAACCTTTCGGGCAAACCCCATCTCATGCGTGACAACCACCATGGTCATCCCCTCATTGGCCAACTCGACCATCACGTCCAACACTTCCGAGATCATCTCGGGGTCCAGTGCCGAGGTCGGCTCGTCAAACAGCAGCACACGCGGCTCCATGCACAGCGACCGGGCGATGGCGACGCGTTGCTGCTGACCACCCGACAACTGAATGGGCTTTTTGTCGGCCTGATCTGGAATATGCACCCGGTCCAGATAGTGGCGCGCTTTTTCCTCTGCCTCTTTGCGGCCGAGACCGCGCGCTTTGATCGGGCCCAAAGTCAGGTTTTCCAATACGGTCAGATGCGGGAACAGGTTGAACTGCTGGAACACCATTCCAACCTCGGACCGGATCCTGGCCACGGATTTCTCGTCATCCGTCAACTCGATCCCATCTACGCGGATGGTGCCTTTCTGATGTTTTTCCAACTGGTTGATACATCGCACAACGGTGGATTTTCCTGACCCGGAAGGCCCGCAAATCACCACCTTTTCGCCGCTGTTGACCGTCAGATTGATGTCCTTGAGAACGTGAAACGTGTCGAACCACTTGTTCACGCCCACAAGTTCGATTGCGGCGTCTGGCATAAGATGAACTGCCCCTGTTTTAGTCCCAGTATAATATTTTCTTGAGGTTATCTTTCCCTTTGGGCTTAAATCAATGAAGAATACGGCCACAAGGTCGAAACGCCACCAACGGGAGAAACCGATGAACACTTTTTGGAAAGCTGCGGCCGCCGCTGCGCTTGGACTTGTCTTGTCAGGCGCTGCGCAGGCGCAATCTGCACTGAACGAGGTGCTGGATTCCGGCGTGCTCAAGGTGGGCACCACGGGCGATTGGAATCCCATGTCGCTCCGCGACCCTGCAACCAACAGCTACAAAGGGTACGACATCGACATCATGAACGAGCTGGCCGCCGATCTGGGGGTCGAGGTCGAATATGTCCCCACCGACTGGAAAACACTGGTCAACGGTGTGGTGGCAGGCAAGTATCACCTGACCGGATCCGCATCGATTTCGCCGCCACGCATGAAGGTCGCAGGTTTTTCCGACAGCTATATTTCGGTGGAACTCTTCCCCTATACGACCAAGGACAAGGCCGACAAGTTTGACGGTTATGAATCGATCAACCAGCCCGGAGTAAAAGTCGCGACTACCCTGGGCACAACATTCGAAAAGCGCGTCCGCGAATGGTTCCCGAACGCAGATATCAAGGTGGTCGAGGCTCCGGCCCGCGGTTTTCAGGAAGTAATCGCAGGACGCGCGGATGTCTTCATTACTTCGAACATCGAAGGTTCGACCCTCGAGGCGAAATTTCCGGTGGTACGCGTGAAGAATGCAGGCCCGCGTTCGCCGTCACCCATCGCGATGATCCTGCCACAGGCCGATCAGGTGTGGATCAACTATGTAAACAACTGGATCGAAGTCAAAAAGGCGCAAGGGTTCTTCGAGGAAAATCGCAAGAAATGGGGTCTCTGACTCTTCTCGGATCACCTTGATTCCCTAACGCCCGGCTTGGTCGCCGGGCGTTTTTCAATTGTCGCCCGACACGGCCTTGGCAACCACGGTGACAAAGCTGACCGTGTCAGTTTTCAACTCCAACGGCCCATGAGTGGCGTTTGAATCAAAACTTAAACTGTCGCCCGGCCGCATGTGATAGGCGGCTTCACCGCAGCCATAGACCATCTCGCCGGCGGTGACGTGGATGAATTCGACACCCTGATGTTGGTAAAGAGGGCGTTCGTCCAACGGGCCTTCCAATGTAACGCTGAAACTCTCGAAACTGACATGTTTCGCTTCCGCCCGACCGATCAGCTTGTAACTGTGCCCGAAACCGGTGCCCAACCGTTGTACGGTCACGCCTTCGCCCGCAGCCACAAATGACACATCCGTGCGTTCGACCGTGCCGGCGAAGAAGTTGATCAACGGAACGCCGATTCCACCGGCCAGGGCCTCAAGCGTCGCCAGTGAGGCTGACACCTGACCGCGCTCGATCTTGGAAATCATCGCCGTGGACACGCCGGACCGCTGAGACAATTCGGCCAGAGTCAACCCGGCCAGCGCGCGATGCGTTTTCACCGCGGACCCGACTAGGTGATCCAGCGGCGGTTTTTCGACGGAAAGCACAGGTGAATCTTCCATTTGCGAAGCCTATCGACACGTATGAAAAAGGCAAAAGAAATGTCACCGAACCTTTCGCACAAATTCGGCGGCAAACTCTCAGCTTCCGTTCAGGATGTCTCCTGTAAGATCATTCAACTTGGCCAACCCGTCCCGCAGATGATCTTCTGGCAGGGCTGAGCTGAACCGAAAATGGTTCTCGACCCCGAACCGCGACCCTGGAATGACCAGCACGTCTTTTTCGCGCAACAGGCGCATGCTGAACGCCTCGGATGCGATCGGTAGATTGAACCGCACGAACGACATGGCCGACGCCTGAGGTGGTACAACTGAAAACACCCCCTGATGCCGCGCCAGTTCTTCCGTGAGAACGTCAAACCCCGTGCGGATCAGACGGCGCGCGCGGGCCTTCAACTTGGACCGTGCAGGTTCGGCAAGCGCCTTGTCCGCCAGTTCCATCGACAACATGGATGCCGCGATCGAGGCATATTCGTGCCGCCGCCAGCAGTGCTGAATGATGTCTTCGGGCCCAACCAGCCATCCCAGCCTCAGCCCCGGAAGCCCATAGGCCTTGGACATGGAGTTCACCACAAGAACCCTGTCCGCACTTCCCCAGAACGAAGGCGTTTCGGTGTCACCTTCCCGCTCGGTTCCGGCATAAACCTCGTCTGAAACGATCCAGGCGCCAACGCGCTCGGCGGCCGTTACGATACGGGCGCGATCCGCTTCGGTCAGAATACGGCCCGTTGGATTGTTCGGGTTCACCACATGGATGATGCGGGTTCTGTCATCGACCGCCCGCTCCAGCGCTTCCGCGTCTATGCCCCACCCTGCGGATTCGATCAGATCGACCCAACGCACTTCGTTGCCCAGATTGGCGGCATTTCCTGAAATCTGTTCATAGGTCGGTCGGAAACACACAACATTGTCGCCGGGCTCCAACAAGGTGTTGGCCACAAGCGTGTTCGCTTCGGTTGCTCCGACCGTGACCATTACCCCATCTGCCGAGGCCCCCGGATACAAGCCTGCGATGGTGTCGCGCAGGGTTTGCTTTCCATTGACTTGCGGATAGTCGATCATCGTTGTCAGCAGAGAGTCGAGATCAATCCCGGCCAGCTCTACCAATCCCTGCAACGACATTGGATGAACGCCGCTTTCCGAGAAATTGAAGACCACCCCGTGTTCCGTTTCGGACAGAAACTGTTCGACCCGAAATGGTTGAAAATTTCGGTTGATCATGATGCATCCTTTGCTCGGCCGTTCTGCGCACCTGACAGCCTCAATCGGCTGCGTTTACATGAACCGTTCTGATACTGGGATCGACGCGGCTGTAGGCGGCCAGCAATCGTGCCGTCCATTTCTGTGCAATGTAATCCGCCATGAACCGCGAGGGTGCAACCAGAATGACGCGCCCCCCTGCCCTTTCCGACTCGGACAGATGCTGGAACCAACTCGCCCACAGCTCGGGATCGCGGCCGTGAAGGATTGATTGCACCTGCGACCAGACATCCTCGGGCTTGGCTTCGGGGGTGTTGATTTCAGGCCCCGGGGGTTTTGCCGCGAAAGGCACGACATTTGTAACGGGTTCGGAATCCTCGCTCATCCGGGCCTGGAAATCGGAACCTATGATCGGCCAGACCTCCTGCGTATCGATCATGATCTGTTTGAGGTCGATTTCATAGACCGCGACCCGGCCCCGTGCAGCAGGCCGTTTGACCGTTACCCAACCTAATGCGCGAAATTTGGCCATTTCGCGCTTTACGGTCCTTTCGTTCACTGACCAAAGGCGCGAAATTTCTTCGCGTCCAATCGATAATTCGTTGTTTCGCCAGTTATATCGCGTCGTAATCAATGCGATGATACGCAGAACGCTGCGTTGCCGATGCTTGTCGCCTGACAACGCATATATGGTGAGCGCAGAAAGTATATCGTATTTCAAGGCCGCCGCATTTCGCCCGACCGGTTTAGCCAGCTGCATACCCGTTCTCACCGCTCTGTCTGCCTCAGACGGGTGTGTCCCGCCGATCTCGCGCTGTTTGCCAACGCTTTTCGTCATCTTGGCCTAATTAGCGTCCAAAGCTTCGATTCTGTCAAGAAGAGTCTGAAACAGGTCAGAAAATTGCGCCAATCCAGATCAAAAAATAAAAAAAATCTGGTGAAGTATTGGTGAAGGGGGACGTTCAGGATGACCCCTTATCGGCTTGTTATGTCCCCCTATATATCGCAGATCCAGGAAGAATGCCCCCCTAAATACGGTTGAGGGCGCGTTGCGAATCGTCACCCTTCATCTTCTGCGCTGCCGAATCGGCGATGGCCTTGCAGGGCCTTGTTTTCTTACCCGTGGGTAAGATTTGAGTTTCATCATATTTTCTTTTGCGTAAAGCGCAAATCGGGCGTAAATAAGAAACGAACAGAAATTTACGTTCCAAACAAAGAGACATGAGGCATGTACACGCACGAAGACCTGAATGCATTGCGCAATCAATCTCTCAAACTTCAGGGGTGGATTCGTCAGCAGACCTTTAGCCCCGAGATGGAGAAGACACTCCGCCGGTTTTCGAGCTGGGAGGTGTCCGAGCTGATCTTCCGGGTCAACCAGTCAACCTTTCGCGGAAAGCTGGCCGCTGATCCGTCTCTGCCCGGAGGCGAGGTTGAGCCCGAGGGGCGGCAGCGCTGGTTCAGCCTGGAGGAGGTGAATGAGTTGCGGCGGCGGCTCAAGGTGAATCGTAAATCCCTCATGCCACCGCGTCCCGAGGGCAAGCGGGCCATTCGCGCGGCTGTGGCGAACTTCAAGGGCGGGGCGGGCAAGTCAACGGTGGCGTTGCATCTTGCGCATGCTGCCGCGCTTGATGGGTACCGTGTTCTTGTCGTTGACTTCGACCCGCAGGCCACGCTGAGCCATTCAATGGGCCTGACTGATGTCGCCGAGGATTACACTGTTTGGGGGATCATGGCGCGTGACCTGATCCGCGAGACCGAGCGCATGAACAACCGGCCCGCCGCGGCCGAGTCCGGCACCGCCCTGCCCCGCCGGGAACTGCCCCCGGCGATCACCGATATGGGGCTTGGAGATCTGCGGATCAGCGATTTCATCAGACGGACGTCATGGTCCACCATCGATGCGATCCCGTCCTGCGCGAACGCGGCCTTCGTCGAATTTGCCTCGGCACAGTATCGCCACCTGAACCCTGAATGGTCTTTCTTTGCCGCAGTGTCCCGGTATCTGGATCAAATCCCTGACGACGCCTATGACCTGATCCTGTTCGATTGCCCGCCGGCCATTGGGTATCAGTCCATGAACGCGGTGTTCGCGGCGGACATGTTGTACATTCCGTCTGGCCCCGGGTACTGGGAATATGACTCGACCACGTCTTTTATCGGTCAGCTGGCAGAAGCTTTGGAGGACCTGGCCTACGGGTTCGACAAAACCTTACCCACGGGTAAGATCGGTCTTCCCAAAACCTTCTGCGAACTGCGGTTCCTGCTTACAAGGTACGAGCCCGGAAACGCGTTGCATCTGGCGATGTTCGACGCGTTCCAGAAAGTCTTCGGAGACCACGTCGCCCAGCACCCTGTTGAAATGACCCGCGCGGTCGAGCAATCCGGCCGCTTTCTGAGCTCGGTGTACGAAATGGATTATCGCGAAATGACCCGCGAAACCTGGCGTCGGGCCCGTTCGACGTTCGACAATGTTTACGAGGAATTCCGAGGTGTGATGCTGTCTGCCTGGGACAAGCTGGAGGATGACGCATGAGCCGCAAGCGCAGAATGTTTGATATCGACCTGCCCGCAATGGATGACATTCCTGTCGGCAAGGTTCCGGACAAGGTTCTTGAAAAGCGGCGGGGCCCGATGGCTGCGGCCATTTCGGAAAATGCCGATGCGCTGCGCGACCAGCAATCGACGGAAGAAACCATTCGCGCAGAAAACGATCGTCTTGCGCATGAACTCGTGCGCCTGCGGTCCGAAGGTCTGGTGACCGAACGCGTAGCATTGGCTGACATTCTGTTTGAAAAGCTGACGCGGGATCGCAAACCAGGGCCGGATCCGGAACTGGACGAGCTAAAAGCGTCAATTCAGGAAATCGGATTGTCCAACCCCATTCGACTTGAGCGTCGCTCAGACGGACGATTTGAACTGATCCAGGGGATGCGGCGCCTGTCTGCCTATCGGGCCTTGTATGAGGAAACGGGCGATGAGTCTTATGCCAGAATTCCAGCGGGTATTTCAGAGGCGGGCGATCTCGACAGCAGCTACCGGCGCATGGTTGATGAGAACCTGATCCGCAAGGATATCTCGTTTGCGGAAATGGGGGCTCTGGCGCGCGCGTATGCCGAAGACCCGGCAAATGATTGCCCGGATGTAGACAAGGCGGTTTCCACTCTGTTCAAATCCGCCAGTTACACAAAGCGGAGTTACATTAGGTCATTTGCCAGTTTGCTGATGATGTTGGACAAGGTTCTGAAACATCCGAACGACATTCCGCGCAACGTAGGCGTAGAGCTGAAGCGCAAGCTGGATGCAACGCCCGGTTTGGTGCGCCAGGTGAGTGCCGCGGTCATGAGCGAGCCGGACCGTGACGGAGCGCGTGAGGTTGCTATCCTCAGGTCATTTCTGGGCGCGCCGGAAACAAGCGTGGCGAAGAAGACTCCGGTTGAAAGCGCCGATAAACCACGACGTGCAAAGACCACGTTTCAGGTGTCAGGACGGGCAGGGATCGCCAAGTGCTCGGCATCCAGTGGTCGAATTGAGTTGAGATATGATTTGGACTTTACGCGTGTTGATCGCAGCAAACTTGAGGCGGCAATAGCTGCTTTCATCGATGCTCTTCCCGAAGAAGACGATCTTACCCACGGGTAAGGTTTGGTTTGAAGGCCCGAGAAAAGGCGCCGGTTGAATCCGGCGCCTTTGTCTTGTCGCTAATGCCTGGGCGTTCTCAGCAAGGGAATACTGCCCATAATTTTTTTGCCTTGAAATCGTGTCCCTTGATCGATGCCGCCGCAGCTTGAGACGGGGCTTGTGGCTTCGATCATTGACGTTGGTTCAGGAACGGTCAGTTTCACGGAGTGTTGTCGGGGCCTAAAACCACGGGGTCTTGTTCGGGTTCGCACGTTTAGATCACGGAAGGGCGCCCGATACCTGCTCGAGATTTCGGCATGCAACATGTGACACGGGAATAAGGTGATATGACGGCTACTCACTGAACACAATCTCGGCTAGAGCAGTTCCAAATGATAAGAAAAATTATCGGATATGATAGAAGCTTGGGGTTGTACGAAAAGTAGCGATCAAAACGGTCAGTTTTTGCGCGTAAGGCGGGTGGGGGGTTTGCAAGATGAAAGATTTGAAGCTGGGTCGAACCCTTCGCCGGGTTCTGACCAAGCGAAAACTTTGCAACGGAACCCCGACGAAGCGTCACGCCGCGATGTATGGCGAAACAGTGGATATGTTCGTGTTTGGATTAGTTAGAGGAGCGCAGTAAGCCCTGCGTCACGATCCCAGTAAGGAGGCCCTTTCCCCAAATGGTCGGCAAAGTAGTCGACAAAGGCCCGTACTTTCGATGGTACATGCCTACGCTCTGGAAACGCGGCGTACAGCGCCTGTTCGGGCATCATGAAGTTGGGGGCATTGCCAACTTGTCTGCAGGTTGTGAACGGGCTACGACAGGAACGAGGTTCCACTCTAATGCAGGAGATATGGTAACTCTCACCCGAGGTTACCGTATCGCCTTCTGGATTTTATGTTTCCGGGCAGGCCCAGATCAGATCATCGTCTGGACGGTAGACAACTGCACCCTTGGTAAGCGTCTTGTCCTCATCGAGTGGAGTGACCTCGTAAGGTGTTCCACGATCAGCGCTAAAGTACGTCTTGTCTTTATAGGTCAATCGCTCGATATGCGCGCGAGCCTTGAGATTGCCGCCCGCCATGCACTCTTTCGCAAAGACCGTATCAGCCACGCGGAAAACAATCATTTGAACGTCGTACGCTGTGAACGGTGAGAGCTTGCCTTGAGTATACATTCCGACCGCCGTGTAGGATCCCAGAATGTCATGATAAGGGTTATCGCAGGGCCATTCCTTACTGGAGGTGCGCGTCAAAAGAGTGTTTCTTCCGACCCTCAGGAAGTTCTCATTCTCAACTGCAGCCGCTCCCAACCCTGGCGCGTGAAGTTGTTTGACGCCGTTTTCAAGGAAGATCTCGGCCCTTCCCGAAGTTGATGTCGGCTCATACCCTTCTTTGAGGATACAACCTTCTGCAACCACTGCACCATCCTGAACAAAGACGCGCATATGGATCGGCTTCCCAACCATGCGCCATTCACCCATGAACGGTGCATAATCTTTGGTGACTTGCGCTGCCAAAGCTACAGGAAGGATAAACAGGGATGCCACAAACGCGGTGACTGTCTTCATAGTTCAAAACTCTCCTTTTTGTTGACGGCAAGCTGCAAACAACAACTCACCTTTGCAAGCCTAAAGTGCTAATTTATAATGGTTTCTCATCGTAGTGTTGCGTGGCTTTCTCTAAAATCATTTTGATAGACTTCCGTCCGGCTAAGGGCACAGTGGGTTGGGCATTTTGGTGCTTTTATCGAATACCGGACTGTCCGTCGTCAGAGTTTTCCGGACAGCGCAAGCAGTTTGGTAACGGAGGCTCTGGTTCGATTTCTGTCTGAGTTTAGGCGGCGGCGGCTTGATGCTGCAACCGGCGTTTTCGGATTGTCTTTTTCTTGATCTTCTCTCTCATCTTCAGGATCTTTGCCCCGCGACCGTGGTAGACATCGGCAGGGGTCAGGTTCTCCAGACTCTCGTGTTAGCGATGGTTGTCATAGGGGTCGACGAAGGCGCCGATCTGACGTTCCAGGTCGCTTGGCAGGAAGTAGTTTTCCAGCAGCACGCGGTTCTTCACTGTTTGGTGCCAGTGCTCGATCTTGCCCTGGGTCTACGGGTGATGTGGCGCACCGCGCACATGATCCATGCCTTTGCCTTCGAGATAGTCAGCCAGCTCGGCGGCGACAAAGGAAGAGCCGTAATCGCTGAGCAGCCTCGGCTTGTGCACCACGGTCGCTTCTCAAATACTTTTGAAATCAAATGAGAATCTGCTTACTAGACGGCATCAAGGATACCGCCTCTAGAAGGGGGCTTCATCTGTATTTTCATCCCCGACTGACACGCCTGAGTTTTCAGTATGGTCGACAATAAACCGTGCGCGTTCGTTAAGTACGTCAAATGCTATGATTTCGGGTTGGCGCAGGTTTCGGCGAAAGCCTTCAAAAGCCTGGTAGCGCGGTGCGTTTAAGTAAGAATTGCGTCGCCACCGTGAGTTTCTCTCTGTTTCAGCCCAACGCCACCAAACTGGGTCAATCTGACTCACCCTTACATGTACGGGTTGACCACCTGGATTCTGTTACAGTTACTGTTGATCGGGGCAGGGGGCACCTGATCCCCCTTTTGGTCCCCTTTATTTCAATCGCGATCTTAATTATGCTTCTTCGCCGGTATCGCAGATCACTTTCCGCAGGTTCTTGATGGCCTGAGCCGGAACGTCTTCAGGGTCGAGGAACCCATCGGATACAAGCCATCTTGAGTATTTTGGCTGTTCGCAATCGACATACAAGACACCGAAGAACTCACCGAGTTTGCCTTCGCCACGGATGTAAACTTCGCGGTCAAGTTGCTCTTCGAATGCTTTGTCTTCAGGAGTCGCTCGCCACTCTTGTGAGTACGGCGGCGGAAGATCATGCGTGTCAGAGTATAAATGGATGGTCTCAGCCACGCTTGCTGATGCGACCATTCCGAAAGTTACTGAGAGGACTATTTTTTTCATTGTGTTCTAGTCGCCTGTATTACACTTGGTGGAGCCAATTTCATTAGGAATATTGCGTCGTCAAGGCAATCAGAATGACACCAGAACAACGCGTCATCCACACTAATATCCTCCGACACCTGAGCAGCAATGACTATTCGGGTGCCAGGAAGCATGAGTGTGGTAGCGAGGTCTCACGAGCTTGTACCGCGGCAAATTTCGCGGATTTGTTGATGTTCACTGTTTGCAGTGAGCTGGACCACAGGTCGCCGGCAGAAGTAGCGCTGTGAACCAGGTGGGGTGTTCTTGCTGAACCGGACCCGGCCGTGGGAGTGAGTTCGGATCACCTCGATGGCCGGGAGACAGCTCACTTTTGAGTTGAAGAACCCAACCCAGCCTTTATTAAAAGCAGAACAATTTGTGGTTTCAAGTAAGGCAAAAAATGAAAAAATTTCTCGCTTCCACTGGTGTGATGGCATTGCTTGCGTCGAGTGCAACAGCAATGGATGCTGACAGAGAGGCTATTGTAAACGAGCAAGTGGACAGATTTGTTAATGCTGTCGGTTGCGTGGGTTCAGAAGCCGAAAAAACGTTGATTGCGGATCTTGGCACAGACGATTTTGATATTAGCACATATATCGCATTTCCTGTTGCGGACGTAGGCTGTGCAGGTGGAACAGGAACAGCCGCTTTCACTCCGGTCGTTGTGCGTGTTCCTGAATATCGGCCTTTTGCAGCCTATGTCGACATGTGGGCTACGACCGAAATTGACATCGTCGGTATGCCGTCACGGGGATTGACATCAGTAGAAGCGCTCTCGCCCACCCGACTTCATATCGTCGGGAAAGACTTAGCTGAGGATGATTCAAACTGTTGCCCGTCGAAATTGGTTGACCGCGTTTACCGTTGGGAGCGGGGTGGGTTTTGGCTGCCCGAAATTGATTGAATAGCTTCCAGGGTCAGCCGACATTCGTGCCCGGCTGACCTGACTTCTTCCACCCATTCAATAAACTGCTTTTCCGTCTTTATGCCGGTCGGAGAAGAGCCCATGGCAACCAAGTTAATGATTGCCATGGGCTTGTTGTGGAACGACTGCCTCATCGAGACCAATTTAGGTGTCCGAAGGGCGGTCCTCTTAACCAGATTTACCTAGCCGTTCCACCGGCGTAGGGCGGATGTTTTTCTCTTTGTCGCCACCGCCGCCACTACCGCCGCCAACCTGGGGAAGCGGAATACTAGGCGTGGTTCTGTCGCAAATTTCTTTGAGAGTTGTATAGACGAAACTGGTGAGCCGTTTATCCCGCAAGCTGGATAAACTGCTGAAACGGACGGAT
>NZ_JBQGAW010000004.1:0-238467 GCF_056543025.1 Ruegeria sp. A4 | reverse complement strand
AGCACTGCCGCGCCAATGGTACTTGGGCTTAAGCCCCGGGAGAGTAGGTCACCGCCAAACCTAGTAAAAGCCCACATCTCTCTAACACGATCAAAAAAACAATACCCGGCCTCAAATAGCGCAAGCGATAGGCCAACCAAAGACCTCAAGTAGCGTAAGCGCTAGGTCACAAAAAACTGTCGCGGGATGGAGCAGCCCGGTAGCTCGTCAGGCTCATAACCTGAAGGTCGCAGGTTCAAATCCTGCTCCCGCAACCAATAATTCCAGTCAGATATCAAATACTTAACCTAGCAACTCGCGGGGCTTTTTGTGTTGGGGTAATGTCCCTTAGCGAACAAGTGGGCATTTTCGAGGTTGGGCGTGGCAATGGGATCCAACTGTAACAAGAGAACTTCATCGCTTTCAGAAAATGATCTCATAATCGGCGCAACTATACAGAACGGGGAATCGATATGCCATGTCGCTTCGAACCTGAAGGTTTGGTGGCACCGCATTGAAAAAGGCTTCAGAAAAAATTCTCCAAATCTGGCCTATGATCCATCTAAGTTGGCGTCTTTTACCGTGATTTCAACGGGTTCAGCAATTTTGTCAGAGTGAGCCACAAAATGGAAATTTCGCCTTGTATTCCCGTTGCTTGCAAGGATATACCCGACGGCGGAGACGTGGCCGAGTGGTCGAAGGCGCTCCCCTGCTAAGGGAGTAAACCAGGAATGGTTTCGAGGGTTCGAATCCCTTCGTCTCCGCCATCCAACTTTCTTTATCTTTCTGTCCGGGGAGACTCAGCCCGAAGATGGCTGGACCCAGATATCCTGTTTTGCATTGGATTCTGCGATTTCTCGAAAGATCGGAAAGCGGCGGCGGGACTTGGTGTCCAGCGCGATCGAAGCCGTTTCTATCCCGAGTATTCCCAATCTCTTCAGAACAGGGCAAAAAGCCTGTCGGACTCTTCAGAACAGGGCAAAAAGCCTGTCGGAATGACCGGTCACGATCCAGTAACGGCGTCGTGCGAATCGTTGTCTTCGTCGATCGGGAGAGCAACATGCCGCAACATATCATTCCGTCTGAACCTTGGCAGGACCTGGAAAAGCCCAATCGTGGATTGAACCGGGATCAGTGTCATTCGAACACGCCGATTGGTGCCCGAGACAGGGCGGCCGATGAACATAACGGCGAAGCAGACCTGTTTGCCGGGACTTGGCCCACGAGCTTTTCCAAGGGCTTGCGGCATGACGAAAATGGCATTGTCGACGCGCAGGTTTATACCGAATTTCTGGAAGAAGTGGCTGACCCTACCTGCACCGACAATCAAGGAAACAGGCTGACGCTGTTTGACACGCCAGCCTATTCCGGGCCCTTCCGCACCGCGCCATCAGAGGGTGGTGAATTTAGATGGCGTGCGTGGGAAGGGCCAATCCTGGGTCACCGGTTGGGGTTCAATGGATTGGACGCCGGCGGTTTGGGTATCGCGCCGGCGCCCAGGCTTGGGTCAGATGAATTGGCGGCAGAAATGGCCGAACTCTATGCGATGGCCTGTCTGCGAGATGTGTCCTTCGAAACCATTCGGGATGGTGCCGAGGGAACCGACAAGGTGCTTGGCGCCCTTGGCCGGTTGGAGTGGTTCCGCAAAGACGGTTTCCCAAAGGATGCCAGCGGCGCCGAGATCGGGAAAGTACCGGCGGCGCGCCGGGTCCGAGATGGCGAAGGTCTGTCTTCGCGAACTTTGTTCCGCGGCTCGAGCCAAGGCTGTTCGGACGGGCCTTACGTGTCGCAGTTCCTTTTGCAGGGGTACGACTCCCTGACCTCAGACGCGGCGCATGTGCAAGGGCGGTGGTTGGCAAATACAACTGCGCCTAGGGCAATGCCGTTTGGTTCGTTTCGGGTTGACCAAAGAGTTGCACCACAGGCCGTTGGCGTGGACTATTTGCGGGACTGGGCCGAGTGGCTGGACGTTCAGAACGGGGCGGACGCGACCGGCGAACAAGCCTTTGAGGCCTGTGGCCCGAAGTTTATTGAAACACCTCGCGACCTTGCTACCTACGTGCATTTCGACTCGATCTATCAGGCTTTTTCCAATGCCTGCCTGTTGATGTTGGGCCGAGGTATTCAAGCAGATGACGGTCTGCCCGAAGTCTGGAATTCCCGTGCGGAGGATGGCGGGGTCGATTGGGGCGGATCTCACGCGCTGTCGATGCTGGCAGAAACCGCGACCAGGGCAATGCGGGCCGTGCGACGCCAGACCTTTCAGGTGCACAACCGCGCCCGCCCTGAAAAGCTGGGCAGCGTTGCAACCTTGGTGGCGAATGGTCATGGCGCGGTGCTTGGGGCAGCGGAACCGTTTGCCACAGCCCATCTTGAGAAATTGGAAAGCGCCGCCTGCGAAGATTTCAGTCTTGTGGAAGCCATATCCGCCGCGCCGGCCACTAAGCGGTTCGCCCACAACGCGGTTTCTCATAAGGGGCTGCCACAAATCGATCGCAACCTGCTGTTGCCTGTTGCTTATCCCGAGGGCTCGCCAATGCAGCCGTCCTACGGGGCGGCGCATGGCGCAGTTGCCGGGGCGTGCGCGACGCTGCTCAAGGCGTTCTTCAGAACACATGCGCTGGACGGGTCCCGGGTAACTTTGGCAGAGGCGGGTATGGAGCGCGTCTTTGTTCCGGCTCCGGGTGGCAGGACACTGGTTGAGTCCGTGCGGCCAGAGGACAGCGCAGCGAAGCTTACGCTGAATGGCGAGCTGAACAAGTTGGCTGCGAATATCGCGATCGGGCGCAATTTTGCAGGGGTACATTTCTACAGCGACTATTTCGACAGTATCCGAATGGGTGAACGCGTTGCAGTGGGCATTCTGGCCGAACAGATGGCGAATTTCCGGGGGGCCGCGAAAATGTCGCTTGAAACATTTGATGGAGATCGCCTCAACATCGTTGGCGGTCGTTCTTGCGGTAGCGAAATCCACATTGTGAACAGTACGCCCGAATTGTGGTGGACCCGTCATTTGCCTGAACAGGCGGGGTGGGCAGGATGAATGTATCAGACCCCATGACAGGTCGGTCTACATGATGCTTCCTTGTGCGTCACCGGTGGCGATCGCCCCGTCGGAATTGAAAACCTACGGGCATCGACCTCTGACTTTCCATTCTAGTGTCTCTGAAGCCCAACGGTGTTCTTTGATGTCTGTATTCCGATCGCCGGGACTTGCTGATCAAGGCGTGAACGAAGCCACCCGGTCAGCGTGGAATTCAAGCATTCAGAACATATTCGACGTGCAGGGCGTCAGCCCGTTTCTGGTTATGGATCCGCGTGACATCGAGGCGGGCCAACCTTCGAATGGGTTCAGATGGCGCGCCGATCCCCGGGAACCGCGGGACTGTCTGGGCGATGAGCTGGCGGCGCGCGTGTGTGACCAAGGCTGGTCCGGCAGGGTTGAGCTGCACAATGAATATCTTGAATACACGTTGGTAATGCGACCCGATGCCGGTGGCAGGCTGCGCCCGAAGCGATTTGTGGCCACTACCGAGTTTGTGGAGTGGTGGCAGTTCATGGCGGTGTTCGATCTCGATCACTTCCTGTCGGTGGTCGCATCGGTGACCGGGCGCTTCTACTCCTGCAAGGATCTGTTTGAAGTCTCACGGTCGGTATGGATGTCGATGGATGTGTCCGAGCGCGCGGCCCGCTTTCACAAAAGGCTGGTGGGTAGGGATCACGCGCATCCGCCGGAACATCCGTTGAATATCCAGCATGCCCTGTTTCTGGCCAAGGGCACGAACCGATTGACCGGTCTGATCCAGACCATACATTTTTCTTCCTTCCCGTATCTCGTGAAGGACGGCGAGAGCAACCGGCGCGCCCGGCTTGAAGAAGTTCTTGATTTCGCGAACCGGCGGGATCTGTACTGCGGGCATGCAGGGATGCGCCTGGTGAGCGATACGCTTGAACTGGCCGCGGGGAACTGTGGCAAGTCACCTTCGGGTCGGGCGATGGCATTCTCTGATCCGCTTGGGCTGTATATTCAGGCATTCCATGCATCCCAACTGATTGTGGGTGCGGGCAGGGTGCCTCGGGGCTGGGTCCGGTTCAGGCGCGGTGCGCCGGGAATGCACATGCGCCTTGAATTCGGGCCTGCCGACGACGATCCCCGGTTTCTGGATGATATCACGCTGGGAACAGGCCCTTCGGCGCTCCCTGTCTCGGGCTATGCTCTGGCCAGCTTGATCGAGGTCGGACCGATGATCACAGTTGCCGCCAGGCCGCGCGTGATCACCCGTGTCGAATTTGTTGAAATTCCGCATGCTGATCCGGGGCGGGTTGTCCGCAGCCTGCCCGAGACCGAACGTTGCAGGCAGCTTTTGGAATTCGCGGACCGTTGCAAGGCAGAGACCAACGGCGACACGACAGGCTTTCGCAGACACGGATCCTGACCGGTGCTCAAACTGCTACGGCTTTGACCACCGGCAGGGGAATTTCAGGTGCGGTCATGTCAAAAACCGCAACCGGACGACCGAGGGCGCGACTTGCCGCTGTCAATACCGTCGTCAGCGATGGGTTCGGGCTGTCCCACGCCTGCACGTCGAACAACCGCGTCGGAGCAACAGGCCGGTCATTCTGCGCGCCGCGATAAAGCCGGAACAGACGGGCCTGTTCGGCATCCATGCTGTGATCCGTTACACCGTTGTGTTCAAGCATCACCATGTTGCGCCAGGACACCACCGCCTCGGATGCTGCGTGCCAGACGCCCTGCGCCAGATTTGCGGAAAGCGCCGATCCATAGGTCGGCCTGCCGCCATCCGCATCTGCGCAGACCGCGCGCAGCAGAAGGCCGGTGCCCGGAACTTCGAGGATGTGAAGGCTCAGCTGCCGCAGTTGGACGTGCAGCCACTGCGTCAAATCATGGGGCAGGACCGTGTCCGGCGCCAGGTGGTCAAACCCCTGCGATCCAAGAGCGTGTTCCAAACACTCCAGCGCCGCCCACAGCGCGGCGGCTTCATGTGTCGGGCCAGCCGCGGCACCTTTCGAAGTGACCTTTCCGTCACTGCCCGGAACACCCAGTGCAAGCGCGTCGTTTGGCATCACATGGGATGCGCCATCCGACGCAATCAGGCTTTCGCGGGTTTGTGGTGCTTCGGCACTGTATTGCAAGGCATAGCGTTCAATCGCCTCGAACCCGGCCAGCCGCGCCGCCTCTTTTGGTGTGCGGCCGGTGCCGAAAGACACGCGATGGTCCATCCCGCCCTTGGGGGGCAGAGCTCCGTCGCGCAGCTCGATCAAACGAAAAGCCGCGTGGATCGGCGCATCTTTGGGGAATTCGGCAAACGAGGGTTTGGAAATTAGCCGAGCAGTTTCAGCGCGTTCTATCAACGTGTCGGTCATTTTCATTTCCGGATAAGCATATAACGGGGTATACAAGTGGGCATTGTTGTTTGAGAAGGAGATTTTACATGGCTCGTTTGGCAATCAACCCGAATTATTCGTTGAAAGACTTGGGGTGCGAAGTTCTGAATGCCGCGCGCGGCCGTGCGCTGGGGTCGCAAGATGATCAGGACGCGGCGGAACGCAAAATTCAAGAAATCCTTGCGGACAGTGGTAATCCAGAGGTCAGGTTTGTCTATGACACCAAGGATCTGGTTCATATCGTTGTTCCGGACCTGAGTGACAAAAAGCCGGATCCGAACCCCGATCACGAGTCATGGTGCTGCAAACTGGCCTATGAAGCGATGGGCGGTATCGTCATATTTGGATGCAGCGGTTAACGACAACCCCCGAACGTTTTTGAGGGCCGTTAGTGACTGAGGCAAAAACCAAGGTTTTTTTGACCGGACCGTTTCAGATTATCCGTGACGACGGTCAGGATGTGACGCCTCGGGGCACCAAAGCGAAAGCTCTTCTTGCTTTGGTGCTTCTGTCGAAAAACGCGATACGTAGCAGGGCTTGGTTGCAGGACAAGCTCTGGAGCGAGAGTTCGCCCGCACAAGGCGCGGCGTCGCTGCGCAAAGAGCTGAGTGTTCTCAGCAAGCACTTTTCCAAGCACAGACTTGATATTCTTGAAATCACCCGTGAAACGGTGTCGGTCAATCTGGCAGCAGTCGAGGTTGATCTGTTTGACGAGCAGCTCAGTTCCGATCGGGCTGAATTGCTGGAAGGATTGGACGTTGCCGACCCCGAGTTCGAGGCATGGCTGACGGTTGAACGGCAGGCCTATTGGGACATCGATACAGACTCAGACGGGCCGGTTCTGGCGGGCCGCGGTTTGCCGGTGCATTGGGGGCGTTTGCGTCCAGCGGTTGTGGTTGAGCCGTTTGAAGTTGTTGGGGAAACGCCGGATATCAGCATCGCTGCTTCCTCCATACGAGACGAACTTATGTTTCTTCTGGGCACAATGTCCGACGTGATCGAACTGCGTGACGCGCGCAGGCAGGAAGGCCCGGTTGAAGGTTATGTTCTCAGCGGCAGCGTGGTTGGCGCGGAAGGCCTGCGGGTGGCTGCTCAATTGACGTCAACCGCGGATCAGGTGTGCCTTTGGACACAGCGGTTCCGCTTTCGTGCGAAGGAAACATTCGACGCGGTCGAAGAAATCGCCATGAAGGTCGTCGAAGCGCTCCAACTGCGATTGCGTGACGGGTATTGGTCGGAAATCTGGTCCGGTCGTGCCACTTCGACCGAGGCCTGGTCTGCATTCCAGAAAGCGCGCATATTGGAAAGCCAGGCAACGGAAGACGGGTTGCAGGATGCCATCCGTCAATACCGCGCCTGTCTCGAGTTTGACCCCGGATACCTGCCGGCCCGTGTGGCGATCGGTTTTTGTCATTTGGACATGATCCGCCTGGGCATGGATGCAAACCCGGCCGAGACGCTGGCAATGGTAGAGGCCGAATGCAAAAAGCTGCGCAGCCTGAACCCAACGGACCCGTATTGCTCGGCCCTCCATGCCTTTACCCACAGTGTTGCCGGCAACACGTCAGAGGCTTGCAGCTTGATGCTTGCGGTCGTGGAACGTTTCAGCGGAAGCCCGGAATTGTTGGGATATTACGGCATCCTGTTGGTGTATGATGACCGGGCCGAAGAAGGCGTTTCGGTCTGCAAGAAAGCGTTGGCGTTGACGCCGCATCCGCCCATTTGGATCGAAGCAAATCTGGCAATCGCAATGATGATGACCGGGGACAAGGCCGCGTGGCAGCATGCCCATAACGTGCTGCGGGTCGACCCCGGACGCGTTCGTCCCAGGGTCGTGCTGTGCATGCTGTCCGCCGCCGCCGGGAACCATTCCCTGGCGCGCCGACATGCCCGGCAGATTCTGGAATTGCAGCCGGGCTTTTCGGCCGAACGCTGGGCCTGGCCCGGCTGTTTCAAGAACAGGCAACACTACGAGAAAGGCGTGCGGCTGTTGTCGGCGGCTGGTCTGTGACGGGTCGTCAGGTTTCTTCCAGCACCTTGCGGGCCACGCGAAAACACTCCAGCGCCTGAGGAACACCGCAATAAATCCCGACCACGTGGATGATGGCGCGGATTTCATCCTTTGAAACCCCGTTGTTGATCGCGCCCCGGCAGTGGATTTCCCATTCATGCATCTTGCCCAGCGCACCGATCATCGACAGGTTCATCATCGACCGGGTCTTGGCATCGATCACGTCGTCGCCCCACCCAAACCCCCAGCACCAGGCCGTCATGGCTTCTTGAAACGGGCGGGTGAAGTCGTCGGCGGCAGCAAGGTTTTTTTCCACATACTCTGCGCCCAGCGTGTTCTTCCTTTGCTCGAGCCCTTTCAGAAACAGGTCTTCGTCGAAAATGTCGGCCATTGCGGGTCTCCGGTGTGTCAGTGTGTCAGGCGGTGTCTGTAAAGGTGATCGTAATGCGGTTTCATCCTGCGGTGCACCTGTTTCACACGGTCTGGCGCGTCCGCGATGTCGATATGCGTGCGGGGCTGCGGGGCAAGCCCGGTCGATTTCGCCAGATTGCCATGGAACGACCCGCCGTCCCACCAACTGAGGGCGGACGGATCACCGCCCGGTTCCCATGTCAGCGCCTCTTGGATGAATGGGATTCCCACCGCGTCACAGAAGGCCCGGGTCATGCCGTGTGGGTCTTCCAGCAGGTCATCGCTGTCAATGACCGGCGGCGGCGTTCCGTTCAACGCCGTCAACAGATCGAACAGCGCGCGCTGTTCGGGAAAGCCAACCTCGCCTTCGGCAAAGTCCGGCCATTGCTTGTACATCGAAGTGATGGTCTTGGCCGGGTCCCGGATCAGGAAGGCGTGGGTGAAATACGACAGAAACTCGGCATCCCACATGTGGTTGATGTAATGCGGAAAATCCTTGAGGAAGACCGGCCCCCGTTTCGCCCGCTGCTGAATGTCCAGCCACACGCTGTCCAGTGTCAGGCCCGGCGTTGTCACATCACCCGATTGGAACCGATGCCAAAGCGGGTCTTCACCCTGATACCACGCCTCGCCGAAGGGCTCGTGCAGGCAGTCGAGATCACCGCGTTGCCGCATCATCCACTCGAATGCGGTTGACGTGGATCTGGGCACGGCCCAGAGCGCGAGGATTTTGTGCATGGTCATGGCCTCTCGAATAACTCAAGACGTTTCAGCAATTGCCCGTGCGGTTTGTCGGGTGCGATACCGAGGGATTTGAAGATGCGCCAGTAAAGCGCGATGTCGTGGCCGATCACCGGTTTGCCCAGCGCGTCTTCTAGCGTATCGGCCAGATGCAGCGGGCGCTGGGGCAAGCCTCCGGGTCCGGTGCGGAAATTGCAAATGCCATTGATCAGGATCGCTTCGGCCTGAGGTGCCTTGTCGGCCACATATTCAAAGCTTTTCAGCGCCAGATCGCCGTCAAAGACCCAGCGACAGGAATTGACTTCTTCCTGACTGTCGAACCAGCCCTGATCGTGGAAATTCCCGGCCCAGACCACATCAAACCCGGCTTCTTTCAAGAAACCGACCGTGCCCTGCCACCATTCCGGCCAATGATAGGCGGCGTTCAGGGCAACCTTTTCGACATTCAGGTCACGCAATGCCTCGACCATGGCATATCCTGCCATGTGAAAGCGGGTGCCATATTTGTCTGACAGGTCTTCGCAGTGTTGCCGAACGCCTTCCACCCCCAGCCCGCAGGCATGGACCCAGTTCGAACCGACCTGACCGCAGACATCCACACCGTTGCGGGACATGCAGTGCACGAAGTCTTCGAGCATGCCAAAGTTCTGTTTCCGCTGATCCAACCCGTGCACATAATCTGGCACATGCAGCATCCACCCGTGAACGCCCACCGTTTCGGGGCACATGCGCAGGAAATCCGAGGGCGCAGCGTCAAAATCGAACGGCGGGCAGGTGAACCCGACCTGATGGGGGAACAGTTTGTGTTCCGGGCGCCAGACTTCAGGCATCTGCATCAGCGTGCTACCTCGGCCACTAATCCACAGCCTCACGCATCCATTGCTGAAGCCGCGCGATGGAATGTTCCGACATCACCCCGCAGCCCGGATCCAGAACAAGCGGTCCGGGGCGATAGCCCCGCGACTTGAGCCCGCGATGAACGGATTCCACAAGGCGGATGTCTTCCTCGACCGTCGTTTCACGGTCCTGGACCGCCAGTTGGCGGATGACCGCACTGTCCGAGCCGCTCTCGGTGTACCAGCCGCGCCAGACGGTGCAGTGATCGGCATCAACCGCGCGCCAGTGATAGGTGTTCAGCACGTTGCCGGGGTAACACTGGAACGAGAACATCGGCCACAGGAACCACGATTGGTAATCGCCCGCGTGCGGTACCGACAGGTCGATGGGGTAGGTCATCTTGTCGAGGCTCTGGCATTCCGTCGTGTGACGCAGGACGTAGCCGCCGCCCGCGTCGGGCTGAATGTCATAGGTCTCGGGCTTGACCACACCTTCGGCAAAGGTCGGGTGGTTGGTCGGGCAGTGATAGCATTCCGAGTAGTTCTCGATACTGACCTTCCAGTTGCAGTTTTCGGGGATCTCGACCCATTCCAGCGGTTCCAGATCGTCGATATGCGGAACGAATGCGCGGATTTCCTCGCGCACACCGGGATACCATTCATCCATTGGCGCGGCGTCGTCATCGAGGTTGACGAAAATGAAACCGTTGAACACTTCGGTTCGGACCGAAGTCAGGCAAATGGCGCTGCGGTCGAACCCGGGGACGGATTTGATGTTGGGTCCGGCGCGCAACTGACCGGACAGCTCATAGGTCCAGGCGTGGTAGGGGCAGACGACGACACGCGTGTTGCCCGCGCCGGTGACCATTTCATGGGCACGGTGCTGGCAGACGTTATAGAAGGTGCGGATTTCGCCGTCGCGTCCGCGAATGCAGAACAGGTTCTGGCCGGCGATCTCAAACGCAAAGTAATCCCCCGTTTCCCGGACCTGCGCGACATGGCCCGCAAACTGCCACGTTCGGGCCAGAAGCCCCTGCATTTCCTGCTCGAAAATCGCAGGGTCGGTATAGTATCGCGCGTCCAGTGAGTGGGTCAGGGGTGCGTTCATTCGGGCTCCTCCGCGTAGAGGCCAAGTTGGTGTCTGCGTTGGTGAAACCGTTCCACCCGCTCGACGATCTCATCGCTGGACACGGCGATCACGAAGGACAGCAGAGTTTCCAGCAAGGCAATCGTCGAAACGGATGACGGAAAGAATTGCGGCGTGTCGGCGGCGACGACAAAACCGTGATGGGCATTCAGGATCACCGGGCTGGCCGGACTGTCGGAAATACCGATGACGGTCAGACCCTGTTGCCGTGCCAGCTTGATCGCCTCGATAACCTCGGTGCGATAAGGGTGGCAGGTGATCGCGATCAGCACGTCCTGTTCATCGGCCCAGGCCAGGTCATCCACCGGGGTCGAGCCGGGGCGGGGAATCGCATGGAACTGCTTCATCCCGGTTGACGCAAGATAGGTGAAATTGCGCGCGTTCGAGTTGTTGACGCCAACGCCCAGCGTGAAGATCTGGCGGCAGTTCCAGATATCCTCGGCAGCGGCCTTCAGAGTTGCGGCATCGATCCCGGCAAAGGTTTCTTCGATATTGCGGATCGCCGCACCCACCATATCGGCATAAAGCCCCCCCAGTTCCCCTGACTTGCCAATGTCCTGCAACCAGCGCGCGCGGTCTGGAAACGACACGTTGCCCCGTCGAATCGCTTCGCGGAAGGGGGCCCGAAAATCTTCATACCCTTCGAAGCCCACCTGCCGGGCCATGCGCACGAAAGTATTGGGTTTGACCTTGGCCGCCTCGGCAATCTCGCGCACGGTTGAAACCCCAACATCCGTTGGGTTTTCCAGCACGTACCGAGCGGCTTTCTGCGCCTCGGGGGTAAGGGCGTCCCACTCCTGGCTCAGGCGGTCCAGAACGATTGATGATACATTTGTGTCATTCATGATTGACGATGGTACATTTGTGGAATTAGCCTGTCGAGCAGAAACGCGACTCGGGAAGAGGAAAAATCATGTCCGAGAAGAATCTGCCGTCACACGCCCGCGTGGTCATCGTGGGCGGAGGTGTCATGGGGGTCGGTCTGGCCTATCATCTGGCGCATGAAGGGTGGGGCGCTGACACCGTCCTGCTGGAAAAGGCCGAGCTGACCAGCGGCAGCACCTGGCATGCAGCAGGGCAGATCACGCATTCGACGTCCAGCTTTGGGCTGGGGAAATGCGTGGATTACAATATTGGCCTGTACTCTGGTCAGTTGGAGGCCGAAACCGGTCAGCCGGTGACATGGCATGGCTGCGGTTCGTTCCGTCTGGCCTATACCGAGGATGAGATGGACTGGCTGCGCCACACCCTCTCGGTGGGCCGGTCGCTGGGGTTCAACATTGAACTGGTCGGGCCTGAAAAGGTGGCTGAGCTGCACCCGTTCTACAATCTCGAAGGTGTTCTGGGCGCGTTGCATACGCCGGATGACGGGCATGTGGACCCGACCAATGTGACCATGGCCATGGCCGCTGGAGCTCGGCAAAAAGGCGTTCGTATCTTTCGCAGCTGCCGCGCCACCAACATCATGCAGGCCGAGAATGGCGAATGGGTGGTTAAGACAGAACAAGGCACCATCACCTGCGAGCATGTGGTGAATGCAGGCGGCACCTATGCAAGGCAAATGGGCGAGTGGTCGGGGCTGCAACTGCCGATGACCTCGATGACGCACCATTACTTCGTGACCGAACCGGTGCCTGAATTCCAGAACCTGGACACCGAACTGCCGGTGATCCGTGATGACCGCAAGGTCTCGGGCTATATCCGGATGGAGCAGCAGCGCGGTCTGATCGGGATTTACGAAAAAGAGAACCCGAACTCGGTCTGGCATGATCACTGCCCATGGGAATACGAAAACTGGTTGTTCGACGCGGATTACGACCGGGTGATGCCGTGGCTTGAGGAAAGCCTG
Source organism: Ruegeria sp. A4 (assembly GCF_056543025.1). Taxonomy (NCBI): domain Bacteria; kingdom Pseudomonadati; phylum Pseudomonadota; class Alphaproteobacteria; order Rhodobacterales; family Roseobacteraceae; genus Ruegeria; species Ruegeria sp. A4. The sequence continues at coordinate 226,087 of NZ_JBQGAW010000004.1, read as the reverse complement.
AACCGGATGCCGATCTTTGCCGAACTGGGCATTCAGCGCGACGTGCACGGGGCGATCTCGCACCCGCCGGATGGCAACCCTCTGATCGGACCAGCGCCGGGGGTTCGGAATTATTGGTGCTGCTGCGGGACGCAGATCGGCATCGGCTGGGGGCCGGGTCTGACCCGCGAACTGGCGCGGTGGATGGTGCATGGCGCGGCTGATATCTCGATGCGCGAATTCGATCCGCGCCGGTTCGGCAGCTATGCGACAAAGGATTGGCAGGTGATCAAGGCCGAGGAAGATTACTGCTTGCGCCATGAAATCCCCTTTCCGCATTTCAACCGTTTGGAGGGGCGACCCATCAAGCCGTCGCCGCTGTATGAACTGCTGAAATCCAAGGGTGCGGTGCATGAAGAGGTCTATGGTTTTGAGCGCCCCCGCTGGTTCGCGCGGGACGGTGTGGAGCAGCGCGACCACTATTCCTTCCGCCGCACCCCCGCTGACGACATGGTCGCGGCTGAGGTCAAAGCGGTGCGCGAAAGCGTCGGCATCATGGACGTCACCGCCTTCACCAAGGTCGAGGTTTCGGGGCCGGGGGCCTATGCCCTGCTTGACCGGTTGACCGCCAACCGGATGCCGCAAAAGGTAGGCTCGATCACGCTGACCCACATGCTGAACAGGCGTGGCCGGATCGAGTTGGAGACGACTATCGTGCGTATGGCCGAGGACCGCTTTTATCTGGTCTGCGCCGCATTCTTCGAACAGCGCTTGCTGGATCATCTGGCGCAGCAGCGCGCGGATGAGGATGTGCAGATCACCGCTCTGTCCTCTGACTGGTCTGCCCTGGCCCTGAACGGCCCCCGCTCGCGCGACGTGCTGGCGCGCTGCACCGATGCCGATCTGACCAATGCCGGGTTCCGCTGGCTTTCCGCGCAGGAAGTCACCATCGCGGGCCATAAAGTCTGGGCCTTCCGCATGTCCTATGCCGGAGAGCTGGGCTGGGAACTGCACATGCCGAACGCCGCATGCCTCGACGTCTACAACGCGCTTTGGGCGGCAGGTGAGGCGCATGGCATCACCGACTACGGCAGCTTTGCCATGAACGTGATGCGAATGGAGAAGGGCTTCAAAGGCGCGGGCGAGTTGACCAACGAGGTCACTCTGGCCGAGGCCGACGTGCTGCGTTTTGCGCGCACCGACAAGGATTATCTGGGCAAGGACAAGGCGCTCAACACCGATCTGCCCTGGATCTGTGCCTATCTTTCAATTGAACCGGATGGAGAGATTGATGGGCATGGCGGAGAGGCGGTGCTGCTGGACGGGCGCGTCGTCGGGTCCACGGCGTCGGTCGCTTATGGCCACACCGTCGGCAAGATTTTGGCCTTTGCATACCTCAAACCCGAAGCGGCCAAGGCCGGGACACAGCTGGAGGTCGTGATCCATGGCCAACCCCGTGCCGCCCGTGTTCTGGACAAACCTGCTTACGACCCCGACAGTTTGCTGCCCCGCAGTGACGCCATACTGGAGACCGCTTGATGAGCCTGCCCGATACGATGAGAGCCATGGTCACAATGGGCCATGGTGGTCTGGAACAGATGGTGATGCAGGAAGACTGGCCGCGCCCCGAACCCGCGGCCGGTGAAGTTCTGATCAGGGTCGCAGCCTGCGGCCTGAACAATACCGACGTCAATACGCGGTCCGGCTGGTATTCCAAGACCGTAACGGATGCGACCACCGGTGGCGCATTCGAGGAAGTCGGTGAAGAAGACCCGACATGGGGCGGCAACCCGATCACCTTCCCGCGCATTCAGGGCGCAGATGTCTGCGGCCGTATCGTTGCCGTTGGCGAGGGCGTGGACAGCGCTCGTCTAGGCGAGCGTGTCATCACGGATGGCTGGCTTAGAGATCCGGCTGATCCCGGCAACATGAACAAGACAGGGTACTTCGGTTCGGAACGCGATGGCGGGTTCGCCGAATATACTACGACTCTGGCGGTCAATGCGGTGCCGATCACTTCGGAACTGTCGGATGCCGAACTGGCCACATTCTCCTGTTCCTATTCTACCGCCGAAGGGATGCTGTCCCGTGCCAACGTGACAGAAAAAGACACCGTTCTTGTACCCGGTGCCTCTGGCGGGGTGGGTGGCGCTTTGGTTCAATTGGCCAAACGCCGTGGCGCGCGTGTGATTGCGATGGCATCCGAATCCAAACACGCCGACGTGGCCGATCTTGGCGCTGATGTGATATTGCCCCGCGCTCCTGAATATCTGCGGTCGGCGCTGGGCGACGATAAGATCACCGTGGTCGCCGATGTGGTAGGTGGCCCTTACTGGCCAAACCTGATCGACGTACTGGAGCGCGGCGGGCGCTACACCTGTTCGGGGGCCATTGCAGGTCCGATGGTCGAACTTGACCTTCGGACGTTCTATCTGCGCGATCTGACCTTCACCGGTTCGACCGTGATCGGACCCGAGGTCATGAAGAACCTCGTGGCATATATTGAAGCCGGCGAAATCAAGCCGGCTCTGGCCGCAACCTATCCTTTGGAGGAGTTGCGGGAAGCTCAAGCGGCGTTCATCGCCAAACAGCACACCGGCAATATCGTGGTGGTGCCATGACGCTGGATGATGTTCTCGAGGCGGCCCGCCAATTGCATCAGGCGCATCCTGACCTAGCCGCGTTTGCATCATGGCCGGACGATCTGACACCGACGGGTTTGCAGCCTGCTCACATTCCGGCGACCAATCTGGTTGGCGATTTTGGCCTTGATGGCGTGGCACCAACCCGTGATCTGGTCGCGGCGATCAAGGCCAGCGCGCATCTGGCGGAATGGAAACACACATATACCGAAGAGGAAGTCGGTGCGGATTTCCTGAATCGGTACGGGTATTACGAACTGTTCGGACCGACCGGGCATTTCCACTCGACCCAATTGCGCGGCTACGTGGGATATTGGGGCGCGGGTCTGGATTATGACTGGCATAGCCATCAGGCGGAAGAGCTGTATCTGACCCTTGCGGGCGGAGCGGTTTTTCGCAGCGACGAGGATGAAACATTCATCGGCCCGAACCAGACACGACAGCACAAAAGCTGGCAAAGCCACGCCATGATAACGACGGACCAACCGATCCTAACCTTTGTCCTGTGGCGAGGCGAAGGGATGGGCGACCTGCCCAGAATGGACGCCGCATGAAAATCACCCGCATCCGAATTTACCAGACCGGGCTTCCCTATGTCGGCGGTACCTATGCCTGGGGTGCGGGAAACGCAATTGAAACGGCCATCGCATCGGTGGTGGTAATCGACACTGACGCGGGTTTGCGGGGCTGCGGTGAGTTCACGCCCTGTGGCGAAAACTACATGGTGGCCCATTCCGAAGGTGTGGCTGCGCTGGCGCGTCTTGTCGCCGGCAAACTGCTGGGCGAGGATCCGCGTCAGGTGGGGCGGATCGAGCACCTGATGGACCATCTGGTACAGGGGCATGGCTATGCCAAGGCGCCGTTCGATGCGGCATGCTGGGATATCCTGGGTCAGGCGTGTGATCAGCCGGTCTGGATGCTGTTGGGCGGCAAGCTGACGGATGGCGCGCCAATGTACCGGGTCGCTCCGCAGAAAGCGGTCGAGGAAACCGTGGCCGAGATGGACCGGTACCGGGAACAGGGTTATCGGCAGTTTCAGATCAAAGTGGGCAGCGACTGGGCCAGTGACATTGACCGGATACGCACCACTGTACCGTTGCTGAAACCCAGCGAGAAAGCCATGGCCGATGCCAATCAGGGCTGGCGCGTGGACGATGCGATCCGCGTTGCACGCGAGACCCGGGATCTGGATTTCATTCTCGAACAACCTTGCCGCACGTATGAGGAATGCCAGCAAGTGCGCCGGATTGCCGAGCAGCCATTGAAGTTGGATGAATGCGTGACCGGGATCCATATGGCCCAGCGTATCGTCGCAGACCGGGGGGCAGAGATTTGTTGTCTCAAGATCTCGAACCTTGGCGGCATCAGCAAAGCCCGACGGGTACGGGATTACCTGATCGACAACCGCATCCCTGTGGTCAGCGAAGACACCTGGGGAGGAGAGATCACGTCTTCGGTTGTCGCCCATTTTGCGGCGTCGACCCCGCCTGAATACCTGCAGAACACCACGGATCTGATGAACTACAACACGCGATCTACGGGCGTCGGCGGTCCTGTCGTTAAAGACGGAAAACTTTATGCAACCAATACGCCGGGATTGGGTGTAACCCCCGATTTTGAAAGCCTCGGCGCACCGGTGGCGGAGTATGCTCTATGAAGATTGAAACCATTACCGTTTTTCAGGTCGATTTGCCGCTCGAGCATCCCTATTGGCTTTCCGGGGGGCGCCTGAAGTTCGAAACGCTTGATGCGACGCTGGTCAGGCTCGAAACCGATACCGGTCTGGTCGGCTGGGGCGAGGGCACGCCCTGGGGGCACACCTATGTACCTGCGCACGGGCCGGGCATCCGGGCCGGGATCGAAACGATGGCCCCTTTCATCCTGGGCCTTGATCCGCGTCGCGTGCTGGACGTGGAGCGGGCCATGGATCTTGCCTTGCCCGGGCATCTCTATGCCAAAAGCCCCATAGATATGGCCTGCTGGGATATTGCCGGTCAGGCGGCGGGCTTGCCGATTGCCGATCTGATGGGCGGCGGATCGCGGACACCGCGCCCGATTGCGTCCTCGGTCGGGGCAAAAACCGTCGAAGAAACACGCGAGGTCATGGAGCGGTATCGCAAGCGCGGCTATGTCGCGCATTCGGTGAAGATCGGCGGTGATGTCGAGCGGGACATTGCCCGTGTGCGGGATGTGGAAAGCATCCGGCAGCCCGGAGAGATTGTTCTTTATGATGTCAACCGTGGCTGGACGCGCCAGCAGGCCTTGCGGGTGATGAGCATCTGCGAAGACCTGAACGTGATGTTCGAGCAACCCTGCGAAACACTGGATGATATCGCGGCGATCTCGGGGCTTCATGCGTCTCCTGTGTCTGTGGACGAGTCCCTTGTGACCTTGCAGGATGCCGTCCGGATTGCCCGCGATGGTCTGGCCCAGATATTCGGGATCAAGCTGAATCGCGTGGGTGGTCTGACCAAGGCCGCGCGGATGCGCGATATCGCGCTGGCCCATGGGATAGACACGTTCGTGATGGCCACCGGCGGAACGGTTCTGGCCGATACCGAAGCGCTGCATCTGGCCGCTACGATCCCGGATGACCATTGCCACGCGGTTTGGGCCTGTCAGGACATGATCACGGTTGATGTTGCAGGTGGTCGAGGGCCCCGCAACGTCGATGGCCGTCTGCATCTGCCCGAAGCGCCGGGGCTGGGCGTGCATCCGGACGAAGCCGCATTGGGTGATCCAGTAGGAGAATATGCTTGAGAATTGACAAGATAACACTCTGGTCCGTCGATCTGACAAGCCATGAAACCTATCACATGGCCGGCGGCAAGACCTGCGCGACCGTGACGTCTCATATCCTGCGCCTTGAGACGGATACAGGTCTGACAGGTTGGGGCGAGGTCTGCCCGATCCCGCATTATCTGCCCGCCTATGCAAATGGAGTACCGGGGGCCATCGCTGAAATGGGTCCCGAGATTCTCGGGACTTCACCAATTGGGGTCGACGCACCGATGCGAAAGCTGGACGGGTTTCTGCAAGGCCACCGCTATGCGAAATCGATCGTCGACATTGCACTGTGGGATCTGTTCGGCCGCGCGGCGGGGGTGCCGGTTTACGCGTTGCTGGGCGGGCGGACACGGGCGGATATGCCGCTTTATCATTCGATCACATGCATCGCGCCGGATGAAATGGCGCGCATCGCCAAGGCAGCCTTCCAGACGGGCATTCGGCAATTCCAGGTGAAGCTGGGTGTCGAGGGTGATTGGCAAGCCGATGCCGAGCGGCTGATCAAAGTGCGCGAAGCCGTGGGAACCGGACCGCTCGTGTATGGCGACTGGAACTGCGGCGCATCGCGCCTTCAGGCAACGCGAACCGGGCGCGCGGTGGCACACCTGGATGTGATGCTGGAACAGCCCTGCAAAACACTGGAAGACTGCGCCGCTGTTCGTCAGTCGACGGGTCTGCCCATGAAGATCGACGAAAACGCCTTTGATCTTGCATCGCTGATGCGGGCGCATGAGTTGGGATGCATGGACGCGGTGGCGCTGAAACTGTCGAAGTTCGGCGGTCTTTCGGCAATGCGCCGCGCACGCGATCTGACCGTGCAGCTGGGTGCCGAGATTTGCGCGGAATGCACCTGGGGATCGGATATCGTAACGGCGGCCTCGCTGCATTTTGCGGCTTCGACCCCGCGTGGATCGCTGATGAACACTTGCGACTTGTCCTCTTACGTTGCTCCGCGCCTGTGTCCTGACGCACCAAACCGTGAAAACGGCCGGATTGCACCGCCCGAAGGCCCGGGTTTAGGTGTGACACCTGACCTCGAAATTCTTGGCGCCCCGATTTTGGAGATTGATTGAGATGCTGAAGATCCAGACACAGTCCGAGTGGATAGCACGCGCAAAAGAGGTTCTGCCAGCTGGCGGTTTCGGCAACTTCGATCCGGGCATCATCATCGCCCGTGGCGAGGGCAGCCATGTCTGGGACGAGGACGGGAAGGAATACATCGACTATCTGATCGGGTCCGGCCCGATGCTGCTGGGCCATGGCCACCCCGAGGTGATGGAAGCGGTGCTGGAGCAACTGCCCAAAGGAATGACCTTCTTCGCCAACAACAGCAAGGGCATCGAACTGGCCGAGGCCATCATCGAAGCCGTCCCCTGTTGCGAGCAGGTGCGTTTCGTTGCCTCTGGGGGCGAAGCAGACATGTACGCCATGCGGCTGGCGCGTGCCTATACCGGGCGCGACAAGATCCTCAAGTTCGAAGGGGGGTATCACGGAATGAGCGCCGAGGCGCAGATGAGCCTGGCCCCCAGCCGCCGGGTCAATTTCCCGCAGGCCGTTCCCGACAGCGCCGGTATCCCCCAAAGCGTGGCCGAGCAGATGCTGATCGCGCCTTTCAATGATCTTGACGCGGTGGCGGCGCTGCTGGACGAACATGATGATGTCGCTGCGATCATGGTCGAACCCTTGCAGCGGATCATCCCGCCCGAGCCGGGGTTTTTGCAGGGCTTGCGGACCTTGTGCGACAAATTTGGTGTTCTGCTTATTTTTGATGAGATCGTCACCGGGTTCCGTCTGGCTTACGGCGGCGCACAAGAGCGATATGGCGTGACCCCGGATATCTGTACGCTTGGCAAGATCACCGGTGGTGGTTTCCCTCTGGCGGCATTGGGTGCCAGCACCGAGATCATGAAGCATTTCGACAAATCGAAAGTCGGAGAACAGGGCTGGCTGATGCAGTTGGGCACTTTGTCCGGCAACCCCATAGCCTCAGCGGCGGGGCTGAAGACGATGGAGGTTTTGCGGCGCGACGGCACCTATGAACACCTGCGCTCGATTGGGAAGCAGTTGCAGCAGATGCAATCGGACGCTTTGAATGAGGCGGGCATCGCCCATCGCATCTGCGGTGACGAGACCTTGTTCGACATTTATTTCACCAAGGCCGAATGTCGGGATTATCGCAGCGCAAACCATGATGATCCGCAGCGCAATGCCACTTACAATGCAACGTTGCGGGCGCATGGGGTCTTCAAGGCTCCGGGCAAACTGTACCCGTCGCTGGCGGTTACCGAAGCGGATCTGGAACAGACCAGAGAGGCCGTTCGTCACGCCGTTGACGCGATTTCCTGAACGCGGGTCTGGCACAACGCAATCTGGCACAACGTAAACGGGTCGCTGTTGAACTCAACAGCGACCCGCTACCTTTGGAAGCCGGGGGTCAGCCTCGCCCCCTCGAATACTGATTAAAACACCGGCAATCTGAAAACTTTTCGATACTTTCGAGACTGACCCGACTTCCTCTTCGGTATGTCACAGTAATGCCTGATCGCGCCGCCTGCTACAGTGATCAAGTTCACACTAAACAAATTTATTTTGAATTTTTCCAATCGAATAGATCAGGTCCCGCCTGTTCAAGCAGTTCAGCCGCCATCGCGCGGGCCATCTCAGGCCCATCCTCGACGGGGCCGGTCATATCCCTGCTGGCGGTTTCCGTTCCGTCCGGGCGCAGCACTTCGCCCCGCAACCTTAGGGTGTCGCCGTCAAGTTCGGCAAGGCCGGCGATCGGGGTTTCGCAGGACCCGTCCAGCGCGTCCAGCAATGTGCGTTCAGCCGCCAGACGCCATCCCGTTTCCGTGTGATGAATCGCGTCCAGCATTTCGGCCGCGCGCATGTCGTCGCTGCGCCGTTCGATGCCGATGGTGCCCTGCGCGATCGCCGGCAGCATGTCGTCAGGGGAAATGGCGCTGGCCGGAACCTCATCCATTCCCAAACGGCGAATGCCTGCCATTGCGAGAAACGTGCAATCGGCAACCCCGTCTTCAAGCTTTTTCAGCCGTGTCTGCACGTTTCCGCGAAACTCGACCACTTTCAGATCCGGCCTCCGGTTCAGCAGCTGCGCCCGCCGCCGCAAGGACGAGGTGCCCACAACGGCGCCTTCGGGCAGATCGTGAATCGAGCCCAATCGCGGAGATATGAAGGCGTCGCGCACATCCTCGCGCGGCAGGAACGTATCAAGGATCAGCCCTTCGGGTTGTTCAACGGGCATGTCCTTTGTTGAATGCACGGCGATGTCGATTTCGGCGCGTAGCATCGCCTCTTCGATTTCCTTGGTGAACAGGCCCTTGTTGCCGATTTCCTTCAGCGGTCGATCCGCGTCGATCATGGCGCGATTGTCACCGGTCGTCTTGATCACCACGATTTCGAACGCATCCTGTGGCAGATCAAAGGCATCGCTCAGGCGTTCGCGCGTTTCATAGGCCTGAGCCAGAGCCAGCGGCGAGCCACGAGTGCCGATTCTGAGGGGCGATGCGGGGGTGGGCAGGGTCAAAGTCATGTGCACAGCTTTAGTCGCGTCACATTGCCCTGACAATGGGGGCTGAGCTTGACAAATTGCCGCCGAAGGACGACCCGTTGCCAAAACCTGAATGCTGGGGACAAACATGGCCGAGACAAAAAAGCTGCTGAGGGCGCTGGCGGGCGAAGTACAGGATGTGCCGCCGATCTGGATGATGCGTCAGGCGGGTCGGTATTTGCCGGAATACCGGGCCACACGTGCTCAGGCCGGGGATTTCCTGTCACTGTGCTACAATCCTGAACTGGCAGCAGAAGTTACCTTGCAGCCAATTCGGCGATATGGGTTCGATGCGGCGATCCTGTTTGCCGACATCCTTCTGGTGCCACAGGCGCTGGGGGCTAACCTTTGGTTCGTGACCGGTGAAGGCCCGCGTTTGTCCACAATCACGCAGCAGGCCGAGTTTGATGCGTTGAAACCTGTTGACGCAATTCACGAGACATTGTCCCCGGTTTACGAGACGGTGCGCATTCTTTCGCGGGAATTGCCGTCGGAAACCACCTTGATCGGATTCGCAGGTGCGCCGTGGACTGTGGCCACTTACATGATTGCAGGGCGCGGCACGCCGGATCAGGGTCCCGCGCATGCGTTGCGCGAAGGTGATAACGCTTTGTTCGAGGCGCTGTTGGACCGCATCACCGCGGCAACGATTGAATATCTGTCCGCTCAGATCGACGCCGGTGCCGAGGTGGTCAAGATATTTGACAGTTGGGCGGGGTCTTTGAAGGGCGAAGCTTTCCGCAAATACGCGGTCGAGCCGTGCCGGGTGATCACGCAGGCCATCAAGGAACGTCACCCCGGTATCCCCGTGATTGGATTTCCGCGGGAAGCAGGCGACGGGTATATCGGGTTTGCAAGGTCGACCGGCGTGGATTGCGTGGCGCTGGACAATTCCGTGTCGCCCGAATGGGCGGCTGAGAACGTGCAGATTGATGGCTGTGTACAAGGCAATCTGGCGTCGTCGCACATGGTTACCGGCGGGCAGGCGCTGGTGGATGAGACCCGGCGCATCGTTGAGGCGTTTTCCACGGGGCCGCATATTTTCAACCTCGGCCATGGGATCACTCCGGATGCCGACCCGGACAACGTTCAGCTGATGATCGACACGGTGCGCGGCGGGTAGAACGCGTGGGAGGGGGCCAGCCCCCTCTTGGCCGCTGGCCAATTCACCCCCGGGATATTTCTGGCCAGATGAAGAGTGTGTCAGGCGCTTTCCGGGGCTTGGAGTTCGTTCAGGATCTCGGCGGTGTGTTGTCCGCGCGCCGGGCTGGGCTTTGGTTGCCACTGGTGTGTGGAAAAGCGTGGGGCGGCGGTGGCCTGTAGGGTGCCGTCAGTCTGGCGCCAGGATTGACGGGCTGCATTCATCGGGTGGGCTGCGGCCTCGTCGGGGCTGAGTACCGGTGCGACGCAGGCGTCTGAACCGTCGAACAGTTTGGCCCAATGGTCGCGCGGCCTGGACGAGAAGATTTTGGCCAGGCGCCGGGTCAGGTCGGGCCAGAGCTTGCGGGTGTATTGTTGTTGGAACGCCGGGTCCCGGGACAGGCCCAGGATTTCAAGAAATCGGGCGTAGAATTTTGGTTCAAGGCATTGGACCGAAACAAATCCGCCGTCCGCGCAGGTGTAGGTTCGGCTCCAATGCGGACCGTCCAACAGGCTTTGGCCGCGGGTTTCAGACAGGTTTCCGGTTTGGCGCATGGTCATCAGAAGGTTCATCATATGGGCCGAGCCGTCGTAGATAGCGGCGTCGACCACGGTGCCTTTCCCGGTTCTTTGTGCGTTGATCAAACCTGCCAGGATGCCCGTGACAAGGTACATGGCGCCTCCGCCGATATCGCCGACCAGGGTTGCAGGGGTTTGAGGCGGCTGATCCGGGAGAGAGGCGTACCAGAGCGCACCGGACAAGGCGATGTAGTTCAGGTCATGCCCAGCCGTTTCGGCCAGCGGGCCATCCTGCCCCCAGCCTGTCATGCGGCCATATATCAGCTTTGGGTTGCGGGTCAGGCAAAGATCCGGGCCAAGTCCCAGCTTCTCCATCACGCCGGGGCGAAAGCCTTCGATCAGTGCGTCCGCCGTGTCAATCAGGCGGCGGGCGGTCGCCAGATCTTCGGGATCCTTCAGATCAAGCGCGATCGATCGTTTGCCGCGGTCCAGAAGCGAGCTGTCCGGCATGCCCGGTGTTACTGCCTGGCCTTTGCGGTGGATCGTGATGACGTCGGCGCCCAGATCGGCTAGCTGCATGGCGGCAAACGGGCCGGGGCCCAGCCCTTCGATTTCGACTATGCGTATTCCATGCAGCATCGGCGCCCTCCGTTTTGGCAGAGTTTGCGGGTGGGTTGACGGATTGCAAGTTGGAATTGAGCATGGTTCTGACAACCATTACAGAATGCGCAGCACGTTGTGCGAAATTGACCTGTTACAGGCTGGTTCCGCGCGATAGGGTCTCGGTCGGAACGGGGAACGGATATGACGACCATTTTGTCCATCAAAAACCTTCGCAAGTCTTACGCGGATGGGTTCGAGGCGCTGAAAGGTGTGTCTCTGGATATTGAAGAGGGTGAGATACTTGCGCTTCTGGGACCAAATGGCGCCGGAAAGACAACCCTGATTTCGACGATTTGTGGAATTACGACTCCGACCTCGGGGGTGGTCACGGTTGGCGGGCATGACACACAGTCCGATTATCGCGCAGCGCGCAGGATGATAGGGCTTGTGCCGCAAGAGATCGCGTTGGAACCGTTTGAAAAGGTCTGGAACACGGTCCGGTTGTCGCGTGGGCTGTTCGGGCTTGGCAAGGACAACGCGCGGATCGAAGAGATTCTGCGCAAGCTGTCCCTGTGGGGCAAGCGCAACAACGCGATCAAGGAATTGTCCGGCGGCATGAAGCGGAGGGTGCTGATCGCCAAGGCCCTGGCCCATGAACCCCGGGTGCTTTTTCTGGACGAGCCGACTGCCGGAGTGGATGTCGAGTTGCGCAAGGACATGTGGGAGCTTGTGGCGGAACTGAAACGGGACGGTGTCACCATCATTCTGACCACACATTATATTGAAGAAGCAGAAGCGATTGCGGATCGTGTCGGCGTCATCGACAAGGGTGAGCTTTTGCTGGTGCAAGACAAAGACACACTCATGTCGCAGATGGGAAAAAAGCAGATCGAAGTCATGCTGACCGAACCCATCGACCGAATTCCCGATAGTCTGGTCAGCCACAATCTGGCTCTCAACGGCGCGGGTGATTGTCTGATCTATACCTACGATACCCATGCGGATCGTACCGGCATAACGACCTTGCTGAATGACGTGTCCGAGGCCGGGTTGGTGTTGCGCGACGTGCAGACCAGGCAATCAAGCCTGGAAGAGATCTTTGTCAATCTGGTATCTGGAGAGGCCGCATGAACTGGACCGCGATCGCTGCCATCTACCGGTTCGAAATGGCCCGTTTCTTTCGCACTCTGGCACAGAGCTTTCTGTCGCCGGTTCTGTCGACGTCGCTTTATTTTGTGGTTTTTGGCACCGCCATCGGCAGCCGTATCCAAGAGGTCGAAGGCGTTTCATACGGTGCGTTCATCGTGCCGGGGCTGATCATGTTGTCGGTGGTGATGCTGTCGATTTCGAACGCGTCGTTCGGAATTTACTTCCCCAAGTTTCTGGGCACCATCTACGAGCTGTTGTCCGCTCCGGTCAATTTCATCGAGATCGTGATCGGATATGTCGGAGCCGCCGCAACCAAGGCGTTGTTCGTGGGGTTGGTGATATTGGTCACTGCGACGTTTTTCGTCGATATTCGGATCGAGCATCCGTTGGCCATGGCAGCGTTTCTGATCCTGTCCTGTCTCAGCTTTTCGTTGCTGGGATTCATCATCGGCATCTGGGCCAGCAACTTCGAACAGATGTCGCTGGTGCCGCAGTTGGTGGTGACGCCACTGATCTTTCTGGGGGGCACGTTTTATTCGATCTCGATGCTGCCGCCATTGTGGCAGACCATCACGCTGTTCAATCCCGTGGTCTATCTGATTTCGGGTTTCCGCTGGTCCTTTTACGGGCTGGCAGATGTGCCGATCGTTTTCAGCCTTCTTGCCATTGTCGCGTTTACAGCTCTGTGCTTGGCGGTTATCGGCTGGATATTCAAAACCGGCTGGCGCATTCGCAGCTGACCCTCGCCAAGGCGTTGCATTTTTGCCCATCGGGTGTGTGAATTTGGTTCACGTCGCGTTTAACGCCGGCAGAGTCCCTTGTTTACGGGTTGGGGGCACTCTACATCGGCACCCATGAAGCTCAGCCTGCCGTTCGTAAAAAAGCACCCTTGCGTGGCCGTTGTCCGTTTGTCCGGTTCCATTGGAATGGCGGGGCGTGGGGCGTTGAACGAAACAACCCTGGCCCCGGTTCTCGACAAGGCGTTTCGAAAGGGGAAACCTGCGGCTGTCGCGCTCGAGATCAACTCTCCGGGCGGGTCGCCTGTACAAAGCTCTTTGATTGGCGCCCGAATTCGGCGCTTGTCGGAAGAGCTGGACGTGCCCGTGATCGGGTTTGTCGAAGATGTTGCGGCATCCGGAGGATATTGGCTGGCGGCTGCCGCGGATGAGATCTGGGCCGACGACAGTTCGGTTCTTGGCTCGATCGGAGTCATTTCGGCAGGTTTTGGCGCACATGTCTTTCTGGCGCGGCAGGGGTTCGAGCGGCGCGTCCATACGGCGGGCAAATCGAAATCGATGCTGGATCCCTTTTCGCCGGAAAAGAAAGAGGATGTGGCGCGCTTGCAAAAGCTGCTGGGCGACATCCACGAAAACTTCATCGCGCATGTCAAAGCCCGCCGGGGTGACAAGCTGGATCACAGTGCCGATCTGTTCACGGGTGAAGTCTGGCTGGCGCGTCGTGCGCATGAACTGGGTTTGATCGATGGTATCGCCCATCTGAAACCCAAAATGCAGGAACGCTTTGGCGACAAGGTCAAGTTCCGCCGTTATGGCGTTCGCAAACCGATCTGGTCGCGGTTCGGGGCCAACCTGGCACAGGATGCCATTGCCGGGTTAGAGGAGCGTGCGGCCTACGCGCGTTTTGGTTTGTGACGTGATCATCAAGGCTGTCACACTTTTTCTGATCGGCATGGGTGTCCTGGCGATGTTCGGCAAACTGCGCTTTCCGGGGCAGAAGAAACTGAGTTCCGCCAAGTGTCCGCGCTGCGGACGGTTTCGCATAGGCAAAGGCCCCTGCGCCTGCGAAAAAGGAGGCCGGACTTGATTACCACATGGCTGTTGTCCGGTCTGGGTCTGTTGATTCTGCTGCTTGCAGGCGACGCCCTTGTGCGTGGTGCCGTGAACCTGAGCCTGCGCCTGGGCGTTCCTGCGTTGATCGTCAGCCTGACGATTGTGGCATTCGGAACGTCCGCGCCTGAGCTTTTGATTGCCATCAGCGCTTTGAAAGAGAACGCCCCCGGTATCGCACTGGGCAATGTGGTCGGATCAAACACGGCCAACATCCTGTTGGTTCTTGGACTGCCCGCATTGCTGGCAACGCTTCACACAAGTGAATGTGACAGCCGCCGGAACTATGTCTTCATGCTGATGGCGACGGTTCTGTTCATTGGTTTGGCATTCTTGGGAACGTTCACGTTCTTCAGCGGCCTGATCTTGCTGGCGGCGTTGGGTCTTGTTCTTCTGAACGCCTTCCGCGAGGCAAAGGCCCATCGCAAAGCCTGCGGTGAAGCCTGTGTGGACGAAGAGCTTGAGGGGCTGGAAGAAGCTGATCCTGACATGCCTTATTGGAAGGTGTCGGTGTATCTGATCCTCGGGCTGATTGGTCTGCCAATGGGTGCGCATCTTTTGGTAGATAACGCAACGATCATCGCGCGGACCTACGGGGTCAGTGAGACGGTCATTGGTTTGACGTTGATCGCAGTTGGAACGTCTTTGCCCGAATTGGCGACAACAGTTATGGCCGCTTTGCGCAGACAGGCCGACGTTGCGCTGGGTAACGTGATCGGTTCGAACATGTTCAACCTTTTGGCCATCATCGGGATCGCAACCTGGTTTGGTCGTATCCCGGTTGATCCCGAGTTCCTGCAATTCGATCTTTGGGTCATGCTGGGCGCATCGCTGCTGCTGATACCGTTTGTATTCCTCAAACGCGACATCTCGCGCGTCTGGGGGTTGGTGTTGACTTTCCTTTATGTGCTTTATGTCATCGTACTGCTGGTGTGATCTGACCAAACGAGGTGAAGCATGACCCGAGCCCTAGTCACCGGCGCCGGTATTCGTCTGGGCCGGGCCATGGCACTGTATCTGGCAGATCGAGGTTTCGATGTGGCCGTGCATTACGCCTCATCCGAAGGTCCGGCGCAGGAGACGGCGGCAGAGGTACAGGCCCTGGGCCGAAAATCCGTGACCCTGAAGGCCGATCTGCTGGACGAAGCTCAGGTTCAGGCGCTGCTGCCCAAAGCGGCCGAGGCGCTGGGCGGGCCGATCACGTGTCTGGTGAACAACGCATCGATCTTTGAATACGACAACATCCGCACGGCAACCCGGCAAAGCTGGGATCGACATCTCGACAGCAACCTGCGCGCGCCCTTTGTGCTGACGCAGGCCATGGCAGGTCAGGGGCTGAGCGCCGGAACAGATGAAAATGGCGAACCGCTTGCAACCGGCCTTATCGTCAACATGGTGGACATGCGCGTGCGTAAACTGACGCCCGAGTTCATGTCATACACCATCGCAAAAATGGGCTTGTGGGCACTGACCCGAACGGCGGCGCAGGCATTGTCTCCGACGATCCGTGTCAACGCGATCGGGCCGGGCCCGACGATGCAAGGCCACCGCCAAAGCCAAGAGCATTTCCAGGCACAGCGTTCAAATACCGTTCTGGAGCGGGGATCCAACCCGTCTGACATAACCGCAGCACTTGGGTATTTTCTGGACGCACACGCGGTCACCGGACAGCTTTTATGCGTGGACGGTGGTCAGCATCTGGGTTGGAAAACTCCGGATGTTCTGGGTGTAGAATAGGTAATTCTGCTGCAAGTTTTGCACCGCTCTCAATTGTGTTACACGCGCGTTACAAAAATGTCTTTTTTTTCATATACTTGCTAAGTATGCAAAAAAATAATGTTTAAAAACAACAACTTGATAAGTTGCCTATTTTTTGTGCAAGTAAAGGAAAAGGCAAGGAAACAAGGGGATTTCCGATCTTCCGGAATTTTATCTTCACACTTATCCACAGAAATCGTGGATTTGTTTTCTCTTGATCTGAAAGGCGTGAGATTGCAGCCATTGCCAGAGAATCATATCTCAGGATCATGACCACCGACGGCGAATCATCCCCCACCGGCTATGCCTGCATTCAGCGCTATGTAAAAACGCTGGACAGTTCTCCGGGCGTTTACCGCATGCTCGATGCAGACAGCCGGGTTCTGTATGTCGGCAAAGCCCGAAATCTCAGGGCACGGGTGTCGAATTACACACGGCCGGGTCATTCGGGGCGGATCGAAAAGATGATCGCCGCGACGGCCTCGATGATGTTCCTGACCACGCGAACCGAGACCGAGGCCCTGCTGCTGGAGCAGAACCTGATCAAGCAGCTCAAACCCAAGTACAATGTATTGTTGCGGGATGACAAAAGCTTTCCAAACATCCTGGTCGCCAAGGATCATGACTTTCCGCAGATCAAGAAACACCGAGGGGCGAAGAAGGAAAAAGGTGCCTATTTCGGCCCCTTCGCCAGTGCCGGTGCGGTGAACCGGACGCTGAACCAGTTGCAAAAAGCGTTCCTGCTGCGCAACTGCTCGGATTCGATGTTCGACAGCCGAACGCGGCCATGCCTTCTGTATCAGATCAAGCGGTGTTCCGGGCCGTGTGTCGGCCTGATCTCAGAGCAGGATTACCGCGAAAGCGTGAAGGACGCCGAACGCTTCCTGTCGGGCCGCTCGACCAAGGTGCAGGAGGAACTGGCCGAGCAGATGATGGCCGCATCCGAGGCGATGGAGTTCGAACGCGCCGCCGGTCTGCGTGACCGCATCCGGGCTCTGACACAGGTGCAGACCTCTCAGGGCATCAACCCGCGCGGTGTGGCCGAGGCGGACGTGATCGGCCTGTATATGGACAGCGGTCAGGCCTGCGTGCAGGTGTTTTTCATCCGTGCGAACCAGAACTGGGGCAACAAGGATTTCTATCCCCGCGTCGGCCCGGATGTTTCACCAGCCGAGGTGATGGAGGCCTTTCTGGGGCAGTTCTACGACAACAAGGAACCGCCGCGTCAGCTGATCCTGTCGGACGGAATCGAAAACGTGGATCTGATGCAGGACGCGCTGGCTGAGAAAGCCGGGCGCAAGGTTGAAATCCTTGTGCCGCAGCGTGGCGAAAAACAGGAACTGGTTGCCGGCGCCTTGCGCAACGCGCGCGAGGCTCTGGCCCGCCGCATGTCGGAAAGTGCAACGCAGGCCAAGTTGCTGCGCGGGCTGGCCGAGGCGTTCGATCTGGATGGTCCGCCGGGACGGATCGAAGTCTATGACAACTCTCATATTCAGGGCACCAACGCCGTCGGCGGCATGATCGTGGCCGGCCCCGAGGGGTTCATGAAGAACGCTTACCGCAAGTTCAACATCCGCGGAGACGACCTGACACCGGGTGACGATTTCGGCATGATGAAAGAGGTACTGAACCGCCGCTTCACCAGACTGCAAAAGGAAGACCCGGACCGCGACAAAGGGTTGTGGCCCGATCTGTTGCTGATTGATGGCGGCGCCGGGCAGGTAAGCGCGGTGCATCAGATCATGGTCGAACATGGGGTCGAAGACATTCCCATGGTCGGCGTCGCCAAGGGGGTCGACCGCGACCACGGCAAGGAAGAGTTTCACCGGATCGGCCAGCGCCCCTTTGCGCTGAAACGCAACGACCCTGTGTTGTATTTCATTCAACGACTCAGGGACGAAGCGCACCGGTTCGCCATCGGCACCCATCGTGCGAAACGCGCCAAGGCCGTGGGTACAACGCCGTTGGATGAAATCCCAGGGGTAGGGGCTGCGCGCAAGCGTGCTCTGTTGACCCATTTCGGCAGCGCCAAAGCCGTCAGCCGGGCCAATCTGACCGATCTGAAAGCGGTCGAAGGGATTTCGGCCGGGTTGGCGCAGAAGGTTTACGATTTCTTCCACGACAAGGGCTAGGCCTGCCGGCCCCGCCACAGGATATATAGGCCCGACGCGACGATCAGCGCGCTGCCGATCCACATGTTGGGATCCAGCCTCTCACCAAACATGGCTACGCCAAGCCCGATGCCGAACAACAGCCGGGTGTATCTGAACGGGGTCACGGCGGACACTTCGCCGGTGCGCATCGCCTTCATCAGCGACGCATAGGCCATTACGCCCATCAGCACCGCACCGATCAGATGCAGGCTGGTGTGAAGGCCAACCGGTGCAATCGGCGCGCCCTCCCAGAACCGATAGGCCACCCCGGCCACGATGATGCTGAGGAAGCCGTAAAACCCCAGGACTTCGGTTCCAAGCGTGGCAGGTGCTGCGCGGCTGGCCAGATCACGTCCGGCAAATCCCAGCATTCCCAGCACCGCCAGTGTCGAAAGCAGCGAAAAGCTGTCTCCGGTGGGTTGCAGGATGACGACAACGCCGATCATGCCGACAAAGATAGCGCTCCAACGCCGCCAACCGACTGTCTCGCCAAAGAACAACGCGGCGCCTGCAACAACGACCAGAGGCGTGGCTTGCAGGATCACCGTGGCCGAGGACAACGGCGTCAGTGCGATGGCCAGAACATAGAACAACCGACCAAAGACCTCGAACAGCACCCGAATTTTCATTGGGCGGGACAGAACGTCAGGTTGCAGCAGCCGCTGCCCACGGGCCCGGGCCACCGCAGCGAAAATCACCGACCCGCCCGCGCCGAAAAGAACCAGGACCTGCCAGATCGGCAGCGCGGCTGAAGCTGCCTTCAGCAACGCATCCTCCAGCGCAAAACCGGCCATCGCGGCGACCATCCAGAGGCTGCCGATCATGTTTGACCGTGTGTCGGTTTGAATATGCGCTGTCATCTGGTTCTTTCCGGCTGGGCTTGCGCGGCAATCTGACCGCAAAGCCGGGAAAGGCCAAGAGGTACTGTTCTGAGACGTCGGGCCTGCGGCGCTTTGACCAAGCGCTTTTGAATGATACAGTTTTTTGTCTGATTGGCTTTTCTGTCCCGGACCGGCGATATAGGGTCCAAGCCATGAAGTGGAATTTGCCTAATCTCCTGACCGTCCTGCGCCTGCTGGCCGCGCCTGGGCTGGCAGTCATGTTTCTATATTTCACCCGTCCCTATGCGGACTGGTTTGCACTGATCCTGTTCCTGTCGGCGGCGATTACCGATTGGTTCGATGGGTATCTGGCCCGCGCGTGGAAGCAGGAGACCAAGATCGGAGCGATGCTGGATCCGATCGCCGACAAGGCCATGGTGGTGATCGCGCTTATGATCCTTGTGGGCTATTCGACCGAGCACTGGACGCCGTGGCTAGTCCTTCCCGCAACCGTGATCCTGTTTCGCGAAGTTTTTGTCTCGGGCCTGCGGGAATATCTGGGCGATGTGGCCGGAACGCTCAAAGTCACCAAACTGGCCAAATGGAAGACCACGGCCCAGATGGTCGCCATCGCGGTTCTGTTTTCGCAGGGTATCTTCGAGCACTATGCCGTGATGGCGAGTTTTGGCATGGATGCCGAGCTGGTCGAGCAGATCATTGCGGGTCAGGTCGACGACGTGAACCACCTGCGCCTGAATGTCGATGGCATGTATTGGGCGGGTCAGGTCGGGCTGTGGCTGTTGTGGATTGCGGCAACGCTTACATTGATCACCGGCTATGACTACCTACGTAAAGCCATGCCTCATCTGAAGGAGAGCTAACCGATGGATGTTCTGTATTTCGCCTGGGTGCGCGAACGCATCGGCTTGCCAAAGGAAAAGGTCGAAACGCAAGCGGCCACGGTCAGCGAATTGGTGACTGAACTGAGCGCTCGGGAAGAGCGCTATGCCGCGGCATTTTCCGATCTGTCCGCGCTGCGCGTTGCGTTGGATCAGGAGCTGTCGGATTTCGATGCGTCGCTGGCAGGTGTTCGGGAAGTTGCGTTTTTCCCACCGATGACGGGCGGTTGACCGATGCGGATCGCGGTTCAGGAAGAGGCATTTGATCTGGGGGCCGAGGCCAATGCCTTTGCCGCCGGGGATGATTCCAACGGCGCCATTGTCACCTTCACCGGCGTTGTGCGTGACCTGGCGAGCGGTGATCTGGATGTGATGGAGATCGAGCACTATCCCGGTATGACCGAACGCGCCCTGACCAAGATCGCCAAAGAGGCGCAGGCGCGTTGGGCATTGGGTGACGTGCTGGTCATACACCGTTTTGGACGCTTGGTTCCGGGGGATCGCATCATGATGGTGGCCACGGCGGCCCCGCATCGCAAGGACGCGTTCGAGGCGGCCGAATATCTGATGGATTACCTGAAATCCCGCGCACCGTTCTGGAAAAAGGAAATTACCCGTTCCGGCGCCGAATGGGTTGCGGCCAAAGATCAGGACGAAGACGCTCTGAGCCGCTGGTAGCGTCGCGCGCCCACAGCGGTGGTTCTGGAAACCGAGCGGTTTCAATTCTTCTCTGGACGCCGGATCACGAGCCTGCGCTAAATCTGCGCAAGTGGATCAGGAGGATGGCGGCATGCAAGACGGGCTGAGAAACAAGGGCCTAGCGACACGGGCAATCCATGCGGGCGAAGCCCCGGACCCGACCAGCGGTGCGTCTGCGCCGGCCCTGCATATGTCTTCGACATTCGTCACGGATCAGGTGGCGGGGTTTTCGGCCCACGATCTGGAGGAAGAAGCCCCTTATCTTTACGGGCGCTGGGCCAATCCCAACGTCAGGACGCTGGAAGCCAAGATCAGCATGTTGGAAGGCACCGAAGATTGCCTGTGTCTGGCGTCCGGTATGGCGGCGGCCACCGCCATCTTCCTGACGTTCCTGTCTGCCGGGGATCATTTGATCGTTTCCGACGTCTCTTACGCGGGCGTGGCAGAGCTGGCGCGGGACACGTTGCCGCGTTTGGGGATCCATGTCAGCACGGTCAACATGTCCGATCTTTCGGCGGTATCAGCAGCCATCAGGTCGAACACGCGTCTCATCCACACGGAAACACCCGTGAACCCGATCGGTCGTCTGACCGATCTGGCATCGGTTTCAGCAATTGCCAAAAGCGCGGGGGCGTTGCTGTCCTGCGATGCGACTTTTGCGTCTCCGCTTGGTCAGCCAAGCAAAGACCTGGGCGTTGATCTGATTATGCATTCGGTGACCAAGTATATCGGCGGGCACGGTGATGCCATCGGTGGTGCGGTGGCCGGGCGAAAGGACCTGATCGCGAAAATCCGCACCGAATCCGCGATCCACCACGGCAGCATCATGTCCCCCTTCAACGCGTGGATGATCGCGCGGGGCATGGCCACTCTACCACTGCGGATGACAGCGCATCAGGCGGGTGCCACCGTCGTTGCCGATTGGCTTGAGACGCGCGCGCGCGTGACCAGAGTGATCTATCCGGGGCTGAAGTCGCATCCCCAATACGAGCTGGCCCAACAACAGATGCGCAACACATCCGGAATGATCGCTTTTCAGGTGGGTGATCACGCAACAGGCGAGGCACTGGCCCAGCAGATGATCGATAAACTCCGGATCGTTCACTATGCCGTGTCGCTTGGCCACCATCGCAGTCTGATATTCTGGATGGGAACCGAAGCTTTGATGCAATCGTCCTTCCGATTGGAACGGGCGCAATTGGCAAGTTACCGGGATTACGCAGGCGACGGCGTGTTCAGGCTGTCGGTTGGTCTGGAAGACCCCGAAGACCTGATCGCAGATTTGGCGCAGGTCCTGTGAGCCGTCCGGGAAGGCGGTTTCTCAGTCGGCGTTGTTGATCCGACCGCGCATTTCCTCGGCCTCTTGCCGCGCGGCGCGCAGACCGTCCATGGCTGCGGCCAGCTCTGCCTCTGTCTGGGTCAGCTGATTGGTCAACTCGGCTTCACGTTGCTGAAGATAGGTTATGGCCTGATCGCGGGTTTCTTCCGCTTCGTGCAGTTCCTGGCTCATGCGATCCAGATCGGCAACGTCGCTTTGGCGGACGCGGGACAGGCGGTGTGCCAGCCAGTTGGCAAACCAGCCCATGCAGAAGGCCGCAAACAGAATGACGGCTGTGGCGATGATGAATTCGGTTCTGTTCAACTTACTGGTCCTCTGCGTCCGTGTCTGGTGCGGTCGATTCGGTCTGATCCGTTTCAGGCGCGTCAGCCTCAGCCCCAACCTCGGCCCCAACCTCGAGCGCTTCGAGGCCTGTTTCGGAGGTTTCGACAGGCTCGGGACGAATCAGCCGGAATTCGATCCGCCGGTTGGCTTCGCGGCCTTCCTCGGTGTCGTTGTCCGCGATGGGCTGTGTTTCACCGTATCCAACGGCAGTGTAGCTGCTGGTGGGAATGCGCCGCCCGCGCAGCTCGTTCAGAATCGATTGCGCCCGTGCCTGGCTGAGCTGCTGGTTCATCTCTTCGCGGCCCTGGCTGTCGGTATGGCCCTGGATCTCCAGCCGGATCGGCCCGCAGTCACGCAGGATGTCGGCGATCTGGTTCACCGTATCGCGCGAGTCGGATGCGACCGTCGCTGATCCGGGTTCGAACGCAATTTTGCTGACGGTCTGGATTTCGGCGATCTGCGCTTCGCAGACTTCAGGATCGGGCAGCGCGTCTTCGGGCTCTGGCGGAGGCTGATAGGTGATCGTCAGGGTGAATTCCTGCCCTTCGCCCAGCTTGTCCGACAACTGACCTGCGATACGGGCCTTGGCGTCCTCTTCATGGCTGAGGCCGGTCAGTTCGACCGAGCCTGGTGTTACGGTCAAGGCCCCGTTGTGAAGCTGGGCCAACGCCTCGAGGCCGGCCAGAACACGCACCGGCCAATCTGCCGGAAGCCCCGGCGCGATGCGGGTCGCGGTATAGACCTGATCCGAGCCGAAGGCCGCGCGGGCATAGCTGTCGACCATGTCCCGCAACGTTTCATCCCGCAGACGCCCTCGCAGTTGCACAAGCCCTTCGGGGCTGCGGGTCGCCGAGAACTCGACGGGTCCGGTCTGTTCGCTGGTTTCAGGTTCCGGCAGCACGGCATGCAGGGCAAAGACCTGAGGCAACGCTGTTTCAAGTTCACCTACAACCCGGTCGAACAAGGCTGGATCCGTGCCTTGCGCCGCAACCAGGGTGATGTCCGCATCCGACATCGTGACCGAGCCTTTGCCGATTCTGGCCAGTGCCTGAATGCTCTTCTCGGCGGCTTCGGGCCAGCGTGGTGAGGGCTCGCCCAGGCCGATGGTGCAGGAGTATGGCCCGGACAACCCGGCATCGCGCGCAGCGGTCACGATCCGGTCGCGTGCCTTTGCATCCTGTGCCGAACAGGCGTCAAATTGCCCACCGTCTTCGTTGATCAGAAAACGCAGCGTAAAGGGCGTTATGACGGGACGAGGCGCCGAGATCGCCAGCCCGATCCGCAGGCTGGGCGGCGCGGCGCGGGTCAGATCGCGTTCGAGACGTTGTTTTTCCTGTTGGCTGTCCGCAATGGCGGTGATTTTGACCAAATCGGCATTCGCGGAAATTTTGGCACGCGGCAGGCTGGCCAACGCCTCGATGGCATATGATATCGCGGCATCCCAACCGTCGGGCTTGGGGTAATTCGCCGTTTCCATCAGGTCCGAAACTGCGATGTTGGGGTCGAGGTTGCTCAGCCTTCTGATCAGGTCATCTCTGTCTTCGCTGGCGGGGATCAAGCCGATGATCGAGATGCCGTGATCATTGCGCAGAATTTCCGCTGAAAAGCGCGGCGGCGCCAGGGCAGAGGTTGCTTCGACCTCCATTTCATCGATTACGCGGGACGCATCGACCTCGGTTCCGGCTGCGGTCAGTGCGTTGAAACGTGTCGCCTCGTCCGGTGCAATCCCGGTCAGAACCACGCGCAAGCCGTCTGACTCGACCTCGGCCCAGTCGTGCCCTTTGAGGTCAAGCGCCCGGCGCACGGCGAACTCCGATGTCTCTTCGATCTTTGTGACGGCATAGCTGGCTGCCAAAAGCGACAGCCCGGCTGATACAAGAAAGATCAGGGAAACAACGATAAAATACGGCAGACGCATATTTGGGTTTGACACTCCTCAGGCGGTTGGGCCGATCTTTACAGGCCGCGTTCAGCAGGTGCAATCAGAGCAACAGGGCGACGCAGAGGAAGATCAGCGGAATCAAGCCAGTGTCGCGGTTGACCCTGAACAATTGCAACAGTCTGGCATTGTCTTCGATGTCCAGCGCGCGGAGTTGCCACATCATGTGCCAGCCCATTGCCCAAGGCCCACAGAGCGCAACACCCAATGCCAGCATCGAGGCATCCGGCACCCCTGCATCGACGATGGCCAGCCCCATCAGCGACACGGTCGCCACCAAAAAGTACTTCAGCCACCGCGCTGTATCAGCTCCGAACAGACGGGCGGTTGACTTGATGCCGATCAGTTCGTCATCCTCGGCATCCTGATGCGCATAGATGGTATCGTAGAACAGGGTCCACGCGATTCCAGACAGGTAAAGCGTCACCGCTGGCCATCCCACGGAACCGCTATGCGCCGCCCAGGCCAGTAGGGCGCCCCAGTTGAAGGCCAGCCCCAGAAACACCTGAGGCCACCAGGTAAACCGTTTGGCAAACGGATAGATCGTCACGGGCAGCAGGGACAGAACACCCATTGCGATCGCCGCCTGATTGAAGCTGAGAAGGATGCCAAGCGCCAGAATGCATTGCAGGACCATCCAGACCGCGGCCTGCCGGACACTGACCTGACCCGAAGGAATCGGGCGCGAGCGTGTGCGTTCGACCTGCCCGTCGAATTCCCGATCCGTAATGTCATTCCACGTGCAACCGGCGCCCCGCATCAGGAAGGCCCCAAATGCGCATCCCATGGCGATCCACAGATCTTCCCAACGCGGCTGCCCATCATGCAGGATCGCCAGAGCCAGCCCCCACCAACAGGGAATCAGCAGCAGCCATGTCCCGATGGGTCGGTCCGCGCGGCTGAGGCGCAGATAGGGGCGGGCAAAGGCCGGGGCACGGGCGTCGACCCAGTTGCCGCTGACGGCATCGGCGACTTGACCATCTGGTGTTGGGGCATTGCCTTGCATATGTAGGGTCTCATGAGTGCGAAGATCAGACTGTATGTAGAGCAGCCCTTGGGTCAGGGGCAATCGGTTCCTTTGACGCGCGACCAGGCGCACTACCTCTTTGGTGTCATGCGCCTTGCGGTCAAAGGGCAGGTCGCCCTGTTCAACGGGCGGGACGGAGAGTGGTTGGCCGAAGTCTCCGAGGCGGGAAAACGCGGCGGGACGCTGACTTGCCTTGAACAGACGAAACCGTTGCAGCTGCCGCCCGATCTGTGGTTTCTGTTCGCGCCCATAAAAAAGGCCCGCACCGATTTCATCGTGGAAAAAGCCGCCGAAATGGGTGCGGCGCGTATCCTGCCGGTGCAGACCGAGTTCACCAATTCCGAACGCATTCGTCAGGACCGACTGCAGGCCCATGCGGTCGAGGCGGCCGAGCAGTGCGGCGGAACCTTCGTGCCCGAGGTTGCCGATTTGCAGCGGTTGGATCGGCTGCTGGATGCATGGCCCGAAGATCGTCAACTGATGTTCTGCAACGAAGCCGAGGTTGGATCGGCCCTGCGACTGGCCGCCAATGAAAAAGGACGGCCCTGGGCAATTCTCATCGGCCCGGAAGGCGGGTTTTCGGACCAGGAACGCGCGCGTTTGACAGGGTTGCCATTCGCGCATGTGGTCAGCCTTGGCCCTCGTATCCTGCGGGCCGACACGGCAGCGGTGGCTGCATTGACCATGTGGCAGCAGGCGCTGGGGGATTGGGCGTGATCCAAGAAGCCTCGCCGTCTGATGCCCCGGCCATTGAGGCGTTTTTGGCCAAACATCCCGATACTTCCATGTTTCTGCGCAGCAACCTGTTGGCGCACGGGATTGGATTTGGAGACGATGACCACTCCACCCGGTTCTTCATTTGGGGGCAGGATCGCATCCAAGGCGTATTTGGCCTGACCAAAAAGGGCTACCTGATGGCGCAACTGCCCGATTGTTCGCCAGAGGCCGCTCAGGCATTTGCGGGCCGGATCGCAGGTCAGATCGTTCTGGGCATGACAGGGGCTGCACAACAGGTTGAGATGATATTGGATGCGCTAGGGCTTGGACAGGCCTGTTATCGCCTGCATCATGATGAACCCCCGTACCGCCTGGATCTGGGCGAAATCCCAGAGGCACCGATTCCATTTCGTGCCCTGTCCGAGGCAGACCGGCCGTTACTGACGCGTTGGTTTGCGGATTACTTCGAGGATACCGACCAGGCCAAAGGGCAAGAGGCGCGTGAAATGGCCTCCGATCGGATCACCACCGATATTCAATCAGGCAGGGCGATTGTCATGCTGGAAGACGACGCCCCCGTAGCCATGGCCGCCATCAATGCATCAGTCCGGGATCAGGTTCAGGTCGGCGGTGTATTTGTGCCGCGCGAGAACAGAAATTGTGGACTCGGGCGCAAGGTCACAACAGCTGTGTTGCAAAAGGCGAGGACCGACGGCGCGAACGCGGCCATCCTGTTCGCCAACAATCCACCTGCCGCGCGAGCCTATGAAGCTATGGGGTTTCAGCAGGTCGGCTGGTATCGGATCGCCCTGTTGCAAACACCACAAAAGGTGCTGTCATGAGTTTCATCCGACCCGAGGCAAAACTGGCCCTGTGGCGCTGGCGCGAAGTGCTGGTTGCCGGGTTTGTCCTGATCCTCGGTCTCAGCTGGATCAACGGGCCCGGCGGTCTGCTGGGGTGGATCGGCTGGCTGCTTGTCGCTGTCGCAATAGCCCTGGCGGTGATCGGGGTGCAGCGCGCGCGGTTCAGAACCGGCACTGGCGGACAGGGTGTCGTGACCGTCGATGAAGGTCAGATCACCTATTTCGGCCCACTGGATGGCGGCATCATCGCCACTCGCGAGATTGAGCGGCTGGCGCTCGATCCGACCTCGACGCCGGCGCATTGGGTGTTGGAACAACCGGGTCAGGCGGTGCTTCACATTCCTGTGAATGCGGAAGGGGCCGAGGCGCTGTTCGATGTCTTCTCGGCGCTTCCGGGCCTGAAAACCGAGCATATGCTGGCCGAACTGAACGGTGGATCGGCCCACCCGGTCGTGATTTGGGAGCGTACGCCCTCGCGCCCTCCACACCTTCGGCTGCATTGACACCGACGCGGTTTGCCCCCACGACTGGCCAAAAGACAGACACATCAGGATCGGAGCACGGGTCTCATGTCCATCCCCCAGTCCGGCGGCGGACCAATCGAACGCCACGAGCAATTGGCCGAATATCTGGAGTCGGGCTGCAAGCCCAAGGCAGACTGGCGCATCGGCACCGAGCATGAGAAATTCGGCTACTGCAAGGACACGCTGAAACCATTGCCGTTCGAAGGTGCGCGATCCATCGTGGCGGTGTTGGAGGGCCTGCGTGACCGGCACGGTTGGGCCGAAGTCCGTGAAGCGGGTCATCTGATCGGTCTGGAAAAGGATGGCGCCAATGTCAGCCTGGAGCCGGGCGGCGCGCTGGAGCTGTCGGGAGCTCCGCTCGAGACCATCCACGAAACCTGTGATGAGGTGAACACCCACCTGCGCGAGGTAAAGGACATCGCGGATGAGATCGGCGTGGGCTTCATCGGTCTGGGCGCGGCACCGACCTGGACACATGAGGAAATGCCGTTGATGCCCAAGGGGCGGTATCGGCTGATGAACGACTATATGGAAAAGGTCGGTACCATGGGCCGCGCCATGATGCGACGGACCTGCACCGTTCAGGTTAATATCGATTTCGGGTCCGAGGCCGACATGGTGCAGAAACTGCGCGTGGCGCTGGCCTTGCAGCCGGTGGCAACGGCGTTGTTTGCGAATTCGCCCTTTTTCGAAGGCAAGGTAAATGGCCAGAAAAGCTGGCGCAGCTATATATGGCGGCATCTGGACGATGCGCGTACGGGCATGCTGCCTTTCGTGTTCGAAGACGGCTTTGGGTTCGAGCGTTACGTGCAATACGCGCTCGATGTTCCGATGTATTTCGTTTATCGCGACGGCCAGTACATCAATGCGCTGGGCATGTCTTTCCGCGACTTCCTGAAAGGCGAACTGCCCGCGCTGCCAGGGGAAACGCCCACGCTCAGCGATTGGGCCGACCACCTGACCACCGCCTTCCCCGAGGCGCGGATTAAGAAATTCATGGAAATGCGCGGGGCCGATGGCGGCCCATGGCGGCGCCTCTGTGCCTTGCCCGCCTTCTGGGTTGGCCTGACTTACGATCAGACGGCCCTGGACGCGGCTTGGGATCTGGTCAAAGGCTGGGACACCGAGACCCGCGAGGCGCTGCGTGTTGCGGCTGCCAAAGACGGTCTGCAAGCGAAGGTCGGCAAAATCAACATGCACGATCTGGCGCGTGAGGTTGTGGCGATCTCCGAGGCCGGCCTGAAAGCCCGCGCCTATCCCGGTGCTGGTGGCCTGGTGCCGGACGAGACCCATTTCCTCAACGCGCTCAAGGACAGCATCCAAAGCGGGAAAGTGCCTGCGGATGAGTTGCTGGAACACTACAACGGCGACTGGAACGGTGATCTGACCCGGATTTTCCCCGAATACAGCTATTGATCCGCCCGGTCCCGCTTGCATTCGCGGGGCTGGCCCGATAGCAGGTTGGCGACCAAATTCAGAGGGCGTCATGGACGATCTTAAGGCAAAATATCTGGGCCAAATCGCCGAGGCAGGCGACGAGAACGCGCTTGAGGCGATCCGTGTCGCCGCCGTGGGCAAAAAAGGCGAGGTCGCGCTGAAGATGCGCGAGCTGGGTAAAATGACGCCCGAGGAACGCCAGGTGGCAGGCCCCGCGCTGAATGCCCTGAAGGATGAGATCAACTCGGCCCTGTCCGCCAAAAAGGCCGCTTTGGCCGATGCCGCGCTGGATGAACGTCTGCGCACCGAATGGCTGGACGTCACCCTGCCGACCCGCGCGCGCCGTCAGGGCTCGATCCACCCGATCAGCCAGGCGGCCGAGGAACTGACCGCGATCTTTGCCGAACTGGGCTTCTCGGTGGCCGAAGGGCCGCGGATCGAGGATGACTGGTATAACTTTGACGCCCTGAACATCCCCGGCCACCACCCCGCGCGGGCCGAGATGGACACGTTCTATATGCACCGCGCCGAGGGCGACAATCGCCCGCCGCATGTGCTGAGGACCCATACCTCGCCCGTCCAGATCCGTTCGATGGAACTGCAGGGCGCGCCGATCCGCATCATTTGTCCGGGCGGTGTTTATCGCGCCGATTACGACCAGACCCACACGCCGATGTTCCATCAGGTCGAAGGGCTGGCCATCGACAAGGACATCTCGATGGCGAATCTGAAATGGGTGCTGGAAGAGTTCGTGAAGGCGTTCTTCGAGGTTGACGACGTCGAACTGCGCTTCCGCGCGTCGCACTTCCCCTTCACCGAACCGTCGGCCGAGGTCGATATCCGCTGTTCCTGGGATAACGGCCAGCTGAAGATCGGCGAGGGCGACGACTGGATGGAGATTCTGGGCTCCGGCATGGTCCACCCCAAGGTGATCGCCGCCGGTGGGATCGACCCCGAGGTCTATCAGGGCTTTGCCTTCGGGATTGGGATCGACCGTCTGGCGATGCTGAAATACGGCATCCCGGATCTTCGGGCGTTCTTTGACAGCGACCTGCGCTGGCTGAGGCATTATGGGTTTGCAGCGCTGGACATGCCTAACCTACATGGTGGATTGAGCCGATGAGCAGTAAGCAAAAAACAAAGTTCCATGGCACTATCGAAGAACTGAAAGGCCATGTGTCATATGTCGGACGCGATGGGGACTGGTCTGGTGATGAGGCCAAATATGTATTCAAGGGGAAATCTCCGAACAAAGAAATTTTGAACTGGTGGCCAAAAACAGGCACTCTACAATTTCAGGGCGGAAATCCCGATGGCTTTCGTTCCGACCTCGCACAAGCAATGGGAAGTGCTGCGACCTTCAAAGCTACTGCAAAGGGTCAACGCCGAATTTTTGTTGTCCATGGTTCGGATAGTGACGCCTTGGATCAGTTGCAATTGGTTCTCTATAAACTGGGCGTGGAGCCATTGGTTCAGAAAGATGTCGATGGGAAAGGACAAAGTCTGTTCTCTGCTTTAATGGAGAACATCACAAACGAGTCCGATTTTGCTATCGTCCTGATGACACCGGACGATTGGGGTTATCGAAACTCGGAAACCGAGACCGAGAAACAGCCGCGAGCCCGCCAAAACGTGATCCTTGAAGCCGGAATGGCACTTTCGAAGCTGGGTTCGGACCGAGTGGCAATTATCAAAAAAGGCGCTTTGGAAATTCCATCGGATTTGGAAGGCTTGATCCGGATAGAATACAACTCGAACGTCAAAGAAGTAGCAAGTAAGATCGCCCAACGTCTCAATGGAGCAGGAATTCCAATTGACCAGACGAAAGTGATTGCCGCTTCGCAATAGCGGTCTGGCGATGGCGCGGCTTGTTACAGGCTCGCACGGGGTTGTGACGTGACTTGGTGATCAGTCCGGGTAGGGTCGGGCTTATGATTTACCGACTGCTTTGCCTCCTGTTCCTGACTGCCACCCAAGCCGCTGCCGTGGACACCTGCCACGGCGATACCGCCTGTGAGGTCGGCGACCGCTCGTACCATGTGCTGGAACCCGATGGCTGGGACGGCGAAACGCCTCTGCCGGTGCTGCTGCATTTCCACGGCTGGGCGCGGCAGGGGACCGTGGTGGTGAACCATGAACGCATTGCAGGCGCGGCGAAGCTGCGGGGTGTGCTACTGGTGGCACCGAACGGGTTGGGCAAAAGCTGGGATTTCTGGACGTCGGATACCGGCGATGTGCCCTTTGCCGACGCGGTGCTGGAAGACGTCGCCAAGCGCTATCCGGTTGATCCGGACCGTATCTATGTCTCGGGCTATTCCTTCGGAGGCGCGATGGCGTGGCGCTATGTCTGTCAGTCGGGCAATGACATCGCCGCCTTGCTGGCCGTTGCGGGCAGCATCCGCCAGACCGAAGATTGCCCCGAAGCCCCGCGCGAAGTGCGCCATGTGCATGGGCTGGACGACACGGTGATGGATTTTCCCTTTGGACCGGGCGGCGATACCACCTATCCGGTGGCGCTGTGGCGGGAAAAGTACAACTGCAACGGTGCCACCCCGCGCGGGGATTGGAGCGTGAAACCGTTCCTGACGCTCAGCCGGGTGGAATGGACCGATTGTGCGCAGGGGCAGGTGGTGCTGGACACCCATCCGGGCGGGCATTTCATCCCGCATGGCTGGATCGGGCGGCAATTGGATGAGCTTTTGGGCCGCACCCCCACCTATCCGTGACCCGCAGCGCTTGCACCTTGGCGCATTCTTTGTCATTGCCTGTGCCGACTGGATGTTTGCCAAAAAAGGCCCCGAGCAATGAAATTCACTCTGTCTTGGCTGAAAGACCACCTCGACACCGATGCGTCGGTTGATGAGATCACTGAGGCGCTGACCGATCTTGGCCTTGAGGTCGAAGAGGTCATCAACCCGGCTGACAAGCTCAAGGACTTTACGCTGGGCTATGTGAAACACGCGGAAAAACACCCTGACGCCGACAAGCTGCGTGTCTGCAAGGTGGACACGGATGAAGGCGAGTTGCAGATCATCTGCGGCGCGCCCAACGCCCGCGAAGGGATCACTGTCGTCGTCTGCAAGCCGGGCATGTATATCCCCGGTCTGGACCTGACGATCAGCGTCGGCAAGATCCGCGGCGTCGAAAGCTTTGGCATGATGGCGTCGGAGCGCGAGCTGGAATTGTCGGACGAACATGACGGCATCATCGAATTGCCCTCGGGCGAGGTCGGTGACAGGTTCGTTGATTGGCTTGCCGAGAATGACCCATCGAAAGTCGATCCCGTGATCGAGATCGCGATCACTCCGAACCGGCCCGATGCGCTGGGCGTGGAAGGCATCGCGCGTGATCTGGCGGCGCGTGGGATCGGCACTCTGAAACAGCGCGACTACGTGCCGGTGCCCGGTGATTTCGAAAGCCCGATCAAAGTATCGATTGACGAGGATACGCTGGATGGCTGCCCGCATTTCACGGGCCGCCTTATCAAGGGCGTCAAGAACGGCCCCAGCCCGCAGTGGTTGCAGGATCAGTTGAAGGCGATCGGGCTGCGTCCGATTTCGGCGCTGGTGGATATCACCAACTATATGACCTTTGACCATAACCGCCCGCTGCATGTGTTTGACGCGGACAAGGTGCAGGGCAATCTTCGCGTTCATCGCGCCAAAGGCGGTGAAGCCCTGGTGGCGCTGGACGAGAAGGAATACACTCTTCAGCCCGGCATGATGGTCATTTCAGATGACAAAGGCCCGGAATCCATCGCAGGCATCATGGGCGGTCAGGAAACCGGCTGCACCGAGGATACTGTGAATGTGTTCCTGGAAAGCGCGTTCTGGGATCATGTGCAGATCGCGTTGACGGGTCGGGCGCTGAAAATCAATTCGGACGCGCGGTACCGGTTCGAACGCGGCGTGGACCCTGAATACACGCTGGAAGGGCTCGAGCACGCAACCCAGTTGATTCTGGACATCTGCGGCGGCGAAGCGTCCAAAGTGGTCGAGGCGGGCAAAGCGCCGAACCACGCGCGTGCGTACAAGCTGGATGCCGAACGGGTGCAGTCTCTGGTCGGGATGGACATTCCCGAAAGCGAGCAGCGTCAGACGCTCACCCGTCTGGGTTTCCGGCTGGAGGGCGAGATGGCCCACGTGCCAAGCTGGCGCCCCGACATCATGGGTGAGGCTGATCTGGTGGAAGAGGTCGCACGGATCGCCTCGTTGACCAAGTTGCAGGGCAAGCCCTTGCCGCGTGTCACAGATGGTATTCCCAAGCCGGTGATGACACCGACTCAGCGCCGCCAGTCCATGGCGCGCCGCACCTGCGCTGCGCTGGGTTACAACGAATGCGTCACCTATACGTTCATCGATCAGGCTTCGGCTGCTTTGTTCGGTGGCGGGGATGACGCGACCATGCTTGAAAATCCGATCTCGTCCGAGATGAGCCACATGCGCCCCGATCTTCTGCCCGGATTGTTGCAGGCCGCGGCGCGCAATCAGGCACGCGGATATGCCGACGTCGCCCTATTCGAAGTTGGCCCTGTTTTCCATGATGGCGAACCCGGCGACCAGAAAACCCAGATCGCCGGCCTGCTGGTTGGCCGCAACGGCCCCAAGGATGTGCACGGGGCCTCGCGCCCGGTGGATGTCTTTGATGCCAAGGCGGATGCCGAGGCCGTTCTTGCGGCGATCGGAGCACCGGCCAAGGTACAGATTCTGCGCGACGGCGATGCCTGGTGGCATCCGGGTCGTCACGGCAAGATCTGTCTGGGTCCCAAAAAGGTGCTGGGTGTTTTTGGTGAGCTGCACCCGCGCGTGTTGCAGGCGATGGATATCAAGGGTCCGGCAATGGCCTTTTCGATCTGGCCCGACGAGGTTCCCTTGCCCCGCAAGTCCGGTGCCACACGTGCCGCATTGGAATTGCGTGACTTGCAAGCGGTCGAACGTGACTTTGCCTTTGTCGTTGATGAAAACGTCGAGGCGCTGACATTGGTGAACGCGGCGGCAGGTGCCGACAAGGCGCTGATCGAAGATGTGCGTGTCTTTGACGAATTCATCGGTGGCAGCCTGGGTGAAGGTAAAAAATCGTTAGCCATAACGGTACGTTTGCAGCCGACAGAGCAGACGCTGAAGGAAAAGGACATCGAAGCGGTGGCCGAAAAGATCATCGCCAAAGTCTCCAAGGCGACCGGCGGTGTTCTGCGGGGCTGATGCAGGGCCGCCTCCGGCGGGAGTATTTCAGAAAAGATGAAGGGGCGGTGGCGCCCTTTCCGTGTTTACGGAGGACGAAAGATGCTGAACGTGTACCTCTCTGGCGAAATCCACACCGATTGGCGCGAACAGATCATCGACGGCGCGCAGGGGTTGGACATCACATTCAACAGCCCGGTGACGGACCACGCGGCCAGCGACGATTGCGGCGTTGCCATTCTGGGGGAAGAGCCGAACAAATACTGGCATGACCACAAGGGTGCGATGGTCAACGCGATCCGGACCCGCAAGGGCATTTCGGATGCTGACGTTGTGGTTGTCCGGTTCGGCGACAAGTACAAACAGTGGAACGCGGCTTTTGATGCGGGCTATGCCGCAGCGCTGGGTAAATCCATCATCGTGCTGCACGGCCCCGAGCATCAGCACGCGTTGAAAGAAGTGGATGCAGCCGCGCTGGCCGTGGCGGAAAAGCCCGCGCAGGTTGTCGAAATCCTGCGGTATGTGCTGACGGGTGCACTGCCGGGCTGAGTTTTTCAATGCGGGTGCCGGTTTCGGCACCCTGTCAATCGCGAAACAGATCAAGCGCGCGCGGGTATGGCCTTGCCGCGCTGAACCGCCGGACGCTGCATGAAACGATCGACATAGGCGACGACATTGACGTAGTCGTCCCAGCCGACAACGTCTTTTGCGCCGTAGAAGTCCAGAGCATTCAACCAGGGGGCAAGAGCGATATCGGCGATGGAGTAATCGCCGGCGATCCAGTCTTTCCCTTCCAGTTGCGTGTTGACCACGTTCAAAAGGCGTTTGGCCTCGCTGACATAGCGTTCGCGCGGTCGGGGGTCTTCGATTTCGCTGCCCGCGAATTTGTAGAAGAAGCCAAGCTGGCCAAACATCGGCCCTATGCCCCCCATTTGGAACATCAGCCATTGTGTAATGCGATGCTTGTCTGCTGCGCTTTGCCCCAGCAGCTTGCCTGATTTCTCGGCCAGATACAGCAGGATTGCCCCGCTTTCGAACAGGGTCAGCGGCTTACCGTCCGGCCCGTTGGGATCGATGATGGCTGGGATTTTGTTGTTTGGGTTCAGCGACAGAAACTCGGGGCTTTTGACATCCGCATCCGATAGCGTCACCAGATGGGGCTCGTAGGGCAGGCCGGTTTCCTCCAGCATGATCGATGCCTTGACGCCGTTTGGAGTCGGATAGGAATACAGTTGAATCTTGTCCGGGGATTGCGCAGGCCAGCGCGCCATGATCGGATGAGGGTTGTTGTCCAGCATTGGGGGCTCCTGTTTGGCTGTCCCTGTAAAAGCTAGGGGCCACGCCTGATTTATATAAGCCCTTGGCGATGTGCATTTTCGGTCAGGCCATGTTTTCTGGCGAACAAAGGGGAAATCCAACGCAACTCGCACCTAGACCGGAAGCCAAACTTGGCTCACAATCTGGTGACCCCCGCGAAAACCTCGCGGGTTTCTTGCTGTTGAAAGGAGATGGGCGTGGATGAGGTCGTAACACAGGTGGGCGCATTTGCCCCGCTGATCATGAGTGCCGTCAAGGCGCTTGTCGTTCTGATCCTGGGCTGGATCGTGGCTGGTGCAATCGGGGGCATGGTTCGCCGCAGGATCAATTCGACGCCGCATATTGATCCGACGCTTGGGAACTTTATGGCAAGCCTGGTCAAATGGGCCATTCTCGCCATGGTTCTGGTTGCCGTTCTAGGCATCTTCGGAATTGAAGCCACCAGCATCGTCGCCATTCTGGGTGCCGCGTCCTTGGCTATCGGCCTGGCGCTTCAAGGAACGCTCGGCGATCTGGCGGCCGGTGTGATGCTGGTTGTCTTCCGGCCCTACAAGCTGGGTCAATTCGTTGATATCGGCGGCACATCAGGCACCGTAAAGGACCTGAACCTGTTCACCACCGAACTGGTGACGCCGGACAACGTGCAGATCATCGTACCGAACGGTCAGGCTTGGGGCTCAATCATCACGAACTACTCTGCCCATGACACGCGTCGTGTCGATCTGGTGTTCGGGATTGATTATGGTGACAGCGCGGACAAAGCCATGCAGGTCATTCTGGATGTGGCCAAAGCGGACAGTCGCATTCACAGTGACCCGGAGCCCTGGGTTCGGGTTACGAACCTGGGTGACAGTTCGGTGGATCTGACGGCACGGCTGTGGTGCTCGGCGCCAGACTATTGGGATGTCAAATTCGAGTTGACGAAGACGATCAAGGAAGCCTTTGACGACAAGGGTATTTCGATCCCTTATCCGCATTCGGTGGAAATCCAGAAACAGGGGTGACGGCTCCCGCCCGTCGATCGGGCATTCGAAAATGCCCTCCTCCCGTTGGGCCGGGCACCGCGCAAGGGCGCGGTGCCCTTTTCTTTGTTCAAACCATCGCTTTGAGTCCGACCGCGCCACGCCTGTGGCGTGGCGCTATGCCCAACGCTGGAAATCGCTTTTCAAAAGCGATTTCAGGGGCGGGAGTGTTTACGACTTGACGATCACGTTGGGCGAGACGACGTCGATACCAAGGGCCTTGCCGACCGCATAGTAGGTCAGCTTGCCAGCGTGGACGTTCAGACCTTCCAGCAGATGCGGATCGTCCTGACACGCCTGTTTCCAGCCTTTGTCCGCCAGAGACAGCATGAACGGCATCGTGGCGTTGCCCAGGGCGATGGTCGAGGTGCGCGCCACCGCGCCCGGCATGTTGGCAACGCAGTAATGCATGATGCCGTCGACATCGTAGATCGGGTCAGCATGGGTGGTGGCTTTCGACGTCTCGAAGCACCCGCCCTGATCGATGGCAACATCGACAAGTACGGCACCGGGTTTCATCGTCGACAACTGGGCGCGCGAGACAAGTTTTGGGGCCGCAGCGCCGGGGATCAGAACGGCACCGATGACCATATCGGCATCCTGGATAAGCTCGGCCGTGGCACCAGCGGTCGAATACTGGTTCTTAAAGGTTCCGCCAAAGACGTCGTCCAGATAGCGCAGCCGCGGCAAGGAGCGATCCAGAACGATGACATCCGCGCCCATTCCAGCAGCGATCTTCGCCGCATGGGTCCCGACGACGCCGCCGCCGATTACGACCACTTTGGCAGGGCCGACACCGGGTACGCCACCCATCAGAACGCCGCGCCCGCCATTGGCCTTTTGCAGTGTCCACGACCCGACCTGAGGGGCCAGA
Organism: Ruegeria sp. A4; assembly: GCF_056543025.1. Classification (NCBI taxonomy): domain Bacteria; kingdom Pseudomonadati; phylum Pseudomonadota; class Alphaproteobacteria; order Rhodobacterales; family Roseobacteraceae; genus Ruegeria; species Ruegeria sp. A4. Next base: position 188,960 of record NZ_JBQGAW010000004.1, on the reverse strand, counting down.
CGACCGGCGACTTCGGACATCGGTGCCAGCAGAGGCAGGCCGCCGTTTGCATCGGTCACAGTCTCATAGGCGATGGCAGTACAACCCGATTCCAGCAGGTCATGCGTCTGGTCCGGGTCCGGAGCCAGGTGCAGATAGGTGAACAGCAACTGCCCTTCACGCAGCATCTTGCGTTCCACGGCCTGGGGTTCCTTGACCTTGACGATCATGTCGGCGGTGGCAAACACCTCTTCCGCAGTGTCGATGATACGTGCGCCAGCCGCGACATATGCGTCGTTGTCAAATCCCGCGCCGATGCCTGCGCCGGATTCGATCAGAACTTCGTGACCACGTGCAACTGCTTCCTGAGCAGCATTGGGCGTCATCCCGACGCGGAATTCCTGGGGTTTGATTTCCTTGGGGCAACCGATTTTCATGGGGTTCTCCGTACATAAACTGCTTAAATTATGTGCATTTCGAAGTGCAATTTCTGTGAAAGAAAACGTGTCAGTACATTTTTCTTTGGAAGAATATCGCGTAATATACAAAAACCTTGCAAAGGAATTGCATAAATGAGCTTGGATACGACTGATCGAAAGATTCTGGCGGCATTGCAAAAAAACGGTAGGATGTCGAATTCGGAATTGTCTGAACAGGTCAACTTGTCTCCGTCGGCTTGCCACCGGCGTGTTCAGCGGCTGGAGGTTGAAGGCTACATTCGCAACTACGTGGCCCTGCTGGATGCGCGGAAGATGAACGTGCCGACAACGGTCTTTGTCGAGATCACGCTACAGGGTCAGGCCGAAGAGGTTCTGGATGCGTTTGAAAAGGCGGTGGCCCGGATACCGGATGTGCTGGAATGCCATCTGATGGCCGGTACGGCGGATTACATTCTGAAAGTTGTGGCGGAAAACACCGAAGATTTCGCCCGCATCCATCGGCAATACCTGTCGCGCCTGCCCGGGGTTGCGCAAATGCAAAGCTCGTTTGCCTTGCGTACCGTGTTCAAGACCACTGCCTTGCCCGTCTAAATGTCATAAAGGTCCGGGATAGGTGAACAGAAAAAGGTGGGTCAGGTTGAACCCAAAATGCATCATCACAGGCACCCACAGGCGTCTGGTTGCATAGTATCCCAATCCGCAGGCCAGCCCGAGAATGGAAGCAAAAACCACCAGCGCCGGACCCCCGGCGACATGGGCCAGCCCGAACAGCAGACTGGCTGCTATTACACTGCCAACGGCCCCCAGGCGCGGGGCGATGGCCGATTGCAGATAGCCACGAAAGAAGGCTTCTTCCGTCAGGCAGGTCAGAAACAGGTTGGACAGGGCAAATACCAGCCACCAGGGCGGGATCGCAAATTCCGGGCGCACCGCGCCGAAGGAAAGCCCCAACAGAAACAGCCCCGGCAGGAGCAGCAACCCTGCCAGCAAGGCCGTGCGTTTGATCTGCGTTTTGCCGCGCAGCATCCCGGGCCAGGCCAGAAGTACGGCAAAGAAGACCATCGGTTTGTCCAGGTTCAGATGCAGGGTGAAACTGGCGCTTCCCGTACCCGCCTGTACCTGATCCAGAATTTTCACATTTTCGAATCCCGGCAGCAGATGTGCACCCATCACCAGACACCACAGGATCAAGAACAGGTGTCCGGCGACAGCGGGCCATCCTTTCAGATGGGGCAGCAACGAAGCTCCGACCAGACCAATGGCCACCGCGGCGATCGCCATGGGTGACATCAATCCTGTCACCGAGGCAATGCTGATGAACAACGCCAGTAACGACAAGCCGATGCCTGTCCGCCGGGCCAGCACCATCAATTGCGCTGATATCAGAACAAGCCAGGGCCAGATCGCGGGCATCACGGAAAGAAGGAATGTCACAATCGCCTCGTCTTTGTCATGCGCACCGTGATGCCGCACCAAAACGAGGCAATGCAAGCATCCGTGGCCAAGCGCAATGCATTGCGTCAATTCAGACGCTTGTATCCCCCGGGCCAGATGTACAAATTCAGGGGAAAGACCGTATACCCGCGCTGGACCTGATTTGCAGGCACGACAACAGCCGCAGGACTCGTGACCCTAGCGTCAATTTATCTGGTGGCATCAGGTTGTTACACGGGCCCGATATGGTCCGAACCCGAAGACCGAGAAGGAGCTGACCTTGGACAACGAAAACACTGGCGCCCCCAAAGACTGGCTGGAAGCCGAGCTGGAGGACACGCTGGACGAAGATTTCGAGATAGAATTCAGTGAGCCGATGCTGTCGATGGAAGTCCGGAAAATCTATCGGGAACAGCATCCGGACATGTTGGATCGCAAGGTTTACTTCCGCAACCTGCTGCGCCTGCAAGCCGAACTGATCAAGGTTCAGGACTGGGTACAGCACACCGGGGCCAAGGTCTGTATCCTGTTTGAAGGCCGTGACAGTGCCGGTAAAGGGGGCGTGATCAAGCGGATCACCCAGCGTCTGAACCCGCGCGTCGCGCGCGTAGTGGCATTGCCGGCACCCAGCCGCCGAGAGCAAAGCCAGTGGTATTTCCAGCGCTACGTACCGCATCTGCCGGCGGCGGGTGAAATCGTTCTGTTCGACCGCTCCTGGTACAACCGGGCCGGAGTCGAGCGGGTGATGGGTTTTGCGTCCGAGGACCAGGTTGAACAATTCTTTCAGGACGTTCCGGAATTCGAACGGATGCTGGTGCGGTCAGGGATCATTCTGCTGAAATACTGGTTCTCGATCACGGATGAGGAACAGCAGTTGCGATTCCTGATGCGTATTCACGATCCGATGAAGCAATGGAAGCTGTCACCGATGGATCTTGAATCCCGCATCCGCTGGGAATCCTACACAAAGGCCAAAGAGGACATGCTTTTCCGAACGAATATCCCCGAGGCCCCGTGGTACATCGTCGAAGGCAATGACAAAAAACGCGAAAGGCTAAACTGTATCGAGCATCTTTTGACAAAAATCCCATACGAGGACGTGCCTCAGGAAAAGGTCAATCTGCCCGACCGCAAGTACAACCCGGAATATGAACGCCGCGTTTTGCCGGATGAGCTTTACGTACCAAAGATCTATTGAAGCAAAACCAGGCTCTGAGCCGGATTGTGCGAGGCCGACACGGCCGGCCTCGCACAGGGTCAAATGATCAGGCTGCATCCATCATGCAGTCAAAGTGGAAGAAGTTGACCATTGTGATGTCACAGTCATCGACGTTGGCTGTTTCGGTGCCCGCAGGCTCGGATTCCGTTTCCGGCGTGACGTCGGCGGTCGGCATCATGTCGATATCATCGGTGTCTGCCACGTCCGTGTCGCCGTTCATATCGTCACCCCAGTTGAACTCGTCAAACTGCGCTTGCAGGTTTTCGAGGAAACTGGCGATTTCATCCAGGAAGGCCTGAACGTCAAAGCAGAACGTCTCGGCCTCACCCCCGTCAACCACGTCCACGTCCGGCGTTTCGAGTTCCGGCTCTTCGGTCTCGGTGACGTCGGTGTCGGGTGTTTCGGGCTCCGGTTCCTCGGTCTCGGTGACGTCGGTATCGGGCGTTTCGGGTTCCGGCTCTTCGGTTTCGGTGACGTCGGTGTCGGGTGTTTCGGGTTCCGGCTCTTCGGTTTCGGTGACGTCGGTGTCAGGTGTTTCGGGTTCTGGTTCTTCGGTTTCGGTGACGTCGGTATCGGGTGCTTCGGGTTCTGGTTCCTCGGTCTCGGTGACGTCGGTGTCGGGCGTTTCGGGCTCCGGCTCTTCGGTTTCGGTGACGTCGGTATCGGGTGCTTCGGGTTCTGGTTCCTCGGTTTCGGTGACGACGGTATCGGGTGTTTCGGGTTCCGGCTCTTCCGGAGCGGCAACTTCGTCCGGCGTGGTTGGCGGAACGGGCGGTGTGTTCGTATTGCCGTTGTCCAGCATGACTGCCGCGTCGGTTGCGGCAAAGTTCTGGGTGACCATCACCGCATCAAAACCCTGCATATCGCCGGTTTCGATACCAATTCCGATATATTTGAAATCCGGGTTCAGAATATTGGCGCGGTGGCCCGGGCTGTTCATCAGGTTCTGGTGCAACTGCGCCACGTCATCGCTGATGCCGGGCTGCCCGCGTTCGGACTGCCATGCGATGTTTTCGCCGGTCCGCCAGTTGCCCACAAGATCGAACCCGGCGTTTTGCATCCGCTGAGTCGCACTGGAACCGCCCGAGCCGGTGTGGCTGAACGTGTCTGTATCCAGCATCCAGGTGCTGTGATCTTCGGATGAATCGTTCAGCTGCGTCTCAAGCTGAAGCGGGTTGAGCCCGCGGGATGTGCGTTCCTGGTTGATCAGCTCCAGCATCTCGCGTTCGAATGTACTTGCAGTCGACATTTTTGCCTCCGTTTGTGTTTGTGCCCTTCCGGACGGGCTCACTTAGAGGTCGGGATATCGACGGTGGTAGGGGGTGGTTCACGTCAGGCGAGTTTTGGCAACGCGATGCTACCGATGCGGGATTCGCTGCGCTGCAAAATGCCGGGCAAAATGTTGCTGGTGAGGAAATGGCGGCTTGTCGCACAGCCGGTACCACGAGTCGGCGGATTGAAACCGATCGCCGAAACGACAAACCCCCGGGCGATGCCTCGGGGGTCGTCAAATAGTGTCATCCAAAGCTGGACGAGGAAAGTCTTAGAGCAGACCTTCGCGCTGGGCTTTCTTGCGTGCCAGTTTACGGGCACGACGGATCGCTTCAGCCTTCTCGCGCGCTTTTTTCTCGGACGGTTTCTCGAAATGTTGCTTCAGCTTCATTTCACGGAACACGCCTTCGCGCTGCAGCTTTTTCTTCAGGGCACGAAGCGCCTGATCGACGTTATTGTCGCGAACACTAACCTGCATGTGGTTGTCACCACCTTTCTAGATAGAGTTGCAAGGAAATTGCAGGAGTTGGCCGTATAGCAAAGCCGCCCTAACTTGTCTAGTACTGGGCCCGACAACCGGAGAACCGCCATGACGACCACATATGAAGATGCAAAACAGCAGCTTTTGGATGCGATGCTGATCCATGTTCCCTTCGACGGGTGGTCGGAATCCAGTTTCCGCGCCTCCATTTCCGACTGTGGTCTGGATGACGGTCTGGCACGCGCGATTTGTCCGCGCGGCGCGGTGGATCTGGCGCTGGGCTACCACGCGCGCGGGGATCAGGCGATGCTGGACCGCATCAAGTCCGAGGACCTGAGCGAACTGAAATTCCGCGACAGGATTGCAGCTGCGGTTCGGTTCCGGTTGCAGGCCGTCGAGGACAAAGAACTGGTGCGCCGGGGCATGACGCTGTTTTCCTTGCCGACACATGCGGCCGACGGTGCCAAGGCGGTTTGGCAGACCTGCGATCTGATCTGGGACGCGCTGGGCGACAGCTCGGATGATGTGAACTGGTACACGAAGCGGGCCACTTTGTCGGGTGTCTATTCCTCGACCCTGCTGTTCTGGCTGGGTGATGACAGCCCGGATCATCAGAACACGTGGGAGTTTCTGGATCGCCGGATCGCGAATGTCATGGAGTTTGAAAAACTCAAGGCGCAGTTGCGCGACAACCCGGTGTTGAAACCGTTTCTGGCGGTTCCGAACTGGCTGGCGGGTCAGGTGAAGGCTCCGGTCAAAATGCGGGCCGATCTTCCGGGAATGCTGAACCCCCGAAAGTAGCGCGTCTTGGTGCTGGGCCTTGGCCCTGATGCCTGCTAGGCATTGGCAAAGGAGGTGCCTATGACCCAGATGATGCGCGCTGTTGAGATCACCGAACCGGGTGGTCCCGATGTTTTGCAACTGACCGAGCGTCCGATTCCCGAACCGGGTACGGGGCAGGTCGTTCTGAAAGTGGCCTATGCCGGGGTGAACCGCCCGGATGCGTTGCAGCGCGCGGGCGCTTACGATCCGCCGCCCGGCGCCAGCGAACTGCCGGGGCTTGAGGCTTCGGGCGAAGTGGTCTCGGTCGGGGCCGGGGTCGAAGGACTGTCCGTCGGGGATCAGGTCTGCGCGTTGTTGCCGGGCGGCGGCTATGCTGAATATGTCGCCACCCCTGCGGCCCATTGCCTGCCGGTTCCTGCCGGCATGGGAATGAAAGAGGCGGCCTGCCTGCCCGAGACCTTTTTCACCGTCTGGTCCAACGTGTTTACGCGGGGCGGGCTGAAGGCGGGTGAACGATTTCTGGTCCATGGCGGCTCGAGCGGGATTGGCACGACGGCCATCCAGTTGGCCAATGCTTTTGGCGCCCGCGTTTTTGCCACCGCAGGGTCGGATGAAAAATGTCAGGCTTGCGTCAAGCTGGGTGCGGAAAGGGCGATCAACTACCGCGATGAGGATTTTGTGGCCGTCATGCGGGCCGAAGGCGGGGCAAACCTGATCCTCGACATGGTCGGAGGCGACTATATCCCGCGCAACGTCAAAGCTCTGGCCGAGGATGGGCGGCTGGTCCAGATCGCGTTTCTGCAAGGCCCGGTGGTCGAGCTGAACTTTGCCCTGATGATGGTCAAGCGCCTGACCCTGACCGGCAGCACCCTGCGCCCGCAAAGCGATCCGGCCAAGGCCCGGATCGCGCAGGACCTGCGCGAAGCTGTCTGGCCTCTGCTTGAGGCAGGCAAGGTTGCGCCTGTCATGGACAGCGAATTTGATCTGGCCGAGGCTGCGGCCGCCCATGCACGCATGGAAAGCTCGGGCCATATTGGCAAGATCGTCCTGAACGTGGCGGGCTGAACTCTGCGCGCGCGGGGCAGTCCCGCGCGTTCACGCAACCGCGCGGCGGTACAGATGCCATGTGGCATGGCCCAGAACCGGCATCACTATGATCAGGCCCAACAGCATCGGCAGGGCACCCAGAAACAGAAGGGCCGCCACGATGAACCCCCAGGTCAAGATGACGCCGGGGTTGTGACGCAACACGCGAAATGACGTCACGACCGCCACCGGCAACCCGACTTGCCGGTCCAGAAGCAACGGAAAGCTGACGACGCTGACGGCCAAAGCGCAAAGAGCGAACACGAACCCAACGGCGAGTCCGACAACTATCATGGTCCAGCCGGAAACCGTAGTGACGGCCTGCTTGGCAAAAGTGCCAAGTGACGCGGGGGCTTCTGGCCCCATTGTATGCGTGTAAATGCTCTGCGCCACCATCAGCCAGATCAGCAGAAGCATCACCAGATAAAAACCCAAAACCAGAATTGCGCCGAAAGCCGGAGAGCGGAATACACCGAACGCATCCAACCAATGCACCGTGCTGCCTTGTTCTCGTTTGCGGCTGATCTCATACAGCCCCACAGCTGCGACTGGACCGATCAAGGCAAAACCGGCGATCAGAGGCGCCAGAAGTGGCACCATGTTGACGTTCAGGGCAAAGCCGAACATCAAAAGCCCCGCAATCGGGTAGATCAGCACAATGAATATGGCATCCGCCCGTGTTTCGACAAAGTCGTGATACCCCGCCTTCAGACAGGCGCGCAGATCCTGCACCGTCAATGTCTGCACCATCGGCAAATGCTTGGTATCTGCGCTTCCGAGTTTTGAAACGCTATCCGAGACATGATCACTGGCCGCCCCCAGATTCTGGGCTGCCCAACTGATCGGATTTCCGATTGTTTTAGCCATTTTCATCCCCTTTCCTGGCGAGATTTGCGCCGCGGAATGGATCCGGCATTAAGTTGTCCGTGGCCGGACCAGCCGACAACGCCTGATCGCAGTATAGCACAGTTTGGCGGAATCCTGATCAACACTCTGATATCTGACGATTGCTCCGCATCGCAGTCATGTTAGCTTGATGTCAGGCAAGAGGAGGTCAGGATGCAGACAACAGCGAAAACGGTGGTATTGCACGAATTCGGCGGGCCCGAGGTTCTGCGGATCGAAGACAGGCCATTGGGCGACCCCGGACCGGGTGAAATACGTATCCGTCATCATGCCTGCGGTCTAAACTTTATCGATGTTTATCAACGCACTGGATTGTACCCCCTGGAGCTCCCCCATGCTTTGGGGATGGAAGCGGCGGGTGTTGTCGAGGCCGTCGGGGAAGGGGTAACGCACCTGCAACCCGGTCAACGGGCCGCGTATGCCGCAGCCCCACCCGGCGCGTATTGCGAGGCCCGCGTAATGCCTGCGGCACAGGTGTGCCCTTTGCCGGATAGCATCCCGTTCGAAGCTGCTGCGGCAATGATGTTGAAGGGTTTGACGGTTGAATACCTGTTTCACCGAACCACTCCGCTGAAACGCGGGGATACGGTGCTGTTCCACGCAGCGGCGGGTGGGGTCGGACTGATCGCCTGCCAATGGGCGAAGTCCGAAGGGATCACTCTGATTGGCACGGCGGGAACCGATGAGAAGTGCAGCCTAGCCCGGTTCAACGGGGCCGCGCATTGCATCAACTACCGCTCTGAGAATTTCGCCGAACGGGTGGCCGAGATCACCAAAGGCAAGGGTGTGGATGTGGTCATGGATTCCGTGGGGGCGGACACGTTCGACGGATCGTTGAACTGCCTGAAACCCTTGGGAATGATGATTTCCTTCGGCAACGCCTCAGGGCCGGTGCCGCCATTCGATATCGGTGTTCTGGGCCAGAAAGGATCGCTCAAGATTACCCGCCCCACTTTGCTCACCCATATTGCGGACCACTCCATCTGTCAGGCAATGGCACGCCGCTTGTTCGGCAAGGTCGAGGGCAGAGAGGTCAAGATCCACATTGATCAGCGCTTTGCGCTGGATCAGGTGGCCGATGCACATCGCGCGTTGGAAGCGCGGCAGACGACCGGCAGTACGATTCTGGACCTTTGATGCGAAACCCGGCCTGTCAGGCCGGGTTCAACTTTATCTGGAGTGCCGTTCAGAACCGGTAAGAGACACGAACCTGCAATGTGGTTGCGTCGACATCCACATTGTTTCCGTTGAAGTTATCGAATTCGTGGTACAGAAGTTCTCCGCCAATACTCACATTTGGGGCCACGATCTGTTCATAACCTGCGCCGATGAACCACCCGTCATCACTGCCCAGGGTGTCGGTGCCCGCTTCGGCGTAGCCTGCCGTGCCGTACAGCAAACCTTGCGGGTTTACCTTGTAGCCGGCGCGCGCCTTCAACCGCCAGACATCTTCGACAGTTGCGGCGCCGGACAGGCCCACGTCAGTCCAGTCATAGTCAAATCCGCCGCCAACGACCCAGTCGCCCAGATCATAGTCGTAGCCCAGGATGATACCACCGATCGCGCCATCGCCATCGACACCGGACAGGCTGGTGTCTACATCGGCATAACCCAGTTGCAGACCGCCATAAAACCCGGTCCAGTTGCCCGAGGATTGTGCCATTGCCGATCCCGCGACCACGGTTGCGACAGTAGTGATGAGAGCCAATTTCAAAGTCATCTCATTTCCTTTCGATTGTCACTCTGCTCCAGTGAAATTCGGTTCACTTATGCAGACCGTTACGATCCGCGAACGTCATCGGATCAGTGATACCTACGAACCCCTGCCCGAATTCTGGCTCTGAAACGTGAAAAGACACGCCGGGGGCCCTTTGAAAGCGGGCACTTCTGATACTGATGAGATAGGTAGAGATGAGAGGTCTTCAAACGATATGCGGCGGCGGAACACTCCGCCGCCGACACATCTGAAGATCTAGGCGGATTATTGCTTTTGCAATTCAGCAGGGGTCTTGTCCGCGATGTTTTCCCAGTTTGCACTTGCGCTTTCGATAAAGCCCGGGATGTCGCCTTCCCAGCGTTCCTGGATGTCTTCCGACAAGTTCAGGTACAGTTTGTTGTCGACGATTTTCCAGTGGTTCGGGTCACCGTCGAACTTGAAGCCCATGGCTGTACCGAAGGCGCAATAGCCGCCATAGGCAGGCAGGTAAGCTTCCGGGTTGGCTTCAAAGGCGGCTTTGTTTTCCTCGGACGAGAAACGGTACAGCGCATCGTCGTGCAGCGCGGTGATGCGATAGTCGCCTTTGGTCGCTTCACCGACGGTGAAATAGGCAACCGGGTCATAACCCTGCATGGCCAGACCGGTCGAGCTTGCGTTGATGTCCACTCCAGCGGCCAGAGCGGATGTTGCCAGTGCAACGGACAGAGCGACGCCACCGATCAGAGATTTAAACTTGTTCATTGTTCCACCTTTCGTGAAAGGAGCCTCGTCTGTGTGCGGATCGAAGGCCCCGGATTGTTGTCCTGTGTGGCCCGTAATTGACCGTCACGACAGCGATCTGGGAAGCAGGCGGATCACGTTCAAAACAATGAATCGTGATTGTGCGTCAGAGAGGAACGTCTGTTCAAAAATGCAGGCCTGACATTACGCGTCCGGTTCAAAATCCAGAACAAACGCGATGACTTTGCTGGCCGCCATTTCACAAGGCCTCAGCAGCGCGCCGCTGATGCGTGTTTGATACAGGTTCATGCTGATATAGTCGGTGCCGCCCAGTTCGTGCGCAACCAGCTTGTGGGATTTCCCCTTTGCCATCTGTTGGCGCACGACGACATAGCGCCGATCCCCCGATGTACCGGTAAAACTGCCCTCGGGCAGTGCGAAAAACGCGGAAACAAAAGCGTCCGGCGGTGTCACGATTTTCCGATTTTCGGTTCAGTCCCGGCCTTGATCCGTGCGACGTTGGTGCTGTGACGCCAATAGATCAGAAGGGTCAGAATAATCCCAAGGATAAAGGATTGTCCGTTTGTCAGAACCAGCACCCAGGTCGTTGAAAGCGCGGCCGCAGCCAGCGCGCCGACCGAAGATATCCGCCAGATCGCCGCCGCCACCAGCCAGCTGAGACAGCACGCAACTCCGACGCGCCAGTCCAGCGCCAGCCAGAGGCCCAGAAAAGTCGCCACGCCTTTTCCGCCCTTGAAACCCAGCCAGATGGGAAAGCAATGACCCAGAAAGGCAAAAAGGGCTGCGATCTGCGCGGCGTCTTCTCCGGCATAGGCACGGGCAATCAGAACCGCCACCGCGCCCTTGGCCGCGTCGAACAGCAAGGTCAGCGCCGCGGCGGCTTTGTTGCCGGTGCGCAGGACGTTGGTTGCGCCGATATTTCCGGATCCGATTTCGCGCAGATTTCCCAGCCCCATGACCTTTGCAAGCAGCAGGCCGAAGGGAATGGAGCCCAAGAGATATCCAACCACCGCCCACTGGAGCAGTTCGCTGGTCGAGTTGTCGATCGGGGGCATCAGGAACTCCGGAACACTTCTTTACCTGCAACATAGGTCGAAATGACCTTACCTTGCATCCGCTGGCCGTCAAATGGCGTGTTCTGAGATTTGGATTTTAAGGCAAAGCGATCAAGCACAAAAGGCACATCCGGGTCGAACAGAACCAGATCCGCCGGGGCGCCTTCCGACAATCGGCCGCTTTCCAGACCAAGCCGTTTGGCCGGGTTCAATGCCATAGCCCGGAATAGGGTCGGAAGGTCCAACTGGTCGGCATGATACAGGCGCAATGCCGCCGGCAAGAGCGTTTCCAGCGCCACCGCGCCCGAGGCGGCCTCTTCAAACGGCAGGCGTTTGCTTTCTTCGTCCTGCGGCGTGTGCATCGAACTGATCGTGTCGATCAGGCCGGTGCGCACCGCCTCGATCACCGCCTGCCGGTCATCCTCGGACCGCAGCGGAGGCTTGACTTTGAAGAAGGTGCGATAGTCGGCCACGTCCAGTTCGTTCAGCGTCAGGTGATGGATCGAGGTGCCGGCAGTGATGTCCAGCCCGTTGCGCTTGGCCCGTTCCAGCGCGGGCAGGGCGCGGGCCGTGGTGATCTGGTCGGCGTGATAGGCCGCGCCCGTCATTTCCAACAGCGCGATGTCACGGTCCAGCCCCATGCGCTCGGCCATGGGCGAGACCGCAGGCAATCCGCGCAGGGCGGCGAATTTGCCGCTGGTGGCCGCGGCGCCATGGCTCAGGCCCGGATCTTGCGGGTGGGCAATCACCAGCGCGCCGCAGGATTTCGCGTAGGTCAGCGCGCGGGAAAACACCTTGGTATTGGTGATGACGTGATCGCAATCGGTAAAGGCCACGGCGCCTGCGTCCTGCAAGAACCCAATCTCCGTCATCTCACGCCCTTCGCGCCCTTTGGTCAGCGCGGCCATCGGCAGCACGTTGACCGGCGCATCCGCCTGCGCGCGCCGGGTCGCGAATTCCAACGTTTCCGGCGTGTCGACTGCGGGCAGTGTATCCGGGCGGGTGACAATAGTGGTGACACCACCGGCTGCGGCAGCGAGGCCTGCGGATTTGTAGCTTTCCTTGTGCCGTTCGCCCGGCTCACACACCTTGACGCCGATATCGACGATGCCGGGGGCGAGGCACTTGCCCCCGCAGTCGATGACCCGGGCGTCAGCAACGGGCGCGTCGCCGTTGCCCTTGCCGTGAATGAGGCCGTCGGCAATGTGCAGCCAGCCAGGACTGTCCGTGCCGGTTTCAGGGTCGATCAGGCGAGCGTTGGTGAAGATCAGGGCGGTCATGTATGGGTCTCTCGGGCTTGGGTCAGCGCGGCCAACGCGGCATCTGGGTCGGGCAGATGGTCGAATCTGAAAAAAGGGTGGCGGTTAAAAACCACCGCTGAGGGCACAGTGCGGAAATTCAGGAACCGGTTGATTTCAAGTTTCTTGGTTTTCAGTTCTTTGTTGACTTGCCACGCGTTCTGCGGCGTCACAACATAAACGCGTTGCGAGCGAACAAAGCGGTCCGCCCACATCACGAATGCCAGCACGCCCGTGCAACTGATCAGCTTCCAGAAATCCCGCACCGAGTCGACAATCCACGGGCTGGCGAACCACGCCAGACCGACAGAGCCGATCAGAATCCTGTAGGACCAACCCAGATGAGGCGGAAAGAAGCCGTTATGCGGCCGCCCGAACCATAGAACCTGCTCGCCCTCTGCTATCTTCTCGCGCCACCATTCGTCGCTCATCCCATCGCCCTTTCAATCGCGGCTTTGGTGGCGGCCGGGTCTGACTGGTATTTGATCAGATGCTTGTCGCCGGTTTTGGTGACAACCTGGACGAAGCTGCCCATGATATTCACGGCGGTGATCTGGTTCAGCGGCACGCTGCGTCCACCGGGACCGGTCAGCGCGGTGTCTGACAATTGCCAATTCGAGACCAGTTCTTCCGAGGCCAGATACCACGCGCGTATGCCGATGGCGGCCAGGCCAGCTGGGGCTCCGGTCCAGACGTAAGGATTGCCGATCAGCCACAGCACGGCCATTGCACCGGCCATGGCCACAGCAGCCAGCCATGCATTTGTGCGGATATAGGCCCCTTTGTCCGGGGCGAAGATCACAGGATCAGCCATAAGATGCCTCCGATGACCACAAGCGCGACCAGTGCCAGAATGGCAGATCCGACGCGGCGGGGGGTGTCACTTGCTGTGGCGGTTTGCGGGGCGGAAAAGGGTTTGGCGCTTTCGGTTTCGATGATCCCCCCGGTCCAGTTCGTGGCCTCTTCCGTGAACAGGCCGATCAGGCGCAGGCGCGGATCGGGGTTCAGCGTCGCCGGGTGTCCGTTGAAAGCCGCGCTGCGAACGACCATGACCCAACCGTCGACAGAGGCCAGAGCGTTCCGGTCCAGCTGGTCCGCAGACACGCCGCAGCCTTCGGTCAGATAGCCGTACAGGCCGAGGTCCTCGAGGTCGGAGACCGGGAAAACATCGATATGGCTGGGATCCAGCCCGTCGACCCCAAGCACCTGATCGGCGGCACCCGGTTCGCGCAGGAACTTTGCCTCTTCCGGGCGCATGTCCAGCGTGAACAGGCGCAAAACGCCGCGTTCGTGGGGGGCAACGGTCAGATCGCTCATGCGGCCTCGCGCAGATTGCGGGCCAGCAGGTCCATGGCGGCCATTCGGACGGCGACACCCATTTCCACCTGTTCCTGAATGACGGACCGGTTGATGTCGTCCGCCAATGTGCCGTCGATCTCGACCCCGCGATTCATCGGGCCGGGATGCATCACGATCGCGTCCGGCTTGGCCTGCGCCAGCTTTGCGGCGTCCAGCCCGTAGCGGTGGTAGTATTCGCGTTCCGAGGGGATGAACCCGCCATCCATCCGTTCTTTCTGAAGGCGCAGCATCATGACGACGTCAACGTCCTTGAGGCCCTCGTTCATGTCGTCATAGATCTCGGCCCCGAACTCGGCGAATTGCGCGGGCACCAATGTAGGCGGGCCAATCAGGCGGATGCGGTTTTCCATCTTGCCCAGCAGGATCAGGTTCGATCGGGCGACGCGGGAATGGGCGACATCGCCGCAAATGGCAATGTTCAGCCGGTGCAGGCGGCCCTTGGCGCGACGGATGGTCAGGGCGTCCAGCAGGGCTTGCGTGGGGTGTTCATGTTTGCCGTCACCGGCGTTCAGAACGGCGCAATTGACCTTCTGCGCCAGCAGATCGACCGCGCCGGAATGCGGGTGCCGCACCACCAGAAGATCCGGGTGCATCGCGTTCAGCGTCATCGCGGTGTCGATCAGGGTCTCGCCTTTTTTGATCGAACTGGCCTGCATCGCCATGTTCATCACATCCGCGCCCAGACGCTTGCCCGCCAGCTCGAAACTGGCCTGTGTGCGGGTCGAGTTTTCAAAGAACATGTTGATCTGGGTCAGCCCCGACAGAACGTCGGAATGCTTGGTCGACTGGCGGTTCATGTCGACATAGGTCTCGGCCAGATCCAGAATGTCGGTGATATCGGATTGCGACAGATGCTCGATGCCAAGAAGGTGACGATGGGCGAAACGCATGGGCGGGCTCCTGTCTGACAATCGCGCCGCTTATAGGAAGCCGGGCGGCGCAAGGCAACCTAAGGTTCCGTACCCTCAGGCAGTTTTTCGCAGCCGCCCTCGGGCAGGCATTGCTCGCCCGGCTTGCACCACTTGCCATAACCACAGTCGATGGCCTTGATCGGTACGCAGCCTTGATGCGCCGAGCATTTGAAACCGGGGCGGCATTGTGATCCGGTTTCCTCGCACAGGAACCATCCCGGACGAGAGCACCCCCCGCCGGGCAGGCAGGCCGAACCGCGCGCGCAGGTTCTGCCATCAGCGCATGTGGTCGGTGGCGTTGTATCCAGTTCGGGTGCGCTTCGTTCACACTCGCCACGGCCATTGCAGAAACTGTCGCCCGGACAATCCAGCCGTGATGCGCATTTGTTCAGGCCTGCGGGCGCACATCTGAGTCCACCAGCGACGCAGCGTTCGAACGGACCGCAACTGCGCCCGCCGCCGCAATAGGTGCCGCCCAGTGGAATGCAATGGCCATCAAAACTGCATCTTTGCCCGCCTGAACAACATGTGCTGCCACATTTGAACTGACCCGCACGGCATTGCCCGTGTTTGTCGTGAAACGTGGCCCATGCCGGATCATCGGTGACAACCAGCACTAGTCCAATGATGAGGAATCGCAGAAATCTGAGCATCGCATGCCGATGGTCGGCGCGACAGAGCGACCGATCAAGCCCTATTCGCTTTCCCTCAGCCCTCAGGCGGGTAAGTTATCCCTATGGAATCGGGCTTGGACTATTATTCTGCGCGGGCGCTGCTGGAATGGCAGATCGAACTGGGCGCGACCGAGGCAATCGGTGATGTGCCGGTTGACCGGTACGCTTTGCCCGACACCTCGGCCAAACCCAGGAAACCGGAAACGCCCCCCGCCGCCCCGGCAAAGCCAAGGGATGTGGACCCGGTAGCAATCGCGGGATCCGCAGCACGGGGCGCGGGATCGCTGGATCAGCTGCGCGCAGCGATGGACGCGTTCGAGCATTGCGAGCTCAAGCGCGGCGCGCGGCAGTTGGTCTTTGCCGACGGGACCCCCGGCGCGCGCGTGATGATCATCGGCGAGGCGCCGGGTCGCGATGAGGATCGCGAGGGCAAACCCTTTGTCGGCCGTGCGGGTCAGTTGCTGGACCGGATGCTGGCGGCAATTGAACTGGATCGTCGCGAGAACGTCTATATCACCAATGTGCTGCCATGGCGGCCGCCGCAGAACCGCGACCCCAAGCCCGAAGAGATCGGGATGATGAAGCCGTTTCTGGAACGCCACGTGGCCTTGGCCAGACCCGAGGTTTTGGTTGTGATGGGGAATATCAGTTGTCAGGCGGTGCTGGGCAAACGCGGCATCACCCGCCTGCGCGGCAAATGGGATCAGGCAATGGATCTGCCGGTGATTCCGATGTTCCACCCGGCTTACCTGCTGCGGCAACCGCAGATGAAACGGCAGGCCTGGGCGGATCTGCTGGAACTGAAAGCGCGGCTGCGAGGTGCAATATGAAGGTTCTGGCATTCTCTGATCTGCACATGGCGCGCAACCGGGCAGCCGATCTTGTTGCCGCCAGCGCCGAGGCTGATCTTGTCATCGGTGCCGGAGATTATTGCAATTCGCGTCAGGGGCTGGACGAGGCGATGCAGATGCTGTCCGGCATTTCGGCCCCGCTGGTCCTGATCCCGGGAAACGCGGAAAGCGCAGAAGAGCTGGGCAATGCGGCCCAGGACGGTGTTCATGTCCTGCATGGGTCTGGCATGACCATAGACGGCTTGCGCTTGTTTGGCCTTGGCTACGGCGTACCACCGACTCCGTTCGGAGCCTGGTCCTGTGACATGACAGAAGGTGAGGCGTCCGAGATGCTCGACCGGTGTGAGACGGCTGATGTCCTGATCGTTCATTCTCCGCCCAAAGGGTATGGGGATCAGACATCGCAAGGCCTTTCGGTCGGATCAACTGCCATACGAGATGCGGTGGAACGCCTTCAGCCGGGGTTTGCGTTCTTTGGCCATGTGCATGAAAGCTGGGGCTATCGAGGGTCCTTGGGTCGAACACAACTGGCCAATCTGGGACCGAAACCGAATTGGTTTGAAGTAGGCCCATGACCGAAACCTTCCCCTTGTTGGCGCCCATTCGGCAGTTTGTGAACCCCGGGGCGGGATCATTGCCGTCGGAGTGTTTGTCGTGAACGGGCTGCATGTCGGCAACCAGCGCGCCTCGCGTATTATTGGTTGGATCACGGGGCGTATATGTTCCGCCCTCGCGATCCGGCTTGTCATGATGGAAAGGGCCTGACGCAAGATGTCGCGCATTGACGAAACCAAGGAGTTCATCCCCGTCAAAATTGCCGTTCTGACCGTTTCGGACACCCGATCGATGGACGAAGATCGCTCGGGGCAGACATTGGTGGACCGGATCGAAAAAGCGGGCCATGTGGTTGCGGATCGCCAGATCATCCGGGATGAGCGCGACCAGATCGCCGACCAGTTGCGGGCATGGGTGGCGGATGAGCGGATCGATGTCGTGATCTCGACCGGTGGAACGGGTCTGACCGGGCGGGACGTGACGGTCGAGGCGCATCGGGACGTGTACGAAAAAGAGATCGACGCATTCGGCACTGTCTTCACCATCATTTCGATGGAAAAAATAGGCACTTCGGCGGTGCAGTCCCGTGCAACCGGGGGGGTTGCGGGGGGAACATACCTTTTTGCATTGCCCGGCAGCCCGGGGGCCTGCAAGGATGCGTGGGATGGGATTTTGGAAAAACAGTTCGATTACCGGCATCGCCCCTGCAATTTTGTGGAAATAATGCCCAGATTGGACGAACATCTGCGACGGAAGTAGACTGGTCGTACGTTCAATTCCGTATAACCGCTTTGTGGCTTGGCATAATTCGTGATCCGGCTACATGTTGTGGACGGCAGCTTGGTGCAACCGGGGTAACTGTTTGATGCGATTTCTACGGCAGAGTCTTGTCGGTATCTTTCTGGCGTTCCTGACGCTTGCTCTGCTGTTTGTTGCCGCGCAGATCATCATGGGTGCCGTTCAGGACGTCCTGACGCGTGAGAACCAGGCGCCCGCCGCCCGCGAACGGGTCTTTGCGGTTGCCTTACGTCAGGCCGAAGCGGAAACCGTAATCCCATATCTCGAAGCATTCGGAGAGGTCCAGAGCCGGCGTAGGCTGGAATTGCGCGCGGCACTGGGTGGCCGCGTTGTCGCCCTGGCAGAGGATTTCGTGGATGGCGGAACGGTGATTGCCGGGGAAGTTCTGGTTGAACTGGATCCGGCGGATGCCCAATCCGCGCTGGATCGGGCCAAGTCAGATCTTTTGGACGCACAATTCGAAGAACGTGATGCCGAACGGTCTTTGCTGCTGGCGCAGGACGAATTGAAATCGGCCGAGGCGCAAGCCGAACTGCGGGAACGGGCGCTGCAACGGCAACGCGATCTGGAGTCCCGAGGGGTAGGCGCCGCCGCCAGCGTGGAAGAGGCTGAACTGGCGGCTGCTTCGGCACAACAGGCCGTTCTGGCGCGCCGTATCGCGCTTGCACAGGCTGAATCCCGCGTCGATCAGGCAACGACTTTGTTGGCGCGCGCGGTGATTGCCTTGGAGGCGGCGGAACGCGATCTTGACGATATGACCATTCGAGCCGGATTCAGCGGTACCCTGACCGATGTGACGCTTGTGGAAGGGCGGTTGGTGTCGGCGAATGAAAAACTGGCTGAACTGGTTGATCCAAACGCGCTTGAAGTGGCGTTCCGGGTGTCGACGGCACAATATGTACGTCTGTTGGACGAGAATGACAGGCTGATCAACGCACCGGTCACGGTTTCGCTTGAAGTGACGGGCACCGATCTGACCGCGACTGGTCATATCAGCCGCGACAGCGGTTCTGCCGGTGAGGGTCAGACCGGACGCTTGATCTATGCGCGTCTGCAAGAGGCATCCGGTTTCAAGCCCGAAGACTTCGTCACCGTCTCGGTTCAGGAACAACCGCTTGCCAATGTGTTCCGCTTGCCGTCTTCGGCATTGGACGCATCGGGAACGGTTCTGGTGCTGGGTGCGGATGACCGTCTGGAAAGTTTGCCGGTGCAGCTTGTCCGCAGACAGGGTGACGAGGTTTTGCTGCGGGGCGACGGGTTGGAAGGGCGCGAGGTTGTGATCGGACGCACGCCGTTGCTTGGATCTGGCGTGCGGGTGCGGCCCTTGCGGCTTGAGGCCGGGGCAGACCCGGGCATGGTCGAACTTTCAGATGCGAAACGCGCTGAACTCGTGGCCCGGGTCGAGGCCAACGAATCCATGCCTCAGGATGAAAAAACCCAGGTTCTGGGTCAGTTGCGCGAAGCGCGCGTCCCTTCATCTCTGGTGCGGCGCATTGAAACCAAGGCCGGGGGCTGAGCGTCATGATGCGCGAGATACCTGGCGCAGCGGGTGGCCTTCTCAGCTATTTCACACGGCACCGGACGGTCGCCAATTTGCTGCTGCTGGTGATGCTGGTTCTGGGTGCAGCGGCTATCCCGAACATGCGGGCACAGTTCTTTCCGGATGTCATTCTGGAACGGGTTGATGTCACCGTCTCGTGGGAAGGTGCAGGCCCCGAGGACATGGATGCCGGTATCGTGCAGTTGCTGGAACCTGCGCTTCTGGCCGTTGAAGGGGTAACCAGTACCGAGGCCAGTTCCCACCCAAGTTGGACCCGCGTCAGACTGGAGTTCGAGCCGAACTGGGACATGTCCCGCGCGGTCGAAGACGTCCGGACCGCGATAGACGGTGTGACGGATCTGCCCGAAGGTTCGGAAGAACCTGAAATTCGACGCGGCGCTTGGCGGGATCGGGTGACGGATGTCGTTATCAGTGGCCCCACCGACACCAATCAACTGGCGAAGCTGACGGATGAGTTCATCAACCGCTTGTTCTCGGCAGGAGTTACGCGAACCGAAATCAGGGGCATTGCCGCGCCCCAGATCATTGTCGAGATCACCACGGCGCAATTGATCGCAAATGACATCACCATGGAAGAGATCGCGTCCGCGATTGCGGCCGAAGTCAGCACCGATCCCGCTGGTGAGGTTGAGGGCGCAGGTGCGCGTATCCGGGCCGGAACCGAAAAGCGGACCCCGGAGCAGATCGAAGACATCGCGCTGCGGACCTTTGCCAACGGGTCGAAGCTGAAGGTCGGTGATATCGCCAGGATTCGGGTCGAAGGTGTCACACGGCATCGCAGTTATTTCGTCGGTGACGATCCGGCCATGTCCATCCGGGTCGACCGGTCAAATCTGGGCGATGCGATAGACATCCAGCACACGGTCGAAGATGTTGCCCGTGAAATGCAGGCCAGCTTGCCCGAGGGCGTGAAGATTGAGCTGATCCGCACCCGCGCCCAGGCCATAACCGACCGATTGAACATCCTGGTCAACAACGGGTTGATGGGTCTTGGCCTTGTCGTCTGCCTGCTGTTCTTGTTCCTCAACGCGCGCATCGCCTTCTGGGTTGCGGCGGGTATCCCCGTGGCGATGTCGGCCGCAATCGCATTGATGTATCTGGGGGGCTTGTCGCTGAACATGGTTTCGCTTTTCGGCCTGATCATCACGCTGGGCATCGTGGTTGATGACGCCATCGTGGTGGGGGAACACGCGGATTTCCGCGCCCGGCGTTTGGGTGAGCCGCCTGTCGTGGCTGCGGAACGTGCGGCGCGGCGAATGGCCATGCCGGTTCTGGCTGCGACCGTCACGACGGTAATCGCGTTCTTCGGTCTGACGCTGGTGGGCGGACGTTTCGGCGAACTGATCCGCGACATTCCTTTTACAGTGATTGCTGTACTGATCGCTTCGCTGGTCGAATGCTTCCTGATCCTTCCCAACCACATGGCACACGCCATCGCACATTCGGCCAAGGAACACTGGTATGACCTGCCCAACCGGGTCGTCAATCGTGGTTTCCGTTGGGTTCGGGACCACCTGTTCCGCCCGTTGATCGCCTGGGTGATATGGGCGCGTTACGTGGTCGTGGCGCTGATGATCGCGGTACTGGCCAGCCAGGTCGCGCTGTTCATTCGCGGCGACGTGAACTGGCGTTTTTTCAATGCACCAGAGCGAAGTTCCGTGACCGGCGGCTTTATCATGCGCGAAGGCTCAACGCGATCAGATACGCTGGAAATGATGCGCCTTCTGCAACAGGCGGTCAATGACCTGGGCCAGATCTATGAAGAGCGTCATGGGCGCAATCCGATCGACTATGTCCTGGCCGAGGTTGGCGGCAATGCAGGCCGACAGCTGGCTGCTGCGGATGGCAAGGATGGCAGTTTGCTGGGGGGAATCTCGATCGAACTCATCGATGCCGATCTGCGCCCTTATTCGAGTTTCGAATTCGTCGGAGAGTTGCAGGAATTCGCGCCGCGCCATCCCAAGCTCGAAGTGATCAGCTTCCGGGGGTGGCGCTCTGGACCGGGTGGCGACGCCATCGACGTGCAGTTTTTCGGCTCTGACGTGAGCGTTCTCAAGGCCGCGTCCGAAGACTTGCAGGCCGAGCTGTCGAAATTTCCCGAAGTCTCGGCGCTGGAAGACAACCTGGCTTATGACAAGGAAGAGTTCATCCTGGACCTGACTGCACAGGGAGAGGCGCTGGGTTTCAGGATAGAAACGCTTGGTCGCGCCCTGCGCAATCGCCTGAACGGTATCGAAGCGGCAACTTTCCCGGACGGGCCACGCAGTGCCGAGATCCGTGTGGAACTGCCTGAAGGCGAACTGACGGCTGATTTCCTCGAGCGTACGCTCATGCGGTCTCCTGATGGGGTTTACGTACCGCTGGCCGACATCGTTTCGGTCGAGCGTGAATCCGGTTTCTCGACGGTTCGGCGCGAAAACGGCCTGAGGGTTGTTTCGGTCTATGGCGACATCTCCGAGGATGATCCGGCACGCGCGGCTGAAATCGAACGGGCGATGCAGGAAGAAATCCTGCCGAATATCGCTGCCGAACGGCAAGTCGAGTGGCGCATGTCGGGCCTGAGCGAACAGGAAAATGAATTCCTTGCCGAAGCCCGCACCGGTTTGATCCTGTGCCTGACAGGTATCTACCTTGTTCTGGCCTGGGTGTTCGCCAGCTGGACACGGCCTGTGGTGGTCATGGCAATCATACCCTTTGGCCTCGTTGGTGCGATCTGGGGCCACTACATCTGGGATGTGCCGCTCAGCATGTTCACGGTGGTCGGGTTGCTGGGCATGACGGGGATCATCATCAACGACTCGATCGTTCTGGTGACGACGATAGATGCGTATCAAAAAGACCGTGGTCTGGTTCCGTCCATTGTCGAAGGGACCGCAGACAGGTTGCGTCCCGTGATGCTAACCACTTTGACCACGGTTCTTGGACTGGCACCGTTGCTTTACGAAGGTTCGCAACAGGCGCAATTCCTCAAGCCGACCGTGATCACGCTGGTTTACGGGCTTGGGTTCGGGATGTTGCTGGTTCTGATCCTGGTGCCTGCCCTGTTGGCGATCCTCAATGACGTGGCGCGCCCTATGACAGCCATGCGCCGTGCCGCGCGGGCACCCGACCGGGTGGTTCGCGGGGCGCTGGCGGCAACCGGGGCCGCTTTGGCTGTTTGGTTCGGCCTGACGATGATTTGGCCCGCGGTTACAGGCGCGCCGCTTGGCGTGCTGCAAGGCCTCTATGCGGGTGGAGATGGCATTGCGGTGCTGCGAATGGGGTTGGGTGCATTCCTGGCCGGGGCAATTCTGATCGTGGTCCTGAGCGTGGTCCTGTCAGGTTTGCTTTATGGGCGGCTGACAAGATCGGCCGATGCCTGATCCGCGCGGATCGCGTGTTCCAAAAGGTCGATGACCCGCGCGCTCATCGGCAGGTCGCCCCGGCGTATCTGCTCGATGGTAAACCAGCGGGCATCCAGCGCGTCGTCACCAGCCTGTGGTGTGCCGGAGCGATAGCGGCAGGCAACGCCGACCAACAGGTAATGGGACAAAACCTGCCCCGCCTTGTCGTGACGCAGCAGATCCAGATTTCTCAAGTAATGAGACGGTTCCGCAATCACCGAGGTTTCTTCCCGCAACTCGCGCTGCGCCGCCTGCAGAACGGTTTCACCCCACTCTACGTGGCCGCCGGGGAACCCCCACAGCCCTTTGTCGGGCTGTTTGCTGCGCTGAACCAGAAGAACCTTGTCCTGATGCAGAACAACCGCCAATGCACCGATCTTGGGGGATTGGCTCATGCATTCAGCCCGCGCTACAGCCCAGAATATCCACCGCGTGATCGGACCCAAGAACGGTGATCCGGATCTCGGACCGGTCCAGCGCAAAAGGTGCACCTGATGCGTGTATGATTTCCGCTTCGGCCACCAATGTATCCCCCTGCCTCTGAGATACGGGTTGCGAGGCCCATAGCGAAGGATTGCCGGGTTCGATCACGGCGACTTCTCGACCACCTGCCGACGGCATCGTCATCCGCGCCTCGATCCGCATCCCATCTTTCGTGGGCGTCAGGTTGCAGGTGGTCTTGGTGACACGGGCTTCGCGCGCGGAATAGGGTCTTTGCGCCATCGCTGCGGCAATCGCCGGGTTGCGATCAGCTTCGGCGTCCAGCGTGTGGTCGAAATCCAGGCGTTCCGGGATGCAAACGTCTTTGCAGACCCCAAGATCCATCCTGCCTTTCAGACGGACCGGTTTTGCCGGGTTGCGCGGAGTGACCTTGATGGGCAGGACCAGCTGATTTTCATAGCCAATCGATTGCAGGCCATTCTGGTCAAAGACTTCGGGCGAGGGCCAGATGATTTCCACCTGGCCGACATTTCTGGATCGCTTCCAGTCGAACTCTGGCGGGATGCCGGAATCTCCTGGCGCGCGCCAGTAGGTCTTCCAGCCATCCTTGAGCGTAAGTTTCAACGCGGACATATAGGTGCCGTTGGTCGTCCGTCCACCATCCAGAACATCCAGCCGAACCACGTTGTCCAAGTCTTGCGCGGCAACTGGAACGGACAGGCTCAGACACGCGAGCGCGGCGACGGCGGTGGGTTTGATCGGCATCTTCATACCCCATAAATGCGCGTCGATGGCGCGGATTCCAAGTCACGATCCGGTCACCGCGCTGAAATCTGTCGAAATACGGGTTGGTCTCTTGCAAACTGGGGTGCGGCAGGGCCATTGTTGACGTGAACTGACAAAGAGATGACGGCCCATGGACCTGACCGGAAAACTGTTGATTGCGATGCCCGGAATGGGCGATCCGCGATTCGACCATTCGGTGGTGTATATGTGCAGCCATGGCGACGATGGCGCCATGGGATTGATCGTGAACAAGCCTTCGGATCTGCGAATCAAGACGTTGCTGGGGCAACTGAACATCGCCTGCAGTATCCCGGTGATCGGAGAGCGCCTGGTGCATTTCGGTGGCCCGGTCGAGATGTCGCGCGGATTTGTCCTGCACAGCGCCGATTATGAGGCCAATCTGCATTCGATGCATATTTCCGCGGATTTCAGCATGACGGCGACGCTGGATGTGCTTGAAGATCTGGCCTCTGGCAGCGGACCACTGAATTCGATGCTGACGCTGGGCTATTCCGGCTGGGGCCCGGGTCAGCTTGAGGACGAAATAGCGATGAACGGCTGGCTGACCACCGAAGCGACGACGAAACTTGTCTTCGACGTGCCTGATGACGAAAAATGGGAAGCTGCCTTGGCGACGCTCGGGGTGGATCCTCTGACGTTGTCCGCCAGCGCAGGCCGGGCCTGATCAGCTGTCGCGTGGTGCAGCGGCGCGGCGCAGCCTGTCGTTGATTGCGGCCCCCAATCCGGTGTTCGGGATCGGAGATACGGCAATGGGTCGGCCGGTCTCGTTCAGCCTGTGAAGGGCTG
This sequence comes from Ruegeria sp. A4, assembly GCF_056543025.1. Lineage (NCBI taxonomy): Bacteria > Pseudomonadati > Pseudomonadota > Alphaproteobacteria > Rhodobacterales > Roseobacteraceae > Ruegeria > Ruegeria sp. A4. Next base: position 164,423 of record NZ_JBQGAW010000004.1, on the reverse strand, counting down.
CAAAGAGGTTTGCGGCCGCCTCGGTCAGACGTCCTTCGACAGACAGGTTCAGGTCGCAATCCACTGGCCCAAAGCCCAGCAGAACCTCATCCCCGTGACGCGCAGTAGCGTTCAGGCGGACCGGGGCGTCGGGCGCATAATGCGACTGCAACTGTCCCGGAGCGGTCAGCAGATCGCCGGATTGGTGTAGGTGCAGGTGCATGTTCAGCACGCTTTCGATTCGGTCCAACGCAACGCCGCCCGGACGCAGCAATGTGGGCTCTCCGGCCAGACCGACAATGGTGGATTCCAGACCCACCGCACAGGGGCCGTCGTCCAGAACAGCCGCGATCTTTCCGCCAAGACCGGACCACACATGAGCCGCCGTCGTGGGGCTGATCTGACCCGAGGGATTAGCCGAAGGGGCCGCGACCGGTCCGTCAAAGTCGGCCAGCAGCGCACGCGCCGTCGGATGCGCAGGTGCCCGCACGGCCAGAGTGTCCAGCCCGGCGGTCACCAGCGAGGAAACCCCGTGCCCTTCGCGCAACGGCAAAACCAGGGTCAGAGGACCGGGCCAGAAGGCCTGTGCCAGCTGCTCGGCCAGATCCGACCATTGCACAAAGCGCTGGGCCGCTTCGACCGAGGCGACATGAGCGATCAGCGGGTTGAAGCTGGGCCGTCCCTTGGCCTCGTAAATCGATGCGACGGCTTGTCCGTTGCGGGCGTCGCCGCCAAGGCCATAGACCGTTTCGGTCGGAAAAGCGACCAGAAGACCCTGGCGCAAAAAATCGGCAGCCTGCGCGATGCCGCCGGGATCTGCCGTCAATTCCTGTGTGCCGGATGAGATCATATCTGATGACGCCGCGTTTTGGTTGCCTGGAACTTGAGGTAAGGTACGTAATCGGTTCAGGCCCACACGCTTACCGGCGCTTGCACTTGATTCCAAGCCCGCCGATGTATTCCGATCCGTTAAACCCCGAGAGAAATCATGCCCTATCGCGCCCCAATCTCAGATTATCAATTTCTGCTGGACCATGTCGTCGGGTTCGACAAGGTCGCCGCCACCGAGACTTTTGCAGATGCCAGCGCCGATGTCGTCACGGCCATCCTGACCGAAGCGGCCAAGATGAGCGAAGAGGTTCTGGCCCCGTTGCAGCGTGCCGGTGATCTGGAACCAGCGCGGCTTGAGAATGGCGTGCTGCGCAGCTCTCCGGGTTATGCCGATGGCTGGAAGGCGATTGCCGAAGGCGGGTGGATCGGGATCAGCGCTGATCCCCAATATGGCGGAATGGGCCTGCCGATGGCTGTCACCACTGCCGTGAACGAGATGATGAGCGCCGCTTGCCTGTCGCTGCAACTTGCTCCGCTGATGGCGCAGGGCCAGATCGAGGCGTTGGAACACCACGCCAGCGACGAATTGAAGTCACTGTATCTGCCCAAAATGATTTCGGGTGAATGGTCTGCGACCATGAACCTGACCGAAGCTCAGGCCGGATCGGATGTGGGCGCGCTGACCTCGAAGGCCGAACCAAACGGTGATGGCACATACTCGGTGACCGGGCAGAAGATCTTCATTTCCTGGGGCGACAACGACTTTGCTGAAAATGTCTGCCATCTGGTTCTGGCCCGTCTGCCGGACGGTGTGCCCGGCACCAAGGGCATTTCCTTGTTTCTGGTGCCGAAATACATCCCCGATGCGGATGGCAATCCCGGCGTGGCCAACGACCTGAAGGTTGTTTCCGTCGAACACAAGATGGGCCTGCATGGCTCTCCCACCTGCGTGATGCAATATGACGGCGCCAAAGGATGGCTTGTGGGTAAGGAACATGGTGGTATGGCGGCCATGTTTACCATGATGAACAACGCCCGCCTGGGCGTGGGTGGCCAGGGTGTGGGCGTTGCGGAAGGCGCCTATCAGCACGCTTTGGCCTATGCGCTGGAACGCAAGCAGGGCAGGACGCCTTCTGGTACGATCATCGAACATGCGGATGTGCGTCGCATGATCATGGATATGCGCGCCGATATCTTTGCAGCTCGGGCTATTCTTCTGGCCAACGCGACCGCGATTGACATGGCGAAAGCCACCGGCGACGCCGATTGGGCCGCGCGGGCCGCGTTGTTGACGCCAATCGGCAAGAACTTTGGGGCCCGGACCGGGATACGCGTGGCAGAAACCGGCGTACAGGTGCATGGCGGCATGGGCTTTGTCGAAGAAACAGGCGCGGCGCAATATTCCCGCGATGTTCGCGTGACCGCGATTTACGAGGGAACCGACGGCATTCAGGCCATGGACCTTGTTGCGCGCAAAATGATGGACGGGGGCGAGGCGGCATCGAACCTTCTGGACGAGATCGAAGAACAGGCCGAGCACGCGCGTACGACGATGCCCGATCTGGCCGGTCCAGTGTGGGAGGCAACAGAAACCCTGCGCGAGGCAACCGAATGGTTGGTGGCGCAAGACGACATGAACGATCGGTTTGCAGGCGCAACGGCATATCTTCAGGCATTTGCCCGGGTTCTTGGCGGGCATTATCACCTGTCCGCGGCACTGGCCGATCCGGAAGGACCACGGGCCAAACTGGCGCGCTACTACATCAACGCCTTGTTGCCCGAGCATTCCGGGCTTCTGGCGCGGGTGCAAAGCGGCGCGGATGACCTCTTCTCGCTCAGCCCGGATGAGTTGGCGGCGTGATGGACGGGGATCGCGTATCGGGGATCAGATATCCGTGGGCTGAACCGCCCGCGCCGGGTGAAGCCGTCGAGGTTGCCGAGGGTGTCCTGTGGATGCGCCTGCCTCTTCCGATGGCGCTGGATCACGTCAATATCTACGCGCTGGACGATGGCGAAAGTTGGACGGTGATTGACACCGGGCTGTCGTCGAACAAGACGCGGCGTATCTGGGAAACCCTGATGGGCGGGCCTTTGAAAGGCAAACCGATCACCCGTGTGGTGGTGACCCATCATCATCCTGACCATGTCGGCAATGCCGGGTGGTTTCAGTCGGAACACGGGGCCGAGCTGGTCACAAGCCGCACCTCATGGCTGTTCGCGCGGATGCTGACGCTGGATGTGCAAGAGACATGGCCGCAGGAAACGCTTGATTTCTATCGCAACGCCGGCATGGCGCCCGAGGTTCTGAATGCGCGGATGAAGGATCGTCCGTTCAACTTTGCCGACACGGTTTACCCCATGCCGCTGGGCTTTGCCCGCATCAAGCAGGGCGACGTGATCCGAATGGGAGGGCGCGACTGGGATGTGCATATGGGCAATGGCCACGCGCCGGAACACGCCACCTTCTGGAGCCCTGACGACAATCTGGTGTTGAGCGGCGATCAGATTCTCAGCTCGATCAGTCCCAATCTGGGCGTCTATGCCACGGAACCGATGGCCGATCCGGTTTCAGCGTGGCTGGAAGCCTGCGAGCGGTTGCAGACGCTTGCCCGGCCCGATCATCTGGTTCTGGGCGGGCACAAGCTGCCGTTTTCGGGCCTGCCGCTGAGGATGAAACAGCTGATCGACAACCACCACGGCGCGTTGGACCGCCTGTTGAAGCATCTGGATCAACCCAGAGCGGCCGCGGATTGTTTTCTGCCACTGTTCAAACGCACGATCCGCGAAGGCGAATATGGGCTTGCGCTGGTTGAGGCGGTTGCGCATGTGAATCATCTCTACCACATTGGTGCGGTAACCCGGACGCAACGCGCTGACGGGGCATGGCTGTATCAGCGCAAAGGTTAGAAGAATGCAGGACCAGATCGAAACCTCGGCCGAGGCCGCCGAAGCCGCCGCTTTGCCGCGGTGTCACGAGGTGCACGCGGATCCCAATGCAGAATCCGGAGCCAAAGACCTGCCCGAGGGGTTGAAGAAGCCAGTTGCCAACAAAAGCCCGGCGCAATGGGCTTACGAGCGTCTGATCCTGTATATCCAGAACTTTGAAAAGACGCTGGACGGCGATCACGAAGTCGCCATGGGCTTTACCGGCGGCGATGCCGGCGTCATGCGGATCGAAGGGATGGGGTATTTCGACCCCGACATGATCACTTTTTACGGATCTGACGGAACCGGGGCCCGCACGCAATTGGTGCAGCATGTCAGCCAGTTGAACGTGATGCTGCGCGCCTTGCCCAAATCGGTTGAGGACAAACCCGCCAACCGCATCGGTTTCCGTCTGGCGGCGGATCTGGAAGACAGCTGACTTGCAATTCACGCTTGCGCGCCTTTGAATGACTGCATCAGTCCGGAGGCGCCCACGTGACAAGGTTCTTTCAAGCAGTAACACATGCCTATGCAGGTGCCTGGGAACGGCGCCGGGTCTTTGTGCCAATTTATGTCGCTGTGCGCCTGCTGCTGGTGGCGCTGATCGCGCCGGGTGTGGCTGTGGCTGTCAATCTGGCGGTCTCTCTGTCAAATCAGACCGCTCTGACCGATCAGGACATTGCGATGTTCCTGCTGTCTCCGGCAGGGTTCATCGCGGGTGTTGCTGTGCTCAGTCTGTTCTTGCTGGCCGAGGTGCTTGTGTTCGCGGTCATGGCCGGGTCCTTGCGCATGGGAGAAAACGACCCCTGGCGCGCAGGCAGTGCGGCACTGGCACTGAACCTGTCCCGCTTTCCGGCGCTGTTCGGATTTGCCGTTCGGTTCATCCTGCGCGTTCTGCTGCTCGCCTTGCCGTTTGTGGCCATCGCGGGGTTGATCGCATGGTGGACGCTGACGGAATATGACATCAATTATTACCTGACATTCCACCCTCCGGCCTTTCAGGTGGCCGTGGTTCTGATCGGACTTGTCGTTCTTGCGTTGGCATGGGTGTTGATCCGCCGACTGTCGGGATGGGCGCTGGCGTTGCATCTGGTCCTGTTCGAGGGGGCCTCACCACGCGGAGCATTCGCGAAAAGCGAACAAAAGATGGAAGGCAAGCGCGGGCGTTTGAAGATCGAGCTTGCCCTTTGGCTGGGACTGCGGCTTGTGATTGCGGCTCTGATTGCGGCGGTGGCCGGTCTGTTGTTTGCGGTTGTGCCCTTGCAGGAAGGCGGCAGCCTCAGACTGGCATTGATCCTCAGCCTGGTCATTGCGGGGCTTTGGTCCCTGGCAGGGTTGGTTCTGGCGGCCACGGCGCTGGGCGCATTGGCGGTGTTGCTGGACGGTTTCTTTGAAGCTGAGACCAAGGACGTTCCCCATCCAGAACCCCGAAGGATCCGCGTACCGGTTCTTGTCACTGTCGCGGCGGCCTTGGCCGCGTTGGGCGTGGGCTTCTGGCTTGGGCAAAGCTTGCTGGAACGCGTGCAGGCGCCGGATCAAGCCGAGGTCATCGGCCATAGGGGCGCTGCGGCCTTGCGACCTGAAAACACGATGGCCTCGGTCTTGAAAGCGATCGAGGATGGTGCGGACTGGGTTGAGATAGACGTTCAGGAAACGGCGGATGATGTGGTTGTCGTGGCCCATGACAGCGATTTCATGAAATTGGCCGGCGTCAACCTGAAGGTCTGGGATGCGACGATGCAGGATGTTGCTGATATCGACATCGGAAGCTGGTTCGGACCGGAATACGCCGCAGAGCGGACCCCGACCCTGCGAGAGGTACTGGAAGCGGCCAAGGGCAAGTCGAAGGTTCTTATCGAGCTGAAATATTATGGTCACGACGTCGATCTGGAAAATCGGGTGATCGGCCTTGTCGAAGAGCTTGGGATGCAGACCGACGTTGCCACCATGTCGCTGAAATACCCGGCCGTGCAAAAGATGGAAAAGTTGCGGCCCGACTGGCGCTCTGGTGTGCTGGCGGCCACGGCCATTGGGGATCTGTCGGGGTTGGAAGGTGAATTTGTTGCCGTCAATGCAGGCATGGTGACACCCGGGCTGATCCGCAAGGTGCAGGACGCCGGCAAGGATATCTATGTCTGGACGGTGAATGATCCGTTGCAGATGTCCAGGATGGCCTCGATGGGTGTGGATGGTTTGATTACCGACCGCCCGGCCATGGCCAATGAGGTTTTGCGCATACGCGCTGAAATGGGGCCGGGCGAGCGGCTGTTGCTGTGGCTGGCAACCACCTTTGGATTGCAGGTCGATACAGAGGCGATGCGCGATGAAAGTCCTTAACATGGCGCTGTTTCTGTCTCTGCTGCCACTGTCGGCATGGGCACAGGATCTGATGCGCGGATTTGAGATGCCGGGCCACCGCGCCCTGATCGAGCAAAGCAAGGACGCCGAACTGACGCCGTTTGAAACCGATGGCTGTTCAGGCGGGTTGTCAGCCAGTTGGCGCTGGGTGGCAAAGCAATTCCCACAGGTTGGCGCGCTATATCAAGAACACCCGCCGTGGGAGTACTGCTGCGTCATCCACGACCGGGCATATCACAATGCTGGCGGTGCAGAGACAGCTAACGAAAGCTATGAGGCACGTCTGGCAGCGGATGACGCCTTGCACGCCTGTGTGGTGCAGCACGGAGACAACCATGCCGAGGACTATGCCGACCAGTACAACATGTCGCCTGAACAGATTCGCAGCGTGCACGCGATCACTGCGGATGCAATGTACGGGGCGGTGCGATTCGGTGGCGGGCCGTGCAGCGGCCTGCCCTGGCGGTGGGGGTTCGGGTATCCCGGTTGTTCGGTTCTCAAGTAACAGCGTCCTGCGCGCGAATGACGTCGTGACAGGCGTTCTGTTTTCCATTATCCAACAGATCAAACACGCGAATTGGGAATCTGAGACTCATGGCTGAACACAAGCACGGCGAAATGGACATCACGGTCCAAACCAAGACATTCAACGGTTTCATCAAGGCCACCACGTGGTGTGTGGTCGCCATTGCCTTCCTGTGCCTGTTCCTGGCGGTTTTCGCCTCCTAATCGTTTCGGGGGCTGACTTGTTCAGGATATTGATTGCCTGCTTGCTGGCAGTGACAGTGGCGGGCTGCGCCAATTCGAACCGTCCACAGGCGGATCGGAACGAGATCGTGTCCCGGTCCTACCGTGATCCGGGGCCAGCGACCCTGACGCTGTACACAATGATCAATACACGCACCGGATCGGGCGCGCATACGTCGCTGATGATCTCGGGCAGCGAGCGGGTGATCTTTGATCCTGCCGGTTCGTTCCGGGCGGATGTGGTTCCGGTGAAGGATGATGTGCTTTACGGCATTACCCCGGCGGTCGAACGAGCTTATCGCAGCTCGCACGCGCGCGAGACGCATTATGCCCGCATACAGACTATTCAGGTGAGCCCGCAACAGGCTGAAATCGCCTTGCAACTGGCAAAGCAATCCGGTCCGGTCGCCGGAGCGTTCTGCACTAACTCGACTTCTCAACTGTTGAAGCAGGTGCCGGGGTTCGAGCAGATTGATGTGACGTTCTATCCGGTAAACCTGTCGGAACAGTTTGCGCAGATTCCGGGCGTCGTTACCGAAGAATATCGGGAAAATGACGATGCGGATCTGCAAAAAGGTTTGGCGGCAAACAATGCGCGTCTCAACCAGCTCGACGCTGTCTCAACTCAGTAGATAAAGCAGACCATAGAGCGTGGCGGCCCCGGAAAAGATGGCCGCTATCACGTTTTTGCTGATCACTCCGACCGCCAGGGCAACTGCTGCCGCCGACATACGTGGCAGATCAGGCTGCCCTTCGGTGGCAGAGGGCCAAACCACCAGCGGTGCGATCAACGCAGGAAGGATGGCCACCGCTGTATATCGCAGGTGACGCAGCAGCCAAGGCGGCATCGAGCGATCACCCACAAAACCGATAAAGACAAAGCGCAGCGCATAGCTGCCGATGGCAAGCCCGATGATAATGGTCCAGATGGTGACGGAATCGGGCTGTGTCATTGTCGCGTCTTTCTGCGTTCGAGGATCAGTTCCGCCTGTGCTCCGGCAACCATTCCAGCGCATCCGGCGATCAACAGACCCAGATTGAACGGGATTACGACGGTCAACAACGATATCGTGATGGCCACAAGGGCCGCGACCACATGTGCAAAGGTCCGCATCATCGGCCCTATCATGGCCAGAAAGGTGATAGGCAGGGCAAAATCCAGCGCCCAGCTTTCCGGTATTTGCGCACCCAGCACCGCGCCTAGATAAGTGCTCAGAATCCAAAGCGGTGTGATCGGCGTGACAGAGCCCACGAAATAGGCCATGCGTAGTGGCACTGACAGGTCGGGCTCTTTCTCGAACCGCACGATCGAGCAGGCATAAGATTGATCCACGGTCAGATATGCCGCAAAGGCACGCTGCCACATGGGCGCGGAACCCAGGTAAGGTGTCAGTGATGCGGAATACATCGCCATGCGCAGATTCACGGCCAGCGCCGAGATTATGATGATCACGGTCGGGGTGTTGTCCTGCAACAATTGCAACGCCGCGAATTGCGCGGCACCTGCAAAAACGGTCGATGTAAAGGCCATCGTCTGGACAAGGGTCAACCCGGCCTCCGTCGCAAAAACACCAAACAGAAGGCCAAAGGGCACGGCGACGAAGATAAACGGCGTCCCGTCCCGAAAACCTTTCCAGAAGTATGACTTGGATGTGGCAGAGGCCATGGCTAAATCCTATGGTGATTCATGCAGCAGTAACTGTCTTGGGAAGGGGTTGCAATTGGCCACGGAATTCGATCTGTCGGACTATCTTATCGCCCCTGATCCGGGCGCGATGCGCCTGACCCGAGCGGTCGAGGGCATGGACCAGAACGGTGAAATCAGCCAGATATCTGTCGTCGAGGAACGCCCGCTGACGATCTTCCTCAATTCGCAGGAAATCGTGACGGCGATGACGATTGGCGATTATCCCGAATATCTTGCGCTGGGCTTTCTGCGCAATCAGGGGATGCTGCTGTCGGATGACGAAATCACGCGCGTGGAATATGATGACGATCTTGAAACCGTGATCGTCCGAACCGCGCGCGAAACATCGTACGAGGACAAGCTGAAGAAAAAGACCCGCACCAGCGGGTGTGCCGTGGGTACTGTATTTGGCGACATGATGGAGGGGCTGGAAGACGTGCAGCTGCCGCAGGTTCAGGTGCGCACCTCCTGGCTGTATGATCTGGCCACGAAGATCAACCGCACTCCGTCGCTGTACCTCGAGGCCGGAGCGATTCACGGCACGGTCCTGTGCCGTGAAAACCGCCCGCTGGTCTATATGGAGGACGTGGGCCGCCACAACGCCGTCGACAAGATCGCTGGCTGGATGCTGTCAGAAGGAGAAGGTGCCGAGGACAAGATTCTCTATACCACTGGTCGCCTGACATCCGAAATGGTGATCAAAACGGCGATGATGGGGATTCCGGTACTGGCTTCCCGCTCGGGCTTCACCGCCTGGGGCGTCGAGATCGCGCGCGAGGTCGGGCTGACGCTGATCGGGCGGATGCGCGGCCAGCGCTTTGTCTGCCTGTCGGGTGAGGATCGCCTGCTGCGCGACGTGGACCCGTCAACCGTAGCGATCGAAGACAGGAAACACCGCCGGAAAAGTGCAGGATGATTTTGGAAACCCTTAGACTTTTTTTCCTGTTTGTTGTTGCAGTCAGTATCTTGCCGCTGAGCATTCTTGCTGCGCGAAACTACGCGCGCAGCAAACGAGCAATCGTAGAGGGCATGGCACGGTTGGACGAAGAAATTTTGGATCGATTGGGGTGGGAGGCAAGAGAATACATCGGCACATTCGACCTGTTTGCCCCATTCCGGATGGGATGGGCAGCTTGGGGATTGGCGGTGCAAAAACAAAGCGCCGTGTTGCAACGTACCCTTCTTCAAGGTTTGCCAGCCTCAGTCGTTTTGCCAAACGAAATCAGACGATCACTTCGCAGGTATCGGTGCTTTTTCTGGTTGTTTTTCGCGCCTGTGGCGGTTTTGGTGCTCTTTTTCGCTTTCATTCGCTTGAGCCATGTCTTGGCCGACTTTTCCGGACTTCCTGTGAGCCTGTGTTTCATTTTGCTTGGTGCGGGTAGTGGGGTTTGGATTTTTTCACCGCTGGAGAAATTCCAAAAATGGCCGGAGATCGAGGACCCATCATGACGAAACCGCTTGGCGTCATTCTTGCAGGCGGGCAGGCCACACGTATGGGTGGTGGCGACAAAGGTTTGCTGCAGATCGGGGGGCAGAGCCTGCTGTCCCATGTGATTGACCGTCTGTCCCCACAGGTAAGTGGGTTGGCGTTGAACGCGAATGGCGACCCTGAGCGCTTCGCTGATCTGGGCCTGCCCGTCCTGCCTGACACGATCGAAGGGTTTGCCGGGCCTCTGGCCGGTGTGCTGGCCGGGCTCGACTGGGCGGCAGAGCAGGGGGCGGACTGCATCGTGACAGCTGCTGCGGATACGCCATTTTTCCCGCGCGATCTGGTGGCGCGACTGACGCAGGCTGCGGAAGGGCAGGTACACCCGTTGGTTTTGGCCACCACGCCGCGTTCGGGCGACGAGGCGCTGAAATCCGGTGGCGGCAAGCGAGTCAACCGACACCCGACATTCGGGCTTTGGCCCGTGGCGCTGCGCGATGATCTGCGGGCGGCGCTGATGGACGGGTTGCGCAAGGTGGTGCTGTGGACCGACAAACATGACGGGCGCGAGGCATTGTTCAGCGCCGACCCGTTTGATCCGTTTTTCAACGTCAACACGCCCGAAGATCTGGACCGTGCCCGAACTTTGCTGGAGCAGGCATGAGGGTCTTCGGCGTCACAGGCTGGAAGAATGCCGGCAAAACCGGGCTGATGGAACGGCTGGTGGCCGAGATCACAGGCCGGGGCTTTACGATCTCTACGGTCAAGCACGCGCATCACAGCGTGGATGTGGATCAGCCGGGCACCGACAGTTACCGGCACCGCGTTGCGGGCGCCAGCGAGGTGCTGCTTGCCTCGGGGCAACGTATTGCTTTGATGCAGGAATTGCGGGGCGCGCCTGAACCGCCGCTGGCCGAGCTGCTGGCGAGGCTCTCGCCGGTCGATCTGGTGTTGGTCGAAGGGTTCAAGCGCGAGGACCACCCCAAGATCGAAGCGTATCGCGTTGAGGCGGGCCATGCGCTGATGGCACCTGAAAATGGCACCATCCGCGCGGTGGCCAGCGACACTCCGCTGGATCTGGACCGCCCGGTCTATGATCTGGACGATACTGCCGGGATTGCTGACTTCATCCTGAAAGAGGCCGGTTTGTGAGCCTGTTCCAGACCTTTGCAATGGTGGATTGGTCTGGCGGAAACGACACCGGGCCGACCCCGCGCAAGGATGCGATCTGGGCCTGCATTGCACGAAACGGAAAAGCGCATGACCCCGAATACCTGCGCAACAGGCGGATAGCCGAGCAGAGGTTGGATGCTCTGATCCGCGCCGAACTGAAGGCCGGTCGCCGCCTGCTTCTTGGGTTCGATTTTCCTTTTGGATATCCTTGCGGCTTCGCACGGGCGATGACCGGAACGGACGATCCGCTGGCGTTGTGGGATTGGTTCGACCAACAAATCGAGGATTCTCCGAAGGCCAACAACCGCTTTGATCTGGCGGGTCGGATCAACCTTCAGTTTGACGGCCGTGGTCCGTTCTGGATGAATGGATTGCGCCGAGATATTGACGGCCTGCCGCGTACCAAATCGGACTATTCCAACCCGTTCCCGAACCGTCGTGTCGTTGAGACTCTGGCAAAAGGAAGCTTCACCTGCTGGCAGATGGCAGGGGCAGGCGCGGTTGGTGGCCAAGTCATGATGGGGCTGCCGATTCTAAACCGGCTTCGCCATCGGTTTGCCGGGCAAATCTCGGTCTGGCCGTTCGAACCGCTGGATAAACCAGTCGCCTTCGTGGAAATCTGGCCGTCTCTGACCTTGGGCGCGCCTCCGGAAGGGCGGATCAAAGATGCCTGGCAGGTTGAACAGGCCGCCTTGACTCTGTCGGGTTTGACAGAGCAGGAGTTGGATGCGCAATTGAACGTCTCAGCGGCAGAGGAAGGTTGGATATTGGGTGTGCCTCAGGACAAGCCGAACATAGCCCCGCCCCCGTTGCGGAACGATTGTTTTGCCTTGCCCGCCGGGGTCAACTGGACACCGGTGGATGAGGCGCTGGCCTGTTTGCGTGACAGGCTGCACCCGATTACCGCATCTGAGACGATGGCGCTGACCCAGGCATGCGGGCGCGTTCTGGCCGGGGATGTGGTCGCCCGACGTTCGAACCCGCCGCAACCGAATACGGCCGTGGATGGGTACGGGTTTGCTGGCCCCGCCCCTGATGGCCCACAGATCATGCCATTGATTGACGGGCGCGCGGCGGCAGGGATCCCGTTCGACGGTGACGTGCGTGAAGGTTGGGCCTTGCGCGTGCTGACGGGGGCGGCGCTGCCCGCCGGTGTCGACACGGTCATTCTGGAAGAGGATGTCACGGTCAAGGACGGCCACATAGCCTTCCACGGCCCGCTGAAAAAAGGCGCCAACACACGGCGCGCGGGAGAAGATGTGACCGCAGGCGAAATCGCCCTTCCTGCCGGGCGCAGACTGACCCCTGCCGATCTTGCGCTGCTGTCTGCCGTGGGGATTGCCGAAGTCAACGTGCGCAAACCGCTTCGCGTGGCCGTGGTCTCTACGGGTGATGAATTGGTCGAAGCCGGAGAGAGCGCTGGTCCGGGTCAGATTTTCGACGCCAATCGCCCAATGCTGCTGTCCTTGATCGAACGTATGGGGTTCGTGCCCGTGGATATGGGGCGTGTTTCGGATGATCGGGACGCCTTGCGGGATCGATTGGATCAGGCTGCGGAACAGGCGGATGTGATTTTGACCAGTGGTGGCGCGTCAGCGGGTGACGAAGACCATGTTTCGGCCCTGTTGCGTCAGGCCGGAGCGATGCAGCACTGGCGCATTGCGTTGAAACCCGGGCGGCCGCTGGCTTTGGGATTGTGGTCTGGCGTGCCGGTGTTTGGCCTGCCCGGAAATCCGGTTGCCGCCATGGTCTGTACATTGATTTTCGCGCGTCCGGCTTTGGGGCTGATGTCCGGCGAAGGCTGGGCTGAACCGCAAGGTTTCGAAGTGCCTGCCGCCTTTGAAAAGCGCAAGAAGCCCGGTCGCCGGGAATATCTGCGAGCAAGAATGCGGGATGGGCGGGCCGAGGTTTTCCACTCGGAAGGATCAGGCCGGATCAGTGGCCTCAGCTGGGCTGAAGGGTTGGTCGAAATCGAGGACGGTGCGCGCCATGTCAAACCGGGCGATATGGTCCGGTTCCTTCCGTATGGAAGTTTCGGGTTGTGACGGTCACGATTTCCAGAGGGTTCGCCGATCAGGAACGCGCGGAAGCGGCAGCACTGTTCTGGCAGGCATTTGCGACCAAGCTGGGCAAAGTCATGGGACCGGACGAAAAAGGATTGGCTTTCTTTGAAATCGCATTGAACCCGGATTTCGCGCTGGTTGCACGGGATGAAACGGGCCGGATGCTGGGTCTGGCAGGTTTCAAGACACGTGACGGCTCTTTTGCGGGGGGCAATATGTCTGATCTGGCGCAGGTCTATGGCTGGTTCGGGGCGACGTGGCGCGCCTTGGTTCTGAGCGTGCTGGAGCGCGAACTGAAACCGGGCGTGTTCCAGATGGATGGCATTTTTGTCGCTGCCGAAGCGCGCGGCAAAGGAGTGGGCACGGCATTGCTGAATGCCATCAAGTCCGAGGCCCGCAACCGCGACATGTCAGAGGTTCAGCTTGATGTCATCGACACGAACCCCCGCGCCCGCAGCCTTTACGAGCGCGAGGGGTTCCAGCCTGTGGGTCAAGAAAAAACCGGACCGCTGAAGTATCTGTTCAATTTCAGCAGCGCGACCAAAATGTCGTGGATTGTCGGGTCGGATTAATCAAACGTGCCCGCCACGCGACCCAGCAACATGAATGCGCGGGCCGTTCGGGTTTCACCCAGTTCACTCAGTTCCGCATCGCTTGCCGTGGGTTCGAACTCGGCCATCATCTTGTCAAACCGACGCAGGAAATGGTGCGCGGCGTCGCGGAAAATCGGATCCTGTTTCATCCGGGCTGCCGTCAGCGCAAGTGAGGATCTGTCGCGTACGCCCCCCAGCGCCGCCACGGCGCGCCCGCGTGTGCCCTGGGCGAACTGGCGCCAGATTTCTGGCCGGGCCTTGTCGGGCCGCAGGTCATCCATGTAGATGCCTTCCTGGCTGAGCAGCGTCAGAACATCCTGCGAAGCTTGCACAAGCTGTGCCGTCTTGCGGTCCTTCAATGCAACACGCAGCGCATTGAACCCCTCGGTGTCATCCTGCGTTTCGGGGAAGTTCAGGGCGCGGATGAAAACCTCGGTACTCAGCGGCGGTGTGATCTCTTCCGCAGGTGTGCCCAGTTCCAACGAGGTCTGGTCGCCCTGAGCGGAAGACTGCGCGGCCGTGGCAGAACGCGCCGTGCGTTTGGTCGAGAACGTCGCCAGGGCGTCTTCGGTTTTCCTTGTGGCCGCAGCGATTTCATCCAGCTTTTTGGTCACCGCAGGTTCATAGGTGCTGGAGGCGCGCTGCTGCTGCGCCACATAGGCCTGCCGGATCGCGTCGATTGCCGTTTGCAACCGCGCACTTTCCTCTCGCATCACCCGGCTGGCGCGCATCGCGGTGGCCGCAACCCAGATCATCGCCACGGGCATGAACACGGCCAGAAAGGCGACGACAAAGCCACCGTTCTGCCCCTGACCGGGCAGCACGAGAAAGACGACCGACACCACCAGCCAGATCAGGCTGAGCACCAGTGCGGCAATCTCGATTTCGGTGACAGCCGGAGTCTTCGGGCGATCATAGATGCCCAGCGACGTCGGCTTTTCGGTTTCCGGGTCAGGTTTTGGCCCCGACATTACATGCGCTCCGGTCAGGCGTACTCGATACTCAGGATTTCGTAAGAGCGCACGCCGCCGGGTGTGCGCACTTCGACACTGTCCCCTTCATCTTTGCCGATCAGGGCGCGGGCGATGGGGGATTTTATGTTCAGCAGGCCGTTTTCGATATTGGCCTCGTATTCACCAACGATCTGCCAGGTCTTTTCTTCATCGGTATCTTCGTCGACCAATGTGACTTTTGCGCCAAATTTGACCGCACCCGACAATTTTGCCGGGTCGATGACATCAGCCAGCGACAGAATACCTTCCAGTTCCTTGATGCGACCTTCGATGAAGCCCTGTTTTTCACGGGCAGAATGATATTCGGCGTTTTCCTTCAGGTCGCCCAGCTCGCGCGCCGAGGCGATGGCTTCGATGATCGCCGGGCGTTCAACGGATTTGAGGTTCTTCAGCTCAGCCTCGAGCGCGGCATTGCCCGCAGGCGTCATCGGGATCTTTTCCATACTCTCTACGTCCACGCATAAATTGAGTCGCCCCGCCGCACAGGAGCGTCGGGGCGAATGTTAGATTGGCAGTTACCTGACCCAAATGCCACGTGAATTGCAAGAGGTGACAGCGTCAGCAGCGATCAATTCGCGACTTCGCGCCGTTTTGATTTGGGGTGGGGCCTGTGCCGATGATCGGGATGCCGCGACCTGCGCCAACGCTGCGATGGGGTGCAAAGCCAAATCATCTCAATCATATTGCACCACTTCGAACTCGACCCCGTTGTCATCGCGAAAATAGAACCGGCGCCCTGGTTCGTAATCGGCATGGTTGTGGGGCTCGAATCCTGCCTTGAGAACCTTGTCTTCGGTGGCATCGATGTCTTCGACCAGAACACCCACGTGGTTCAGCCCGCCGATCACATCATAGCTGCTTTCATCCGACTGCTTCGGGTCGTCAGGTTTGTACAGTGCCAGATACGTATGGGCCGAGCCGACATGCACGGTGTACCCGCCGGCAATTGCGGGGCCTTCCCAACGGGTTTTCCAGCCAAAGACCTTTTGCATCCAATCGGCCGAGGCCTTTGGGTCGCGGACAGTGAAGTTGGTGTGTTCAAGCGTCGCCATCATGGGATCTCCTGTTTTTTGGCTTGTCCCGACTCAGCGTAATTTCTAAACCTAACTTTAGGTCAAGGAATTTTTCATGAGGGTTCGATGGCGGCATCAGAGGGGCTGGCGATTGGCGCATTGGCCCGGCGCACAGGTCTGGCCGTGTCGGCCATCCGGTATTACGAAGCACAGGGTCTGATTTCGCCCTGGCGCAACGCGGGCGGACAGCGGCGCTATCAGCGGGCCGATATTCGGCGGCTGAGCTTTGTCATGATTGCGCAGCAGTTCGGCCTGACCCTGCCTGAAATCCGGCAGGTGCTGTCGGGACTGCCCGGAAACCGCACGCCGACGCCTCAGGACTGGAAGGCGATCAGCGTACAGCTGAGGGCCCATCTGGATCAGCGAATCGACACCCTGACGCGGTTGCGCGACAATCTGGATGGCTGCATCGGATGCGGCTGTCTGAGCCTGCCGAAATGTGCGCTCTACAACCCCGATGACCGGGCAAAATCGCATGGTACCGGCCCCAGATACCTGATGGGGGATGCACCAGAGGGGTGATGTGTCGAATAGCGCCCTTGTTACGCCGTGTTTCGATTGACCAATGTCTTTCCGACCATGTAATCAGCCGTGAAACAAAATTGCGCAGATCATGCGGTGACAGCGCCAATTCGGAAAGTTAGCTAGGGAGCCCGCGATGGCCGAGATTGAACGCGAAGCGATGGAATACGATGTGGTGATCGTGGGTGCAGGTCCTGCGGGCCTGTCGGCGGCCATCCGTCTGAAACAGCTGGACGCCGACCTGAACGTTGTCGTTCTGGAAAAGGGCTCCGAGGTTGGCGCGCACATCCTGTCGGGCGCGGTTCTTGATCCCTGTGGTCTGGATGCACTGATCCCGGATTGGAAAGAAAAAGGCGCGCCGCTGAATGTGCCCGTGAAGGACGACAAGTTCTACATGCTGGGTGAAGCAGGCCAGGTCCGCATCCCGAACTTCCCGATGCCGCCGCTGATGCACAACCACGGCAACTACATCGTTTCGATGGGCAATGTGTGCCGCTGGATGGCGGAACAGGCCGAAGAACTGGGTGTCGAGATCTTTCCGGGCATGGCGTGCTCGGAAATGGTCTATGGCGACAATGGCGAAGTCAAAGGCGTGGTAGCAGGCGTTTTTGGCCTTGAGGCAGACGGTTCCTATGGCCCCAACACCGAACCGGGGATGGAGCTGCACGGCAAATATGTCTTCCTGTCAGAAGGTGTGCGCGGGTCGCTGTCCAAGGAAGTGATCGCCAAGTACGACCTGTCTGCGGGCAAAGAGCCGCAGAAATACGGCGTTGGCATGAAAGAGATCTGGGAGATCGACCCTGCCAAGCACAAGGAAGGCAGCGTCACGCACACGATGGGCTGGCCTCTGGGCAGCAACGCGGGCGGTGGATCCTTCATCTATCACCTTGAGAACAATCAGGTTTACGTCGGTTTCGTGGTGCACCTGAATTACAAGAACCCGCATCTGTACCCCTACATGGAGTTCCAGCGTTTCAAGCACCATCCGATGGTGGCCGATCTGCTGAAAGGCGGCAAGCGCGTGGCCTACGGCGCCCGTGCGATTACGGAAGGCGGCTATCAGTCGATGCCGAAACTGGTCGCGCCGGGCGTGGCGCTGTTGGGCTGTTCGGCGGGCATGGTCAACGTGCCGCGCATCAAAGGCAACCACAACGCGATGCTGTCGGGCAAAGCCGCGGCCGAGGCTGCTTTCGAAGCGATCAAGGCCGAGCGTTCGGGCGATGAACTGACGGCTTACGAGACCGAAGTTCGCAATGGCGCGATTGGCTCCGACCTGAAGAAGGTTCGCAATGTCAAGCCGATGTGGTCGAAATGGGGTCTGACCGCCAGCCTGATGTTGGGTGGTCTGGACATGTGGACCAACACGTTTGGCTTTTCGCTGTTCGGAACGTTGGGCCATGGCAAGAACGATGCGGAATCGACTGAGGATGCCAGCAAGCACCAGCCAATCGATTACCCAAAGCCGGATGGAACGCTGTCTTTCGATCGTCTGACGAATGTCTCGTTCGCAGCGACAAACCACGAGGAAAGCCAGCCCTGCCATCTGCGTCTGGCCGATCCCGAGATCCCCGTGAAGGTCAACCTGCCCAAATACGACGAGCCGGCGCAGCGGTATTGCCCTGCGGGCGTGTATGAGGTGGTCGAGGATGAGGGCGGCCCGCGATTCGTCATCAACTTCCAGAACTGCGTTCACTGCAAAACCTGCGACATCAAGGATCCCAGCCAGAACATCACCTGGACCACACCGCAGGGCGGCGACGGTCCGAACTATCCGAACATGTAAGCAAAAAACGGGCAATGGCGGCGCTGTGAAGGCTCTGCCATTGCCTCTTGCCTGCCGAAGCCCTAGCTTACCTCTCAGTCAACGATAGCAAGGCAGGATTTCGGTGTTTTCCCTGGTTCGTCGCGCGGCTTTGTCCGTGCTGTTCATGTCGTCGGTCGCGCTTCCGGCCTTTTCGGAAACGGGTGCCGGGTCTTATCTGGCCGGGCGGCAGGCGATTTACGAAAACGACTATTCTGCCGCTGAAAGATATTACGCTCAGGCCCTCAGGTTTGATCCCCAAAATGCGCTGTTGCAGGAAAGCGTTGTCGTTGCACGCATCGCTTTGGGGGAAGTGGCGCGCGCGCTGCCGATCGCCCAGCAGATCGAAGAAGCCAACCTGCCCAGCCAGGCAGCGCGTATGGTGATTTCGGCCAATCTGATCGCCGATGGGAGATTTGACGACCTGCTGGCCCGGGACCCTGAAACACAGGGAGTTGGCCCCCTTGTTGACGGCCTGATGATCGCCTGGGCCCATCTGGGGCAGGGCGAGATGACCAAGGCGATGGAACAGTTCGATTCCGTCGCGACACAGGATGGCCTCAGGGAATTCGCGCTTTACCACAAGGCGATGGCATTGGCGTCTATCGGTGATTTCGAAGGCGCCGAGGCGATACTTGCCGACAATGATGGAACGGTTGCCCGGTTCTCTCGTCGTGCCGCCTTGGCCCGCACCGAGATTCTGTCGCAGCTGGATCGCAACGAAGACGCCATTCAGTTTTTGGACGATGTGTTTGTAGCGGGCAGTGACCCGACCATCGAGGCGTATTTGAGCCAGTTGACGGCGGGTGAAACACTGCCGTTCACCCATGTCCGATCCGCTCAGGACGGTATGGCCGAGATTTTTTTCACCGTCGGTGCCGCATTGAACAGCGAAGCTTCGGCCGATTACGTTCTGCTGTACGCACGCTTGGCCAGTTTCCTGCGCCCCGATCATACGGATGCCATTTTGCTGAGCGCGGATCTGCTGGACAACTTGCAGCAATATGATCTGGCGGTTGAGGCATACCGCCTGGTCCCGGCGGACAGCAACGATCACCATGCGGCCGAATTGGGCCGGGCCGAAGTTCTGGACCGTTCGGGAAAAACCGATGCGGCCGTCGAGGTGTTGCAGAACCTGGCTGCGCAAGACCCTGATTTCCCGGGTGTGCATGTCGCTTTGGCAGACTTGCAGCGCCGACAGGAAAACTATGCCGCTGCCGTGGCCTCTTATGACACTGCGATCACGCTGACGGACAGCGCGGCGGGTGGGAATTGGTTCCTGCATTATGCTCGCGGAATCAGTCATGAAAGGCTGAAGCAATGGGATCAGGCCGAAGCTGATTTCCGCCGGGCGCTGGAATTGAACCCGGATCAGCCTCAGGTTCTGAATTACCTGGGGTATTCGCTGGTTGAGCGCAAAGAAAAGCTGGACGAAGCACTGGACATGATCGAGCGCGCAGTAGCTGCGCGTCCGGACAGTGGCTATATCGTGGACAGTCTGGGCTGGGTTCTGTTCCGTCTGGGGCGTTACGACGAGGCCGTCGAACACATGGAACGTGCGGTCGAGCTGATGCCGGTGGATCCGGTGGTCAACGATCATCTGGGTGACGTCTATTGGGCTGTCGGGCGCGCGCGCGAGGCCGAGTTCCAGTGGAGCCGCGCCTTGTCCTTCATCGACCCGGAAGACACGGACGGCGAAGCCGATCCGGATCGAATCCGGCGCAAGATCGAAGTCGGGCTGGATGCCGTTCTGGCCGAAGAGGGTTCGGAGCCATTGAAAGTCGCCAATGGAAATTAAGGCGTTTGCGCCCGCCAAGATCAACCTGACCCTTCATGTGACTGGCCGTCGAGACGACGGCTATCACCTGTTGGATTCGCTGGTTGTATTCGCCGATCTGGGTGACCGGCTGACATTCACCCCCGGCCCCGAATTGTCCATGGACGTGCGCGGCGAGTTTGCCGGCGGAGTCCCCACGGACAGCCGAAACCTGGTCTGGAGGGCGGCAGAAGCTGTCGGTTGGACCGGTCATATCCAATTGACCAAGTCTTTGCCCCATGGGGCGGGCATTGGCGGAGGGTCGTCTGATGCCGCGGCCACGCTTGGGGTCCTGGCAGATCAGGGCCACGACCTCCCGCAGGGCCTGCCGTTGTCATTGGGGGCGGATGTTCCCGTCTGCCTGGAAGGTCGGGCGATCAGAATGCAGGGCATTGGCGATCGTTTGACGGCGGTGAACCTTCCGCACCTGCCCGCCCTTTTGGTCAACCCGAATGTGCAGGTGCCCACCGGCGCCGTTTTCAACGCGCTGGCGTCCAGAGACAACCCGCCAATGCCTGAAAGCCTGCCTGAGTTAGACAATGCCGATGAGTGCGCCCAGTGGCTGCGCAATCAACGCAACGATCTGCAAGTGCCCGCCATGAACGTCGCACCCGAGATCGAGCAGGTGTTGGACGAGTTGCAGATGACCAATCGCGCGCTCGTGGTGCGCATGTCAGGGTCAGGATCAACCTGTTTTGCGCTCTATCCGACGATGAAAGACGCGCATTTCGCGGCCTATGAGATCGGCGCAGCCCATCCCGATTGGTGGTGCCGCGCCACGCAGCTCAATTGAGACGTGAAACCACGTAATCGGCCAATTCGCGCAACAGGCTGCGAATCTCATGATCCGGCAGCACCTCCAGCGACGCCTTGGCTTTGTTGGCCCAGCCCAAAGCGTCTTGCCGGGTTTCTTCCAGCGTGGCGTATTTGTTCATCAGCCCCAGCGCCTGATCCAGATCCCCGTCCTGTTGGCGGCCCTTTTCGATCGTGCGCTCCCAGAAGGCGCGTTCTTCCGGCGTGGATTGCGCCACGGCTTTGATGACGGGCAGGGTCAGTTTCCGTTCACGGAAGTCATCGCCAACATTCTTCCCGGTCGCTTTGCTGTCGCCCTGATAATCCAGCAGGTCATCGGCGATCTGGAACGCGATGCCCAGTGAATCGCCATAGTCGAAAAGCGCTTTGACCTGCTCTTCCGAGGCGCCTGCGATCACGCCGCCCACTTCGGTCGCGGCTGAAAACAATGCCGCCGTCTTGCCGCGCACGACCTGAAGGTAAACGTTTTCATCCGTACGCAGATCGGTTGCGGCCGTCATTTGCAGCACTTCGCCTTCGGCAATGGTTGCAGAGGCATTGGCCAGGATATCCAGAACGCGCAGCGAGCCCGTTTCCACCATCAGCTGGAAACTGCGTGAAAACAGGTAATCGCCAACCAGAACGCTGGATTTGTTGTCCCAAAGCAGATTGGCGGTCGGGCGGCCCCGTCGCTGTGCGCTTTCATCCACGACGTCGTCATGCAGCAGGGTGGCAGTGTGAATGAATTCGACCGTCGCAGCAAGGCGCACGTGGTGGTCGCCGGAATAGCCAAACAGGCGTGCTGCGGCCAGTGTCAGCATCGGGCGCAGGCGTTTTCCACCTGCTTCGACCAGATGCCGCGTCACTTCCGGGATGCGTGGCGCATGGTCCGACGCCATCCGCGTGCGGATCAGCCCGTTCACGGCCTCCATCTCGCCCGCCAGAATTTCAGCCAGACGCTCATGCGGTTTTGAGATCATGTCGACGGTCATCACACTCCTGATACAAGGCTCGACTTTCGCCTCGCCTTGCCCTTACATCCATCCCCATGAAAGAACTGTTGCGCAGTACCGATCCGACAATCCTGGCCTTTGCATCCGCTCTCCTTGAGGGCGAGGATATAGACTGCTTTCAGATGGACGTAAATATGAGCATCCTCGAAGGTGGTATCGGGATCTTCCCCCGTCGACTGATGGTTCGGTCCGAAGACCTGACCCGGGCCGAGCGTGTGATGCGCGACAACGAGATCCCGCTGGGCCGATGATGCGCTTCGACGACAATGAATTGACGTGCAACGATTTCCTTGGCGGCCGTGTTCGATTGCTGCAACCTGCGTCAGGTTACCGCGCCGGAGTAGACCCTGTTCTGCTTGCCGCATCCGTCCCTGCAAAGGCCGGGCAATCCGTGCTGGAACTGGGATGTGGCGCGGGGGTTGCCATTCTGTGCCTGTCCGCGCGGGTACCGGGGCTGCAAATGGTTGGGATCGAATTGCAACCGGCCTACGCGGAGCTGGCCCGCCGCAATTCGGAAATCAACGGCTGTGATCTGGATGTGATCGAGGCTGACCTGAACGCTTTGCCTGATGACCTCCGACAGCGTCACTTTGATCACGTTATCGCGAACCCGCCCTATTACCGGTCTGGGGCGCACAGCCCCGCCAGCGACACAGGGCGGAGCATTGCCTTGGGTGAAAATACGCCTCTAATTGACTGGATCACCGTGGCGGCCAAACGCCTTGCCCCTCGGGGGTTTCTGCACATGATCCAGAAAGCCGACCGTCTTCCCGATATGCTGACGGCTTGTGAAGGGAAACTGGGTTCAATCGAGGTGCTGCCGCTCAGCGCGCGGGTGGGCCGCGAGGCCGAACTGGTCATCCTGAGCGCCCGCAAAGGGGGACGCGCGGCATTTCGCCTCCATGCGCCTTTGATTCTGCACGCTGGTGAGCGCCACGAAAAAGACGGTGAAAGCTATACCGAGGCGGTCTCAGCCGTGCTTCGACACGCCGCTCCGTTGCCTCGGAACTTGTGCCATCGGCAATGACCAGCCGAATTTGTCGGATTTGTTACAGATTCTGTGCGTCTGCGGCGTGACAGGGTGGAAACGATGTGGTCAAATTCTTACGTGACATACAGACACATGAACAAGGAGGATCGCAATGAGCGTGAGCGCACATCTGACGGAACTGAAGAAAAAGCACGAATCTCTCGGTCTGGAAGTGGAAGAAGCCCAACGCTCGCCAGGTATCGATGATCTCCATATTGCTCAGTTGAAAAAACAGAAGCTCAAGCTGAAAGAAGAGATCGAACGCCTGTCCGCTTAAGTTTTCAGGCTGGCGCGGGCCGCTATCAAGGCCCCGCCGGTGATCAGAAAGGCCGCGATCGCAAGCCCCCAGGACGGGGTCGCGGTCCCGGCCACCACCAAAGCAAGGGTCGACAGTAACGGGGCCGCATAGGATGAGGTTCCGAGGATTTGAATGTCGCCTTGCTTGACGCCAATGTCCCAGACGTAGAACGCCAGCCCGACGGGCCCAAGGCCGAGCGCCAGCACCGACGCCCAGCCCAGTGCCGTATCGGGCAGTACAGTGTCTTCCCCCGCCAGATGCAGCAGACCCGAAGCCAGTGCAGCCGCAAGGCAGAAAATTGCGACGGAACTGGTCGGCGTGCCCTCCAGTCTGCGTGATAGAACGGAATAGCCCGACCATGTCAGTGCGCACAGCAAGGCCAATGCGTATCCGGGCAAGTATTGGGCCTGAAAGCCCGCGCCGCCACCCCCGGCAATGATGACAGCGGCCCCTGCGAATCCAAGGCAGGCCCCGATCAGGTGGCCGATACGCAGATGTTCACCCGGAAGCAGGCCCGACAGAAGCACAATGAGCAGAGGCCAGAGATATGCGATCAGCCCGGCCTCGGCAGCCGGCGCCATGCGCAGGGCCGAAAAATACAGCGCGTGATAGCCAAACAGGCCCAATGCGCCAAACAGGTAGGTCGTCCAGGGGACTTGCTTTAGATCGCTCAGACCACCTGTCGCCGTCGCCCAGACAAGCCCAAGCGCTCCACCAATCGAAAAGCAGATCGTGTTCAGCAGCAGGGGCGGCGTGGGCGCCGACCCGACAGTGAACAACGCCAGCAAGGCCCATAGCAAGACAGCCACGAAGCCGATGGCCGTTGCGCGCATTTTGGTCATGGGCGGGAAACCTCTTCAATCGGTATGATTTTGAACTCATCCGATATATGTGCGGTTTTTTCAATCTCGGTCAGGAACCAATCGCGAAACGCTGCGATCTGAGGTTTCTTTTCGGCCCCCGGCAGGCACAGAAACCGGAACCGGCCTTGTGTTTCCAGGGCCACCTTGAACGGTGCAACCAGGCGGCCTTCGGTCAGGTCCTTGAGAATCATGGCGCGTCGCCCCAGTGCCACGCCGACACCGGCAACAGCGGCATCAATCGCGTGATCTGCATTGGAAAAATGCGCGCCATGGGTCGGAGTGAAATCCATTCCGACAGCACGGAACCAAGCGGGCCAATCACAAGGCGGGGTCAGAAAGCTGATCGAATCGTCATGGATCAGCGGGGCCCCTTCAAGGCTTGCCGGCGTGGTGAATTGTTCCGCAAGTTCGGGGGTCATGACAGGGGTCAGCCATTCCTTTCTGACGGGAACGGAATACAGCCCGTCATCGGCCGAATTCCCGAAGCGGATGGCGACATCCACGTCGTCCCGCTCCAGATCCATGTTGCGCAGCGTGGCCGAGAATTTCAGATCGATCTCGGGATGCGCCCGAGCAAATTCGTAAAGCCGCGGCGCCAGCCACTTGGCGGTCAAAGCTGGGCCCGCGGTGACGGTCAGGCTTGTGTCATCTTCCTGTCTGCGCACCGCACGCCATGCGGCTTGCAAGGTGGCAAACCCTTCTGCCGCACCGGGCGCCAGGGCACGGCCCGCCTCGGTCAGTTCTACGGCGCGGTTCAGACGACGAAACAGCGGCCGGCCAAGGTGTTCTTCAAGCGACTTGATCTGAAACGACAGGGCAGCTGGCGTCACATGCAGCTCTTCCGCCGCCTTCGAAAAAGACATGTGCCGGGCTGCGGCGTCAAAAGCACGCAACGCGGTCAGCGGAGGCAGATAGTCACTCATAGTGAAGAAAAACTTAACTGAAGTCTCAAGAAAGCTCGTTTGTCGTGTTTGTTTTTAACAGCCATATTCACAACAGGTCAAATAAAACTGATTTGAAAAGGAGACTGCCATGATCGAGATGACGACGAATCCCGCCGCCCAGATGGCGATCCTGCGTGCCCACCAAGAGCGCAGCAGGGTGGTCTGGCAGTTTTGGGGATGGATATTCGGTTCCCGCTGATCGCAGCGCGCGCGTTCTTACGGGATCAGAAAGGGCCGGCCCAAAAGGACCGGCCCGTTTTTTGTTCACAAGTCTGGATCAGACGAAGAATTGCGCACCGTTGGCTGAGATCGTCGAACCGTTGATGAACTGCGAATCGTCCGATGCCAGGAAGACCACGCAGCGGGCGATTTCCTCCGGCTCACCCAAACGGCCGGCCGGGATCTGGCCAATGATGGACTCGCGCACCTTCTCAGGCACTGCCATGACCATTTCGGTTGCGATATAGCCGGGGCAGATCGCGTTGGCAGTGATCCCCGCCCGCGCGCCTTCCTGCGCCAGGGATTTCACGATGCCCAGGTCGCCTGCCTTGGTCGCTGCATAGTTCACCTGAGCGAACTGGCCTTTCTGACCGTTGATCGAGCTGATGACGATGACACGGCCGAACTTGCGCTCGCGCATGCCGGGCCAGATTGGGTGCACGGTGTTGAACACGCCAGTCAGGTTGGTGTCGATCACGTCTTTCCACTGATCCGGCGTCATTTTGTGGAACGGTGCATCGCGGGTGATGCCTGCATTGGCGACGACCACATCGATGGGGCCAACCTCAGCTTCAACCTTTTCGATGCCCGCTTTGGATTCGTCATAATCCGCGACGTTCCACTTGTAGGTCTTGATCCCGGTTTCTTCGGTGAATTTTGCGGCTGCTTCGTCGTTTCCTGCATAGGTGGCCGCAACGTTATATCCTTCGGCTTTTAGCGCCTTGGAAATTGCTGCGCCAATGCCGCGGGAACCGCCGGTTACGAGTGCTGTTCGTGCCATTTATGACTCCTTCAATTTTAGTCGTCTTAGTAATGCTGTTACTCTGAGAGATGGTTGTGCGCAATATTGTTTCGTTTTGAATCTCGGTTTCCGGGCGGCAATATCGTCGCATCCAAGGGTTAGAACCTCAATGTAACAAAAAAAGGCGCCCACTGGGCGCCTAATTCTATTTGATTGTCAAAGCGCTTAGTCGCGCTCCACACAAAGGGCAACGCCCATGCCACCACCGATGCACAAGGTGGCCAGACCCTTTTTTGCATCGCGTCGCTTCATTTCGAACAACAGGGTGTTCAAAACACGGCACCCCGAAGCACCGATCGGATGGCCGATGGCAATGGCGCCGCCGTTTACGTTCACGATCGACGGATCCCAGCCCATATCCTTGTTAACCGCGCAAGCCTGCGCGGCAAAGGCTTCGTTGGCTTCGACCAGGTCCAGATCGTCTACCGACCAGCCTGCTTTTTCCAGTGCCTTGCGCGATGCGTAGATCGGGCCGACGCCCATGATTGACGGGTCCAGACCGGCAGTCGCGTAGGACGCGATGCGCGCCAGAGGTTCGATTCCCCGCTTTTCGGCGTTTTCGGCTGACATCAGCAGCGTCGCGGCCGCACCGTCGTTCAATCCCGAGGCGTTGGCTGCGGTGACCGAACCGTCCTTGGTGAAGGCCGGGCGCAGTTTGGCCATGGCTTCCATGGTTGCGCCATGACGGATGTATTCGTCTTTGTCCATCACGATGTCGCCCTTGCGGGTCTTGATGGTGAAGGGCACGATTTCGTCCGCGAACTTGCCGGCCTTTTGGGCCGCTTCGGCCTTGTTCTGCGAAGCGACGGCGAATTCATCCTGCATCTCGCGGCTAATCTGCCATTTCTCTGCAACATTCTCGGCAGTCTGACCCATGTGATAGCCGTTGAAAGCATCCCACAAGCCATCGCGGATCATCGTGTCGATATACTTCATGTCGCCCATCTTGTGACCGGCGCGCAGCGCGGCGGCGTGGGGTGACAGCGTCATGTTTTCCTGACCACCAGCAGCGACGATTTCCGCGTCTCCCAGCTGAATATGCTGGGCGCCCAAAGCAACGGCGCGCAGGCCCGAGCCACAAACCTGATTGATGCCCCATGCGGCGCTTTCCTGTGGCAGGCCGGCATTGATATGCGCCTGTCGCGCGGGATTCTGGCCTTGGGCGGCAGTCAGAACCTGACCCATAATGGTTTCGCTGACTTCGCCTTTTTCCACTCCGGCGCGCTCGACAACTGCTTCCAGAACGGCAGCGCCCAGATCATGGGCAGGTGTGTTCGCAAACGAACCACTGAAGCTGCCAACACCTGTGCGTGCGGCGGATGCGATTACTACGTTGGTCATATGATCAGTCCTTTACCGTCATGGGCCAGCGGAATTTCTGACGGCGCAGGTCGAAAGGTGTCCTTTCGAAACAAGAGCGCCCCGTGATCCCCCGCTCAAGTACTCTTGCAATAGCGTAACGCTGCACATGCAGCAACGGGCAGCTTGTCTCAGTGTCGGAAATGGTAGGAAAATGTCGATGGACGGGCAATCAACTTCCTGTTTTTGATCTGTTTTCCTGCTTCCAGGGTTCCACGACACTGGGTGCGCCATACAAGAATCCTTGCAGGCAATCCACGCCACTTGCCACCAAGAAAGCGGCATCCTCCTGCGTTTCAACCGATTCGGCCGTAACCAGAATTTCAAATTCACGGGCCACTGCAATCAGGGCCCGCACCAAAGTCTGGTTGTCGGGATCGTTGCTGATGCCCCGAACGAACTGTCCATCGATTTTGGCTGCGTCGAACAGAAACTCGCGAAAATGCCGAAAGCTGAAATTGCTGGCGCCAAAGTCATCCAGCGCAAAAGCGATGCCGCGATCCTGCAAGCGGTCCATGAAGTCGACAACCAGCTCGGGCACCTGCATGGCCGAGCTTTCGGAGATTTCGAGGATCAAGCGTTCGCCCAATCCGGCATCTCGATTCAGGAATCTGTCCAGTATTCTGGACCAGTTGGAATAACCGATCGAGCGCGCAGACATGTTGATCGACAGGCGTATTTCCGGGTTCCTCGCCAATGTGCGCAACCCAAGCTCCAACGCGACGCAGTCCAGATCGCGGCCGATAGGAGTGTTTTCGACCTGAGGCATGAATTCGCGCGCCGGGATGACGCGGCCGGTCTCGTCCAGAACCCGAATGAACCCTTCGTAAAACGCGACTCGGTACGGGGCGTGCGCCTGAATCACCGGCTGAAAAGCCAGTTTGCATTGCTTATGCTTCACGGCATCGGTTGCCATCTGCACAACCGAACGATCCCGCGTCGAAACGGCCGCATTCAACGGGCTGTCCGACCCCTCAGGCAGATTTGCCAGTTTTTTGTTTCCCATAAGCGCGGATTCCCATGTGTCCGGGACAGGTGTCCGGTCACAGTCTCGGGGCAAAGAGATGAATCTGCGGTTAAGGGTTCGGAAAAATTTCCGTCTCGAGGGCTCAGCGGGTGGATTGCCACGCGCGCGTCAAAGAAGCTGCCGCTCCAAGTATCGCGCCCATCGCACCTAGGGCCATCATTGCAAAACCCAACGCGATCAGGGCTGCAATGGCGCCCCCAAGGGCTGCGAGCATGGCCATCAACAGGCCGAACAGGCCGAAAAATGTTGAAATGGTTGCCAAACGATTCATACCGACCCTCGCTCACTCATACATGGCGCCTGTCGTCTGATATGGCGTTCAACGGCCGAGATTCAAGGCACAAGCAGGTTCCAGCCGGCCGTTTCAGGCCTGTTCTGCTTGTCCGCTGGGCAGTTTTTTGTCCAGATGCTCAAAACCTGGCGTTCCGCGGTCTTCCGGGTGGCGTGCCAGATGCTTGGCCTTGATCTGTTCCGAACTGTCCCGGCTGCCGTCATGGCTGTACCCAGGTGGGGCAAAGCAGTAGGCCAGCCGCTGTTTCAGGGTCAGACCCGGCTGGGTCGCGTCGCGCCAGATGGCCACCCATTCGTGAAAGGCCACCCGCAGGGGATTGAAAGTGCCGATATTGTGCACAAGGCCATAGTCCACCCGGTCGTCCTCCTGCTCGGGGACGAAGGTTCCGAACAGCTTGTCCCAGATGATGAACACCCCGGCATAGTTGCAATCCAGATAGCGCGCGTTGCGGCCGTGATGGGCGCGGTGGTGACTGGGGGTGTTCATTACCGCCTCGAACCAGCGGGGCATCTTGCCGATGGCCTCGGTGTGAATCCAGAACTGATAGATAAGATTTAGGCCACCGACGAACAAAACCATCGCAGGATGGAACCCAAGCAGGATCAGCGGGGCGCGTACGACCATCATGAAAGTGAACGTATAGGTCCAGGTCTGCCGCAGTGCGGTCGTCAGGTTGTAGTGCTGCGAGCTGTGATGGTTTACGTGGCTGGCCCAGACCCAGCGGATGCGATGGCCAAAACGGTGGACCCAGTAGTAACGCAGATCGTCCAGGACAAAGCACAGGATGATTACCGGAATCGACGTGCCCAGGTTGATGGGCGTGATCTGCCACAGCCACATGAAAAACGAATAGGCGATAAAGCCCAGCAAAAAACCCGATGCGATGTTTCCGGCCCCCATGATCAAAGAGGTCACCGCATCGCGTGTTTCATAACGCCCGCCTTTGCCTTTGACTGCGATCCACAGAAACTCGGCCAGAATCGCTGCGATGAAAAAGGGAACGGCCCATTGTACCGCATCGGGAAAACTCATTTGGTCTGTCATGCGGGCTCCATCAGGTCACGCCAGTGATGGCGTTCGAAATCGTCCAGTCGGATGAGTGTCTTGGGCACCGAGAATTCGTGAAACAGGATCTCAAAGCCTTCCGGATGATCCAGAAGATCATAGTCCATCAGATGCCGGGCCACGGTGTCGGCCCCGAAGGACCAAAGCAACCCATTGCCCGAACTGGTGCGCACCACCGCGGCGTGGCCATCATGGGAAACCGTGACGTCGACCACATCATCGTCCGGAAAGTGACGTGCCCATTGTGATCGTGCAATGTCGGGCGTCAGCATCACCTGCTGCGACCTGCCGGTGAGATGTAATAACAGGGTGACACCAGCTATGCCGCCGACGACCAGCGCCAGTAGAATTTCAAGTGGCATTCCATCCTCCTGAGCGCAGAGTGCAAAGGAGTTGAAACTCTGTCAAAGGTGGCGTTGCGTCAGCTGTTTTCCAGCCGTTCCAGTATCTCGTGTTGCACCACACGTTCGACGAAGGGCACCAGCCCCTCGGGGCCGGATGTACGATCCTTCAGATGGATGCAGATATCTGGGCGGCGGGCGGCAATAATACCCACCATTTCACCACGGATCTTGTCGTCAAGCCCCGCGCCCAGGATGGCGCAGGCAATCCGGGGCTCGGCATCCAGCTGTTTCCGAACCTCGTCCGTGTCATGTGCGCCCAGCCACTGAATCGGCAGATGATCCAGTTGCCGCGCCACGTCACCGATTACATTTGGCAACCGTCCGATCAGCAGTACGACGGGTTTCATCATTGCCTCCATTTCAAACAATATGCCTGCCCTGTCCGGCAGGGCAGGAACAGTATATCACGAGATTGAAAGGGGCTGACGCCTTTAGTTGCTGACCGAATAAACGGTTGTTTTGCCCTTGCCTTTTTCGCGGGTCATTCGGGCAGTGGCCCCGTCAATTTCCCAAAGCTGACAATCCGTGCCCAGCGCCTTGCCGTCCAATACTCCGTTTCGGCACCAGAATTTTTTGTTCCAGACCCAGGTTCCGCTGAACTTTTTCCCACTTTTGAGTTTGGCTGAAATCGTGCCATCAGCATTCGCGACAAAAACATTGCCTTGTTCGTCGGTCAGCTTTTTACCAACAATATCGGAATTGAACTGCTTTGCGGTCTTGATCCGTTTGTAGTCCGCATGTGCGGCGCCAGCGATTGCCAATGTGCCTGCAACAGCAAGGAATAAAATCGTATGTTTCATATAAAACCTCCCACTCTTAATGCGTGGGAGGGTACCATGTTTCCGCAAATTTTTCTAAATGCGTTAACTTTCAGCGCCAACAAGCGTCGAAATGATCGCCTTCGCACTGTCCGAGTTCCATTCGGCGTCGCCGATCAGCCGGGCGATTTCCTGCCCTTCGGGGTTCAGGATGACCGTGATCGGCAAGGCGATGACGCCGAACTCACGGGCAGCGGCCGAGCTGGGGTCCTGGTGACGGGGCAGGTTGGCGATGCCGTTCTCTTCAAAGAACTTTTTGATGCCGGCAGGCGAGTTGCGGCCCGTGGCCAGTGTCAGAACCTGAAACTTGTCGCCGCCGAACTCTTCCTGAAGCTCAGCGATCTGAGGCATCTCTTTGCGACAAGGCGCACACCAGGTGGCCCAGAAATTCAGCAGCACATATTTGCCCTCATAATCGGCAAGCGTGCCGACGCCGCCGTCATCTTCCAGCTGGAATTCGATTGATTTGGCGGGTTTCGGTTCCTTGTGCAGGATCAGACGTTTCAGGCTGTCTTCCCGCAGAGGGGCCAGCGTCTCGGCATCGGTCGCCAAGGCGGCATTTGCACCCAGCGCAAGGGCCATATAAAGGGGGATCAGACGAAATAGGCGCATATCAACTCCGGGTTTTCTTACATGACCGATCAATCCTCGAACCAGATGTGGGGCGGCCGCTTTGCCGCCGGTCCAGACGCGATCATGGAGGCAATCAACGCCTCGATCGGGTTCGATCAGCGGATGGCAGCCCAGGACATCGCAGGCTCGCGCGCCCATGCGGCCATGCTGGCAGCCACAGGCGTCATAAGTGATAGTGATGCCGAAGCCATTCGGGAAGGGCTGCTCACCGTTTTGTCAGAAATCCAGAACGGAGAATTCCAGTTCTCGACCGCGCTGGAAGACATCCACATGAATGTCGAGGCCCGTCTGAAAGAGATCATCGGAGAGCCCGCAGGCCGTTTGCACACAGGCCGGTCACGCAATGACCAGGTCGCAACCGATTTCAAACTCTGGGTTCGTGATCAGCTGGACGCCGCTGAGAGCGGCTTGCTGGCCCTGATCCGCGCGCTTTTGGCGCAGGCCGAGGCCGGGGCCGATTGGGTCATGCCCGGCTTTACCCACCTGCAAACGGCGCAGCCGGTGACATGGGGCCATCACATGATGGCCTATGTCGAGATGTTTGGCCGTGATCTGTCCCGCGTTCGTGACGCCCGCGCCCGGATGAACGAATCGCCACTGGGTGCTGCGGCGCTGGCCGGAACGTCCTTTCCCATCGACCGCCACATGACGGCACAGGCGCTGGGCTTTGACCGGCCTGCAGCCAACTCGCTGGACGCCGTCAGCGATCGTGACTTCGCGCTGGAGTTCCTGTCGGTGGCCTCGATCTGCGCCGTGCATCTGTCGCGCTTTGCCGAGGAACTGGTGATCTGGTCCTCGGCGCAGTTCCGTTTCGTTACCCTGTCGGATCGGTTCTCGACCGGCTCGTCGATCATGCCGCAGAAGAAAAACCCTGATGCGGCAGAGCTGATCCGTGCCAAGGTGGGTCGGATATTTGGCGCCAACACGGCGCTGATGATGGTGATGAAGGGCCTGCCGCTGGCCTATTCAAAGGACATGCAGGAAGACAAGGAACAGGTCTTTGACGCCGCCGACAACTGGATGCTGGCGCTGGCGGCGATGGAAGGCATGGTCAAGGACATGACCGCCAATCGCGACAGCTTGGCCGCTGCGGCGGGTTCGGGTTTCTCGACTGCAACTGATCTGGCCGACTGGCTGGTGCGGGTGCTGGGCCTGCCCTTCCGCGACGCGCATCATGTTACCGGATCGCTGGTGGCCATGGCCGAGAAGAAGGGCTGCGACCTGCCCGATCTGACGCTGGACGACATGCAATCGGTCCATGCCGAGATCACAAATGACGTCTACTCTGTCCTTGGTGTCGAAAACTCTGTAAACTCACGCCAGTCCTATGGTGGCACGGCCCCGGATCAGGTGCGTGCTCAGGTTGAACGATGGAAGGCAATGGTGTGATGACCGTGCTGCGCGCGATTCTTATTGCAGGGTCCGGCCTAATGCTGGCCGGATGCGGAGCCGACGGCGAGCCCGTTCAGCCTGCGCCCGCTCAGCCAACTGTCAGTGCAACCGTCGGCGTTGGCTCTGGTGGAGCGTATGTAGGCGGTGGCGTAGGTCTAAGCCGTGGGCCGCTGGGGATTTACCTGGGATTCTAAGCCACTTTCATATTGCGCATCGGTTTTATATCCACCAACGTGAGGTGGCATGTCGGTGCGCATGTCATCCAAAGAAAAGATACTGAAATGAGAACACTAGGACTGTTTCTGGTATTTGCGGCTTTGACGGCTTGCGAACCTACATCGGCAAGACGCCCGGAACCTGCGGCAGAGCCCAAGCAATCGGGCACCGGAGTTTCGATCTCGGGCTATGGCCGGGTTGGAGTTTCGACCCGAAATTAAACTTGGTCGATGGGTTCGGAATCCATTGATTCGAAGCCATCTTCTGGTCTAAGCGCGCAGACATGGATCATTTTCTCTACCGCGACGGCGCGCTTTTCGCCGAGGATGTCCCTGTCTCCGAAATCGCTGCCGCGGTCGGAACGCCGTTCTATGTCTATTCCACCGCAACCTTGCTGCGGCATTTTCAACTGTTCGACGATGCGCTTGACGGCACGGACCATCTTGTCTGCTATGCGATGAAAGCGGCCAGCAATCAGGCGATCCTGAAAACTCTGGCACAGGCGGGCGCGGGGATGGACGTGGTCTCGGGCGGGGAATACCTGCGCGCCAAGGCGGCGGGCGTTCCCGGCGACAAGATCGTGTTCTCCGGCGTGGGCAAAACGGCGGATGAGATTCGTACCGCGCTGACCGGCGGCATCCGTCAGTTCAACGTCGAATCCGAGCCCGAGATGGAAGTGATCAACGCCGTTGCACTGGAATTGGGTGTGGTTGCTCCGATCACGGTCCGGGTGAATCCGGATGTTGATGCCAAGACCCACGCCAAGATCGCGACCGGCAAGTCCGAGAACAAATTTGGAATTCCAATATCCCGCGCCTCGGACGTCTATGCGCATGCGGCCAGCCTGCCGGGACTGGAGGTGATCGGCATCGACGTCCATATCGGCTCGCAGCTGACGGAACTCGAACCATTCGAGCTGGCCTATACGAAAGTGGCCGAACTGACCGAGCAGTTGCGGGCTGAAGGCCACAACATCCGCCGTCTTGACCTGGGCGGTGGATTGGGCATCCCCTATACCCGCTCGAATGACGCGCCGCCGCTGCCGGTGGAATATGGCGCTTTGATCAAGAAAACACTGGGCCATCTGGGCTGTGAGATCGAGATCGAGCCGGGCCGCCTGATCGCAGGCAATGCGGGGCTGATGGTCAGCAAGGTGATCTATGTGAAGTCGGGCGAAGGCCGTGATTTCCTGATTGTCGACGGCGCCATGAATGATCTGATCCGCCCGGCGATGTACGAAGCGCATCATGATATCGTCGCGGTGCAGGAACCGGCGGCAGGCGTGGAACAGCAAGCCTATGACATCGTGGGCCCGGTTTGCGAATCCGGTGACACTTTTGCCAAACAACGCAACATGCCGCCGCTGAAATCGGGTGACCTGATCGCCTTCCGCAGCGCGGGTGCCTACGGTGCGGTGATGGCCAGCGAGTACAATACCCGCCCGCTGATCCCCGAGGTTCTGGTCAATGGTGATCAATTTGCAGTCATTCGTGAACGACCAAGCTTTGACGAAATCATAAACCGCGATACCATACCTTCATGGCTTTGACGCGATGACCGCGCGGGCCTAACCCCGGAGGCCCGTCTTGTCCGACCGTTCAAACCTGCCCATTCCGCGCCTGTCCGTGTGGCTGACTCATGTCGGCATGGTGGCAGAACAGGTGTTGCGCGCGTTCTGGCCGGCTTTCTCGATCGTACTTGTTCTGCTTGCGGCTTTGATGCTGGGGCTTCAAGACGTTGTTTCCGTGGAAATCGTCTGGGCAGTTGGCGCGCTGTCCCTGGGATTGTTTTTGACGGCCGCGGTGCTGGGCCTGAGGGGGCTCAAGTTGCCCTCGCGCGCCGACGTTTTGGTGCGGCTGGATGAGACCTTGCCGGGACGCCCAATTCAGGCCTTGATGGATGATCAGGCCATCGGTGCGGCCGATCGGGATTCCGTGGCGCTGTGGCAAGCCCACAAAGCCCGGATGGCGCAACGGGTCGCGACGGCCGGGGCCGTGAAGCCAGATCTTCGGCTGGCCTCGCGAGATCCTTATGCACTGCGCTACGCGGCGTTGCTGGCTTTTGTCGTGGCGCTGGTTTTCGGCTCGTTGTGGCGCGTGGGGTCGGTGGCGGACATGGCCCCGGGCACTGCCGCCGCCGGGCAGGGGCCGACTTGGGAAGGATGGGTCGAACCCCCGCGCTATACGGGCCTTCCAACGCTGTATCTTGCGGACCAAACGGATGCAGAGCTTGCCGTTCCCAAAGGCAGTCGCGTTACCTTGCGGCTTTATGGTGAGGTTGGCGCACATAGCCTGACGGAAAACAGCTCGGCCCTGGGGGCCGAGGCGGCGACCGACCCCGAGCAGGAGTTCGTGGCAGAACGCTCTGGCCAGTTGCGCATCGACGGGCCAGCGGGGCGGGAATGGGCCCTTGAGATCATTGACGACACGGCACCGCAGATCGCCGTGGCCGGATCGGCTGAGGCCGAAGCGGGCGGGCAGATGAAGCTGCCATTCGTCGCAGGAGATGACTATGGTGTGGTTTCAGGCTCTGCCCTGATCGAACTGGATCTGGCTGCCGTTGACCGCCGCTATGGTCTGGCGGCAGAGCCCGAGCCACGCGAAGCGATCGCGGTTGAACTGCCTATGCCGATCACCGGCGATCGGGCGGATTTTGCAGAAGATCTGATCGAGGATTTCTCGCAACACCCATGGGCGCATTTGCCGGTCCGGATCACCTTGATGGCCACGGACGCGGCGGATCAGCAATCGTCTTCCGAACCTTATGTGACCGACCTTCCGGCCCGTCGGTTCTTTGATCCGCTGGCCGCTGCGGTGATTGAACAACGGCGCGATCTGCTGTGGTCGCGGTCCAATGCGTCTCGGATCGCGCAACTGCTGCGGGCTGTATCGCATCTGCCAGAGGACCTGTTTCGTTCGGAAACTGCCTATTTGCGTCTGAGGGTCGTGCTGCGGCGGCTTGAGACCTTTGATCAATACGGGCTGAAACCCGAACAGCAGGCAGAGATCGCCCAGGCCCTCTGGGATCTTGCCGTGTTGATCGAGGACGGCACGCTTGCGGATGCGCTGGAACGGATGCGGCGTGCGCAGGAACGCTTGACCGAAGCAATGAAGAACGGCGCCAGCGACGAGGAAATCGCGGAACTGATGCAGGAATTGCGCGAAGCGACGCAGGATTACCTCCAACAGCTGCAACGGTTGGCTCAGCCAAACGGCGAAGATGGCGAGCGTCAGCAGGGCCAGAACGGCGAGTCCCTGCAAATGACGCAGGATGATCTGCAACGCATGATGGACCGCATTCAGGAACTCATGGAACAGGGCCGGATGGCCGAAGCCCAGCAGGCGCTGGAAGAGTTCCAGCAGATGATGGAAAACATGCGTGTGACTCAGGGCCAGGGCGGAGGGCAGCAGTCCGAAGGTCAGCAGGCCATGGAAGGTCTTGCGGAAACCCTGCGTGAACAACAAGGGCTGAGCGATCAGGCTTTCCGTGATTTGCAGGAACAGTTCAATCCGGGCGCTCAATCCGGTGAAAGCCAGGGCAATGAGGGGCGCAATGGCGGGCAAGGCCGGGGGCAAAGCCACGAAGGTCAGGGCGGTCAGGGGGAAGGCTCGGATCAGGCCGGCGAAGGCCAGCAGGGTCAAGGCTCACTTGCGGATCGGCAGCAAGCGCTGAGAGATGAGCTGAGCCGCCAGCAGCAGGGGTTGCCCGGTGCCGGTACGCCCGAAGGCGACGCCGCGCGCGAGGCGCTGGATCGGGCCGGGCGCGCCATGGACGAGGCGGAACAGGCCCTGCGTGGGGATGATCTGGCCGAAGCCATCGACCGGCAATCCGAGGCCATGGAAGCCCTGCGCGAAGGGATGCGTTCGCTGGGTGAGGCGATGGCGCAGAACCAGCAGAATCAGCCGGGTCAGGGAACGCAGGATGGCGACATGCAAGCCAACAACCGCGATCCGCTGGGCCGAAACCCGGGTGCCGCCGGTTCGATTTCAACAGATGAGAATTTGCTGCAAGGCGAAGACGTGTATCGCCGGGCGCGGGAACTGCTGGATGAAATCCGACGCAGAACCGGGGAATCGGACCGCCCCCAGATCGAGCTGGAATACCTGAAACGTTTGTTGGAGCGGTTCTAGACCTCAGTTCTGGGCACCGGATCCAGCCTGTGCTTCAAGCCAGATGCGCGCCTGATCTACAAGCGACACGTATGAGCTGAGCAACGGGTCGGCCTGAGGGACTGCTTCGCTGATCTGTTGGGCATTTCCATAGATCAGATACAGAACCACGCCGATGATCAGCATCAACGCGAAACCGCGTAGGAATCCGCCCGATTTGCGGGGTGGCTGCGGGACCTCTTCCGGCTCATCTGATCGCAGGGTCGAATTGATGGCTTCGACATCCGGCAGCGCGTCTTTCTGCCCGGCATCGACAGCGGTTTCCGAAGCCGAAGGCCGCTTGGGGCGCACCTTGGGTTCTGGCGGCGTATCCAGCCCCAGATCGGGTTGACTTTCGAGGCTGCTGCCTTCCTGCGCCCGCAATTCCGCTTCGCGGGCAGCTTCCTCTCTCAGAATGCTGGCGACGGACGGATCGACATTCCCGGTGGGCGCGGCGGGTTCATCAACTTCTGGCTTGTCTTCGGATACCGCTTCTTCAACAGGTTCCGGTTCAACGTCCTGCTGAGCGTCGACCACGTCGGGCGATGCGTCATCCTGTTCAGGGGTTTCCGCTTTTTCGTCCGGTGCCTCTGCGGCTTCGGCAGGGTGCTTCGCTTGGAACCAGGTCTGATCGCAATTGGAACACTGTACGTCGCGGCCTTCCTCGGGGATGACCTCGTCAGGAACCTCGTACTGCGCGCTGCAATTCGGACATGTAAGACGCATGCTGCCTCCTCGGCCGGGCGAAGGGCCGATAATAGTTTTTTCAGGAATGATATTCGGTTAAGACCCAACAGCAAAGAGCGTTTTCGGTTTCGCGGGTCAAGTGTCACCAATTGGACTCGGTAGAGCCATTGAAACCATCACCATGCTCGGGCAAGAAGAGCGGCAAAATAACGGGGGCACGTGTGATCGAGCTGGAAAATGTCAGCTACACCTATGGTGGCGGCGAATTGCTGAGTGATGTCTCGGTACAATTGCAGCCGGGTTCGTTTCACTTTCTGACCGGGCCTTCCGGGGCGGGCAAGACCACGTTGCTCAAGCTGTGCTATGGTGCCCTGCTGCCGAGCTCGGGGCGGTTGAGCGTGTTTGATCAGGATATTTCAACGCTTGATCGCGACCAGCTGGCCGTATTGCGTCGCCGCGTTGGTGTCGTGCATCAGGATTGTCAGTTCCTTGACCACATGACCCTTGCCGAAAACGTCGCGTTGCCGCTGATGGTGTCCGGGCGTTCGGAAACATCCGAGCAGGAAAACCTGACCGAGCTGCTCAGCTGGGTGGGTCTTGGCGCCAGGCTCGAAGCGCTCCCGCCTGAACTGTCCGGCGGCGAGCGGCAAAGGGCCGCTCTGGCGCGTGCCGTCATATTGTCGCCTGACGTGGTTTTGGCGGATGAGCCGACGGGCAATGTTGACTGGGAAATGTCGCAACGGCTGCTGCGTCTTCTGATCGAACTGAACAGGATGGGCAAAACCGTCCTGATCGCCACCCATGATCTGAGCCTGATCCGCGCGGCCAAAAGCCAGGTACAGGCCCGTGTCTTGCGTATTTCGCAGCGCAAGCTGCAACTGGCGGGGGTGGATCTATGATCAGTCCTGACCTCAGAAATCTGTTGCGCGGTGACAAACGGGCAGACCGGGTTGTTCCCCCAACGGGATACACGGCACACCTGACTCTGTTCGTCGCGGGTGCGATGGCGTTTCTTGCGGTATTCGCCCTGGCCCTGTCTCTGGCGTCGGGGCGCATTGCGGATCGCTGGGCCTCGGAACTGGCCGGAGCTGCAACCCTGCGCATCAACGCGCCAGCGGAACAGCGTGCAGCCCAGACCGAGGCGGCGCTTACCGTTCTGGGCCAGACGCCTGGCGTGGCCTCGGCCCGTGCTTTGACGCAGGAAGAGCAGGCGGCGTTGCTTGCCCCTTGGTTCGGGCCGGATCTGCCGCTGGATACGTTGCCCGTGCCGCAGCTTATCGAGATCATTGAAACCGAACCGGGCATCGACGTGGCTGGGTTGCGATTGCGACTGGGGGCCGAGGTGCCGGGCGCCGTACTGGATGATCACACGCGGTGGCGGGAGCCTTTGGTTGATGCGGCGATGTCCCTGCGTCGTCTGGGGTGGATTT
The DNA here is from genome assembly GCF_056543025.1 of Ruegeria sp. A4. Taxonomy (NCBI): domain Bacteria; kingdom Pseudomonadati; phylum Pseudomonadota; class Alphaproteobacteria; order Rhodobacterales; family Roseobacteraceae; genus Ruegeria; species Ruegeria sp. A4. The sequence continues at coordinate 124,984 of NZ_JBQGAW010000004.1, read as the reverse complement.
CGATCCTGCTGATCGGCGGTGCGACCGCGGCCATGATTACTCTTGCCGCCAACGCGTCGCTTGCTGCAAATGCCCAGATCATCGAAGTGCTGCGCCTGGTCGGTGCACGCGATGGGTTCATAGCGGGCGCATTCGTAAGGCGGTTTACATATCGCGCATTCTTTGGGGCATCGGTCGGTACATTGCTGGGCATGACCGGTGTTCTGATGCTGCCCGAAGCATCGGAATCGGGTGGTTTTCTGGCTGGCGTCGGCTTTCAGGGCAAAGACTGGGCGTTGCCGGTTCTTATCCCGATCCTTGGTGCCATGGTCGCGTTTTTTGCCACCTGGGCCGCGGCCCGACGCAAATTGAAGGAGCTTTCCTGATGTTGATGGCTGTTCAATGGGTTCGGTCATTGATCTTCATGATCGTGATCTACGCCTGGATGCTGATCCTTGGCATCGTCTTTCTGCCCTATGCACTGTTTTCCAAGGCTGGCGCCCTGAAGGCGTGCAAGACCTACGCGCGCAGCACGATGTGGCTGGCTCGTTGGATGGTTGGCATTCGGTGTGAAGTGCGGGGTACGGTCCCAACGAACGAAGTGGTCATAGCCGCAAAACACCAGTCTTTTCTTGATATCATCATAATTTTTGATGCCATTCCACACGGCAAGTTCATCATGAAGCGCGAGCTTTTGTTTACGCCCGTCATTGGAATGTATGCGCGGCGACTTGGCTGTATTCCGGTCAATCGCGGCAAGCGCGGTGCCGCCGTGACCAAGATGGTCAAGGATGTGTCGAAAGAGTTTTCGGAACCCGGACAGCTTGTGATCTACCCGCAAGGGACACGTGTGGCGCCCGGTGCGAAGAAACCTTACAAGGTTGGAACAGCCGTTCTATACGAAGGGCTCGGCTTTCCCTGCGTTCCGGTCGCGACGAATGCCGGCGTCTTCTGGCCCCGAACGGGTGTCATGCGCAAACCGGGCCTTGCGATCGTCGATTTCCTCGACCCAATCGAGCCGGGTGTTGGCCGGGACGACTTCCTTGCCCGGCTGGAAGACGTGATAGAAACACGTTCCAACGAGTTGATGCTGGAAGTGGGGTTTGATCCGGATGGAGCACATTCGTGACATTGAAACGCTTGAATCTTTGTATGGTCGGCCCGGTGCTCCGTCCTTGCGAAAGGTCGTTCATCAACTGACGCCTCTCTATCGCAAGTGGATCCTTGCATCGCGCCTCTGTGTGCTCAGCACGGTTGGCCCTGAAGGTGTGGATGGCAGCCCTCGGGGCGATGATGGCCCGGTGGTTAAAGACCTGGATGCGAATACGCTGGCTCTGCCGGACTGGCGCGGCAACAACCGTCTGGACAGTTTGCGCAATATCGTGCGCGATCCGCGTGTTTCGCTGATGTTTCTTGTTCCGGGGTCCAACAACGTCGTTCGGGTGAACGGGTTGGCGCGGGTAACGGCGGATGAGACCCTGCGGCATCAATTCGAGAAGGCCGGCAAACGCCCAGCGACCGTTATCGTCGTTGAAATCGCCGAGATATACAGCCAATGTGCCCGTGCTCTGATCCGGGCGCGTATCTGGTCCAGCGGTGATGAAAGCGGCGATCTTCCCACGATAGGCCAGCTTCTGTCCGAGGCATCAGACGGCGTGGAAGACGGCGCGCAATATGACGAGGAATGGCTTGCACGCGCCGCAAAAACGATGTGGTAGATGTGGGGGTCGGCTGTGGTTCAAACCGCAGCGGCCCCGATCCTTGATACTTTTTCCACCCAGCGATCTACGCTGCCGGGCTTGGGATAGCTTGCACCGGAAAAATAGGTGAAACGCGTTGGTTTGAAGCCGACGAACCCAAGAATCTGGTCCCGTACCTGACGGATAAGCGCCTGCCGGTATATCAGGCGCATGAACCATCCCGGCGTGTCTGACGTCAGGATGACACGCGCGGTGCGCCCCGTCAGCATCGGGGCCGGAAACCCGATCTTGGTGGTGTTCCGTGTGTCAAAGGTTCGCCCCGGAATGAACATTCGGTCGATCAGTCCTTTGAGTTTGGCTGGAAGGCCGCCCCACCACATGGGGGTGGTCAGGACCAGATGGTCGCTCCACTCAAAGTCTTGCAGCACTTGTTCCAGAACCGGCTCAAGTGGTTTGAAGTCGTGATAATTGCCCTGACCGAAATCAAAATCGAATTGCAGATCGCTCAGATGAACCAACCGTACATCGTGCCCGTTTTCGCGGGCCGCGTCTCTGTACGTTTCGGCAAATGTGCGTGACAGGCTGCTTTCTGCGGGGTGTCCGTCAAGGATGAGAATCTTTTTCGGTTGCATCGGGTATCTCCTAAATAGTGACCGTGGTCAATTTATAGAATCAAAAAATGACCGTGGTCAATAAAAAATTTGACCACGGTCAGAAATTATGCGATTGAGCCATATGCAAAAGACAATTCAGAAACGTACGATCAAGACCCGCGCCAAGCTTCTCGCGGCCGCTGAAGAGGTCATCCGCAAAGGCGGATATGAAGCGTTACGGGTGGAAGAGGTCGTGAAGGCCGCTGGGGTCGCGAAGGGCACCTTTTTCGCGCATTTTCACGACAAGGATGCGCTGATGGAAATTTTGATCGCAGACAAGCTGAACGCCTGTCTGGATCTGGCCGAGGCCAGAACGCCACCCAAAACTGTCGCAGAAATCATCACTGCGCTGGAACCGGTTCACAGTTTCATGACGTCCGAGCGATATGTATTCGATCTGTTGATCAGGTATTCCGGTGCGACGGCTGTCGCCGAAATAGGACCGGTGGCCTATTGTTTTGAGCGATATTTCCGCGTCGTGATGCTGTGGCTCGAACATGCAGAGGTGCGCAAGGACGTGCCACCCGAGTTATTGGCCGAAGGTGTGCAGGCCTTTGCCATTCAGGCCATGTCACTAAGATTCTGCGCGTTGCATTCCGCGACGACTTTCACCGACAGGTTGGAGACCTATCTGGATGCCTGGGTGACCCCGACAGGCTGATCGCTGCCGGGGTCAAGGTTGTCAGCTGTGGATCGGGCCGTCGCCGCAGGCCAGTGCGGCCTCGCGGAAGGTCGGGTGCGCGTGGCAGGGTTTGACGTGGTTCGGCGCAGCCGATGAAAGGTCCGGTGGACCTTTCACGCGTCAAACGGGCGGAGCCCGACCTGCCTAGCTGTGGATCGGGCCGTCGCCGCAAGCCAGTGCGGCCTCACGCACGGCCTCGGAATAGGTCGGGTGCGCGTGGCAGGTCAGCGCCAGATCTTCGGCGGATGCGCCGAATTCCATCGCCACGCAGACCTCATGGATCAGATCGCCTGCTGCGGGGCCGATGATGTGGCAGCCCAGGATACGGTCGGTTTCCTTGTCGGCCAGGATCTTGACGAACCCGTCAGAGGCAAAGTTGGCTTTGGCGCGGCCGTTGCCCATGAACATGAACTTGCCGACCTTGTAGGCACGGCCTTGTTCTTTGAGCGTCGCCTCGGTTTCACCGACATTGGCGACCTCGGGCCACGTATAGATCACACCCGGAATGACACCATAGTTCACATGGCCATGCTTGCCCGCAACCTGTTCCGCGGCGGCCATGCCTTCATCTTCGGCCTTGTGCGCCAGCATCGGGCCTTCGATCACGTCGCCGATGGCGTAGATGCCCGGTACGTTGGTTTGCCAGTCCTTGCCCACCTTGATCTGGCCGCGCGGGGTTATCTCGACGCCCAGAGCGTCCAGCCCCAGACCATCGGAATATGGTTTGCGCCCAGTTGCCACCAGCACGGTATCGGCGTCGATCACATGCTCGCTGTCGTCCTTGAGCAGCTTGTAGGTCACCTTGGCCTTGGTCTTGGTTGCTTCGGTTTTCTGCACCGCTGCACCCATGATGAAATTCAGCCCTTGTTTCTTGAGGATACGCTGGAATGTCTTCTGTACTTCGGGATCCATGCCCGGCGTGATTTCCTTGAGGAATTCGATCACCGTCACCTCGGCGCCCAGGCGGCTGTACACCGAACCCAGTTCCAGCCCGATCACACCCGCGCCGATCACCACCATTTTCTTCGGGATCTTGCCCAGTGACAGCGCACCGGTTGAGGTCACAACGACTTTCTCATCCACTTCGACACCGGGCAGCGAGGACGGTTCGGAGCCTGACGCAATGATGATGTTCTTGGTTTCATGGATTTCATCGCCAACCTGAACCTTGCCGGCCGCAGGGATCGAGCCCCAACCTTTCAGCCAGTCGATCTTGTTCTTCTTGAACAGAAACTCGATGCCCTTGGTGTTGCCCTCGATCACCTCATCTTTATAGGCCTGCATCTGTTTCCAATCGACCGAAGGCGATTTACCCTTCAGGCCCATCTTGGCAAAGTTGTGTTCGGCTTCATGAAGCTGGTGTGAGGCATGAAGCAAAGCTTTTGACGGGATGCAGCCCACGTTCAGGCAAGTGCCACCCAGCGTTTCGCGCCCCTCAACCACAGCGGTTTTCAAGCCCAGTTGAGCGCAGCGGATCGCGCAGACATAGCCGCCGGGTCCGGCGCCGATTACGATGACGTCATAGTTTGCCATTACATTCTCCTAAACCGACCGGACGATCCGGCGCTTTCCCGACCCGATCTGGCGGGTCGGGAATATCTATTGTCAAACGGGTTCCAGCAGCTTGATCGAGATATGCGCAATGCCGCCTCGTTCATGGTGCATTGCCAATTCCTCGGATCCGAAAAACGCCTTGGCCTTGTCCAGGTTGATCACCTCGAACATCGCGATTGCATGGTCCTTCTGATCGGGATCGCGCCAGACATGCAGGTCGCGGATACCCGCGGCCTTGCGCATCGGCTTGTCCTCGCGGAACACTTTCAGCCAGGCGTCGAAATCGGCCACATCAGCCTGCCAGAGTACATGTGTCGCCATGGTTACAGATCCATCAGCAGGCGGCGCGGATCTTCAAGCGCCTCTTTCACGCGAACCAGGAAGGTTACCGCGCCCTTGCCGTCAACAATGCGGTGGTCATAGGACAGGGCCAGATACATCATCGGGCGGATCTTGATCTCGCCATTGATGACCATCGGCCGTTCCTGGATCTTGTGCATGCCCAGAATGCCCGACTGCGGGGGGTTCAGGATCGGCGAGGACATCAGCGAGCCGTAGACGCCACCGTTCGAGATTGTGAAGGTGCCGCCCTGCATCTCGGCCATCGAAAGCTTGCCATCGCGGGCGCGCTTGCCCTTTTCGGCGATGGCTTTTTCGATGGCTGCAAAGGACATGCTGTCCGCGTCGCGAATGACCGGAACCACCAGACCCTGCGGCGTGCCGGCCGCAACGCCCATGTGAACGAAGTTCTTGTAGACGATGTCGGTGCCATCGATTTCGGCATTGACCTCGGGCACTTCTTTCAGGGCATGGCAGCAGGCCTTGGTGAAGAAGGACATGAAGCCCAGGCGCACACCGTGCTTCTTTTCGAACTGGTCCTTGTACTGATTGCGCAGGGCCATGACCTCGGTCATGTCCACCTCGTTATAGGTGGTCAGGATCGCGGCGGTGTTCTGCGCATCCTTCAGGCGCTTGGCGATGGTCTGACGCAGACGGGTCATCCGTACACGCTCTTCGCGGGCTTCATCTTCGGCAGCAACCGGTGCGCGCGGAACCTGAGCAACGGGCGCCGGCGCAGCCGCCGCAGGTGCGGGGGCCGAAGCAGCCGCAACCGCCTTGGCTACATCTTCCTTCATGATGCGACCATCGCGACCGGTGCCGGTAACCTGATCGGCTGACAACCCGGCTTCGGCCATCGCCTTTTCGGCAGACGGCGCATTTGCAACATCCTTGCCGGTGCTTGCCGCAGCAGGAGCCGCCGCAGCAGCAGCCGGTGCAGGGGCTGCGCCTGCGGCCGCGCCCGAGATGACGGCCAGCTTTGCGGTTGCATCAACGGTTGCACCTTCCGGCGCGACGATTTCCGCCAGAACACCCGCAGCCGGCGCGGGTACCTCGACCGAGACTTTGTCGGTTTCCAACTCACACAGCATCTCGTCCTGCGCGACGCTGTCGCCAACTTGCTTGAACCAGGTTGAAACAGTCGCCTCTGTCACGGATTCGCCAAGCGTGGGCACCATCACGTCAACCGACCCGCCCGATGCAGAGGGTGCGGCCTCGGGGGTTGCTGCGGCTGTCGCCGGGGCAGGCGCGGCCGCACCTTCACCGGCAGCAATCGTCGCCAGCAGAGCATCGACACCAACCGTGTCGCCTTCGGCGGCCACAATCTCACCCATCACGCCAGCTGAGGGAGAGGGCACTTCGACCGTCACCTTGTCAGTCTCCAGCTCACACAGCATCTCATCCACGGCGACCGCATCACCGGGCTTTTTGAACCATGTTGCAACAGTGGCTTCGGTGACCGACTCGCCAAGCGTGGGAACACGAACTTCAATCGTCATCGCTTATTTTCCTTCGAGGCTCAGCGCTTCGTTAACCAGCGCTTCTTGTTGGGCTTTGTGTTGGCTGGCCAGGCCCGTCGCGGGCGAGGCCGAGGTTGCGCGACCGACATAAGCCGGACGGGTATGTTTCGCGCCGATCCGGGAAAGAACCCATTCGATATTAGGTTCGATAAAGGTCCACGCACCTTGGTTCTTCGGCTCTTCCTGACACCAGACCATTTCGGCATTCTTGAACCGTTCAAGCTCGTTGATCAGAGAATGCGCCGGGAAGGGATAGAACTGTTCGATCCGCATCAGATAAATGTCGTCGATGCCGCGAGCATCGCGTTCCTCCAGCAGGTCGAAATAGACTTTACCGGAACACATCACCACGCGTTTGATCTTGTCATCCGCGACCAGCTTGGTGTCGGAATTGCCCTTCTGGGCATCATCCCACAGTACCCTGTGGAAGCTGGATCCGGTGGTGAAATCCTCGGCGGTGCTGACTGCCAGCTTGTGGCGCAGCAGTGATTTCGGTGTCACCAGGATCAGCGGCTTGCGGAATGTCCGGTGCAGTTGGCGGCGCAGGATGTGGAAATAGTTCGCAGGCGTCGTGCAGTTCGCCACGATCCAGTTGTCCTGACCGCACATTTGCAGGAACCGCTCCAGCCTTGCCGACGAATGCTCGGGGCCTTGCCCCTCGAACCCGTGCGGCAGCAGACAGACCAGGCCGGACATCCGCAGCCATTTCGATTCACCCGAACTGATGAATTGGTCGAACATGATCTGCGCGCCGTTGGCGAAGTCCCCGAACTGGGCTTCCCACAGGACCAGCGCATTTGGTTCGGCCAGCGAGTATCCGTATTCGAACCCGAGCACTGCATATTCGGACAGCATCGAGTCGATCACTTCGTAATGCGACTGACCGGCGCGAATGTTGTTCAGCGGGTAATACCGTTCTTCGGTTTCCTGATGAACGAATCCGGAATGGCGTTGGCTGAAGGTGCCGCGCGTGGCGTCCTGACCTGCAAGGCGTACCGGGTAGCCCTCGGTCAGCAGGGATCCGAAGGCCAGCGCCTCACCAGTGGCCCAGTCAAAGCCTTTACCGGTTTCAAACATCTGTTTCTTGTGCTCAAGCAGACGACCAACCGTCTTGTGCATGGCAAATCCGCTTGGTGCGCGGGTAAGGGCATCGCCGATTTCAGCCATGGTTTCCGGCGTAATCGCCGTCTCGCCGCGCATGTATTCGTCTTTGTTCTTGTCAAGATGCGACCAGCGCCCATCCAGCCAATCGGCCTTGTTGGGTTTATAGTCCTTACCGGCCTCGAATTCGTCGTTCAGATGAGCCTGGAAGGCCGCTTTCATATCCTCGATCTCACCCTCGGGGATCAGGCCATCCTTGACCAGGCGCTCAGTGTACAAAGACAGCGTAGTCTTATGCGTCTTGATCTTCTTGTACATGATCGGGTTGGTGAACATGGGCTCGTCGCCCTCGTTGTGACCAAACCGGCGGTAGCAGAAGATATCCAGAACAACGTCCTTGTGGAACTTCTGGCGGAACTCGGTCGCTACCTTGGCTGCATGAACAACGGCCTCGGGGTCATCCCCGTTCACGTGGAAGATCGGTGCCTCGACCATCAGCGCGATATCCGTCGGATATGGGCTGGAGCGTGAAAAATGCGGCGCGGTGGTAAAGCCAATCTGGTTGTTCACCACGATATGCATTGTCCCGCCGGTGCGATGCCCGCGCAAACCGCTCAGGCCAAAGCCTTCGGCCACGACGCCCTGACCGGCAAAGGCTGCATCGCCGTGCAGCAGAATGGCCATGACCTTGGTGCGGTCCGTGTCGCCCAACTGATCCTGCTTGGCGCGGACCTTGCCCAGAACCACAGGGTTCACCGCCTCAAGATGCGACGGGTTCGCAGTCAGCGACAGGTGCACGCTGTTGCCATCAAACTCGCGGTCGCTGGAAGCACCCAGATGGTATTTCACGTCGCCCGAGCCATCCACGTCTTCGGGTTTGAAACTGCCGCCCTGAAATTCGTTGAAAATGGCGCGGTACGGTTTGCCCATCACATTGGCCAGAATGTTCAAACGGCCCCGGTGCGGCATCCCGATCACGATATCGCTGAGCCCGAGCGCGCCACCACGTTTGATGATCTGCTCCATCGCCGGAATGAGCGCCTCACCGCCATCGAGACCAAAGCGCTTGGTGCCCATGTACTTGACGTGCAGGAATTTCTCAAAACCTTCGGCCTCGACCATCTTGTTCAGGATGGCTTTGCGGCCTTCCTTGGTGAACTGGATTTCCTTGCCATAGCCCTCAATCCGCTCTTTCAACCATGCAGCCTCTTCCGGGTTCGAGATATGCATGTATTGCAGCGCAAAAGTACCGCAATAGGTTCGCTTCACGATCTCGACGATCTGCCGCATCGAGGCGACCTGAAGTCCCAGAACGTTGTCGATAAAGATCGGTCTATCCATATCGGCATCGGTGAAGCCGTAGGTTTTGGGGTCCAGTTCCGGATGATTGCTGGCCGCGCGCATGCCAAGGGGGTCAAGGTTGGCGGCCAGATGGCCCCGGATCCGATAGGCCCGGATCAGCATAAGCGCCCGCAGACTGTCCAGCACCGCGCGTTTGATCTGGTCATCGCTGACTTCGACACCTTTGTCGGCGGCCTTTTCCTTGATCTTCTTGCCTGCGGCCTTGGCGTCAATCTCGGCCCACTCGCCGGTCAACGCACCGGTCAGATCATCCGCTGGCATGGGCGGCCAGTCCGTGCGCGCCCACGAAGGCCCTTCGGCCTCGCGCTGCACATCAGGCGCGGCGTCACCCATGGCCTTGAAGAACTCGACCCAGGCAGCGTCTACCGCACCGGGGTTCTTGGTGTACTGCGCATAAAGCTGTTCCAGGTATTCGGCGTTATGCCCCTGCATGAAGCTCGAGGCATGAAAGGCAGTATTGGGCGAGTGTTCGGTCATTGGGCTACCTCATGTGGGTTGGGACCGTATTGATTGGTGCCTGGTTGACTGGGGCGGGTCAGCCACCACAGCACCAGGAGGGGCGACACCACCAGAACGATAAGTGTCGGGATGACGATCAGCAATGTTGCGCGGGTAAACAAAATGTCGAGCGTTCCGCCATGCTGGAAACTCGAGGCGATCCCGATACCAAAGATCAGGACGGCAAAGGCCCCAAGCACCAGCAGGATCGGCAGCAGAGCGTACAGCCCACTGCGCCCGGTATCGTGCATCCGCCGCCACGCAACGGCCAGATGCGGGAAGAAGACGATCAGGCCGACGATGCTCTGCACCGGAGCCGAGGACGTTGCGGTGACAGATTTCACCTCATCGCTTTCGGTGATCGCGACCTGAGTGAAGAACTGCCAGTCGATGATGCCGGCGATGATGTTCCAAATCACGATGAACAGGAAAAAGAACCAGTATTCGGGCCGCGAGGCACGACCTGACAAGGTGAAAAACTTGGAGAAACAGGTGCGTATGGCGTCGGAGAAGGTCATGCGAAGCCCTCTTCACGCGGCACCCCAAATCGATTTTTGTCTGGGTCGGAAGCAACCAGCATCAACCCGATAACATTGGACGCAACCAGCGCGCTTGTCACTATCGCGTTTAGGAACACTGGAACAAAAAGAAAGATGACCAGAAGAAACAGGAGAATCGGTCCGCCGATCAGCAACCCGAAGCCAAGAAAGACATGATACCCCAGCCAAAGGATAAATACTGTTGCGAACGGATAGAGCGCTTGATGCCCATCTTCGCCAGTATCCTGCAGCCGTCTGCACATTGCCGAAAGCAGGGGCAAAGACGCGGCGGTGATCACCAAAAGCCTCGAGGTGCCCCAGTTTACGAGAACGCTCCAGTCAAACAGTAATGCGGCGGAGATCGGCAAAACAATTGCAATAGGGGCAAACCACCAAAACTCAGAACGCGACGCTCTGCCCGAAAAGACAAATGTCTTTCGGATGCCGGTCGATATGGCTTGCTTTGGTCCCATCGTTACTGTTCCGCCCGGAATTGCCAAAGGCAAACTTCAGGATTGATGGGCGGGCGCGTCTCGCCCACCCCCGAGCCGGGCGTTGCCCCAAAAGCATATGCCCGGTTCTTGGTCACTTACCCAATCGCTTCCAGCACGGCTTCGCCCAGCTGCGCCGGGCTTTCGGCCACGACGATACCGGCCGAGCGCATGGCTTCGATCTTGTCTTCGGCGCCGCCTTTGCCACCGGCGACAATCGCGCCTGCGTGGCCCATACGGCGGCCTGGAGGGGCTGTGCGGCCTGCGATGAAACCGGCGGTCGGCTTCTTGCGGCCCTTCTTGGCCTCATCCGCCAGGAACTGCGCAGCTTCTTCCTCGGCCGAGCCACCGATCTCACCGATCATGATGATCGACTCGGTCTCGTCATCGGCCAGGAACCATTCCAGCACATCGATATGCTCGGTGCCTTTGATCGGGTCGCCGCCGATACCCACGCAGGTGGACTGGCCCAGACCCACATCGGTGGTCTGCTTGACGGCCTCATAGGTCAGGGTGCCCGAGCGGGACACAACGCCGACCGAGCCGCGCTTGTGGATATGGCCGGGCATGATGCCGATCTTGCAGGCGTCGGGTGTAATCACACCGGGGCAGTTCGGGCCGATCAGGCGGGATTTGCTGCCTTCCAGCGCGCGCTTCACCTTCATCATGTCCAGCACCGGGATGCCTTCGGTGATGCAGACGATCACTTCCATCTCGGCATCAATCGCTTCGAGGATCGAATCCGCAGCAAACGGCGGCGGCACATAGATCACGCTGGCATTGGCTTCGGTCACGTGCTTGGCCTCGTGGACCGAGTTGAACACGGGCAGGCCCAGATGCTCCATCCCGCCTTTGCCGGGGGTGACGCCGCCGACCATCTTGGTGCCATAGGCAATGGCCTGTTCGCTGTGGAATGTACCCTGCGAGCCGGTAAAGCCCTGACAGATCACTTTGGTGTTTTCGTCGATGAGGACTGCCATTTTGTCCCTTTCTCTAGGCGGTGTTGGATTGATTGGGTTCAGTCGCCGGCAGAACCTGCGGCGCATAGGTAATTTTCTCGAGCGTGGCACGTCCCAGGGCCAGGTTGGCCGTCGTGCGCAGGCCGCTGCTGATTTCAGCGATGCCACGCCTTACTTTTTGCCGGATCAGGGGCCAGCCTGTTGGCCGCGCGCGCGGCGCACCCATATTGTATTCGCCGGGCGCTTCGTTGCCCTGTTCGACCATGGCCGGGATCACCTGATAGATGTTGATCTGGCGCGCCGCCGGCGAGGCGGAAGGGTTGAACAACAAACCATCCAGCGTAATGTCAAAGGGTTTCTGGGCCAGGAAGTGCCGGGCCGCTTCGCGTGTCAGCGCATAAGCTGCACCACCGGGATGGCGCGAGCGCATCAGGCGCAGTTCCCGCCCCAAATGGGACAACCGCTTGCGTCCAAGTGCCACGTAAAGCTTCGTGCTGCGCCAGCGTTCGAACCGGACGATATCGGCATCTGCGGGCCACCATGAGGCATCATTCAGCCAGTCTGCCAGTTCCGGTGTCAGAAACACATCATCCTCAAGGATCAACGCCTGTTCCGCGCCCGAGGCGATCAGCACCTCCCATGCTTTGGCATGGCTGAGGGTGCAGGCCATGTCCTTGGTGTGGAAATAGCCCCACGGCCCCTCGGCCCGACAGTCGCGCAGGAAATCCTCACGGGTGGCGGCGTCGCAATCAACGGCATTAACGCGCGTCGCCGACAGGCCTGCCTTTTGCAGCTCCTGCTCCATCAAACGCGCCCGCCCTGTGGCGCGTTCAAGACCTATGAGGAAGATTGGGATGGTCATCAGATCGATTGCTTCTTTCGGCCTTGCGCGGCAGTGTTTTTCAGCTTGGTTTTAGCCGCGATGGGGCGGGCCTGAGGCCAGCCCCACTTGAACAAGCTTACCCCCTTACCGCCTTCACGATCTTTTCGGCACCGTCTTTCAGGTTGTCCGCCGCGATCACGTCCAGGCCAGAGGTGTTGATGATCTCTTTGCCTTTCTCGACATTCGTGCCTTCCAGACGCACGACCAGCGGTACTTTCAGACCAACTTCTTTCACCGCGGCCACGACACCCTCGGCGATCACGTCACAGCGCATGATGCCGCCGAAGATGTTGACCAGAATGCCTTTGACCTGCGGGTCCGAGGTGATGATCTTAAACGCTTCGGTCACTTTCTCTTTGGTGGCGCCGCCACCCACGTCGAGGAAGTTGGCAGGCTCGGCACCATAAAGCTTGATGATGTCCATCGTCGCCATGGCCAGACCGGCACCGTTGACCATACAGCCGATCTCACCATCCAGCGCGATGTAGTTCAGGTCGTATTTCGACGCTTCCAGTTCCTTGGGGTCTTCCTCGGTCGTGTCGCGCAGCTCGGCGATGTCGGGGTGGCGGTAGACCGCGTTGCCGTCAAAGCCGACCTTGGCGTCCAGCACCTTGAGATCGCCGCTGTCGGAAACGATCAGCGGGTTGATCTCCAGCATCTCCATGTCCTTCTCGACGAAGGCTTGATAGAGCTGACCCATCAGTTTGACGCATTGCTTGACTTGCGGGCCTTCCAGACCCAGCGAGAAGGCGATGCGGCGACCGTGATACGGCATGTAACCGGTGGCCGGATCGACCGAGAAGGACAGGATTTTCTCGGGCGTTGCGGCGGCCACCTCTTCGATGTCCATGCCGCCCTCGGTCGAACAGACGAAAGAAATGCGGCTGGTTTGACGATCTACCAGCAGGGCCAGGTACAGTTCGCGCTCGATGCCCGAGCCTGCTTCGATATAGATGCGGTTGACCTGCTTGCCTGCCGGACCGGTCTGATGCGTGACCAGAGTACGGCCCAGCATCTTTTTGGCTTCTTCGGCGGCTTCTTCAACCGATTTGGTCAGACGAACACCGCCTTTTTCACCGGCGTCGGCCTCTTTGAACGAACCCTTGCCGCGACCACCTGCGTGGATTTGTGCTTTGACAACCCAAAGCGGGCCGTCCAGCTCACCTGCCGCGGTTTTGGCTTCTTCGGCGCGCAACACGGCGCGACCATCGGACACCGGTGCGCCATAGCTGCGAAGGAGGGCTTTGGCCTGATATTCGTGAATGTTCATCGAAACTGTCCCGTCTGACTGCGTTTAATCGTTATAGGGGTGTCTAGCGGGCAAGTTTAAAGGGTTTTTTGATGCTCGATGGGTTTTTGGCGAAGATTTTCAACATTTGTGATCACGGGATTTTAGGGTGTGATCACAAAGTTTCTGATGTGGCAAAACGATTCGAAAAAACTGCGCAGCGTCAGAAAATCACATTCGAAAAAAGGGATTTGCGGCGTTTGCGCCAACATTTGCGACCGGGACATGCGCGGACCAAAAGAAAACCGGCCCTGAAACGGGCCGGTCTGTTATTCGGACTTCAGGGCTGTTTTACGCCAGCGAGCTGTCGATGCCCTTGCACGCGTCGATCAGACCCTTCACGGCGTTCACCGAGTTGTCGAACCCTGCCTGCTCGTCTTCGTTCAGCTTGATGTCAACGATACGCTCGACGCCGCCAGCGCCGATGACGGTCGGAACACCGACATAGAGCCCGTCTACACCCAGTTCGCCGTTGCAGTATGCCGCGCAGGGCAGAACGCGTTTCTGGTCTTTCAGATAGGCTTCGGCCATTTCGATCGCCGATGTTGCAGGCGCGTAATAGGCCGAACCGGTTTTCAGCAGGCCAACGATTTCGGCGCCGCCGTCACGGGTGCGCTGCACGATCGCGTCCAGTTTCTCTTGCGTGGTCCAGCCCATCTCGACCAGATCAGGCAGCGGAATACCGGCAACGGTCGAGTAACGGACCGACGGCACCATGGTGTCGCCGTGGCCGCCCAGAACGAAGGCGGTGACGTCGCGCATCGAGACGTTGAACTCTTCCGACAGGAAGTGTGCAAAGCGCGCCGAGTCAAGCACCCCTGCCATGCCGCAGACCTTGTTGTGCGGCAGGCCCGAGAATTCGCGCAAGGCCCAGACCATCGCGTCCAGCGGGTTGGTGATGCAGATAACGAACGCTTCGGGTGCGTGGGCTGCGATGCCTTCGCCAACCGACTTCATGACTTTCAGGTTGATGCCCAGCAGATCATCGCGGCTCATGCCCGGTTTGCGGGCCACGCCTGCGGTCACGATGCAAACATCCGCGCCAGCGATATCGGCATAGTCGCTGGTGCCTTTCATCGAGGCGTCGAACCCTTCCGAAGGGCCGGATTCAGCGATGTCGAGCGCCTTGCCCTGAGGCAGCCCGTCTGCGATGTCAAACAGGACAACGTCACCCAGTTCTTTGACAGCTGCGAGATGTGCGAGCGTGCCGCCGATGTTCCCCGCGCCGATCAGCGCAATCTTGGGTCTGGCCATTTGGAATTTCTCCATATCCGGTCGGTATTGAAATCGCGGTTGTGCTAGTCGTTAAAACGTCAATAGGCAAGAGTTCTGCGACGTGGCATACAACCGCATACTGTTTGCAGGCCCCGCTTTGATTGCGCTAAACGGCCTTTGAGACAAGCCAAAACCGGGACTGTCACATGTTCGAATTGAACTTGATGTTTTTTGCCGTGGCGATCCCTGCCGTGATCTTTGCCGGTATTTCAAAGGGCGGTTTCGGTTCCGGCGTGGCCTTTGCCTCGTCGTCGATTCTGGCCTTGATCCTGACGCCCGGGCAGGCTTTGGCCCTGATGCTGCCGATCTTGATGGTGATCGACGTGGCCACTTTGAATCCCTATTGGAGGCGGTGGAGCTGGCCGGATTCCCGTCTGCTGATCCTTGGCGCCGTGCCCGGTGTGGCGATGGGTGCGTGGCTTTATCGTGCAACAGATGATGATCTGTTGCGTCTGCTGATTGGTGGCATCTCGGTCGGGTTCGTAATCTGGCACATCGCGCAGTCGAAAGGGTGGGTGCGCGGGTTTGCCAGGCGACTGCCGCCGTCTTCCGGTTTGTTTGCCGGGCTGGTCGCGGGTTTCACAAGTTTCGTCAGCCATGCCGGTGGCCCCCCGGCAGCGGTCTATCTATTGTCGCAACGCCTGACGAAAACGGAATTTCAAGCCAGTACGGTACTGGTTTTCTGGGTGATCAATATCGCGAAATTCATACCTTATGCGTATCTGGGTATGTTCACATGGCAGACGTTATGGGCAGATTTGCTGCTGACACCCTTTGCGATCCTGGGGGCATGGCTGGGCGTCCGGGCACATTTCATGTTGTCCGAACGCCTGTTCTTCGGGCTTGCCTATGTGCTGCTGACGCTCACCGGCAGCAAGCTGATCTGGGACGCGCTTACCTGATCAGGCATTGGGTCGCAGCGCCTCGGCCACCTCTTCAAAAGCCTGACCAGAAGCCACAAGGCAGGTGATCCCGTTGGGCAACGTCACCGTGATCGTCCAGCTGCCGGTTTCGTTCGAGGCAAAAAGCTCCATGACGGCGCCTTTCCGGGCCAGTCCCAAACCCCTGCGCGTTTCGCCATAGGCCTCGTGCAACCGTTCCAGTACAGCTTCTCTGGGCGCACAGTTTTGACCCTGAGCATGCACATGTTGCGCGGCCAGGACCATGATACCAAGCCCCATCGTCATCTTGAACACCGTCTTTCGCATCCCGTACCCCTTTTTGATTCCAACTGCCGATCAGGGTGGGTGGCAAGGGACGAAATCCGGTTAAGGGAACGCACGTTGCGTCGGGTTTGCTGCGGTGCGGCGATTTTGTGCTTGAACTTTCCTGCAAAAAATGTCCCATTCCGCGCAACTTTATTTCAATAGGAGTGGTCCATGGATCCTCGTCTGCGCCCCTATCGTTCGGTTCTCTACATTCCTGGCTCGAAGGACCGGGCCCTGGACAAGGCCCGTTCTTTGCCTGTGGATGCGATCATCTTCGACCTGGAAGATGCAGTTGCAGCGGACGAAAAAGAAAACGCTCGCGAAACGCTGAAAGGGGCCTTGGCCGCTGGGGGCTATGGTGCGCGGGTCAAAATCGTCCGGATCAATGGGCTGGACACCGAATGGGGGCGTGCCGATGCCGAGGCGGTGCGCGACATGGATGCCGATGTTGTCCTGTTGCCCAAGGTGAATTCGGCGGCTGACGTGGATGCTCTGGCGGCGATCACCGGAGAATTGCCGATCTGGGCCATGATGGAAACGCCGCGCGGAATGCTGAACGCTGCCGAGATCGCCGCGCATCCGCTGATGGCCGGGTTCGTGATGGGCACAAACGATCTGGCCAAAGAGCTGCAAACCCGCTTTCGCCCCGATCGCCTGCCGATGATGGCTTCGCTGGGTCTGTGCCTGTTGGCCGCCAAGGCCGAAGGTCTGATCATCATCGATGGCGTGTACAACGCGTTCAAGGATACCGAGGGTCTGGCCGCCGAGTGTGCGCAGGGTCGCGACATGGGCTTTGATGGCAAAACACTGATCCATCCGGCCCAGGTCGATGTGGCCAACACGGCCTTCGCACCATCGGATGACGAGATCGATCTGGCCCGCCGCCAAATTTCGGCATTCGAAGAGACCGAAGCGCAAGGGCAGGGTGTTGCTGTCGTGGATGGCAAGATCGTTGAAAACCTGCACGTTGCAACGGCCCGTGAAATTCTGGCAAAAGCAGAGGCGATTTCAGCTTTGCAAGCGGGGTAAGCCAGCATGGGCTTTGTTCTTCTGATCTTGGGCGTGGCGCTGTGGTGGGCCGCGCATCTGTTCAAACGCGTGGCGCCTGAACGCCGCGCCGCGATGGGCGACGGGGGCAAGGGGGCAGTAGCCCTGGCGCTGGTCGCGTCGATCCTGCTGATGGTGTTCGGCTATCGCATGACCGACTTCATTTATGTCTGGGCACCGCCGACCTTTCTGATTCACGTAAATAATCTGTTGGTTCTGATCGCGATCTTCATGATGAGCCCCGCGGGCACCAAAGGCCGGGTGCTGAACAAGCTTCGCCATCCGATGCTGGGTGGTTTCAAGCTGTGGGCCTTTGCGCATTTGCTGGTGAACGGAGATCTGGCCTCGATCATCCTGTTCGGCGGTCTTCTGGCATGGGCCGTGGTCGAAGTTGTCGTGATCAACAAGGCCGAACCCGACTGGACGCCCAGTGAGCCGGGTACCTATGGCAAGGATGCGATGTTTCTTGTGGCGTCGATCGTTCTGCTGGGGATTATCGGATATATCCACGGCCTGGTCGGTCCGTTTCCGTTTGGCTCATGAGGACCTGACAGCATGGCGAAACTCTATCGTTTGTTGACCGAAGAAGACACGTCAGCCTTCTGCCACAAGGTGTCAGATGCGCTGGCAAAGGGATGGGAGCTGTACGGCGACCCGTCCTATGCCTTTGACTCAGCCAACAATGTAATGCGGTGTGCGCAGGCTGTGACCAAAGAGGTCGAAGCCGACTATTCCCCCGACATGAAACTGGGACAGCAGTAATGGTAAAAACAAATCCGGGCCGATTTTTCGAGGATTATTCCGTAGGGCAGGTGTTGCAACACGCCGTGCCGCGCACAGTGACCGAGGGCGAACGCGGTTTGTATCACGCGCTTTATCCCGCGCGTCACGCGCTGTATTCCTCGGACGAATTTGCCCGGGATTGCGGTTTGCCGGAAAGTCCGCTTGATGATCTGGCGGCGTTTCATCTGGTGTTCGGCAAAACGGTTCCGGATGTCTCGTTGAACGCGGTTGCCAATCTTGGCTATGGCGAAGGCCGCTGGCTGAAACCCGTCTATGCCGGTGATACCCTGCGATCTGTGTCCGAGGTGATTGGCGTCAAACAGAATTCCAACGGGAAAACAGGTGTCGTCTGGGTCCGCACCCGTGGAATGAACCAATTGGACGAAGTCGTCATCGAATATGTCCGTTGGGTGATGGTGCGCAAGGCAGACGTGAATGTGCCAGCGCCCGAAACGGTTGTTCCAGAATTGAAGAAGGCCTTGACGCCCCAGGATCTGATCGTGCCCGAAGGTCTGGATTTCTCGAATTACGATTTCGCTTTGGCCGGTGAAGCACATCGTTGGGGCGATTATGAAATCGGTGAGAAAATCGACCACGTGGATGGCGTCACCGTGGAAGAGGCCGAACACATGCTGGCCACGCGATTGTGGCAGAACACCGCCAAGGTTCATTTCGACCTGACGTTCCGCCCGGAAGGCAGGTTGATCTATGGTGGGCACGTGATCTCGATGGCGCGGACATTGTCGTTCAATGGGCTTGCGAACGCGCAGATGATTGTCGGCCTGAATGGTGGTGCGCATGCCAACCCATGCTTCGCGGGCGATACGATCAAGGCCTGGTCCGAAGTTCTGGACAAGGCGGAAACCGGTGTTCCCGGCGTGGGTGCGATCCGCCTGCGTCTGGTGGCGACGAAGGGTGGTGATCCGTTCGTGTTGAAGAATGACGAGGGCCGGTATTTGCCGGATGTTCTTCTGGACCTCGACTATTGGGCGCTCATGCCGCAATAGGCGTGCTGACGGTAATGTGAGCCATTCGCGTGCAAGCCGTGCTAGGCTTGCACCATGCATATTCTGCGCGCGATATTGTCCAGCGTTTGTCTGGCGCCGGCGGCTCAGGCCTGCGATCTGGCGCTGGCCCTGGCGGTTGACGTTTCCGGCTCTGTCGACGCCAGCGAGTTTCGTATCCAGATGGACGGGCTGGCTGCTGGTCTGCGTGACCCGATCGTGTCCGAGGCATTGGTTCGTGGTCAGGCGCAGTTGATGCTGGTGCAATGGACCGGGTCGTCGCGCCAGCAGGTCACGATCCCCTGGACCCGAGTTGACAGTTTCGCGGCGCTGGATCGTTTTGCAGATCAGGTTGCCGAAGATCCACGCATCTGGCGGAACTTCTCGACCGCGATTGGCGAGGCGCTGCACACGACGCTGGACGCATTTGAGTCCGTTTCCGATTGCAAACGGCGACTGATCGATCTGTCGGGGGACGGCGTATCCAATGAAGGCGTCGAACCGACGCAAGTTCACGCGGCTTTGCGCAACCGCGGTATCGTCGTCAATGCGTTGGCCATCGAAGAAAGTGAACCGGACCTGACGGCCTATTTCTTTGAGAATGTCATCGTGGGTGAAGGCGCTTTTGTCGTTTCGGCCTCGGGCTTCGCGGACTACCCAGAGCGAATTCGCAAGAAACTGCTGCGCGAAGTGACGCAGCAAACGGCGGGCCTGAAATGACAGTCAGGAGATTCGTGATCACATGCCTTTGGTCTTGAAATCGCTAACATTGATGAAGGGGAATGTTAAATGTGATCACGACAATATTTTGTGTGATCACATACCGGAATAATCCGTCAAATTGCGCTGAATTTAGTGGTTTTTGCACCCGCAGCACGTGACAGTGTCGCAAAAAACAGTAAAACGTTCGGTAGCCAACCGAAAAGGAGCCGCCATGGCCGATGTAAATCGGGGCAACCGCCCACTTTCGCCGCACCTGTCGATCTATCGTCCACAGCTGACGTCGGTCACATCCATCCTGACACGCATCACCGGAAACGCGCTACTGCTGGCGGCGCTGCTGATCGTCTGGTGGTTTCTGGCCGCAGCAACGTCGCCCGAGGCCTTCGCCGTTGCGAACGGAGTGATTACTTCGGTGCTTGGCGATCTGGTGATGGCTCTGTCCGTATGGGGTCTTTGGTATCACACGCTGGCCGGTGTACGGCACCTGATCTGGGACAATGCTATTGGGCTGGACCTTCCCACAGCGACAAAGCTGGGCTGGGCCGTTGTCATCGGATCGGTCGTGCTGACCCTTCTGACCCTTGTCATCGTCGCGTGATTGGAGGCCTGACATGCGTTATCTGACCGACCGCAAACGCGCCGCTGGCCTCGGCTCGGCGAAATCCGGCACAGCCCATTTCTGGGCGATGAAAGTCAGCTCGGTGGCTCTGCTGATCCTTGTGCCTTTGTTTGTTTTCACCTTCGGCCCGGTTCTGGGTCAGCCGTTTGATGTGGTGCTTGAATACTACTCGCGGCCCTTCCCCGCCATCGTGGCAGCACTGACGCTGGCGGTTGGCTTCAAACACTTCGCGGACGGTGCGCAGGTGATGCTTGAAGACTATGTTCACGGCACGCTTGAAAAGGTCCTGATCATTCTGGTGACCTGCCTGTCCTACGGTGCGGCCGCGGCCGGCATCTTCGCCATCGCGCGCATTGCCCTTTAATTCCCGGAGCTGAAAGAAATGGCTGCATACGAATACGAAACGCATGAATATGACGTGGTCGTTGTTGGCGCCGGTGGGGCCGGTCTGCGGGCGACATTGGGTATGGCGGAACAAGGCCTGCGTACGGCCTGCGTGACCAAGGTTTTCCCAACCCGTTCTCATACCGTCGCTGCACAGGGTGGCATTGCCGCGTCGCTGTCGAATATGGGCCCCGATCATTGGCAATGGCACATGTACGATACCGTCAAGGGCTCGGACTGGTTGGGCGATACCGACGCGATGGAGTACCTCGCCCGCGAGGCGCCAAAGGCGGTCTACGAGCTGGAGCACTATGGCGTTCCGTTCAGCCGGACGGAAGAGGGCAAGATTTATCAGCGCCCCTTCGGTGGACACACTACTGAATTCGGAGAAGGTCCTGCGGTACAGCGCACCTGTGCAGCCGCCGACCGGACCGGCCACGCGATCCTACATACTCTGTACGGACAGTCGCTCAAGAACAACGCCGAGTTCTATATCGAGTATTTCGCCATCGACTTGATCATGTCCGAAGACGGCCAGTGTCAGGGTGTCGTCTGCTGGAAGCTGGACGATGGCACCATGCATGTCTTCAACGCCAAGATGGTGGTGCTGGCTACGGGTGGCTACGGCCGTGCCTATTTCAGCGCCACCTCGGCCCATACCTGCACCGGTGATGGCGGCGGCATGGTGGCCCGTGCTGGGCTGGCTTTGCAGGATATGGAATTCGTTCAGTTCCACCCCACCGGCATCTACGGTTCGGGCTGTCTGATCACCGAAGGCGCGCGTGGCGAGGGCGGGTACCTGACAAACTCGGAAGGTGAGCGGTTCATGGAGCGCTATGCGCCCCAGTACAAGGACCTCGCACCGCGCGATTACGTTTCGCGTTCGATGACCATGGAAATCCGCGAGGGACGTGGCGTAGGGGCCGAAGGGGATCACATTCACCTGAACCTCAGCCATTTGCCTGCCGAAGCTCTGGCAGAGCGCCTGCCCGGCATCTCGGAAAGCGCCAAGATTTTTGCGGGTGTGGATGTCACCAAGGAACCGATCCCGGTTCTGCCCACCGTGCATTACAACATGGGCGGTATCCCCACGAACTATTGGGGTGAGGTTTTGAACCCGACGGCCGAGGATCCGACGGCTGTCGTTCCCGGTTTGATGGCCGTTGGCGAAGCCGGTTGTGCCTCGGTCCACGGGGCGAACCGACTGGGGTCGAACTCGCTGATTGACCTTGTGGTCTTTGGCCGGGCGGCAGCGATCCGGGCTGGCAAGGTTGTCGACGCCGAATCCCCCAACCCGGTTCTGAACCAGGCTTCGGTCGACAAGGCGTTTGACCGTTTTGATGCGGTGCGCAACGCCAGCGGTTCAATCCCAACCGCCGATCTTCGGCTTGAGATGCAAAAGACCATGCAGGCGGATGCGGCCGTGTTCCGGACCGCCAAGACCATGGCCGAAGGCGTCGAGAAGATGACGGCGATTGCCGCAAAGATGGACGACCTGAAGGTCACGGACCGTTCGTTGGTCTGGAACAGCGATCTGATGGAAACCCTTGAACTGACCAACCTGATGCCAAACGCGCTTGCCACCATCGTCGGTGCCGAGGCCCGCAAGGAATCCCGAGGGGCCCACGCGCATGAGGACTTCAGCGAGCGTGATGACGAAAACTGGCGTGTTCACACGGTCAGCCGGGTCGAGGGCAACAAGGTTGAGCTCAGCTATCGTCCGGTCATCGTTGATCCGCTGACGACCGAGGACCAAGGCGGTATCAGCTTGCAGAAAATCGCGCCCAAAGCGCGGACGTTCTAAAGGGCGGGTCAGGAACAGGGGCGAGATGGCAGAGTTTTCTTCGACCGATTATTGGCAACGCCGATATGAGCGTGGCAAGACCTCGGGAGCGGGGTCTTACGGGCGTCTTGCCGTCTACAAAGCGAATTTCATCAACACGATGGTCGAGATGGAAGGCGTGGACTCGGTTGTGGAATTGGGATCGGGCGACGGAAATCAGGCGCAATTGTTTGATATCCCGAAATATACCGGTCTGGATGTCTCGGACCTCTGCGTTCGGCGCTGCAACGAAGTTTTTCGATCCCGCCCCAATTGGGTGTTCAAAAACGCCGATTCCGAGGTTGAGCCGCATGACGTTTCTCTTTCGCTGGATGTCATTTATCATCTGACCGAAGACAGCGTTTACGAAAACTACATGCGGCGCTTGTTCGGGCTGGCAAAGCGTTTCGTCGTTATCTATTCGTCTGATTTTGACCAGAACCCTTCCAACCAGCATGTGCGCCATCGCCCGTATTCCCTGTGGGTTGAAGAATTCATGCCCGGCTGGCAGCTCTATTGTGAAGAAGAGAACCCGTTTGCCGTCAAAGGGCATGCGCATGCCTCAAAGAACAGCTTTGCCGCGTTCAAAGTGTTCGAGCGGAGTTGAACGTGTGACTGGCGCAAGCACCATATCGACCCGGGAAGCCAAACAAGCCGCTTTTGATCCTGTCACATGCCGGAAGGGCGTTCAAAAAAGCGCAAGTCATGGTGAAATCCCAGGCGCATCGCAGCATATGCTTTGCTGGTGCTTGCAATGACGGTCGAGAAACTCCAATCCGGGCAAAGCGATCCCAAGATCATCCTGATCGGCCTGAACCGCTGTGCGACGACCTCAATTCACAAGCTGTTTCAGAACAGCGGGATTCCTTCGGTGCATTGGGAAGATGAACAGGGTCTAAACCTTGCACATCGCATGGTCACCAATATTGCCATGGGTCGCAGACCGCTGGATGGGTTCGGTCCCGTCCGGGCCTTCACCGATATCGCCTTTGTCAATTCGCGCTTCATGCTGGACGGCGCGCGGTTCTTTCGAGAGCTGCACGCGGCTTACCCCGACGCCTATTTCTTGCTGAACACGCGCAATCGCGATGACTGGATCGCATCACGTGCCAACCATTCCGGCGGTAGGTACCTAGAGCGATGCTGCAAGGCCAATGGACAGACGGCCGACGAGGTGAAACGGGGCTGGGCGCATATGTATGACGTGCACCATTCCGAGGTCGAAGCTTTCTTTGACGACAACCCGCGCTTTCTGCGCTTTGATATCGACCGGGACGATCCGCAAAACCTTGCGGATTGGCTTTCGCCGGATTTCGACGTGAACATCGCCCATTGGGGGCATTACAACCGAGGGGCGTCTGAATGCGCCCGGACAGGCTGAAAGGCGGCCTTGTGCTGAATGGAGAATTGACATGGTTCAACTGACCCTGCCCAAGAATTCCCGGATTACTACCGGCAAGACCTGGCCAAAGCCGGACGGCGCCACGAACGTGCGCAAGTTCCAGATCTATCGTTGGAACCCCGATGACGGGCAGAACCCGCGTGTCGACACCTATTTCGTTGATATGGATACGTGCGGTCCGATGGTGCTGGACGCGCTGATCAAGATCAAAAACGAGATCGATCCGACGTTGACGTTCCGAAGGTCCTGCCGCGAAGGCATCTGTGGATCTTGCGCGATGAACATCGACGGGATCAACACGCTGGCCTGTATCTATGGCATGGATGAGATCAAAGGCGATGTGAAAATCTATCCGCTGCCGCATATGCCGGTGGTCAAGGACCTGATCCCTGATCTGACTCATTTCTATGCCCAGCATGCGTCCATCATGCCGTGGCTGGAAACCAAGACCAATCGCCCTGCGAAAGAATGGAAACAGTCCATCGAAGATCGCAAGAAGCTGGATGGTCTTTATGAATGCGTAATGTGCGCCAGCTGCTCGACCTCATGCCCCAGCTACTGGTGGAATGGCGACCGCTATCTTGGCCCCGCGGCCTTGCTGCATGCCTATCGCTGGATCATCGACAGCCGGGATGAAGCCACTGGTGAACGTCTGGATGAGCTGGAAGATCCGTTCAAGCTCTACCGCTGTCACACCATCATGAACTGTGCCAAGACCTGCCCGAAAGGTCTGAACCCGGCCAAGGCGATTGCCGAGATCAAGAAGATGATGGTCGAGCGCGCGGTCTAAACACTGGCCCGACTTGCGATTTTCGCATGTCCATCTTGCAAAAATAGGCGATGCAGCCCCGGCTGCATTGCCTTATTTTTTTGGGCAGGGAGGAGTGATGAGCTTTAGTCAGGATCACTCCAATGAGCAAAGACACATCCGAACGGAAAACCGACGCCCAAAACGCGCTGGAACTGCTTGAACAGGCATGGGCCTATTACACGCCCGAACCTGCGAAGGCTGACAAGGAACCAGAGCTTTTCGAATACGCAAACGCAGCCTGATACAGGCGGCAAGGCTTGCAAACTGACGGTTTATCGGCAAAGCAGAGGGATGCCTGTTCTTCTGCTTCTTCTGGCGGCCGGCGTGTTTGCCTATTTCCTCTGGCGCTCGCGCCATTCCGGGCTGACACGTGATTGCAGGTGGCGGCAGGACAAGAGCCACGGCATCTGGCGGTGCAGCTTCTGCGGTGCCGAAATAACTACACTGGACCAACCTTTGCAGTGTTTGAGGGCGCGTGATCCCTGAAAGATAGGGCTTTCCGAGGGCTGAATAATGCGCCACTTTGCCCGGCATGACCGTTTCAGAAAACACTCTTCACCCTCCCGAAGATGCCGAAGCCCGTCGCGCGGTTGCCCCTGTCATCTGTTACCCGAACGAGGCATTGCCGCGACCGGATGTACCTTGGATGAGGTCCCTTCGCGCACGCGCAAGCAAAACGGGCGAAGTGCTGGTGCCGCCACGTGATGCGCGTTGTTTTGAAGTGCCTGCCGGCCATTTCTTTCGCATCACTTCCGTCGAGGGGCCGCAGGTTGGCGATCTGAACCTCTGGAACCGAAACGACCTTTCGGAACGCTTCTATTCCGGAAAAACCCGGGCGCTGCATGGCACGCATCTGACCACCGGAGAGCGGATGTGGTCCAGTTTTCCTCATCTGCGCCCGATGGCCACGATTATTGCGGATACGCTGGAGTGGTACGGGATCGATTCCTATGGGGGGTCGGTTCATGACGTCATCGGTACGCGATGCGATCCGTATACGGGCAACCTTTTGTCCGGTACGCAATACCACCATTGTTGCCATTCCAACCTGACCCGCGCGCTTGCGGATCACCTCAATATTCCGCTGGCCGAAGCCGAACCAGCGGTGCACGACGTATTGAACGTCTTCATGTGTACCGGTTTCACCCGCGACACGGGTCAGTACTTCATGAAAGCCTCACCCGTGCGCCCCGGAGATTTTCTGGAATTTTTTGCCGAGATTGATTTGCTGGGAAACCTCAGCGCCTGCCCGGGCGGGGATTGTTCCTCGGAACATTCCTCGGACACGGCTGCATGCCACCCCTTGCTGGTCGAGGTGTTCGCTCCTGCCAGTGGTGATTTGAAGGGGTGGGACAGCCCTGCGAGCAATGGTTATGATCGCTCGCACGGGCGTTAGCAACGGCAGGCGTCCGTTTCCTCGTGCCTGCCCACCATCAGCTGTTGGGGAACGCAGCCTGAAGCGCGATTTCCACCATTTCACCAAAGCTGCTTTCACGTTCTGACGATGGCAGAGCCTCTCCGGTCAACAGGTGATCGGAAACAGTCAGAACGGCCAAGGCGCGGCATTTGTGGCGCGCCGCCAGGATATAGAGCTCGGCCGCTTCCATCTCGACCCCCAGAATGCCGTGACGCACCATCTGTTCATTGAGATCTGGACGCTCGTCATAAAAGACATCTGACGAGTAAATTCCACCAACATGGGTCGGCGTTCCCTTGGCGGCAGCCGCGGTGGCGGCAGCTTGCAGCAGCCCCCAATCGGCGCAGGGTGCAAGGTTGAGCTCTTTCATGATGCCGCGCGACGGTGTGCTCAGCGTGGTTGATGTCATGGCCAGAATAACGTCACGAATTTTGACGCTGTCCTGCATCCCCCCGCAGGATCCGATGCGGATCAGGGTTTTCGCATCGTATTCGCGGATCAACTCGTTTACATAAATGGAAAGAGACGGCATTCCCATGCCGCTTCCCTGAATTGTTACGGGGTTTCCCTTCCAGTTTCCGGTAAAGCCAAGCATTCCCCGAACGTTATTGACCTGTTTGACATCGTCCAAAAACGTTTCGGCCGCCCATTTCGCCCGGTAGGGATCACCGGGCAAAAGAACGGTTTCAGCTATTTCGCCTTTTTCGGCGCCAATATGAATTGTCATTTTCAAAAACGCTCAGATTAGATTTCCAGATCAGAAATATCCACGCCTGCGGTCAGCGCGTCATGCACCCATTGAGGCTTGCGGCCGCGACCGGTCCAAGTTTGATCTGGATTTTCCGGGTTGCGGTATTTAGCCTTTGTTTTTGTTGGCTTAACGCTGCGAGACGCTTCTCCGGACAGCTCAGACAAAGAGAAGCCGAATTCTGCCGCAGCCTTTTCTGCGGCTTTCAAAGCTTCCTGACGTTCGCGTTTTTCTGCCCTGATCAAAGCTTTTTCAATGTCATTGCGCAAAGCCAAAAGGTCTTTGCGTGACATATTCTCAAGATTGATCCCCATCATTCTTCTCCATCAGATAATAATTACGGTGCACATGAGCGCGCACCGTAATTCCAAATATCAGCTTATTCCATCCCGAATTTTTCAGAGACGGAAACAGGAGAAAAAGTGCCTTTAAGCTAATTTACTCTGCCGCGAGGTTCCGAGGATCCACCAGAGTAACGATATCGCCCATTATCGAATTGAGTTCGAAGTTTTTCGGGGTGTAGACCTTGGCCACACCCATGGATTTCAGTTTTTCGGCATCTTCGTCCGGAATAATGCCACCCACCACGACTGGGATATGAGACAACCCCGCCTGCCGCAGACGTTCCATGACGTCTTTGACCAGTGGCAGGTGGCTGCCGGACAGGATCGACAATCCAATGACATGCGCGTCATCTTCGCGGGCGGCCGCAACGATTTCTTCGGGTGTCAGGCGAATGCCCTCATAGCTGATGTCCATACCGCAATCGCGGGCACGGAAGGCGATCTGTTCGGCACCGTTGGAATGGCCGTCCAGCCCAGGTTTGCCTACAAGGAACTTCAGACGCCGGCCCAGCTTGTCGCTGACGGCATCAACAGCGGCACGCAGGTCGTCCAGCCCTTCGGTCTTGTTCGAAACAGACCCGGAAACACCGGTTGGGCCGCGATAGGTTCCATAGACTTTGCGCATCTCTTCGGCCCATTCGCCCGTCGTCGCGCCGGCCTTTGCGGCGGCAATGGACGGTTCCATGATGTTTGCCCCGGTCTGTGCCGCTTCGCGCAGCGCGGCCAAGGCCGCGGTTACGGCCGCTTCGTCCCGTTCTGCGCGCCACGTATTTAGGCGGTCGATCTGTTCTTGTTCCACGGCAGGATCAACAACCATGATGCCACCGTCCTCGGTTTGAAGCGGTGATGCCTCGCCTTCGATCCATTTGTTCACACCGACAACAACGGTTTCGTTGCGCTCGATCCGGTTCAGGCGTTCAGCGTTGGAATCTACCAGTCGGGACTTCATGTATTCGATCGAAGCGACCGCGCCGCCCATCGAATCCAGGTTGGCCAGTTCGGCCCGCGCGCCTTCTTTCAGCTCTTCGACCTTGGCATCGACAGCAGGGTTGCCATCGAACAGGTCGTCGTATTCCAGCAGATCGGTTTCGTAGGCCAGGATCTGCTGCATCCGCATCGACCACTGCTGGTCCCACGGGCGCGGCAGACCGAGCGCTTCGTTCCAGGCGGGCAACTGCACCGCTCGGGCTCGGGCATTCTTCGACAGGGTTACGGCCAGCATCTCGATCAGGATGCGATAGACGTTGTTTTCGGGCTGCTGCTCGGTCAGACCCAGAGAGTTCACCTGCACGCCATAGCGGAATCGACGGAATTTCGGATTTTCAACGCCATAGCGTTGTTGCAGGATCTCGTCCCAAAGATCCACGAAGGCACGCATTTTGCACATTTCGGTGACAAAGCGGATGCCAGCATTCACAAAGAAGGAAATCCGGCCGCAGAGCGCCGGAAAATCCTCGGCAGGTACACGTGGGCGCAATTCGTCCAGCACGGCGATGGCAGTGGCCAGGGCATATGCCAGTTCCTGCTCTGGCGTCGCACCCGCCTCTTGCAGGTGATACGAGCACACGTTCATCGGGTTCCATTTCGGAACATTGGTATAGCAATACTCGGCCACGTCCGCGATCATCTTGAGCGACGGTTTGGGCGGGCAAACATAAGTGCCGCGGCTCAGGTATTCCTTGATCAGGTCGTTTTGAACCGTGCCCTGTAGTTTGGATACATCCGCGCCTTGCTCTTCCGCGACGGCGATATAAAGCGCTAAAAGCCATGGCGCAGTGGCGTTGATGGTCATCGAGGTGTTCATCTGCTCAAGCGGGATCTGGTCGAACAGAACCCGCATGTCGCCCAGATGACAGACCGGCACACCGACCTTGCCGACTTCACCGCGGGCCAAAGTGTGGTCGCTGTCATAGCCTGTTTGCGTGGGCAGATCGAAGGCCACGGACAGGCCGGTTTGGCCTTTCGCAAGATTCCCCCGATAAAGCGCATTCGAGGCTTTGGCCGTGGAATGACCGGCATAGGTTCGGATGAGCCAGGGGCGATCTTTCTGCGTCTGCGTCATAGCGGGGCCTCGCGTTTCAGTGGGCAATAAAATTTCGTCTTGAGGTTCTAAAGCGCAATTTTCGGGACATGTCAATTCGCTGCGTTGCGGCATGCCGCAATTGTTCAGATTGTGGGCAGCTGTGATTGGTGGCAATCTGCCGCCATGACGCAAACCGTGGAACTTCCGCTTTGGCTTTTCGTGCTGATCGTGGTCTTTGCCATGGTCACTTTCGCATCGCATTTCCTGTTTCCGTCCGTCCGCTGGTTTTTCCGTCGCAGGTTGGAACGCGCGGTGGCGCGCCTGAACCAGCGCCTTCAACGCCCAATCCAGCCCTTCAAGTTGGCGCGTCGACACGACATGATCCAGCGCTTGATTTATGATCCGCAGGTCGGCCAGGCGGTTCAGCAACATGCCCGTGAAACCGGCATGCCCGAGGCCGTCGCCTCGGAGCAGGCACGTCGTTATGCCCGAGAGATCGTTCCGTCATTTTCGGCCTTCGCCTATTTCAGCTTTGCGATCCGGTTGGCCCGCTTGCTGAGCAACACATTCTACGAGGTACGGCTTAGCTACCAGGACGAAGAATCCGTCAGGAACATTGACCCCGAAGCTACGGTTGTCTTTGTCATGAACCACCGGAGCAACATGGATTACGTTTTGGTCACGTATCTTGCAGCCCGACATTCTGCACTGTCTTATGCTGTAGGAGAGTGGGCCCGGGTCTGGCCGCTCAGCCGATTGATCCGGGCGATGGGGGCGTATTTTATCCGGCGCAAGTCCGGCAGCGAACTCTATCGTCAGGTTCTGTCCACCTATGTACGCCACGCAACCGATGCTGGCGTAACTCAAGCCATGTTTCCAGAAGGCGGGCTGAGCCTGACCGGAGCCATTGCGCGCCCCAAGCTTGGACTGCTCAAGTACATCATGGATGGAACGTCGCCACAGGGGCGCGATGTGGTGTTTGTCCCGGTTGCCCTGAATTACGACCGTGTGTTGGAAGACACCATCCTGACCCGCGCGGCACTTGGAACAGAGCGGCGGTTTCGCGCACGGATCGGCGTCATCACGCGCTGGATAGTGAAACAGATCTGGCGTCGTTTGATCGGCCGATACAAGCGGTTCGGTTTGGCGTCCGTCCGGTACGGCAGGCCGATCTCTCTGAGAGAATTCCGAGCCAAGGGCAGCGACGACATGATGACGGATTTGGCCCGGGCGCTGATGCAGCGTATCCAGCATGCTATTCCGCTTGTGCCGGCACCAGCGGCCTGTTTGCTGGTGCGCGACAAGGGCCCGATGTCCGAAGAAGACGTGCTGTTACAAATCCGACAGATGATGGAGCGCGATGATCCGCAGACCAAGGACAATTCGCAGGCCATATCAAATGCTTTGGATCAACTGGTTGAACGCCGGATTCTGAACCGACAGGGGAACATGCTGTCCGTATCAGGTCAGCGCGGCGATCTTCTGGACTATTACGCCGCATCCGTCCCGGCGGATTCAGGTGACCGAATTTCTGCGTCCGCAAAATAACTTTCTGCAACCGCTGGGTCATAAAATTACAATATAGCGCCAAAAACGGTTGCAATATTACTCAGCGCCCAATATTCCAGTCTGTGAAGCGCGCGATTCTGCGTCGCGGCAAAGGCACTGAACAGAGGAGGCCGGCATGGCTTTGGACACCGAAAGTGGTATCGCGTCGTACGAGGCACCTGAAAAAGATCTGTATGAAATGGGTGAAATCCCGCCCATGGGATATGTCCCAAAGCAAATGTACGCTTGGGCCATCCGCAAAGAACGTCATGGTGAGCCGAACACCGCCATGCAGCAGGAAGTT
Organism: Ruegeria sp. A4; assembly: GCF_056543025.1. Classification (NCBI taxonomy): domain Bacteria; kingdom Pseudomonadati; phylum Pseudomonadota; class Alphaproteobacteria; order Rhodobacterales; family Roseobacteraceae; genus Ruegeria; species Ruegeria sp. A4. The sequence continues at coordinate 93,974 of NZ_JBQGAW010000004.1, read as the reverse complement.
GTGGATGTTCCGACCCTGGACAGCAACGAAGTGCTGGTTCTGGTTATGGCCGCAGGGGTCAACTACAACGGCGTCTGGGCCGCTCTGGGGCAGCCGATCAGCCCGTTTGACGGCCACAAAGCACCCTACCACATCGCGGGTTCGGATGCGTCGGGCATCGTTTGGGCCGTTGGCGACAAGGTGAAGCGCTGGAAAGTTGGCGATGAGGTTGTGATCCACTGCAACCAGGACGACGGCGATGACGAGGAATGCAACGGCGGAGATCCGATGTATTCGCCCAGCCAGCGGATCTGGGGCTATGAAACACCGGATGGCTCGTTCAGCCAGTTCACCCGCGTGCAGGCACAGCAGCTTATGCCGCGCCCCAAGCATCTGACATGGGAAGAAGCGGCGTGCTACACCCTGACGCTGGCAACCGCGTACCGGATGCTGTTTGGCCACGAACCGCACGATCTGAAACCGGGTCAGAACGTCCTGGTCTGGGGTGCGTCGGGCGGTCTGGGGTCCTACGCGATCCAATTGATCAACACAGCAGGCGCAAATGCGATCGGTGTGATTTCAGACGAAAGCAAGCGTGATTTCGTTATGGGTCTGGGCGCCAAAGGTGTTCTGAACCGTCGTGACTTCAACTGCTGGGGTCAGTTGCCCACGGTCAACACACCGGAATATGCCGAATGGTTCAAAGAGGCCCGAAAATTTGGCAAGGCGATCTGGGACATAACCGGCAAAGGCAACAATGTTGACATGGTGTTCGAACACCCGGGTGAAAGCACTTTCCCAGTGTCGACCTTCGTTGTGAAAAAAGGCGGTATGGTCGTGATTTGCGCCGGAACATCGGGTTTCAACTGTACATTCGATGTGCGCTACATGTGGATGCACCAGAAGCGTTTGCAGGGCTCGCACTTTGCTCATCTGAAGCAGGCGGCAGCCGCGAACAAGCTGATGGTCGAGCGCCGCCTGGACCCCTGCATGTCCGAAGTGTTCACGTGGAATGACCTGCCCGAGGCCCATATGAAAATGCTGCGGAACGAGCACAAGCCGGGCAATATGTCCGTTCTTGTTCAGGCGCCGCGTACGGGTCTGCGTACCCTCGAGGAAGTCCTGGACGCAGGCTAACAACCCGCCAGGGTTGTAGACAAAAAACGCCCGCGAATCACCTTGCTGGTTCGCGGGTGTTTTGCGTTTTTCGGGCCTCTGACGATCTTTCAAATGCTTGCATTTTTGCCCATCGCTATTTTTGGGGAGTAGAAACCGGCGAATAGGCTGAAAAAGATCATACATGTTATGGTTGTGTTAACCCTTCGTTAACTGTTTCAGAGAGACCCTGATGGCGCAAAATGAGTGGATATTGGACGTATTGTCGGACCTCAATGCTTTCGCCGTTGCGAATGGTTTGAGCGCGCTTGCAGAGCAGCTTGATGACACAAGACTGATCGCGGCTGCCGAGATTGCGTCCATGAAGAACGAGGCACGGGCGCCCGCGGATGGCAACGAAGGTCGATTTGGGTCAAATCCTTCAGGATTTGGAAAACACCAACACGCTTGAAGAACTCAGCGCCGTAGCTGAGCGTTTGCGGGACGCGTTGAACGTCGAGCACCTGACGTATCACTGGGTTGACGGTGCCGGAGATCAATACGGCTACACCACCTATTCAGACGCCTGGGATGAGCGCTACAGGGAAAAAAACTATCACCGTATCGACCCTGTGATCTTGGGGTGTTTCCAGCGGTTTCATCCGGTTGACTGGAAGTCGTTGGATTGGTCCGGCAAGGTGGCAAAGGCCTTCCTTCTGGATGCGCAAAACCATGGCGTTGGCAATCAGGGGTATTCCATCCCAATTCGGGGCCCAAATGGTCAGTTTGCCCTGTTCACGGTCAACCACAGTTGTGATGATCAAACCTGGAAGAACTTTATCTCGACTTACGGGCGTGATTTGATTCTTGTTGCGCATTACATAAATCGCAAGGCGCTGGAGTTTGAAAAAGACAGGCAGCCGGACTGCCCGCGCAGCTTGTCGCCAAGGGAAATCGACGCGATCACACTTTTGGCGTTGGGATACAGCCGCGCCCAAGTGGCCCATTCCCTGACGATTTCCGAGCATACGTTGCGCGTTTACATTGAAAGCGCGCGCTCAAAGCTGGGCGCACATAACACAACCCACGCAATCGCCACGGCACTCAGCCGGGGATTAATAGTGGTTTAAGAGGCGAACGGCCTCCACACGCAAAATTAACCACGACTCTGTACTCCCTTCGTTCCTGCACAGGACGACAAGGGGAACAAGTCATGTTGCGTTATCTATATGCCGATGAGTTACACAGATTTCCGACTCTGGCAGAGGGGATGTTCAAAGATCGTGCGGATCAGTTCAAGACCAGGTTGGGGTGGGATGTCCACGTCAACGAGAAGGGCGAAGAACGGGACGAATACGATGATCTCAATCCGCTTTATGTCATCTGGGAAGAGCCGGATGGCAGCCACGGAGGGTCGATGCGTGTATTGCCTACGACCGGTCGGGTGATGATCAATGAGGTTTTTGGTCATCTGAATGGCGGCAAGCCGATTTGCAGCCCCCTGATCTGGGAAGTCACCCGGTTCTGCCTGTCCCGAACAGCCAGCCCGCATACTGCCGGCGCCATCATGTTGAGCGGCGGTGAAATGATGGAAGGTTTCGGCCTGACGCATATTGCTGGCGTATTCGATGCAAGGATGATCAGAATCTATCGCCTGATCGGGTCCTCGCCCGAGGTTCTGGGAACCCAGGGCAGCGGGCGCGATCAGATTTCAGTCGGATTGTGGCCCTATTCCGCGGACGACTGCAATCGGGTGGCCGAGCGTGCGGGCATCCCGCGCGACCTGTCTCGGATGTGGTTCAAGGCCGCATTCGGGCCGAAGAAACAGCACCGGTTCGCCCTGTCCGCTTAAGTGCCGGAAAACGCCAATCCACATCTGGTGGTGGTCGGCGCGGCCCTGTAGGGTCGCGCCATGTCCTTGCCGAATGTAACGTTCTCAGATGATCAGGCCGCCGCGTATGACAGCATCGCCGAGATGCTGCGGGCAGCGGGTGTTGATCTCGAAGATGATGCCCTTCTGAAACTGCCAGGCGCAGGAAAATCTGGTGTGATGGCCGTGATCGGCAAGGCCGGATCGGGCAAAACGCTGCTGTTGGCCGAGCTGTACAAGGCACTTGCAGAGACGGGTGTTCAGATCGTGTCCGGCGATTATGAAAGCCGCAAATCGAAAGACAAGCGCAGCCTTGCCATCCTGGCCCCGACGAACAAGGCAGCAAGCGTTCTGCGATTGCGCGGCGTGCCTGCGACCACGATTCACCGCATATTGTACACGCCGGTCTATGATCCGGAATACGAGCGTATTGCGGAATGGCTGGCCGGCAATGACGAACGCCCCGATATCGAAGGTTTGACGGATGAAGCTTTGGATCGTGCGGCTGCTTTTTACCAAAACAACAAATCTATCCCCGGGGCGCTGGCCGCCGCCGGTTTGCGAGGGTCGGATTTCATCACCGGGTGGAAGCGCCGTGACGAACCGCTGGATATCGGGTTCGTCGATGAGGCGTCGATGCTGGATGACCGCCAGTTCGATGATCTCAAAGAGATTTTCCCGACCCTTCTGTTGTTCGGCGATCCGGCTCAGCTGGCACCGGTAAATCAGTCCGGCAGCATGGTGTTCGAGGCATTGCCCGAGCCCAGGAAGCTGACACTTCAGCGCGTGCACCGCCAGGATGCAGACAACCCAATTCTGGATCTTGCGCATGCGCTGGCTGACCCGGCAATGGGCTTCGAGGATTTCGAGCGACTGATCGAAGAAACAGCCCGTCGGGATGATCGGGTTGTCTGGGGCCAGCGGGTTGAGGTCGATCTGATGGCCCGAAGCCCGGTTCTCGTCTGGCGCAACGCCACGCGCATTCGTTTGATACAGGCCTTCAGGCAAGTTCACGGCGCACCGGATACGGAATTGCTGGAAGGTGAACCGCTTATTTGTGATGGGATCGAATTGCCCTTGAAACATCGCAAGAAACGGCTGGACCTTGAGGCGCGGGGGCTGATCAAAGGAGCTCAGGTGGTATATCTGGGGCCGGGACGAAAGCCGGGGTTCTCGCGTCTTCACGTGATGGGGGCCGAAGACCCGCAGGTCAGCGCCGCGTCCATTGTTCAGATCGAAAAACCGGACGAGGAAGAGCCGTTCATTCCCTATGCCGCCCGCATGGGGGCGACCTTTTTGCACGGGGCGGCCGTGACGATCCACAAGGCGCAGGGGTCACAATGGGATACGGTTCAGGTGTTCGCTCCGGATCTCTTTGCCGCCGCTCGCATGGGCCGGACCGAGGCCGGACAGCCATTGTGGAAGCGTTTGGCATATGTCGCGATCACACGCGCGCAAGAGCGGCTGATCTGGGTGGTGCGCAATCGCCTGGCGAAACCCACGCACCCCCTGCGTGTGGATGACTTGAGGGCGATTCCGGCGGCTTCGCTGACATTGGAGACGGAAGAGACATGAAATCCATCATCGTAACGGGTGCCAGTTCAGGTATCGGCCGGGCAACGGCCCTGCTGTTCTTGTCCCAAGGGTGGACGGTCGGGCTGTTGGCGCGCAGCAAAGACAAACTGGAAGCTCTGGCAAAAGAGCATCAGGCAGCCACCGTCCTGCCTGCGGATGTGACCGACCCGAATGCGGTTGAACGGGCTTTTCGGTCTTTTACAGATCGCACCGGGCGGCTGGATGTTCTGTTCAACAACGCCGGGATCTTTGCGCCGGGCGGCACGATCGACGAGATCGCACTGGACGATTGGTATCAAAGCGTCAACGTGAACCTGAACGGCATGTTCCTCTGCGCGCGTGAAGCTTTCAAAATCATGCGTCACCAAAACCCGCAGGGCGGCCGGATCATAAACAACGGCTCGATAGCCGCACATGTTCCGCGCCCGAATTCGGTACACTATTCGGCCACAAAGCACGCCATTACAGGGCTGACGCGCAGCCTTTCGCTGGATGGGCGTCGCTTTGGAATTGCCTGCGGGCAGATCGATATCGGAAATGCGCGCACGCAGATGGTTCAGGGCCTTGTGGACGCGGCGCAAGCCGCGGGCGAAACACCAGATCCGACGATGGCCGTGGAAGACGCCGCGCGCTCGGTCCTGCATATGGCAAGCCTGCCGCCCGAGGCCAACGTGCAGTTCATGACCGTCATGGCCACGACCATGCCCTATATCGGCCGGGGGTGACGGTTACTTTTCTCGCAACAGCCGGAAGGCTGTCGAGGCGCCCCAGCCTGCCGCAATCGCTATGACCAGCGACATCAGGCCGTACCAGACGGGCTGCTGGCGGGACATATTGTACAAAAAACGCTCCAGACCGACTTTCCGGACATCAATGATCGCTTCATATTGCGAGACTACCTCTCCGCCTCGGGTGAGGAAAATCCGGGCGGAATAATCGCCTTCGGTCAGGTCGGCGGGCATATCGATTGAGGTACGGAACAGGGTTTGTTCATCCACTGCTACGGTGTTTTCGCGGATCGAATATAGTTGTTCGTGTTCTCGAATTCTTATTACGGCGTCTGCAAAATCCTGTGCGCCCCGGATATGCATCGCGGCACCGACCGAGCGGATCGCGCGTTCGATCGAAATCCGGTAACGCAGGTCTTCGGTGTCGGACAGGATGTCGTCAAAGGGTCCGCTGGTTGCAACGGCGTAAAAGCTGGGTGCAAGGTCGACAAGAACACTGTCGGTGTTCACCCAGATCCCAAGCTTGCGTTCCTTGCGTCGCACGGTGACAGGCTCGGACGGACCCGCAACCGCGACGATGACTTCGACCGGAGGGCCGGAAGGGATTGGGGTTTCCCGCTTGATGGCCCCAAAAATCAGAAGTTCAGATCCGTCGAATGTCGCGGTGATGGCAACCCGGTCCTGGCTGAGACCAAGGACAACCTGTTCTTCCGCTGCCAAAGCGGGCGTGCAGAACAAGCACAGGGCGGCAATAAGCGAACGCAGCATCCTCAGTGCCCTCCGCCGCTGCCAAGCGAGTAGAGCTCGGCGGGTTCGATAAGCAGATCAAGTGCAAGCTTGCCACATACGGCCAGCACCAGAGCGGCAAGCAGCACGCGCAATTGTTCCGCCGGCATCCGGGCTCCGATCACGGTTCCGATCTGGGCGCCAATGACGCCGCCCACCAGCAACAAGACTGCCAGAACAACATCAACCGTATAGTTGGTGGTGGCGTGCAGCATCGTGGTGAAGGCTGTCACAAAGATGATCTGAAACAGCGACGTGCCGACAACGACCTTGGTCGGCATACCCAGCAAGTAGATCATGGCAGGGACCATGATGAAGCCGCCGCCAACGCCCATGATCGCCGACAAAACCCCAACGCACAGACCGACCAAGGCCGGCGGGATGACCGAGATATACAGGCCCGAGGTGCGAAAACGCATTTTGAAGGGCATGGCATGGACCCAGCCCCGCTGCCGGCGCTTGGCAGGGGCCGCGCCGCCTTTCTTGGCTTTACGCAGTGCCCTCAGGCTTTCGACAAACATCAGGCTGCCAATGACGCCAAGAAAAACAACGTAACAGAGTGTCACCAGCAGATCGACCTGACCCAGGCTTTTGAGATAGTTGAAGACAACCACGCCCAAAGCGGCCCCAACAAGCCCGCCAACCAGCAATACCGTTCCCATTTTTAGGTCCACGGTCTTTCGTCGGAAATGTGCCAGAACTCCGGAAAAGGATGATGCGACAATCTGATTGGCTTCGGTAGCAACAGCCACCGCCGGCGGAATACCGATGAAGAACAGCAGCGGGGTCATCAAAAAGCCGCCACCGACACCGAACATTCCGGACAGGATGCCAACCATGCCGCCCAACCCCAACAAGAGAAAGGCGTTTACTGAGACTTCGGCGATGGGAAGGTATATCTGCATGGGCTCTTCTAGTCGCACTGAGTTGAGAGGCGCAACGCCATAGCGTCGCATTCGCCTAAATATTTAAAAAATTGAATGTGACTAATCGGCACATACGACCAGACCTGCCTGTTTGCGCTGATCGGGTCTGCGGGCAACTGCCAGTTTGCAGGAAGGTACACACTCATACCCTCTTAGAACGGTTGCGGCATGCAAAATCAACTCTGCATGCCGCTCCGCAGCGAACAGGACTGAAACTCAGTTCGGAACTGGCCTTATCAGCGCTCTTTGACGTAGGGTTCTCCGCCTGCCCGAGGTGGGATGGCTTTGCCGACGAAGCCGGCAAGGATCACCACCGTCAGAATATAGGGCAGGGCGTCCATCACCTGCACGGGAATCACGACGCCACCCAGGTCGATATTTTGGAACCGCAGCGCGATCGCTTGCAGCAGACCAAACAGCAAGCAGGCCCACATGGCATGCCACGGGCGCCACTTGGCAAAGATCAGGGCGGCCAAGGCGATAAATCCACGACCGGCGGTCATTTCCTTGACAAACCCTGCCTGCAAGGCCGTAGCCAGATAGGCGCCTGCGATGCCGCACAGCAAACCACAGATGGCGACGGCGGCGAACCGCAGGCCAACCACCGAGACACCGGCGGTGTCCACTGCGGCCGGGTTCTCACCCACCGCCCGCAGGCGCAGACCGAACCGGGTGCGATACAGAATCCACCAGGTGGCCGGAACCATCAGGAACGCGACATAAACCAAGATCGAGTGGCCCGAGAGCAATTCGGAATAGATGGGACCAACAATTGGCACACCGCCGAGGGACTCGGCGAATGGGAAGTTGATCGGTTCGAACCGGCCCCCGCCAAACAGGGACGGTGTACGACCACCTTGCTGAAACCAGCTTTGCGCGACCAGGACGGTCAGGCCCGAGGCCAGAAAGTTGATGGCCACGCCCGATATCAATTGGTTGCCCCGGAAGGTGATCGACGCCAGCCCGTGCAGGCCCGACAGCAACAAAGAGGATGCGATACCAGCCAGCAGGCCCAGCCAAACCGACCCTGTGACAGCTGCGATTGCAGCCGAAAAGAACGCTGACATCAACATTTTGCCTTCGAGGCCGATGTCGAAGATCCCGGCCCGTTCCGAAAACAGACCGGCCAGACAGGCAAGCAGCAGTGGCGTGGACAGGCGAATGGTCGAATCCAGAACCTGAATGAGGGTTACAAAAAATTCCATCACTCAGCCCTCTTCCGCATACCCAGGAAAAGTTTTTCAAGCGGCATTCGCACCATGTTGTCCAATGCGCCGGTGAACAGGATGACCAGGGCTTGAATGACCACGATCAGTTCCCGCGGAATCGAAGCCCACAGCGCCAGCTCGGCGCCGCCCTGATACAGAAATCCGAACAAGAGCGCAGCCAGAAACACACCGAACGGATGTGAACGCCCCATCAGAGCCACGGCGATGCCAATGAAACCCGCGCCCTCGGTCGAGTTCATAACAAGTCGCTCGGCTTCGCCCATGACATTGTTGATGGCCATCAACCCTGCCAGCCCGCCGGAAATCAGCATCGCGACAATCGTGATGCGCACAGGTGAAATACCGGCATAGACAGCGCCGGTCTCGGAATGGCCGTAAGCCCGGATTTCATAACCCAGACGCGTGCGCCAGATCAGTGCCCAGACTACGACGCAGGCAAGCAATGCGATGAAAAAGGTGATGTTCGCCGGGGCGCCGCGGAAAACAACATTCTCTGCGGTCGAGAACATCTCCTGGAAAGAGGGCAGATGCACGCTTTCAGAGAACCGCGCGGTGGCCGGATCCTGCGACCCTTGGGGCCGCATGACATTGACCAGCATGTAATTCAGGAAAGCAGCGGCGATGAAGTTGAACATGATCGTGGTGATCACGATATGGCTGCCACGCTTTGCCTGAAGATAGGCCGGAATGGCCGCCCAGAGCGCGCCGAACAGCATCGATGCCGCGCAGGCGGCAAGCAAGGCAATGCTCCAATGCGGCCAGTCGACATAAAGACAGACCATGGCCACGCCCAGCCCGCCCAGCATCGCCTGACCTTCGCCCCCGATGTTGAACATACGGGCATGGAAGGCGACGGCCACCGCAAGACCGGTAAACATGAAGTTGGTCGCGTAATAGAGCGTATAGCCCCAGCCATAAGTCGATCCCAGCGCACCAGTGACCATCAATTTGACGGCCTCGACAGGGTTTTCGCCGATGGCAAGGATGACCAGCGCCGAAAGGATTGCGGCCAGTATCAGACTGATCAGGGGGATCAGAATGACATCGGCCCATTTAGGCATTTTTTCCATGTTACGCGGCCTCTCCCGCAACACCGGCCATCAGAAGGCCCAGTTCTTTTTCATCTGTCTCATGGGGCAGGCGTTCTCCCATGATATGTCCGTCAAACATCACCGCGATCCGGTCCGAGAGCGAGAAGATTTCTTCCAGTTCGACCGACACCAGCAGGATTGCCTTGCCCTGATCACGCAGCGCAACAATCTGTTTGTGAATGAACTCGATGGCGCCGATGTCCACGCCCCGAGTGGGTTGCCCGACCAGCAGCAGGTCAGGGTTGCGTTCAATCTCGCGGGCGACAACGATTTTCTGCTGATTGCCGCCCGAGAAACTTTTGGCTGCCAGCCAGGGATTGGGCGGGCGGACGTCGAATTTTTCGATCTTGGCTTCGGTATCGGCGCGCAACGCCGCGTTGTCCATGAAGATACCGCGTTTATAGGCCGGGTCGCGGTGATATCCGAAGGCCACGTTTTCCCAGGCGTGGAAGTCCATGATCAGGCCTTCGCGCTGCCGGTCTTCGGGCACGTGGGCGATGTGATGCGCGCGGCGGGCCTGACCATCTGATCCGGCCCCACTCAGTGCCAGCGGTTCGCCGTTCAGCTTGATCGTGCCCTGTCCGGGGCGCATTCCACCAAGAACTTCCAGCAGTTCGGATTGACCATTGCCGGCCACGCCGGCGATGCCGACGATCTCACCTGCGCGCACGGTCAGATCGATGTTTTTGACCCGTTCAACGCCCGCCGAATCAAAAACGCTGAGATTTTCGATCTCGAGAATGGGTTTGCCGGGCGTCGCGGGCACTTTGTCGACTTGCAGCAGAACCTTGCGGCCGACCATCAGTTCGGCCAGCTCCTCGGGGCTGGTCTCGGATGTTTTGACCGTGGCCGTCATTTGCCCGCGCCGCATAACCGATACCGTGTCGGTGTTTTCCATGATCTCGCGCAGTTTGTGCGTGATCACGATGACTGTTTTGCCCTCGGACCGCAGTCGGTCGAGAATGCGGAACAGCTGATCGGCTTCGGCTGGGGTCAACACGCCGGTCGGTTCGTCCAGAATCAGAATTTCGGCCTTGCGGTAAAGCGCCTTCAGGATCTCGACCCGCTGCTGCATCCCCACGCCGATCTCGTCGATGCGCTTGTCGGGATCGACGAACAGTTCGTATTCTTCCTCGAGCTCTTTTAGCTCTTTGCGGGCTTTTGCCAGTGATGGCGCCAGCAACCCGCCATCCTCGGCGCCCAGTACGATGTTTTCCAGTACGGTGAAATTTTCCACCAGCTTGAAATGCTGGAACACCATCCCGATGCCCGAGGCGATGGCCGCCTGGCTGTCCGGGATGTCGGTCTTGGTCCCATTGATCCAGATCTCACCTTTGTCGGCTTTGTAAAAGCCGAAGAGAATGCTCATCAACGTGGATTTGCCTGCGCCGTTTTCACCGATGATCCCATGGATCGTACCGGGTGCAACGCTGATCGAGATGTCTTTGTTGGCCTGAACTGGCCCAAAGGCTTTGGATATCCCTTTGAGCTCAATGGCTGGGACGGTCATGTCTTGCCCTCAACTGCCGAGAAACCCATCCGGCTGTCCGCCAGGATGGCGAAGTGGGTGGCGAGGCGGAAGGCACTCTCCCGCCCCGCACGGTATCAGAACTGCAGCGCCGGGCAGCTGTCGTTCTCGTAATAGCTTACAACATTGATGTCGCCGTTGATGATCGCCTTGCGGGCTTCGTCTACGGCGTCGCTCATGCGAACCGAAACAAGCTCTTTGTTGTTTTCATCCATGGCAACGCCGACCCCATCTTCGGCCAGACCCATGATGAAAACGCCGGTTTCAACGTTTTCGCCTGCTTTCATCGCTTCATAAACAGCGACGTCCACACGCTTCAGCATCGAAGTCAGAACTTTGCCTGGGTGCAGGTGATTCTGGTTGCTGTCCACACCAATCGACAGGATGCCCTCGTCAGCCGCAGTTTGCAGAACGCCAACGCCGGTTCCGCCGGCCGCAGCGTAAATCACATCAGCGCCCTGGCTGATCTGCGCTTTTGTAAGCTCCGAACCTTTTACCGGATCGTTCCAGGCAGCAGGCGTTGTTCCTGTCATGTTGGCAACAACATTGATGTCTGGGTTCACGGCCTTCGCGCCCTGGGCATAGCCGCATCCGAAATGGCGAATCAACGGGATGTCCATACCGCCGATGAAACCAACGGTGCCGGATTTCGACGCCATGGCGGCCATCATGCCGACCAGGTAGGATCCCTCGTGCTCGGCAAAGCCAATCTGGCGGATGTTTGGAGCGTCCAGCCAAGTCACGTCAACAGCGACGAATTTGGTGTCGGGGTAATCACTTGCAACAGCCGCCAGGGCGTCAGCGATTCCGAACCCCATGGTGATGATCGGATTTGCACCGGATTCCGCAAACCTGCGCAGGGCCTGTTCGCGCTGCGGTTCTGCCTGAATTTCGATTTCCAGATACTTGCCGCCGGTTTCATTCGCCCAGCGCTGCGCGCCGTTATAGGCGGCCTCGTTGAAGGACTTGTCGAACTTGCCGCCCAGGTCAAAGATCACCGCCGGTTCGGCCAGAACCGCTCCGGCTGACATTGCGACGGCAGCAGCAGCACCCATCAAGGATTTCATCAGGGTCATTTCAGTCTCCCAATTTTATTTTGTTGGCACAGGGTCAGATTAGCCCCGTTCACCCACTTTTAGCGAGCATAACTGTTGTGATGGCGGGTATTAAGGGGGTTTGCAACCACCATGGTCAACTGAATTCTGACCAAATGGTCTAAAAAACGGGCGATTGCCGTAGGGGCAGGCGGCATTCCATTACGAGTGCATTAGTTTTCTGGCCCGTTTCGCGTGCATAGTACGCCTTGCGCAGCCCGCACTGCCGATATCCGCATCGATTGTACAGGGAAATGGCCGCAATGTTGTCGGCCGCGACATCCAGAAAGGCACGCGTTGCCTGCAAATCGATCGCTTGATCATGCCATTCCTGCATGAGTCGAAGTGCCAGGCCTTGCCTTTGAAACGAAGGGTGGGTCGCAATTGTCAGCAACTCGGCTTCGCGCGCAATCACCTGAAACAGTGCAAAGCACCGGGAATCTCCGACGGCATGAGTAAAGCGGTTTTCAAGAAGGGCGGCGAATTCATCTTCTGTCCAGCCGCGCGAGTGCGAAAACGCTGCGGCATGGGTCGATGCCATCTCGCGCGGTGTCATTCGTTCAGCAGGACAGGGGGGGTATCACGGGACGGAGCCGCGTCGGCGGGCCTGACGTACAAAGGTGCCGGCGGCAAACTGGTACGATCCCAGCGCCGTGCGGCCACAAGGGCGATGGATTGTGCCAGCAAGGCAGGGTCAGAGCAGGAGAACAACGGCCCGCCAAGTTCCGCTTCGGCCCGAGGCAAGAGACACGGATCGGCACCGGGCATTTTCACATAAACTTGGTCGCGTGGGGCAGGGATCGCCGGTATCTGCCCGTCTTCCGCCAGCTCACGCAAGGCATCGAAGCCGGAAACTCCGACCGCAGGGATTTCCAGCCCAAGTGCAAGACCCCGCGCGGCCGAAACCGAAATACGGATGCCGGTGAAGTTCCCGGGCCCTATCCCAACGCCGATCGCGTCCAAACCGGCCCAATCACATCCGGTTTCCGCCAGAACGTCTTCCAACAGCGGAATCAATCGTTCGGCTTGTCCGCGTGACATTGCTTCGGCACGAGACGTCACGATTTCGCCATCGCGCAACAAAGCGGCCGCGCAATGCGCGGCCGATGTGTCAAATGCCAGAATCGTCGGGTTAGACGGCAACAGGGCGAACCTCGGTCACTTCTGGAATGTAATGGCGCAGAAGGTTTTCGATGCCCATCTTCAGGGTCAATGTCGAAGACGGGCAACCCGCGCAGGCCCCCTGCATGTGCAGATAGACCACGCCGCGATCAAACCCGTGGAACGTGATATCACCCCCATCCTGAGCCACGGCAGGACGCACACGGCTGTCCAGCAAGTCCTTGATCTGGTTGACGATATCAGCGTCTTCACCAGAGTGCTCGGCATGGCCCGAGGCTCCGGCGGAATCTGCGCCCATAACAGGTTGGCCGGATTGATAATGCTCCATCACCGCGCCAAGAATGGCCGGTTTGATGTGGTCCCACTGAACGTCGTCCGATTTGGTAACGGTGACAAAATCGTTGCCAAAAAACACGCCAGTCACACCGTTGACCGCAAAAATGCGTTTGGCCAGAGGCGATTTTTCGCCCGCTTCCGCAGTTGGGAAATCCGCTGTTCCAGCTTCCAGCACCGTTTGGCCGGGCAGGAATTTCAACGTGGCCGGATTGGGGGTGGATTCGGTCTGGATGAACATGAGGGCGCTCCGTCTGATGTGCTTCTGATATGCGCGCAGGCGCACGGGAAGTCAAGATTTGGAACGATTCTAAATTGTGGAAGAGTATTCTAATGCGTCATCCAGACGGTCATCGCCCCAGAACAACTCTTCCCCGGCCAGAAAACTTGGTGCACCAAACAGACCAAGCGCCTTGGCGCGGGCAGATTGTTCGAACAGGGCCTGTTTTATTTCCGGGTCCCCTGCGCGGTTCATCAGGCTGCTGCGCAGCCCTGCCTCTTCGAGGCAGGAGGCCAGTACGCTGTCCTCTGAGATATTCTGCCCGGCGCCGAATTCGGCGCTGAAGACGGCCCGAACAAACGCAGCCCGTTCCCGATGATCCTCTATGGCCAGAACCAGACGTGCTGCCCTGAGCGAATTCTGCGGAAATGGATCAGGCTTTGCAAAAGGAAGCCCGCGCGCCTTGCACAGACGTTCCATATCGCGCCACATGTACCGCCCTTTGGCCGGATACAGGTTGAAAGGTGAGGTGCGCCATCCTTGTTCCGCGAAAATCGGACCCAACAGGAACGGGTGCCATTCAATGGCAACGCCTTTGTTTTGCGCGGCCGCTTCGATCCGCATCGCGCTGAGGTAGGAATAGGTCGAGGCGAATTCGAACCAAAACTGTATCGTCTTCGCCATCGCCGCGCCTCAGGTTATTTCTTCCAGCTTCTCTTTGCTCAGATTGCCCGGAACGATCGTGATCGGAATCGGCAGGCTCCCCGAATTCTTCGTCAGTTGAGTCACCAAGGGACCAGGACCTTTTTTGTCGGTCCCCGCCCCAAGTACAAGAACACCAATCTCGGGATCGGACTGAACATGTTCAATGATCTGTGCCACGGGATCACCTTCGCGAATGGCCAGTTCAGGTTCCACGTTCTGCTTGTCCCGCATCCATTTGGCAAACACTTCGAAATGCGCGTGGATACGTTCGCGGGCTTCTTCACGCATGGTTTCGGCCACACCGATCCAGTGATTGAACTCGTCGGGCGGGATGACAGATAGGACCGTCACACCACCTCCGGTATGGGCAGCCCGCATCGCGGCAAACCGCATCGCGTTCAGGCATTCGCGGCTGTCATCCAGAACGACTAGGAACTTACGCATGGGTATCCTCTTTAGGTTTCCGGGATCATGCCCGACCGATCGCACGCTGGCAACTCGGGCAAGCCTGAGGCTTTGCGCTAGCGTTCGCTTGCAGCCCAATCCCAATAAAGCGCGCGGGCACGGCGAGCAACAGGACCCACCTGAAATTGCGTATCCTCCAGCGCAGTTACCGGTGTGACCTTGCTCATGTTGCCGGACATGAAGACCTCGTCGGCCTCGTGGAAATCCTCGAAGCTCAGAACCGTTTCGTGGACCTTTACTCCATCTGCGCGCAGGTTTTTGATATGCCGTGCTCGGGTAATGCCGGCCAGGAAGGTTCCGTTCGGGATCGGTGTAAAGACTTCGCCATCCTTCACCATGAAGATGTTGGCCGTCGCCGTTTCCGCCACATGCCCCATCGCATCGGCCACCAAAGCGTTGGAAAAGCCTTTCGAGCGCGCCTCTTGCAGCATGCGGGCGTTGTTGGGGTAAAGGCACCCCGCCTTGGCGTTTACGACCGCGCTTTCCAGAACCGGGCGGCGGAAGCGCGTGGTCGACAGAGTGGCCGACGCGGTTTCCGGGGCCATCGGGATTTCTTCCAGGCAGATGGCAAAACCGGTGCTGTTTTCCTGCGGGACTATTGCCGTGCTGTCACCGTCGATCCCCCAGTACATCGGGCGAATGTAAACGGCTGTGTCCGGGCTGTAGGCCTGCAACCCTTCGCGTACCAACTCGACCATCTGTTCGGTCGTCATGGTCGGCGTCAGCATCAAGGCTTCGGCTGACCGGTTCACCCGTGCGCAATGGGCCTCCAAATCCGGGGCCACGCCGTCAAAATATCGCGCGCCGTCAAAGACCGAAGATCCCAGCCAGGCGCCATGATCCGCCGCGCGCATGATGGGTGCGTCCCCCTCATGCCATTGGCCTTGAAAATAGGTCCGGATGTTCGTGCCGGTTGCCATGACGCCCTCCTTTGATTCAGGCAAACCCTAGGAGGGCGTCAGGCGAAGGTCCAGTGCAATCAGCGTGATGCGGCGCCGACCATGCCAACGATCTCGTAAGTCTTTTGCAGGATCGGAGCAGCGATTTCACGTGCGCGCTCGGCGCCGCGGGCGAGAATCCGGTCAATCTCGGCCTGATCCCCCATCAGGCGTGACATTTCGGTCGAGATCGGAGCCAGTTTCGCCACTGCCAGATCGGCCAGCATCGGTTTGAACTCACCGAACTGCTTGCCGCCTACTTCGGACAGAACCTGTTCGATGGTTTGATCGTTCAGGGCCGCGTAGATATTGACCAGGTTACGCGCCTCGGGGCGGTCCTCGAGCCCTTCGGCCTCTGACGGGAGAGCATCAGGGTCGGTCTTGGCTTTGCGGATTTTCTTGGCAATCGCTTCGGCGTCATCCGTCAGGTTGATCCGGCTCATGTCAGAAGGATCGGATTTCGACATCTTCTTTGATCCGTCCCTCAGGCTCATGACCCGTGTGGCCGCACCTTCGATCACCGGCTCGGTGACGGGAAAGAAATCGACGCCGAAATCGTTGTTGAACTTGATGGCGATGTCGCGAGTCAGCTCAAGATGCTGTTTCTGGTCTTCCCCGACCGGTACGTGGGTCGCGTGGTAGATGAGGATGTCCGCAGCCATCAGAGCAGGATAGGCAAACAAGCCAAGCGAAGCGTTCTGCTGGTTTTTGCCGGCCTTGTCCTTCCACTGGGTCATGCGCTGCATCCAACCCATACGAGCAACACAGTTAAATATCCAAGCCAGTTGCGCGTGTTCCGGCACTTGGCTTTGATTGAACAAAATCGATTTTTCGGGGTTTAGTCCAGAAGCGATGTAACCGGCACAAAGCTCCCGCGTTGCATGCTGCAACTCGATTGGATCTTGCCAGACCGTGATTGCATGAAGATCGACCATGCAATAGATGGTTTCAAATTCCTCGCTTTGCATTCTCACCCAGTTCCGAAGCGCACCGAGATAATTGCCGAGGTGCAGGTTACCCGAAGGCTGTGCGCCGGAAAACACGCGGGGCGTGAACTGGGTCTCGGTCATCAAAGGGAACTCCTGTCTGGAAAAATCAGCCCCCGTCGCTTACCCATGAGGCAAAGGGACGTCAACAGCCGCGAAAGGCCATCCCAATGAGCAGTGAGCATTACACACCCGCCGTAAACCCGTTGCCGCCCGTTGTGGTGGCGCTGGTTCTGTTTATCATCGGCGTCGAACTGGCCTTCACGCTGGGATCGCGCGGTTTGATCGGAGGGCCGGCGGCCGTGGGCTGGCGTCTGGACGCGATACAGCACTATGCCTTCTCGGCGGATATTTTCGATTGGATGGTGCTGAACGGGCGTTGGCCGTTCGAACATCTGGTCCGGTTCGTGACCTATCCCTTTGTTTCCGCCAACTTTACGCAGGCGATTTTTGTCTGTGTCTTCGTTCTGGCGATGGGAAAAATGGTTGGTGAGGTTTTTGGTGGTGTCCCCATGCTGCTGATCTTCGTCGTCTCGGGGATTGGCGGCGCGTTGACCTACGCCGTTTTGCTGGACCCGCGCTATCCCCTGATCGGAGGGTTTCCACCTGTTTATGGCCTGATCGGAGCATTCACGTGGTTGTTGTGGCGCAAACTGTCGCTTGTGGGGGCAAATCAGGCAAGGGCGTTCCAACTGATCGCCGTTCTGATGGGCATTCAGTTCCTGTTTGGTCTGATCTTCGGCGGAAACGCGGAATGGGTCGCCGATCTGGGCGGGTTTGCCACCGGCTTTGGCATGTCATTTCTGGTGGCGCCGGGGGCCTGGGCCCGGATCGTCGGGCGCATCCGCCGCGATTGATCAGGCCCGGCGCAAGGCGCGTTTGAACTCTGACAATTTGAACGCTCCCAGGACATGACCAAGACAGAAATACGAGACGGCGGCGACCACGATCAGGACCAAAAGCGCAAGATAGCGCCAGCCGGGAATGTCCAGCGTCCAACCCAAGAAGTGGATCAACGCAAACAAGACCGCGCCCATACCGACCGAGGCCAGAACGATCCGGCCCGCACGTGCCCTGAAACGGTCATCGAAACGCGCTTCTTCGCCCATACGACGTGCGCCGATCGCCAGAAGAACAACCATGGCCCAGCCGGCAGTTGACGCGGCAATCGCAGGGGCGATCCAACCCACCAGCGGAAATAGGCCAAACGCCAAGGCCGCGTTCACGACCATTGCGACCACCGCATAGCGGAACGGGGAACGCGTATCTTCGCGCGCAAAGAAAAGGGGTTGCAGCAGTTTTTGCAGCATGAATGCAGGTAGACCGATGCCATAAATCGCGACCGCCAGCGCTGTCGCAGCGGTATCCTCGGGACTGAACTGTCCCCGTTCGAACAGCACCGAAACCAGCGGGTTCGGGATGATCAGGAACGCCACGGTCGAGGGCAACGTCAACAGCAGCATGAATTCCCCGGCGCGGCAAAACGCGTTGCGGGCCCCTTCTTTGTCGTCGGCGCGCAGGCGGCGGGACAGGTCAGGCAGCAGGACAATGCCAATGGCGATTCCGACGACGCCCAAAGGCAGTTGGTACAGGCGATCCGCGGCAAACAGCCAACTCACGGCCTTTTCGGTCTTTGACGCCACCAGTTGTCCGACCACCAGATTGACCTGCGTAACCCCCATGGCCAAGGCGGCGGGAACAGCGATGCGGACCATCCGGCGCATCTCGGGCGTCAGGTGGGGCAGGCCGGGGCGGATACGGATACCTGCACGTTCGGTCGCCACCCAGACCAGCACCAGTTGTGCGACGCCGGCGACCGGAATGACCGAGATCAGCCATCGTATCACCTCGCCGCCAGAGATGGCCCCGGCGATCAGCGCGGTGCAGGCAAAGATGTTCAGCAAAACAGGTGCCGCTGCGGCCGCTGCGAACCTGCCGGTGGCGTTCAATACCCCCGAAAACAACGCCGCCAAGGACATGAAAAGGATATACGGGAACACGACATAGCCATAGTCCACGGCCAGATCGAAACGTTCATCCCCATAGAACCCTTCGGCCGTCAGCCACACCAGACCCGGCATGAAAACCATGGCCAGCCCGACCAGCGCCAGAACGGCCACGGCCAACAGGTTGAACGCATCCTGCGCGAACCCCTGGGGGTTCTCGTCCGCCTCCAGCCGTTTCGAGAACATGGGCACAAAAGCAGCGTTAAACGCACCTTCGGCGAAAAAGCGGCGGAACATGTTCGGCAGGCGAAAGGCCGCGACGAAAGCATCCATCACCGGCCCGGGGCCGATGAAGGCGGTCAGCAGAATTTCCCGCAGAAACCCCAGTATTCGACTGGCCAGCGTCCAGAAGCCGACCGTGAACAGGCCTGAAAACAAACGGATCTGCTTCATGAGGCCGCACGCTCAGCACCTTCGGTGATCGCCTTGCGCAGCTTGGCCTCAAGCCCACGTTGCTTGCTTTCCGAATGGTATTTCAAGCCGAACATATCTTTGACGTAAAACGTATCGACCACCTGTTCGCCATAGGTCGCGATCACGGCATTGGCGATGTAGACATTCGCTGCGGCGAGGGTCCGGGTCAGGTCAAACAACAGCCCCGGACGGTCGCGGGTGTCCACTTCGATGATCGTGTATATTTCAGAACCGTCATTGTCGAAGGTGATATGCGTTGGAACGTTGAAGGCACGCTCGCGTTTCTTGATCTTGTCGCGTGATTTCAACGCCTCCTTCGCAACCACTTCGCCGCGCAATGTCTTGTGGATCATCTGCGTAAGACGTGGCAGGCGCGAGGCTTCAAACGGGTGCCCTTCGGCGTCCTGAATCCAGAATGCATCGGTGACGTAGCCGTCTTTGGTCGTATAGCTGCGCGCATCAACGACATTGGCGCCGACCAGGGCCAGCGCGCCGGCAATGCGGGCAAAGATACCGGGGTGGTCGCCCATCGCAAAACAGGCTCGGGTTGCGTCGCGATCCTCGTCCGGTTGCAGGCGGATCTCCATCGCGCCGGGGTCGCCGCTTTGTTCCAGCGCACGCAGCATGTTCGCAAACTCGACATGTGTGGCCAGATTGAGACCCTGCCAATATGGGTCATAGTGGCGCCCCGTCTCGGATTTGAGGTCGGCCTTGGACCAGGCTGCCAGTTCGGTGCGCAGGGCTTTCTTTGCCTCGGCGCCGCGATTGGCGCGGTTGAGGTCCTCCATCCCGGTTTCCAGCGCGCGCTTGGTTTCGGCGTGAAGGGCACGCAAAAGCGTGGCTTTCCAGTTGTTCCATGTGTTCGGCCCCACGCCGCGAATGTCGCAGACGGTCAGAACGGTCAACAGGTCCAGCCGTTTGACGGTTTGAACTGCCTTGGCGAAATCACGCACTGTGCGGGGGTCTGAAATGTCACGTTTCTGTGCCATATCGGACATGAGCAGGTGATAACGCACCAGCCATTCGACCGTTTCCGAATCTGCTTTGTTCAGGCCCAGTCGTGGTGCCACCTTGCGCGCGATCTGTGCTCCAAGAATCGAGTGATCTTCGGGTCGTCCCTTTGCGATATCATGCAGCAACAGGGCGACATACAGCACCTTGCGATTGACCCCACCTTTCAGAATCGAAGAGGCAAGAGGCAGCGATTCGATCAGCTCTCCGCGTTCGATCTGGGCCAGGTTCACGATGCACTGGATGGTATGCTCGTCCACCGTATAGCTGTGGTACATGTTAAACTGCATCATTGCCACGATGGGCTCGAACTCGGGCAGGAAGGCGGACAGTACACCCAGTTCGTTCATCCGCCGCAAGGCTCGCTCTGGGTTGCCGTGTTTCAGCATCAGGTCCAGAAAGATGCGCCGCGCTTCTTTGTCATTTCGCATTTCGTCGTCGATCAGATGCAGATTTGCCGCCACCAGACGCATGGCATCCGGATGGATCAGCATTCCCGTTCGCAAGCCTTCTTCGAACAGGCGCAGAAGGTTTACCTTGTCGGACAGAAATTTGTCAGGGTCCGCTATGTCCAGACGACCGTGAACAACCCGGTATCCCGCTTTGACCCGCCGGCGTCTGCGGAAAATACGCTCCAGCAAAGGTGCGCCTTTCACGTGCAGCGCCTCAAGCTTCGTCAGAAAAATCCGCGTCAACTCGCCCACACGCGTGGCTTCGCGGAAATAGCGTTGCATGAACACCTCGACCGCCCGGCGACCGGCGTGATCCTCATAGCCCATGCGCGCGGCAACCTCGACCTGCATGTCAAAGGTCAGTTGCTCGGTGGCGCGACCCGTCACCAGATGCAAATGCGAACGAACAGCCCAAAGAAATTCTTCGGCCTGAACGAAGGTCTTGAACTCTTCCGGAGTGAACAGACCCAAAGGCACAAGTTCGGCCACGTCCTGAACGCCATAGATGTACTTTGCGATCCAGTAGAGGGATTGGAGGTCGCGCAACCCCCCTTTGCCCTCTTTCACATTGGGTTCGACCTTGTAGCGCTCTCCCTGTTTCAGGTGCCGCTCATCTCGTTCGTTCAGTTTGGCTTCGATGAATTCCCGCTCGGTTCCTTTGAACAGCTCGGTTTTCAGGCGTCGCTCAAGCTCGTCGGCCAACGCCTTGTCGCCCGCCAAATAGCGTTGTTCAAGCATTGCCGTGCGGATCGTGAAATCCTCGGTGCCCAGCCGAAGGCAGTCTTTGATCGTGCGCGAGGAATGCCCGACCTTAAGCCTGAGATCCCAAAGGATATAAAGCATCGATTCAATGACGCTCTCGGCCCAGGCGGTGATTTTGTACGGGGTCAGAAACAGCAGATCGACATCAGAAGACGGTGCCATTTCACCGCGCCCATATCCGCCAACGGCCAGTACGGCGATCTTTTCACCTTGTGTTGGCGTCGCAAGCGGGTGCAGGCGCGTGCTGGAGACCAGCATCGCGGTTCCGACCAGCTGGTCCGTCAGGTAGGTATAGGACCGGGTCAGCGCACGCGCGTCGAACGGACGCTCGCTGAAGGCATCGGCAATGGCTTTGCGACCCGCTTTCTGAGCGTCGCGCAGAATGCGCACTGTTTCAGAACGCATTTTGCTGTTGTCAGAGCTGGTCTCGAACACCTCGGCCAGCGCATCATTGACGCTGACGCTGTCAAAGATGTTTTCGGCAGGGCAAATTAGCGCGCCATCCGGCGCCATGGTCTCGCCCGATCGCTCAGAAACCGGCACCAGAGAAGCTTTGCGGGGCAGGGTCAATCACAACCACCTGTTTATTCTGAATCGTCGCTACGGCAAGGCCGCGTTCATTGGTGCCGTTCGGGCGCAGGCGGAAGATGCCGCCAACACCCTGGAAACCGGCATTTTGCGTCAGGGCAGCACCGGTCAGAGCATTGGATTTGCCCTGGCTGACCAAAGCACCAATCGCCGCTATTCCGTCATAGGCCAGACCGCTGATCGGATGTGGCGCTTCTCCATATGTCGCGTTGTACCGTTGACGATAGGCTTGGGCCTTTGACGGGTCGGGCAGGGCGAACCATCCCCCTTGCACGCCCGGCAGCTCCAGCGTTTGCGGGGGGATATCCCAACGGGTCAGACCGATGAATTGTGTCGTCGCCGGAGAAACGCCGGCCTCAGGCAGCAATTGCGAGAAAAGTGGCAAGGCACCCGCTGTCGTTGCCGTCATGAAAATCGAGTCCGCCCCTGTCGAATCGACGGTGGCCTTGATGGTGGGAACCGAGTTGATGACACCCTGCTGCGACCGGTCGTATCCGACCGTTCCCGCATTGTTGACCCGGCTGTTTGCCAGAGCATTGGCGATGGCAGCTTGCCCCACTTGCCCCGCGGCATCATTGCTGTGCACGATAACCGTGTTCGTTTTGCCTTGCCTGCCCGCATAATTCACCAGCCGGTTGGCGGTGTTTTCAAAGGTCGGTCCAAGTACAAATACATTGCCACCCGCAATGCTGGTGTTGTTCGAGAACGAAAGAACATTCACGTTATTGTTCAGTACGGCCAGTCCGGCAGCGTTTGCCGCCTGGGCGTAAACAGGGCCGACAATGATCTTGGCGCCTTCGGCAACGGCCTGCTGGGCCACCGCTGTCGCCGTGGTCGGGTTTCCTGCCGTATCGTAAACACGCAGGTCGATTTTGACGTTAGGCAGATCGGACATTGCCATACGGGCCGCATTCTCAAGGCTCTGCGCCAGCGCGGCGTCGCCCGAGCGGGGAACCAGCAAAGCAACCGGAACAGGATTCGACGTGTCAATCGAAGGGCCACCCCCAACGCCGCCCGGCTCACAAGCGGCCAGAAACGCTGCGGTCGTCAGGGCAATGGCGGCTTTCGCCAGCTTGCTTACGGGCTTGCAAACGGTAAACATCTAAATGAAAACTCCCTGATCCGGCGGCTGTGAATGCTTCTGTTCTGTTGAGCCGCGATAATAAACGTCACGCTGTGAGGGTCCAGCTTTGAATTTCCAAAAGATCAGATTGGCTGCGGGCCTGTATTTTGTTGCCACTCCGATCGGAACCGCGCGCGATATTACGCTCAGGGCGCTGGATGTTCTGGCCTCGGCCGATGTGATAGCGGCGGAGGACACCCGGAGCCTGCGGCGGTTGATGGAAATCCATGGCATCCCCCTGGAGGGTCGGCATATCCAAGCCTACCATGATCACAGCGGCGCCGGGGCGCGTGGCAGACTTATGGATGCCCTGGCACAGGGACAATCGGTCGCCTATGCATCCGAGGCGGGTATGCCGCTGATCGCTGATCCGGGATATGATCTGGGCAAGCAGGCGGCCGAAGCCGGGCATATGGTGACCTGTGCGCCCGGGGCATCCGCTGCCATAACAGCGCTGACCCTGGCGGGTCTGCCAACGGATTCATTCTTTTTCGCAGGTTTCTTGCCCAATGCATCGGGCGCACGCCGGACCCGGATTGAGGCTTTGAAAAACATACCAGGCACCTTGGTGTTCTATGAATCCCCAAAACGCGTCTCGGCCAGCCTTGCAGATCTTGCGGAATGCCTGGGGGCAGACCGCCAGGCGGCCTTGTGCCGTGAACTGACGAAAAAGTTCGAAGAAATCCGCCGTGGAAGACTGGCCGATCTGGCGGCGGAAATTCAGGAAAAACCGGTCAAGGGTGAGATCGTTTTGCTGGTGGATCGCGGCTATTTGCAAAGCGTTAACGAATCCGACGTAGAAGAGGCTTTGAAACGAGCTTTGGAAACCCACTCGGTTCGGGACGCAGCGGATCTTGTGTCAGAAATGTATGATCTGCCGCGCCGACCTATTTACCAGAAAGCTCTGAAACTGGGAAAGGGATGACATGGGGCGGCGTGCAATTCAGGGCTCGGTTTCCTATCAGGCGGGACAGTCAGCCGAGCTTCGGGTCGCCTCGGACTACGAGCGCCGGGGGTTTGCAATTGCGCATCATCGGTGGCGGGGTGCCGGTGGTGAAATCGATCTGATTGCGCGGGACGGCGATGGGCTAGTGTTCATCGAGGTCAAGAAAAGCTCCAGTTTCGAAAATGCTGCAGCCCGGATCAGCCAAAGACAAATTGACCGAATCTGTGCTTCAGCCGCGCAATACCTGGAAAACGAACCGGGTGGGCAATTGACCAATGTCCGCTTTGACGCGGCACTGGTAGATGGCACTGGCGCGGTTCAAATCATCGAAAACGCCTTCGGTCACGCCTAAGCCCCATTGAACCCTCAGGCCTGCTGGGCCATGTATCTTGCGTGAAACTGAGGGACACGCCATGAAAATCGCCTTTCAAATGGACCCGATCGGGGCCGTGGACATCAACGCCGACAGCTCATTCCGTCTGGCGGAAGAGGCGCAGGCGCGCGGTCATTCGTTGTTTTTCTACGGGCCGGATCAGCTGGCCTATCAGGAAGGTCGTATCACGGCGCGCGGCCATGACATGACCGTGCAGCGGGTCGCTGGCGATCCAGCG
The DNA here is from genome assembly GCF_056543025.1 of Ruegeria sp. A4. Lineage (NCBI taxonomy): Bacteria > Pseudomonadati > Pseudomonadota > Alphaproteobacteria > Rhodobacterales > Roseobacteraceae > Ruegeria > Ruegeria sp. A4. The sequence continues at coordinate 69,391 of NZ_JBQGAW010000004.1, read as the reverse complement.
GTTCTGAGCCCCGAACGTGAAGTTGACCTGGCCGATTTCGACGTGGTCTGGCTGCGTCAGGATCCACCCTTTGACATGCATTACATCACGTCCACCCATCTGCTGGACCGCCTGAAAGGGCAAACGCTGGTGGTCAACGACCCGTTCTGGGTTCGGAACTATCCTGAAAAACTGCTGGTTTTGGATTTCCCTGACCTGACGCCGCCGACAACGATTGCCCGTGACATAAAAACGATCAAGGCGTTCAAGGAAAAGCACGGCGATATCATCCTCAAGCCGCTTTATGGCAATGGCGGTGCGGGCGTGTTCCGACTGGATGCCAATGACCGCAACCTGACCTCTCTGCACGAGCTGTTCACGGGGTTCTCGCGCGAGCCTCTGATCGTGCAAAAGTTCCTGCCGGATGTCAGCAATGGCGACAAGCGGGTGATCCTGGTGGACGGTGAACCGGTTGGCGCAATCAACCGGGTGCCGGCCGCGGGCGAAACGCGGTCAAACATGCATGTGGGCGGACGCCCGGAAAAGATCGGGTTGTCAGAGCGTGATCTGGAGATCTGTGCCGCCATCGGGCCGCTGCTGAAGGAAAAAGGTCAGATTTTTGTCGGGATCGACATCATTGGCGACTATCTCACCGAGATCAACGTGACCTCGCCGACCGGTATTCAAGAGCTGGAACGGTTCGACGGCGTGAACATTGCCGAAAAGATCTGGCAGGCGATTGAAGCCAAGATCTAAGCCATCACGCGGGCGCTGATGCGAAAGCTCAGCGCCTCTGCGACATGTGGCCTGCGGATGTCGGCTGAGCCGTCCAGGTCGGCGATCGTCCGCGCCACCCTCAGAATGCGATGAAAGGCACGGGCCGATAGGCCGAACCGATCAGCCGCCTTCAGCAAAACTGCTTTTCCTTCTGCATCGGGTGTTGCGATCTGTTCCAGAACTTTGCCTTCGGCGTCGGAATTCTGACGCATCTCTGGCATTCCCCGAAACCGGTCTGCCTGTATGGCGCGGGCGTTTTCAACCCGCGTGGCAACTGTCGCCGAGCTGTCGCCGGAAGGGGGCAGATCAAGATCGGTGAAGCCCACAGGCGGAACTTCGATCCGCAGGTCGAACCTGTCCATCAAGGGCCCCGAGATACGGTTCAGATAGTCTTCGCCGCAGCCGGGTGCGCGAGAGCAGGCGCGCGATGGATCCGTCAGGTAGCCGCATTTGCACGGGTTCGCGGCGGCCACCAGCATGAAGCGGCAGGGGTATTTCACATGGGCATTGGCACGCGCCACCATGACTTCTCCGGACTCTATTGGCTGGCGCAGGGTCTCCAGAACCGTACGCGGAAATTCGGGGAACTCATCCATGAACAGCACGCCGTTATGCGCCAAAGAGATCTCACCGGGCTTGGCACCTTTGCCCCCGCCGACAATGGCTGCCATTGAGGCCGTATGATGCGGTTCCCGAAAAGGACGCGTGCGGTTGATGCCGCCTTCATCCAGCAACCCGCACAGGGATTGGATCATCGAAGTTTCCAACGCTTCGACTGCGGTCAGCGGTGGCAAGATGCCCGGAAGCCGTGCAGCCAACATGGATTTGCCCGACCCCGGCGTGCCGATCATGATCAGATGGTGACGCCCGGCTGCCGCGATTTCCAAAGCGCGTTTGGCGCGTTCCTGCCCCTTTACATCGCGCAGATCCCGCACGCTGGGCGTCAGATTCACCTCGCCGGGTTGTGCCGCCGGCAAAGGGCACTGTCCCGAGAAATGGCGGACGACATCGCCCAGGGAACCCGCGCCGATAACCTGAGTGGCGTCGACCCATGCAGCCTCGGCGCTGGAAGCTTTGGGACACAGCAACATGCGTTCCTCGGATGCGGCCGTCATGGCGGCGGGCAGGGCGCCGACGACAGGCACCAGAGAGCCATCAAGCGACAACTCTCCCAGTGCGACCGTTCCTTCGGCGGCATCGGCTGGGATGACCTCGAGTGCCGATAACAGCGCGACTGCGATGGGCAGGTCGAAATGGCTGCCTTCCTTGGGCAGATCCGCAGGAGACAGGTTGATCGTAATTCGTTTAGAGGGCAGAGCGATGGCCATCGCACTCAGCGCGCTGCGGACACGGTCGCGGGCTTCGGACACGGCCTTGTCGGGAAGGCCAACGATGGAAAAGGCCGGCAAGCCGGGCGATACGGCACATTGCACCTCGACCGGGCGGGCTTCGACGCCGTGAAAGGCAACAGTGTGGGCGCGGGCGACCATGGCAGTCCTGTTCTTGGTTAACAGGGTGTTGCTGCCATGATTGTGGTTTAAGAGTCGTTAACGGTTGCGCGCAATGCAGCGAATTTTGGCCACGCGTCGGGATCGGCAATTGTTTTGTCGCGGCAGAATGGATTGCAGAAGCCCCAGCATTTTCCATCCAACTCCAGAAATTCCGCAACGGGTTTGCCGGAATACGGGCAAACTTGGTTGATTGACGGGCCGGAGACCGGCTTGGCGGTTGAAACCCCTCCGATCGGCCAGGGCTTGGACGGCAAATCCAGACGATAGGGAAAAGGGTCGTATCTGACAGTCAGGCCCATTGCGCGCCATTGTCTGACGGCGGGGTCTGACAAAAGGTCCAGGCAATAGGTCCGGTTCGCCTTGGAAACTGGCAGCCCATATCCGATGATCCGCGCTGCGACAGGTGTGTAAAACACGTCCGCCAGCGAATACGAGCCGAACAACGGGCCTTGTTCCACACCTGACATTATGCGCGCATGATCCCAGAGTGTTTCGATGCGTGCCAGATCTGCCAGTGTTTCATCTGATGGGTCGAAATCCTGCCAGACGTGCAGCAATTGCATCGGGCATTCACCCCGCAAGGCTCCAAACCCTGCCACCATCTCGGCGCACAGCCAGCGGGCGGTTGCCCGGGCGGCGGGATCTGATGGCCACAACCCGGCATCAGGGTGGCGCTCGGCCAGGGTTTCAGCCATGGCCAGGCTTTCGCCCACCACAGTTCCTTCCGGCAGGCGCAGGGTAGGAACAAGTCGCGCTGGGGCCAAGGGCTCCATATCCTGTGCCATGGTGCCCGAATACAGGCCAATCATGTGGCTTCTGTAGGGCAGGTTGAATTTCTCAAGCATCAACCAGCCACGCATTGACCAGCTGGAGAAGAGGCGGTCGCCGATATACAAATCATATGTCATACGCAGACGATGCCGCAGGTTCGCAGTTCGGTAAAACAGTGATTTGTGCGGGGTCTGTTCACGGAAGGTGATTGATTGTACCGACAGACGACCTGTCTGCGTCGATCAGGATATCCGTCACCGACAGGTTGTCGATTCGGTGTGAAAAAGTCTGTTGTCCGTCCAGATCAAGGGCGCGCTGCACTTGCGTGAGGATAACGCCGAAATGCGCAACGATGACCAGATCGCGGCCGGAATGTGCTGAAACAAGCGTGTCGATCGCCGCGTCGACCCGATTGCGGACGTCGTTCCAGCTTTCACCTTGCGGCGGGCGGACATCGCCGGGGTTGTCCCAATATGCAAAGGCCAGTTCCGGGTCTTCGGCTTCGATTTCGGCAAATCCGCGCAACTCCCAGTGACCAAAATGAATTTCCCGCAAGCCCGGATCATGAGGAAGGCGTTGACGTTGACCTTGTATGGCCGTGGCGGTGTCAACTGCCCGTGACAGATCGGACGAGATCACAAGCGCCTCGGGCGGCAAATGGTCGTTCAGACGTTTCAGTGCGGCTGTATCACTCAGGTCGGCGGGCAGGTCGGACCAGCCGACCATGGTTTTCGCGTGCGTCGGCCCGTGTCGAACAAGGTGAAGGCGCGTCACGGCAATTGCCCTTTCAGAACCAAGGGCAACCCGGCGGTGATCTGCACCACCAGATCGGCCTGCGCTGCAAGCGCGATGTTCAACCGCCCCTGGGCTTCGCGAAACCGGCGGGCCAGGGCGTTGTCAGGGACAATACCGTGGCCAACTTCGTTCGAGACAATCACGATTTGCGCCGGGCATGCACGAAGGGCGTCAAGCAGGGCGGTTTGTGCCGCTTCCAGATCGGATTCGGCCAACATGTGGTTGCTCAGCCACATGGTGGCGCAGTCAATCAGGCAAATCTGATCGGGCGACAACGTGGCCAGAACCGGCCCCGGATCAAAAGGTTCTTCAACCGTGGTCCAACCGTCGCCGCGTTGTTCAAGATGGCGCTCAATCTTCTGGCGCATCTCGTCATCAAACACTTGTGATGTCGCAAGGTAAACTCGGCTTTTCCCCCGAGAAACAACCAGTTCTTCGGCGAAAACCGACTTGCCCGACGCGGCCCCACCCAGAACCAAGGTTAAATCCGGCGACACAGTACTTACCTATAGTTGATCCGTTTGGTGCTGTTTTGCGTAAAGGTCATAGGTCGGCAAGGCAAGTCTGACCAGTACCTGCAAACAGGGGAGAGGTTTATGGCACTAGATAATGCGACGGACTTTTCGATGTCCCGGCAAGCAATGAAGGCCGAGCTGCTGGATGCGGAAACCGAACTGAAACTGGCTTATGCCTGGCGTGATGAGCGTGATGAACAGGCGTTGCACCGTCTGATCACCGCCTATATGCGTCTGGCGATTTCGATGGCGGCCAAGTTCAAGCGCTATGGCGCGCCGATGAATGATCTCATTCAGGAGGCAGGCCTTGGCCTGATGAAGGCCGCAGACAAGTTCGATCCGGATCGCGGCGTGCGGTTTTCGACCTATGCCGTATGGTGGATCAAGGCAAGCATTCAGGACTATGTCATGCGGAACTGGTCCATGGTTCGGACCGGGTCAACTTCATCTCAGAAGTCGCTGTTTTTCAACATGCGCCGAGTTCAGGCCCGGCTGGAACGGGAAGCCGCCACCGAAGGTCAGGAACTGGACCGTCATCAATTGCATCAGATGATCGCCACGGAAATCGGTGTGCCGCTGCGCGACGTCGAGATGATGGAAGGTCGTCTGTCCGGCTCTGATTTTTCGCTGAATGCGGTGCAATCCGCTGATGAGGATGGGCGCGAGTGGATTGATGCCCTGGAAGATGACCGCGAGCAGGCAGCCGAAGCAGTTGAACACAGCCATGACACCGAACAACTGCGCAAGTGGCTGTTGACGGCGATGAATGCCTTGAATGATCGCGAGCGTTTCATTGTGCGCGAGCGCAAGCTGCGAGACCCCGCACGAACCCTGGAAAGCCTTGGAACCGAGCTGGGTCTGTCCAAGGAACGTGTACGTCAGCTTGAAGCCGCAGCCTTCGCGAAAATGCGCAAGAACCTTGAAGCCCAGTCGCGCGAGGTGCAACACTTCATCGCATGAAACAGTTTGCGATTCTTGTGTGCGTTCTGGGTCTTACGGTTGCGGCAGCGCGACCGGGGCTGGCAGATCGACTTGTTCCCGCTGATGCCATGTCCGCGATGCGGGACGCCGATGTCGTGATATTGGGGGAAGTTCACGACAACCCGACGCATCATCTGGTGCAGGCCGAAGCGCTTGAAGCTGTTTCACCCTCGGCCGTCGTCTGGGAAATGGTCACGGAAGAAGGCGCGCAGAGGCTTGCGCAGAAAGCTGTGTCCAACCCGGAAGAACTGAGCCGTATTCTGGAATGGGCTGAAAGTGGCTGGCCGCCGCTTAGCATGTATTATCCGGTGTTCGAGGCGTCAGGCGCGCCGGTGTACGGGGCCATGGTTCCGCGTGCTGCTGCGCGTGCCGCGATGGAACGCGGTGCCGCCACGGCGTTGGGTGCAGACGCGGCGCGTTATGGTCTGACGGTGCCTCTATCGTCTGAAGAACAGGTCGCGCGCGAAGCCGACCAGTTGGCGGCGCATTGCGATGCGCTTCCGGCTGAAATGTTGCCCCAGATGGTTGCGATCCAACGATTGCGCGATGCTGTGCTGGCCCGGGCCGTGGTCCGTGCGATGGACGAAACCGGGGGTCCGGTTGCCGTGATCACCGGAAACGGTCATGCGCGAAAGGATCGGGGCATACCGACCTATCTTGCGCGCCTCAGACCTGGTTGGAAAGTCGTGGCCGTCGGACAATCGGAGGATGGAGCAATCGACGGAGAATTCGATATCGTGATTGATAGCCCCACGGCCGAGCGCGAAGACCCCTGTGCGGCATTTCAGGTTCAGAATTAATCGCTGGAACTACCTGCGGGCCTTGCCTAATGTCGGGGCCGACCGGGACGGGAAGGGCTGAACATGCTGTCATCCAAACGCATTCTGCTGATTATCGGTGGCGGAATCGCGGCCTACAAATCGCTGGACCTGATCCGCAGGTTGCGCGAGCGTGGCGCGGACGTAACCCCTGTATTGACGCGCGCTGCGGAAGAGTTTGTGACGCCGCTGTCGGTATCGGCTCTGGCAGGTGAAAAAGGCTATCGCGATCTGTTTGACCTCACTGATGAGGCCGAGATGGGGCATATTCAACTGTCCCGCTCTGCGGATCTGATCGTCGTGGCACCCGCAACGGCGGATCTGATGGGCAAGATGGCCGCAGGGCTGGCCAACGATCTGGCCTCGACGCTTCTGATGGCCACGGACACACCCATTCTGTGTGCGCCCGCGATGAATGTGCGCATGTGGACCCACCCGGCAACACAGCGAAACCTGAAGCAGCTGCAAGCGGATGGCGTGCGCTTTGTGGGCCCGAACGAAGGCGACATGGCCTGTGGCGAATACGGTCCGGGGCGCATGTCAGAGCCGCTGGAAATTGTCACGGCGGTTGAGGCTCGGTTGTCTGCGGGGCCCTTGGCGGGCAGGCGGGTGCTGGTGACGTCCGGCCCGACGCATGAGCCGATAGATCCGGTCCGGTATATAGCCAACCGTTCGTCCGGGGCCCAAGGTGCCGCCGTGGCCCGGGCGCTGGCGGAATTGGGGGCCGAGGTGACCTTTGTGACCGGCCCGGCAGACGTGCCGCCCCCGGTGGGTGTGCGGGTCGTACCTGTCGAAACCGCGCAACAGATGTCTGATGCAGTTGATGCAGCTCTGCCCGTCGATGCCGGAATATTCGCGGCTGCGGTCGCGGACTGGCGGGTCGCCAGCGCATCGGACAAGAAGCTGAAGAAAAGCCGCGATGGCCTGCCGGTACTGGAATTCGCCGAAAACCCGGACATTCTGAAACGTGTTTCCGGGATGGGCGTGAACCGCCCGCCGTTGGTTGTAGGCTTTGCGGCCGAGACCGACAATGTGATCGAACACGCCACGGCCAAGCGTCTGCGCAAAGGCTGCGACTGGATCGTCGCAAACGATGTCAGCCCTGCAACAGGCATTATGGGCGGGTCAGAGAATGCGGTCATCCTGATTTCGGACAACGGGGCCGAGGAATGGCCCCGTATGGGCAAAGGCGAAGTTGCCCGGCGTCTGGCGGCGAAAATCGCGGACGCGTTGGCGGGCTGAAGGAAAGGCAAGGGCATGGTTGCAATCCGGGTGATCCGCGAAGACGGGGCAGACCCCGCCGTGGCGCTTCCCTCTTACGAAACCTCGGGGGCGGCCGGCGCGGACGTGCGTGCCAATCTGCCCGGCGGCGCGCCGATTACGCTGGACCCCGGTCAGCGGGCGCTGGTGCCGACCGGCCTGCGCATTGAAATCCCACAAGGGTATGAGGTGCAGGTTCGGCCCCGCTCGGGCCTTGCGTTGAAGCATGGGATTACACTGCCCAACACGCCGGGCACTATCGACAGCGACTATCGTGGGCCTTTGGGCGTGATCGTGATGAATGCGGGACAGGAACGGTTCGAGATCGCCCACGGAGATCGTATCGCGCAGCTTGTGGTCGCGCCGGTAGTGCAGGCAACGTTTGAACTGGCTCAGGCTCTGGGCGAAACCGATCGCGGGGCTGGCGGTTTCGGCTCGACCGGGCGCGGCTGATGCTGTTGGTTTTCATCCTGGCTGCTGGGCTTTGGGGTGTCGGTTATATCGCCGGCACGTCGAAAAAAGCGCGGGTGGTTTCCGTGAGTGTGTTGCTGGCCGGCGTCATACTGTCCCATCTGATCTTGCCGGATGGGCACCCTCTTCGCGAAGCAACGGGTGGGTCTGCGGCGCTTTGGCTGATCCTCGTGGGTTTCGCGGCGCTGGCTTTGCTGTATGGCAGAATACTCAAAGCCTTGCGTAACCGCGCAGTTTCAACTTCGGAACCGGAGCCCGACATGCCCTCGGACCGATTTACCGAGGCCGAGCTGGACCGCTATGCCCGCCATATCGTTTTGCGCGAACTGGGTGGGCCCGGTCAGAAAAAACTTAAAAAAGCCCGCGTACTGGTAATCGGCGCAGGTGGTCTGGGCGCACCTGCGCTGCAATATCTGGCGGCTGCGGGTGTCGGCACGATCGGGATCATCGACGATGACGTCGTCGAGAATGCCAACCTGCAACGACAGGTCATTCACCGGGACGCGGATATTGGAATGCCCAAGGTCTTTTCGGCGCAGCAGGCGATGGAGGCGCAAAACCCGAAGGTCGTTGTTTTGCCCTATCACCGTCGCTTGAGCGAGGAAATCGCCACCGACCTGTTTGCAGACTTCGATCTGATCCTTGACGGAACCGACAATTTTGAGACCCGGTATCTGGCAAACCGAACCGCCGTCGCGTTGGGCAAACCGCTGATTTCGGGGGCTTTGTCGCAGTGGGAAGGTCAACTGAGTGTGTTTGACCCGGCCAATGGCAGCCCCTGCTATCAGTGCATCTTCCCAGAGGCCCCGGCCCCCGGTCTGGCCCCGTCCTGTTCCGAGGCCGGTGTGATCGGCCCGCTGCCGGGCGTCGTCGGATCGATGATGGCGGTCGAGGCGATCAAGGTGATAACGGGCGCCGGCATGGCGCTGCGCGGCGAGATGCTGATCTATGACGCGCTGTATGGCGAAAGCCGAAAGATTGCTCTGACCCGCCGGGACGATTGCCCCATTTGTGGCATGACAAACGATTAACCTTTCTTCACATGGGTGGGGTGTTCTGGAACACCCGGCCATGGCGACATAGCTATGGGATCAAAGGAGATCCGCATGACCAACCCGATCCTGTCCAACTGGACCACACCATTTGAAATCGCCCCTTTTTCCGATATCTCGGATGATGATTTCTCGCCGGCACTGGAGCAGGCGATGAAAGAGCATAACGCCGAGATTGGCGCGATAGCGGCAAATCCGGATACTCCCACATTCGCCAACACGATCGAGGCGCTCGAGGCTGCGGGCGGGCAACTGGACAAGGTTCTGTCGGTCTTCTTCACGATTGCGGGCGCGGACAGCAACCCCAAGCGGGAAGAACTGCAACGCGCGTTTTCCCCCAGGCTTTCGGCGCATTTTTCGGGCATTTCTTCCAACAAGTTGCTGTTCAAGCGTGTGGCCGACCTATGGGCACGGCGCGAAGATCTTGACCTGACCGAGGAGCAGGCGCGTGTGCTGATGCTGACCCACCGGGGCTTTGTGCGTGCCGGCGCGGCTTTGGAAGGGGACGAAGACGCCCGCATGCAAGAGATCAAGTCGCGCCTCGCGTCGCTGGGCACGTCGTTTACCCAGAACCTGCTGGCGGATGAGCGGGACTGGTACATGGATCTGACCGAAGAGGATCTGAACGGCCTGCCGGATTTCGTCGTGGACGCGGCACGTGCCGCGGGGCAGGAGAAGAAGGCACAGGGGCCGGTGGTCACCTTGTCACGGTCGCTGATCGTGCCGTTTCTGCAATTCTCGCCCCGCCGGGACCTGCGTGAAAAAGCCTATCGCGCCTGGGCCGCACGCGGTGCCAATGGGGGCGAGACCGACAACCGAGACATCGCGGCGGAAATCCTGGCCTTGCGCGAAGAGCGCGCCAAGCTTCTGGGCTATGATACATTCGCCGCCTACAAGCTGGAAACCGAGATGGCGCGCACGCCGGATCGGGTGCGTGAACTGTTGATGCAGGTCTGGGAACCGGCCAAGTCCCGCGCCGACGCCGACGCGGATGTTCTGACGCAGATGATGCAGGAAGACGGCATCAACGGCCCTCTGGAAGCCTGGGATTGGCGGTACTATGCTGAAAAGCGGCGCAAGGCGGAACATGATCTGGATGAGGCCGCGTTGAAACCCTACTTGCAACTGGATCGCATGATCGAGGCTTCGTTTGCCTGCGCCAACCGGCTTTTCGGGCTGGAATTCAAATCGTTGGACGTCCCCCTCTATCACCCGGATTGCCGGGCTTGGGACGTTACCCGCGACGGGCAGCATGTTGCCGTATTTATCGGAGACTATTTTGCACGAGGGTCCAAGCGGTCAGGCGCCTGGTGCAGCGCGATGAGGGCGCAGGCCAAATTCCCAAAGAAGCAGACACCGGTGGTCATCAACGTCTGCAACTTTGCCAAGGGGGATCCCGCCCTGCTGTCCTATGATGACGCGCGGACCCTGTTTCATGAATTCGGCCATGCCCTGCACCAGATGCTGTCCAACGTGACATATGAAAGCATCTCGGGCACGTCCGTGGCGCGCGATTTCGTGGAATTGCCCAGCCAGCTTTACGAACACTGGCTGGAAGTGCCCGAGGTTCTTGCCGAGTTTGCGACCCATGCGGAAACGGGTGAGCCGATGCCGCAGGACATGCTGCAAAAGGTGCTGAAGGCGGCCAATTTCGATCAGGGATTCCAGACGGTGGAATATGTCGCCTCGGCCCTTGTTGATCTGGCCTTCCACGATGGCGAGGCGCCGTCAGATCCGATGGCGAAACAGTCAGAAGTTTTGGCCGGGTTGGGGATGCCGAAGGCCATTGGAATGCGCCACGCTACTCCGCATTTCGCGCATGTCTTTGCAGGCGATGGCTACAGCTCGGGGTACTACAGCTATATGTGGTCCGAAGTGATGGATGCCGACGCCTTTGCCGCCTTTGAAGAGGCGGGAGGTGCCTTTGACCCCGAACGCGCCAAAGCGTTGGAGGACAACATCCTGTCCACTGGCGGTTCGCGCGAGGCAGAAGACCTGTATCTGGCGTTCCGGGGAAGATTGCCGGGGGTTGACGCCCTGTTGAAAGGCCGCGGTCTGATCGCGGCCTGAAATCAGTAGCCCAAAGCGCGATCCACCAGGTGCACGAAGGGCTCTCCGGCTTCGCCGCGCCGGATGTTTTCGCAAATGACCTGCGCGGCTGTGGCCGGGCGGGTCTCGGACGCGATATGAGGGGTCACCGTCACGTTCGGATGTGCCCAATACGGATGATCGGGGGGCAGGGGCTCGACCCGGAACACATCCAGCGTCGCGTGACCGACCTGACCCGCGTTCAAGGCATCCAGCAGCGCATCGTCATCGATCAGAGGTCCGCGACCCGGGTTGATGATCCGCGCGCCCTTGGGCAGCAGGGCCAGCGTTTCTGCATTCAACGCGTTTTCGGTGGCAGCGGTGTCAGGCAGCAGCAGAGCCAGTATCTCGGCCTGGGAAAGCGCGTCACGTAGACCGTCAGGACCATGCAGGCAATTTACGCCGGGGATGTCCTTGGCGGTGCGGCTCCAGCCTGTGACCGTGAAATTCAGCGAGGCCAGGGCGCGGGCCGCGGCCTCGCCCAATGCGCCGAGGCCCAGAATGCACACTTTGCGCTCTTGCGCCAAAGGCGGGGCATCCGGGGCCCAGACGCCATCTTGGATGGTGATGTGGCGATCCATTCCCAGATGATAGCGCAGCACATGGCCCACCACCCATTCGGTCATACCCTGCGTCAGCCCGTGATCCACCATTCGCGCCAAGGGGACGGTCAGCGTGTCATTGTCCGCGATCTTTTCAACCCCGGCCCAGAGACTCAGAACCGCCTTCAGGCGCGTAAAGGGCGAAAAATCCAGTAACCCGCCATTCGGAGCGTAGACAACGTAATCGACCTGATCCGGGTCAAATTCCGTACCGAGCCGCGCCTCAACGCCGGCTTCCGCAAGGTATCGAGTGAGCAGCGGTTCATACACGGGCCACAGGGCAGGGCGCGCGGAAAACAGAACGTTTACGGGCATCGGGGGCCTTTCAGATCAGCGGGGACGATGGATATGAGCGCTTTGGACGATGCCGAACGCGGCCATCAGCACCAGCATGGCCGATCCGCCATAGCTGACCATTGGAAGAGGGACGCCCACAACCGGAGCCATGCCCATCACCATCGACATGTTGACGGCAAAGAACAAGAAGAAGTTCAGCGCGATGCCCAGAGTAACCAGTGACGAGAACCGATCCTTGGTGGCCAGTGCGGTCGCCATGCAGAACACAAGGATCAGGGCGTAGAGAGTCAAGAGCGTGATGCCACCGACGAACCCGAATTCCTCTGCGAGGGTGGTGAAGATGAAATCGGTGTGTTTCTCGGGCAGGAAGTTCAGCCGGGATTGCGTACCCTGCATGAAACCCCGCCCGTTCCAGCCCCCGGAACCAAGGGCGATCTTGGATTGCGTGATGTGATACCCGGCACCCAAAGGATCGGTAGAAGGGTCAAGAAACGTGTCGATCCGGCGGAACTGATAATCCTTGAGCAACTGCCATTCGGTCCCGCGACTGTTGAACACGGCGGCGATCAGGCCCACGACGGCGGCAATGACGGCCGCAAAGTAAGCCCAGTGGACACCCGCAAGAAACATCAGCCCGCCACCGGCAGCCAACAGCAGGATCGACGTGCCGAGATCCGGCTGCTTCAGAACCAGCAGCGTGGGCAGGACAATCAGAGCCACGGGAATAAAGACCCAAAGAGGGCGAGACGTCTTGTGCGATGGCAGCCAGTCGTAGTACGCCGCCAGAACCATGACCAGGGCCACCTTCATGACTTCTGAGGGTTGCAGGCGCATGAATCCAAGGTCGATCCAACGCTGCGCGCCCATGCCGATGGTGCCGAACAATTCCACGAATACCAGCAACGCAACCGACCCGAGATAGGCCAGCACGGACATGTTGCGCCAGAACCAGATCGGAACCAAAGCAATGATGAACATCGCGATCAGGCCAAGCCCGAACCGCTCCATCTGCGGTTCTGCCCAGGGTGTCCACGACCCGCCGGCAACCGAATACAGCATCAGGAACCCTGCGCTGGCCGTGCTGATCAGCAACAGGGTCAGCGGCCAGTTCATGTACAGGAATTTCCGAAACCCCGACGGTGTGGATTTCACGGCATATTCTAGATAGCTCATGCGCGGTCCTTTCCATCGGGACGCGCTTTGGGGCGACGGTCGCCCTCGAGCCGTTTTTGCTGTTCCTTGATGCGCTCGCGGTCGGCCACCGGATATGCCTCAAGCGGCGGAGTACCGTTGTAGAGCGCCTGAAGCATGATGTCGCGGGCCACCGGTGCCGCCGCCTTGGACCCGCCGCCGCCATGTTCAACGACCACGGCAACCGCGTATTTCGGATTGTCATAGGGCGCGAAGCAGACGAACAAGGCGTGGTCGCGACGTTCCCATGGCAGGTCTTCGTTGCGTATAACGCCGGCGGCACGCTCGGCCTTGGTGATGTTGCGGACCTGGCTGGTGCCGGTTTTGCCGGCCATGCGGAACTCGTCTGCGATGATGCGACTGCGATAGGCCGTCCCCCGCCGATCATTCGAGACCGAGTACATGGCCTTGCGCACCTGTTCCAGATTGTAGGCGTTGATGTCCAGCGGTTCCCCTGCGCCCGAAGGCTGCTCGACACCGTCGATCGATCGTACAAGGCGCGGTGTCACAGATCGGCCGGTGGCGATACGAGCCGTCATGACGGCCAGTTGAAGCGGTGATGCCAGCATGAACCCTTGCCCGATGGACGCGTTGGCCGTGTCGCCCACCAGCCAATCCTGACCGTGTGTCCGCTGCTTCCATTCCTGGTTGGGGGCAAGTCCAGCGGCAACCGCCGACATCGGAATATCGTGCTTGACGCCCAGCCCCAATGTACGGGCCATTTCGGATATTTTGTCGATCCCGACCCGCAAAGCCACGTCGTAGTAATAGACGTCGCAGCTGCGTTTAAGCGACAGGTTCAGATCGACCGTACCATGCCCGCCGCGCTTCCAGCAGTGGAACCTGCGGCTGCCGACCTTCAGATGCCCGGGGCAGTACACTGTGTTTCCAGGGCCTATTACGCCGGCCTCCAGCGCGGCCAAGGCAGTGACCATCTTGAACGTCGACCCCGGAGGATAAGTGCCTTGTACGGACTTGTTGGCCAGAGGGCGATACTTGTCCCCCGTCAATGCCCGATAATCCGCGACCGAGATACCGCGCACAAACAGATTTGGATCGAAACTGGGCGTAGAGCTGACAGCCCGCAGGTCCCCGGTTTCGCAATCCAGAACAATTGCAGCCGCGCTTTCACCTGCCAGCCGCGCTTGCGCATATTGTTGCAGGTCGGCATCGATCGCCAATTGCAAGTCCGCACCCGGTTGACCTTCCTGCCGGTCCAGCTCGCGCATGACGCGCCCTGTGGCGTTGACTTCGACACGCTTTGCGCCGGCTTTGCCACGCAAGGCAATTTCCTGCTTGGCTTCCAACCCGACCTTGCCAATCTGAAACCTGGGAATTCGCAAAACCGGCTCGGGGTCTTCGAGCTTGCTGAGATCGTAGTCGCTGACCGGGCCGACATAGCCGACGATATGGGCGAAATCCTCATAGCGTGGGTATTGCCGTGTCAGGCCGACCTCGGGCGTCACACCCGGCAGGGCCGGGGCATTGACCGCGACTTTCGAGATGTCTTCCCAAGTGACCTGATCCGCCAAAGTCACCGGCAGGAACGGCGCTGATCGGCGCATTTCGGTCCGGGCGCGTTGGATCTCATCATCGTTCAGCGGGATGAGTTCCGACAATTTGGCAATCACCTTGTCGACGTCACCTGCGTCTTCACGAACGATAACGATGCGATAGGATGGTGAGTTCTGACCGATGATCTGACCATTGCGGTCATAGATGCGTCCACGGGTTGGCGGGATCAGTCGAATGTTGATGCGGTTTTCTTCGGCCAGCAGGCGGTATTCGTCGGCCTGATCCACCTGCATGAAACGCATCCGTGCGGCCAACCCGCCGATAAAAGCCGCCTGCAAACCGCCCAGCAGCAGCGCCCGGCGTGGCAGGCGTTTATAGGCAAGGCCCTGCGACTTGGGTTTGCGTTGTTTCATGCTCCGCCCCCTACGGCTCCGGCATCCGCAGCAGACAGGCGGTGGACGCCAAATACGCTTTGGCTCAACAGCACGATGAACGGGTAGAAGGCGATTGTCAGCACAAGTTGAATCACGACTGGCCACAATGCGGCCTGCTGCACAGACAAGATCGACAAAACGACTCTGTTCGTCAAAAAGACCATGGAAATCACCACACCGACAGACATCCATTCTCCGACAAATCCGGTGTCCTTCATACCCGGAGCGGCAGAGCGCAGATAGGCTGTGCCAAACACCACCAGCGCGGCCAGAAGGCCCGGCGGGCGTTGCAGCAAAAGATCCGCCATCAGCATGACAAACGCGACCAACAGAGTGGGCACATAATCGGGGCGCCGCAATACCCAGGCAAAGGTCAGCGCAACCAATACATCAGGAAAAGGCCAGCGATCCGGTTGCGCATCGAGCGGCAGCAAGTGCATGAACAGCACGACAAAGGCCAGCGCAACGTAAAGTCCGCGCATGGCCCAGTTGTATGAGGCGGGCCTATCCATCGCTTACCTCATCCGGTACAAGCGCAGTTTCGGGCCGAGTTGGCCCGACGATCCCACCCGGATCCTGAATTGGCGGGGGCGAATGGAAGCGCAGAACGCGAAGAAACTCGAGCCGTTCAAAATCCGCTGAAAGGCGAACGCGCAGACGGCCGCCCGGATCCGCGGCGATCTGGCCGATCAAAAGGCCTGCCGGAAAAACGCCTCCGTCGCCGGATGTGATCACCCGATCACCGGGGCGGACCAGCTCTCGGTTTTCCAGGAATTCGACCACTGGGGCCGGAGTATTGTCTCCTTTGATCAACGCGGTCTGGCCAGAAGGCTGAATCGTTGCCGGAATGGCACTGGTGGCATCCGTCACCAGGATCACCCGAGCCGTATCTGGCCCGACGCCGGAAATTCGGCCAACCAGCCCGATGCCATCCATCGTGGCCCAGCCATCAACGATCCCGTCGCGTTCCCCCACATTCAACAGGACGGACTGCCGGAAGGGTGACCCGCTGTCGGCCATCACAACACCCGTGATGTATGTCAGGCGCGGGTCGAGGCGGACATTGTTCAGATCCAACAGCCGCGCATTTTCCTGCTCCAATTGCAGTGCGGCCTCTTTCCAAGCACGCATCAGGCGCAGTTCGCTGCGCAGCTCGCGGTTCTGCTCGCTCAGACGCTGGTAGCTTTGGAAATCACGCACAAGGTTCACAGCGGCAGTCACCGGCACCATGGCCCAATCCATCGACGGTACGACTGCGTCCACCACCTGCGCGCGGAACCGCTCGACGCGCGGGCTGTCGATCCGCCAGACTAGAAAGATGCCCAGCAAGCACAGGATGACGATCCCCAGCAACAAGCGGCGCAGAGGGGTCGTGTAGTCATCGCGCTGTGATCGGTCTTTTGCCACAGGTTACCTTCCCGTGCTGCTCGTGCCGAATTCAGACTGCCCCCTGAAAGGTGCGCGCCTCAGCTTTCGTAGTCAATCGCGTGGCGCAGCTGTTTTTCGTATTCTAGCGCCTTGCCGGTGCCCAAAGCCACACAATTAAGGCTTTCGTCGGCAATCGACACGGCCAGGCCGGTCTGTTCGCGCAGGGCCAGATCCAGATCACCCAGAAGCGCGCCACCGCCGGTCAACATCACGCCCCGATCCACGATATCGGCGGCCAGATCGGGCGGAGTGGTTTCCAGCGCAGTCATCACCGCTTCGCAGATCTGCTGGACGGGTTCCGACAGCGCCTCGGCGACCTGGGCCTGGCTGATCTCGATTTCCTTGGGTACGCCGTTCAACAGGTCACGACCCCGGATATGCATCGACTGGCCGCGGCCATCATCAGGCATCCGCGCCGTGCCTATGGTGGTCTTGATGCGTTCCGCAGTGGATTCACCGACCAGCAGGTTCTGCTGACGGCGCAGGTACGAGATGATGGCTTCGTCCATGCGGTCGCCACCCACGCGGACCGAGCGGGCATAGACGATGTCGCCCAGCGACAGAACGGCCACCTCGGTGGTGCCGCCGCCGATGTCGACGACCATGTTGCCGGTCGGGTCGGTGATCGGCATGCCCGCGCCGATGGCGGCGGCGATCGGTTCGGCGATCAGGCCGGCGCGGCGGGCACCAGCGGACAGAACCGACTGACGGATCGCTCGCTTTTCAACGGGTGTCGCGCCATGGGGAACGCAGACGATGATCTTGGGCTTCGAGAAAGTCGAACGCTTGTGAACCTTGCGGATGAAGTGTTTGATCATTTCTTCGGCTGTATCGAAGTCAGCAATCACACCTTCGCGCATGGGGCGGATGGCTTCGATAGAACCGGGCGTCCGGCCCAGCATCAGCTTGGCATCTTCGCCGACAGCCAGAACTTTCTTCACGCCGTCCTTGACGTGATAGGCTACGACCGAAGGCTCAGACAGGATGACACCGCGCCCCTTGACGTAAACCAGCGTGTTCGCCGTTCCAAGGTCGATGGCCATGTCCGCTGTGAACAGGCCGCCCAGATTGCCAAAGATCCCCATGTTTCCCCTGATCCTGTATGTCGGTTTTTCTACTGCCCGCGACTCGACGGTTCCGGGACGGATGACTTATAGGGTGCCATCACGCCCGGTAAAAGGGCTGATTCCGCGACAATCAGCACCTTTCCGCCTTATTGAATGGGACTTTAGAAGGCAAAATGCTCTCTTATCAACACATTTACCACGCCGGGAATCTGGCTGATGTCCAAAAGCACGCATTGCTGGCCTGGGTGCTGAATTATTTGACGCAGAAGGACAAGCCGCTCAGCTATGTCGAAACGCACTCCGGGCGGGGGCTGTACCAGTTGGACGCGGACGAATCCATGCGGACGGGCGAGGCGGCGGCAGGAATCGCGCGCGCGCAACGAGAAGGGTGGTTTGGCCCCGGACATCCGATGGCGCGGGTTCTGAAAAACATACAGGCCCGGCACGGCGACGCGGCCTATCCGGGATCGCCAATGATTGCAGCACATCTGTTGAGGGATCAGGACAGTCTGCATTTTGCCGAGCTGCACCCCCAGGAACATGCCGCGCTGTCTTTGGCAATGTCACCGTTCGGGGCGAAGGTGTATCAGCAGGACGGGTTTGAACTGGTGCAATCCCTGCTGCCTCCGACGCCGCGACGGGGGCTTTTGCTGATTGACCCAAGCTATGAGGTGAAGACCGATTACGATCGACTGCCCGGAGTGATTGCCAAACTGCACCGGAAATGGAATGTCGGGGTGATCGCCCTGTGGTACCCGGTTCTGACGGACAAACGCCACGCCCGGATGATCGCGACGCTTGAAGCGCAAAACTTCCCCAAGGCCTTTTGTCATGAGGTGACATTTCCACCGGTGCGCGAAGGGCATCGGATGGTGGGATCAGGGATGTTCATTCTGAACGCACCATTCGGCATCGAGGAAGAAACGACACGCCTGTCGCAGCTATTTGCAGGTCTCTGAGGCCAGCCAAAGAAATGCAACCGATACTCCCGCCCTGTTTGCCTGCATCAGAGATGCCGTCAAACATGTTGGGCCCGGCAGCGCGCCGCAGGCGCGCTGCCGGGCCCAAAGCTGCAAGGGTGCTCGGCGCAGCCGGGCAACCGCAGGTGCGGGAGCCCCTCATCGCGCCACTTTGGATCAGGTCAGGTCTTTGTAGCTGATTTCGCGGGCATCCGCGCCCGGGCCGGTCTTTTCCCGGCGCACGATCAGGCGGTTCAGCGCGTGGATATAGGCTTTGGCCGAAGCCACGACGGTATCCGTGTTCGCTGATTGACCCGTGGCGATCATGCCATCTTCTTCCAGCCTGACCGAAACCGTGGCCTGCGCATCGGTGCCTTCGGTCACCGCATGAACCTGATACAGCTGCAAGCGGGCCGTGTTGGGGTAAATCGCACGGATTGCCTTGAAGGTCGCGTCTACCGGCCCGTCACCGTGTTCAGTTGCGATGACGTCCTTGCCGTCGACTTCCAGCTCGACCGTCGATTCCGCCTGCCCGCCGGTGCCGCAGGTGACTTTCATCGACACCAGTTGCAGATAGTCGTCCGCCTCATCCAGGGTCATCAGCGCAATGAGATCGTCGTCGAACACTTCTTTCTTGCGATCCGCCAAATCCTTGAACCGCACGAAGATGTCTTTGAGTTGATTGTCGCCAACTTCAAAGCCCAGCGTTTCCAGTTTGTCGCGCAGAGCGGCGCGGCCCGAGTGTTTGCCCAGAGGCAGGGATGTGCCCGACAGGCCGATATCCTCGGGGCGCATGATCTCGAAATTGTCGCGGTTCTTGAGCATGCCGTCCTGATGGATGCCGCTTTCGTGGGCAAACGCGTTCTTGCCGACGATGGCCTTGTTGAACTGCACGTTGAAGCCCGACACCGTAGCGACCCGGCGCGAGATATGCATGATCTTGGTCGTGTCGATCCCGGTGTGGAAGGGCATGATGTCATTGCGCGTGCGCATTGCCATCACGACCTCTTCCAGGGCGGTGTTGCCGGCGCGTTCGCCCAGGCCGTTGATGGTGCATTCGATCTGGCGCGCACCACCGATGACCGCCGCCAGCGAATTCGCGGTCGCCATGCCGAGGTCGTTATGACAATGGGTGGCAAAGATCACCTCATCTGCGCCCGGAACCGTTTCGATCAGGCGTTTGATCAGGTCCGCTGATTCCAGCGGCGCAGTATATCCCACGGTGTCGGGGATGTTGATGGTGGTCGCCCCGGCCTTGATCGCGATTTCGATGACGCGGCACAGGTAATCCCATTCGGTCCGGGTCGCGTCCATCGGCGACCACTGCACGTTTTCGCACAGGTTGCGCGCGTGGCTGACCGTTTCGTGGATTTTGTCAGCCATCTCGTCCTGTGTCAGGTTCGGAATGGCGCGGTGCAGCGGAGAGGTGCCGATGAAGGTGTGAATGCGGTTCTGTTCCGCGTGTTTGACCGCCTCCCAGCAGCGGTCGATATCGGCGAAATTGGCGCGTGCCAGACCGCAGATACGGGCGTTCTTGGCGTTCTTGGCGATCTCGGATACCGCTTTGAAGTCACCTTCGGATGCGATCGGAAAACCGGCTTCGATGATGTCGACGCCCATGTCATCCAGCAGCTCGGCAATCTCGAGCTTTTCGTCATGGGTCATGGTCGCGCCTGGGCTCTGCTCGCCGTCGCGCAAAGTGGTATCGAAGATCAAGACACGGTCTTGGTCGGTCACGTTGGTCATGGGAATCTCTTTCTTGTCTGTCCTAAAGCCTGTTGGCGCGCTGGCGTCCTCCTCTGAGCGGGCGCGCCGGATGGCACGCTCAGAGGCGGATTAGGATCAGTAGGCCACGCAGAACCGCGCCGCGAGGGGCGGCTTTGGCAAAAGGGATATCTGCGCAGTTGATCATGGGTTTGAGGTTATACAGACGCCGCCGGGAATGAAAAGAACCAATTTTCGACAAGTTGCGGCGTAGGGGGTTGGAAATTCCCTGTCCCTTGATTGATCCGTCCCTGCCGCTAGCTGGTCGCAGATGGATACTGCTTTGATCATTGGTGCGTCCGGCGGGATCGGTGCGGCCGTACGCGAGCAATTGGAGGCGCGGGGCGTTGCGGTGACGTGCCTCTCGCGCTCTGTCGAGGGGTTCGATCTGATGGAACCAGATCGAGCAAGCCGGATGCTTGAACGCCTATCGGGCCCGTTCGATCTTGTTCTTGTCGCTTCCGGGGCGCTGGAGATTTCAGGCAATGCGCCCGAAAAGACCATTCGATCTGTTTCGGCAAGGGCAATGATGGACCAGTTTGCTCTGAATGCCGTTGGTCCGGCGTTGGTGCTAAGCCGGGCCCATCAGTTGTTGCCGCGACAGCGGCGTTCGGTATTTGCTGTATTGTCCGCGCGGGTCGGGTCCATTGGCGACAATCGGATGGGCGGCTGGATCAGCTACCGCGCGGCCAAGGCCGCGGTCAATCAAATCGTCCATACGTCGGCAATTGAATTGGCCCGGACCCATAAACAGGCGATATGTGTTGCGCTGCATCCCGGCACGGTCAAAACAGAGTTTACTCGGAAATATCTGGGCCGGCATCCCGCCGTTGAACCCGGTGAAGCCGCGCGCAACCTGATGTCCGTGATCGGCGGGTTGCGCCCGGCGGATACCGGTGGGTTCTTTGACTGGGCCGGAAAACCTGTTCCCTGGTGAACGATCATTCGCCAGACGGATCTGGCTGTGCCGCCTCTGAACCCGGGTCTATCTGCTGTGCCGGAGCGTCTGCGTCGCCCTGCTGGTCCTGGGTTTGATTTGGCAAAACCCCGTTTTCCCAGATACCGGTTTCTTCTTGCCCGTTGGCATAGCGCATGGTTCCGCTGCCCTGCCTTTTGTTGTCGACAAAGTTGCCCTCATAGACGTCACCGTTCGAATAGGTCGCTATGCCTTCGCCGTTGATTTTGCCTTCGGACCAGTCGCCGACATATTTGAACCCGGCAGGGGTCACGATTTCTCCTTTGCCGTGGCGCTTACCGTTCACGAAATCCCCGGTGTATACCGTGCCGTCAGAGTAGGTCGCCTTGCCTTTTCCCTGACGAACCCCGTTGACCCAGTCTCCGTCATATATCGAACCGTCCGCGCGGGTCATCACACCCTTGCCGTGGCTTTGTGCGTTTTTGAACTGACCCTCATAGATCATGCCGGTGGCATAGGTCGCCGTACCCTGGCCTTCGATGACGCCGGCGATCCACTCACCCTCGTAAGTGGAGCCGTCGGGATAGGTGATGCGGCCGTTTCCTTCCGCCAGATCGGCCACGAAATCGCCCACGTAAACCGAACCGTCGGGATAGGTCAGCTCACCCAGGCCTTCTATCTGACCCTGGTTCCAGTCGCCGGTGTACACAAATCCATCGGTTCCGGTGAACGTGCCTTTGCCATGGCGGCGATCATCGACAAAATCGCCCTCGTAGACGTCCCCTGACGCGTGAGTTACTTTGCCTTTGCCCTGACGGCGCCCCTGCACAAGCTCGCCTTCATACACATCACCATTGGCATAGGTCAGGCGACCTGTCCCGGTGATCTGGTCCTGCGTCCATTCGCCTTCGTATACCATTCCGTCAGGCATTGTCTGGGTGCCCGTGCCATCGCGCAAGCCGGCGTTGACATCGCCTTCGTAAACGCTGCCATCGGCATAGGTAATCGTGGCCTTGCCTTGCCGCTGACCCTCCACCCAATCGCCATCGTAGACATACCCATCGGGAAAGGTCAGTTTGCCCTTGCCGTGCCGTTGTGCGTTCCTGAACTCACCCTCATAGCGCGAGCCATTGGCAAATTCAGCGACGCCCGTGCCGTTGATGGATCCGTTGGACCATTCTCCATCATAGCTGCTGCCATTGGCGTAAACGATCTTGCCGCGCCCGTCAGGCTGACCTTTGACGAACGCCCCTTCATAAACCGATCCATCCGGGTACTTGGTGACGCCCTGGCCTTGAATTTCACCTTCCACCCACTGGCCGGTGTATTCGAACCCGTTGGGCAGCCGATACGTACCCGTCCCGTGGCGCAGGCCATTCTCATAAGTGCCCTCGTAGACGCCGCCCACTTCGTCATCCTTGACGATAATCGTGCCGTCCTGCGCAAAAGCGGTCGCAGTTGCCAGGCTCATGGCCACAGCCCCAATTGAGTTTCGGATCACGTTCATTTTGGTCCTGCCTGCCGGATCATCGTTGGTTGCATCCCTGGGCGCAAAACTAGGGTACCGTCGAGGGCAGGGCAACGGGTTTTGCCGCATTGGCCTTTTACTCGCGCGATGATCTGCTAAATGGCAATAGGACTGACGAGGCAAGAGGGCAGCATGGCCGACCGTTTTCGCATCACTCTGGCGCAACTGAACCCGACCGTAGGGGATATCGACGGCAATGCGGCCAAGGTCGTTTCCGCGTGGGAACAGGGCAAGGCGGCGGGGGCCGATCTGGTGGCGTTCCCCGAGATGTTCATCACCGGATACAACACGCAGGATCTGGTGCTGAAGCCGGTGTTTCATCGCGCGGCCATGGATGCGGTCGAGACTCTGGCCGGGAAATGCGCCGATGGGCCCGCGATTGCCCTGGGTGGTCCGTGGGTCGATGATGGCAAGTTGTACAATGCCTATCTGATCCTGAAGGGGGGGCGGATCACCAGCAAGGTTCTGAAGCACCACCTGCCGAATGAGACTGTTTTCGACGAAGTGCGCCTGTATGATGCGGGTCCTCTGGGCGGTCCGTATTCGGTTGGCAACTTCCGGATCGGCAGCCCCATTTGCGAGGATGGCTGGCACCCGGATGTGGCGGAAACGCTTGAGGAAACCGGGGCCGAGTTTCTGCTGATCCCCAATGGGTCGCCCTATTTCCGGAACAAATACGATGTACGTCTGAACCATATGGTCGCGCGCGTGGTCGAAACGGGCCTGCCGCTGATCTACCTGAACATGGTTGGCGGGCAGGACGATCAGGTTTTTGACGGCGCCAGCTTCGGTCTCAACCCGGGCGGAGAGCTGGCCTTCCGGATGCCGGTATTCGACGAAGTGGTTTCTCAGGTGGATCTTGAGCGCGGCGATGATGGCTGGCGCATTGTGCCGGCAGAAATCGTGCCCCAGCCGGATGTGTGGGAGCAGGATTATCGCGCGATGGTGCAGTCCCTGCGGGACTATATGGGCAAGACCGGTTTCAAAAAGGCAGTTCTGGGACTGTCCGGAGGGATCGATTCCGCCTTGGTGGCGGCCATCGCGGTGGATGCCATCGGGGCCGACAATGTTCGCTGTGTGATGTTGCCGTCGGAATATACCAGCCAAGCGTCATTGGACGATGCCGAGGCCGTCGCCAAGGCGCTTGGTGTGCACTATGACCATGTGCCGATTTCGGAAAGCCGGGCTGCCGTCACCAACACGCTTGCTCCGCTATTTGCGGGGTCGGACGAAGGCTTGACCGAGGAGAACATTCAGTCGCGCCTGCGCGGGCTTTTGCTGATGGCGATCTCGAACAAATTCGGCGAAATGCTGTTGACCACCGGCAACAAGTCCGAGGTCGCGGTGGGCTATGCCACGATCTATGGCGACATGAATGGCGGCTACAACCCGATCAAGGATCTGTACAAGACCCGCGTGTTCGAAACCTGCCGCTGGCGCAACGCCAATCATCGAGACTGGATGATGGGGCCTGACGGAGAGGTCATTCGCCCGTCCGTCATCGACAAACCCCCCAGCGCCGAACTGCGCGAAGATCAGAAGGACAGTGACAGCCTGCCGGACTATCCCGTGCTGGACGCGATACTTGACATTCTGGTCGATCAGGATGGCTCCATCGCGGATTGCGTCGCCGCCGGATTTGACGAGGCGGACGCGCGGAAGGTCGAGCACCTGATCTACATCAGCGAGTACAAGCGGTTCCAGTCCGCTCCGGGCACGCGCTTGAGCAAGCGGGCATTCTGGCTGGACCGGCGGTACCCGATCGTAAATCGCTGGCGTGATCGTCACTGAAATCGAAGCCAAACTCGTCAGATCGGAAACAGTGAAGTTTCGGTGCTGTGCATTGTTCCCTGATCGAGGGGCAAAGCCCGTGCAACCGGGCGAAAAAGGCCATCCCTGGCTTGCCTGGGTGACATTTTTCTGACACATTTTTGCTTGGAAGTTGCCCAATGTGGGGCGGATGCGACGCATTGCCGTTGATGGCGAAAGCCGAATGTGGCGAACGCAGCGTATCCGGGGTTGGATGTCTGAGTGAATGGTTTGGTGTTAAAATGTACGAGGATTATGAAAGATCGCTTCATGCGCCTTTGAAATGGCGCACAATGGAATCTCCGCCGCAAGAATTGGATGAAAAAAAGCTGGATGCAGCAATTGCCGATCTGTTGAATGAGCAGCGGCAGTCGGAAGATCAGAAAGCGGCCATGTTGCGGCCAGAGTTTCCGCAATTGCTTCCTCAGGAAGACGTATCCGCGCAAGCGGCGCTGAAGGAAAAGCGGTTGTCCGCGATCTTGCGCCAGAAATGGGCGGAACTGTCCGGCGCAGCGTAACCTTAGGCCATGCGCTTATAACCTCAGGCGTCTGGGTCACAGATGCCGAAAATCGTATGTTGCGGTGGCAGTTTGTATTGCCCATGCTTTGTCTTTTGGTCTCCATGGCGGTCCAAGCGACAGAGTAAGGCCTATTGATGACCGCGCCCAAACCGACTCCTGTAGAACCTGATCTTGCCCTGCCCAAAACCGTTGATGTCGTGGTCATCGGCGGCGGAATCATCGGCGTTTCAACCGCATTGGAACTGGCAGAGCGGGGCGCTTCGGTTCTTGTGTGCGAAAAAGGGCAGATTGCAGCCGAACAAAGTTCACGAAATTGGGGTTGGGTCCGTCTTGGGATGCGGGACCCAAGAGAGATACCCCTGATGCAGGAATCGTTGCGCATCTGGCAGACGCTCGATGACCGGCTGGACCGCAAGACAGGTTACACCCGATCCGGTATCCTTTTTGGCGCATCCGGCAGGCGGGATACCGGCAACATGGAACGTTGGCTGCACTATGTCGAAGGATTGCAGACCGGCGCGCGGATGGTTTCTGGCGGTGAGTTGGCAGACCTTTTGCACGGCAACCAATCGGGCTTTGAAACCGCTTTGTACATGCCGCAGGACGGTCGTGCCGAACCTCAATGGACAGCCCCCGCTATCGCCGAAGCCGCGCGGGCTCGGGGCGCAGTGATCATGACGAATTGCGCCGTGCGCAGTGTGGACGTTCAGGCTGGACGTGTCGCCGGTGTTTTCACCGAGCGCGGCAAAGTTGCCAGCGGCCGCGTCGTTCTGGCCGGGGGTGCGTGGTCGCGCCTGTTTGCAGGCAATGCGGGGATCGAACTGCCGCAGCTGAAGGTTCTGAATACGGTCCTGCGCACATCCCCCATCGCAGAGGGGCCCGAGACGTCGTTGTGGTCGGATGACTTTGCGATCCGAAAACGGGCCGATGGCGGTTACACAATTGCGTCTGGTCACGAAAATACTGTGGACATCGTGCCGGACAGTTTTCGATTGGCGATGCAGTTCCTGCCGGCTTTTGTACAGGAGTGGAAATCTCTGCGCTTTCGCCTGTCCAAACGCTGGACGATCGAAGCAAAACAGGATCGGAGATGGCTGCCAACCGATGTGACGCCGTTCGAAAAGTGCCGGATCCTGGACCCTGAGCCGTCTCAAAAAGCACTGCGACGCGCCTGGGCCAGTGCATGCAAGGGATACCCAGCTGTGCAAACAGGCGAGATCGTACAAAGCTGGGCAGGTATGATCGATGTGACGCCGGATGCCATTCCCGTCATCTCGGGCGTGGATGATCTGCCGGGAATGTACATTGCCACGGGGTTTTCAGGCCATGGCTTTGGAATCGGCCCCGGGGCGGGGCGGCTGATGGCTGATCTGGTTGCCGAAACAACGCCTTGCGTGGACCCGGCCGCCTTTCGCTTGTCGCGGTTCAGTGACGGTTCAAAAGTGCGGCCGGATCCGGGGTACTGAACGCTTAGCCCATCATCTGGTAGCTGACCGGGACAAAGCGAAAGCCTTCTCCACGGGTCTCAACATACCCGGCGCCGGGGAAGGGCATGTGATAGCCGACCATCGGCACTTTGTCGGCAGCCAGCATGCCAAGAACATCGCGGCGTGCGGCAGTGGCTGCGGCCTTGTCCATGTCAAACCGGACTTCCCATTCGGGATGGGCGAAAGACCAGACATAGTGGTTGGCCAGATCCGCCGTCAGCACCAGACGTTGCCCGTTGCTTTCCAGATGGTAGACCGTGTGGCCCGGTGTGTGGCCATAAGCGGCCACTGCGGTAATGCCCGAGGCAACCTCGCCCCCGTCTTCGACAAAGGTCATTTTCTCGGCCAGCGGTGTGACTTTTTCAGCGACCAGATCGCCCACGCGATTGCCTGCGTCCTGCGCAGCCCAGAAATCATATTCCGGAGAAGCCGTCACGTAGCGCGCATTCGCAAAGGTCGGCGCGCCTTCGGTGGTCATGCCACCGATATGGTCAGGGTGCATATGCGTTATCACGACCACATCGATCTGATCCGGGGTCACGCCCGCATCTGCCAGCGCGGCCTGTATGCCACCTTGCCCCAGACCGGTATCAAACAGAACCAGCTCTGATCCCGTGTTGACCAGTGAGGGGGTAAAGAAAAACTGTGCGACGTCTGCCGGAATGAAGTTTTCAGCCGAAACCTTGGCAAATTCTTCGTCTGTCGCTCCGCCCCCAAAAATCTCTTTGGCTCCGTCGCGTGGAAAGCTGCCATCCAGCAGGGTCGTGACCGTGAAATCGCCAATATGAAATGACCTTGCGATGGTCGAGTTTGCTTTGGTTTCCGGGCTGGCGGCCAGAACCGGTGCGGCGGCAGCTGCAAACGGCAAGGCGGCGGCACTTCCCAAAGCGGCGCGGCGTGTAAGTTTTATTGTCATCTTCGTTCTCCCTGTCAGGACATCATTGTTGCAGTTAGGGCGTCGAGAGTCTCTTGCCAGTTTATACGCAATTCAGATGGGGTGCATGGATGAATAATACGTGTTAATTTTTGTTCATGGCGCGATCAGACAACAAGACAGTTCCGACAGATCAGAGCGTCGAGAATTTCCTGAGAACGGTTCAACCGGCGCGCCGTGCTGAAGACGCGCACCAGCTTGACAAATTGTATCGCGCCACCACCGGGTTTAGCCCGGTCATGTGGGGCCCGTCGATCGTCGGGTATGGCCGCTACCACTATCGCTACAAATCGGGTCGTGAAGGCGACTTTCTGGCAACCGGTTTTTCGCCGCGCAAATCCGCTTTGGTGATTTACATCATGCCGGGTTACGCAGATTTTGCGGATCTCATGGCCAGATTGGGAAAGTACAAGCTGGGCAAGTCCTGTCTTTACGTCAACAAACTGGCGGATATCGACACGGGCGTTTTGCGCGAACTCATTCGCGCTGGACTGGACGACCTCGACAGGGTGTGGCCGGTGAAACCTTTCTGAATCACCTGATGGATCAAGCGGCGGCTGGACAAAAACGCCCCCATGTGACAAGAGCCGCGCCAACAGGAGACACCCATGACAACCACCCGTTTCGCCCCGTCGCCCACCGGTTACATCCATGTGGGCAACCTGCGCACCGCCCTGATGAACTATCTGATTGCCCGCAAGGCAGGCGGTACGTTCATCCTGCGCATCGATGATACCGACCCTGAGCGGTCGAAAGAAGAATATGTCGATGCCATCAAGCAGGACCTGGAATGGCTGGGTTTGCATTGGGACCGGGTCGAGCGTCAGTCGGACCGTCTGGA
The DNA here is from genome assembly GCF_056543025.1 of Ruegeria sp. A4. Classification (NCBI taxonomy): domain Bacteria; kingdom Pseudomonadati; phylum Pseudomonadota; class Alphaproteobacteria; order Rhodobacterales; family Roseobacteraceae; genus Ruegeria; species Ruegeria sp. A4. The sequence continues at coordinate 41,080 of NZ_JBQGAW010000004.1, read as the reverse complement.
CCGCTATGCCGAAGCGGCCGACAAGCTGCGCGCGATGGGTCGTTTGTACGAAGCGTTCGAAACGCCGACCGAGCTGGATCTGAAACGCAAGAAGCAACTGAACATGGGCAAGCCGCCGGTCTATGACCGCGCTGCGCTGAACCTGTCGGAGGCCGAGAAAGAGAAGCTGCGCGCCGAACGTGGCAACGGCGTCTGGCGCTTCAAGCTGGATCATGAACGTATCGAATGGAATGACGGCATTCTTGGCGACATCTCGATTGATGCGGCTTCGGTTTCCGATCCGGTTTTGATCCGTGGCGATGGTCAGGTTCTCTATACGATTGCGTCGGTTGTGGATGATACTGAAATGGGCGTGACGGATGTCGTACGGGGTTCGGACCATGTGACCAACACGGCGACGCAGATCCAGATTATCGAGGCGCTGGGCGGGCGTTGTCCGCGTTTTGCCCACCATTCTCTGCTGACTGGTCCGCAGGGCGAGGCATTGTCGAAACGGCTGGGCACGCTGGCCTTGCGCGATCTTCGCGAACAGGGTGTGCAACCGATGGCGTTGCTGAGCCTTATGGCGCGTCTGGGCTCGTCTGATCCGGTTGAGCTGCGCTCGGAAATGGCCGAGCTGATCGAAGGGTTCGATGTAAACCGGTTTGGCGCCGCGCCGACCAAGTTCGATGTGCAGGACCTGTTCCCGCTGACCGCGAGGCATTTGCAATCGCTGCCGCTGTCAGATGTGGCCAGTGCCGTTGCGGATGCCGGTGTTCCAGATGAATTGGCAGAACCTTTCTGGGCCATGGCCCGTGAAAACATCACCACCCTGGCCGATCTCAAGGGCTGGTGGGAGCTGTGCCGTGACGGGGCCGATCCCCTGATCGCCGATGAAGATCAGGAATTTATTGCCCAGGCAATGGCTTTGCTGCCCGAAGGTCCGTTCGACGGCGAGACCTGGAGCACCTGGACCAAAGCCGTGAAAGAGGCAACCGGTCGCAAGGGCAAAGGTCTGTTCATGCCGCTGCGCAAAGCGCTGACCGGCAAGGAGCGCGGCCCGGAAATGGCAGCGCTGATGCCGTTGCTACAGGTGATCCGCGCGCGCGGCTAACGTGGTGGCACACCAGAATTCTGGGCCACGTCATCGGCGTGGCCCTTTTTTGTTTACGCTGGTTGCACAAATCGAACCGACAAACTGGTCAGGCGGTCATCGACAAAATCACGTTCGACAGGTTTGAGTTGCTGGTGGCGTGGATAACGCGGTTCGGCGCGATCATTCAGGATCGGGGCGTCCCAGCCTGTTGTCGTCTCAAAGAATCGATCCGCGCCGTCTTCGCCGAACGCCCGCAGGTAACCCTGCACGACAACATCGATATAGCTGAGCAGCAACGGGTGGTGATTGCTGGGCTGGCTGTGCCGATCCTGCGGGACGGCGTAGACAGCTATTTCGACGTCGTGCGTCAGGGGATGTGAAACCGACTGCGTTGCAGGAATTCGGTCATACGCCCATTCCCGTTCATCCAGCGCGGCCCAGTCATTATTGGGAACATGCGCAATCATGCCTTCGATCTCTGACTCCGGGTCGGGCACGGCAGTCAGAAACGCCACGGGTCGCAGATCGGTATGCCGCCAGGCCCGCCGCCAACCTTTCAGTCGCGCGGGGCGTGGATCGGGGAAATCATGCGTCGCAAGGTTCACAAGGCTGCCATAGCCAAAGAAATAGGGGTCGGCCATCCGAGAAGTGTCCTTTGGGTCGATTGATGTATGTCAAACCGCTTTTTTCCCGGACATGCAATAAGGTTGCATCTTGAATTTAGGGAGGCCCTCATGCGGATTACCAAAAGGACGAATATCGCTGTGCGCCTGTTGATGTATTGCGCAGCTCACCCGGACAGGCTGGTCACGAAATCCGAAATTGCCGAAGTGTGCAACATTTCGGAAAACCATCTGGCGCAGGTGATCAATCAGTTGAGCCAGCTGAACTATCTGAGCACGCAGCGCGGTCGTAACGGTGGCATGTCGCTGGCGCGCCCCGCGGATCAGATACGCATCGGTGCGGTGTTCCGGCATGTTGAAGGGGCTTTGCCCATTGCCGAGTGTTTCGCGGACGCTGACAACACGTGCCCGCTCACGGATGCCTGCCGGCTGAGGCTTGCGCTTCAGGACGCGGCAGAGGTGTTCTATGCGTCCCTGGACGATGTTACTCTGGATGCTTTGGTATGTGACAACGATCCGCTGCTGAGGCTCTTGCAGCCCGTGGCCTGCGTGCGCTGATTTCAATCGCTCGCGCGCAATATGCGCGCCGGACGCACCGAAAGTGGACGCAGGGCAAATGCCAGCCCAGCACATACCGTGACGCCTATCCCGGCCAGTACGATGCCGAAGGCCGATGACCAGATGACCGTGAACTCTGTGTCGAAGATGTAGGTGGCAACGGCCCAGCCGCCCAGAATGCCAACGAACAGCGCGACGCAACCCGCAGCGGCCCCAAGCAGAACGGATCGCAGGCCAAAGCTGCGCAGGATACGGCCACGGTCCGAACCCAATGTCCTGAGGATCGCTGCTTCGTATCTGCGGGCAGGTTCGCCTGCCGCCGCAGCGCCGATCAGAACCAGAAATCCGGTCAGCAGCGATACTCCTGCACCGTACGAGGTCGCTGCGGCGATGCCTGCCAGCAGGCCCGAGACGCGATCAATGGCGTCGCGCACCCGGATGGCCGTGATATTGGGGAACTGGCCGGCAAGATCCCGCAAGATGGACGCCTCGGCCTGTTCTTCGGCATAGACCGTCGCGATAAAGCTGTGCGGCGCACCGGCCAGCGCAGAGGGGTTCATCGACATGACAAAGCCCATTCCCGCGGTAGAGAAATCCACCTCGCGCAGGGACGTCAGCTCTGCCGTGATGTCTCGCCCCAGGATATTGACGGTCAATTGGTCGCCTAGGTTCAGGCCCATCTCTTCGGCTTCTTCGGCGGCAAAGCTGACCTGCGGCGCGCCTGCGTAATTTTCGTCCCACCATTCCCCTGCGGTCAAGCGTGTGTTCGGCGGCGGTTGAACCGAATAGGTCACGCCGCGATCCCCTTCCAGCACCCAGTGATCTCCGGCCACGTCCCGAGCGGGCCGGCCGTTGATCTGCGTGATGATCCCGCGCAACATTGGCGCGCTTTCAATGCGGCTGACCGCGGGGTCGCTTTGCAGGCGTTCGGTGAAGCCGGGCATTTGATCTTTCTGGATGTCCACAAAGAAGTACGACGGCGCAACATCCGGCAGGTTGCCCGAAATGGCGTTGCGCAGGGTCCCGTCGATCTGCCCGACCGCAGCCAGCACCGACAGGCCCAGCCCCAGTGACAGAACTACAGATCCTGCACCTTCGCGTGGGTCCGAGATGGCCGACAACGCCCATCTGACTGTGGGCCGCCCGCGGGCCAACGAAGTCCCAGCCCGGGCCAGTTTGCGAATGGCATAAGCGGCGAGGGCCAACAGCGCCAGTGCACCGACAAGCCCGCCGCCGGTCCAGACAGTAAGCCGCGTCGAGCCGCTGAACCATGATGCCAGGGCGATCAGCAACAACAGCCCGGCACCCGTTGCCACGACGTAAATCAGACGTGGAAAGGGGCGGGCCGAGCTCAGCGCGTCGCGAAACAACGTCGCGGCGCGCACATCTTCGGTGCGGGCCAGTGGCCAAAGGGTGAACAGGAACGCTGTGAGCAGACCGTATATTGCTGCCTCGATCAGCGGCTGTGGATAAAGGGAAAACACTGCGGGAACCGGCAATTGGCTTTCCAGCAGCGGGGCCAGAACAAGCGGCGCCAATCCACCCAGCGTCAGGCCGATCGCGATCCCGAAGACGGACAGAACGCCAATTTGAATCATGTAGGTTTGAAAAATGGTGGCGCGATCGGCCCCCAAGGTGCGCAGAGTCGCAACCGTTTCCGTCTTCTGCCCCAGATAAGCACGCACGGCGGCAGAAACGCCGATGCCTCCGACGGCAAGCCCGGACAGCCCGACAAGGACAAGAAATGCACTCAGGCGATTGACGAACTCGGATATCCCGGGGGCACCGTTGCGTGCATCCGTCCAGCGCATTCCAGTGCCTTCGAATGCCGCGTCAGCCCTTGCGGATACATCCGAAAGATCTGCGTTCCGGGGCAGGATCATCCTGTACTTTGTTGAAAACAGTGTTCCGGGTTCCAGCAGACCGGACGCCTGCAATGCCTCGGTTCGCACCAGAGTGCGCGGCCCAAGGCCAAACCCATCCGCCGCGCTGTCGGGCTCGTCCAGCAAGGCAGCCGTCAGGATGAGCTCTTGCGTCCCAAGTGAAAACCGATCACCGACGGACAACCCAAGCCGGTCCATCAGCACAGGTTCCATCACGGCCCCAGGCAAGCCGAAACTGCCGTTCAGGGCGTCTTCCAGCGGGATCTCGGGTTCCAGCCGTACCGAGCCGACAAGTGGGTACGCGTTGTCGACCGACTTAACCTGAGTCAGCGCTCGTTCCGGACCTGTCGCGCCGGGCACAACGGCCATCGAGCGGAAATCGACAACCTCGGACATCTGGACGGATGTCTGTTGCATCCAGGCGCGCTCTGCCTCATCGGCAAAACGATAGGTGAATTCAAGTTCGGCATCGCCCCCCAGCAGCGAGGCCCCTTCTTGCGCAAGCCCAGCCTGTATGGCCTGCCGCACCGACCCGACGGCCGCGATGGCGGCGACCCCCAACGCCAAACAGGCCAGAAAGATCCGAAAACCGCTCAGGCCTCCGCGTAGCTCGCGGCGGGCGAGCCGCCCGGCCATCCGCAGGCTCATTCCGCGGCCTCCTGCCGGGTCTCTTCGGCGATCCTGCCGTCACGCAACCGAACGACCCGATCACATCTTTCGGCCAATGAATGGCTGTGGGTCACCAGAACCAGGGTTGCATCGTATTTCCGGCGCAGACCAAACAGCAAATCAACAATTGCGGCCCCGTTGGTTTCGTCCAGGTTCCCGGTCGGTTCATCAGCCAACAGGATTTTGGGGCGCGGCGCAGATGCTCGTGCCAAGGCAACACGCTGTTGTTCTCCGCCCGACAGTTGCGCCGGGTAATGATCGCGACGGTGCGACAGGCCAACGGCGTCCAGCTCTTGCTCGGCCCGGTCGAACGCATCCTTGTGCCCTGCCAGTTCCAGTGGGATTGCCACGTTTTCAAGCGCGGTCATCGTCGGGATCAGATGGAAGTTCTGAAACACCACCCCCATACTGTCGCGCCGAAACCGGGCCAGAGCGTCCTCATCCATGTCGGTAAGGTCTTGACCCAGCGCCATGATTTGACCGTGCGTCGCCTGTTCCAACCCCGCCATCAACATCAGCAGCGAAGACTTGCCCGAGCCAGAAGGCCCGATAAGCCCCAGCGTCTCGCCCTTGTTCACAGTCAACGTAATGTCATGCAGAATATCGACCCGCCCGGCATTGCCATCCAGGGACAAAGAGGCATCTTGGAGGGCGAGAACAGCAGTCGTCATGGGTCTACCCGAAAAAGGAGCGGTCTTTTGGGATATGGAGCGATCACCACGTTGCGCAAGGCTTTGATGGCAGGCCTTTTCACGTGGTGCGGTTTTGCGGCCACAGCCGAACAAGTGGTGATTGCGGCTTTGGGGGACTCGCTGACTCAGGGCTATGGGCTGGTGGAGGAAAGCGGGTTTGTTCCACAGCTTGAACGCTGGTTGCAGACGCAGGGCGCGGATGTCCGCGTCATCAACGCAGGTGTTTCGGGCGACACGACGGCGGGCGGGGCCGCACGTGTGGACTGGACCCTGACACCGGATGTGGATGGCATGATCGTTGCCCTTGGCGGCAACGACCTGCTGCGTGGGATCGACCCTGCCGTATCAAAGGCCAATCTGCGCAGGATCCTGGACGTGGCGCTAGACGCGAATGTACCGGTTCTGCTGATCGGTATGCAGGCGCCGGGCAACTACGGGGCCGATTACAAGCAAGCTTTCGACGGAATGTACCCAGACTTGGCGAAGGAGTTCGACGTCCTCTTCGCCGCCAGTTTCTTCGAAGGGCTTGCGGCCGAGGGCGACCCCGGCGCGGTATCGCAGTTCATGCAGCCGGACGGAATACATCCAAACGCGGATGGGGTGGTAAAGATCGTTGAATCACTGGGGCCGTCCGTTCTGAAGCTTGTTGATCAGGCGGGTCGAGCGGAATAGGCGCCAATCCATGGGCACCTAGACGACCGTGACAACGGTTCCGATCGGGACCCGGTTGTACAAATCGATCACATGCTCGTTCAGCATTCGTATGCAACCGTTGGACACCGCCCGGCCAATGGTCTGCGGCTGCGTCGTGCCGTGGATGCGGAAATAGGTGTCGACACCGTTCTGGAACAGATACAGCGCGCGCGCGCCCAGCGGGTTATCTCCGCCGCCGGGTTGGACATAGTCGTTGTCCTTGAATTTGGCGTAAGCGACGGGATCACGTTCGATCATCTCATCGGTCGGGCGCCAGGTCGGCCATTCCTTTTTCACATCGATGGTGGCCGTGCCGGTAAACTCCAACCCCGCTTTGCCGACGCCGCATCCATAGCGGATCGCCTTGCGAGGTTCCGTGACGAAGTAAAGATAGAACGACCGGGGCGCGACCAGCAGCTGACCAGGTACGAACTGTTTCTTGATGCGCACGAATTGCGGTGTCGGATCATACTCGACCGCTTTTTTGGCGCTGGCGATGCCCGGCAACATGCTGGCCGCCGTTCCGGCCAGAAAAATACGGCGTGTAAACATCGAAACCCTCGTCGAATGACCAATGAAACTGAAACCAATTTCATCATGATACGATATTTGGTCAATTCTAGGGCAGACATCACGTGGACGTGATGTGTCCTGCCTGCCACCCGAGGTGGTGGCGGGAAAGGGGCGAGGGGAATCCCCTCACCCGATATCAAGCTCAGGCCAGCTGGATGCTGTCGGCGCTTTCGCGGCCGTCACGACCGGCGCGCAGCTCGTACGTGACTTTCTGGTTGTCGGCCAGACCGGTCAGGCCCGAACGTTCGACAGCCGAGATGTGTACGAATACATCTTTGCCGCCCTCTTCCGGTGCGATGAAGCCGAAGCCTTTGGTGGTGTTGAACCATTTTACGGTGCCTGCTGGCATATCCGTGTCTCCTGTTTGAGTGCTGCCCACGGAGTTGCGGCAGCCTGGCGTCGTCGGTCTGTATCGATAGACTGACTGCCGATGAAGGAGACAGTAGGTCGAATAGAAAAACGTAAGCTCTTTGCATATGGCATCGGGGCGGGGGTGTGACAAGGGATTTTGTTTGATTTGTGCAGGGGCATGAGGGATTTCCGCCGTGTCCACAGGCCCGGGGAGGCTAGTTTTCTTTCACGGTGCCGCAGCCTTGCCCAGCATCGACGAACAGGTTGGACGGTCGCTCTTAGTTATCACTGATGCCGTGCAGAGTGGTGTTCCTGTCACCAGATGGTCACCGCCTTTTTAACTGCAATGCAGGGCGCGATGCGGGTTGCGTCAATCGCGATCGCTTTCCCGTTCAGGCGTGGGCGATCAAGCCAGTCACGATCGGGATGAAGGCACCTTAGTCGCGCCAGCGTTTGCACCGGTTGAATACCGGTTTGTGCCGCGCGCATTCTTTGTCAAAATCGCGCCCAAGAAAGTCGTCGCGATGGATGATGGAGACTGTCCCGCGCCACACGCCTGCCGTTGATGCAAGGCACGCGCTGCGATTTCAGAGACGAAAATGCCAGGCATGCCCGTTACCCATAAAGTGCGTGGGCCTCGGCAAAGGACAACAGACGACGGTTCTTCTCGTCCCACAGGTGAAGCCGCGCATTGGCGAGGCTTTCACGGATGGTCATCCGGTTGCTGTTTGCCAGTTCTTCATGATCACGCAGCACTTCGGTCAGACGGTAGAACGGAATGCGGCTGTAGAGGTGGTGTACATGGTGGATGCCGATATTGGCACTGAACCACTGCAGCACTGAGGGCAGGATATAGTGCGAACTTCCGTGCAGCGCTGCTTCATGCAGTTGCCAGTCTGCATCGGCGTCCCAATGCGTGTTCTCGAACTGGTGTTGTACATAAAACAGCCAAACTCCGGCCGTTGCGGCAATCAGAGTCGACGGCAGAAAGATCAGCAACATCGGCATCAGCCCGCCAAAATAGTAGACGGCCACAAGGGCAATCAGAATGGCAAGATTGGTCGCCATCGCGCTGACCCAGAACCTGACGCTGTCTGTCAGGCCCAGCGGAAGGCGGTTTTGAAACAGAAACAGATAACCGGGGCCAAGCACGAACAGAGTTATCGGGTTCCGGTACACGCGGTACCAGAACCTGTTCAGTGGTGTTTTGGCGCGGTATTCCGCCACGGTCAGGGTGTGGACATCGCCCATCCCGCGCTTGTCCAGGTTGCCGGAACTGTTGTGATGCGTGGAATGACTGCGGCGCCAGACATCATATGGTGTCAGTGTCAGAACTCCGATGCCGCGCCCGATCCAGTCGCTGACGGCCCGGTTTTTGAAGAATGCGCCGTGCCCGCAATCATGCTGGATGGCAAACAAGCGCAACAGAAAGGCCGCATTGAGGGCGGAAATCACAAAGGCCAGCCAATAGCTGACTGAAAGTGACATCCAGGACAATGCCCACAGTCCGATAAAGGGGATAATGCTTACACCCAGCTCAAAAGCGCTGCGCATTTGGTCCGGTTCGCGATATTTGGCAAGCGTTGTTACCCAGTCACGTGCGGCGGTGGTCTCCGGCTTGTCGCGGAGCGAGAGAGAGGGTTCAATCATACGCCTGCCAGTCTAGTGTTTGTAGGCCACCGGATAGACGACCACCCCGACATAGCAAGCGGTTTTTCTTAAAGGCGCTGCATTTCACGGTCACTTTTCGGTCAAAGGCCGGCAGAGGTGCCCTTTGCGTAACACCTGGCTCAAGACCTCATGCCGGCGTCCCGGGGCGCAGGGCAATCTACAGGCTTGTCAAGTGCGGTTATCGGGCCTATACGCCTGCGGTGGCTTTCCGCCACGAGAATCAAAAACCAAGAAATGCCGTGTTTGGCCCATCACGCTTCGGGGTCATATCCGGCTTAGGAGAAGCGACATGAAACTGAACGAACTGCGCGACAATCCAGGCGCCAGCCCGAAACGCACCCGCGTTGGCCGTGGTCCGGGTTCCGGCAAAGGTAAAATGGGTGGCCGTGGTATCAAAGGCCAGAAATCCCGTTCGGGTGTGGCCATCAACGGCTACGAAGGCGGTCAGATGCCATTGTACCAGCGTCTGCCAAAGCGTGGCTTCAGCAAGCCGAACCGCAAAGCATTCGCCGTTGTTAACTTGGGCCTGATCCAGAAATTTGTCGAAGCCGGCAAGCTGGATGCTTCGGCTGCGATCACCGAAGACGCTCTGGTTGCGTCCGGTCTGGTCCGCCGCAAGCTGGACGGTATCCGCGTTCTGGCCAAAGGCGAAATCAGCGCCAAAGTGAACCTGGAAGTAACCGGTGCTTCGAAGTCTGCCGTTGAGGCAGTTGAAAAAGCGGGCGGTTCACTGAAGGTCACAAAAGCTGCTGCGGCAGAGTAATCGCTTGTGAGCGGGCAAAGACCCGCTTACATAGACCTCAGAGTTTTCCAAGACGCCGTCCGAGCCGGAAAACGGTTCCGGGCGGCGTTTGCATAAGAGAGACCGATTTATGGTATCAGCAGCAGAACAAATGGCAGCCAACACAAGCTGGGCTGCTTTGGGCAAGGCCACCGATCTGCGCAACCGCATCCTGTTTACGCTGGGTTTGCTGATCGTCTATCGTCTGGGCACCTTTATTCCGGTGCCGGGGATTGACGGAGCAGCTTTGCGCGAATTCATGGAGCAGGCGGGGCAGGGCATCGGCGGCATGATTTCGATGTTCACCGGCGGGGCGCTGGGGCGGATGGGCATCTTTGCCCTCGGCATCATGCCTTACATCTCGGCCTCGATCATCGTTCAACTGCTGACATCCATGGTTCCCGCGCTCGAACAGCTCAAGAAAGAGGGCGAGCAGGGGCGCAAGAAGATCAACCAGTACACCCGCTTCGGAACCGTGGCTCTGGCCACCGTTCAGGCTTATGGTCTGGCCGTTTCGCTGGAATCGGGCGATCTGGCGACTGATCCGGGGTTCTATTTCCGCATGTCGACCATGATCACGCTGGTCGGGGGCACCATGTTCCTGATGTGGCTGGGGGAACAGATCACCGCACGCGGGATCGGCAACGGTATCTCTTTGATCATCTTCGTCGGCATCATTGCCGAGGTTCCGGCTGCTCTGGCGCAGTTCTTTGCAAGCGGCCGCAGCGGTGCGATCAGCCCTGCCGTGATCGTCGGCGTGATCGTCATGGTCATCGCGGTCATCACCTTCGTGGTGTTCATGGAGCGCGCCCTGCGCAAGATCCACATTCAGTATCCCCGCCGCCAGGCCGGTATGAAAGTCTACGAAGGCGGCTCAAGCCACCTGCCGGTCAAGGTCAACCCTGCGGGTGTCATTCCGGCGATCTTCGCCAGCTCGCTGCTGCTGCTGCCGGTCACGATCTCAACCTTCTCGTCCGGTGCTGCCAACGGGCCGGTCATGTCGTGGCTGCTGGCCAATTTCGGCCCCGGACAGCCGCTTTACCTTCTGTTCTTTGCCTCGATGATCGTGTTCTTCGCCTATTTTTATACGTTCAATGTGTCGTTCAAACCGGACGATGTGGCGGACAACCTGAAAAAGCAGAACGGTTTTGTGCCCGGCATCCGGCCCGGCAAGAAAACGGCCGAGTATCTGGAATACGTGGTCAACCGCGTGCTGGTTCTGGGTTCGGCCTATCTGGCCGCGGTCTGTCTGCTGCCCGAAATTCTGCGGGGCCAGTTTGCCATTCCGTTCTATTTCGGCGGCACCTCGGTTCTGATTATCGTCTCTGTGACCATGGACACGATCCAGCAGGTCCAGAGCCACCTGCTGGCGCATCAATATGAAGGGCTTATCGAAAAGTCCCAGCTGCGCGGCAAAGGCAAGAAACGCGGCAGAAAGGGAGCTGCTCGTCGATGAACATCATTCTTCTGGGCCCCCCGGGGGCAGGCAAGGGAACGCAGGCGCGTCACCTGGTAGAGACCCGCGGGATGGTGCAGCTCAGCACCGGGGATATGCTGCGCGAAGCCAAGACCAGCGGAACCGAAATGGGCCAGAAGGTTGCTGCGATCATGGACGCGGGTAAGCTGGTCACCGATGAGATCGTGATCGGCCTGATTGAAGAAAAACTGACCACCGAAAAAGGCGCCGGTTTCATCTTTGACGGCTTCCCCCGCACTTTGGCACAAGCCGACGCGCTGTCGGCTCTGCTGACCAAGCTGGGCCAGTCCCTGCATACCGTGATTGAGATGCGCGTGGATGACGATGCTCTGGTGGAACGGATTACCGCACGGTCAACCTGCGGCGGGTGCGGTGAGGTCTATAACGACAAGACCAAGCCGATCCCGGCTGACGGCAAGTGCACCAACTGTGGCAAGGAAAATGACTTCGTTCGTCGCGCCGACGACAACGAAGACAGTCTGCGTACGCGGTTGATGGAGTACTACAAGAAGACCTCTCCGCTGATCGGCTATTACTACGCCAAGGGCGATCTGCGCCCCGTGAACGGGCTGGCGGACATCAAGGAAGTCACAGCGTCGATCGAGGCCATTCTCGGCTGATTTCAATATGGGCTTGACGGCACCGCCAAAAGCCCATATCGACCCCCATCCCTAAAGGGAATCAAGACCGCGTGCGGGATTCGTCCCAACCGCCCCGACCACCTCGAATAATGCTGAACCCTCTGGCCACACTGCCACGGTAAAGCGTTGTGAAAAAAGGTTCTGGAGTTACGGAACCGCAACGAAAAGGAAAGTGACACGTGGCACGTATTGCCGGCGTAAACATCCCGACTGCAAAGCGGGTACCTATCGCCCTCACATATATCACCGGTATCGGAAACACCTCGGCCAAAGCGATCTGCGAAGCCGTGGGCATTGAAGCGCACCGTCGCGTCAACGAACTGTCCGACGCCGAAGTTCTGGCCATCCGCGAGCACATCGACGCAAATTTCACCGTTGAAGGTGACCTGCGTCGTGAAGTTCAGATGAACGTCAAGCGCCTGATGGACCTGGGCTGCTATCGCGGTCTGCGTCACCGCCGCAACCTGCCGGTTCGCGGTCAGCGTACCCACACCAACGCTCGTACCCGCAAAGGCCCCGCAAAGGCCATCGCTGGTAAGAAGAAATAAGGGAGGGTCTGACCGATGGCACGTGACAAGACTCGCGTTAAGCGCAAAGAGCGTAAGAACATCGCATCGGGCGTTGCCCATGTGAATTCGACCTTCAACAACACCAAGATCCTGATCTCGGACGTACAGGGCAACGCCATCTCGTGGTCGTCTGCCGGTACCATGGGCTTCAAGGGATCGCGGAAATCGACCCCCTACGCCGCTCAGATGGCTGCGGAAGACGCAGGCAAGAAGGCGCAGGAACATGGCGTCAAGACGCTGGAAGTCGAAGTTCAGGGCCCCGGTTCGGGCCGTGAATCGGCACTGCGCGCGCTGGCTGCCGTGGGCTTCAACATCACGTCGATCCGCGACGTGACACCGATTGCTCACAACGGCTGCCGCCCGCCGAAGCGTCGTCGCGTCTAAGCGATTTTGAATTGAGCTGGGGCTGTGTTTCTGCACGGCCCCAGCACGTCATTTTGAACCTCGGGCGTCTGCACCTTGTTGGTCATGGGGCGCGGACAGGAATGGAGGGATTACATGATCCACAAGAATTGGGCAGAATTGATCAAGCCGACCCAGCTGGAAGCCAAGCCGGGCAATGATCCTGCACGTCAAGCCACCCTGGTTGCCGAACCGCTGGAGCGTGGCTTTGGTCTGACCCTGGGCAACGCCCTGCGCCGCGTCCTGATGAGCTCGCTGCAAGGTGCGGCCATCACCAGCGTCCAGATTGACAACGTCCTGCACGAGTTTTCGAGCGTGGCAGGCGTTCGTGAAGACGTCACCGACATCATCCTGAACCTCAAGCAGGTTGCCCTGCGCATGGAAGTCGAAGGCCCCAAGCGCCTGTCGATCAATGCCAAAGGCCCCGCGGTTGTCACTGCGGGTGACATCAGCGAAAGCGCCGGCATCGAGGTTCTGAACCGTGATCACGTCATCTGCCACCTCGACGATGGCGCTGACCTGTTCATGGAGCTGACCGTCAACACCGGCAAGGGCTATGTCTCGGCCGAGAAGAACAAGCCCGAAGACGCACCCATCGGCCTGATCCCGATCGATGCGATCTATTCGCCGGTCAAAAAGGTCGCCTATGACGTTCAGCCGACCCGTGAAGGTCAGGTTCTGGACTATGACAAACTGACCCTGAAGATCGAAACCGACGGTTCGATCACGCCCGAGGATGCACTGGCCTTTGCCGCTCGTATCCTTCAGGATCAGCTGTCGATCTTCGTCAATTTCGACGAGCCGGAATCGGCAAGCCGTCAGGACGAGGACGATGGTCTGGAGTTCAACCCGCTGCTGCTGAAGAAGGTGGACGAGCTGGAACTGTCGGTCCGTTCGGCAAACTGCCTGAAGAACGACAACATCGTCTATATCGGCGATCTGATCCAGAAGACCGAAGCCGAGATGCTGCGCACCCCGAACTTCGGCCGCAAGTCGCTGAACGAGATCAAGGAAGTGCTGTCCGGCATGGGGCTGCACCTGGGCATGGATGTCGAGGATTGGCCGCCGGACAACATCGAAGATCTGGCGAAGAAATTCGAAGACGCGTTCTAAGCGCGTCTTCCCCAATGCCCGGCCCGAAGTGGGAATATCCGGGGACCAAATGGGCATTCCCGCCCCAAGGAGAGCCGGTGACACGCATCGCCGGCCAGACAAAGCAAAACGCGAAAGAAGGAACTGAAAAATGCGTCACGCACGTGGTTACCGCCGCCTGAACCGTACTCATGAGCACCGCAAGGCGCTGTTTGCGAACATGGCTGGCTCGCTCATCGAGCATGAGCAAATCAAAACGACTCTGCCCAAGGCAAAAGAACTGCGCCCGATCGTTGAAAAACTGATCACTCTGGGCAAGCGCGGCGACCTGCACGCCCGCCGTCAGGCCGCAGCACAGCTGAAAGAAGACAAAGACGTCGCAAAGCTGTTCGAAGTTTTGGGCCCCCGCTACGCCGAGCGTCAGGGTGGTTATGTCCGTATCCTGAAGGCTGGCTTCCGCTATGGCGACATGGCACCGATGGCGATCATCGAATTCGTTGATCGTGACGTCGACGCCAAGGGCGCGGCCGACAAAGCCCGCGTTGCCGCCGAAGAGGCAGCAGACGAAGAATAAGATCTGACCCAAGGTCACGGTCGAACCTCCGTTCGGGAAACCGGACGGAGGTTTTTTCGTTATGGCATGTCCGACATGTTGCGGGGCATACCCGACCGCCGACTTGCAATTCAGATTTTGTGTCAGCATATCTGGGCCAATCGCAAAAAACGGAGCCACCATGATCCGCGTAATGCTGACCCTTGTTGCCTTGACCTGCGCGACGCAAGGAATGGCCGAAACGAAAGTTCCGCAGTCACAGGCCGAGATTTCGTTGGGATTTGCCCCGGTCGTGAAACAGGCATCACCGGCGGTTGTGAACATCTATGCCAAGATCGTCCGGCAGGGCCGGGCAAGCCCGTTTTTCTCGGACCCGTTCTTTCAGGATTTCTTTGGCCGGGGGTTCGGCGAACCACGTCAGCGGGTTCAAAATTCGTTGGGTTCCGGGGTTATCCTGTCTGACGATGGGTATGTTGTTTCCAACTATCACGTGGTCGGATCCGCGACCGAGATCCGGGTTGTCACGACGGATCGGCGCGAGTTTTCGGCCGAGGTTGTGCTGGGCCATGAGGAAAGCGATATCGCGATCCTGCGTTTGAAGGAGGCCGAAGACCTGCCCTATCTGACCCTTCGCGATTCCGATCAGGTCGAGGTTGGAGAGCTGGCCCTGGCCATCGGAAACCCGTTCGGGGTGGGGCAGACGGTGTCGTCCGGCATCATCTCGGGGCTGGCGCGCACGGGCACGGCAACCGGGAATGGCCGCGGATATTTCATCCAGACGGATGCGGCAATCAACCCGGGCAACTCCGGTGGGGCGCTGATCGATGTGAATGGCCAGCTTATCGGGATCAATACCTCGATTCTGACCCGATCGGGTGGGTCAAACGGAATAGGCTTTGCCATCCCCGCCAATCTGGTGGCGCAATTCCTCAAGCAGGCGCAGCAGGGAAACGAAACCTTCGTTAGCCCGTGGGCGGGAATGTCGGGTCAACACATGAGCGCGGATATCGCGGAATCCCTTGGCCTGGCCATCCCGTTGGGCGTTGTGATCTCTGATCTGCATGAGCTCAGCCCTTTGCGCGACGCAGGGTTCAGAGTGGGAGACGTGGTAACCCATGTGGACGGGGATGAGGTCAATTCACCCGCCGAGATGAAGTTTCGGATGTCGGTCGCCGGAGTGGGCGGAACCTCGGTTCTGACCCGTCTGCGCGGCGACCAAAGTGAAGATGTCGAGGTGGCGCTTATCAAAGCCCCCGATGTTCCGGCCGCCGAGGAAACGACTTTGAACGACAGAACCGTTCTTCCGGGGTTGGTGGTGTCCCGGGTCAATCCCGCGGTGATCACCAGGATGGGATTGTCGCTGTCGCTGACCGGTGTCGTCGTGGTGGATCCCGGCCCGTATGGCGGAAGGGCGGGTTTGCGAACCGGTGATATTCTTGAAAGCATCAATGCCGATGAGATCCAGCGCCCACAGGACGTTGAGACCGCGTTGACCGATCCGGGCCGTTACGTGCAGATAGGTCTGGTGCGCGGGGGGCGGTCCGTCTCTTTGCGGTTCCGGTTGTGACCTGTGAGTGATCTGTTCGATACCGGGGCGGCAGAACCCGCCGCTTCTCCTCACCGGCCTCTGGCTGACCGGTTGCGGCCTCGATCCCTGGCAGAGGTGATCGGGCAGGAGCAGGTGCTGGGCCCCGAGGCCCCTCTGGGTGTCATGCTGGCGGCAGGCAGTCTGTCCAGTCTGATCTTCTGGGGCCCTCCCGGAGTTGGAAAGACCACAATTGCACGGCTGTTGGCACAGGAAACCGATCTGCATTTCGTTCAGATCAGTGCGATCTTTACCGGTGTGCCGGATCTGAAGAAAGTCTTCGAGGCCGCGAAGATACGCCGCCAGAACGGACAGGGCACCTTGTTGTTCGTGGATGAGGTTCACCGCTTCAACAAGGCTCAGCAAGATGGGTTTCTGCCCCATATGGAAGACGGGACAATCCTGTTGGTCGGCGCAACCACCGAGAACCCGTCATTCGAGTTGAATGCCGCTGTGCTCAGCCGGTCGCAGGTGCTGGTGCTGGAACGGTTGAGCCTTGCCGATCTGGAGCGTCTGACCCAGCGGGCCGAGAAAGAGCTGGGCCACGCGTTGCCATTGACGCCTGCCGCCCGCGATGCGTTGCAAGAGATGGCCGATGGCGACGGTCGGGCTTTGCTGAACCTGATCGAACAGGTTTCGGCGTGGAAGGTGGACGCGCCGCTGGCCCCCGACGCGCTGTCAACGCGTTTGATGCGGCGGGCTGCAAAATACGACAAATCCGGTGATGAGCATTACAACCTGATCTCGGCCCTGCACAAATCGGTGCGCGGATCTGACCCCGATGCGGCCTTGTATTGGTTCGCGCGCATGCTGACCGGGGGCGAAGATCCGCGTTATCTTGCGCGCAGGATCACACGCATGGCGGTCGAGGACATAGGCCTGGCCGATCCGCAGGCGCAGGCCATTTGTTTGCAATCGTGGGAAACCTACGAACGTCTGGGTTCACCCGAGGGCGAGTTGGCGCTTGCTCAAGCGCTGGTCTATCTTGCCCTGGCGCCAAAATCCAACGGCGCCTATGTCGGCTACAAGGCGGCAATGCGGCTGGCCAAGCAATCCGGCAGCGAGCCACCGCCCAAGCATATCCTGAACGCGCCGACCTCTTTGATGAAGGATCAGGGTTACGGCGCGGGCTATGCCTATGACCATGATGCCGAGGACGGGTTTTCCGGTCAGAACTACTTCCCCGAGACGATGAAACGCCCGGTTTTGTATCAGCCGGTCGAGCGCGGTTTCGAGCGTGAGCTAAAGAAACGCCTCGATTATTTTGCCAAGTTGCGGACACAGCGGAACAGCTAGTAACGCAGGGTCAGTCGTGGAGGTTCCGCTGCGTCACAGGCGACAGGATTGAAATTGAACGCTTCCCTTGGGTCAAAGCTTGCAGGGGAGGGCTTGATATGCCGATTTCAATCGAAAAATCCGAAGATGTCTGGACCGTCATTCACGACAGGCCGGATGCGCGGAACGCCGTTGATACGGAACATGCCGAGGCTCTGGTCGAGGCATTTCTGAGTTTCGAGGCCAGTTCGGCCAAGGCTGCGGTATTCTGGGGCAAAGGTGGCAATTTCTGTGCAGGGTGGGATCTGAAACTTGCCGCATCGCTGGCCGATCCCGAACGGCGCGAGGCGTATTTCGACCAACATGGCTTTCCCATCGGTTCGGCCCCGTCAACGCTGGGGCCCATGGGGCCGTCGCGGCTGGAGCTTTCGAAACCTGTCATCGGCGCGATAGAAGGCGCGGCAGTGGCCGGAGGAATGGAGCTTGCCTTGTGGTGCGATATCCGGGTCATGGCGGAAACGGCTTACTTGGGTGTGTTTTGCCGCCGCTGGGGGATTACCCTGATGGATGGTGGTTCGGTCAGGTTGCCGCGTCTGGTGGGGCAGGGCAAAGCATTGGAGATTGCTCTGACCGGGCGCAAGGTCGAGGCGGAGGAGTGTTACAGGATTGGGCTGGCGGAAAAGGTCGTTCCGCATGGCGCAGCACGAAAGGCGGCTGAAGACATGGCACATGATATCGCCCGTTTCCCGCAAGAGGCCGTTCGGGCAGACCGCCGGTCGATCATCGAAACCCGTGGAATGCCGGTTCGTGACGCGCTGAAGGTTGAATGGGCCAACGGGTTGGATGCCATTCGCCGCGAAGGAACCGCTGGTGCGGCCCGTTTTCGGGATGGAGCGGGGCGGCACGGCGACTTCTCGAACATCTGAGATCCAGAGCCTGATACCTTGACTCTTGCCGCGTTGCGCGCGACAGACGCCCATGATTTCTGGGACACGGATAAACACGCAATCCGGGCGGATCACCCGCGCGGAAAAAGGGGTAATGGCATGAGTGGCGTGCAGATGATTACAGTCGCCGAAGGGGATGGGGACCAGCGCGTGGATCGCTGGCTGCGCCGCCTGTTTCCGCATGTCAGCCAGGGGCGCATTGAAAAGATGTGCCGCAAGGGAGAATTGCGTGTTGATGGTAGCCGTGCCAAGGCCTCGACCCGGTTGGAGGCAGGGCAGGTTGTTCGCGTGCCGCCTTTGCCGGACGCTGATCACAAACCGGCTGAGGTCAAGCATCACATCTCGGATGCGGATGCCAAGATGATCCAGTCCTGCGTGATCTACCGCGACGATCACATTCTGGCGCTGAACAAGCCGCATGGTCTGCCGGTGCAGGGCGGCAGCGGGCAGACAAGGCATGTTGACAGCCTGTCCGAAGCGCTGCGGTTCGGCTATGACGAGAACCCTCGGCTGGTTCATCGATTGGACAAGGACACCTCAGGTGTTCTGCTGCTGGCCCGCACGCGTGAGGCCGCCAAGGGTCTGACGGCCGCTTTCCGTCACCGCGATACGCGCAAGATCTACTGGGCGCTGGTTGCCGGTGTTCCAACGCCGTACCTGGGTGAGATCAAGACCGGCCTTGTCAAGGCGCCCGGTCATGGCAAGCACGGCGAGGGTGAAAAGATGATCCCCGTGCATATGAACGAAATTGACAGCACTCCGGGCGCAAAACGCGCGCATACGCATTATGCAACCCTTTATCGCGTTGCCGGCCGCGCCGCCTGGGTCGCGATGGAGCCGATCACCGGACGTACGCACCAATTGAGGGCGCATATGGCCGCAATCGGACATCCGATTATCGGCGACGGAAAATACGGCGGTTCGGGTCAGGAAAACCTTGGCGACGGATGGGGTGCGCAACTGGGTGGGATCATCAGCAAAAAGCTGCATCTGCACGCACGGCGACTGTCCTTCCTGCATCCGGTGACGCGGAAACCAGTGACCGTGACGGCGCCCTTGCCCGAGCATATGAAGCACAGCTGGGACACGTTCGGATGGAGCGAGGATCTGGCGGCCGACGACCCGTTTGAGGCGCTGCAATGAGCGCACCCTTGCGGCTGGTCCTGTTCGACGTCGACGGTACTCTGGTCGACAGTCAGGGCAGTATCGTTCATTGCATGACCGCCAGCTTTCAGGCCGCCTCCGTGCCGGTTCCGACGCGAAAGGCGATCCTGTCCATCGTCGGCTTGTCGCTGCCGCATGCCATCGCCCGGTTGGCGCCGGAACAGCCTCTTTCGGTACAGAACGATCTGGTCGACGGGTATAAAGAGGCCTATCACGCCCATCGTCTTGAATTGGGCGCGGCAAGTTCGCCGTTGTACCCCGGTGCGCGCGAGGCGATTGAAACGTTGCATGCCGTGCCTGAAGTGCTTCTTGGCGTGGCAACCGGCAAGTCGCAGCGCGGGTTGGACGCATTGATCGAGGCCCACGGGCTGGAACCGTATTTCGTGACCCGGCAGGTCGCGGATCACCACCCGTCAAAGCCGCATCCGTCCATGGTGCAGACCGCATTGTCGGAAACCGGGGTCGATCCGGCCTGCGCAGTGATGATCGGCGACACGAGCTTTGACATGGATATGGCCGCGGCTGCCGGTGTTCGCGGCATCGGCGTCACCTGGGGCTATCATGACCGATCGGCTCTGACCGCAGCTTCTTGCATTGTCGAAACCTTTGACCAGTTGCCCAATGCGCTGGCTGGGATGTGGAATTGAAAGATGAGTGACTGGAAACCGAAACGCTTCTGGAAGGACAGCACCGTTGTCGCGGTTGATGGCGGGTTCACCGTCGAACTGGATGGCCGCAGGGTCAAAACACCCGCCAAGGCAGACCTGATCCTGCCAACCCGCCCCATGGCCGAAGCGGTGGCTGGGGAATGGGATGCGCAGGAAAAAGAGGTTGATCCCGCCGTGATGCCGTTCACCCGTTCTGCAAATGCAGCGATTGACAAAGTCCGCATCCATCACGGAGAAGTGGCCGACATGCTGGCCGATTATGGCGATTCCGATTTGTTGTGTTATCGCGCAACCCACCCGCAGGAGTTGCAGGATCGTCAGAGCGCCGAATGGGATCCCGCCCTGGATTGGGCCGAGACCGCGCTGTCTGCCCGTCTGGTTCCGGTTGCAGGCGTCCTGCATCAACCGCAGCCGGAATCCGCCCTGGCGACATTGCGTTCTCGGGTGCACGGGCTGGATGCGTTCCAACTGGCCGCTTTTCACGATCTTGTCAGCTTGTCGGGGTCATTGATTCTTGGTTTTGCGGCCGCCATGAATTGGCGCAAACCGGACGAGATATGGCGCATTTCAAGATTGGATGAAACCTGGCAGATTGAACAATGGGGCCATGACGCAGAAGCCCATCAGGTTGCCGAGGCCAAGAAAGCAGCCTTTATGCATGCCAAACGCTTCTTTGAATTATCGGTTTGATCCTAAATTCCGTTTTTTTGAGCAAATCTGTAAACAGCTTGGGGCCTGATCCATCGATTTCGATGATCCGGCCCTTGACGTTTGTTTATGAATACGCCCAAACTCGGTGCCACTAAAGGGGAGACACCTTTGGGGTAACCTATCCGGCATCCACTTGCCGGGCAGAGCCGTCTCGGACGGGGCGGAAAATCAGGAAGAGGTAAAAATGAAAAAATCCGTAATCTTGGGCGCGGCAACGATTGCCGGTCTTGCTGCTGGCGCAGCCATGGCAGGGACCGTTGACGACGTTAAAGCACGCGGCAAGCTGAATTGTGGTGTGACCACCGGTCTGGTTGGTTTTGCTGCACCCGACGCAAATGGCGAATGGCAGGGCTTTGACGTATCGCTGTGCCGCGCCGTTGCTGCTGCCGTTCTGGGTGACGCCAACGCCGTTGAATTCGTTCCGACCACTGGTAAGACACGTTTTACCGCTCTGGCCTCGGGCGAGATCGACATGCTGGCAAGAAACACCACCTGGACCTTCAGCCGCGACGTCGACCTGAAGTTCGAATTCACCGGTGTGAACTATTATGACGGTCAGGGCTTCATGGTTCCCAAGGCGCTGGGCGTCAGCTCGGCCAAGGAACTGGACGGCGCCCGTGTCTGCATCCAGACCGGCACCACCACCGAGCTGAACCTGGCCGATTTCTTCCGTGCCAACAACATCAGCTACGAGCCGGTTCCGATCGAAACCAACGCCGAAGCGCAGCAGCAGTACCTGGCCGGTGCATGTGACGTTTACACCACCGATGCATCGGGCCTGGCCGCAACCCGCGCCACCTTCGAAGCGCCGGACGAGCACATCCTGCTGCCCGAAATCATCTCGAAAGAGCCGCTGGGCCCGCTGGTCCGTCATGGCGACCACGAGTGGGGCGACGTTGTCCGCTGGACCCTGAACGCACTGATTTCGGCTGAAGAGCTGGGTGTGACCTCGGCAAATATCGACGAGCTGAGCGCCGGTACCGACAACCCGGAAATCAACCGCCTGCTGGGTACAGAAGGCACTCTGGGTGAAATGCTGGGTCTGGACGCCGACTGGGCGGCCAAAGCGATCAAAGCTGGCGGCAACTATGGTGAAATCTTTGCCAAGAACATCGGTGAAGAAACACCGATCGGCCTGGCGCGCGGCCTGAACGCACAGTGGACCGAAGGCGGCCTTCTGTACTCGCCGCCGTTCCGTTAAGGCATCAATGGAAGAGGGCGCGGGGCAACCTGCGCCCTCTTCTACAATAAATTGCTGCGGGCAGATGCAGAGCGGGGAAAACCTCGCCGAAATTAAACAGCTCGCAAGCCACGGGGATCCCAAAATATGTCGACTATGACTGACCCACCGAAAGCTGATTTTCGGTTGTCTATGCTCATAAACGATACCCGCTATCGCTCTCTTACATTTCAGGTGATTGCGGCCATCGTCATTGCGCTTTCGATCTGGTATCTGGGCAACAACCTGATCCAGAACCTCAGGGCCGCAGGGCTCAATATTTCCTATGCTTTCCTCGGCGACTCCGCCGGGTACGACATCAACCAGCGTCTTGTTGAATATGACAGTCAGTCATCGCATGCACGCGCGGCACTTGTCGGTTTGCTGAACACTTTGCTCGTGGCCTTCCTGGCCTGTATCACCGCAACGGTTTTCGGTGTGATCGCGGGTGTTCTGAGACTGTCGAACAACTGGCTCGTGTCGAAGCTGATGGCCGTATATGTCGAGATCTTCCGGAACATCCCGGTTCTGATCTGGATCATCATCATCTTCACGATCATGACGGCCGTGCTGCCGGCGCCCAGCGCGTTCCGGGGGGAAAACCCGACGTCTTCAATGCTGTTTGGGTCCTTTGCCTTTACCAATCGAGGCATTTATTTTCCCCGTCCCGAGTTCGCCAATGGCCTGTTTGCATCGACAGCCCTGAACTGGTTGCTGGTCATCGCCGTCCTGATCGGATCGTGGTTCGTCAGTGGCGAAGTCGAAAAACGCGCGACCAAGAAGCAGGAGGAAACTGGCGAGCGCCCCGCGACGCTGTTGCCGAAACTGGCAATCTGGCTGGTGCCTTTTGTGCTGTTGATGATCATCATGGGCCTGACCTGGGATGTCCCTGAGCTGAAGCGCTTTAACTTCAGCGGTGGACTGAATGCCGGTGGTCCACTGATTGCGCTGTGGTTTGCCCTGTCGATCTATACCGGCGCCTTTATCGCGGAAAACGTGCGTGCGGGCATTCAGGCGATCAGCAAAGGTCAGACCGAGGCTGCCGCCGCGTTGGGCCTGCGTCAGGGACGGATCATGAAACTGGTCATCCTGCCCCAGGCATTGCGGGTCATCATCCCGCCGCTGATCTCGCAGTATCTGAATATCACCAAGAACTCGTCTCTTGCGATTGCCGTTGGCTACGCGGATATCACCGCAACACTGGGTGGTATTACCCTGAACCAGACCGGCCGGGCGATTGAATGCGTTCTCCTGCTGATGTTGTTCTACCTCACGGCCTCGCTGCTGATTTCGACGGGGATGAACATCTACAACGCTTCCGTCAAGCTGAAGGAGCGCTGAGCCATGAGTGATCAAGCAACAAACCCGATCGCCTTCGTGGCCGAAGGCACCATCCCGCCCTCACCGCCGCCGGCAAATGAGACCGGCGTCATCAAATGGCTGCGCGAGAATCTGTTCTCAGGGGTCGTCAACTCGATCCTGACAGTTCTGTCGCTGATCCTGATCTACATTCTTCTAAAGAATACCCTGCCATGGATTCTGAACGGAGTGTGGAATGCCAACTCGCTCGCGGAATGCCGCGAGATTCTGGGGGACAAGACCGGAGCCTGTTTCGCGGTTCTGACGGAACGCTGGCCGCAGCTGATCTATGGGTTCAAGTACCCCGTCGATGCCTATTGGCGGCCGAACCTGGCCTTTGTGCTGATGCTGGTGGCGATTGCGCCGGTGCTGTTCTTTGACTTGCCTCGCAAGATGCTGTTGTTCACTGCGGTCTATCCCTTCCTGGCTTTCTGGCTGATCTGGGGTGGCACGATCCTCGTGCCTCTGGTTGCACTAGTTGGCTGCATAGCCGCCGGTGGTGTCTTCCAGAAGCTGGGCAACAACAACTTTGCCGCCGGATTCTTCGGAGCGATTGTGACGGCACTGGTCATCTGGAACGTCGGAGGGGCCCTGATCCCGGAAGGCGCATCAGAGAATGCGTGGCTGACGGCCGTTCCCAGTCGTGACCTGGGCGGTTTCATGCTGAACATGATGCTGGGTGTAACCTGTGTGTCGCTGTCGGTACCACTTGGGATCGCACTGGCCTTGGGGCGACAGTCGAACATGCCGCTGATCAAGTGGGTCTGCGTCATCTTCATCGAGTTCATCCGCGGCGTGCCTCTGATCACGCTGCTGTTCGTGGCTTCGGTGATGCTGGCCTATTTCTTCCCGCCTGACAGCACGGTCGACCTGTTCCTGCGCGTTGTGATCATGATCACCATGTTCTCGTCCGCCTATATCGCCGAGGTGATCCGCGGCGGTCTGGCAGCGCTTCCGCGCGGGCAGTACGAGGCGGCAGACAGCTTGGGCCTTGATTATCCGCAGGCGATGCGGCTGATCATCCTGCCGCAGGCGCTGAAGATCTCGATCCCCGGGATCGTGAACGTGGCCGTTGGCCTGTTCAAGGATACGACACTGGTTTCGGTCATTTCGATGTTCGATCTGGTGGGCATGATCCGGGGGCCCATCCTGGCGTCGACCGAATGGAACGGCGTCTACTGGGAGCTTCTGGGCTTTGCCGCGCTTCTGTTCTTCGTCGTCTGTTACGGCATCTCTCAATATTCTCAGTGGCTCGAGCGTCGCCTTGCCACAGATCATCGTTAAGGAGTTCAACACATGTCTGAACTTGCAATCGACCGCGAAATCGACCGCTCCAAGATGCAGGTGAGCGACGAGGTCGCCATTGAAATCAACAGCATGAACAAGTGGTACGGGTCCTTCCACGTGCTGCGCGACATCAATCTGACCGTCAATCAGGGCGAGCGGATCGTGATCGCGGGCCCGTCAGGGTCGGGCAAATCCACCCTGATCCGCTGCCTGAACGCGCTGGAAGAACACCAGCAAGGCAAGATCGTGGTGGACGGGATCGAGCTGTCGAATGACCTGAAGAACATCGACAAGATTCGCTCCGAGGTCGGAATGGTGTTCCAGCACTTCAACCTGTTCCCGCATCTGACCATTCTGGAAAACTGTACGCTGGCCCCGATCTGGGTGCGCAAGACGCCCAAGAAAGAGGCTGAAGAGCGTGCAATGCACTTCCTGGAAAAGGTAAAAATCCCCGAGCAGGCTGACAAGTTTCCCGGTCAGCTTTCCGGCGGTCAGCAGCAGCGTGTGGCGATTGCCCGCTCGCTCTGCATGATGCCACGGATCATGTTGTTCGATGAACCGACATCGGCGCTGGACCCCGAGATGATCAAAGAGGTGCTCGACACCATGATCGAACTGGCCGAGGAAGGCATGACCATGCTGTGCGTGACGCACGAGATGGGCTTTGCCCGTCAGGTCGCCAACCGCGTGATCTTCATGGATGCCGGTCAGATCGTGGAACAGAACGAACCCGAAGAGTTCTTCAACAACCCGCAAAGCGAGCGGACCAAACTGTTCCTGAGCCAGATTCTGGGTCACTGACCCCTTTGATTGAGACACGGCGGGGGCCAGGTCACTAACCCGCTGCCAAACATCGAGATGAGCGAGCCGCGCCTAAATGGCGGCTCGCTTTTTTTTGGGGCCTCAGAGGTTTGGTAAACACCTGATGATTTTAGGCTGACGGAACCTCGGTGATTTGATCGGTCGTGTTGCCAGACAAAAGAGTTTTCGCACAAACCCGATCAAGCCCAGTTTACAAAAGTTTGCCTACTTGAGCTTCCAGGTGTTTTTCATCGGTTGTCCGCCTTCGTATATTCGGAATTCGTTTGAACCGATCCGTTCAATGCTCCAACACTTCTGGCCCCAATCCCCTTGTTCACACCATTGGTCATCTTTGACGAACCAGTCTCCGGAATATTTGTCCTTTCCGTTCCAAAGGCCATTGAGTTTGCCATTCTTCTTACGTGTCGCCTTGCTGTAGGCTTGCACCCACGGGGTCTTTCCGTCGTTGTTGGAAATGCCTGACAACTGGTTGCCGGGTATTGTGGCAAGAAGCTCTTCTTGCGTCATGAATTCCTGTGCAAATGACATTGTTGGCGCCATGGCCCCAAAGGCCGCGGCAGCCACTACCCCGCATATGACAGGGCGCACATTTTTCAGCTGAAAGATACGAAACCCGTAAGACATGAAGCAAATCCTTTCCAGTAAATCTATAGTCGTAGTAATAATTCCCGCAATGAAATGCTGCGAGTGCTCAACGGCCAGATAATAGCATAGAGCCTATTAATCACCAAAATCCCGACCAGAAGGCATACGGTGGACGCAATTCAGATCCCCCACAGGGAGGTTGCGCGCAGTTGTCAAAGACGGGTGATCTTGGCCGTCATTGGCACAAAAGATCGGAAATTGGTGTGAAGGCAATCGAATTCTTAGCCTGAATGTGCTGCAAAACCGAGGCCGCCGATCCGCCTTTTTCTATTCGATCAACTCACGCGGGATGGTGAACCCCAGCAACGTCCCGGTTTGCCATCGGACCTCGGCCCAGCTGTTTATGTCGAATGACATGACGGTTGTTGCACAGGTTGGATAATCGAAAAAGCGTGTATGATTTGGCGGTTGTCGCACCAGACGGTTGGCAAAATCGGCGATCCCGGGATTGTGGCCCAGCATCAAAACAGCCGGTTCCGTAGCACCTGAAAGTTCCCGTAGCATGACCTTTGAATCAGCGTGGTAGAGCGCGCTGTGAAAGCTGACTTTTTCGGCCTGTAAACCCATGCGATCCCATGTCTCGTGGGTGCGGGTTGATGTAGAGCTTAGGACTTCATTCGGCAACCAGCCGTGGTGACGCAACCAAGCAGCGACGGCCGGGGCTGACTTTCGTCCACGCTTGTTCAGCGGGCGGTCATGATCGCCAAGACCCGGGCTATCCCAGCTGGATTTCGCATGACGTGTCAGGATCAGAATTCGGGTCATGACGGATGAAAGGCTTTCATGTGATGGGCCGATTGTTCCGGGTCGCGTCCTGCGCCCGCACTCAGAGGGCAGGCAAGGCGGGCCAGACACCCGCCCGCCATGCAGGCTTGACCTTCAGCGGTGCCCATATGGTCGTGGCATGCAGCGACGTCATAGAACTCCTGCGCGTTCAGCGCGCTGACCGGGCAGGTCGTCGTGCAAGGCGCGGCGCAGCTTTCGCAAGGCGACACGCCGGAAGGGGCCGGGATGGCGAACTCTTCGGCAAAATGCAGTGCGCCCCGATAGGAAATCATCATCCCAACGGTATCATGCACCAATGCCCCGACCGGGCTGCTGAACGTTCGCCCTGATTTGAGCGCCCAGTCAATGAATGGCGTGTACGGAGGGCCACCGAACGGAAAATACGCCTGCGCGCCCAGCCTTTCGGCCATCTGACCGACGACCCTTTGCGACCATCGGTCAACGGGGTCGTTCTGGTGCCATTCCGGTGAGGCCTTCAGTACGGGCCAGAAATCCGGCCCGGCCCCCAACAGGATCAGCGTACCGGTTTCGAGGTCTTTGGCTGCAACATGGCGAGGATGCAGCGCGCCCATGACCAACAAACCAGCATCATGGGCGGCGCTTTCAACCTGTTCATAAGGCGTCGCGTCAGGATCAGAGGAAGGCTGTGCAAGATGTGTCATGTCTCCTCCTCCTCTCTTGCGGGGATCAGTCCGGGCGTATCAGCGACCCGGCCCCATGTTCGGTGAACAGCTCCAGCAGCACGGCATTGGGTGCGCGCCCATCAAGTATGACGACAGCCCGAACGCCGCTGTGCAGGGCGTCCAGTGCGGTTTCCGTCTTGGGTATCATACCGCCTGCAATGGTGCCTTCGCGGGTCATTTCCTTTATCTGACCGGCCTTGAGTTCGGTCACGACATCGCCCGCCGCGTTCTTGACACCGGAAACATCCGTCAGCAGCAACAGACGGTCTGCCTTGAGCGAAGAAGCGATTGCCCCGGCTGCCGTGTCGCCATTGACGTTGAATGTTTCACCGTCGCGACCTGCACCAAGCGGGGCGATGACCGGGATTACGTCATGTGAAAACAGATCATGCAGGATCTTTGGATTCATCTCGGCAGGGGTGCCGACAAAGCCCAGCGACGCATCCGTCTGATCACAGACCATCAGGCCTGCGTCCTTGCCAGACAGGCCTACGGCTGATCCGCCCTGATCATTGATCGCCTGTACGATGCGCTTGTTCACAAGCCCGGACAGAACCATTTCGACCACTTCAACCGTGGCCTTGTCGGTCACTCGCTTGCCGTTCACGAATTCGGATTGAATGTCCAACTTGCCCAGCATTGCATTGATCATCGGACCACCGCCGTGGACGACCACCGGGTTCACACCCACCTGGCGCATCAGAACCACGTCCCGGGCAAAGCTCTCCATCGCCTCGTCGCTGCCCATGGCGTGTCCGCCAAGTTTGATGACGACGATGGCTCCGTCATAGCGCTGCAGATAGGGCAGGGCGCTGTTGAGTGTGGCTGCGGTGGCGATCCAGTCCCGGTTCATATCTCGTGTCTTCATAGCTAAAGTCCTTCTGGAAAACCGTGTTAGGACCTTTGCCCCACGCTGCCAAGGGCGAAGCTATTCCAGATGCGCAATGATGGACCTCAGGGTCGCGATGCCGTCACCCTTTTCGGATGAGGTAAGCACAATTTCCGGAAATGCCGCGGGATGTTTGGACAACGCGGCCCGGGTTTGTTCCAGAACCTTTTCACGATCCTTGGCTTTGACCTTGTCTGCCTTGGTCAGAACGCATTGAAATGTCACGGCGCTGGTGTCCAGCAACTTCATGATTTCGTCATCGACCGGTTTTACCCCGTGGCGCGAGTCGATCAGGACAAAGGCGCGGCGCAGTGTCTGGCGCCCGCTGAGATATTGTTTCAGCAGCTTCTGCCACTTCTCGACCACTTTCACCGGGGCGTTTGCATAGCCATAGCCCGGCAGGTCCACGAGATAGAGTTCAGGGCCTTGGGTGAAAAAGTTGATCTCTTGCGTGCGGCCAGGCGTGTTGGATGCGCGGGCCAGACCCTTCGTGCCGGTCAAGGCATTGATCAGGCTGGATTTGCCCACGTTCGAACGCCCCGCAAAACAGACTTCCAACCGGTCAGGGGCGGGAAGGCCATTCATGGCGACAACGCCTTTGACGAACTCGGACGGGCCTGCAAACAGTTTGCGGCCTCGCTCCAGGGCGAATTCATCCGGGTCTTCGGCCAGGGGGAAGGGAAGCGTGGTCATAGCACCTGCACCTCATCGTTGACGCGGATTTCGCCACCCTGGACGACCTCGGCGTAAACGCCGAAATCCTGATGGTCCCAACTGTTCAGGGCGCGCAGGGTGTCTGCGTCCCTCTCACCGGTTTCGGGATTGGCAGTGGTGGCCATACATCGCGTGATCCGCTCGCGGACGCGAAGCACGGCCTCGCCAATGCGCACGTCACGACCCAGCCAGTCAAACTCATCCCATAACGGCAGACCTTCGAACCAGATATTGCCGCGCCATCGAACAATGGACAGAGTCCGGTCCAGTTTCTGTTCGACTGCGCGATGCGATGCCATGTTGCACAGGCTGATCGATGGAAAGTCGCTGTCCGTCATACCGCGCCCCGGAACCCGAACGATCCGGGCAGATGCAGCCCGGTTCGCCGGCATAATCGGTTTCACCCAGTCCAGAAAAGCCTCTTGTTCGGTGTCCGGCGCAAAACAAAGATCCGGTCGTTGCGGGTGGCGCAATATAACCCGGTCGCCCTGCAATTCGGCCGAAATGGCCATCAACTGAGGCGCTTTTGAACCGCGGCTGAAATTGAAACAGGGTGCCCATTCCGAACCATCGGTTTTGGCGGCCTCATGAGCGACCGCCCAAACGCGATCCCCGGGCATGGTCTGCCCGGGGATGAGTGTGACGTGGCTCAGGGCTTCTCGCCCATGGCTTTTGATCGGGTGGCGCCAAAGGCTTGAGACCGTTCCGCTCATTTGTTGTCCGTTTTTGGCGTCCGCTTGAAACCGGACTTTATGTTTCCGAATACATCCGGCTTATAACCCTGGCTGCGCATGATCAGATATTGCTGTGTGAATGTGATCGTGTTGTTCGCGATCCAGTACACGACCAGACCACTGGCGAAACCACCCAGCATGAACATGAAGACCCAAGGCATCCAGGCAAAGATCATGGCCTGTGTCGGGTCAGTTGGCGCCGGGTTCAGTTTCTGCTGCAACCACATCGAAATACCCAGCAGCAGTGGCAGAATACCGATGAAGATCAGCGCCATCAGGCTTTCGGGTGCAGGTGCGGCCCAAGGCAGCAAGCCAAAGAAGTTGAAGATCGACGTCGGATCCGGCGCGCTCAGGTCCTGGAACGGGCCGAACCATGGGGCCTGACGCAGTTCGATCGTCACGAAAATCACCTTGTACAGCGAGAAGAAGATCGGAATCTGCAACAGAATTGGCAAGCAGCCTGCGGCAGGGTTCACCTTTTCCTTTTTGTACAGCTCCATCATACCCTGCTGCATTTTCTGGCGATCATCGCCTGCGGCTTCTTTCAGGGCTTCCATTTGCGGCTGCAATTCCTTCATCTTCGCCATCGAGACGTAGGACTTGAAGGCAAGCGGGAACAGGATGGCCTTGATGATCAGCGTCAGGCCGATGATAGACCAGCCCATGTTTCCAATCAGGGCATTGATGTTGTGCAGCAGCCAGAAGATCGGCTTGGTCAGGAAGTAGAACCAACCCCAGTCGATGCTGTCGATGAACTTCTGAACACCTTCTGCTTGATACTCCCGGATGGTTTCCCATTCCTTGGCACCGGCGAACAGTCTGGTCGTGACCTCTTCCGTCGTACCGGGCGCGACTGTCAGCGTCGGCAGAACCGTTTCCGTTTGATAGATTTTGCGACGTGAATCGTATTTGGCAGCAGCCTTGAACGCTGCACCCTCGGCCGGGATCAGGGTGGTCATCCAGTAGTGATCCGTGAACCCGATCCAGCCGCCTTCTTTGACCTGATAGACCTCGGCCTGTGCGCGTTCATTGGGGTCGATATCGAAATCGCGTACATCGCCATAGTCGATCTCATCCAGAACGCCGTCAGCCATAACCATGACGCCTTCGTGAAGAATAAAGAAGTTCTTCAGGCCCGGCAGGTCACCGTCTTCGCCTACACCGTGGCGTGCCAGAATGCCGTAGGGGGCCATGCCGACCTCAGCGTCCGTGGTGTTCTCGACAGACTGGGTGACCGAGAACATATAGTCTTCATCAACGGCAATGGTGCGGCGGAAGGTGAGGCCGTTTCCATTGTCCCAGGCCAACGTGATCGGAGTGTCAACACCCAGAGTTTCGCCCTGCTCAAGCGTCCAAAGAGTGTTCGGGCCGGGAACGTCCGTGACCGACAGGCCCGCGCCGGGGGCCCAGCCATAAAGGGCATAATAGGCAGAGTCACTTCCAACCGGGGACAGAAGTTCGACGATCGGAGAATCCTCGGCCAATGAAACCTTGTAATCCTTCAGCGACAGCTCATCAATTCGGCCACCGGCAAGCGACAGGCTGCCCGTCAGGCGGGGCGTGTCGATGCTGACGCGGGGCGCTTCGGGTTCGGCTTCGGCCTCAGTGGCGCTTGCAGTTGCTTCGCCGACCGTACCGGTATCAGCGGCGCTGGGCGTCTGAACCTCATTCCCTTCGATGCTGGCGATTTCAGCCTGTTCTGTGGTTGGTGAGGGTTCCGGCGGAGGGAACAGCACGAACCAGACCAGGATCACGAGAAAGCTGAGCGCGGTTGCGAGGATGAGATTCTTGTTCTGATCGTCCATCTGGGACAGCCACCTTGAGCAGTGAAAGACACCCGCAGGGTTCAACAGAGTGCAGGCCCAAAGGTCAAGCGGAATCGCTCGTCATTTCGTCACGGATTGGTCTTCTGTGGCGCAGTTTCCGGTTCTTCAGCCGGTTTGCCGCCCGATTTTGGGCATTCCGTCGATCTTGTTGCAATGAGACGTGATCCAGCCCTTGGTTTTTTCGAAAGGCATGGGCTTGCCGATGCCAAACCCCTGAACGTGGTCACATCCCAATTGCGCCATCAAGGCGTGTTCCCCGGGCGTTTCAACACCTTCAGCAAGCGTTTCCAGACTCAGCCGTTCTGCCATGGTCAGAATTGCGCTGGCCAACTGCTGCTGGCTTGGGTCCTGGTCCGCCTTTGTCACGAAAGAGCGGTCGATTTTGATCCGGGACACGTTGAACCGCTTGATTGACGCGATCGAGGCATGCCCTGTGCCGAAATCGTCCAGATCGATACAGCACCCCATCGCGGCCAAGCCCGTGACATTGCGGGTGATTACGTCATCCGGCCCTCTGGAAAACACGGTCTCCAATACTTCGACCGCCAATCTGTCCGGGGTCAGATCGCATTGATCCAATTCCCATTTCAGGCGGTCGATCAGCCCCGGGTCACGCAATTCGTCCGACGAAAAGTTGATGCCGATGCGTGGTACGGTCAGACCGGCGCGATCCCATTCGCGCATTGCGCAAAAGGCGTGATGCCGCATCGCCTGCCCCAGTTTGCCCATCAACTCCGCCTGTTCGGCAAAGGGCAGAAAGACATTGGGACCCAGCACTCCTTTTTTCGGGTGTTCCCAGCGGGCCAGAGCCTCGAACCCGGACACGCGCCCGGTATCCGTCGAGATCTGCGGTTGAAACCATGGACGAATTTCACCGCTTTCCAGCGCCGCATCAAATTCCTTGCGCAGATTGGTTCTGACCTGAGCTCGGCGACGTGTTTCGGACGAAAAGGCACGAATCGTCGACGGCCCGTTTTGCTGTGCTTCTTGCAGCGCGTTGTTTGCAGCGTTGCACCAATCCGTCGCGGTGCCGTCGGGGACATTGCTGCTGAGGCAGAAACCGATAGAGCAGGACAAGTAAACTCCGGTTCCGTTCAGCATGATGGGGTCTTCGACCGCGGATTGCATTCGTCCCGACATGTGAATGCAGGTTTCCAGATCAAGCTGTTGCGCCGGGTGCAGAACAACCATCATCTTGTTTCCATCGATCCGGGTCGCGGAGTCACTGGCGCGGATCATGGACATGACACGAGAGCAGAATTGCTGTGCCACATGGTTTGCTGCTGCTTGGCCATGCAGTTCAAGCATTTGCGTATAGTCGTCCAGGATTACAGCGAAACA
This sequence comes from Ruegeria sp. A4, assembly GCF_056543025.1. Lineage (NCBI taxonomy): Bacteria > Pseudomonadati > Pseudomonadota > Alphaproteobacteria > Rhodobacterales > Roseobacteraceae > Ruegeria > Ruegeria sp. A4. The sequence continues at coordinate 8,122 of NZ_JBQGAW010000004.1, read as the reverse complement.
GGCCGACGTTTCACCGCTGCGGCGACTATCCGAGAGCACCTCTGCCAGAACGGTTTCGAACTGGTCATTCGGCAGCAGGCCACCCTGTTGCCGTTTCCTGTCTGCCGGGTTGGGGGCCATTGCCGCTATGCCGGCAATCATCATGGGCAAGCCCAGAGCCACCGCGACCAAAGCGCGTTCACCGCCAAGCCAGAACGCCCCCAGGCTTGTTGCCGGAACAAAGGCGAGAACGGCTGGGCCGTATGCCACATTTCTCAAAGCTTCAATAATACGGTCGACGAAAGGATGATTCCGCATCGGGTCCTGACCTTGGGCATGAATGGTGTGCCGAGCCTAGGAAACCAGTCTGAGTCAGTCGTTAACGCAGAAGCGGTATTTCTTCCAAATTTTCCGCTTTTTCGTCAGAGTTTACGGAAAGATTAACAAAATCAAAGAGTTTTGCATCCAAAAGGTGCGACGGGCGCGCATTTGTTAACGCGCGGAACATAACCTGCCGCCGGCCCGGACTGTTCTTTTCCCATTGATCGAGAATCTGTTTGACCTGCTGCCGTTGCAACCCGTCCTGACTGCCGCACAAATCGCAGGGGATGATCGGATATTGCATGGCCTTGGCAAATTTCTCGCAGTCGGCTTCGGCGACGTGGGCAAGCGGGCGGAAGACAAAAAGATCTCCCTCTTCATTCACCAGTTTCGGTGGCATGGTGGCCAGACGGCCTCCGTGGAAGAGGTTCATGAAAAACGTTTCGAGAATATCGTCGCGGTGGTGGCCCAGCACGACGGCGGAACAGCCTTCTTCCCGGGCAATGCGATACAGGTTGCCGCGGCGAAGTCGCGAGCACAGGGCGCAATATGTTCGGCCCTGCGGGACCTTGTCCATCACAACAGAGTACGTGTCCTGGTACTCGATCCTGTGTGGCACACCCATGCGGTCCAGAAACTCTGGCAGGATCGTTGCCGGAAATCCGGGTTGTCCCTGATCCAGATTGCAAGCCAGAAGATCGACGGGCAGCAATCCGCGCCATTTGAGTTCGTAGAGGACGGCCAGCAGCGTATAACTGTCCTTGCCGCCCGACAGGCAGACAAGCCAACGCGGCGGTTTGCCGTCCTTGTCATGGGCGGAGGGGTCCACCATCCCGTATTGCTCGATCGCTTCGCGGGTCTGGCGCACGATGCGTTTGCGCAGTTTCTTGAACTCGGTGGTCGAGGGCGCGCCGGCAAAGAGCGGGTGGATATCGTCTGCATCATCAAACATGCGCTGCCCCTACAGCAGATGGCGCAACCGGGCAAGTGGCGGGTCAGCCAAGCCGCGCCAGCAAGGCGCCGGTATCCAACCCGGCTACTGCTCCGGGAATGCGGCCGCTATCGCCTGAAAGACGTGTGGCAACAAAGCCGTCAGCCACAGCGCCGGGCGCATGGCGCAGCAATTGCGAGGCTGTCAGCAGCAGAGCCGTACGTTCAGCGTACCAGCGCGCTTCGGCCTCGGGCGGCGGACCGGGCCAGCGGCTGCGATGCGCGGTCAGAGCTGCGTCATATCTTCTGTCCGTGCCTCTCACCGCATCCAATTCGGCCCCCAGAACCTCGGCGGCCTGCGGCTCACGCGTCAGGGTGCGCAGGATATCGAGGCAGATCACATTGCCTGACCCCTCCCAGATGCTGTTCAGGGGCGCTTCACGGTAGATCAGGGGCAAGGGCGTGTCTTCGACGTACCCCATGCCGCCCAGCACTTCCATCGCTTCGACGACGACGACCGGGCAGCGCTTGTTGTTCAGGAACTTGGCCAATGCGACGCCGATCCGGGCAAAGGCCTTGTCTTCGGGTGTCTGGCCGTCAAATGCCTGCGCCACACGCATTCCCAGAGTCACTGCGCCTTCCCAGTCCAGAACAAGGTCGGACAGGACCGCTTGCATCAGCGGTTGATCAATCAATCGGCGCTGAAATGCGCTGCGGTGTTCCACCCAATGATGCGCTGCGCTGAGCGCGGCACGCATCAGCCCGGCCGGTGCCATGGCTGTATCAAGCCGCGTGTGGTGCACCATTTCCAGTATGGTGCGTATGCCCGCGCCTTCTTCGCCCAACTGATAGGCCAGCGCGTCATGATACTCGATTTCCGAGGATGCGTTGGATTTGTTGCCCAGCTTGTCCTTCAGACGCATCAGGTGGATCGCATTGCGCTCGCCCTCGAGCCAGCGGGGCACCAGAAAACAGGTCAACCCGCCGGGCGCCTGTGCCAGTGTCAGGAACCCATCCGACATTGGCGCGGAACAGAACCATTTGTGCCCGCGCAAGCGCCAGTGATCCCCGTCGCGGGTCGCAATGGTCGTATTGGCGCGTATATCCGAACCGCCCTGTTTCTCGGTCATCGCCATCCCCAGCGTCGCGCTGGTCTTTTGACCGATCGGTTCCTTCGAAGGATCATAGTGGCGGGCCATGAGTTTTGGCTGCCAGAGAGTGGCAATGTGTTCATTGGCGGCCAGTGCAGGGATTGCTGCATGGGTCATGGTCATCGGGCAGCAATGCCCGGGTTCGACCTGCCCGGCCAAATAGACCATCGCCGCATGGGTCGCATGCCCGCCGGGCTGTTCATCCCAGGCCAGCGCGGCATAGCCCGCCGATTGGCTGATCTGCATCATCTGATGATAGGCCGGGTGAAACCGCACCTCGTCCAGGCGTCTGCCGCCGGGATCGAACAGCCGCAGCTCTGGCGGATGCCGGTTGGCTTCCCGACCCATTTCCCGCGTTTCTTCGGTTCCGAGTGTGTTGCCATATGCCGCCAGTTCCACAGCGCGCGCGCCCGCTGTCTTTGCTGCGTCTTGCAGGACCGGATCGGACAGCCAAAGATCGGCGTCGCCGCGCACGGGCGGTTGGTTCAGGACATCGTGGGTTGGCAGGGTGTCGCGCGCAGGAGATTTCATCGCGACCTCGGGTTGTGCAGGTCCAACTGTTCAGGCGCGACACTTGCCGGTCAAGTCTGACGGGGGGTCAGGACGAAGGGTCGTTATGCTTGTCGTCAGGTACCGGATCATACCCGTCGCCGCCCCAAGGGTGGCAACGGCAGATCCGATGAGCGGCCAGGTAGGATCCTTTGACCGCCCCGTGTTTCTCCAGCGCCTCAAGCGCATAGGCGGAACAGGTGGGTTGGTAGCGACAGTTGAAACCGACCCATGGGCTGAAGATCAGCCGATACGCCCGAACAGGCAGGGCAACGATATGGGACAGGAAGGTCATTTTTCAGCCGCATGCACCTTGCGGAGCGCATAGCGCAGGTCGTCCAGAAGTGCGTCATAGGGGCGGTTGGCGGTAACTTCGGCGCGGCCGATCAGAACGTAATCCCACCCGTCGCGGCCGGCTTCGGGCAATACGGCCCGTGCGGCTTCGCGCAGACGGCGCTTGGCGCGGTTGCGGGCCACGGCATTGCCCACTTTTTTCGAGCAGGTGAACCCCACGCGAATCCCGTTGCCCTCGCCGGGGTCACGCTTGCGGGCCTGAACCATCATCGAAGACGTGCCTTGTCGGCGGGCACGGGCCGCTTTCAGAAAGTCGGACCGTTTCTTGAGAACGGTCAGGGGTGCAGATGCACAAACGGACGCCGCCGGGGGCTTGTTCCCGGGGTGGTTCCTACCAACCTCAGGGGCCTCCGGCGGCGTCATGTTCATAACCTGATCGGTGAGCGGTTTACGCGCTCAGCGATTTGCGGCCGCGTGCGCGACGTGCATTCAGGATCTTGCGGCCGGCCTTTGTGGCCATGCGCGCGCGGAAACCGTGGCGGCGTTTGCGAACCAGGTTCGAAGGCTGATAGGTGCGTTTCATCGCTCCGTCTCCAATCTATGCGGTCGGGTGCGGCGCGGATTCGCCTGCCCGTGGTGTTCGAAGCCCGTCCTCTACTGCCAAGCGGGGGGTAAGTCAAACCCCAACGGCCAGGTTTTCGCAGCTTTTGCAACAATTCTGTAACCGGCAACGGCAAAAGGTTTCAAAATACCCGTTTATCGCCGGAATCCCTCACATTCGGTGCCACACAGATCAAGGCCCCGTGATCCCCCTGTTGCAGGCCCGTCAGTCAGCGCATCTTGGGCACAAGATGAAGCACAAAGAACCGGAAAATCTGATGTCCGACACAAGCCAGGCGCCGCGCAACGGTGTCGCGCGCCACATTCCGCTGCTTGTAATCCTGAGCGTTGCCGTTGTCGGCTTTTTCACGCTTGGGGATTACCTGACTTTCGAGACCTTGCGGGACAATCGCGAGGCGCTTCTGGCGTGGCGGGACGGTCACTATTGGATCATGGCAGCCGCTTTTGTCGCCATTTATATCGTCATAGTGGCCTTTTCACTGCCCGGTGCCGCGGTGGCTTCGATGACGGGCGGTTTTCTTTTCGGTCTTTTTGCGGGAACCGTTTTCAATGTCGTGTCCGCCACCATCGGTGCGTCGGCGATCTTTCTGGCGGCGCGCTGGGGCTTGGGCGAAGCCCTGACGTCGCGCCTGGAATCATCAGAAGGCACGGTCAGGAAACTGAAGGACGGTCTGCGGGAAAACGAAATCTCGGTGTTGTTTCTGCTGCGACTGGTGCCGGTCGTGCCGTTCTTTGTTGCCAATCTGGTGCCGGCTTTGGTCGGTGTGAAGTTCCGCAATTTTCTTTTGACGACCGCGCTGGGCATCATTCCCGGAGGTATCGTGTACACGTGGATCGGGGTCGGCTTGGGTGGTGTATTCGACCGTGGGGAAACGCCTGATGTTTCGTTGCTGTGGGAACCGTTCGTGATCGGGCCGATTATCGGGTTGTGTATATTGGCCGCCTTGCCCATCGTTTTCAAAGCACTGCGCGCGAAAAGAGGCACCTGAACCATGAAAGAGTTGAAAACCGATCTCCTGGTCATTGGCGCCGGGTCCGGAGGATTGTCCGTCGCCGCGGGTGCCAGCCAGATGGGCGCGGATGTTGTCCTGCTGGAAGGGCACAAGATGGGTGGGGATTGCCTGAATTTCGGCTGTGTCCCGTCGAAGGCGCTGATTGCAAGTGGCAAAGCGGCCCACGCTCAGGCGCATTCCGTTCGTTTTGGCGTCGCTGATACAATCCCTCAGATCGACTACGCCGCAGTAAAGGATCATGTTCATGATGTGATCGCGCAGATCGAACCGATGGACAGTCAGCAGCGGTTCGAAGGCTTCGGCGTGAAGGTCATCCGCGAATATGGCACGTTCATATCCCCTGAAAAGGTGCAGGCCGGGGATCATGTCATCTCTGCGCGTCGCATCGTCATCGCGACCGGTTCATCACCGCTGGTGCCGCCGATTCCGGGGTTGGACACAGTGCCCTATTACACGAACGAAACCATCTTTGACTTGAGAGAGCGGCCAGATCACCTGCTGATCATCGGGGGCGGCCCGATCGGGATGGAGATGGCGCAGGCCCATATACGCCTCGGCAGCAGGGTGACGGTCGTCGAAGGGCTCAAAGCCTTGGGCAAAGATGATCCCGAGGCTGCCTCCGTGGTGCTGGATACCCTGCGCAGTGAAGGCGTGGACATCCGGGAAAACGCCATGATCGCGCAGGTTCGCGGAACAGAGGGCGCTGTGGAGGTCGTTGCCGAAAACGATGAAATTCACCGGGGCACTCATCTTTTGATCGCTGCCGGTCGCAAAGCCAATATCGAGCGTCTGAACCTGGAGGCAGCAGGAATTGAACGCACGAGAACCGGCCTCAGGACGGATGACGCGCTGCGCACGACCAATCGCCGCGTCTATGCGATCGGAGATGTGGCCGGTGGCCTGCAATTCACCCATGTTGCAGGGTATCATGCAGGTGTCATCATTCGCTCGGCCCTGTTCGGTCTGCCGTCCCGGGCGAAAACGGCACATATCCCGTGGGCCACCTATACGGACCCGGAGCTGGCGCAGGTCGGACTGACCGAAGCTCAGGCCCGCGAGGCGCATGGAGAAAAGCTGGAAATCGCCCGCTTTGACTATCACCACAATGACCGGGCGATTGCCGAGCGCAAAACCAAAGGCTTCGTCAAGGTCATGGTCGTGAAAGGCCGACCTGTCGGCGCCACAATCGTCGGGCATCAGGCGGGTGAGTTGATCAACTTGTGGTCGTTGGCTTTGGCCAATAACCTGAAGATGGGGCAGATCGCTGCCATGGTTTCACCCTATCCGACGATCGGAGAGCTTAACAAACGTGTGGCGGGTGCTTATTTCTCGCCAAGGCTGTTTGAGAATCAGACAGTTAAACGAGTGGTCAGGTTCGTCCAGCGCTGGATTCCCTGACCTGAGGAGGGGCGCAAATTGAACTCGCTATCGGGCCGATTTCTGATCCTGACGACGGTCTTCGTCATGTTGGCCGAGGTTCTGATCTTTGTCCCGTCGATCGCCCGGTTCCGCGAGGACTTTCTGCTGAACAGGCTCGAACGCGCGCAGATCGCCTCGCTGGCTTTGCTGGCGGACGATATGCTGGCGGAAGATCTTGAGGCGGAACTGCTGGCAAACGCAGGCGTCTACAATGTCGTATTGCGACGGGATGAGGTTCGGCAACTGATGCTGTCGTCGCCGATTCCCGATCCAATCGCCGACACGTTCGATTTGCGGGATGCAAGCCCCTGGGTTCTGATCCGGGATGCAATCAGCCGCTTTCTCAAGCCCGAAAACGAAGTCATCCGGGTCATCGGAGAACCGGTCAAGGGGGCAGGCCTTCTGATCGAAGTCACCATGGACAGCATGCCGTTGCGAACGGCGATGATTGACTACGGATTGCGTATTCTCGGTCTGTCCTTTGTGATCTCCATCATCACGGCGTTTTTTCTGTTTCTCGCCGTACGCGTCGTACTTGTGCGGCCCATCAAAAGCGTCGTCGGCTACATGCAGCGCTATGCCAGTGCGCCAGAGGATGCGCGTGGCATAATATCGCCGAATTCGAAGGTGACGGAGCTGCGCGAGGCCGAGGAGGCACTGAAGATGCTGCAAACGGACCTGACCCAGGCGCTCAAACAGCGGGAAAGGCTGGCGCAGCTTGGGGGGGCCGTCGCCAAAGTCAGCCATGACTTGCGCAATATCCTGACGTCGGCGCAGCTGTTTACCGATCGGATCGAGGCCAGTGATGATCCGCTGGTGCGGCGGATGGCGCCGAAACTGGTGAATTCCATCACCCGGGCCGTGTCTCTTTGTGAAAGCACATTGGCCTTTGGCCGCGCGGAAGAGCCCGCGCCCACCCTGACTATGGTTCCGATCCGCGCAATCGCGGCAGATGTCGCGGCCAGCGAACAACTCGCCGTCGCCGATGCCTGCGTCGAGATCGTGAACGAAGTGCCGGACGCGCTTGTGGCCCGTGCCGACCCCGAACAATTGTACCGCGTCATCATGAACCTCGTGCGCAACGCAAGACAGGCTCTGGTTGCCTCTGGAAAACCTGGCCGGGTTACCATTGCGGGCTGTGAATACGACGACGCTTGGTGCATCGAAATCCGCGACACGGGGCCGGGTCTTCCCCCCAAGGCGCGCGAAAACCTGTTCACGCCTTTCCAGGGCGGGGTCCGAAAGGGTGGCTCGGGTCTTGGGCTGGCAATCTCGCAGGAGCTGGTGCGCGGCCATGGCGGGGATCTGGTTTTGAAAGAGACCGGCCCCGAGGGAACAGTCTTTGAAATCCGCCTTCCGCGCGGGGACATGACTTTTTGATTTTTTTTTGAAGAATCGGCTTGCACGTCTCGGGCAGCAGGTCTAAACACCGCCTCACCAACGCGGACCGATAGCTCAGCTGGATAGAGTACTTGACTACGAATCAAGGGGTCGGGGGTTCGAATCCTCCTCGGTCCGCCACTTTCCTTTGAATTCATTGGAAAAAATGGCGGTTTTTACCAGCTACCCGCCAACATACCCGCCAAAGTGGTGGCTAGTTTCGAATGGCCTGTAGACATCGACGGATTGATACCGGGAAATAACTCGTCAGTTCAAACTGACTATGAGTTACCTGATCGGGTTCAGCCAAATATTCTATCCGTTTACTGTTTTTTGCTGGGCGACAGACTTCCATACAAGTTCTAAGTTAACTCCTAGGCTCAGGATGCATTGATTTTAGCTGCGCTGCGTGACTCACGGCTCCCAGAACGGAGCGGAGACATGAGCGATCTTTATTGACGAACC